>NZ_JAYREB010000017.1:0-2518 GCF_041909095.1 Azonexus sp. | reverse complement strand
CGAGCGCCGAAGCGATTACCCGCGCCAACCGGCGTCTCTACGACGCCTTGGCTGAGCCGCTGACGGACGTGCATCGCCGTCGCCTCGACGATCTGCTCAAGCGCCGCGACAACGGCAAGACGACGTGGCTGGCCTGGCTGCGGCAATCCCCGGTCAAACCGAACTCGCGGCACATGCTGGAACACATCGAACGCCTCAAGGCGTGGCAGGCGCTCGACCTGCCCTCCGGCATCGAGCGGCTGGTTCACCAGAACCGGCTGCTCAAGATCGCCCGCGAGGGCGGCCAGATGACGCCCGCCGACCTGGCGAAGTTCGAGCCGCAGCGGCGTTACGCGACCCTGGTGGCGCTCGCCATCGAGGGCATGGCCACCGTCACCGACGAAATCATCGACCTGCATGACCGCATCCTGGGCAAGCTGTTCAATGCCGCCAAGAACAAGCATCAGCAGCAGTTCCAGGCATCCGGCAAGGCGATCAATGCCAAGGTGCGGCTGTTCGGGCGCATCGGCCAGGCGCTGATCGAGGCCAAGCAAGCGGGCCGCGATCCGTTCGCCGCCATCGAGGCCGTCATGTCCTGGGATGCTTTCGCCGAGAGCGTCACCGAAGCGCAGCGGCTCGCGCAACCCGAGGACTTCGATTTCCTGCACCGCATCGGCGAGAGCTACGCCACGCTGCGCCGCTACGCGCCGGAATTTCTCGACGTGCTCAAGTTGCGGGCCGCGCCCGCCGCCAAGGACGTACTCGACGCCATCGAGGTGCTGCGCAGCATGAACAGCGACAACGCCCGCAAGGTGCCCACCGACGCGCCGACCGAGTTCATCAAGCCGCGCTGGCAGAAGCTGGTGATGACCGACACCGGCATCGACCGGCGCTACTACGAACTGTGCGCGCTGTCGGAGCTGAAGAACGCGCTGCGCTCCGGCGACATCTGGGTGCAAGGCTCGCGCCAGTTCAAGGACTTCGAGGACTACCTGGTGCCGCCCGCGAAATTCGCCAGCCTCAAGCAGGCCAGCGAATTGCCGCTGGCCGTGGCCACCGATTGCGACCAGTACCTGCATGACCGGCTGACGCTGCTGGAAACGCAGCTCGCCACCGTCAACCGCATGGCGCTGGCCAACGAGCTGCCGGACGCCATCATCACGGAGTCGGGCCTGAAGATCACGCCGCTCGATGCGGCGGTGCCCGATACCGCACAGGCCCTGATCGACCAGACGGCGATGATCCTACCGCACGTCAAGATCACCGAATTGCTGCTGGAGGTAGACGAATGGACGGGCTTCACCCGGCACTTCGCCCACCTGAAGTCAGGCGACCTGGCCAAGGACAAAAACCTGTTGCTGACCACGATCCTCGCCGACGCGATCAACCTGGGCCTGACCAAGATGGCGGAATCGTGCCCCGGCACGACCTACGCCAAGCTGGCCTGGCTGCAAGCCTGGCACATCCGCGACGAAACCTACGGGGCGGCACTGGCCGAGCTGGTCAACGCGCAGTTCCGACATCCCTTCGCCGAGCATTGGGGCGACGGCACCACGTCATCGTCGGACGGCCAGAACTTCCGCACCGGCAGCAAGGCCGAGAGCACCGGCCACATCAATCCGAAATACGGCAGCAGCCCAGGGCGGACGTTCTACACCCATATCTCCGACCAGTACGCGCCGTTCCACACCAAGGTCGTGAACGTCGGCGTGCGCGACTCGACCTACGTGCTCGACGGCCTGCTGTATCACGAATCCGACCTGCGGATCGAGGAGCACTACACCGACACGGCAGGGTTCACGGACCACGTCTTCGCGTTGATGCACCTGCTGGGCTTCCGCTTCGCCCCGCGCATTCGTGACCTGGGCGACACCAAGCTCTACATCCCGAAGGGCGATGCCACCTACGAGGCGTTGAAACCGATGATCGGCGGCACGCTCAACATCAAGCACGTCCGCGCCCATTGGGATGAAATCCTGCGGATGGCCACCTCGATCAAGCAGGGCACGGCGACGGCCTCGCTGATGCTCAGGAAGCTTGGCAGCTACCCGCGCCAGAACGGCCTGGCCGTCGCCCTGCGTGAGCTGGGACGCATCGAGCGCACACTGTTCATCCTGGACTGGCTGCAAAGCGTCGAGCTGCGCCGCCGCGTGCATGCCGGGCTGAACAAAGGCGAGGCGCGCAACGCGCTGGCCCGCGCCGTGTTCTTCAACCGCCTGGGGGAAATCCGCGACCGCAGCTTCGAGCAGCAGCGCTACCGGGCCAGCGGCCTCAACCTGGTGACGGCGGCCATCGTGCTATGGAACACGGTCTATCTGGAGCGGGCCGCGAACGCCTTGCGTGGCCACGGTCAAGCCGTCGATGACGGCCTGTTGCAGTACCTGTCGCCGCTCGGCTGGGAGCACATCAACCTGACCGGCGATTACCTCTGGCGCAGCAGCGCCAAGATCGGCGCGGGCAAGTTCAGGCCGCTACGGCCGCTGCAACCGGCTTAGCGTGCTTTATTTTCCGTTTTCTGAGACGACCCCACGAAGGAAAT
>NZ_JAYREB010000016.1:0-20022 GCF_041909095.1 Azonexus sp. | reverse complement strand
AACCTGGTGACGGCCGCCATCGTGCTGTGGAACACAGTCTATCTGGAACGGGCCTCAAACGCCTTGCGTGGTCACGGCCAGACTGTCGATGACGCCCTGTTGCAGTACCTCTCGCCGCTCGGCTGGGAGCACATCAACCTGACGGGCGATTACCTCTGGCGCAGCAGCGCCAAGATCGGCGCGGGCAAGTTCAGGCCGCTACGGTCGCTACAACCGGCTTAACGTACGATTTTTTCCGTTTTCTGAGGCGACCCCTTGGTGCACAACACCAGCGCCTCGGCACCGGCCGCCGCCAGGGCGCGAGCGGCATCCGCCAGATGGGTACCGGCCGTGATCCAGTCGCCGGTCTGCTGCAGTTGCTCGATCTCGGCGAAGTCGACGCTGTACAGCACCAACTTCGCCGAATGCAGCCCACCCAGGCGGTCGCGAACGTGCTCGTTGATCAGGCGGTAATAGGGCAGCGTCGATTCCCAACTCATGCCGCCGATCAGGCCTATGGTTTTCATGCTCTCAGTTCCGCAAAAATCGGCTCAACCGCACATCGACCGTCAGCTTCAGCGTTTCCAGCACGGCGGCACGGGCACGGCCTTCGGGCGTCGCCCGGTAGAGGTGGGGGGTCATCGCCAGCAGGTCGGCGATGATGGCTGTGCCGTCCAGCGTCAATGAATGACGCAGGCTTTCGCCGGAGCCGGCGACAAAACCCTCAGGCACTGGCAGCTCGCCGTTGCGCGGCGCCTTCAGCGTCGGGTAGATGATCTCGCGCAGTTCGCGCAGGTGGTCGGGGCCGGCGTCGATCAGGATTAATTGGCCGCCCGGCTTGAGCACGCGGGCGAACTCCGGATAGACCGGGAAGCCGAACAGACAGAGCACGCGGTCGAGTGTTGCCGGCAGCACCGGCAGGCGGGCGTTGCTGCCGACCACCCAGGTTGCGGTGCCACGCTGCGCCTTGGCTGCCGCCTGGACAGCCCATTTCGAGATGTCGAGACCGAGCAGGGCCGGGGTCTGGCCTGTTGCGTCGGCCTGCGCGGCGAGCTGGCGCAGGTAGTAGCCTTCGCCGCAGCCGGCGTCGAGGCAGGCGGCGTCGGCCGGCAGGTCGGCCAAGGCAGCGCGCGCTGCCAGTTCGGCGATCGGCCGGTAATGGCCGGCTTCGAGAAAGCGGCGGCGGGCGGCGACCATTTCCTTGCTGTCGCCGGGATCACGCGAGCGCTTGTGCTGTACCGGCAGCAGGTTGACGTAGCCTTGCGCGGCCTGGTCGTAGCGGTGGCCGGCCGGGCAGGTCCAGCCGCCGTCGACCGGCGCCAGCGGCGCGCCGTCGAGCGGGCAGGCGAGGGCGGTGAACGCTGTCGTCGCCATCGCCGGCCTCAGGCCGCCTTGAGCAGTGCCGAGGCTTCCTCGCGGGCGCGCTTGGCTTCGTCGAGCAGGTAGCGCTGGTAGTCGTCGAGGTCGCCGTCAAACGGCCCAACGCCGCCGCGCGAGACCAGCCAGAACTCGTCGCAGACCGAGCGCAGCATGGCGCGGTCGTGGCTGACCAGCATCACCGTGCCCTCGAACTCGTTGAGTGCGACACAAAGCGCCTCGCGCGTGTTGAGGTCGAGGTGGTTGGTCGGTTCGTCGAGGAGCAGCAGGTTGGGCCGCTGCCAGACCAGCATGCACAGCACCAGGCGGGCCTTTTCGCCGCCGCTCATGGTGCCGACCGCCTGCTTGACCATCTCGCCGCCAAAATTGAAGTTGCCGAGGAAGTTGCGCAGTTCCTGCTCGCGGCCCGGCACGTTGCTGCGCCCGGCGGCGATCGCTTCCTTGGCCAGCCGGATCATGTGTTCGAGCGGCGTGTCCTGCGGCCGCAGGACATCAAGTTCCTGCTGCGCGAAGTAGCCGATGTTCAGGCCCTTGCCTTCGGTGACCTGGCCGCTGATCGCGCCGAGGTCGCGGGCGATGGTCTTGACCAGCGTCGATTTACCCTGGCCGTTGGCGCCGAGGATGCCGATGCGCTGGCCGGCCATCACCGAGCGGTTGATGCCGCGGACGATGGTCGTCGGCGGCGTGCCGGCCGGCGCGTCGGCGGGCGGCGGGTAGCCGATGGCGACATCGACCATCGACAGCATCGGGTTGGGCAGGTTCTGCGGCTCCTGGAATTCGAAGCTGAAGTCGGCGTCGGCCAGCACCGGCGCGATCTTTTCCATGCGCTCCAGCGCCTTGACCCGGCTCTGCGCCTGCTTGGCCTTGCTGGCCTTGGCCTTGAAGCGGTTGATGAAGGACTGCAGGTGGGCGATCTTGTCCGCCTGGCGCGCCATCGTCGCTTGTTGCAGCGCCATCTGCTCGGCGCGCATGTCCTCGAACTTGCTGTAGTTACCGCCGTAGCGGACCAGCTTGGCGTTGTCGATGTGCAACGTGACCTGGGTGATCGCGTCGAGGAACTCGCGGTCGTGGCTGATCATCACCAGCGTGCCCTGGTAGCGCTTCAACCAGGCTTCCAGCCAGACCATGGCGTCGAGGTCGAGGTGGTTGGTCGGTTCGTCGAGCAGCAGGATGTCGGACGGGCACATCAGCGCGCGGGCCAGTTGCAGGCGCATGCGCCAGCCGCCGGAGAAACTGTTGACCGGCTGGTAGAGCTCGGACACCTTGAAGCCGAGACCGAGGATCAGTGCCTGGGCGCGCGCCTCGGCGTCGTGTTCGCCGGCGTCGTGCAGCGCCATGTAGGCCTCGGCCATGCGCATGCCGTCGTCGCTGGCTTCGGCGGCGGCGACCTCGTTGCGGGCGGCGAGCAGCGGCGTGTCGCCGTCGATGACGAAATCGGTCGCCGACTGGTCGGTTTCCGGCATCTCCTGGGCGACCTGGCCCATGCGCCACTGGCTGGGCATCGAGAAATCGCCGCCGTCCTCGTGCAGCTTGCCGCTGAGCAGCGCGAACAAGGTCGACTTGCCGGCGCCGTTACGCCCGACCAGGCCGACCTTCTCGCCCGGATTGATGGTGACCGTGGTCTTGTCGAGCAGCACTTTCGTGCCGCGCCGCAGGGTGACTTTGCTGAGGACGATCAAAGCAGGCCAGCGCTTTCCTCGACGCCGAGATGCACGTTCATCGCCTGCACGGCGGCGCCGGAAGCGCCCTTGCCGAGGTTGTCGAGACGGGCGATCACCAGCATGCGCTCGGCGTTGCCGAAGACGGCGATGTCGACGCGGTTGCTGCCGTTGCAGGCTTCGACGTCGAAGAAGCCGCCGTCGGTGGTGGCTTCAAGATCGACCGGCAGGACCTTGATGAAGCGCTCGCCGGCATAGTAGTCGGCGATGATCTTCTGGACGTCGGCCGGCGTCGCGGCGCGGGTGAATTGCGCCGGCTGCAGGTAGGCGGTGACGGCCAGGCCCTTGTAGAACGGGCCGACGATGGGCTGGAAGATCGGCGCCACGCTCAGGCCGGTGTAGGCCTGCATTTCCGGCAGGTGCTTGTGCGCCAGGGCGAGCGCGTAGGGACGGGGCGCTTTCAGCTGCGTGGTGCTGGCGGCAGCGGCTTCGTAGTCAGCGATCATCGACTTGCCGCCACCCGAGTAACCGGTGATTGAATTGGCGGCAATCTGGGTGGCAACCGGCAGCAGCCCGGCAGCGACCAGCGGGCGCAGCGCCAGAATGAAGGCGCTGGCGTGGCAGCCGGGGTTGGCGATGCGCTTGCTGGCGCGGATTTTCGCCCGCTGCTCCGGACACAGCTCGGGCAGGCCGAAGACCCAGTCCGGATTGACGCGGTGCGCGGTCGAGGCATCGATGATGCAGGTGTTCGGGTTGTCCACCAGGCTGGCCGATTCCTTGGCCGCCGCGTCGGGCAGGCAGAGGAAGGTGATGTCGGAGGCGTTGATCAGGCGCTTGCGCTCGGCGAGATCCTTGCGCTTGTCGGCGTCGATCTTGAGGATTTCGATATCGGCGCGCTGCGCGAGGTATTCGTTGATCTGCAGGCCGGTGGTGCCTTCCTGGCCGTCGACAAAGACTTTATAGCTCATGGTGGGGTCCGCGTTTCAGTTGGGTTGTACAGGAATTCTGGCAGAAAAGCGTGTCGCTTTGGCGACAGCCCGGAAAAGCCAAGGGCAGCCGAAGCTGCCCTTGCACGATCCGGCAGTTTCCGGAATTACTTGGTACGGCTGCGGTATTCGTCGGTACGCGTATCGATTTCGATCTTGTCGCCGATTTCGACGAAGGCCGGCACCGGCAGTTCAAAACCGGTCGGCTTGATGCGGGCCGGCTTCATGACCTTGCCCGAGGTATCGCCCTTGACGGCCGGCTCGGTGTATTCGACTTCGCGCACGAGCATGGTCGGCAGTTCGACCGAGATTGCCTTGCCGTCGTAGAAAACGACTTCGCAGGGCATGCCGTCGTCGAGGTACTTGAGCGCGTCGACCATGTTCTCGGCTTCGACTTCGAACTGGTTGTATTCGGCGTCCATGAAGACGTACATCGGATCGGCGAAGTAGGAGTAGGTGACTTCCTTCTTGTCGAGGACGACGACTTCGAACTTGTCGTCAGCCTTGTAGACCGCTTCCGACGGGTTGCCGGAAAGCAGGTTCTTCAGCTTCATCTTGACGACGGCGGCGTTGCGGCCGGACTTGTTGTATTCGGTCTTCTGGACGACGAGCGGGTCGCTGCCGACCATGATCACGTTGCCAGAGCGGAGTTCCTGAGCGGTCTTCATGTGGGATATCCCAAAGCGGAAAAATAAAACGCGAGATTATACCTGCGCGGCGCAGAATTTGACGAGATTCGTCGCCAGATCGGGCTGCGTGCGCAAGGCCGCGTTCCAGCTCGCAGCGTGGTGGGCGATTGCGTCGTAATGGCCGAGAAAATCGGCCCAGGCGGCGGTGCAATCGGCCCCTGTGTTCCAGGCCAGGAATAGCTGGCGCAGCGCGCGAGCCGCCGGCTCGGCGAGGTCGGCGCAGTAGCGGTCGACGAAGGCGTCGAGCTTACCCAGGTGGGCGTCGCCGTCCTGCCGGTAGATCTGCCAGACGAAGGGGCGGCCGGCCCATTGGGCGCGGACGAAGGAATCCTCGCCGCGCACGAAGTTGATCGCGCAACGGCGCAGCAGCGCGTCGTAGTCGTCCTGGGCGAGGAAAGGGATCGGCTCGACGCGCGCCAGACCGAGTTGCCACGGCCCGTCGCCGCTCAGGCAGGCACGCACGGTGGCCAGCGGCTGGCCGGGCGGCACCAGGCAGCGCAGCGGTCGGGGCGCGGCGGCGAAGGCGTCGAGCAGGCTGGCGACCGGCGCCGTCGCGTAGCAGAACAGGCTGATTTCCAGGATTGCCGGCAGCGGTGCGAGCGGCGCCGCCGGCAGCCCGGCTTCGCGCGGCAAGCCGGCGGTCGACGGCGAAAAACCGGGAAAAACGAAATATTTGGTCAGCGGCAGCGATGGATGCGGCGAAGCCATGCCATGGCAGGAATCGACCCAGGCTTCGGCGCTCAGGTATTCGAGATTGAGCCAGACCGGGCGCACCGGTCGCAGCGCCATGCCGGCGAGGTAGGCGGGCGGCAGCTCGCAGGCAAAGGCTTCGATAACGACGTCGGCGGCTTTTCCTGCACCGGACCAGTCGACCGTCGCAGCGTCCGCCCAGCGGCGGACTTCGACACCGGCCAGCGCCTGCGCAGGCAAGGCCGGGTCGCAGGCCGGGCAGAGCGGCTGCAGGCTGCTTAGGTCATCCACCCACAGGCGCACGCGCCTGCCGTGCTCGGCCGCCAGTTGGCGGGCGAGCCGCCAGCAGACGCCGATGTCGCCGTAGTTGTCGACGACGCGGCAGAAAATGTCCCAATGTGGCTGCATGGGCGGCATGTTAACATCGCGGCCCGTGCCTTTTTCCCCGTTTTTCGCCCATTCCGCCGGTCGACCGTGGCTTTCGATTCAAAATCCTTCCTCGCATCGCTGACCGAACTCCCCGGCGTGTACCGCATGATCGGTGCCGACGGCGCCGTGCTCTACGTCGGCAAGGCCAAGAACCTGAAGAAGCGGGTGGCGTCGTACTTCCGCGACAACCTGTCGAGTCCGCGCATCGCCCACATGGTCGGCCAGATCGATCACATCGAGACGACGGCGACGCGCACCGAGGCGGAAGCGCTGCTGCTGGAAAACAACCTGATCAAGTCGCTGGCGCCGCGTTACAACATCCTGTTCCGCGACGACAAGTCCTACCCCTACATCGTGCTGACGCGCGACAAGTTCCCGCGCCTCGGTTTCTATCGGGGCAACCCGGACCGCAAAGCCGACTACTACGGGCCTTACCCGTCGTCGTGGGCGGTGCGCGACAGCATCCACCTGCTGCAGAAGATGTTCCGCCTGCGCACCTGCGAGGACAGCGTCTTCGCCAACCGCTCGCGGCCCTGCCTGCTCTACCAGATCAAGCGCTGCAGCGGGCCCTGCGTCGGCTACATCGCGCCCGACGACTACGCCGCCGACGTTCAATATGCGGCGATGTTCCTCGCCGGCAAGCAGCAGGAAGTGATCAAGCGCCTCAACACGGCGATGGAGAAGGCCGCCGAGAAGCTCGCCTTCGAGCTGGCGGCAATCTACCGTGACCAGATCCAGTCGCTGCACCAGGTCCAGGAAAAACAGTTCGTCTCGAGCAGCAAGGGCGAGGACGTCGACATCGTCGTCGCCGTGCGCGAAGCCGGCCAGCTCTGCGTCAACCTGGCGATGGTGCGCGGCGGCCGCCACCTCGGCGACCGCCCGCTGTTCCCGAGCAATGCCGGCGATTCGACCGCCGCCGACGCGCTGACCGCGTTCCTGCGCCAGCATTACGAAAAACACCCGGCGCCCGGTCGTCTGCTGGTCTCGCCGTTGCCGGACAACGACGAGGTCGAGGAAATCGCCGCCAGTCTGGCCGAACTCGCTGGCCGCCCGCTGCCCATCCTCGAAGCGCGCAGCCTGACGCAGAAGGCCTGGGTCGAGATGGCGCTGCAGAACGCCCGCCTGGCTATTTTGGCGCGCAACCAGACGACGGCGCAGCAGGAACAGCGCCTGATCGCGCTGCAGGAAGCGCTGCAACTGAGCGAGCCGATCGCCCGCATCGAATGCTTCGACATCAGCCACACCATGGGCGAAAGCGCCGTCGCCTCCTGCGTGGTCTACGACGGCAACCAGATGAGCAAGCGCGACTACCGTCGCTTCAACATCCGCGACATCACGCCCGGCGACGACTACGCAGCCATGCGTCAGGCGGTGACGCGGCGCTACGACGGCATCGCCAGCGGCGAGGGCAGGGCGCCCGACCTGATTCTGATCGACGGCGGCAAGGGCCAGGTCGCCTCGGCCTGGGCGGCGCTCGCCGACCTCGGCCTGACCCACCTCAACATGATCGGCGTCGCCAAGGGCGAGGAACGCAAACCCGGCCTGGAAAGCCTGATTTTCCCGGAAGCTGACGGTCGACCGCCGCTCAACCTGAAAAATGACCACCCGGCGCTGCACCTGATCCAGGAAGTGCGCGATGAGGCCCACCGTTTTGCCATTACCGGCCATCGCGGGCAGCGCGCCAAGAGCCGCAAGACATCCACGCTGGAAAGCCTGCCCGGCGTCGGCCCGGCCCGGCGCAAGGCACTGATCGCCCGTTTCGGCGGCCTGGCCGGCGTGCGCGAGGCGAGCGTCGACCAGCTCGCCGAGATTCCCGGCATCGGTCGCGAACTGGCCGAAAAGATCCATTCCGCCTTACACTGACGGCCTATGCCATTCAACATTCCCATCCTGCTGACCTGGTTGCGCATCGTCGCCATCCCTCTGCTGATCGCGATCTATTTCCTGCCCGCCGACTGGGCGACGATGCAGGAGCGCAACCTGTCGGCCACGCTGATTTTCATCGCCGCCGCGCTGACCGACTGGGCTGATGGTTACCTGGCGCGCAAGCTGAACCAGACCTCGGCCTTCGGCGCCTTTCTCGACCCGGTCGCCGACAAGCTGATGGTCGCCGCTGCGCTGATCGTTCTGGTCCAGCTCGGTCGCACCGATGCCATCGTTGCCACCATCATCATTGGTCGCGAGATCACCATTTCGGCGCTGCGCGAATGGATGGCCAAGATCGGTGCGGCGAAGAGCGTCGCCGTCTCGATGCTGGGCAAGATCAAAACCACCGCGCAGATGGCGGCGATCCCGTTGTTGTTGTTCCAGGCACCGCTGTTCGGTATGGACACGATGCTGGCTGGCGAATGGCTGATCTGGCTGGCGGCCTTGCTGACACTATGGTCGATGGCTTATTACCTGCGCATGGCCTGGCCGGAAATTGCCCGGCGCAGTGCGGAAAAATAACGCAGAGTGTTGACAAGATCCTTGGGGCGTCTATAATGCGCGCTCTGTTTGACGCGGCAGTAGCTCAGTTGGTAGAGCGATACCTTGCCAAGGTATAGGTCGAGAGTTCGAGACTCTTCTGCCGCTCCAGATTTTCCGGGGAAAGCCGATGGCTTTTTCCATGTAGTAAAGTTTGAAGGCGGGGCGCGGTAGCAAAGCGGTTATGCACCGGATTGCAAATCCGTGTAGGTCGGTTCGACTCCGGCCCGCGCCTCCAGAAGTTTTGCGGCAGTAGCTCAGTTGGTAGAGCGATACCTTGCCAAGGTATAGGTCGAGAGTTCGAGACTCTTCTGCCGCTCCAAAATGAAAAGGGAAAGCGCAACGCGCTTTCCCTTTTTCGTATCGGGCTGAGCGATGCGATTGAAAAACCCGCCCGGGTGGTGAAATCGGTAGACACAAGAGACTTAAAATCTCTCGCCGAAAGGTGTACGGGTTCGAGTCCCGTCCCGGGCACCAAGGCTTCTGATGATCATCTACGACCTGAGTTGCGACAACGCACACCGTTTTGAAGGCTGGTTCCGCAGCGCCGAAGATTTCGAGGCTCAACTGGCGCAGCATATTGTGCGCTGCCCGCAGTGCGACAGCGATGATGTCCGTCGCGTACCGTCAGCCGTCGCAATCGGAGGAGCCCACGCCGAACCGGCCGCTGTGCCGGTTTCCAGCAACGCACGCGCAGGCACAGCAACCGCGCTGATGCCTGCCGGCGAGCAGATTGCTGCCGCTTACCGGCAATTGATCCGGGCGATCATGGAAAACAGCGAGGATGTCGGTAACGCCTTCGCCGACGAGGCCCGCAAGATTCACTACAACGAAGCACCGGAACGCTCGATCCGCGGCCAGGCCACGCCTGATGAATGCGAAGCCCTGCGCGACGAAGGTATCGAGATCATGAATCTGCCAGCGCTCGGCGACGAAGACCTGCAGTAATTCCAGCCGCTGTTCGTAATCCCGGCCGGCAAGCTTCGGCGGCGCCATGCGTAAGCCAATGCTACTGCCTGCCGCTCGACGACATCACTTGCCGACAGCCTCACGAATTCCAGGTAAGCCATTGCCACCTCGATGGACCTATTTTGATTCTTTATTTAACATAATACAAATTATGCGCGACAATGATCACCGGCTTCATCGATGAGCTTCTGACAATTCCACCCCGATTTATTATAATGACATCTTTATATGATTTAGCCATATGCGGCAATCTCTCAGCGATCGCATAAGTGCTAACCACTGGAGTTGGAAACTTGCTGCGTCCCTTGGTAGGTAGCGCCGGCCCTTGCGGCGAAGACATGATTTTTTCTTCCGAGTTTGACGAGATTCAGGAAGCCCGGCGCTTCGACGATCCTTCGATCTCTCAGGGCGAATGGGTGACAACGATCAAGGAGGCGGATTGGCCGGCGGTGATTCGTCTCGGCGAACGCCTGCTCACCACGAAAACCAAGGACTTGCGGCTGGCGGCCTGGATGATCGAGGCGCGTGGCAAGACTGCCGGACTTGATGGTCTGGCCGAGGGTTACTGGCTGCTGGCGGGGCTGGCGGAAAACTTCTGGGCATCGATCCATCCGCTGCCGGAAGATGCCGACGACGACGTCAGGGTTGGCGTGCTCGACTGGCTGGTCAATCAGAGCGTCCGCCTGATCCGTGAAATTCCCCTGACCAAATCGAAAAAAGGACAGTTTTCCAGCATTGACCGGGAAACCGCCCGCAACGTGGCGAAGAACGTCGAACTCAATGCCGCGTATGCTGAGGAAGCGGCCCGTTCCGGCATGCTGACGATGGAGGTGTTCGAAGCTGCGCTCAAGGATACGCCGCGCAGTTATTTTCTGACCCAGTTACAGGCCGCCGAACGCCTGCAGGGCGCGATCAAGCGCCTGCAGGAGGTTGTCGAGCCCCTGCTGGGCGAACAATCTCCGGCATTCGGCGCAAGTCTCGAAGCGCTGCAGGAAATGATGCACTTCTTCCGGCGGCAGGCCGGCAGCGACCTTCCCGCGACGCCACCGGAAACCCCGGTCGATTCGAAAACAGAGGAGATGGGAGCCATGTTTGCAAGCCCGGGCAGGACGGAACCGAGCATCGGCGAAATTCCCGGAGAGAAGCAGGCCGGACCGATTCGTTCCCGCGAGCACGCGATTTATCTGCTGCAGGAAATCGCCGGCTATTTCCGCCGCACCGAGCCGCACAGCCCGGTCGCCTATCTGGCGCAGAAGGCCGCCAAATGGGGAACCATGCCGCTGCACCAGTGGCTGCGCAGCGTCGTCAAGGACGACGCCTCACTGTCTCATGTCGAGGAATTGCTCGGCGTCAACGCCATGTTGCCGGACGACACCGACAGCCCTGCCTGAATGCTAGGCGCTCCTCGACCGAGCGCCGCCTACGCCTAGCCGGTTTGCCGGAACTCGATGCGGCGGTTGCGCGCCCTGCCCTCCGCCGTCGCGTTGCTGGTGACTGGATGATCCGGCCCCGAACCCATGGCAGTCAGCGACTCGGCCGGAATCCCCTTGCTGATCAGGTAGTCGCGCACGCTGTTGGCACGGGCCAGGCTGAGGCTGACATTGGCCTGGCGGTTACCGGAACTGTCGGTGTGGCCGATGATCTGCACCTTGGGCATGCCGATCTGTTTCATCGCTGCCACCATCTCATCAAGGATGACGACTCCTTTGGGCGTGAGGGTCGCCGACCCGCTTTCAAACTCGACGATGCGGTTCGACAGCGTCCGGTCGAGCACTTCCTGGGCGGCCGGTCCGGCAACCACCAGCGCGTTGTCGACGGTATAGGTCGGATTCAGCGCGAGGGCGATCTTGCTCACCACCTGTTGCCGCAGCGCCTCGTTGGCGACCGTGCCCTTCAGCGCGACGCGGGTGCCGGTGACCTGCATCTGACCCTTGTGCACTTCCTTGAGGTTGTCGGTCAGCAGCTTGCTCATGTAATCCGCCCAGTTGGGCGGCGGCACGACGCCACCGACTTCCAGGCGATCGACGATGTTGGCGGCGCCGAAAACCTCGCGCAGCCGGCTCAGAATCGCCGCCCGGGCGGCTTCGTCAGGGACCACGCCACTGGCGATGACGGCGCCCGGCGCGACGGTGGGCGTAGCCCGGGCCGAGGGCAGCAGGCAGACAGCCAATGCCAGGCTCGCCGCGATGGTGCGGAATTTCATGCTCATTCTCCCAGATAGACTTCGCGGAACGTCTGTATCGCCAGTTCCAACGTGATGGCGGGCTGTTCGAGATAGGCGGAAAGCTTGGCGAGGCCGTACTCCCGATTGGCGGCAAGCTGCTGGTCGACCCATTCCGGATCGACCAGGGAAATCACCCGCTCGCTGCCCGATTCCGGCGTTATCGCGGCGGTCAGCGCCGCCGCCGAGCTGCCGTTGAAACCAATGACCAGACGCGGCGCCTGGGGCGCCCGCTGTATGAGGAACTGCGCTTCGACACCGGATTTGCGCAGGAAAGCGGTCACCAGGTAAATCCACAAGCCGGCGACCAGATTGCGGCTGCGCTCGTCCCTGGGCAAGGCGAAGACCAGTTCCTTGTCGACCACCGCGTTGCCCTGCCCCAGCAAGGGGCGCATCAGCAGGCCGATGGCGAGGATGGTACGGCGTACCGGCGAGCAATCGGAACAGCCGAGCATCGCGGCCAGGATTTCCAGTGTCGTGCGGCGCACGAAGTTCCCCAAGGGATCGCTTTGCAATGATCGGGCGAACTCGCCGGCCGCATCGATGCCTTCCAGCGTCGTCAGCAGGCTGGCGACTTCGGCGCCTTGCAGGCCTGCTTCGCAGACGCCGGCCAGTTCACCGAAAATCTGCACCAGCGCCACCGGCGCGCAACGGAAGACCAGCGCATCGTCGCGCTCGATGGTGCCGGCCGTGATGAAGGGAAAACGCCGCCCCGACGCATCGCTGCTCGGCCGGATGTGACCGACCACGGAAATCCGGCTGCGCGCCCCGGCGAAGACGAAATCGATGCCGACCGCGTTGTCGTAGGCGGTTTTCCAGCGCGGATCCTCGGACAATTGCTCCATCGCCTGGGTGACCCATTTGTCGAGCACCTGGATCAACTGGTGCTGGCCACCGCCCTTGATGAAATCGCCGCGTGACGGAATCTTGCCGAAGCAGACCGCGCCCTTGCCACCCGTATTCATTGCGCACCTCCTGCTGTGGCAGGTGCTGGTGCGGGGGGAGGCGGCGCCGCCGGCGCAGTCGCTGCCGGCTCAGTTGCCGCGGGCGCTGCAGCCGGCTCGACCTGGGCGATCGCCAGCGGCAAGCTCATGCCGTTCCAGCTGCGCTCCCCTCCTCCATCGTTCGAGCGTCCCGACTGCGCCTGCGGGCTGCTCAGCAGGCGCAGGTCGATACTGACCTCGACGCCGCGATTGGCCCATTTCAGGCGGAAGGCGCCGTCAGAGAGACGGGTGCGCGAAGCCGAGTTGATCATCCTTTCCAGGCCGAAACGTCCCGGGAAATTGATGATGTCGATCGTCTCGCCTTCGAAGGTGGTGGCCTGGATGCGCGCGCCCGGCGTCCCCGCCGGGTTGGGCCAGATGAAGTTGGCCCACTGCGATGCGCCGTTGCGGTAATTCAGCTTCTGCCCGTCGACTTCGACGACATAACCGATCGTCCCCGCCGCCGGCTGCGGGCGCAGCATGAAGGCAGTCTGCGCCTGGCTGGCGCCCTGGTTGTCGGCGGCGACGCCGCCTTCCAGCGGTGCCACCCAGCGCGAGAAGCCGCTCATGAAATCCGCCTGCAGCGCCAGGCCGAGGTCGCCCCAGGTGCGCGGCGAGATCGTGTTGCCCCGGCGCTCGACCAGACCGCCAAGCGCGCTTTCGGCGAACTTCGCGACCGCCCCTTCGGGCCCGAAAATCTGCGCGATTTCCGCCGGGCCAGCCTCAATCCCGGCTTGCGGCGAGAACGGATACTTGATCGCCAGCTTGCGGCTGAAGGGTTCCTGAACCTGAGCGACCCAGGTCTTGTTCAACTCTTCCGAAGCGGGCCGGATGATCGCCGCGTAGGTCTGCAGCAGCGGCCGCAGCAACAAGGGGCGCAGCACGTTGCGCTGGTTGTCCGGAATGCCGGTGAGCATCTGCTCGTCGACGTAACGCAGGGTTTCCGCCAGTTCGGAATTGCTGCCGCTGAGCGTGTCGCGCATCAGGCGCAGCGCCCCGGCACCGGGATCGCCCTGGTTCTTCAACTGGTTCAGGCGCGTCCGCAGCTTGGACAATTGGCCGAGATAGGTGTCGATCAGCGGATCGCCGCCATCGCGCGGCACGACCAGGCGGGCCACCCCGGCAAATTCCTGGCCGACCGGTCCCATCGGGATGCCCTTGGCCGCCGCGACGTTGACGTCGACCTGGACCCGGCTCGGCGACATGCGCAGGATCGAACGCTTGAACCATTCGATGAAGCCCTTCTGGGCGCGTTCCAGGCCGAGGTTGGCGACCGACGGATTGTCCCAGGCGGTCTGGTCGAAAATCACCTTGACCAGGGTGCCGATCGGCGAATTCTGCGGGTCGCCGATCCGCCCCATTGCCGCCACGGCTTCCGGGAAGGAGGCAAACGAGGCGACGCTGACGCCCTGCACGAAGCGTTTCCATTCCTCGACGTAATCCTGCTTGTACATCGCGATCAGCGTCTTCTGGATCTGCTCCGGGCTACCTTCCAGCGTCAGGTCGTCGCTGGTCGAGGTCATCAGCACCCAGTCGGCGTTTTTCTGGGCGTTGGTCGCCGCTTCCTTGATCGCGCCCTGCACGTAATCACGCCAGGCTTCGGCGGTGAAGGTGCCGGACACGACGCTGCTGCCGGTGACCAGAGTGGCATTGTCGGGGCCGACGATATTGGCGACGGTCACCGGGGCAAAGCGCGTGGAGGCGCGCGCCTTGATCTCGGCATAGACCCGTTCCGCCGCCGGCATGCCGCGGACGACGCGACGCAGCTTGTCGCGGGCCTCATCGACCAGCGCCAGGTTGGTCGTGATCAACGGCCATTGCGGGTCGCTGGCGTGTTCAAGATGAAAGGACAGGATGCTGCCCGCCGAGCGGATCATCTGTTCGCGGCTCATCGTGCCGCGGTTGGCCTCCAGCCAGCCGCGCCAGAAGCGGGTGATCTGGTCGGAAAGATGGCCGGCGTCCACATGCTCGTGGCTGGACAGCATCAGGTAGGTCTTCAATGCGTTGTAGCCGTCCTCGACATCGGACGGGATGGCATCGCGGTAGGGACCACTGGCAGCGGTGCGCTGAATCGCTTCGGCATTGCCCGCTTCCCGCCGCCGTAGCTGATTGGCCGGCAGATTGACCTCGATCAGGAAGGCTTCGAGGTTTTCCTTCACCGGCGTCAGCATGATGCTGTTGATGCCGTGGAAGTATTCGCTCCGCAGCTTGTCGGCCATCTCCTTGCCTTGATACAGGCCGAGGCCGATCGACAGCGGATGTTCCTCGTTGAAGCGCTCGAGCTGGATTAGCCGGTCCTGCAGGATCGCCATCGCTTCAAGGCGCGATTGCAGGTCGATCCGGCCATCCTGCAGACGGATGGCCTTGGTGATGTCCTGCTGGACGTTCTCCAGCAGGCTGCGGTTGTTGAGGTAGGACCAGCTCCAGCCGCCCAGCGTCAGACCGAGCACCCCCAGCGCCCCAAGCACGGCAACCTGACGCAGGCGCATCTTGAAGCGGGTGGTGTGGCGCCGGACCAGGTTGCGGTCCGGGAAAATGACCTTGGAAAACAGTTCCTTGAGGAAGTAGCCATGGGTCATCGCGGTGCGTACCCCGCTACTGCCGCCGCCCTGCAGGGCGAATTTCTTCTGCACGCGCTCGCTGGAAATCGGCGTGATGTCGTTGCTCTGTGTCGCCGAGGTGATGTAGAAGCCACGGAAAACCGGCTTGAACTGGAAGGGGTTGTCCTCGAACAGGGTGGCGACGAAGGCGCGCAGGGCGTTCTTGATCGCTGCGAATTCGGAGGGGAAGATGAGCAGCCCGGGCATCGTGTTCTCGCCCTGGACCCGCGATAGCTGGGCCACGCTCATCGCGCGCAGGCCTTCGTACAGCTCGTCGAAATGGCGGTCGAAGAGCGCGATCAGTTCGTTGCCGGTCGATTGTTCGTAGGGGATCGTCGCGCCCCAGACGCGGTCGCGCTCGGTCCATTCCAGATCGAGGAAGAAATCGTGGAAGCCGGGAATCAGGTCGGCCTTGGTGAATAGCACATAGACCGGCGCGAAGACTTCCAGCTTCTCGGTCAGCTCCTGCACGCGCTGGCGCAGGTTCTTGGCCAGGCTGATGGCGAAGGCGGGCGAATTGCCGATCAGTTCGCCGATGCTGACGGTGACGATGATGCCGTTGATCGGTGCGTGCGGCCGGTTCTTCTTGAGCAGTTGCAGGAAACCCAGCCATTCCTCGCGGTCTTCCTCATGCACCGAGTAACGGCCGGCGGTGTCGAGCAGGATGCCTTCGGTGGTGAAGAACCAGTCGCAGTTGCGGGTGCCGCCGATGCCCTTGATGATCGCGTTGCCGCCGTCGTCGAAAGGAAATTTTAGCCCCGAGTTGACGATCGCCGTGCTCTTGCCGGCGGCCGGGTTGCCAATCGTGATGTACCACGGCAGTTCGTACAGCGCTTCAGCCCCCGAGACCTGCCCCAGCTTGGAGCCGCGGATCGTCCGGATGGCTTCGTGCATGCGTTTCTTGAGCGCCTCGATTTCGACGGCGGAAGCCGAAGTGCCCTTCTTCTGCAGCTTCTCGTCCGGCGTCTCGAGCATGGTGCCGATCGCCTCGCCGGCCTGTCGGGCGCGCCGTCGCCGCACCCACCAGACGACACCCCAGATCAACAGGATCACACCGCTGGCGATCGCCGCCCAGATCAGCGCCACCTTCAATGTGCTGGCGCCGAGAAAGAAGAAAGCCGTCAGGGCGGCGATGCCGACGATCGAAAGAAAGCGGGAATCGGTCAGGAGGGATCGGAGTCGATACATCGTTCAGGCATTCAGGAGGTGGAGGTTTCGGGTTCGCTGGCGGGCGCCGGACGAACGATCAACATGGCCCGTTCGAGCGGATGATGATTGCTCAGGCAGAGTACGGGAGCGTTTTCGGCAAGGCTTCGGGCGCCGGCGGCGGCAAGCGCCAGCAAACCGCCGATCGGGGTCAGGCTGCCGGCGACCAGACCGATCGCCAGAACATCCTTGAGCGGATCAAGATGGGCGATGCTCTCGCCCAGTCCTTCCAGGGCTTCGGTCATGTACGCCGCCCGGTGATCGGTATCGAGCAGCACGGCATTAAGGCTTGCCGGATCGGTCGCCGTCGTTTCGAGCAGGCTGCCGAACAGCCCGGCGATCAATTTGCCACCGACCCGACCACCGGCATCGAGGCGCTTGTCCCGGCTGCCATGGACCAGGCGGCTGACGGTCAGCGCGTTGTCGCGCTGCAGCCGGTCGACCGTCGCCTGCCGGGTCAGCAGCAGGGCAACCGCGCCTTCGCCGGGGATCGAGCCGTCCTGGTGAGCGGCGGTAAATAAGCTGCCCTGCCCCGCCCACTGCGCGATGCAGTCTTCGTCGACCGCCGACACCGTGCCCAGCACGAGCAGGAATTCGTCATCGAGCGGGTCACGGTTGCAACGGACGATGGCCGCATCGAGCTGACGCAATGCGTCCACCTCGTGCTTCGCCTGCAAGACCATGATTTCCACGGCAACGCCCGGCAGATCGTTGGCCAGACGATCGCCGAGGTACTGACGCAGCAGCGGCATCAGCGCCGGCTGCCAGGTTTCCGGCAACAAACAGAGCACGCTCAGATGAAAACTCTCCGGGTTCGCCTCGCGCAGCGGATCGATGTCGTTGCGGACGGCATCGATGACGCTGTCGAGCAAGCCCAGCGCGCGCACGAAGGCGGGTGATTCATCGACCTGCACAAGCGCTGGCTGCGTTGCCTGCAGTTGTTCCGTCAGTTGATCGATGTCCAGGTCGGCGACTTCGGCGACGAAGGCCGGAAAACCCGCATCATCCTGCAGGCGCGAACTCGGCGCCGGCCGGCGGCCTTCGGCGACTGCAGCCAGCGCATCCGCCGCCGATTTGCCGCTCGCCAGCGAAACATGGCTCGCCAGCAAGGACAGCGACCAATTCCGCTCGGCCGCATCGCTCGCCGCGCCCGCTCGGGCCAGCGGATCGTCGTCACGCGCGGCAGGCGCGCTTGGCGCCGCCACCTCCACCGGTTTTTTCAGATGCTCGATGAATCCCTGCAGCAGGAGATAGCCGACGATCAAGGTCAGCGGAACACCCAGCAGATAAAGCAGCATCTCCCCCGGCGACGGGGAAAAATCGTTCGATTGCCACCAGCCCAGGATCAGCGCCCAGACGATCGCCAGAACCAGAAAGATGCCCAACAGCGTTTTGACTACAACGGAGCGCATGCCAGCCAGTCTTGTCTCAATCCGTCGTCTGCCACTGGCTGGCCAGCAGGGTCGCGCCGCAGGCGGTCTTGTCGCCATGGCGGGCGGCCGGTTGGCCATCGATGATCGCCGTCGGATCGCCGGTGACGATGGTCGTCACGCTGCCATGCCCCTTTCTGGGACAGGTCACCTTGTCGCCGATGCGGGCGATGCCGCGCCCGTTCCAGTCGCTGGTTCCAGACGCCGAAATGACGACGCCACCATGGTCCGTCTTGTCACCCAGCAAAATGAATGGTCGGCTCATCGGCCCCTCCTCCCGTGGTTTTTTCGAACTGACATCATTCAGGCGCCCGCCCGAGCACACCGGCCCGGCGCAACTCGACGTGTCCGTAATCCAGTAATCTCCAGCGCCCACCCCAGGTCAGCCCAAGTTGTTCGGCGACTTCCCCGTACAGCGCATAGCCGCGCATCGCCCAGGGATCGCGTTCCGAAATGACGATCCTCCCGTCCTTCAGAAAAGCCGAGTCGGCGGCCAGACCGTACTGGTGATAACTCCTGTAGGCGCCAGCATGCGTCACGTGACTCCCTTGCGCCGCCAACTGGGCCTGCCGCTCCGGCGAGCGATAGCCCTCGATCAGCACCATCTCGTAACCGTGGCGCTCCTTCATCAGCTTGAACGCCACCAGCAAGCGCTGCCGGAACTCATCATCGAGACGCAGCCAGTCCCGGCTCGCATATGCAGCATCGGGACGCACCATCTCCACTTCGCGGGTCGTGAACGCTTCCGGCGGCAATGGCGCCGGCGGCACCAGTTGTTCCCCCTCCAGCAGCAGGGCGATCTGCCGGTCTACGGCAAGTTGCTGATCCGCGTCGCTGAACGAAAACAGGCTCAAGCCGCCAAACCACCAGGCAACCAGCGTTGGCAACAAGAAGGCCACGCTGGTCAAGGAGACCAGCAAGCGATTGCCGGCCACATAGGCCACCACACGTCGCCGCCCCTGGCTCAATGCCCGGCCCGAAGCCAGCAGCGCATCCCAGGTGCCACGGGCGAAACGCTGCGCTGGCGCGGCCCCGGCGTCGAGCGCCCCCCAGAAAAGTGCCGTCACGCGGCTACGGTAGGCGGGAAATGCGACAAGTACGGCGGCAAACGCAACCAGAAAGAAATATGCAGCGATCGTTGCAACAACCAAGCCCGACTCCGCCCGTTGGTCTATGTATAGATGGAATTTTCCGCCTGGCTGCCAGCGACATGCCATTGGGGAGTCGGGATTTTAGTACAAACGAATGCAGCCGTGAACTTGCGTTTTTCATATAATGGCTGCATCTTGCAACTTTGAAACAGGAATTTTTCAAAGTACGCATCCATTTCATTAAATGATGAATCGATTTTCATGAGCATCCTGAAAGATCTCGATCCCGAATACGCCCGCCTGGTCACCCAAGCGACCGGAAAAAAGCGCGAAGGCATGGGCCTTGCCGTACCGACCGCGCTGCTCAGCCTGAGCACCCTGCTCCTCCTGCTCGCCCTCTTCTACGGACCGCAACTCCTGCCGAAGTCCGAAGTACCGCCCACACCGCCTGCCGCCAGCACGCCGGCGCCAATCACCGTCAGCAAGATCGAAACACCGCCCACGGTAAACGCCACTAAAGCAGCCCCCCCCGAGATCGCACCGAGTACTTCAGCCGAAGACCTCACCAAGGCACAGAGCAACCCCCTGCTCGTCCTCGAAGAACCCCCATCGGCAGGGCCGGTGAAGGTAAAAATTGCGAAACGTCCGGTCAAACGCCAGAAAAACAAAATTGCGCGCAAGACGATGCCAAAAAAACTCGCCATGAATAAGTCGGCGAAGCGCCAGCACAAATCACCGGAAGACCCGCCCCTGCGCAGGGACGTCGATATCATCACGGCGATCATGCGTTAATCGCGTCATTCCCTGGCGGAGGAAGCGCGGGCGAGCGCAGCATTCTTCTCGGAGAATTTCTTGTACTCGGCCCGGATGGTGGCCGCCACCGAAAGGCGCGTCGGCAGCGGGCAGTTCCTCCGCTGGTTTGTTCAGGCAGGCTTGCATGATCTGGCTGGAGCACCGTGCCGGCAGTGGGCTACCGGCCAAGTGAAGTCCAAGCCGAGAGGCGCCAGAGCATCCCCGAGCCCCGCTAAAGCTTTGCCCTGCACGGGTTGGCCTTGTGTGCCACCACCGCAGCGCACTCAATTTGACTCACCCTTGGCAAACGAAACGTTGAGAGAAGCTCAGTAAGCGCCCGGCAAACCCATCTGTAAATTGACGCGCCAGACCGCGAAGATCGTGTCCCCTTAAAACGATGGTGGACACTTTCGATGGAAATCCAGAAGCCAAGTCGGCGCCGGCGGCATCATCCGG
>NZ_JAYREB010000015.1:0-42347 GCF_041909095.1 Azonexus sp. | reverse complement strand
GAAGCGGTGTTCCAGACGAGCGGCATCGTGGCCAGCGCCGGTGCGCTGGGCAGCCTGTCGATCACGACCACCGGCGACTGGACCTACACGGTCCCGAACGCCGACGTGCAATACCTGGGCGCTGGCGAAACCAAGGTCGAAACCTTCACGGTGAAGACGGCGGACGGCACCGAGCACGACGTGGTGATCACGATCACCGGCACCAATGACATCCCCGATGTCCGTGGTGACGATCCGTCCATCCTCGGCGATCAACTGCGCACGCCGGAAGACACGCCGCTGACCATTCTGCCGTCGGCGCTGCTGGCCAACGACAGCGATGTCGAAGGCGATCCGTTGAGCGTGGTCGGCGTCGCTAGCGTGGCTCGCGATGCCGGTGGCAATCCGGTCGGTACCGTGACGGCGACCTTCGACGGCAACGGCAACGTGGTCAGCATCGAATTCACGCCGAGCAAGGACTACAGTGGCGAAGCGATGTTTGATTACACCGTTTCCGACGGCCAAGATACGGCGAGCGCGACGGTAACGGTCGACGTGACGCCGGTTGCCGACACGCCGCTGGTGACGATCCAGATTGGCGACGCGGTGACCAACAACGTCACCATCGACAACACCAACGTCCTGGCGGGCGCGGGCTTCACTGTCACCGCCTACAACCTGGACGGCAGCACCGGTACGGTCAGCGTCGTCGACAACGGCGGTTCCACCGGCAATGTGACGGGTTTCGGTGTCGACCAGGTGTCGTCTGGTGCCGATAGCGAAATCGGCAACGTGGCAGGTGTTTCCGAAAAGGTCCGGGTGAGCTTCGACGATCCGGTGTCGAGCGCGACGATCCAGCTCGCCTGGCTGCATTCCAGCGAACGGGCCAGCTACACGCTGTACGATAGCGTCGGCAATGTGATCGGCCAGGGCACGATGAACGGCGTGACCGACGTGCTCGACTCGCCCTTCACGGTGGTCAGCGACAATGGTCAGCAGATCAGCTACATCGAGTTCAGCGCCCCGCGCGCTGGCGACGATTACCTGATCCACTCGGTCACCTTTGCCCAGACCAAGAGCCAGGACCTGACGATCACGGTGACGCCGCAGGACATCGACTACTCGGAAGATGTCGCGACGGTCACGGTGGCGGTACCGGCTGGCGTCACGTTGTCGCATGGAACGCTGAATCCGGACGGGACCTGGACCTTGCCGCTGATCAGCGACGGTGCCTACACCGTCACCATCGATCAAGTCACCAAGGCGGTGCAGATCACCGGCCTGACCATGACGACGCCGGTCGAAATGACCCAGTCGATGACCGTGACGGTCACCGCGACGGCGCGCGACGGTTCGGATCTGGCCGACGGCTCGGCCTCGATCTCGACGGTGGGTCTGCTCACCAGCATCGCGACGGTGTCCGAGGAAGGTCTGGCGACCGGCAATGCCGACAACAACGGCAGCCCGGATACCACCGATGCAGTTGTTGCCAGCGGTACGCTGAACATTTCCGGCGATGGCGACCTCAGCATCACCTTCACGCCGCCGGCCGACCTGACGTCGAACGGTACGGCGCTGAACTGGGTCACCACGACCGTCGGCGATGCCACCATCCTGACCGGTTCGGCCAATGGTCAGGACATCCTGAGCGTGACCGTGCAGCCGGACGGTGCCTACCAGGTTGAACTGAAGGGCGCGCTCGACCATCCGGTGACGGACCTTGAGGACATGCTGCGCCTGGATATCGGGGTGACGGTGAGCAACGGCGTCAACAGCACGACGACGCCGCTGACGGTGCTGGTCGAAGACGATGCGCCGCAGGCCAACCCGGTCGACGCCATCTTCTCGCCGTCGCCGATTTCGACCAACCTGTTGATCACGCTCGACCTCTCCGGCAGCATGACCGATTCCTCCGGGGTCGGTGGGCTGAACCGCCTGCAACTCTCGAAGCAGGCGATTTCCGACCTGATCAACCGTTACGAAAACCTCGGTGACGTGATGGTCCAGCTGGTGGTCTTTGCCACCACGGCGAGCGCGCCTTCCAGCGTCTGGATGACGGCGACGGAAGCCAAGTCTTATCTGGCGACCCTGGCGGCAACCGGGTCGACCAACTACGACGCGGCGCTGGCGCAGACGATGAGCAGCTTCAGCACGGCGGGCAAGCTGCCCGACGGCCAGAATGTTGCCTACTTCCTTTCCGATGGCAGCCCGACGACCGGTGACGGCAACAGCAGCCAGCTGAACAACGTTTCCGCCTCCGGCGACAACGGCATCCAGGAGCTAGAAGAAAACCTCTGGACGGACTTCCTGAAGCTGAACGACATCAAGTCGTACGCGATCGGGATCGGTACCGGCGTGTCGACCACCAACCTCAACCCGATTGCCTACGACGGCATCACCGAGACCAACCTCAACGCCCAGGTAGTGACCGACCTTTCGCAACTGCAGAGCACCCTGGCTGCCACCGTGCCGCTCAGTCCGCTCAACGGTTATCTGGCCGGCAACTCCAGCGCCACGCTGGGTGCGGATGGCGGTTACGTGAAGCAGATCGTGATCGACGGGACGACCTACGCCTACGATCCGGACAGCGGTCTGACCGTCACCGGCACCAACCGCAGCGTCTACGATGCGGCCAACGCGGTGCTGACGATCACCAGCCTGAACGGCGCGACGCTCGAGGTGGAACTGAACACCACCTATTACGAGTACACCGCACCGGCCATCGTTAACAGCGGTTATGTCGATACCATCGACTACACCCTGGCGGACAACGATGGCGATACCGCCAGTTCGCAGGCCAACATCACCGTGACCTCCAATACGGTGTCGGTCGAACAGAACCTGGTCGGAACTTCCAGCGGCGATACGCTGACGGGTGGCGTCGGCAACGACTTCATCCTCGGCGAGGGCGGCAACGACACGCTGCGTGGCGAGGATGGCGATGATGTGCTGTTCGGTGGTGCAGGTAACGACACGCTGCTTGGCGGTGCTGGCAACGACATCCTGATCGGCGGTGCCGGTAACGATATCCTGACCGGTGGTCTGGGGGCTGATACCTTCAGGTGGGTGTTGGGCGACCGCGGAACCACGCAGACGCCAGCGATCGACCGGGTGACCGACTTCAACGGTGCCGAAGGCGACGTGCTCGACCTGCGCGATCTGCTGAACGCGCCAGCCAACGCGACGCCTGCCGAGCTCGACAACTTCCTGCACTTCCAGTACGACGGCAGCAACACGACGATCTACGTCAGCACCAGCGGCAACTTCTCGGATGGCAATACGGCGAGCGGCCTGCCCAGCAACGTGGCCAGCAACGACGTGATGCAGATCGTCCTGGAAGGGGTTGATCTGGTCGGTGGCGGCAGCCCGTCGGATCAGCAGGTGATCCAGAACCTGTTGAACCAGGGGCGTCTGCTGACCGATTGATCCACCGCGTCGGCAATGCAAAAGGGGCTGGTTGATCCAGCCCCTTTTTTTTAAATCTGCCGGTTTCAGGCCAGGTTGGCGCGTAAGCGTGCGATGTCCGGAATTTCAATTTCCCGGCCGTGCACGACGATCAGTCCTTCGTCGCTCAGTTCGTGCAGGATGCGCGAGAAGTGTTCCTGGGTCAGGTTGAGGCGGGAGGCGACGATGCCCTTGGTGGTCGGCAGGGCGAGCCGGGCCGTATTGCCCGGTGCGTTACAGGGCGCCAGTTCGCGCAGCAGGTAGGCGACGATGCGTTCCTTGCCGGAATGCAGCGCATAGCCTTCCAGGTCGTTGACCATCTGGTGCAGGCGGATCGCCATGCTGGCAAGCATCTTGCGCGCCAGCTTCGGGTCCTTGGCCAGTTCCTCGTCGACCGTGGTCTTGGCGACGTGCAGCAGGTGGGAATCGGCGAGCGCCTGGGCGTCGACGATGTAAGGCGACTCCATGAACATCAGCGCTTCGCCGAAGCTCTGGCCGGGGCGGATCACCTCGACCACCTTCTCGTTGCCCTGGGCCGAGGTGAAGGCGAGCTTGATCTGGCCGGAAAGCAGCAGGTGGAAACCGAGACAGGGGTCGCCGCGGTGGAACAGCAGGCTGCCCTTGGCGGCGCGAATTTCCCGGCTGCCGCGGGCGATGCGGTCGATCTCGTCGGGCGACATGTTGGAAAACAGTGGCAGGTCGGCGAGCAGGGCGTGGATTTCTGGTCTGGGTAGCTTGGTCATCGTCGTTTCCTGGGGTGGGCCGGCAGCTCAGGCGCGCTCGCCCTTCAGCTTGCGGTACAGGGTCTGCCGGCTGATGCCGAGCTGGCGGGCGGCGGCGCTGAGGTTGCCGGCATGGTCAGCGACTGCCTGGTGGATGGCGGCCAGCGACAGCGCGGCAAGGTTGCGCTGGGCGGGCTCGGCGTTGCTGCGGCAAGGCTGGGCGGGCGCGCGGTGCAGGGCGTCGACCAGGTCGTCGGGCAGGTGCGGCCAGTCGATCAGCGATTCGCCGGGGTCGAGCATGGCGCAGGCGGTGCGCAGCACGCTGGCCAGCTGGCGAAGGTTGCCGGGCCAGGCGTAGCCGGCGAGGCGGTGCTGCAGCGCCGGTTCGATGGCGAGCGGGGCATCCGGGAAGAACTCGCCGAGCAGCTTGTCGCACAACGCGGCGAAGTCGTTGCGTTCGCGCAGCGCCGGCAGGTTCAGGGTGAGGCCGTTGATCCGGTAGTAGAGGTCGCTGCGGAACTGGCCGCTGGCGCTGGCTGCCGGCAGGTCGCGGTGGGTGGCGCAGATCAGCGAGAAACGGACATCGACCGCGACGCCGCCACCGAGCGGCAGCACCTTGCGCTCCTGGAGGACGCGCAGCAGCCGGGTCTGCAGCGCCAGCGGCATGTCGCCGATCTCGTCGAGGAACAGGGTGCCGCCTTCGGCCTCGCGCAGGCGGCCGATGTAGCCTTCCTTGCGGGCGCCGGTGAAGGCGCCCGGTTGGTAGCCGAAGAGTTCGGCTTCGATCAGGTTTTCCGGCAGCGCGGCGCAGTTGATGGCGACGAAGGGGCCGTTGCGTTGCGGCGACGACTCGTGCACGGCGCGCGCGAACAACTCCTTGCCGACGCCGGATTCGCCGCTGAGCAGCAGCGGGATGTCCTTGCCCAGGATGCGCCGCGCCTTGTCGGCCGCCGCCCGCCAGCGCAGGTCGCCGGTGTCGAGGGCGGTCAATGCGTCGTTGGGTTGCGGGCCGGCGCTTTTCGGCACCGACAGGGCGCGCGGTTCGTGGCCGTCGATCCGCGCATAGATCGTCCTGCCGTCGTGGCAGTGCAGGGCGAGCACCTGCCCGGGGCGGCGCCGGTTCTGGGCAATGAGGTCGCCAATCCGGGTGTCGATGGCGCGGAACAGCGGGGTGCCGCCGATATCGGCGGCGGAGAGACCGAGCAGGCGCAGCGCGTTGCGGTTGGCGCCGACGATCCAGCCGTCCTCGGAAAGGGCGACGATGCCTTCGGCGACGGTGCCGATGCCGGCCGGGTCCGGGTGCAGGTAGAGGCGCAGGTGGCGGCGGCAGGCGTCGGCGACCAGGCGGTTCTCGATCATCCGGGCGGCGGTATTGACCAGGCCCAGGGTGTGCGGGTGGCGGCTGCGGCGGTCGCCGGAAATGTCGAGGATGCCGAGCAGTTCGCCGGTGGCGGAGACGATAGGCGCGGCGGCGCAGGTGAGGAAGGTGTTGCGCTCCAGAAAATGCTCGTCGCCGTGGATTTCGATGCCGGACGCCTCGGCCAGCGCGGTGCCGATGGCGTTGGTGCCGCGCTGCCGTTCGTCCCAGCAGGCGCCGGACATCAGCGCGACGCGCTCGGCCTTGCCGAGGAAATCGGTGTCGCCCAGCGTGTGCATGAGAACGCCGTGATTGTCGGCGAGGACGACCAGGCTGTGACTGTGGCGGACCTGTTCGAACAGGTATTCCATGATCGGCCGCGAGTGGTTGAGCAGTTCGCGGTTGCGCCCCAGGGCGCGGCCCAGTTCGCCGGCCGTCAGATTGTCCGGGACGGCCAGGCGGCCGGTCGGCGTCAGGCCGGCGGCGAGGCTGCGCCGCCAGGAGCGGGCCAGGCGTTCGTCGATTGCGCTGTCGGAAAAGTTGCCGCCGTCGAGCAGCTTGAGCCTGGCCTGACGCAAGAGCGGGCCGGCCAGCGGGGGATTTGCGTGCATCGGGATTGTCTCCTTGTCGGGTCGCGGCCCGTTTTTTGCCGAGTATAGGCCGCATGCCGGGCGATGCAAGCCTTGCGCGAGCAAAAGTGTCCGCCTGTTCCAGATTGTTACACCTGTTTCTGTCTGCAACGTTCCGGCAACGATCTCCGGCTCGCGGACTGGTGAGATAAGTCAATTAAATCAGACGCCTGCAATGCTGGCACGGGCCTTGATAGGGAAATGCCGCCAACAGGCAAGCCATTTACCGATCCGTAAAAGACGAGGAGACAAAATGATCTACGCAGCCCCCGGCACCGCTGGTGCAAAAATCGCCTACAAGGCCAAGTACGACAACTTCATCAACGGCCAATGGACCGCGCCGGTCAAGGGCCAGTACTTCGACGTGGTGACCCCGGTCAACGGCAAGGTCTACACGCAAGCCGCCCGCTCCACCGCCGAAGACATCGAACTGGCGCTCGACGCTGCCCACGCCGCCTTTCCGAAGTGGGGCAAGACCGACGCCGCGACCCGCTCCAACATCCTCCTGAAGATCGCCGATCGCCTCGAAGCCAACCTCGAACTGCTCGCCTACGCCGAGACCGTCGACAACGGCAAGCCGATCCGCGAAACCCTGGCCGCCGACATCCCGCTCGCCGTCGACCACTTCCGTTACTTCGCCGGCTGCCTGCGCTCGCAGGAAGGCGGCATCTCGGAAATCGACGAGAACACCATGGCCTATCACATCCATGAGCCGCTCGGCGTCGTCGGCCAGATCATCCCCTGGAACTTCCCGATTCTGATGGCCGCCTGGAAGCTCGCCCCGGCGCTTGGCGCCGGCAACTGCGTGGTGCTGAAGCCGGCCGAATCGACCCCGATCTCGATCCTGATCCTGGTCGACCTGATCGCCGACCTGCTGCCGCCGGGCGTGTTGAACATCGTCAATGGTCTGGGCCGCGAAGCCGGCATGCCGCTGGCGACGTCCAAGCGCATCGCCAAGATCGCCTTCACCGGCTCCACCGCCACCGGCCGCGTGATTGCCCAGGCCGCCGCCAACAACCTGATCCCGGCCACCCTGGAACTGGGCGGCAAGTCGCCCAACATCTTCTTCGCCGACGTCATGGACAAGGATGACGGCTTCCTCGACAAGGCGATCGAAGGTCTGGTGCTGTTCGCCTTCAACCAGGGCGAAGTCTGCACCTGCCCGAGCCGCGCCCTGATCCAGGAATCGATCTACGAGAAGTTCATGGAAAAGGCCTTGAAGCGCGTTGCCGCGATCAAGCAGGGCTCGCCGCTCGACACCGAAACGATGATGGGCGCGCAGGCCTCGCAGATCCAGATGGACAAGATCGAGTCCTACCTCAAGCTGGGCAAGGAAGAAGGCGCCGAAGTGCTGATCGGTGGCGAACGCGCCCACCTCGGCGGCGACATCGAAGGCGGTTACTACATCCAGCCGACGCTGTTCAAGGGCCACAACAAGATGCGCATCTTCCAGGAAGAAATCTTCGGGCCGGTGCTCGCGGTGACCACCTTCAAGGACGAAGCGGAAGCCCTGGCGATCGCCAACGACACGCTCTACGGCCTCGGCGCCGGCGTCTGGAGCCGCAACGGCAACGTCGCCTACCGCATGGGCCGCGCCATCCAGGCTGGCCGCGTCTGGACCAACTGCTACCACGCCTACCCGGCGCACGCTGCCTTCGGCGGTTACAAGGAATCCGGTATCGGTCGCGAAACGCACAAGGTCATGCTCGACCATTATCAGCAGACCAAGAACCTGCTGGTCAGCTACGCGGAACAGAAGCTGGGCTTCTTCTAAACCAGCCACTGACGCCCGCCTCGAGCGGGCGTTTTACCAAACACCGGCCGGTCGGCGGATTCAAGGGGAAAGCCGCGCGGCCGGCTTATCGTTTCAAGGAGAGCATGCAAGATGGCACAAAGCGCGTTTTTCATTCCCGCCGTCAACCTGATGGGCGAAGGCTGTCTCGCGACAGCCGTCCAGTCCCTGGGAGGATACGGTTACCGGCGGGCGCTGATCGTCACCGACAGCTGGCTGGAAAAAGCCGGCGTCGCCGCCCGGGTGGCGGGCCTGCTGGCGCAGGCCGGGATCGGCGCCGAGATTTTTGCCGGCGCCCAGGCCAACCCGACCATCGGTAACGTCGAAGCCGGCCTGGCCCAGCTGCGTGCCGCCGATTGCGACTGCGTCGTCTCGCTCGGCGGCGGTTCGCCGCACGACTGCGCCAAGGGCATCGCGCTGGTCGCCGCCAACGGCGGCAGCATTGCCGACTACGAGGGTGTCGACCGCTCGGCCAAGCCACAGTTGCCGCTGATCGCGATCAACACGACGGCCGGCACGGCCAGCGAAATGACGCGCTTCTGCATCATCACCGACGAGGCGCGCCACATCAAGATGGCCATCGTCGACCGCCACGTGACGCCGCTGCTCTCGGTCAACGACCCGCTGCTGATGCTGGCCAAGCCGCCGGCACTGACCGCGGCGACCGGCATGGACGCGCTGACGCATGCCGTCGAAGCCTATGTCTCCATCGCCGCGACGCCGATCACCGACGCCTGCGCCTTGAAGGCGGTGACGATGATCGCCGCCAACTTGCGCCAGGCAGTGGCCGACGGACAGAACGTCGGCGCCCGCGAGGCCATGGCTTATGCCCAGTTTCTTGCCGGCATGGCCTTCAACAACGCCTCGCTCGGCTATGTGCACGCCATGGCGCACCAGCTCGGCGGTTTCTACAACCTGCCGCACGGTGTCTGTAATGCGGTGCTGCTGCCGCATGTCGAAGCCTTCAACGCGGCGGTCGTTCCCGAGCGGCTGGCCGATGTCGCGGCGGCGATGGGCGTTGCCCTCGATCATGCCGGCACCGCCGAGAACGCCGCCCGTTGTCTTGATGCGATCCGCCGCCTGGCTGCCGATGTCGGCATTCCCAAGGGACTGCTCGAACTCGGCGTCAAGGAAACCGACATTCCGACGCTGGCCGCCAACGCACTGAAGGATGCCTGCGGCCTGACCAATCCCCGGCGCGCCGATCAGGCCGACATCGAAGGCATTTTCCGCGCCGCCCTGTAGTTTTGCTGTAGTCTCTGCGTGCCCTTGCGGGCTTTACCGGGGGCCTGGTGCCCCCGTTTTTTTGGAGAAGACCATGGTCGATCGCGTTACCGCCACCCCGGCAGCCCTGGCCCTGATTCAGCAACTGCAGGACCAGTACGGCGCTGAACTGATGTTTTACCAGTCCGGCGGCTGCTGCGACAACAGCAGCCCCAATTGCTACCTGCCGGGTGAGCTGACCATCGGCCCCTACGATGTCCATCTCGGCGAAATCGGCGGCGTGCCTTTCTACATCAGTGCTTCGCAGTACGAGTACTGGCAGCATACGCAACTGATCATCGACGCCGTTGACGGCCAGGGCGGCACCTTCTCGCTCGAATGCGGCACGGGGAAGAGCTTCATCACCCGCTCGCGCCTGTTCACCGACGAGGAAGCGGCACAATTGCAGGGCAGCTGAGCTTGCCGGCGGTATACTGGCCGCCTTCTACAAAACGGATCGACTTCATGGCCGCCAACGATACCGCCAGCATGGCGCTTTTCTGCGACTTCGAGAACATCGCGCTGGGCGTGCGCGACGCGCAGTACGAAAAATTCGACATCCGCCCGGTGCTTGAGCGTTTGCTCGCCAAGGGCAGCATCGTCGTCAAGAAAGCCTATTGCGACTGGGAGCGTTACAAGGGCTTCAAGGCGGCGATGCACGAGGCCAACTTCGAACTGATCGAAATTCCGCACGTCCGCCAGTCCGGCAAGAACTCCGCCGACATCCGCATGGTCGTCGATGCGCTCGATCTCTGCTACACCAAATCGCACGTCGACACCTTCGTCATCATCTCCGGCGATTCCGACTTCTCGCCGCTGGTTTCCAAGCTGCGCGAGAACGCCAAGAAGGTGATCGGCGTCGGCGTCAAGCAGTCCTGCTCCGACCTGCTGGTCACCAACTGCGACGAATTCATCTACTACGACGATCTGGTACGCGACCGCGAAGCCGGCCGTGGCCAGCGCCGCGAGCGCGAGAAGCGCACGCCGGAAGAGGAAGCCAAGCGCAGCGCCAAGGTCGAGGAACGCAAGGCCAAGGCCATCGAACTGGTGGCGGCGACCTTCGCCGACCTCATGGCCGACCGCGGCGAAGCCGAACGGATCTGGGCCTCGGTGCTCAAGGAAGTGGTGAAGCGGCGCAACCCGGGTTTCAGCGAGAGCTATTACGGCTTCCGCACCTTCGGCAACCTGCTCGAAGAGGCCGCCGGCCTCGGCTTGCTGGTGGTCGGCCGCGACGACAAGTCCGGCACCTACGTCACCCGCGCCCGCGCCCACGATGGCGAGGCCCCCAGCCCGGAAACAACAACGCCGGAAGTCGTGAGCGTTGAGCCGCTCGCGCCGCCTGCCGATGCCTCTGAAGCGGTCGCCTCGCCTGCACCGACCTCGGCGGCCGAGGAGAAGCCGGCCGCGCGCCGGCGCGGTGGCCGCCGCACCCGCAAGGAAAACCGCGAGGAAGGCATCGCCATCGGTGAAGTACTGGCACAGGAAGCCGCACCGCTGCCGGTCGTCGAGGAGACTCCCGCCGCGCCGGCCGTGCCTGAGCCGCCGGCGGTCGAGGCAGCCGCCCCGGTCGAAGCGCCGAAGAAAGCCCAGCGCGGCGCGCGCCGGACTTCACGCAAGCGCAGCGAAGCCGTGATCGCCGAAGCTGCCCCGGCAGCCGTTCCCGCCGAGCCGGCTGCCGAAGCCCCCGTCAGCGACAAGAAACCGGCCCGCAAACCCGGCCGCAGTCGCAAGGCCAGGAAGTCGGAAGAGGGCGAGGCTTAAACCTCGGCGCGGGCGGCCGGCAGACGCCGGCCGCTGCCTCCTGTTTTTCTCTGCCTTGGGCGCTGTTTTTCGCGCCTGATGCGTGGGCGTGTTTGGTTTCTGAGGCGCCGGGTTCCGCCGTTGACCGGCGGGCGTACTTTTTCTTGTGTGGCCAAGAAAAAGTAGCCAAAAAGAAGGCCACCCCTAGGTCGGCGCCCGCTACGCGGGTTCCCTGCGCTACTCGGGCAGTCGGGCGGCTGGCTAAACTCGGCCCTGCGGGCCTCAGACAACGCCAGCCGACGGCCCCCGACTACCCTGCGTTGCTCGGCGCCTCCCAAGGGGCCCGGCAAACCGATCGTAGCTGGAGGGAGGACGGCTTTCTCATCCGCCAGTTTTCGTGAACCGCTGGTTTTCGGGGCCCCCATGTGGAGCGCCGAGCAACGGAGAAGGGCCGGGGGAAGTCGGCGAGCACTGTCTGAGCCGCGCAGCGGCGAGTTGCGCAGCCGCCCGGCCCTTCGAGTAGCGCAGGGGAGTCGGCGCAGCCGACCGCGTAACCTGGGGTGGCTTTCTTTTTGGCTACTTTTTCTTGGCCACGCAAGAAAAAGTACGCCCGCGCGTCAGGCGCGGAAAACGGCGCATCAAAAACCAAAGCCGCCCGCCGGTGACCAGCGGAAAACAGCGGATCCGAAAACCAAACGCCCGCCCGCGCACCTTGACCGAAGGATGTGCTTTCTTTTTGCTTCACTTCGCCAAGAAGAAGACGAACAGAGGTTGGTGGCGGCGCGGGTGCTTTGCGTTGCTCGGCGCCACATTCAGGGACACGATCTCAGCAGCAGTTGTTGCGCTCTTTGCAGCTGTCGCGGCCGGCGCAGCAGCTGCAGCCGTTCTCGTTGTCGCGGAAGGGGGCCAGTTCGGGATGGCGGTTGCGGAACCAGGCGTACAGGCGGTCGATCAGGATGCCGCCGAGCAGCAGGGTGAACAGGATGGCGCAGGTCAGGAGCAGTTGTTGCATCGGAATTTCCTGCCGTCTCAGCCGCCGATGCCGGCAAAGCCCATGAAGGCGAGCGAGAGGACGCCGGCCAGCATCAGCGTCATGGCGGTGCCGGTGAGGACGCCGGGGACGTTGGACAGTGCGACGCGTTCGCGGACGCTGGCCATCAGCACCAGGGCCAGCGTGAAGCCGGCACCGCCGCCGAGGCTGAAGGCCAGCGACTGGGCGAGGTTGTATTCGCGTGCGGTCTGGAACAGCGCGACGCCGAGCACGGCACAGTTGGTGGTGATCAGCGGCAGGTAGATGCCGAGGGCGCGGAACAGCGCCGGGCTGTATTTCTTGAGCACCATTTCGACCAGTTGCACGGCCGAGGCGATGATCACGATGTAAGAGATCAGGCGCAGGAATTCGAGTTGCAGGCTGCTCAGCAACAGGTTGAGTCCGTAGGCGCAGAGCGAGGCGACCAGCATCACGAAGGTGGTGGCGATGCCCATCGGGAAGGCGGTCTTCAGTTTGCCGGAGACGCCGAGGAAGGGGCAAAGGCCGAGGAACATCGCCAGCACGAAGTTGTTGGCGAGCAGGGTGTTGATGAAGATCTGGAACAGGCTGTCAGGCATGGTGCCGGGCCTCCACGGGTTTTGCCGCCTGGCGCCGGGCGCGCCAGGCGAAGAAGAGCAGCCAGCTGCCGAGGACGAAGAAGCCGCCGGGCGGCAGCAGCATGATCACCCAGGGCTGGAAGCTGGCGCCGAACAGGCCGATGCCGAACAGGCTGCCGGCGCCGAGGATTTCGCGGACGACGCCGAGCGAGAGCAGGGCGATGGTGAAGCCGGCGCCCATGCCGGCGGCGTTGATCATCGCGCTCAGCGGCGGGTGTTTCGCGGCGTGCGCTTCGGCGCGGCCGAGGATGACGCAGTTGACGACGATCAGCTGGATGAAGGCGCCGAGTGCGTCATAGAGGGCGAGGCTGATCGCCTGGATCAGGTAATCGACGGCGGTGACGAAGGTGGCGATGATGACGATGTAGGTGGCGATGCGCACTTCGCGGGGAACGATGTGGCGCATCAGCGAGACCAGCAGGCAGGAGCAGACCAGCACGAAGGTGGTGGCGATGCCCATCGAGATGGCGTTGGTGGCGGAGACGGTGACGGCCAGCGCCGGGCACATGCCGAGCACCATGACGAAGATGGGATTCTGTTGCCAGATTCCCTCCATGAACTCTTCCCATTTCTCGGTCGTGGTCTGGGTCATTGTGGCTTTCCGATCTGGTCGAGGTTGGGGAGCAGCGTCGGCAGCAGGGCCTGGGCGGTGCTGTCGATGGCCTTGCCGACGGCGCGCGAGGTGATGGTGGCGCCGGTGATGGCGTCGATCTGCCAGGGCTGGTTCTTGCTGCCGTGGCGGACGGTGATGATGCGGTTGGCGAGCACCGTGCGCCCGGCGTCGAGCCTGGCGTCGAGGGCCTTGAAATTGGCGAGGAACTGGCGGTTGCTGATCACCTGGTCGCCGATGCCCGGCGTTTCGCGCATGGCGATCACGCTGAAGCCGCGGATGCACTCGCAGGCCGGGTCGTAGCCGAACATGACGCGGACGTTGTCGGCGTAGCCCTTGGCGCTGCCTTCGGCGGCGATGCCGGCGAGCTTGCCGGCGGCGTCGTAGGCGGCGAAGAAGCGGCGGGCGCCGGCCGCTGGCTGCGCGCCGCTGGCCGGGGCGATGCTGGCGCCGGGACCGGCGTCGTAGGCGGCGATCGAGGTGGCGCCGGGAACGACGCGGAATACCGAGCGTTCGACGGCCAGCCGCTTGTTGGCGCTGACCGCGTCGAATGTGCCCTGGTAGCTGCCGACGATGATCAGGCCGCAGATGCCGGAAACCAGGCCGAGCGTGCGCAGCATGGCGGCGGTCGGGGTGGCCGGGCTGGCCGGGGGCGGCGGGGGAGCGGAGATGGCGTTCATCAGGGCTGGCCTCCGTCCTTGTCCGGCTTGTTCTTCAGGATTTTCTTCTTGGGCGTCACGGCGGCGGCCTCTTCGCGCGAGATGTAGGCGGGCGTCAGCGGGTAGGAGGCACCGCGCCGCTTTGGTTTGAGCAGGGTATGGCGGCCGAACGGCAGTGGCTGGGTGATGCGCTCGATCAGCGGCGTTGCCGCGTTGCCGATCAGGATCGCGTACATCACCCCTTCGGGCAGGCCGCCGTAATAGCGGATGAGCACGGTGAGGACGCCGATCAGCGCGCCATAGACCCACATGCCGCGTGGCGTCACCGGCGAGGTCGCCATGTCGGTGGCCATGAAGACGGCGCCGAGGACCAGGCCGCCGGCACAGAGGGTGAAGAAGGGATCGGGATAGCGGGCGCCGTCGATCAGGTGCAGCGCGCCGGCCAGCGCGGCGGCGCTGCCGAGCACCGCCAGCGGAATCCGCCAGTCGAGGAAGCGGCGGGCGGCGAGGTAGCTGCCACAGGCGACGATCAGCAGCGGCGCGGGGCCGACCGCCAGATGGCTGCCCAGCGAGGTGAGCAGTTCCAGCGGGCCGCCACTGATGCCTTCGAACTTCCAGCGGGCGAGCGGCGTCGCGCTGGTCAGCGCGTCGATCTGCAACTGTGCCAGCCAGGCCGTGGTGTCGGGCGGCACCATCAGCGGCCAGGCGAGCGACGACGGGATGAACTCGGCGAAGCGCCCCGGCAGCAGGGCCGGCGTGTAGCTGGCGATGGCGGTGGGAAAGGCGGCCTGGACGAAGGCCCGGCCGAGCAACGCCGGGTTGAAGGTGTTGTGGCCAAGGCCGCCGAACAGCCCCTTGCCCAGCGCGATGCCGATGCCGCCGGCGACGGCGCCCATCCACAGCGGGAAGCCGGGCGGCAGCGTGAGCGCCAGCAGGAGGCCGGTGATGGTCGCCGAATAATCGCCGAGGCGGCCGGACTGGGTGCCGGTGGCGATCAGCCAGCGTTCGGTGAGCAGACAGGCGGCGGTGACGACGACGATCAGCGCCAGCGCCGAAATGCCGTACTGGAAGACGAAGAAGGCGCAGATCGGCAGCAGCGCGTACACCACGTTGCGCATGATCTTCTCGACGCTGCGTGGCCCCTTGACGTGGGGTGCCGGACGGATTTCGATGCTGGCGCTCATGCCGCGGCCCTTTCCCGCAGAACCTGCTTGGCGACCCGGAATTGCTGCACCAGCGGAATGTTCGACGGACAGACGTAGGTACAGCAACCGCACTCGAAACATTCGCCGAGGTGGTAGTGGCTGCCCATGGTTTCGTACTGGCGCTTGGCAGCGAGCATGCCGAGGGCCGACGGGTTGAGCCCCATCGGACAGGACTCGACGCATTCGCCGCACTTGATGCAGGGATAGCTGTGCCGCTCTTCGCGCCGGGCCAGGTCTTCCTGACGGAAGACGAGGACACCGGAGACGCCCTTGGTGACAGGCACCTCGAGGCTGGCGATGGCCTGCCCCATCATCGGCCCGCCGAGGATCACCTGGCGGGCCTCGGCGGGTGCGCCGGCGTAATCGAGAATGAACTTGAGCGGCGTGCCGAGCGGCACCCGGTAATCGCCGGGGCGGGCGACGCCGGGGCCGGTGATGGTGACGACGCGTTCGGTCAGGCCGCGCCCCTGCGGCAGCAGACGGCCGAGCGCGGCCAGGGTGCCGACGTTGTGCACCACCATGCCGAGCGAGACGGGCAGCGTGCCGCCAGGGATTTCATGGCCGAACAGCGCCATGATCAGCATCTTTTCCGAGCCTTGCGGGTACTTGGTTGGCACCTGTTCGACGAAGATTTCCCCTTCGGGCAGGGCGCCGGCCTGGCGGATTGCCGCGCTCACCGCCTGCGCCGCGTCCGGCTTGTTGTCCTCGATGCCGACGATGGCTCGGCGGGCGCCGGTGATGCGCATCGCGTAGCGGATTCCCTGCACCAGGTCGGCGGCTTCCTCGATCATCACCCGGTGGTCGCAGGTCAGATAGGGTTCGCACTCGCAGCCATTGACCACCAGCGTATGCACGTGCGCCTGCTTGGGCACGGACAGCTTGGCGTGGCTCGGAAAGGCGGCGCCGCCGAGGCCGACCATGCCGCTGTCCCAGACCATCTGCAGCAGTTCGCCCGGGCTGGCGCTGGACAGGTCGCGTGGCAGTCCCCAGAGGTCTTCCTGGGTGGCGCCGGCCTGGGCGTCGATGACGATGGACGGCAGCCAGGGGCCGCGCGCCGACGGGCGCAGTTCGATCGCCTTGACCACGCCGGTTACCGGCGCGTGGTGCGGCACCGCCAGCCAGTCCTCGGCGCGCGCCAGCGGCTGGCCGCGGACGACCGTTTCGCCGACCCGGACGATCGGCTTCGGTGCCTTGCCGATGTGCTGCGCCAGCGGCACCACCACCTGCGCCGGGTAGGGCAGGCGGCGGATCGGCCGCGTCGCCGTCGCCTCCTTGTGCGGCGGCGGGTGGATGCCGCGCTCGAACAACTCGCCGCGAAAATAGCTGAGCAGTTTCATGGCCGGTCAGTTGAACTTGGCGGCGCGCCCGAGCAGCTTGTCGAGCCCGGGTTCGGCCGGGTTCGCCGGGCTTCCCGGATGGATGCAGCCAGCCGTGCACTTCTCGGCCGCCTTGACGATGTCGGCGAATCTGGCGCCCTTCGGGTTGCCGATCACCACCTTGCGCTCGCTGTTATAGACGAAGACCTTCGGGGCGATTGCCACGCATTCGTCGCAGGCCGTGCATTCCTGGGTCTCGACCCAGCAGGGTTCGAAGCCGTCGGCGTTGGCGGCCGGCTGGCCGCTGCCGGCGACCACCGCCGGGCTGGCCGGGGCGGCGCTGTCGGCGCTGACACCGAGGCTGGCGGTGATGCGGGCGATCAGTTCGGCGCGCACCTGTTCGGCGACCGCCGCCGGATCGACTTCTTCAGCGCGGCCAAGGCCGGCGACGTCCTTCAGCTGGCGCCAGAAGTCGCGTCTTTCTTCGCTCGAGCGGACCAGCTCGGCGGAAACCAGCAGCCGGGTCAGGCGATTCTTGCGGTCGACCGCCCAGATATAGGGGAACTTGCCGTCGCGTTCGTCCTCGGCCAGCTTGAGGAATTCGGCCAGGGCGATCATGTCGTCGTTCCAGGTTTCCGGCGGCGCCTTCTTGAACTGCTTGGCGAAGCGCGCTTCGGTCGCTGCGAAGTCGGCGAAGGTCATCGGCAGTTCCATGGCCTGCGCGGCGCCGTTTTCGTCGACGTAGTTCAGGCGGTAGCTGGGCCAGTCGGCTTCCGGCGCCGGGTTGCCGTCGAGGCTGACCGACTCGGAGAAGGCGACGCCGGCGTCGGGGTCGAACTTGAACAGCGGATAGGCGCGACCTTCGACGGCGAGCTTGCTCTGGGCGACGCTGCGGTCGTCGCCGACGCCGTGTTCGGGCGGGCAGACGGCGTAGATGTTGAACAGCGCCGGGCGCCGCGAGTTGATGCCGTCGATGAAGCCTTCCAGCATGTGGTTGACGTGGGCGATGGTCGACTGCAGCACGTAGGCGGTGCGGTGCGCCATGGCGATCAGCGAGATTTCCTTGCGTGTCTCCTGCTTGCCGTGCATGGCCTTACCGTAGGGCGCCATGTCGGAAACCTGGCCGGTAAAGCCGGAGGTGCAGGCCTGGCCGCCGGTGTTGGAATAGACCTGGGTGTCGACCACCACTACCTTGATCGGCATCCCCGACATCAGCGCCCGCGACAGGTTCTGGAAACCGATGTCGTACATCGCGCCGTCGCCGCCCAGGCTGACCACCGGCGGACAGAGCTGCCATTCGTCGGCGGAGAACTGCTTCCATTCGAAGCGGCGGAAGAAGTCTTCATGGATCGCCGGGTTGTATTCGCCGGCCAGTTCCAGCTCGGCCATGCGCACTGCCTTGAAGCCGTCGGCCATTTTCGCCATGTGGCCTTCGAAAAGGCCCATGGCAACCGACGGCGAGTCCTGGAACAGGTGCGAGGTCCACGGGAAGGGGTAGGGGTGGTAGGGGTAGGTGGCACCCCAGACCGAGGTGCAGCCGGTCGAATTGACCATGCCCATCTCGGCGCGGCCGCGCTTGGACGGCCCTTCGACATAACGCCAGCGCAGATCCTTGAGGCGTTCCAGCACTTGCGCGACATTGCGCATCCAGGCCGGGTCGATCGGTTGCGACGGCTTGCCGGCGGAGACCGAGTCGGCCAGCCGGCCCAGCGTCAGGTCGCCGTCGCGGGCGGCGTCGACGGCGGCGATCATGGCCCGGGTGTCGCCGACATCCATCGATTCCGTGACCTTCATCCGGATGCGTTGCTCAAGGCCGGCGATCAGCCGGTCGAGCCGCTCGACAAAGGCGGCCACGCGCGGTTGCATCAGGGCCGTGATGGTCGAGGTGAACAGGTGGATCGTCGTCTTCTCGCCACAGCCCAGGCAGGCGCCGTCGCCGCAGGGCATGGCGTTGTAGTTGTGCTTGTCGAGGAGCAGGGTTTCCAGGGCGCCGATCTTTTCGTCGAGGCTGTCGATGCGGCTGTATTCCTTCGGCGTGGTCGGCAGGTCGAGCCACAGGCGCCAGTCCTGGCGCAGGGTTTCGACGCTGTCGTCGGTCTGCGTCACCATCGTCAGCGCCTGGTCGGCGCAGACGTCGACGCACAGGCCGCAGGCCTTGCAGGTGTTGGGATTGACGGTGATCGAGAAGAGGCCGCCGGCACCTTTTTCCTTTTTCTCCTTGTTGCTCCAGTAGGGCTTGGTGGTGGCGAACTTGAAATCGCCCAGCTGGGTCTGGAAGAGTGCGAACTCTTCGGCCATTTTCTCCTTGTCCTCGGCGGGGGCCTCGTCGAGCGTCGCGGCGATCGCCTGGTCGATCAGCGCGCGCACCGGGGCGCCGTCGCCGTCGATCATGGCGCGCAGCTTCTTTTCTACCGTGCGCACGGCGCGTCGCAGATGGCGGGTCGGCCGACCGGAGATTTCGACACGGCTGACGACGGTGTTCAGCACGTCGCCGACATTGCTGACCAGACCGGGAATCGCGCTGTCCGGACAGACCGTGTAGCAGTTGCCGCAGGCGGTGCAGTTTTCCGCAGTCCACACCGGGTGCTCGAAGCGGATCCCGCTCATGTCGCGGAAAACGCCGGTGGCAGCGGGAATCAGCGAAACACCGATGAAGGGATCGACGAGGTTGTCGTTGCCCTTGCCGGTGGCGTAGAAATGGCCGGTCTGTTCCCAGAAGCGGTGGATGTCGGCGATCTTGCCGTCACCTTCCGGCATCTGCCGCAGCATGATCGGCAGGCCGGCGTCCTTTTTGGCGATCTGCTGGCGGGTGGCGCCGACTTCCTTGGCGGTGATTTCGGTCAGTTCGCTGAAGCCGCGACGGACCACGCTCAGGTTGTTGCGTACGACGGCCGCGCCCTTGTCGCCGAATTTGTTGCGCAGTTGGCTTTCGATCGCCGCGAACAGCTTGTCCTCGCTCAGGCCGGCGTCCTGCATCAGCGGGCTGGCGGCGAAGAAGGCGCCCTGGAAGGCGTTGCCCTGCATGCGCAGTTGCAGTTCGGGACTGCCGGCTTCCTCGCGGGCGATGGCGAAGGCGTCGAGGTGGAAGACGCGGATGCCGTTGTCGACGATGAATTTCTGCGCCCAGAGCGGGAAGCTTGCCCAGGTTTCGTCACCGAGGTTGGACTGGATGATGAAGACGCCGCCCTTCTTCAGGCCTGACAGCGGGTTGGAATGGCCGAAAACGTAGGGGTCGGGCGACAGCACGACGTCCACGTAGACATATTCGCAGTTGACGCGGATCGGCTCCGGCGCCGCCGAGAGGTAGTAGGTGGTCGGCTGGCCCTTCTTTTCCGAACCGTATTTCGGGTTGGCCTTGATGTCGTAGCCGAGCAGTTCGAACAGGGTGACGGCGAGGTTCTTGCCGGTGGTGATGGCGCCCCAGCCGCCGACCGAGTGCATGCGCACGGTGATTGCGCCCTGCGGCAGCAGGTTGGGGTTCTCGGAACCGCGCAGCGCCATTTCGCCGATCTTCGGATAGGCTTCCCGGAGCTGCTGCTGGTGCACCTCGTCCTTGGGATTGAGCGGGTCGCGCACGAAATCGACCGACAGGTAGTAGAACTTGCGGCGGGCGCCTTCCGGCAGCATGTTCTCGACCGCGGCAATCAGCGCTTCCGGTTGCATGTCGCGCGAGCCCAGGCCGTAACAGCCGGAATAGAGGCGGGGCAGGTCGCCGCCGGCGTAGGCGGCGTAGCCGGGGAAGGGGCGTTCATCGTCCTGGCTGGCGCCGTTTTCCAGGCACTTGCTCAATGCCGCGCGCACTTCGCGCATCAGCGGCAGGTCTTCGGCCATCGGCTGGTCGGTGCGTTCGAGCACGGCGACGCCCTTGCGACCGCGCAGCACCTGGCCCAGCAGATCGCCCGGGAAGGGACGGAACATCGTGATGTTGACGACGCCGACCTTGAGCTTGCGCGTCTGGCGCAGGTAGTCGGCGACGGCTTCCGCCTGGACAACCATGCTGCCCATGCCGACGATCAGGTAATCGGCATCGGCCGCCTGGTAGGTGCTGATGCGCTCGTAGCGGCGGCCGGTCAGTTCGGCGAATTCGGTCATGCAGCGGGCGCTCAGGGTTTCGACATGGTCGAAGAAGTAGGGGCGCTGGCCGGCCACCGCCTGCATGTAGGCGTCCTGGTTCTGCACGGTGCCGGAGACCATCGGCAGATCGACGTCCCAGATGGCCGGGATGCGCCGCCGCTTCGGGCCGTAAAGCATGGCCTGGGCGGGGGTCGGGGTGTCGATCAGGTCGTCGGGACGGCCGAGGAATTCGGCGATCAGTTCGCGTTCGGGGAGCAGCGCCGATTCGATCAGGTGCGTGGTCAGGAAGCCGTCCTGGCCGACGATGGCCGGCGTCAGCGAGAGTTCGGCGAGCTTGCGGGCGATCAGGTTGAGGTCGGCGGCTTCGGTGGCGTTCTTGGCCATCACCTGGATGAAGCCGGTGTCGTCGACGCAATGGTAGTCATCGTGGCTGCAATGGACGTTCAGCGAGGCTTTGGTGATCGCCCGGCAACCCATGTTGAGGACGTAGGGCAGGCGCTTGCCGACGGCGCCGTAGAGCGATTCGTGCATGAAGGCGACACCCTGCGCCGACGAGAAGTTGACGGCGCGCAGGCCGGTCATCGACATGCCGGCGGTGACGCCGGCGGCGGCGTGTTCGGATTCCGGCTCGACGAAGATCAGCGGCCGGTCGGAAATGTTCAGATGGCCCTGGCTGGCGGCTTCGGCCCAGTATTCGCCCATCTGCGTGGACGGCGTGATCGGGTAGGCGCCGGCGGCGTCGGAGGCTTCGCGTTCGACGTGGATGACCGCCGTGTTGCCATCGACCGCGTCGCGAATGCCGGGGTACTTGACGGCGCGGCCCGTCGCCGGCTGACTGTCGCTGGCGTTGGTGGCGGACTGGAACAGCTTCTTGAACATGGTGTGACTCCGTGGATTTGCAAATTCAGTGTGCCAGCGGCAGGGCTTCCTGGCGCAGGATGCGGCGCGCGGCGGCGCCCTTGACGGCGTGGTCCGGGCGCTCGTACCAGACGATGGCGCCGGTCGGGCAGCGCTCGATGGGGTGGCGGCTGGCCAGTTCGTTGAGCTCGTAGTTGATGCTGGCGAGATTGCCGTTGAGTTTGATCAGTTCGCCCGGCGCGTCCTGGACGCAGCGGCCGCAGGCGGTGCAGGCGACTTCGCAGGCGGCTTCGGCGGTCGGCCCGTCCGCCTGGTTGCGGCAGGCCACCCACAACTGGCGGCTGAGCGGTTCGACGCTGAACAGGCCTTTCGGGCAGATTTCGACGCAGTCGTTGCAGCCGGTGCATTTGTCGACATCGACCTGCGGCAGGCCGTGGCGGTCCATGGTAATGGCACCGAAGCTGCAGACGCTGGCGCAGTCGCCGAGTCCCAGGCAGCCCCAGGCGCATTCCTTGCCGCCGCCGGCAACGACGGCTGCCGCGCGACAGGAGGGGTGGCCGGCGTAGCGGGCGCGCAGGAAGGCGACGTGCTGGCCGCCCGAGCAGGCCAGGCGGGCGACCTTCTTTTCGACCGTGCCGGCGGCGATGCCGAGATAATCGGCGATTTCCTGGCGTTGTGCCGGCGAGCTTGCCGAGCAGGCAGCGGGCTGCACGGCGCCGCCCACCACCTTCTCGGCGAAGGCGCGGCAGCCGGCTTCGCCGCAGGCGCCGCAGTTCGATTTGGGGAGGCGGCCTTCGACTTCGTCGATACGCGGATCTTCAAGCACCGCCAGTTTCCGGCTGGCGAACGCCAGCATGCCGCCAAGCGCGAGGCCGAGCGCCAGCATGAACAGACCGGAAACAGCCAGATTCGCAAAACCCATCCACCGCTCTCCACAAGCAAAATGCGATTGCCTCGCCAGGTCGGGACGACGGCGAAGAATGCGCGAAAGATATTTCAAGAGAATTGTCTGGAGACCGCGGGGGGGCCTTGAGGGCTGGAGTGCGGCATCCATCACGGGGCAGTCGGAGGTCGGATCCAGCCTGCGGGAGGGGGAGGCGGGTTGATTGCTCCCCCCGGTGGCATGAAAGCAGTTGCGCCGCGTTCATGTTCGTGAGGTGGCCGAGTATAAGGAAAACCTGTTGCGTTGCAACAAAAATTGATTGCGTATCGCGGAACTATATTTCACCGATCTTGTCGCCGCTGCCGGAGCCCCATCCGGTGGCGCTTTCCAGCCTTTGCCGAGGCCCGGGCATTGAGCAAAAAAGGCGGGCGAAACAAGCTTCTTTCGCCCGCCTTTGGCGGTCAGGGAGGCCGCGTCTGGCGCGGCGGATCAGATCACGCGCAGGAGCAGGCTGCGCAATTCCTCGGCGCGACGCTTGCCGTCGCGGGTCTGGACGATGGCGTTGAACCAGGGGGCGAATTGCTGACGCAATTCTTCATGGCTGGTCGCGGCGTAGGCGGCTTCGACGATGTCCAGATGAGCGAACGGACCGCAGAAGGTCTTCAGCGTGTTCTGGATGAAATTGCGCGCCAGTGCCATGTCCTTGGGACTGGGCGGATCGGGCGGCGGACGGAAGGCGTCGATGGCCGGCAGCGGCCCGGCAGGCATTGCCTGAGGGGTGCCGGTTGCGTTCAGCAGACCACCGATTTCGATGAATCCGGATTCCTCGAGCAGGCCCAGGGTGTGCTGCAGGTCGTCGCTCTGCAGCAGTTCGCGCAGTTCGTCGACGCTGCGCTTGCCGTCGACCATGATCAGCACCCGTCGCTGGCGTGGCGTCAGCCCGCCGCTCTTCTGCGTCAGTTCGGTCTGGCCTTTCTCTGTCTTGGCGAAAATCACGCCCATCAATCGTCTCCAGCTTCTTGTTAAACATTGTGGAACGAATTGTACAGAAAAAGAAAAGCCCGCCAATGGGCGGGCCTTCGCGGCAGGACTGCGTCGAAACTGCGCTCGTCAGGCGGCGGCCTGGACCGGAATCTTGTGACCGCGGCGGACGATGCGGTTCTGCGAGTCGACGTAGATCAGCGACGGTTCGTGTCTGGCCAGTTCGACTTCGGTGTACGTGGCGAAGGTGGCGATGATCAGGATGTCACCGGGTGCGGCACGGCGGGCAGCCGAGCCGTTGACCGAGATGACGCCCGAGCCGCGTTCGGCACGGATGGCATAGGTCGTGAAACGCTCGCCGTTGTTCACGTTCCAGATGTCGATCTGCTCGTATTCCTTGATGTCGGCCGCTTCCAGCAGATCTTCGTCGATCGCGCACGAGCCTTCATAGTGCAGATCGGCGTGGGTTGCCGTCACGCGATGCAGCTTGGATTTCAACATCGTTCTCTGCATGGCTTCACTCATCCAGACAGTTGGGGGAAGCGAATTTTAACGGCATTGCCCCCCGTGTCAACGATCTTTTTGGCGGATTCACTGCTCCCGGAAGGTGCGGGCGAGCACGTTGCTGAGCGGTTGCACGATGTATTGCAGCAGGGTGCGTTCGCCGGTCTTGACGATGACTTCAGCGGGAATCCCCGGCTGGATCTGCAGGCCCAACTGTTGCAGCTTGCTCAGGCCGGTGGCAGTGAGCTGGATGTGACTGTTGAAGTAGGGCAGGCCGCTGTGCTGGTCGACCAGACGGTCGGCGGCCAGGTAGACCAGCTTGCCTTCGACCACCGGGGTCGTCGTTGCCTTGAAGCCGGTGAAGCGGATGTCGGCGAGTTGTCCGGTGTGCACGGTGTCGACGTCGGCGGGCGAGATGCGCGCTTCGATCAGCAGCGCGGCACCGGCCGGCACGATGTCGAGGATCGGCGTGCCGGCACGCAGCACGGCGCCCGTCGTGTTGACCTGCAGACCCATGACCTGACCAGCGACCGGGGCGCGGATGCTGGCGCGCTCGACGCGGTCGGCAAGCGACAAGCTCTTCTTGCGCATCTCGTCGAGACGCTTCTGGATTTCGGTCAGGGCATCGACATCCTGGGTTCGGAATTCGGACTTGCGGAAATCGATCAGCATCCGGGTTTCCTGCTGCTGGACCTGCTGGTTGGCGATGTTGGCGTCGTTTTCGGCAATCTCGGCCTGCAGTTCGGAAATCAGCCGCTCCGTCTGGTTCAGCTTGTGCCGGCTGATGAAGTTCTTGGCCACCAGGCGCTGCAGGTCGGCGAGTTCGGATTCGAGGGAGCGCAGGGTGTCGTGCTTGCTGCCGTTGATCCGGGAGAGGCCGGCAATCTGCGATCCCGATTGCTGGATGCGCCCCTCGAGCACCCGCAGCTCGCCGCTGCGCGAGGCGCGGCGGGCGTTGAAGAGGGCGGTCTCGCTCTGCATCAGGCGGGCAGTTTCCGGATCGGTCGCGACAAAATCTTCCGGGAAGGCGATGCTGCTGGCACCCTGCAGTTCGGCCTTGAGGCGGGCTTCGCTGGCGAGCAGCGCCTGGGTCTGGCTGCGCGCGACGTCGAGATCGGCCTGGAACTGGGTCTGTTCGAGGGTGATCAGCACCTGATCGCGCTCGACATGGTCGCCTTCACGGACGTGAATCTGGTGGATGATGCCGCCTTCGAGGTGCTGCAGGGTCTTGCGATCGAGTTCGACCTTGACCACACCGGGGGCGACGACGGCGCTGCCGATTGGCGCCAGGGCCGCCCAGCCGCCAAACAGCACGAAGGTGCTGACGACGACGAAGAAGCCGACGCGGCGCGCGCGTCCCTCTTCGACGATGCCGTCGAGCGAGCGGTCTTCGCCCAGCACCAGGGCCTTGCTGCGGAGTTCCTTGTGGGGGTGCATCTCAGACGACTTCCTTGAGCTTGGGCGGCGGCGCGTGGCGATTCAGTTCGGCCAGCACGGCGTCGCGCGGACCGAACATCGACAGGCTGCCGTCGGCGAGGACCAGCAGCTTGTCGACGGCGGCCAGTACATTGGTCTTGTGGGTGATGATGAAGACGCTGGCGCCATCGCGACGCAGCATCTGCAGGGTGTCGAGCAGGGCCATTTCGCCCTGGTGGTCGAGGTTGGCGTTGGGCTCGTCGAGGACGACCAGGCGCGGTGAGCCGTAGATGGCGCGGGCGATGCCCAGACGCTGGCGCTGACCGCCGGAAAGGTTGGCGCCAGCGTTGCCGAGCAGGGTGTCGTAACCCTGCGGCAGGCGCAGGATCATGTCATGGATGCCGGCGTTGCGCGCCGCGGCGACGACCTTTTCCGGATCCCGGGTGCCGAAACGGGCGATGTTGTCGCCGACGCTGCCTTCGAACAGTTCAATGTCCTGCGGCAGGTAGCCGACGTGCGGGCCGAGCTCGGCCTTGTTCCAGGTGAAGATGTCGGCGCCGTCGAGGCGGACGCTACCCTTGGCGCAGGGCCAGATGCCTAGCAGGGCTCGCGCCAGCGTCGATTTGCCGGCGGCGCTCGGGCCGATGATGCCGGTGATGGTGCCGGCGCGGACCTGGAAATAGATGTCGTGCAGCAGCACGCTGTTGCTGCCGGGGGCGGTGACCGTGATGTTGTCCACCAGCAGTTCGCCCTGCGGCGCTGGCAGCGACATGTCGCTTTCCACCAGGTGGTCGTGGTGCAGGCTGGTGTTCAGGCGCTTGTATTGTTCCCTGGCCTGGGCGAACTGCTTCCAGATGCCGAGCATCTGGTCGATCGGGGCCAGGGCGCGGCCGAGCAGGATCGAGCCGGCGATCATCATGCCCGGCGAGATCTCCTGCTGAATCGCCAGGTAGGCGCCGAGGCCGAGGATCAGCGACTGGATGACGATGCGCAGCGTCTTCGAGAGCGCGGTCAGCATCGACGAGGTATCAGCCGCCGCGTTCTGCTTGAGCATGGCGCTCCTGGTGCGCTTCAACCAGTGCTGCCGGATCAGGCCGAGCATGCCCATGGCAGCGATCACTTCGCCGTTGCGGTAAAGCCGGTTCAGGGAGGCGTTGGCCTCCTCGTATTCCTGGCCCGATTCCTTTAGCGGCTGGCGGGTGAGGCGTTCGTTGGCGACCGTGATGGCGATCAGGAGCAGGGCGCTGAGCACGCCGGCAACGCCGATCCAGACGTTGAAGGCGAACATCACGATGAGGTAGAGGGGAACCCAGGGCGCATCGAAAAAGGCGAACAGGCCGTTGCTGGCGATGAACTGCCGGATGCCCTTGAGATCTTGCAGTGGTTGCGTGCCGGACACCAATCCGCCGGAATAGACCGCCTGCCGGTAGCCGACGTCGAAAAGCGGTGTCGCCAGCAGGATGTCGAGGCGGTTGCCGACCCGCCGCATGATGTCCTGGCGCGCCCAGTCGAGCAGTCCCATGGCGGCCATGAAGACGAGCAGCAGCAGGGTCAGGACATAGAGCGTCGGCAAGCTGCTGCCAACCACGACCCGGTCATAGACCTGCAGCATGTAGATGGCCGGCACCAGCATGGCCAGGTTGATGAACATGCTGAAGGCGGCGATGCTCAGGAAGCTGTTCTTGCAGAGCTTGAGTGCCTGTTCCAGAGTGGCGTGGGGGTGCGGGAAATGCAGGGGCGGCAGGATGTGGCGGTTCATCCGTGGGCAGGCTCACGATACGGGGTTGCGAAAACCAAAAAAGGGGGCTTGCGCCCCCTGTGTCCGAGTTGCTCAATCAACTCGCTGCAGCTTGGATTAGATCATATTGCTGACGTCAGTGTTGAAGCACTGAATGTTGTACACGTCCTCAATGAAGTTCGGGTCGATGTAATCGTTGACCGGGACAGCGCTGGCGTCGATGAACTGCAGATCCTCGAACCACCAGGCAGTCATCTTTTCGCCAGTGGCGTTGTTGGTGATCTCCAGCTTCTTGCCATTCCAGCTCGAATCGACTGTGTAGTCAGCGGCGTCACCAACCAATTGCAAGGTGTCATTGCCAAGGCCGCCATCGACCACGCTGCGGTCGGCGAAACCTGCCAGCGCCAGGGTGTCGTCGCCCAAGCTCATATAGACGCGACCATCGTTCTGGCCGACATAGACCGTGTCGTTGCCGCAGCTGGCATCGACGATGCATGCGTTGGTGCCGATCCAGGCGGTGTCCTGGCCGTCGCCGAGGTTGACGCAGTTGGCACTACCCCTGACCACCAGTTGGTCGTCGCCGGAACCGAGGCAGGTGGTCTTCAGGTTGCCGTCGACCTGCAGGCTGTCGCTGTCCCAGTGGCCAATCACCGAGCAGTCAACGTTGCCCGAGATGTAGGCCTGGTTGTTGCCGCTGCCCATGTTGATGTGGTCGGCGTTGCCATAAATCACGAAGCGGTCGTTGCCGTTGCCGGTGACCAGGCAGCCGACATCACCGCCGGTAACGGCGTTGCCGCCAGCAACGCCGACGAGGACAGCGTTGTCGCCGTCGCCCAGGCAGGCATGCTTGAGATTGCCGCCGGTCTTGACCGCGTCCACGTCGCCGCAGCCGATGATCGACTCTGCATTGCCGTCGACGACGATACAGTTGTCACCGCCGCCCATGTTGGCATGCTTGAGGCTGCCGAAAACGAACATGCGGTCACTGCCACTACCGGCGACCAGGCAGTCAGCATTGCCGCCGGTGACGATCAGATTGTTGCCGCTGCCAACGCAGGCATGCTTGAGATCGCCTGTGACGAGGACAGTGTCGTTGTTCTGGCCGGTGATGACACAGTCGGCGCTGCCTTTGACGGTGACCGTGTTGTTGCCGTCGCCCAGGTTGGCGTGGCCGAGGTTGCCGCCAACGGTGACTTGGTCGTCGCCGCCGCCGCAGGCGTTAACGACGCAGCCGAGGTTGCCGCCGACCTTCAGGGTGTCGTTGCCGCTGCCCAGCAGCACATGTTTGGCGTCGCCGCCGATGTCGATCTGGTCGTCGCCCTTGCCAGCGTCCACGCAATCGACGCTGCCGGCGATGGTGATGCTGTCGTTGCCGTCACTGGTGTTGACGTAGTTGGCATTGCCGCCGATGGTCAGCGTGTCATTGCCCTTGCCCAGCCAGACGTTGCGGATGTCGCCGGGAATGTCGTAAGTGGAATCGATGGTGTCGCGATCGATGAGGTCTGTCGCCATTGCCTGTACTCCTTGAAAAATGCGCTTGGCGCGTGGTCAAGATGATTTACGCGGAGGAGTTTATGATAAAAATGCATTTCTTTTGTAAAGAAATGCATCAGGCATGATGGTGGGGTTCAGACCTCCAGATTGTCGATCAGGCGGGTCTTGCCGAGCCGGCTGGCAGCGAGGATCACCAGCGGTTGGTCGAGGTTTTCCGGCGCTGCCAGGTCGTGACGGCGACGGATCGCGATGTAGTCGGTTTGCCAGCCGGCAGCCGCCAGTTTGGCCGTGGCGGCCTGTTCGAGGCCGGCAAAATCGGCGTTGCCGGCGCGCAGTTCGGCGGCGATTTCGTTGAGCGTGCGGTAGAGGCGCGGCGCTTCGGCGCGCTCGGCCTCGCTCAGGTAGCCGTTGCGCGACGAGAGCGCGAGGCCGTCTTCGGCGCGCACCGTTTCGCCGCCGATGATGGCGATCGGCAGTGCCAGTTGGCGCGTCATGTTGCGGATCATCATCAACTGCTGGTAATCCTTCTTGCCGAACAGCGCGACCTGCGGCTGGACGCAGTTGAACAGCTTGGTGACGACGGTGGCGACGCCGCGGAAGTGGCCGGGGCGGAATTCGCCGTCGAGGATGTTCTGGATGCCCGGCGGCTCGATCAAGTATTCCTGCGGCTCCGGGTAGAGGTCGGCCTCGGTCGGCGCGAACAGGACGTCGACGCCGGCGGCGGCGAGCTTGTCGCAATCGGCCTGAAAGGTGCGCGGATATTTGTCGAAATCCTCGTTCGGGCCGAACTGCAGGCGATTGACGAAGATCGATGCGACCACGGTGTCGCCGTGCGCGCGGGCCTGTTCCATGAGGCTGATGTGGCCGGCGTGCAGGTTGCCCATGGTCGGGACGAAGACGATGCGGCCGCGCTGGGAGAGGGCGGCGCGCAGGTCGGCGATGGCGGAATGGATTTGCATGGCGTTGGGGGGTGTGGGCCGGCGGGATCAGCCGGCGTAGGTATGTTCCGGGCCGGGGTAGCTACCGTCGCGAACGGCAGCGGCGGCGCGGCAGGCGGCGTCGTGCAGCGAACTGGCGCCGTCCATGAAGTTGCGGACGAACTTGGCCTTGCGGCCGGGCGGGATGTCGAAGGCGTCATGGACGACCATGACCTGCCCGGAGCAGTCCTTGCCGGCGCCGATGCCGATGGTGATGATGTGCAGCGCGGCGGTGACTTCGGCGGCGAGCGCGGCGGGGATCGCTTCCAGGACGATCATCGTCGCGCCGGCTTCCTGCAGTGCCAGCGCGTCGTCCTTCAGGCGCTGGGCGGCGGCTTCGCCCTTGCCCTGCACCTTGTAGCCGCCGAGCACGTGCACCGACTGCGGCGTCAGGCCGAGGTGGCCGCAGACCGGGATGCCGCGGCTGACCAGGAAGCGCACCGTCGCTGCCATCTCGGCGCCGCCTTCGAGCTTGACCATCTGGGCGCCGGCGGCCATCAGGGCGACGGCGTTGCGGAAAGCCTGTTCGGGCGATTCCTGATAGCTGCCGAAAGGCATGTCGGCGAGGACGAAGGCGCGCTCCGAGCCGCGCTTGACGGCGGCGGTGTGGTAGGCGATGTCGGCGACGGTGACTGGCAGCGTCGTGTCGTGGCCCTGAACGACGTTGCCCAGCGAGTCGCCGATCAGCAGGCAGTCGATTCCGGCGCCGTCGAGCAGGCGCGCGAAGCTGGCGTCGTAGCAGGTGAACATGACGACCTTTTCGCCGGCCTGGTAAAGCTTGGCCAGGTCGGCCTGGGTCAGGCGGCGGGTGACGGTTTGTGCGGACATGGGGGATTCGCTCCTATGAATCGGACGCCTAGGATACACAGCGGCGCCGTGGCTGCAAGTGTCAGGCGTCGAGCCGCCGGATGCCCTGGGTGGCGACCGCCGGCAGCCAGGCGGCGAGCGTGCCGCGGCCCGGGATGCGCAGTGCCGGGTCGAGGTCGGCCAGTGGCAGCAGGACGAAGGCGCGCAGGTGCAGGCGCGGGTGCGGCAGGGTCAGACGCGGCGTCGAAATGACCTGCTGGTCGTAGAGCAGCAGGTCGAGGTCGAGCGTGCGCGGGCCATTGCGTTCGCCGCGCAGCCGGCCGAACTGCTGTTCAATGGCGAACAGTGCGTCGAGCAGCGCCTCTGGGGGCAGCGTGGTTTCGATATGGGCGGCGGCGTTCACGAAGTCCGGCTGGCCGGTCAGGCCGACCGGCGCGCTCAGGTAGAGCGCCGAGCGGGCGAGCAGGCGGCTGTCCGGAAGTTCAGCGAGCGCGGCAAAGGCGGTGCGGAGCGTGGACGCCGGGTCGCCGAGATTGGCGCCCAGGGCGATGTAGGCAATGGCCATCTCAGGCTTCGGGTTCGGCGGCCGGTTTCTTGCGCTTGCGCCGGCGCTTCTTCTTGTCGCCGGCGGCTTCCGGCAGCAGCATGTTGGCGCGGCGCTCGCCGTCGGCATGCTGGAAGGCCGTCCACCAGGCACCGATTTCGCTGTCGATCTCGCCGGCTTCGCCGCGCAGCAGCAGGAAGTCGTAGCCGGCGCGGAAGCGCGGATGTTCGAGCAGCGCGTAGGGGCGCTTGCCGGTGCGCTGTTCGAAGCGCGGCTGCAGGGCCCAGATTTCCTTGATGTCGCCAGCGATGCGGCGGGTGATCGCGAGCTTCTCGGCTTGTACGTCGAGCACCGTATCCATCGCCTGGTAGAGCGCCGGAATCTTCGTCTCGCCGGCGGCCATGAGCTTTTCCCAGTGCGCCAGGACTTCGTGCCAGAGCAGGGTGGCGAACAGGAAACCGGGCGAACTGCCCTTGCCGCGGCGGATGCGCTCGTCGGTGTTGGCCAGCGCCGCCATCACGAAGCGCTCGCCCATCGGCTGTTCGAGGATCACGTCGAGCAGCGGCAGCAGGCCGTGGTGCAGGCCCTCGTCGCGCAACTGGGTGATGCACTTGACGGCGTGGCCCGAGGTCAGCAGCTTGAGCATTTCGTCGAACAGGCGGGCGGCCGGGACGTTTTCCAGCAGGCCGGCCATCTCGCGGATCGGCTTCTTCGCCGCCGGGTCGATGGCGAGACCGAGCTTGGCCGCCAGGCGCACGGCGCGCAGCATGCGCACCGGGTCTTCGCGGTAGCGGGCGCGCGGTTCGCCGATCATGCGCAGCGTCTTCGCCTTGAGGTCGCCGACGCCGTGGTGGTAGTCGAGCACCGTTTCCGTGGTCGGGTCGTAGTACAGCGCGTTGGCCGTGAAGTCGCGGCGCGCCGCGTCTTCCGCCTGGCTGCCGAAGACGTTGTCGTGCAGCACGCGACCGTGTTCGTCCTTCTTGGTGTCTTCGCCGAGCTCGCCGCGGAAGGTGGTGACCTCGATCTGCTCCTGGCCCATCATCACGTGCACGATCTGGAAGCGGCGGCCAATGATGCGCGAGCGGCGGAAGGCGCGCTTGACCTCTTCCGGCGTGGCGTCGGTGGCGACGTCGAAATCCTTCGGCTCGGCGCCGATCAGCAGGTCGCGCACGGCGCCGCCGACGACGTAGGCCTTGAAGCCTTCGGCCTGCAGGGTCTCGCAGGTGCGCCGGCTGCCGCTGGAGATACGGTCGCGGGTGATGCCGTGGCCGGAGACCGGGATGACGACCGGTTCGTTACGGCCGGCGCGGTTGTTCTTGCCGCTGAAAACGCGGGAAATGAATTTGCGGATCACGAGTTCCTGAGGGGCAGGCGCATGGGGCGCGACGTAAAGACGGGGATTTTACCGCAAAGTGATGATTTTCCAGCCCATTTCGCTCGCGTAAGCGTGCAGTCTGTCGTCCGGGTCGACGGCAACCGGCATTTTTACCTGCTTCATCAGCGGCAGGTCGTTGTGCGAATCGCTGTAGAAGCTGGTGGTCTCGAAGCTTCCCCACCACAGGCCGTGCGCTTCCAGCCATTGTTCGACGCGGACGATCTTGCCCGCCTGGAACGACGGCGTGCCGGTCGGCGTGCCGAAGAAGGTGCCATCCTTCAGATCGACCGCCGGAATCGTGCCGATCAGGTGCGGGATGCCGAATTCGCGGGCGATCGGGCCGGTGACGAAGCTGTTGGTGGCGGTGACGATGGCGCACAGGTCGCCGGCGTCGAGGTGTTCGCGGACCAGGGCGCGCGCCTTGTCGCCGATGATCGGGCGGATGTGGCGGTCCATGAATTCCGCATGCCAGGCGTCGAGTTCCTGGCGCGAATGGCGGGTCAGCGGCGCCAGCTGGAATTCGAGGAAGGCGCCGATGTCGAGCGTGCCGGCCTTGTAATGCTCGTAGAACTCGACGTTCTTGGCTTCCTGGATTTCCCGGTCGACCGCGCCCTTGGCGATCAGGAACTGCGCCCACTCGAAATCGGAGTCGCCGGCGATCAGAGTGTTGTCCAGGTCAAACAGGGCGAGGTTCATGCGGGGCTTTCGTGATTGAGCAGTTCGCGCAGCAAGGGCAGGGTAACGGCGCGTTTGTGTTCGAGGGTGTGCTGGTCGAGGGCGACGATGAAGGCCGACAGCCAGCGCATGTCGCGCGGCGCGTGGCGCAGCAGGTAGTCGATCGCTTCCGGTGGTAGCTTCAGTGCCCGCTCGCGCGCCTGGGTGGCCAGTGCCGCCGCCTTTTCGGCGTCGCTCAGCGCCTGCAGGCGGTAGATCAGGCCGGAACCGAGGCGGGTGCGCAGGTCCTCGCGCAGCGCCAGGTGGGCGGGCGGCTGGGCGGCGGCGGTGAGCAGGCGGCCGCCGTCCATCTTGAGGTGGTTGAAACAGTTGAACAGCGCGATCTGGCCGGCGTCGTCGAGCGACTCGACGTTATCGACCGCTACCTGCATGGCGTCGCCAAGCCCGTGCAGCGCCGGATCGGCCGCCGCGTCGTGGTAGGCGAAAGCGCTCGCCTGCAGCAGGTGGCTGCGTCCGCAACCGGCGCCGCCGTACAGGCAGAAGGCGGTGTCGGCGGGCGAACCGGCGAGCCAACCGGTGAGCGCGGCAACCGTCTCGGCGTTGGGGCCGGTGACGAAATTGTCCAGGCTGGGCGCACTCTCCGGCAGCAGGTCGAGCAGCAACTGGCGCATCGCTCAGCCTTCGCCTTCTTCGCGCACGTAGGGCTCGCGCAGGTCGACCGGCTTGGCGGCGTTCTTGCGCAGGCGCAGGTTGAGCATCTCGACGCCGACCGAGAAGGCCATCGCGAAGTAGATGTAGCCCTTCGGCACATGGTGGCCGAAACCGTCGGCGATCAGCACGACGCCGACGACGACGAGGAAGGACAGGGCCAGCATCTTGATCGTCGGGTGGTCGGAGACGAACTTGCCGATGGCGCCGGCGAACAGCATCATCAGGCCGACCGAGGCGACGACGGCGGCGATCATCACGCCCACCTCGCGCACCATGCCGACGGCGGTGATGATCGAGTCGAGCGAGAAAACGAGGTCGATCAGCATGATCTGCACGATGACTCCGGCAAAGCTGTTGGCGATCTTGCGCGATTCCTCGCCTTCCTCGCCTTCGAGCAACTGGTGCACTTCGCCGGTACTCTTCCAGAGCAGGAACAGGCCGCCGCCGATCAGGATCAGGTCGCGCCCGGAGAAGCCGGTATCGAAGACGGTGAACACCGGCTCGGTCATGCCGACGATCCACGACAGCACCAGCAGCAGGCCGATGCGCATGAACATGGCGAGGAAGAGGCCGAGCTTGCGTGCGAACTCCCGGGTTTCCCTGGGCAGCTTGTCGACAATGATCGAGATGAAGATGATGTTGTCGATGCCGAGCACCAGCTCCAGCGCGGTCAGCGTGAAGAAGGCGATCCAGATTTCGGGATTGAACAGGAAGTCCATGACGGTTCCGGGTGAGGGTTATTGCCAGCGCAGCATCGCGTACTGCTTCTTGCCGCGGCGCAGGATGCTGAAGCGGCCGTAGAGGCGGTCGTCGCCGACGAGGCGGTGGTCGAGCGAGTCGGCCTTGATGCCGTTGATCGTTACGCTGCCGCCCTGGATGAAAGTGCGCGCTTCCGACTTCGACTTGGCCAGGCCGCTTGCCGCCAGAGCGTCGATCAGGCTGTCGGCGGCGCTGTCGAGCGCGATGCCGGGCATGCCGTCCTGGGCCAGTTGCTCGAGGTCGTTCTCGGTCAGGTCGGCGAGCTGGCCGGAGAACAGGCATTCAGTGATGCGCCGTGCCGCCATCAATGCAACTTCGCCGTGCACCAGGCGGGTGGCTTCCTCGGCCAGGATGCGCTGGGCTTCGGGCTTGCCGCCGCTGGCCTGGTCCGTCGCTTCGATCTCGTTGATGCGCGCCACCGGCAGGAAGGTGAAGAACTTGAGGAACTTGTAGACGTCGGCGTCGGCCGTGTTCAGCCAGAACTGGTAGAAGGCGTAGGGCGAGGTCTTCTTCGGGTCGAGCCAGACGGCGCCGGATTCGGTCTTGCCGAACTTGGTGCCGTCGGCCTTGGTGATCAGCGGCACGGTCATGCCGTAGACCTGGGTGTGGTGCAGGCGGCGGGTGAGGTCGGTGCCGGCGGTGATGTTGCCCCACTGGTCGGAACCGCCGACCTGCAGCACGCACTGGTGGCGCTTGTAGAGTTCGGCGAAGTCGTAGCCCTGCAGCAGGCTGTAGGAGAACTCGGTGTAGGAAATCCCCTGGTCCTCGCGCACCAGGCGCTGCTGCACCGATTCCTTCTTGATCATCGCGTTGACCGAGAAGTGCTTGCCGATGTCGCGCAGGAATTCCAGGCAGTTCATGGCGCCGAACCAGTCGTGGTTGTTCGCCATCAGCGCCGCGTTGGCGCTGTCGAAGCTGAGGAAGGGTTCGACCTGGCCGCGGATCTTGCCGACCCAGGAAGCGATCACGTCCGGTGTGTTGAGCTTGCGCTCGGTGGCCTTGAAGCTCGGGTCGCCGATCATGCCGGTGGCGCCGCCGACCAGCGCGATCGGCTTGTGGCCGGCCTGCTGGAAGCGCTTGAGGATGAGCACCGGCACCAGGTGGCCGAGGTGCAGGCTGTCGGCGGTCGGATCGAAGCCGCAATACAGCGTGATCTTCTCCTCCTGCAGCATTTTGTCGAGCGTTTCCGCGTCGGTGAGCTGGGCGATCAGGCCGCGCTCATGCAGATCCTGAAGCAGGGGGGACTGGTACATCGGTGAAATCTCCACGGGAGGGGCGCCATGCCAATGGAACGGGCGCCGGAAAAACGGACGCAGGATTTTAGCAGAGCGGGCGGGGGGCGGCGGTTTTTCGCGCTTTGCCTGCGGGCGAGCGGGCTTTGCCGTTGGCCACGGGAGATGGCGCGATCACGCCCAGTCGATCTGCCCGAACAGCGCCAGCAACTTCTCTCCTTTGGCCGGATTCACTTGCCGCAACCAGGCGAGGCGGCCTTGCAGGTGGGCGCGGAAATCCGGGTGCTGATCGCGGTTCTGTTCCCTTGGGCCGTGGCGGCGGCAGTTGGTGAGGATGGCTTTCAGCCGGTCGTACTCGGCGCGCGGCAGGTTGGGATGGCGGTTGATGAGCAGACCGGTCAGCATCTGCGCCTGGCTGGCCGGGCACAGGCGGGTCTTGCGCCAGTTCGGGGCAAAGCCCTCCTGAATGATGATTTCCTCGACCAGGAACTGGATGCGGCGGGCGCGGGGCGCATCGTCCACAGGCAGCGAAAAGGCGAGGTCGTCGACGTAACGGCTGTAGCCGCTGCGACATTCGCGGGCCAGTCCGGCCAGTCGCAGGTCCAGCCGCCAGGCGCAGAGGTTGGCCAGTGCCGGCGAAGTCGGTGCGCCCTGCGGCAGGTGGCGGCTGGCGAAGCGTCGCGCCCATGCCTGCGCCTGGCGGCGGCTTTCCAGGCTGGCATATTCGTCCTGCGGCACCTGGCGCAAGACGCGCATCGGCGTTGCGTGCGTGCACAGTTGGGTCAGGCAGTGCGCGCTGGCCGCTGGGTAGCCGAGGGTGCGGAACAGGGCAAAGACGCGCCCGGCCGGGATGCTGGCAAAGAAATCGCGCAGATCCATTTTCAGCAGCAAGGGCGAGGCGGCGTGGCGGCGGGCATTGTCGACCACCGACAGACCGCGCACGCAGCCGGTCGCCGCCGCATGCGCCGGCACCTTGTCGAGAATGCCGTGCAGGATGCGGCGCTGGATGGCGCGCAGCGTTTCCTTGGGCGCTTCGATCAGGCGCGCGCCGCCGCTCGCCTTGCGCAGCCAGCGATAGCGGTAATGATCCAGCTTCGGCTGGCTTGGCGCTACCTGCCAGTTGCCGCAGAACCAGGCCAGTTCGTTGGGCAGCAGGCCGAGCCAGTCGGCCAGCTCGCCGGGCGTGGCGAGTGCCGGCACGGCCAACCCGGCGAGCGCGGCGGGCGGTTCGCCCATCGGTGGATGAAAGGCGAAATGGGCGCGGATGCGCGGACGGATGCACCAGGGCAGAAAGGCCTGGCGAAAGTGGCGGTAAGCCAGCACCGCTTCGAGCAGCGCGTCGTGCTGGTGGGCGGTGAACGGCGCGCCGAATTCCTGGCGCAGATGCAGGACCAGCGACGGCAACCAGCGCGGATTCTCGCCCAGCGCGTGGCGGCCGCGTTCGCGCAGGCTGGCGGGGTCGGAGCTGCCAGCGAGGAAGGCGTGCACCAGTCCCCTGGCGACCGCGCGCATGGCCCTGGCCGGCAGCAGGTCCTCCGGGTCGAAGTCGTCGTCGCGGTCGTCGGGATCATCCATGTTGCGCGCCTGCGGGCGTGGCGCCCTTTCCAGCCTGTCGTGTCCTGCCTGAACCGGCCACGCCAGCGGCGTGTGAGGTTCAGGCGATGAAAAGTCCAACTGCGAGAAAACCGCCGGGGTAGCCCCGGCGTGGCCGGATTGCAGGCAACCCGAACCCGCCTGGAAAGGCGTGCCACGCGGCAAGCCTAGTGCAGCGCCGGAGGGGCGTCAATGACGCGGTACTGTGTTCAAGGCCCGCTCAGGGGCGCGGTTCGCCGTCTATTCCCTGCGCAGCGTGCCGGTCAAGGTCGCCAGCCCTTGCCTGCTTGCCGCCAGGTTTTCTGCCGTCAGTCGCCCGTCTGCCAGCGCCGCTGCCGCGCCGTAAACCGCCCGGTAGACCTGGCGCGGGTCGTAGCTGACCAGTACCAGGTCGACGCCGGCGGCCAGCGCTTCGCTTGCCACCTTGCCGATGCCGAGGTCGTAGACCGCGCCCATGTTGAGGTCGTCGGTGAGCAGCACGCCGTCGTAGCCCCAGTCCTTGCGTAGCAGGCGGACGACGGCCGGCGAGTGCGATGCGGCGCGTTGCGGGTCGAGCGCTTCGAGCGTGACGTGGCCGAGCATCAGCGCGCTGCCGGCGTGGCCGGCGAGGCTGCGGAAGGGTAGCCAGTCGGTGGCCAGTTCGGCAGGCGTTTCGCTCAGCCGGGCCGGGTGCAGGTGAGTGTCCCGGTCGACCCGGCCGAGGCCGGGAAAATGCTTGAGCGTGCCGCGTACGCCGCTGGCGGCGAGGCCGTCGAGGTAGCCGGCGGCGATTTCGGTGACGTCTTCCGGATCGCTGCCGATGGCGCGCGCCGGGATGTCGCTGAACCTGTCGCCGGCAGGTCGGTCAGCCGGGCGCAGGTCGACCACCGGGCCGAAGTTGAGATTGACGCCGAGACCGGCCAGCGCCTGGCCCTGACGCGCGCCGTAGGCCTGCGCGGCGCGGCCGGGGTCGGGCTGTTCGGTGACGCCGGCCAGCGGCGGCAGGCGTTCGAGCAGTGGCGACAGGTGATTGACCCGGCCGCCCTCCTGGTCGGCGGCGACGATCAGCGGCGGCAGGCCGGCCTGTGCACGCAGCGCCTGCAGGCCGGCGATCTCGGCGCGCACGTCGGCCAGGCTGCGGCCGCGCACGTTGCGTCGGCCGATGTAGATGCCGCCGATCAAGCCCTTGGCCGCCAGTTCGCGGACTTCGTCGAGATCGGTGTAACCGACGATGAAATGCCCGCCGACCGCGCGCATTGTCGGCCCGGCGGCGAGCACCGCCTGGCGCTGCAGGCGGTAGTCGAGCGCCTGCCAGCCGAGCAGCAGCCCGATACCGAGCAGCAGCACGCGGGCGATGCCAGGCAGCCGCCGCCAGCAGAGCAGGCCGAGCAGCGGCAGCACCCAGAGCAGCGCGCTTTCGACGTGACGCAGGCCGAACAGCAGCGGGTGCTGGTAATACCAGGCCGAGGGCAGCAGCACCAGCGGCCACAGATTGGCCGCCAGTGTCGCCGCGCCGGGCCGGCGGCGCGCCGGGGCGCCGCGCAGGGGCAGGGCGAGCGCCGCCATCAGGCCTGCTCCGTCTTGCCGGCCAGACTGTGCCAATCGACGCGGCGGGTGGCGAGCATGATCGTGCCGAGTGCCGTGAAGAGGAGCAGGGCGCCCATCAGCAGTGCGTTGTCTTCCGAAAGCAGGACGCCGTACAGCACCCCATACAAGCCGGTGAGGCCGCCGGCAAAGGCCAGCCCGCGCCGCGCGCCGCCCAGCGCGCCGGCCAGGTAGAAGCCGATCAGCGCGATGCAGGCGAGCGAGGACAGCCCGTAAGCCAGCGCGAACGACAGGTGTTCGGACAAGGCGATGAGGAGCAGGAAGAAGAGCGCCAGCGCCAGCCCGACCAGCAGGTACTGCATCGGATGGATCGGCGCGCGGCGCAGGATTTCGGTGAGAAAGAAGCCGGCAAAGGTGAGGACGATGAACAGGATGCCGTACTTCACCGCCCGCTCTGATTGCAGGTAAACATTCACCGGATCGACGAAGTCGATGGACAGGGCCTCGCCCGAAGTCGGGTCCAGCGCCCGGTCGAAATCGCGGGCGAGGTGGGAAATCGCCCACTGCGCATCGAAGCCGTCGGCGCCGACGCTGCGCTCGCGCGGCAGGAAGCGGCCGCCGAAATTGGGATGCGGCCAGTCCGACTTCAGGTGAATCCGGTTGCTCTGCGCGCTCGGCGTGATCGCCAGGCGGGTGGTGCCGGTCAGCTGCAGCGGAAAGCGCACGTCGAAACTGTGCGTCTTGCTCGGGTCGATGCGCCCCAGCGGCACGATCAACTGTGGCATCTTCAGCGCTTCGCCGGTCTCCAGCCGGTTGCCCGGCGTGATGAAACGGAAGGGCTGGCCATTGATCGTCACCTCGGGATCGACATCGACCCCGCGCGGATCGGCCACCCCGAGCACCAGCGTCGCCTCGGCATCAAGCAGCGTGCGCTCCGGCGCGCTGGCGGCGAAGGGCTCGATCACCAGCTTTGCCTGGTTGGCCAGGTCAAGATGGAACAGCCGCGCCTGGTAAATGCCGCGATGGCGGTTCTCCACCCGCGCCGCGCCGTCGATGTTCAGGCTCTCGGCGGAGATCAACTGGCGCTGCGTCTCGATGCGCGACACCGTGCCGGTGATCTTGCCGCTGGCCGGATCGCGCGTCGGCTCCTGCACCTGCTCGCGGAATTCGAGCAGGATCACCGGCCCGACCAGCGTCTGTGCGCCGGCCGAACTGTTGGCAATGTTCTGCTGCACCTCGTGCTGGCGCTGGCTACGATCCCGAATCTGCCCCTCGATCAGCGCCAGCGGCACCAGCAGCAGGATGGACATGACGACAACGGCAATAATCTTGAACAGCAACTTGCGGTCCATGAAAGGCTCCCTGAGTGAATGACGGAGCCAGTCTCGCCGCCGCAAGTGAGGGCAGGGCGAAGTCGGGGCGGGGGATTGTGAAGCGGGGGTGAAGTGGGCGGTCGACCACCGCAAGCCGCAGCATTCCATGGCGCGGGAGTAAGCCAATGGAATGCTATGATCCCGCCCACTTGCCCTCCCTGGCTGTGCGCTGAACGATGGCTCCACCCGCTTCCGAACCCGAAAACCGTGTCCAGGTGTGGACTGCCCTGGCCGAACTTTTCGTCGCGCGCGAATTGCAGGATTACGACTACCGAAGCATCGCGCAAACGCTGCGCGCGGCGGAGGTCGGCGCGGCGGAACTGGCGAACATCCTGCGCGACGAAGTGGCGCCCGTCTTCATCGGTAACTTCAGCGGGCTCAACCCGATGCCTGAAATGGAAGGCTGGTCCGAGAACGAAGTCCGGGAAAGGGTGCCCGCTGCCATGGCGCGTTCCCGGGGATGGTGGCAACGGCAGTTCAGGCGCTTGCGCCCGGACCCGCTACGGCATCCCGTGCTGCAGGAGCGTTACCGGATCGTCTTGGCTCTGCTTGGCGAGTGACGGCGGCAGTCCGCTTTCCCGACCCGGTGCCGAGGCTTGATCCCGGATTGCTGCTCGTATCGCTGGTTTGTCCGCCCACTCCGGTTTGTTGATGCTATTCTTTGCAAATCGAAATCAAAACTTTCGATTTGCAAAGAAAGGTCTCCATGTATCCACGCCAAGCCCGTGCAGCACTGGAACGACTGGCCCGGGGGTTTCCGGTGCTGGCCATCACTGGGCCGCGCCAATCCGGCAAGACCACGCTGGCCAAAGCCTGTTTCCCCGACAAGCCCTATGTCTCGCTGGAAAACCCGGATGAGCGCGAATTCGCCGAACACGACCCCAAGCGCTTCCTGGCGCGTTTTCCGGAAGGCGCGGTTCTCGATGAGGTGCAGCGCTGCCCGGCCTTGTTGTCCTGGTTGCAAGGCGTGGTCGACGCGCGGCAGCTCATGGGGCAGTTCATCCTGACCGGCTCGGCCCAGTTCGACCTGATCGCCGGAATGAGCCAGTCGCTGGCCGGGCGGGTTGGGCGCGTCGAGCTATTGCCCCTGTCGCTGCCGGAAATGCAGGACGGCGGCTGCGTGCCGCCGACATTGGATCGCCTGTTGCTGAACGGCGGGTATCCGGCAATCTACCTGCGCGAACTGGCGGCCAGCGACTGGTTTTCCAACTACGTGGCGACCTATCTGGAGCGCGATGTCCGGCAGATCATCGCGGTGCGCGATCTCTCCCAGTTCCAGCGCTTCGTCCGCATGTGCGCGGCCCGCTCTGGGCAACTGCTCAATCTGGCGGCGCTCGGGGCGGATTGCGGCATCTCGGCGGTGACGGCGCGGGAATGGTTGTCGGTGCTGGAAGCCAGCTATCTGGTCACCCGCCTGCCGCCGTATTTTCAGAATTTCGGCAAACGCCTGGTCAAGTCGCCCAAGCTGTATTTCCTCGATGTCGGCCTGATGGCCTGGCTGTTGGGCATCCGTGACGAAGCGTCGATCAGCACCCATGCCGCCCGCGGCGCCCTTTTCGAAACCTGGGTGGTGTCAGAACTGATCAAGCAGCGTTTCAACACCGGCCAGCCCGCCGACCTCTACTTCTGGCGCGACAGCTCGGGCAACGAAATCGACGTGGTGTACGAAACGGCGGACGGACTGCAGCCGGTCGAAATCAAATCCGGCAGCACCTTCGCCGCCGACTGGCTGGACGGTGTGAAGAAATGGCAGAAGTTCAGCGCCGACACCCCAAGCCGCAAGCCCATCCTGATCTACGGCGGTGAGGATAGTCATGAGCGGGAGGCCTGCCGCCTGACTGGCTGGCGAGATGTGGTCAGGAGGTGAATTCAGGGGGGCGGGTTGCCCAGTCGGCGGGCTGAATTGGTGCTGGCCACGCTTGTGAATCGCGGTATCGAAAGCGAGACGGAACTGAAGGTGACGGGAAAATCTTGAGCGGCAATTTGCGGTCCATGGATGGCATTTCGAGTGAATGACAGAGCCAATCTTGTTGCCACAGGAGAGGGCAGGAGAGGGCAGGGCGACGTTGAGGTCGGGGGGCAATCGGTCGAAACGGAAGTTCTGCAACCGGCCAGGGGCGGAAATTCGTCCACTCAGGAGAGCCGTCACTTGAACGGCTGCTGCGCCCTGAAACCTGCTCGTCGAAAGGCCTATGAAAGGATCTCGGATGAAGCTGCTCTTCAGTAAGTCTGTTAGTCTGTGCGGAATGCGTCGATCACCTGTCACTCATAAAGCTGCTTGTCTTGGAAAGCCGAGCCGAGTTAGTTCTCCCGACAGTGAATCATAGAAGGAAGCTGGATATTAACCCGGCAAATATATAGGGCGTTTGTGGTATGATATTGGCATGGATAAAGAAGACGCCCGCAAGCTCAGTCCAGAGCAACAAAAGGAGAAGCGCAAGATAGCGCTTCGCATGCGAATGAACG
>NZ_JAYREB010000014.1:0-53411 GCF_041909095.1 Azonexus sp. | reverse complement strand
GTGGTCATGCTGGTCTATCCTCGCGAAGTATTGCAAAATCGCCGCCATCACCATGACGGAGGCGTTATGCAGGATAAATCAGCGGTGGGCGGTGGGTTTACTCTCCGCGTAGCGGCTTCGTTCAACCTGCCGCTGCATCCGACCGCCTTCGGCGGCGGCTGAGCGGCAACGTTAGGAATCAGCATGTCGGCCGGATACGTCTACATCCTCATGAATTCTTCGATGCCCGGTCTTCTTAAAGTGGGCCGGACTTTTCGCGACTCTAAGGCTCGGGCGCGAGAGCTTCACACCACGGGGGTCCCTACCCCATTTGAAGTTGCGTTTGAACTATTCGCAGAGAATCATGAGGAGCTCGAGCAGAAGCTACACGACCATTTGTCGGAGTTTAGGGTATCTGGCAATCGTGAGTTCTTCAGATACCCCCTTAGACTCGCCATTCAACATCTTCAAGGGCTTTCCTCTCCGCCAAAGGAGTCGTCGTCCGCCTATTGTGCGGAAAGTATTTTTCAGGAGCTCTCCGAAAAGTATAAGGCGTGGCTAAAGCCAACAATCGTGGATGTTCGAATTGTTCAAACTCAAGAGCGTGTCTGGCTCGAGATCACCGAGGAAGAAGAAAAGGCCGGCTATCTCGTCGACCAAACTATCAAGCGTAGCGACCTTGCCTTCTGCTCTGGAGATACCTATGAGAGTAAGTACTTTAGTCCTGCCGACTCGGTGTCCAAGAATTCGGCAAAGTTCGTCGACACATGGGACCCTTACTCGATCATCATGGCCACTGATCTTTTTCACGACGACGCGTGTCGTCAGATCGACAATGACTCCAATCTCAATCCACATACGCGTGATTCCTAATCGGGTAGCCAGGGGTTTCTCTCCCCCGGCCCCCACACCACCCACCGTGCGGGTCCGCAGTGGGCGGTTCAACGAGATGGCTCGCTCGACTAAGACGTGTAGCCCTGTGCCTTGCACCATAGCTGCTTGATGCTCGGCACGCTCTGGCGCTGAAGCCAGTCATTGTTCAGACAAGCCCTCACAAGCTTGCCCTTGCCTTCGGCTAGTGGTTATTCTTATCGCATGCGACAAGATCGGTACTCCCACAGGGGACTTACACCCCATTACATCGCGCCCATGCTGGGCGCACACATTGCGGTCCAGGGGACGCTGCGCGATAGAGGTCTCTTGTGACCGACACAATTGCCATCGGAATCACGATTGCTGTCTTTGCATTACCGTGCGTGCTATTGGCTATGGCCTTACGGCACTTAGTTCCGCTGATTCGAGGTTTCAATGCACCGCTGTGGGCATATGCGCTTGGTCCAATCGCATTCGCATCAGATCGCTTTCTTTCCGAGGCGGCACGCCCTCACCGAAAACCTTTCATTCGCTATGTCTCAGCTTTTGTAATGGTGTCGCTTGCTTTGCTCGTCGTTGCTTCGGGGGGCCTGGCGTGGCACCTCTAACGATTAAGGTTAGATCGTGATCGCGAAGCGAGCCGCGATCTGAACCGGTTGTTGAACAAGCCCGGTTCGGTTTCTCTGGAAACAGCTTTTTGTCGTCAGCCCGGAAACCGGGCCGTAGGTCCGGCAAGTTTGCCGGGCGATGCCGAATTTGGCACCGAGGCCTGAAGAATCAGGCGATTTTCACGCCTGATCGGGCGTTTTTCCCCGTTTTTCGGCCGAGCGCGGCCGTGGCGCCGGCGGGCGCGCCGTCTTGCCGGGCGGCTTGGCTTACCCGGTCGTCTCCGTGGGCATTGCTTCTGTATCTCGTCGTCGCTTTCCGCCCCTGGCCCTTGAAAGCCTGATCAACAGCCAAGCGGCCCATACGAATGGCGGGCACGGTCGGATAGCGCGGCAACTTTTTGCCGGTGCTGGCCGGAAGGTCGGCCAGCACCAGGCTTGCCGAGGCCAAAGGTTTAATAGCCAGCGATGCGCGGCCCATCGGCCAAGGCCACGAAACAAGCGGCCACGCGGCGGCGAACGTCTTGGGTGACTTGTTCCCGCAGGTAGCGATTCAGCGGCTCCGAATCGCTGTTGAACACAGCGCGGCCATACCCGGCATCGAGTGGCGCAAGCTGGAACGGTGCGCCGCTCATTCAGCGCGCAAGAGCTTGCTGCGACGGACAAAGGCACGTTCCAGAGCCGGGTCCGGTTGAGGCGGCGACAGCAGCGCTTGTGCAAAGCACTCCTGATCCGCCAGGGACAGACGGATAACTTCGGCCTGCTCGATGGCGCGTTGCGCTGCATCCTGCACGGCGGACACAACGTAATCGGTCACGGTGCAGCCTTGAAGTTCAGCGGCACGCTTGAGCATCGTGATGGTTGCCATCGCTGACTCCTAAAATCGAGTATCGCGATGCTGCAGCGAATTTCGCGCGGGAGACTGCAGCAAAAATGCAGCAATAATGCCTTCAGATAGCAAAAAGCCCGCCAGACAGCGGGCTAAGTGCTTGAATCTTGGCTCCCCGACCTGGGCTCGAACCAGGGACCTACGGATTAACAGTCCGGCGCTCTACCGACTGAGCTATCGGGGAATCTTGCCGTCGTTGCGACAGCGGCGCGCATTATAGACGCAAATTCCCGGAGCGGCCTAGCTTCGTTGCATTTTTTCTGCCTGGGACGGCGTGCGTTGATGGCTGCCTTGATCGCCACCGCGGGTCGCCGGATAATCGACCGCTGCGACGACGAGGAGAACAAACATGCAGATTGCCGGCGCAACGCCTGCCCCGAAGCGATGAAGGACTACCTCCCTGACTGGGCCCATCCCTGGGTCGACCTGATCAACCTTGGCCTGCAGATCGCCCTCATCATCGTTGGCGCACTCCTGCTGCGTGCCTTCATTGTCCGGCTCATCGGCCGTATCGTGCGCAGCCACAACCTGCCGCTGGAATTGATCGTCGGCGGTCGCCGCTTTGCCAGCATTCTCATCTTCATCGGCGTTGTCCTGCTCGTTCTCGACCGCTTCAACGTTTCCGGTGCCGTGTTGTGGACTGCCGTCACCGGCTTCGCCACTGTCGCTGCGGTGGCCTTCTTTGCGGCGTGGAGCGTGCTGTCCAACATCTTCTGCGCCGTGCTGATCTACACGACCCGCCCCTTCCGCCTGCACGACCATATCGAAATCCTCGAGAACGGCGACAAGCCCGGCCTCGGTGGCGAAGTGCTGGACATCCGGCTGATCTACACGACGATCCGCGAAACCCTGCCCGACCGCGAGCCGACCTTGCTACAGGTGCCCAACAGCCTGTTTTTCCAGCGCCTGCTGCGGGTCCGCATTGTCGATGCCGAGATGCTGCCAGCGGTGCATTCCTGACGCCACTTCCTGCTTCGCCGAAAGTTCGAGTCCATGCCCAGCCGATTCCCCCGCAGCCCGCTTCTCACCGGTAACGACAGCGAGGCCAAACGCGCCGAACTGCTGCACTATTTCCACGCCACCTTCGACCGTTACGAATCGCTGTTTGAGCTGCTCGCCTGCGACGAGGCTTACTACCGCAAACCGATCAGCCTGCGCCATCCGCTGATCTTCTATTTCGGCCATACCGCCACCTTCTTCATCAACAAGTTCCGGCTCGCCGGACTGATCGACCAGCGCATCGACCCCCGCCTCGAATCGATGTTTGCCATCGGTGTCGATGAAATGAGCTGGGACGATCTCGACGATTCCCGCTACGACTGGCCGACAGTGGCCGAAGTCCGCGCCTATCGTGCCCGGGCGCGGGCGGTGGTCGACGGCGTCATCCGGCAGACGCCCCTTGCCCTCCCCATCGGCTGGAACGATCCGTTCTGGACGGTGCTGATGGGCATCGAGCACGAGCGCATCCATCTCGAAACCTCGTCGGTGCTGATCCGCCAGCACGCCCTGTCCTACGTCAGACCGCACCCCGACTGGCAGCCCTGCCGCGAGCGCGGGGCGGCGCCAGCGAACGAGTTACTAGACATTCCCGCCGGCCGGGTCAGCCTCGGACGCGATCTTGCCGATCCCTACTACGGCTGGGACAACGAATACGGCTGGCACCAGGCCGAAATCGGCGCCTTCCGGGCCGCCCGTCACCTGGTCAGCAACGGCGAGTTCCGCGAATTCGTCGATGCCGGTGGCTATGCTGACGACAGCTACTGGGACGAGGAAGGTGCCGCCTGGAAAACCTATGCCCGGGCCGCCCACCCCACCTTCTGGGTGCGCGATGCAAACGCACCGGACGGCTGGAAACTGCGTCTGCTCGCCGAGGAAGTGGCGATGCCCTGGAACTGGCCGGTGGAAACCAATTGTCTGGAAGCGCGCGCCTTCTGCCGCTGGAAATCGGCACAGAGCGGATTACCGGTCCGCCTGCCGAGCGAGGACGAGTGGCACCGCCTGCACGATCATGCCCTTCCCGGCGGACTTGCGGACGACGCGCCCGCTGCCGCCAACCTCCATCTCGACCACTGGGCATCGAGTTGTCCGGTCGACCGCTTCCGCCATGGCGAACTAAGCGACGTCGTCGGCAATGTCTGGCAGTGGTGCGAGACACCGACCTACCCCTTCGATGGTTTCGCCGTCCATCCGATCTACGACGATTTCACCAGTCCGACCTTCGACGAGCGGCACAACATCATCAAGGGAGGCAGCTGGATTTCCACCGGCAACGAAGCCCGCCACGTTTCGCGCTATGCCTTCCGCCGCCACTTCTTCCAGCATGCCGGCTTCCGCTACGTGGTGAGCGACGCAGCGCCAAGCCAGCCGGTGTCGGCCTACGAAACCGACACGATGGTTTCGCAGTACGCCGAATTCCATTACGGCGACGCGGCACTTGGCGTGCCCAACTTTCCACAGGCGATGGCCCGGCTGGCCAGCGACGCCCAGCGCCGCCACGGCAATGGCCAATGGCAGCGCGCCCTTGACCTGGGCTGTGCCACCGGCCGGGCCAGTTTCGAGCTGGCGCGGGATTTTGCCCACGTGGTCGGCATCGATTTTTCCGCTCGCTTCATCCAGATCGGCAGCCGCCTGGCGGAAAACGGCAGCCTCCGCTATACCTTGCCCGAGGAAGGCGAACTGGTCAGTTACCACGAACGCCGCCTGGACAACCTGGGCCTGAGCGAAAGCGCCGGCCGCGTGACGTTCTGGCAGGGCGACGCGTGCAACCTGAAGGAGGGCTTCCGGGATTTCGACCTGATCCTGGCCGCCAATCTGATCGACCGTCTCTACGCGCCGCGCCGCTTCCTGGAAACCATCGCCGGGCGCCTCAAGCCGGGCGGCCTGCTGGTCCTTGCTTCGCCCTACACCTGGCTGGAGGAATTCACCAAGCGCGAGGAATGGATCGGCGGCTTCAAGAAGGACGGCGAGTCCTACACCACGCTCGACGGCCTGAAGGACATCCTCGGCGAGCACTTCACGCTGGTCGAGGGACCGCTGCCAGTACCTTTCGTCATTCGCGAGACCCGCCGCAAGCACCAGCACACGCTGAGCGAAACGACGGTCTGGAAACGCCGGTCCTGAACCTCGCCGCCTCGCCGCCTCGCTGGCAGCTAGCAGCTAGCGTCGTCGCCGCCGACCGGCGCCGTACTTTCCAGTTCGGCCTGGCGGGCGGCGCGCAGGGTCGGGGTTTCCAGGCTGATGCGGCCGAGGGTGCCGGTACGGTAGTCGTTGAGCAGGATGCCGGCGGCTTTTTCCAGGTCGAGTTCGCCGCCGCGGCCCTTGATCAGGCAACCGCGCTTGCGGGCGATGCCTTCAAGGACGGCGACCGCGTCCATGCCCTGCAGGTCGAAGCCGTAGCGGGCCTGGAGCAGCGCCGGGTAGTGGTCGAGCAGGTAGCCGGCGAGCCAGGTGGCGACTTCGTCGTCGATGTAGGCGTTGACGCCGACCGAGTGGCTGGCGGCCATCATCAGGCCGTCGATCGGGTGGTCGATCTTCGGCCAGAGCATGCCCGGCGTGTCGTAGATGGTCAGCCGCGAGCTGAGGTCAATGCGCTGCTGGCTCTTGGTCACCGCCGGCTGGTCGCCGACGGCGGCGACCTTCTTTTTGACCAGCGCGTTCATCAGCGTCGATTTGCCGACGTTGGGGATGCCCATGATCATCAGCCGCAGCGGCTTGACCGCGTCGCAGCGGTGCGGCGCCAGCTTCTGCGCCAGGCCGGGAATCCTGGCCACGTCACCGGGCTTCTTGCAGGAGATGGCGACCGCCATCACGCCCGGCTGCTTGCCGAAGTGATCGAGCCAGGCCTTGGTCACCGCCGGATCGGCGATGTCGGCCTTGTTCAGCAGCTTCAGGCAGGGGCGCTGACGGAAGGTGCGCAGCTCGTGGATCATCGGGTTGCTGGACGCCTGCGGCAGGCGGGCGTCGAGCACTTCGACGACGACATCGGCCATGGCCAGCGTCTCGCCCGCTTTCTTGCGGGCCTGGGTCATGTGACCGGGATACCATTGGATGGACATGTTTGCTCTCTGTTCTATCTTGACTGTTTTTCAGGCACCGGAGACTTCCCAGCGGCCACCCTTGTTCGGGCCGATGCGGCGCAAACGTCCTTGCGCCTTGAGTCGGGCAACCTGTTTTTCGACTGCGCGCACGCTGAGGTTAAGGCACTTTGCCAGTTCCGCAAGCGTCAGCGTCGAATGTTCCGCCAAAAGACCCAGAATCTTGTCCGCAGTTTCTACCGAACTTTCTACCGAACTTTCTACCGAACTTTCTACCGAACTGTTCGGTGAACCGTCCTGCAGAAGTTCATCAGACCAGCGCATTTCCAGCACGGTGTATTCCTGCGGATCGAAATACTCACGCAGTTGCAGACCGTGGCCCAGCGCTTGCCAGCCGTGGACGATGCGTGACATGCCCGAACCGGCGCGCTCGCCCAGGCCGATCATCAGGAACATCTGCTGCAGCGTGCGATTGCGGCAATCGCTGATACCACCTTGCAGAGCCTGACTAGGCGAAATGCGCAGCGCCCCCGGATTGCGGAAGGTGAAGCCGGCAGGTTCCTTGACCACCTGGACAGAAACGCGCCCGCTGTAATCGGCATGCACTAGCGCATTGACCAGTGCCTCGCGCAGCGCCTTGTGCGTGGTCGTATCGTCCTGGCGCGTGTCGCCCTGCAGCACGAAGGGCACTTTCAGATCTGCGGTCAGCTTGATCACCACGCGGCGGTAAAAGTCGAACAGGTTACCTGACCAACTACCGTCCGGCACCAAGCGATCCAGCCATTGCACGGTTTCGGCGTAATCACGCGGACGTTCCTGGTAATCGACGAAGTACAGCGGCAGGGCTTCGGCAATCGCCGGCCATTGCCCGAACATCAGCAGCCCGGCCCGAGTCAGCCCGATTTCCCCGCTGGCACGGTCCTCGCGCCAGCCGCCGAGCATTTGCAGAAAAGCCTGATCGTCGAGCGCCAGCCAGGGATGATCCGGTTTATCGGCGCGAAAAATATTGCGGTAGGCCTTGAGGCTGTCGGCATTCAGATCGCGCAGGCCGAAATTCGGCAGGATGCGCGTATCCTGACTGTCTTCAACCTGCTCGGCGAGCATCCGCTTGATGTCTTCATCGGCCAGCGCGCGGTCGCCGTCGTTCAAGCGGCGCCAGGTGTTACCGAAGGGATTGGTCGTCAGATGAACCGGTCGCTGCTGCCGGCTGGCCCGTGGCACGCGGATCGCCAACAGGGTCTTGCCGGCGATGTCGATTTCCTCGACATCGGCGTCAGTCAGCAGGTTGCTGCTGACCTTTTGCCGATTGTTCAGGTTGTTGAACAATTCGCTGCGCACCTTGGCCGGGTTGTCGATTCCGGCCAGTTCAAAACCCTCCCGCCGCTCCCGAAGGCCCAGCAGGATGATGCCGCCTTCGGTGTTGGCAAAGGCACTGTAGGTCGGCCAGAAATCCTCCGGCAAACGCCCCTTGCCATCCTGTCCGCCAGCCAGTTTGCATTCGACGACAACCGATTCCCGCAGCGAAGCAAGTCGGTCGGGAAGATGATCCAGGATCGTCGCTGCTTGATTGCGCACGGCCAGCCCGGTTCAGCCGCCGGTCACGGGCGGGAAAAAGGCGATTTCGTCGCCATCGCGGATCGCGGCGTCGGCCTTGGCCATTTCCTGATTGACTGCGCAGCGCAGGTTCTTGGCGGTGGCGAGTTCGGTCCGGCCCTGGCCGACCAGCCAGTCGCGCAACTGGCCGACGCTGGCGACGCCGGCCGGTAACTCGATGGCCTCGCCGGCGGTGCCGAAGGCTTCGCGCAGGCTGGCGAAGTAAAGGATGTTCACGCTCATGCCAGCAACTCCGCAAAAGTGACGAAACGGACGCTGTCGCCCGCTTGAACCGCCTGTCCTGGCGGGTTGAGGACCAGCCCGTCGCTCCAGCACAGCGAGGTGACGACGGCGGAGCCCTGGTTCGGGTAAAGCTCGACGCGGCCGGCGGCGTTGATCCGCGCGCGCAGGAATTCGAGGCGGCTGTCCGGCCGGCTCCAGGTGAAATCGGCAGTCAGCGGCAGCACCTTGGGGCGCACCTCGGCAACGCCCTGCAGGCGCAGGATGAAGGGGCGCACCAGCATCAGGCAGGTGACGAAGGCGGCGACCGGGTTGCCCGGCAGGCCGAGGAACCAGGCGCTACCGCCTTCCGGTTTGTTGACTTCGCCGAAAGCCAGCGGCTTGCCCGGCTTGATCGCGATCTTCCACATGTCGAGACGGCCTTCGGCTTCAACCGCCGGTTTGACGTGGTCTTCCTCGCCGACCGAGACGCCACCGCTGGTGACGATCAGGTCGTTGTCGGCGGCAGCGCGGCGCAGCGCGTCACGGGTGGCGTCGAGACGGTCGGGCACGCTGCCGAGGTCGCGCACTTCGCAGCCCAGGCCTTCGAGCAGCGCGCGCAGCGCGTAGCGGTTGGAGTTGTAGATGGCGCCGGGCGGCAGCGGCTCGCCGGGCTGGACCAGTTCGTCGCCGGTGAAGAAGATGCCGACACGCACGCGGCGATGCACCGGCAGCTCGGGCAGGCCGGCCGAAGCGGCGAGTGCAATTTCCTGGGCGCGCAGGCGGATGCCGGCGGGCAGGATTTCGTTGCCGGTGGCGATGTCCTCGCCGCAGCGGCGGATGTTCTCGCCAGCGCGCGGAACATGGTTGAGGGTGACGACGCCATCGCCGGCAGCACAGCGCTCCTGCATGATCACCGCGTCGCAACCCGTCGGCACCGGCGCACCGGTGAAGATGCGGGCGGCGGTGCCGGGCTGCAGCTCGCTGCCGACCGTGCCGGCGGGAATGCGCTGGCTGACCGGCAGCGTGACGCCGGCCTGCGCCACATCGGCCAGGCGCACGGCGTAGCCGTCCATCGCCGAATTGTCGAGCGGCGGCACATTGACCGCCGACACCAGCGCCTGCGCCAACACGCGGCCGGCCGCGGCGGTCAGCGGCACATGGCGGATTTCCTCGACCGGCCGGGCGGCGGCGAGCAGTTGTTCGAGCGCTTGTTCGTAACTGAGCATGGTCAGACCTTGAGTTGGCAGTGGCCGATGATGAATTCGGCGACCGCGGCGATATCGTTGAGCGGCAGCACCGGGATGGGCGCGGCAATGGCTGCGTCGCTGGCGACGGCGACGATGTCGTCGCGTTCGGCAAAGAGCGGCGACTTACCGTGGGCCGGCCGATGGACTTCCAGCTTGGGCACCGGTTCCTGCTTGAAGCCCTCGACCAGCACCAGGTCGCACGGCGCCAGCCGGGCCAGCAGTTCGGCCAGTTGCGGTTCGGGCTCGTCCCGGCATTCGTGCATCAACGCCCAGCGCGTGCCGCAGGCGAGCATGACCTCGGCAGCGCCAGCCGCGCGGTGGCTGTACGAATCCTTGCCCGGCTTGTCGATGTCGAATCCGTGGTGCGCATGCTTGATCACCGAGACCTTGAGGCCGCGCGCGATCAGCGCCGGAATCAGCTTTTCCAGCAGCGTCGTCTTGCCGGAGCCGGACCAGCCGGCGATGCCAAAAACTTTCATGGCCAAATTCTACCCGTTCAGGCCGCGAACACCGGCGCGAAGCCGCCGCCCGGGGTGCGGAAGTTGGTCGTCTGCCCCTGGTACAGGCGGGCGGCGACGCACTGGACACGGCCGTCGTACACATAGCAGCGGAAATCGGCCTTCATCGTCTGCGTTTCGCCATTGACGAGCACCTGGTGTTCGGACGGCGGCGCGATTTCCTGAGCGATGTAATGGCCGGCGAGGATTTCGTCGAAGACGCGCTTAGTGAGCTTGTCACCACGATAGGCGGCGCGGCTGCCGAAGCCGGCCGGCGGCTTGAAGAACCAGCGCTTGCGCCCGGCCCACAAGGCATCGGCGTCGGCCGGATCGACCGTCACGGTGCGCGGCACACCGGCCAGCAGGATGCGCTGCGTTTCAGCGTCGACACCGAGCGCGGCGAGTTTTTCCGGGTCGGACAAGGTCATCAGGTGGCGCTTGTCGGCATGCGTCGCGTGTGCCGCCGGGTGCGGCGTCAGGACCACGGCGCCGGCCAGGCAGGCGGCGCGGATGGCGCGGCAGGACTCGCCTTCGAGGTAGAAATCGGTCAGCCGGTTGTAGATCAGGTCGACCGCTTCGCCGGCCAGCCGGAGTTCGCCGTCGGCGTAGACGAAATCGGCCGGATCGGCGATGACGGCGGCGATGCCATTCACTGCGAAGAGGTCGCGGCAGAGTTCGAATTCCGGCGCCAGGAACTGCCCGGCCGGCGCCTCGTCGACGATGGCGATGCGGCGCAGCGGCGCGTCGCCGCGGGCCAGCCGCCATTCGGCGAGGAACATGTCGAGGATCGCGGCGAGCAGCGCGGCACCGTCGTCGGCCCGGCCATGGGCGGCGAGCAGGTAGGCGTTGAGCAGGCCGCCGCCGGCGTTGGTGTTGATCTCGATCAGCTTCGGGCCGGCCGCGGTCAGGTGGAAGTCGTAGCCCATGAAGACGCCGCGCGCGGCGCTTGGCACGCGGGCACTTTCCGGCGCCCTGGCGAGCGCTTCGGCACGCAAGGCGGGCAAGGCCAGCACCGTTTCGATGGCGCCGACCAGCTCGGCCATGGCTTCGAGCTGTGCCTTGTCGACACGGATATCGGCGGCGGAGAAGAGTTGCGGCTGACGCGCCGCGAGCTGGTCGAAAGTGGTTTTCATCTGTTGGCAAAAAAATCGAGGACGACCTGCAGTTCGCGGGTTCGTTTCATCGCCGGCAGACTTTGCCAGACCTTGCGCCCGTACGGCTTCGAGATGAGTCGTGGATCGCAGATCATCAGCACGCCCTTGTCGGATTCGTCGCGGATCAGCCGGCCGGCGCCCTGCTTGACGTTGATCACGGCGCGCGGCAACTGGTATTCGATGAAGGCGTTGCGCCCCTGCTTCTTCATCTCGTCGATGCGCGCCGCGAGCACCGGGTCGTCGGGCGGCGCGAAGGGAATCTTGTCGATGACGACCAGCGACAAGGCCTCGCCGCGCACGTCGACGCCTTCCCAGAAGCTCTGGCTGCCGACCAGGATGGCGTTGCCGTGGAAGCGGAAGCGCTGCAGCAACTCGTTCTTGCTCGCCTCGCCCTGAACCAGCAGCGGCAGCTCGAGGCCTTCGTCGTCGATCTTCGCCTTGAGCAGTTCGTGCGTGCGGCGCATCGCGCGCAGGCTGGTGCACAGGAAGAAGGCGCCGCCGTTGGCGGCCTTCACCGCCGGCCAGGCGGCGTCGACCACCGTTTCGGTGTAGTGGAAGGCGTTCGGGTCGGGCATGCCGAGCGGCGCGTAGAGCACGGCCTGTTCGCCGTAGTCGAAGGGACTGTGCCAGCAGGCGGATTCCGGCTCGCCGAGGCCGAGTTCGGCGCAGTAGTGGTGAAACTTGCCCTGCACGGCGAGCGTTGCCGAGGTGAAGATCCAGGCGCGCGGGTGGCCGCCCATCTGCTTGCGGAAGATGCCGGCGACGTCGAGCGGCGTCGCATTGAGTTGCAGCGACTGGTTGAAGGCTTCGGCCCAATAGACAAAACCGGCGTCGACCGGCTTGCGCCAGCGGCTGACCCGCTCGCGCAGTTCGCTCGCCCGCTGCCAGCACTTTTCCAGGCCTTCGGCGCGGCTGGCCTGGGTTTCGAGCAGTGCGACGAACTTCTCCAGCTCGCTTTCGAGCGCCGCCAGCGCCGGCGCGAATTCCGCCTTCTCCTGCAACTGGGCGGCGGCGAAGCGGCCGGCATCGACACCGACCGCCAGGCGCAGGTCGCGCGCCGCCTTTTCCACCGCTTTCGAGAGCGGCGTCAGGTCGAGGCAGTCGCGGGCGTGGGTCAGGCCTTCTGCCCGGGCGTCGCGGCAGAGGTCGAGCACCTGCGCCGTGGACAGGCTGTCGCCGAAGAACAGCGTCGCCACCTCCGGCAACTGGTGCGCTTCGTCGAAGATCACCGTGTTGCAGGCCGGCAGCAGTTCGGCCATGCCTTCGTCGCGCAGCATGACGTCGGCGAAGAAGAGATGGTGATTGACGACGACCAGGTCGGCGGCCATCGCCTCCTTGCGCGCCTGCATGACGAAGCAGGTCTTGTAGTCCGGGCATTCCTGGCCGAGGCAGTTGTCGCGCGTCGAGGTGGCGTGGTTCCACACCGGCGAATTCTCGTTGACCTCGTTGCATTCGGCCTTGTCGCCGCTCTGCGTGATCTTGGCGAAGGCGGCGATGCGGCGCGCGTCGGCGGCGTCCTCACGGCTCAGGAAGCGGCCGTCGGCGAGCGAGCGGTTGAGGTGGTAGGGACAGACGTAGTTGGCCCGCCCCTTCAACAGCGCGGTGCGCACCGGCGCCTTGAGGATCTCGCGCACCATCGGCAGATCCTTGTTGTAGAGCTGGTCCTGCAAGGTCTTGGTGCCGGTGGAGACGATCACCTTGCCGTGCGATTTGAGCGCCGGCACCAGGTAGGCGAAGGTCTTGCCGGTGCCGGTGCCGGCCTCGGCGATGAACACCGCGTTGTCCTTGATCGCCGCCGCGATGCGCTCGGCCATCTCGACCTGCTGCGGACGCACGCGATAACCGTCGATGGCGCGGGCGAACGGGCCGTCGGGAGCGAAGATTTCCTGGAGGGTGGACAAGGCGATGGTCGGGCGAACGAAGAAGAGGAGCGGCAGCAGCCCGCGGCATCTTAACAGAAGGCGGCCGGCGGCACCCCGCCCAGCCGTGGTGCATCGCAACATCTTTCGACGCAACAATTGAGAAACATTCAACGAATCCGAGAATTACGTTTGTTGCGCCGCACAAATTTTTGACAAAACCCGGACGCTTTCGTGCTAGATTTTCGCCATAACGACAAGCTGCGGTTATCCAACAAGAGGAAGTCAGCCATGCGCCAGTACGCCAAGCCCGCTTTACCGCCGCCGCTGCCGGTCGCTCCCGACAGTCTCGCCTCGCCCAACGCCGGGCAGGCCCAGCCGGGTCAGCGGCAAACCCTGACCGCCAGCCGCTGGCCGGCCCGGCTCGATCTGCTGCAGGGGATTTCCGGCCTCGCCCTGGCGCTCTTCCTGGTTGCCCACATGGCTTTCGTCGCCAGCATCCTGGTCAGCCAGGAAATGTTCTACCGCGTCGCCCGCTTCTTCGAGGGCGAATGGCTGTTCGGCACCCCGCATCCGTGGCTGGTTTCGCTGGTCGCGGCCGGCGTCACCGGACTGCTGATCGTCCATGCCTGGCTGGCGCTGCGCAAGTTTCCGGCGAGCTACCGCCAGCACAGCGCCTTTGCCGCTCACCGCCAGCGGCTGCGCCACGTCGATACCAGCCTGTGGTGGCTGCAGGTGGTGAGCGGTTTCATCCTCTTTTTCCTGACCACCATCCACCTTTACGACATGCTCAGCCAGCCGGCGCTGATCGGCCCCTACGAATCGGCGGACCGCGTCTGGAGCGGCCGTATGTGGCCGATCTACCTGGCCCTGCTGTTTGTCGCCGAAGTCCACGGCGGCATCGGTCTCTACCGCCTGGCCCTCAAGTGGGGCTGGTTTATAGGCGACGAACCGAACCATGGCCGCCTGCGCCTGCGCCGGGTGCGCCATGTGTTCACTGCCTTTTTCGTCAGCCTCGGCCTGGTCACCCTGCTCGCCTACGTCGACCTCGGCCGCAACCACGCCGCACACGCTGGCGAGCGCTACCTGCCCCCTCCCAGCGCCAGCGCCGGGAGCTGACGATGGAAATCATCCATAGCGACGTCCTCGTCATCGGCGGCGGACTGGCCGGGCTGCGCGCCGCGCTGGCGGCGAGGAAGCGCGGCCGCGAAGTGATCGTCCTCAGCCTGGTGCCGCCCAAGCGTTCGCACTCGGCCGCCGCCCAGGGCGGCATGCAGGCCAGCCTGGCCAACGCGGCGCGCGGTGCCGGTGACAACGAGGATGTGCATTTCGAGGACACGGTGCGCGGCAGCGACTGGGGCTGCGACCAGGAAGTGGCGCGCATGTTTGCCCACGTCGCGCCGAAGGCGGTGCGCGAGCTGGCGGCCTGGGGCGTGCCGTGGAACCGGGTCGAGGCCGGCGCACGGACCGCGATCGTCGACGGCAAGCCGGTCGTGATCGAGGAAAACGCCGCCGCCCACGGCCTGATCACCGCCCGCGATTTCGGCGGCACCCGCCAGTGGCGCACCTGCTACGTCGCCGACGGCACCGGCCACGCCATGCTGTACACAGTCAGCGACCAGAGCATCGCCGCCGGCATCCCGGTCCATGAGCGGCGCGAGGCGGTGGCGCTGATCCACGACGGCGAACGCTGCCACGGCGCCATCGTCCGCGACCTGACGAACGGCCGGCTTTCCGCCTACGTCGCCCGCGCCACCTGTATCGCCAGCGGCGGTTTCGGCCGCCTCTACCAGGTCACCACCAACGCCGTGATCAACGAAGGGATCGGCGCCGCCATCGCCCTCGACACCGGCGTCGTGCCGCTCGCCAACATGGAGGCGGTGCAGTTCCACCCGACCGCGATCTTTCCCGCCGGCATCCTGGTCACCGAAGGCTGCCGCGGCGACGGCGGGCTGTTGCGCGACGTTGACGGCCACCGCTTCATGCCCGACTACGAGCCGGAGAAGAAGGAACTGGCGTCGCGCGACGTCGTCTCGCGCCGCATGGAAGCGCACATCCGCGCCGGCAAGGGCGTCGCCCACCCGTACGGCGAGCATCTGTGGCTGGACATCACGCTGCTCGGCGCCGCCCACATCGAGCGCAAGCTGCGCGAGGTGAAGGAAATCAGCCAGTATTTCCTCGGCATCGACCCGGCCAGACAGTGGATCCCGGTGCGCCCGGCCCAGCATTATTCGATGGGCGGCATCCGCACCGACGCGCACGGCGCGGCGCGCGGCCTCAAGGGCCTGTTCGCCTGCGGCGAGGCCGCCTGCTGGGACCTGCACGGTTTCAACCGGCTGGGCGGCAACTCGGTCGCCGAAACGGTGGTTTCCGGGATGATCGTCGGCGAGGCGATCGCTGATTTCTGCGCCACGCCGGCCGGCGAACTGACCGTCTCGACCGCTCTGATCCGTCGCTGCTTCGAACGGGCGCAGGCCGAATTCACCGGCCTCGCCGAAAGCCGCGGCAAGGAAAACGCCGCCCTGCTGCTGCGCGAGATGCAGGCGACAATGACCGCCCGCGTCGGCATCGTCCGCCACGGCGACGCCCTGCACACCGCGGTCGACACCTTGCAGGGCCTGCTGCGGCGCAGCCAGGACCTCGGCCTGCGCAGCAGCCGGCCGGGCGCCAACCCGGAACTGACCCAGGCCTGGCGCCTGCGGAAGATGCTCAAGCTGGCGCTGTGCGTCGCCTGGGGCGCATTGCAGCGCACCGAAAGCCGCGGCGCCCATTTCCGCGAGGACTTCCCGCGCCGTAACGACGCCGACTGGCTGAAACGCACGCTGGCCACCTGGCCCGACCCCGAGCTGACGCTGCCGGCACTTGCCTACGAGGCGCTCGACGTCACGCGCATGGAACTGCCACCCGGCTGGCGCGGCTACGGGGCGCGCGACGCCATCGAGCACCCGCTGACCACCGCCCGCCAGGCCGAAGTCGACGCGATCCGTGCCCGCCTCGCCGGCGCCGACCGCCACACCGTGCAGGATGCCCTGCTGCCCTTCCGCGACCTGCTGCCGCCACACCTGCGTGGCGCCAACGCCCGCCTCGGAGACCCCGCATGATCCCGCTGCTGCGCAAGTCCGACCGCCCGTCGCGGCAACGCCGCCTGACCCTGCAGATCCTGCGCTACAACCCGGCGACGCCGGCAATCGCACCCTACCTGCAGGATTTCGCGATCGACGAAAGCGACGGCATGACGCTGTTCATCGCGCTCAACGAAATCCGCGCCAGCCAGGACTCCTCGCTGCAGTTCGACTTCGTCTGCCGCGCCGGCATCTGCGGCAGTTGCGCGATGCTGGTCGACGGCCGGCCGGCACTCGCCTGCCGCACCCTGACCCGCGACTGCGGCCCGCGCATCGTGCTGGCGCCGCTCCCCTTCTTCGAGCTGATCGGCGACCTTTCGGTGAACACCGGCAAGTGGATGCGCGGCACCGCCGAACGCCTGCAGACCTGGATCGCCCAGGCACAGCCAGTCGACCTCGACGCCCTCGAAACGCGCATGGAACCGGCGCTCGCCGAGGCGATCTACGAACTCGACCGCTGCGTCGAATGCGGCTGCTGCATCGCCGCCTGCGGCACGGCGCAGATGCGCGAGGACTTTGTCGGCGCCGTCGGCCTCAACAAGATCGCCCGCTTCCGCCTCGACCCGCGCGACACGCGCAGCGACGCCGATTTTTTCGAGCTGATCGGCGACGACAACGGCGTCTTCGGCTGCATGAGCCTGCTCGGCTGCCACGACTTCTGCCCCAAACAGTTGCCGCTGCAGACGCAGATCGCCTTCCTGCGCCGCAAGATGGCGGTTGAGGGCTGGCGCTGAAGGCCAGCCATGCCGATTTTCAATCGACGAACAGTTCCAACGGCACACCGAAGCGTTTGGCCAAGGCCGTAGCCTGACGCAGATTGATCTGCCGCTTGCCCGACAGGATCTCGGAAATCACCGACTGCGTCGCCACTTCGGGCAAGTCCTTCTGATTCAGGCCATGGCTTTCCATCAGGAAAGCCAGACGGCTGGCGGGTGTGGAATTGTCCGGCCAGGGATGGGTGCGCTCTTCGTATTCGCGGATACGGTCGGCAACCAGGGAAACCAGTGTAAAAATCGGATGCTGATCGTCGTTGCCAAAACGGGCAAACGCCTCGTCCACAAATGCCAGCAACTGCGCATGATGCGCTTCGTCGCGCACCGGACCGGACAAACCGAGGGCAGCATTGACCGTCTGCCAGGGGGCCAGCAACTCCTCAACACTCATTTCCACCCTCCTTGTCGTGATAGATAGCTCGATTTCTCACCGACACCAAAGTATGACAAAGCATTTTATCTCATAGCACTCCCGCGCCAGCAGCATAGGCTATTGTGGCATCTCGCACCTCCGCCTTGATCCGCGCGACACACCAAACAACGGCGAGCGACGGCTGGCGATAAAGCAAAGCCTGATTGCTGCACCGCAACAAGCACGCTAAAATCGCCGGTCCTTTCCCGAACAGCCGGAGTTCCACCCGTGTAGTTTCCCGCCTGCGAGCCCCCTGCATTCCGCCCCAGCGCCGAATCCCGGCTCGCACCGCGCTACCCGCTGTTCCGCCATCCGCCCGCCCGGATGCACCTGCTGCAATCCCCCAACACCGCACCCGCTGCGGCAACACAAAGACAATTCATCATGCTGAGTTCCCTCAAGCAGGACTGGTTTTCCAACGTCCGCAACGATCTGCTGGCCGGCCTTGTCGTCGCGCTGGCGCTGATTCCCGAAGCCATCGCCTTTTCCATCATCGCCGGCGTCGACCCCAAGGTCGGGCTGTACGCCTCGTTCTGCATCGCCGTGGTGATTTCCTTCGTCGGCGGCCGGCCGGGCATGATCTCGGCGGCCACCGGTGCCATGGCACTGGTCATGGTGACGCTGGTCAAGCAGCACGGCCTGGAATACCTGCTCGCCGCGACACTGCTCACCGGTGTGCTGCAGATCATCGCCGGCTGGATCAATCTCGGCGCGCTGATGCGCTTCGTCTCGCGCTCGGTGGTTACCGGTTTCGTCAATGCGCTAGCCATCCTGATCTTCATGGCGCAACTGCCAGAACTGATCAATGTCACCTGGCATGTCTATGCAATGACCGCCGCCGGGCTGGGCATCATTTACCTGTTCCCGTACATCACCAAAGCCGTGCCGTCGCCGCTGGTGACCATCGTCGTGATGACCGCCGTCGCCCTCTTCCTCAATCTCGACATCCGCACCGTCGGCGACATGGGCCAACTGCCGGACAGCCTGCCGATTTTCCTGCTGCCCGACGTACCGCTCAACTGGGAGACTTTCACCATCATCTTCCCGTACTCGCTGACACTGATGGTGGTCGGCCTGCTCGAATCGCTGATGACGGCAACCATCGTCGATGACCTGACCGACACCAGCAGCAACAAGAACCGCGAATGCGTCGGCCAGGGCGTCGCCAACATCGCCGCCGGCTGCATCGGCGGCATGGCCGGCTGCGCAATGATCGGTCAGTCGGTGATCAACGTGAAATCGGGCGGGCGTGGCCGGCTGTCGACCTTCGCTGCCGGCGTTTTCCTGCTGGCGCTGTTGATGCTGGTCGGCGACTGGGTGGCGAAGATTCCGATGGCGGCGCTGGTCGCGGTGATGATCATGGTCTCGATCGGCACCTTCAACTGGGCCTCGATCCGCAACCTCCGCGAGCACCCGGCGAGCTCCAGCGTGGTCATGGTGGCGACCGTGATCGTCACCGTGTTCACCCACGACCTGGCCAAGGGCGTCGGCGTCGGCGTGCTGCTTTCCGGCTTCTTCTTCGCCCACAAGGTGGCACTGCTGTTCAGTGTCCGCTCCAACTCCGAGGACGAAGGTCGCGCCCGCGTATATAAATTCTCCGGCCAGATCTTCTTTGCTTCGGCCGACCGCTTCGTCGCCTCCTTCGACTTCAAGGAAGTCATCGAGAAGGTGGTCATTGATGTCTCGAAAGCCCATTTCTGGGACATCACCGCCGTCAGCGCCCTCGACAAAGTCGTGCTGAAATTCCGCCGCGAAGGCGTCGAGGTCGACATCATCGGACTCAACGAAGCCAGCGCCACCATGCTCGACCGCTTCGCCATCCACGACAAGGATGGCGCCGAAAACATGCTCGGCGGACACTGAGGGGCGCATCATGAAAAACGAAAACAAGGTTCTCGCCTGCGTCGACCGCTCGCATTTCGCCAACACCGTCGCCGACGCCGCCGCCTGGGCCGCCAGCCGGATGAACGCGCCGCTGGAATTCCTGCACATCCTCGACCGCCACCCGGAAATCGGTTCCGGCGAAGATCACTCCGGCGCCATCGGTTTCGATGCTCAGGAACACCTGCTCAAGGAACTGAGCGACAAGGACGCCGAAAAGACCAAGGCCATGCGCGAAAGTGGCCGCCTCTTCCTCAACGGCCTGCGCGAACGCGCCATCGCCGCCGGCGTGCCAGCACCGGATACCCGCCAGCGCTACGGTCACCTCGAAGAGAGTCTGGCCGAACAGGCAGCCGGCGTCCGTCTGTTTGTTCTCGGCCGGCGCGGCGAATCGGCGGAAACCACACAACGTGATCTCGGCCGCAACGTCGAAAATGTGGTCCGCGCACTGCACAAGCCAATTCTGACGGTCACCGAAAACTTCAAGGCGCCCGAGCATTTCATGATCGCTTTCGACGGTGGCGAAGTCACCAGGCGTGGCGTCGAGATGGTCGCCAACAGCCCGCTGCTCAAGGGCATCCCCTGCCTGCTGCTGATGGCCGGCAAGCCGGACCCGGACGCGCCGAAAAAGATGGAATGGGCGAGGGCGACGCTGGAAAAAGCCGGTTTTTCCGTGAGCAGCGAAATCATCCCGGGCGACACCGAAACCGTCATCGCCCGCATCATCCAGGAACGCAACATCGACCTGCTGCTGATGGGCGCCTTCAACCACTCGCCGCTGCGCAGACTGTTCTTCGGCAGCCGTACCAATGAGCTGCTGCGCTCGGCGAAAGTGCCGACGCTGCTGCTGCGTTGAGCCTCAGCGTGGCGCCAGCGCCAGCCATAGCGCGGTGGCCAGCAGCATCCAGGCAAAGGCGGCGCGCATCCGCCGTTCCGGCAAACGGTGGGCGAGCGCGACACCGGCGGCAACGGTGAGCGTGCCACCGAGCGCCATCGGCAGGCCGAGGCTCCAGTCCACGCGCTGGGCACCGGCGTAAGCGCCGAGCGCCACCAGCGAACTCGGCGCAACGAGCGCCAGGGCCAGGCTCTGCGCCACTGTCTGGCGCTGGCCGAGCCAGCCGGCAAGCAGCGGCGTGGCGACCAAACCGCCGCCGATGCCGAGCAGGCCCATGCTGCTGCCGCCGGCGACGCCGACCAGAGGCAGCGCGGCCGCCCGCAGCGGCGCCCCGCTGACCGGCTGGCGACCACCCCGCCCCTGCCACAGCAGGCGCAGCGCGAGAATGCCGAGAAAAGCGCTGAACAGGTGGCCGAGCAATTGCCCGTCGAGCGCCGTCGCGAAGCGCGCCAGCGCCCAGGTGGTCAGCGTCGCCGGTGCGGCGATGGCGAGCCCCGCGCGCCAGCCGACCGGGTGCTTCTGGCTGTAGCGCCACCAGCCGATGAGCAGGTTGGGTACCATCAGCACCAGCGCCGTTCCCTGCGCGGTCGCCTGATCCATCGCGAAGGCCAGCACGAACAGCGGAATGGCGACGATGCCGCCACCGATGCCGAACAGGCCACCGACGAAGCCGAGCGCGGCGCCGAGACAGAGGGCGAAAAAGAGGTCGGCGAACGGTAGCAGGTGCATTTGGGGCAGGAGCGGGTGACGGGACAACCCATGATATTCATCGACACCGTGGATACAATGGCGCATCGATCAATTGATTATTGCGTACAGGTAACGAATGACCGACATTCCCGACCTCGCCTTCTTCAGCCTGCTCGCCCGTCAGCCCAGCCTGGCGGCGGCGGCGCAGGGGCTCGGCGTGACGCCACCGGCGGTCAGCCGGCGGCTGGCGGCGCTCGAACGCCGACTCGGCGTGCGCCTGCTCAACCGGACGACGCGACGCCTGAGCCTGACGCCGGAAGGCGAACGCTATCTGGAAGACGGCGAAGCCATCCTGCGCGACATCGAACGTCTCGAACGCTCGCTCTCGGCCAGCCGCGAACAGCCGCAGGGCCTGCTGCGGATCGGCGCCGGTTTCGGCTTCGGCCGCCGCCATCTCGGCCCGGCGATCTCCGATTTCGTCCGCGACTGGCCGGAGGTCGAAGTCATCCTCCATCTCGCCGACCGCGCCCTCGACCTGACCGAGCACGCGCTCGACATCGGCATCCGTTTCGGACCGCCGCCGGACGCCCGCATCCTGGCCCGCCGCATCGCCGCCAACCGCCGCCTGCTCTGCGCCGCCCCCGCCTACCTCGCCGCCCGCGGCACGCCGCAGACCCCGCGCCAACTGGCCGAGCACGACTGCATCGTCATCCGCGAGCACGAGCGCGCCTTCAACAACTGGCAACTGACCGACGGCAGCACGCAGGTGACGGTCAAGGTGCGCAGCCCGCTCGCCGTCAACCACGGCGAGATCGCCGTCGACTGGGCGCTGGCCGGACACGGCATCGTCCTGCGTTCGGAATGGGACATCGCCGCCGACCTGCGCAGCGGCCGCCTGGTCCGCGTCCTGCCGGAATGGGCGGGCAGCGCCGCCGACATCCACGCCGTCTATCCGCAGCGCCACCTGCTGTCGGCCAAGGTGCGCGTCTTCATCGACTTTCTCGAGCAACGTTTCGCCGGCTATGCTGTCGATAGCCAAAACCCCGGCCCATGGTGAGCCGTTTGCGGTTACCATGCGCGACTGCCATATAAGCCTTCCCTGATCATTCCGGCCATGCCCCGCCTTTCCCTCTCCCTGTTGCGCCGCCCGCTGGTCTTCATCCCCCTGTTGCTGCTGCTTGTCCTGTTCGCCACGATCCTGCTGCGCCCCTTGTTCGGCAGCGTGGTCGACGTGCTGCTCGTCCGCCAGGGCGAGATGCGCCAGTCGGTGGTCGCCAGCGGCCGTGTCCGCTCGCCGCAGCGCAGCGAACTGGCCGCCCAGGTGAGCGCCCAGGTGCGCGCGGTGCATGTCGTTGAAGGCCAGCCGGTCGCCGCCGGCGACCTGCTGATCGAACTCGACCAGCGCGAACTGCAGGCCAGCGCCGCCCAGGCGCGCGCCCAACTGGCGCAGGCCGAGCTGCGCGTGCGCCAGTTGCAGTTGCTCGGCGAACCGCTGGCCCGCGAGGCAATCCGCCAGGCGGAAGCCAACCTGACCCAGGCGAAACGCCAGTTCGAGCGCGTCGAGGCGCTGGTCGCCAAGGGTTTCTACAGCTCCAACCAGCTCGACGACGCGCGCCGCGCGCTGGCTGTCGCCGAAAGCCAGGCGCAATCGAGCCGCCTGCAGGCGCAGAGCAACGCCAGCGGCGGCGCCGACTTCAAGCTCGCTGAAGCGGCCGTCGACCAGGCGCGCGCCGCCCTCGCCGTCGCCGAGGCGAAGCTCGCCTACAGCCGCATCGTCGCCCCGCGCGCCGGCACCATCCTGGCCCGCCAGGTCGAACCGGGCGACAGCGTGCAGCCGGGCAAGACCCTGCTCAGCCTGTCGCCGGCCGGCGTCACCGAACTGATCGTGCAGATCGACGAAAAGAACCTGCGCCTGCTGGCGCTCGACCAGGCGGCGACGGTTTCCGCCGATGCCTGGCCGGACCGCAACTTCCCGGCCCGCGTCTCGTTCATCGGCCCGGTCGTCGATGCCCAGCGCGGTTCGGTCGAAGTGCGGCTGCGCGTGGACAACCCACCGGACTACCTGAAGCAGGACATGACGGTGTCGATCGACATCGCCACCGGCAACCGCCCGAACGCCGTCCTGCTGCCGCTCGAAGGCCTGCGCGGCAATGCCGGCGAGGCCTGGGCGCTGGTCGTGCGCGACGGCCGCGCCGTGCGCCAGCCGCTGCAACTGGGCCTGCGCAGTGCCGGCGAGGTCGAGGTGTTGTCCGGTCTGGCCGCCGGCGAGCAGGTGGTGCCGGCGACCAATCCGCGCGTCGCCGCCGGCGACCGGCTGCGGGCCAGACTGCCGGGCTGAGCGATGCATCCTTGGCTGCCCTTCGAGTGGATCGCCGCCACGCGCTTCCTGCGCGAGGGGCGGACGCAGAGCCTGCTGATCATCGTCGGTGTCGGCGTCGGCGTTGCCGTCATCGTCTTCATGTCGGCCTTGCTTTCCGGCCTGCAGGCCAACCTGGTCAAGCGCACCTTGAGTTCGCAGGCACATCTGGTGATCCTGCCGCCCGAGGAAGTCGCCCGCCCGCAGCGCGACCCGGCGCAAGCGCTGGTGCAGATCCAGGCGCAGCGGCTGCGCTCGATCGACCAGTGGCAGGCGCTGCGCGGCCGGCTGGAGAACATGCCGGAAGTCGCCGCCGTCTCGCCGGTCGCTTCCGGCCCGGCCTTCGCCGTGCGCGGCGACGCCAACAAGTCGATCACGCTGATCGGCATCGAACCCGAGCATTACACCCGTGTCATCGAACTCGACCAGAAGATCGTCGCCGGCGCCTTGCGCGTGCGCGCCGGCGAGGCGGTGATCGGCACCGAGCTGGCGCGCGACCTCGGCGCCACCCTCGGCGACAAGCTGCGCATCAGCACCGCCAGCGGCGCCGGCGACACGCTGACCATCACCGGCCTCTTCGATCTCGGCAACAAGACGGCCAACGGGCGCAACGTCTATGTCGGCCTGCGCACCGCCCAGAGCCTGCTCGACCTGGTCGGCGGCGTTTCCAGCATCGACCTCGCGGTGCATGACATGTACGGCGCCGAGGCGCTCGCCCAGCGCATCGCCGCCGAGACCGGGCTGGTCGCCGATAGCTGGATCAAGACCAACGCCCAGTTCTTCACCGCGCTCACCTCACAACGCGTGTCGAGCAACGTGATCCGTTTCTTCGTCGCCCTCTCGGCCGCCTTCGGCATCGCCAGCGTGCTGGTCGTCTCGGTCGTCCAGCGCGCCCGCGAGATCGGCATCCTGCGCGCGATGGGCGCCACCCGCGGCCAGTTGCTGCGCACCTTCCTGCTGCAGGGCGGCATCGTCGGCCTGCTCGGCTCGCTGCTCGGCTCGCTCCTGGCCAGCCTCTTCCTTGCCCTGTGGCGGACATTGGCGGTCAATGCCGACGGCACGCCGATGTTCGTCATCGAGGTTTCGCCGGGACTGGTGCTGATCGCTGCTGCCGGCGCCACGCTGGTCGGCGTGCTGGCGGCGCTGATGCCGGCACGGCGTGCGGCGTCGCTCGATCCTGTGGTGGCGATCCGTGGCTGACTACGTCCTCCAGCTCTCCGCCATCCGCAAAAGCTACCAGAGCGGCGACAGCGAACTGGAAGTGCTGCACGGCATCGACCTCGCGCTTCGCCCGGGCGAATTCGCCGCCCTGATCGGCCCCTCCGGCTCCGGCAAGAGCACCCTGCTCAACCTGATCGGCCTGCTCGACCGGCCGAGCGGCGGCCACCTGTTCATCGACGGCGACGAAACCAGCAGCCTGCCCGAAGGCGAGATCACCCGCCTGCGCGGCCAGCGCATCGGCTTCGTCTTCCAGCACCATCTGCTGATCCCGGCCTTCACCGCGCTGGAGAACGTGATGATGCCGCTGCTCGTCGACCGCGGCCGCCCCGACGCGACGATGCGCGAACGGGCGGCCGCCCTGCTCGCCGGCGTCGGCCTGGCCGACCGCGCCAACCACCCGGCGAGCAAGCTCTCCGGCGGCCAGCAGCAGCGCGTGGCGATCGCCCGCGCGCTGGCCATGCGGCCGGCGCTGGTGCTCGCCGACGAACCGACCGGCAACCTCGATACCCATACCGCCGACGACATCTTCGCGCTGCTGCGCGAGGTCAACCAGCGCGAAGGTACCAGCTTCCTGATCGTCACCCACGACCCGCGCCTGGCCGCGCGCTGCGACCGCATCGTCGAACTGGTCGACGGCACGATCGTCAGCGACCGGCCAAACCCCAAAACGCCGGGCTAGCCGGCGCGGCCGGCCGGCGTTATCCTCGCCAACTGCTCAACGCTTACTGGAGAACACCGTGCCCGCCCTGCTCCCCCAACCCGATCCCGACGGCCTGCTCGAATACTCCGTGGTCTATACCGACCGCGCGCTGAACCACATGTCGCAGCGCTTCCAGGGGGTGATGCGGGAAATCTCGCGCCTCCTCAAGAAAGCCTACAACGCCCAGGCCAGCGTCCTCGTCCCGGGCGGCGGCACCTACGGCATGGAAGCGGTGGCCCGCCAGTTCGCGACGCAGCGCAAGGTGCTGGTGATCCGCAACGGCTACTTCAGCTTCCGCTGGTCGCAGATCTTCGACACGGGCCGCATTCCGTCCGAATCCATCGTCCTCAAGGCCCGCCCGCAGGGCAGCGGCGTGCAGGCGCCGTTCGCGCCGCCACCGCTCGCCGAGGTTCTCGCCACCATCGAACGCGAACGCCCCGAAGTGGTGTTCGCACCTCACGTCGAAACTTCGTCGGGTATGATCCTGCCCGATGATTACCTGCGCGCCGTCGGCGCCGCGGTGCGCGCCGTGGACGGCCTGTTCGTGCTCGACTGCATCGCCTCCGGCACGGTCTGGGTGGACATCGTCGCCAACCACGTCGACGTCCTGATCAGCGCCCCGCAGAAGGGCTGGAGCGGCCCCTCGTGCTGCGCCCTGATCGCCCTCGGCGAACGCGCCCGGGCGCGTATCGATGCGACGACCAGCAGCAGCTTCGCCTGCGACCTGAAGAAATGGCTGCAGATCATGGAAACCTACGAGAACGGCGGCCACGCCTACCACGCGACGATGCCGACCGATGCCCTGGCCGCCGTCTGCCAGGCCATGCAGGCGACCGAGGCGCGCGGCTTCGCACAGGTCTGCGCCGAACAGTGGGAACTCGGCCGCCAGGCGCGCGCCCTGCTCGTCGAGCGCGGCTTTCCCAGCGTCGCCGCCGAAGGCTTTCAGGCACCGGGCGTCGTCGTCAGCCACACCACCGACCCGGAGATCCAGAACGGCCGCAAGTTCCTCGCCCAGGGCATCCAGAGCGCCACCGGCGTACCGCTGATGTGCGACGAGCCGGAAGGTTTCAGAACGTTTCGCCTCGGCCTCTTCGGCCTCGACAAGCTGCAGGCGCCGGAACGCACGGTGGCCAGCCTGGCCAGCGCGCTCGACGCCTTCCCGCCGCTCGCCGACTGAAATGAATCCTTACATCTGGAAAACGACAGCTAACGCCAATCTCCGTAACCTGCTCCTGTCGCCGGAACGTTTCCGGCCAACCGACAGGAGAACATCATGAAGAATCTTTTCGACATCACCAGCAAACGCTTCCTGGCCGCCAGCGCCCTTGCCCTCGCCGTTCCGTTGAGCGCCATGGCCTTCCAGGGCGGCAAGGGCGGCTGCGATGCCCGCGACGGCATGCGCGGCGCGTCGATGAAACAGGGAGCGATGATGCACGGCGGCGGCATGATGCCGATGCGCGGCCTGCACCGGCTGAACCTGAGCGAGGCGCAGGACGACAAGATCTTCGAGATCATGCACGCCCAGGCGCCGAAGATGCGCGAGCAGATGAAGTCGCTGCGCAAGTCTGAAGACGAACTGCGCGCCCTCAAGGCCGCTCCCGACTTCAGCGAGGCCAAGGCCAAGCAGGTGGTGGACCGCATCGCCGGCCAGCGCGCCGACATGGAGATGGCGCGCCTGCAGACCGAGCGGCAGATCATGGGCCTGCTGACGCCGGAACAGCAGAAGCAGCTCGCCGACATGCAGCAGCGCGGGCCGGGCAAGCGCGGCGAGCGCGGGCCGCGCTCCTGAGCGTCAGCCAACCCGGACAGCAGAACGGCCGCGATTGCGGCCGTTTCTTTTTCTGGCGCCGGGGAAACCTTCCCGACTATTTCTTTTCCGGCTGGTCCGGCGCTCCCAGGCCGCCGAACATCGTCCGCGTCTGCGACTGCAACTGGTCCTGCATCGACTGGAACATCTTCTTCGACTGGTCCATGTAGGCCGTCATCATGTTCTGCATCGCCGGCTGCTGGAAGGTCAGGAACTGGTTCCAGAAATCGGCCTGCACGCTCGCCGTATCCGAGCCGCCGTACAGCGAGCGGGACTGCTCCTGCACCTTCTGCTGGAAATCGACGAAGGTCTTCATGTTGTTCTCGAGGAACTTGCCGAGCATGCTCTGCGAGGTGCTGCCGTAGAAACGGATGAAGCCGGAGAGCAGTTCGCAGGAGAACAGCGGCACGCCGCCGGTTTCCTCTTCCAGGATGATCTGCAGCAGGATGCTGCGCGTCAGGTCTTCACCGGACTTGGCGTCGAGCACCTTGAACGGTTCGAACTTGAGCACCAGTTCCTTGACGTCCCCCAGCGTGATGTATGCACTCGTCTTGGTATCGTAGAGGCGGCGATTGGGGTATTTCTTGATCAGGCGAACCGGTTCGGACATGCTGGAGCCTCAAGAGAAAATTTATGTGCAGCGCAGCATTATAGCGGAAAAGACTGGCGGCTCATGATGCACTTTTCCGGTGCGCTGATGCTTTTCCCCGCCAGGAAGAACGACAATGGCCAACGGCTGAAACATGACGCAGCACAGCAAGCCCGCATGCCACTCAGGAAACCGTGGACGCATCGCCGAAAGACCTGCTGCCAACAGCCGAGCACTGCCTTTATCTGGCTAGGGCGTGTTCACAGAAACCTGCGGGACGGCTGCTTACTGAGAACACGCCCTAAGGACGGAGGGCGCAACCGGATCGAATCCTGTGCGTCCCCGGCATGAACATGAGTCAGCCCCATGTCCATGAACGACTTCACCGGATGCTGACCGGCGCCAGCGCCCGCGTCAGGCTGGCCTCTCCCCGACCATATACGCTGGCCCGGTAGTTGCGCAGGGTATCGGTGCGCGCCGTATTGAGTAACTGGTTGACGACCTGCGTCGGCGTCGCGCTGGTGAATTTGCTGCCGATCACCGCCGCATAACCGGTGACAATCGGTGCGGCAAACGAAGTCCCGGCCAAACCGGTGACGTTGCTGGCCACGCCGACGACCACGAAGTTCTTCTGATAGGTGGCGTCGTTACCGGGATAGTTCGAGTATGAGGCCAGACTGGCCTGTTTGGTCGGCGAACCGTTACTGGTCAGCGCGCCGACCAGAATCGCGGCTTGCGCTCCCTTCAACGCAACGTTCAGATAATCCAGGCTGCGCCCGGTCCAATAGCTTCCCTCGGCAGTACCGACCGCGACGCCGCCGTTACCCGCAGACTTGACCACCACCGCCGAGCCATTGCGGGCGTAATCGATGATCGAAGCCTGCTGCCTGTCCCAGTTCATCTGACTGACGTCATAACCGGGCGCAGCCATGAAACCATAGCTGAGATTCAGCACATTCAGTCCGCTTGCCGCCAGGGGAAGCGAACTCGACGAATTCCAGTGCTTCTGCACCACGGTCGCTTCCGGCGCCACCATCGATGCCTGTTGCGAAGTCCAGAATCCGTGTCCTTGCTGGATTTTTCCGGTTCCCAGATCACCAGAGAAGGGATTGGAATTCGAAAAATCGTCCACGACGGTAATCGTCGTCCCCTGACCCTTGTAACCCTGCCGCCAGGCATCCCCAATGTCGGGAGCCATCCAGGCCTGGATCACGGGCAGTTCAGACCCCGTCGACGGTGGCTCGACCGGATCCTCGGGTTCAACCGGCGCGGGCGGCGGTATGATCGGACGGCGGCGGCGCTCCTCCAGATTGAACCCACCGCTCCGCGCGGCATGGTCACTGCCGGACCAGAGGGAACGCGCCTGCGGCTGTTCGGCCTGCACCGGCAGCGCAAAAGCGGCCGAAAGCAAGGCGCCCAGGAGGGACAGCTTGATACTGACTGACTTCATCAAAATTCCTTTCTGAATTCGATTGCAAGGAAATTGCGATCTGTAGGTTTCTCATTGAAATTGAAGCGCAGCGTTTCTTCCGGTTGCATCAGCGAGGCCGCCAGACGGCAATTGACCTCACGAATGCCACCAATGTCGCCGTAATCCGCCGTACAACTCTTCTCTGTCAGCCGTCCCGAAAACACCCGGTGAGCCCGGATGGAAAACCTTGCGCCGCGCCCGAGCGAAGCGCTGTACACAAAACCGAGCTTGAAACTGGGGGCAATCCGGTATTTCTCCCCCTTCTCGCCAGTACTGAATCCCCAGATCACACCGAACTGCCTGTTCAACTGCGTGAGGAAAGCGGCGTGCATGTCGACCCAGTCCGTCTCGTACCAGTCAAGCATCGAGATGCTTCCGCCATAGGCAGACTCATAACTCAGGGTACGCACCCCACCAACTTTCTGAGACAGACGAGAACCCTGGCGCAACTCCAGAAGGTGGGTGGCGTCAAAGAGATCGAACGCCTGTGCCACCGGAATGCCCCCAAATAGCAGCACAAATACGAGAGAGGAACGCCGCAAAGACAACATGCGCTTCGGAATCCGCAAATGACAACCAGAAAAATACCCTTCCGGAATATAACAAATGCATTACGCGAGGCCGTCTGGATTTGTAATGTAGTGTTAAGACAGGCTCACAAACGCTTGCATGCGCCAGCGAGCAGTGCGAACACGGCTCAAGCGTTGTGCACGGCAGCGGAATCGGCTCACCAGAGCTTTGTAGTCCATTGCCCACTCGCCCTGCTCGGCAGCGCCTTCTATCCGGTTCTTGTCCATCGGCTCGCCGATTACGATCCGCGCTTCCTCCCGACGCTCGCTCGCCCTCACGCAGTTGCGCTTCACTTCGTTCGCCGGGATCAACTTACGGCAGGACTGGCAGCCGCAGGAGTGCGCCCATGCTGGGCGCACAATAAAAAAGCCCGGAAATCCGGGCTTCTTCGGGGGTTTTTGGCAACCAGTGCCAAGCACTGGCAAGCATCAAAACAGGATCACTGGTAGTACAGGCCGCCGTTGATGTTGATCGTGGCGCCGGTGGTGAAACCGGACAGTTCGTCCGACAGGTAGGCGCAAGCGAAACCGATTTCTTCCGGCTTGGCCAGGCGCTTCATCGGCACCGAACCAACGATGGTTTCCAGCACTTCCGGCTTGATCGCCATGACCATCTTGGTCGCCACGTAGCCCGGGGCGATCGCGTTGACGGTGACGCCCTTGGCAGCCAGTTCGGCGGCCAGCGCCTTGGTGAAGCCGATGACGCCGGCCTTGGCGGCCGAGTAGTTGGTCTGGCCAGCCTGGCCCTTGACGCCATTGACCGACGAGATGTTGATGATGCGACCAAAGCCACGTTCGGCCATCTTGGCGGAAACCTGCTTGGTCATGTTGAACAGCGAGGTCAGGTTGGTCGAGATGACGGCATCCCAGCCATCCTTTTCCAGCTTGGCGAACATGCGGTCACGGGTGATGCCGGCGTTGTTGACCAGGATGTCGACCTGGCCGCAGGCGGCTTCGGCTTCGGCAACCATCTTCTGGCAGTCTTCGAGGACGGAAACGTCACCCGCAACGCAGACGAAGTCGTTGAAACCGGCAGCGGACATCTCGGCCAGCCAGGCGTCCTTGTTGTCGAATTGGGGATGGTAGGCGGCAACCACCTTGTGACCGGCCTTGGCCAGTTGTTGACAGATGGCGGTACCGAGACCACCCATGGCACCGGTAACGAGAGCGACACGTTGCGTCATGATGTTTCCTTCCTTTTTTTGTGATGAAGCGGGGTTGAAAATGCCGGTCAGTACATGTGCTGACCACCATTGATTGAAATATTGGCCCCGGTCACGAACGCCGCTTCATCGGAAGCGAGGTAGGCGACGAGGCCGGCGATTTCTTCGGGCTTGCCCAGGCGGCTAACCGGAATCTGCGGCAGGATCTTCGAATCGAGGATGTCCTGCGGGATCGCGGTGACCATCTTGGTGCCAATATAACCGGGCGAAATGGTATTTACTGTGACACCATAGCGCGCGACTTCGAGTGCCAGCGCCTTGGTGAAACCGTGCATGCCGGCCTTGGCGGCCGAGTAGTTGGTCTGGCCGAAAGCCCCCTTCTGGCCATTGACCGAGGCGACGTTGATGACGCGGCCCCATTTGCGCTCGATCATGCCGTCCATGACCTGCTTGGTCATGTTGAAGACGGAGTCAAGGTTGGTGCGGATGACGGCGTCCCAGTCGGCCTTGGTCATCTTCTTGAAGGTCATGTCGCGGGTGATGCCGGCGTTGTTGACCAGGACATCGATCGGTCCGACTTCGCGGGTCACCGTCTCGACGCAGGCCTTCGCCGATTCGAAGTCGGTGACGTCGCAGGGATAGGCCTTGAAACCGTAGCCCATGTTGTTCATGTTCTTCAGCCAGTCGTCGACCTTGGCATTGCCGGGCGAATGGGTGGTCACCACCTTGTAGCCCAGCCCCGCCATCTTGATGCAGATGGCCTCGCCAAGGCCACCCATACCACCGGTAATCAGTGCAACTCGCAACATTTTCCGCTCCTCCGTGGGTTTATTGGAATCAGACCGCACGTTCCTTGACGTAACGGCCCGGTGCCGGCTCAATGGCTTTGTATTTGGTATTGCCGATCTTGCGCGCGGCGCGCTGTGCTCCGGAGTGCTGCTGCAGCCAGGTCGACCAGTCGGTCCACCAGCTACCCTTCATTTCCGCCGCCGCGGCCAACCACGCCTCGGCATCGGAAGTGACATCGTCATTAACCCAGTAACTGCGCTTGTTCTTGCTCGCCGGGTTGATCACCCCGGCGATGTGCCCGGAGGCGCCGAGAACGAAACGGCACTGGCCGCCGAGAATGCGGGTGCTCTGGTAGGCGGACTGCCAGGGCACGATGTGGTCTTCGCGCGTCGCCAGCAGATAGACCGGCATCGCCAGCTGACCGAGATCGACCTTGACCCCGCACATGGCGAGCTTGCCGGGCTCGCGCAGGCTGTTGTCGAGGTACATGTGGCGCATGTACCAGCAGGCGAAGGGTCCCGGCAGGTTGGTCGAATCCGAGTTCCAGTAGAGCAGGTCGAAGGCTTGCGGCTTCTGGCCCTTGAGGTAGTTGTTCTGGACGTAGTTCCAGACCAGGTCGTTGGCGCGCAGGAAGGAGAAGGTGTTCTGCAGGTCGCGCGCCGGCAGCAGGCCGCCCTGGCCGATCGTCGCTTCGCGCGTGGTCAGCGCCTGTTCGTCGATGAAGAGGCCGATTTCGCCGGTATCGGAAAAATCGAGCAGCGTGGTAAGCAGGGTCAACGAAGCGACGCAGTCGTCGCCACGCGCCTTGAGTACGGCCAGCGCCGAGGTCAGGATGGTTCCGCCGACGCAGAAGCCTAGCGCATTGACCTGCTTGACCCGGGTCAGTTCGCGGACCACCGCCAGTGCCTTGATCGGGCCGTGCTCCAGATAGTCGTCCCAGCCGAGATGGCCTTGCGCCTCGCTCGGATTGCGCCAGGAGACGAGGAAAACGGTGTTGCCCTGATCGACCATGTAGCGGATCAGCGAATTCTCCGGCTGCAGGTCCATGATGTAGAACTTGTTGATGCACGGTGGCACCACCAGCAGCGGCCGGCTGCCGACCTTCTCGGTGAGCGGCGCGTACTGGATCAGTTGCATCACCTCGTTCTCGAAGACGACGGCGCCTTCGGTGGTGGCAATGTTGCGGCCGACCTCGAAGACCGATTCGTCGGTCATCGAGATGCGCCCCTTCTCGAAGTCGCGGATCAGGTTGTTGATGCCGTCGGTGATGCTCTGGCCCTTGGTTTCCAGGGCCAGCTTGATGAATTCCGGGTTGGTCGCGGCGAAGTTGGTCGGCGCCAGCGCATCCGCCATCTGGCGGGCGATGAAGCGCATCTTGTCGCGCGCCTTGGCGTCGTCGGCCGGCAGCTTCTCGACCATTTCCTTCAAGTACTGGACGTTGAGCAGGTAGGCCTGGTGCAGGTAATCGTAGATCGGACTTTCCCGCCACTCCGGCGCCGCGAAACGGCGGTCACCGGGTTCCGGACGGACCTCGAAGGTGGGCGCCTGGCCCTGCTGCTTGGCAAGTACGGATTGCCACAGGGACATCTGGCGATCCATGAACTCCTTCTGCAGCGCCGTCAGCGCCTGCGGATCGACCGCCGGGGCCTGGTCGGCGATGCCGGCCTGCTTGCCGAACTGCTCCATGAATTGCTGCGCGTAGCCTTGTCCGGCCTGCAGGAACTGCATGGCAGAAGCCAGGAATGCCTGGGTATTGTCCGATCCTTGCGCCATGGAATGCCGTTTCTCGTTGGTTGTCGTGGGCTTCAGCCTCTGGATTCTCCATACCCGTCCCGGCACTGTCAATGCATAAATCGGCGCTTCCGCAGCAGCGTGATTGGTGGCTGCCAGACAGGCGCTTTCGATTTAGAATTCGCGCATGTCCCTCGCCATGATCATCGTTATCGGCTGGCTCTATGTCACCGTCCTGGTCGCCGCCAGCGAGCCCAACCTCGTCGTCGGCATCATCTCCTTCCTGTTCTACGGTGCCCTGCCCTGCGGACTGATCCTCTATTTCGCCGGCAGCCGGGTGCGCCGCGAGCGGCGCGCCTTCCGCGAACAGCAGCGGCTGGCCGCGTCAGGCCAGCCAGATCAGAGTGGCCATGCGCCCGCTGACGCCGTCGCGCCGGAAGGAGAAGTAGCGCTCGCCGTCGGCGAAGGTACAGGCGCCACCGCCGAACACGCTGCCGACACCGGCCGCCGTTAAACGCTGCCGGGCCAGCGTGTAGAGGTCGGCCAGCCACTTGCCATCGCCGTACGCGCGGAAAGCGGCGGCGCTGGCCGGATCGCCGGCGACGAAGGCGGCGCGGACCTCGGCGCCGACTTCGAAGTTTTCCGGACCGATCGCCGGCCCCAGCCAGGCGAGCACCTCGCCCGGCGCCACCGCCATTGCCGCCAGCGTCTGTTCCAGCACGCCGGCGAGCAGCCCGCGCCAGCCAGCATGGGCGGCCGCGACGACGCTACCGGCCCGGTCGCAGAAGAGGACCGGCAGGCAGTCGGCGGTCATCGCCACGCAAACGACCCCGGCAACGCGGGAAAAGCTGGCATCGGCTTCGCTGTTGACCGGAGCGCTCGCCGCATCGACAACGACCGTGCCATGCACCTGGCGCAGCCAGAGCGGCGCCGCCGGCAGCTCGGCGAGCAAGCGGGCGCGATTGGCGGCAACCCGCGCCGGATCGTCGCCGACGTGGTCGCCGAGGTTGAGGCTGTCCCACGGCGCCGGGCTGACGCCGCCGCCGCGCTGCGTCTGGCGCGCCTGGACGTTCGCGGGGGCCGGCCAGTCGGGAATGAGGAAATCAAGCATGACGCAGGAGATCGACCAGTTCGCGCATGTCTTCCGGCAACGGCACCTCCCACTGCATCTGCCGGCCGCTCACCGGATGCACCAGACCGAGGCGGGTCGCGTGCAAGGCCTGGCGATGGAAAGTCGGCAGCCGCGGATCGCGCTTGCCGTACACCGGGTCGCCGAGCAGCGGGTGACCGATCGACGCCATATGCACGCGGATCTGGTGGGTGCGGCCGGTTTCCAGCGAGCATTCGATCAAGGTGCTGTGGGCGTAGATTTCCAGCCCCCGGTACCAGGTCAGTGCCGGCTTGCCGCCGCGACTCTCCGGCACCACCGCCATCTTGATGCGATGCACCGGATGCCGGCCGATCGGCGTATCGACACCGCCGTCGCGCCGGATCACGCCGGCGGCGACCGCCAGATACTGGCGCTTGACGGTGCGTGCCTGCAGTTGCCGGACCAGGTCGGTCTGCGCTTCCAGCGTCTTGGCGACGACCAGCAGGCCGCTGGTTTCCTTGTCCAGGCGATGCACGATGCCGGCCCGCGGCACTTCGCCGATGCCCGGCACGTGGTGCAGCAGGGCGTTCATCAGGGTGCCGTTGCGGTTGCCGCTGCCAGGATGGACGACCAACCCGGCCGGCTTGTTGATCACCAGCAGTGCCTCGTCCTCGTAGACGATGGCGAGGGGAATGTCTTCCGCCTGCTCGGCGCCGAGGAATTCGTCGTCGGGCAATTCGAGCAAGAGTTGTTCGCCGCCCAGCAGCTTGCGCTTCGGTTCGCCGACCGGCTCGCCGTCGAGCGTGACGCAGCCGTCCCGTATCCACGTTTGCAGGCGGTTGCGGGAATACTGGGGAAGCATTTCGGCGAGCGCCTGGTCGAGCCGGCGACCGCCCATGACATCGGGAACCGTCATTTTGAGCGGCTCGCTTGGGCTATAATCGCCCGAGTTTTCAAGAGGATCATTCATGATGCGCAGTTTACCTGCATTCCCGACTTTCGCCGCCAGCCTTCGCTGGCTGCTCGCACTCCTTGCCGCTGCCGTACTTGCCGGTTGCAGTTCGCTGCCGGCCGAACATGACGAAACCGCCGGCTGGTCCGCCAATCGTCTCTACACCGCCGCCCGCGAGGCGCAGACCGAAGGCTCGTGGGAAACCGCGGTCAAGATGCTGGAAAAGCTGGAAGCCCGCTATCCCTACGGCCGCTACGCGCAACAGGCGCAACTGGAACTGGCTTACGTCTATTGGAAGTCGAACGAGCCGGGCTCGGCGCTCGCCGCCGCCGACCGCTTCATCAAGCTGCACCCGAACCACCCGGCCGTCGATTACGCGATGTACCTGAAGGGCCTCGTCAATTTCAACGAGGATCTCGGCCTGATCGGCCACATCAGCAACCAGGACCTGACCGAACGCGATCCCAAGGCGGCGCGCGAAGCCTTCGAGTCGTTCAAGGAACTGATCACCCGTTTCCCGGACAGCAAGTACGCGCCGGACTCGATCAAGCGCATGAATTACCTGGTCAATGCGCTGGCCTCGCTGGAAGTACACGTCGCCCGCTATTACATCAAGCGTGGCGCCTACATTGCCGCCGCCAACCGGGCGCAGGTCGCCGTCGAAACCTATCCACACGCGCCAGCGATCGAGGAAGCGCTGTACATCCTCGTCCTCGCCTACGAAAAGCTCGAAATGAAGGAATTGCGCGACGACGCCGAACGGGTGCTCAAGAAAAATTTCCCGAACACCCGTTTCTACGCCGAGGGCATCGAACGCAAGACCGCGTGGTGGCGACTCTGGTGAAAACCAGCGGCATTTCCCCGATCCAGCCCGCCGCCCGGCGGGCTTTTGCTATCCGCCCTGCTTGATCGCCAGCACCGCCTGATTGCGCAGGGTGCGCAGTAGCGACAACTCCTTTTCCGGAATCTGGATGCCGTCGGCCTCGTCGCAATCGGCATAGATCAGCGCCACCGGATTGCCTTTCAGGTTGAGCGGAAAGACGACGAAGGAGCGCGCCGGCAGTAGGCTGCGGTACCAGGCTGGAACGCGCTGGGCGATCTTCGGATCGTCGATGTCGCGGATCAGGATATCGACGCCCTTCGAAGTCGCGGCGTGGAAGATGTCCGGCGTGAAGCTGAGCGGAAAGCGGAAGCCGCGTGCCAGTTCGGCGGCCTCCGGACCGAAGCCGAAACGCCCCTGCATGGTGTTGCTGCGCGGATCGCGCACGCACAGGATGACGCGCTTGAAGCCCATCGCCCGGTACATGGTTTCCAGGATGATGCGCAGGATGTCGTTGAGCTTGAAGCCATCGACCAGGGTGTTGCTGATGTCCTGAATGCCGGCGGTGAGCACCGCCTGCGCATCGACGCCGACGGCAGCATCGCCGGCCGTTCCCGGCACGGCATCGTCGCCGAGGGCGATGCTACCGAGCGACTGCGCCACCTCGCCGGCCTCCGCCGCCTCGCCCGGGGTCTGCGTGAGCTTGGCGAAATGCCGCATCTGCCGGCCAAAAGTGGTGTTCTGCGCACCGAGGTGGATGATGCGGGCCAGTTCGCCGACCTCCTCGACCGAACGCCGCAAGGTCTGCATCACCTGTCCGTCGTCGAGCGGGATTGCCTCATTGAAACGGGTGACCACCTTGCGGAACTCCTGGTCGCGGTTCTCCGGCGTCGCCTGGGCAATCGCCTCGCACAACTCGTTGGCCATGCCGGCCAGCGTGCGCAGGCGCTCTTCCGGTGAGCCCGGCTTGCGCGCCCGCCCCGCCGGCAGGCGCCGCATGGCGCCGACGATCAGCGGCGGGAAGCCCCACTGGCGGGCGATTGCCACCCCCAGCTCCTCGAGCGAGATGCCGAGCACCTGCTGCGCCGCCTGCTCCTCACGCAAGCCTTTCTGCGCCATGACACGACGGATTTCGGCGGCTTCGTCGGGAAAATGGTATTGCGCCAGCAGCCGACCCAGGCCGTGGAACAGCGCGCAGATGAAGACCTGCTCGAGATCGCGCATGTGTGCTGCGGCACCGATATCGCGGGCGAGGATGCCGGCCAGGTTGGCGCGCAGGAATTCCTCCTTGAGTGCCCCGAGATTACCCTTGTTCTGCAGGTGCTCGAAAAGCAGCACCGAGATGGCGATGTTGCGCACCGTCTCGAAACCGAGCACGACCACCGCCCGCGACACGGTGCTGATGTTGCCGCCGCCAGCCGGCCGGAAGTAGGCCGAATTGACCAGGCGCAGCAGCTTGTTGGTCAGCGCGAAGTCCTTGAGGATGGTATTCGACAGCCGGTTGACGCTTTCCGTTTCGCTGCTGGCGATGCGGTTGATCGCACCGACCGATTCCGAGAGCGCCGGGAAATCACTCTTGTGGCGCATGCGGCGCAGCAGGAAATCGATCGTCGCCTGACCGCTGGCGTCGGCCGGCAGCGTCGCCTCGGGCTCGATGAAGGCATCGAGCGCTTCGGCGAACTGGCCGACGTTGCGGTAACGCAGCGCCGGGTCGCGGGCCAGCGCCTTGTAAAGGATGCCGGCCAGGCGCTCGTCGACCTGGAGCTGTTCCGGCAGGCGGATGTCCTCGCTGACGATACGGCGGAACATCTCCTGCAGGCTGCTGCCCTGGACGGCGCGGCGGCCGGTGAGCATTTCGTAAAGGATCAGCCCGGCGGCGAAGATGTCGGAACGCTCGCCGACCTCGCGCTTCAGGATGTACTCCGGCGCCATGTAGGCGGGGGTGCCCGACAGCTTGTCGAGACGCTCGCTCTGGCCGCTGATGCGGACCGAAATGCCGAAATCCATGACCCGCGGCATGCCGTTCTCGTCGAGCAGGATGTTCGACGGCTTGAGGTCGCGGTGAATGATGCCGTTGCCGTGCGCCTGGGCGATCGCGTCGAGCACCGGGCGCAGCAGGCTGACCGCCTTGACCGGCGAGAGGGCGCCGGCGGTGCGCAGGAAATCGGCCAGGCTCTGGCCGGGCACCAGCTCGAACACCAGATAGATGTCGCCGCCTTCCTCGCCAGCGTCGAAGATCGGCACGATGTTGGCGTGACGCAGCTTGCTGACCAGGCGCGCCTCGTCGAGCAGGACCCGGTTCTGCTCGGGGTCGGGATTGCTGAAATGCAGGGTCTTGATCGCCACCTCGCGCTGCAACTGTGGGTCGAAACCCCGATACACCACGCTCTGCGCGCCCCGCCCCAGTTCGCCGCGAATTTCGAAGCGGCCGATCCTGCCTGTCATTATTCGAGTTCTTCCGTCCATGCCAGACGGGGAATCCCGTCCGCGCCTCCCCAGAGGATCGCATTCTGTTCGTAATCGTCGGCCAGCGCCAGCGCGTCCTCGCGCGTGATGTCGGGGACGAAGCAGCTCTCCTCGACCGGCGCCGCCGCGTCATCGGGGCGGTTTTCCGCCGAATAGGGCTCGTAGTTGCCTTCCAGCAGGTCGCACTCGAGCGCCGACTGGCGGCCGAGGTTGTCATCGTCGGGAAGCCGCCGGCCGCCCGGGTTGAACGCGGTGATCACCGCGAAGCCGGGCGCCCGCGCCGCCGCCAGCCACTCGGCCAGTTGCGGCGACGGCTGATCGACGCGCAAGTCGAACTGCCCTTCCGGCAGGAACACCCGGTACGTCGTGGCCCGGTAAGCTACTTCCAGTTCAGGCGTCTTCGCCATCCTCATCTCCCCCGATCAGTTGTTGCGCGTCGCCGGCCGGCAGGGCCTCGACGTCCTTGAGTTTGCGCGTCAGCTGGCGCGTTCGCGTTTCGGCGCGGACGATGCTGTTGCTCGCTTCTTCCAGTTTCTTGCGGGTATGCGCCAGCGCCTCACCGAACTTGCCGAACTCGCTCTTGACCGCGCCGAGCACTGCCCACACCTCGGCCGAACGCTGCTCGATGGCGAGCGTCCGGAAGCCCATCTGCAGGCTGTTGAGTAGCGCCGCCAGCGTCGTCGGCCCGGCCAGGCTGACCCGGTACTCGCGCTGCAAGGTCTCGGCCAGCCCCGGCCGGCGCAGCGCCTCGGCGTACAAGCCCTCGACCGGCAGGTAGAGCAGCGCGAAGTCGGTGGTGTGCGGCGGCGCCACGTATTTGTCGCGGATGCTCTTCGCCTCGTTCTTCAACCGCGTTTCGATCGCTTTCGCCGCCTCCTCGATCGCCGCCGGCTCCTGGGCGTCGAGCAGGCGCTGGTAGTCCTCGACCGGGAACTTGGCGTCGATCGGCAGCCAGACCGTCGCGCCGTCGTCGCGCCCGGGCAGGCGGATGGCGAAATCGACGCGTTCGGCGCTGCCCGGACGGACGGCGACGTTGGCCGCGTACTGGCCGGCGGTGAGCAGTTGTTCGAGCAGCGCCGCCAGTTGCACTTCGCCCCAGGTGCCGCGGGTCTTGACGTTGGTCAGCACGCGCTTGAGGTCGCCAACGCCGGCGGCCAGGTTCTGCATCTCGCCGAGGCCGCGATGCACCTGCTCGAGGCGCTCGCTGACCAGCTTGAACGATTCGCCGAGACGCTGTTCGAGCGTCGCGTGCAGCTTCTCGTCGACGGTGCGGCGCATTTCCTCGAGCTTGCCGGCGTTGTCCGCCTGCAGCGCGGTCAGCCGGCTTTCAACGCCGCTCTTCAGGCGCTCGAAACGTTCGTCGAGGCCGAGCGAGAAGCGGCTCAGTTCGCGGGCGAAGGCTTCCAGGCGCTCCGCCTGCAGCGTGCCGAGCTGACCCATCTGGGTGCTCACCGCCTGGCCGAGCAGGTTGGCCGACTGGGCGCGTTCCTCGCGGTCGCGGAAAGCCTCCTCGGCGTCCTCGCGGCGGCTGCGTGCCAGTTCCTCGCGCAGTTCGCGCTCGAGCCGGGCGAGCCCCTTGTCGAGGCCGTCCTGCAGCGTGCGCAGGGCCGCAGCCTCCTCGCCCGGCCGGCTGCCGCGCCAGAGCAGCGCGACCTGCAGCAGGATCACCGTCATCAGGCCGAGCAGCAGGGCCAGCGTCATCGCTTCGCTCATCGTCCTACCTCAACGCGAATTCGACGCGCCCGCCGGCGGCCGCCGGTGCTTCGGCCTTCGCCTTGCCGGGCACCAGGAAAATGCGCTCGGCCGCCACCTTGCCCTGTTCGATCAGCCAGGTCTGGACGTTCTCGGCGCGCTGCCGGGCAAGCAGACGCAGTTCTTCGTCGCCGGCGGGCAGGTTGGCGAGGAGCAGCTTTTCCATTTCCTCGACCGGCAGATCCTTCTGCAGACCGATGAAGTTGCGCGGCTTCGGGAACTTGCCGGCCTTATAGACGCGCGTCAGGTAGGTCTTGTATTCCTCCGGCGCGATGCGCACGGCGTCGGCCGATTCGGCGTCGCCGCCCTTCTTCTGCAGGTCGGCGAACTTCTCGCGCTGCATCGCCCGTTCGATGGCGACCCGCCGCACGCCCTCGCTGTCGATCTCCGGATCGGCGTAGCCGGCGATTTCCAGTTTCAGCGCGGCGCGCTCGGTAAGGGCGCGGGCCAGCGTTTCCAGCTTCTTCTGCGCCGCCGCGTCGAACTGCGTGCGCCCCGGCGCGAAGGCCAGCGTGGACAACTCCTCGCCGCCGCCAAACATCGAGCCGATCAGCGCGAAGGGCGAAGTCACCGCCTTGACGAAGAGGTTGATGATGACCTTGATCACCAGGCCGCCGACCGAGAACTGCGGATCGTCGAGCGAACCGGATATCGGCAGGTTGATGTCGATCTCGCCGCGATTGTTGCGCAACAGCGCCAGCGCCAGGTTGACCGGGAGCTTGGTGGCATCCGGGCTGTCGACCCGCTCGCCGAAGGTGAACTGGTCGATGAACAGCCGGTTGTCGGCGCTCAGTTGGCGGTTCTCCAGCTTGTAGGCGACGTTCAGCGACAGCTTGCCCTTGTCGATCAGGTAGCCGGCATACTTGCCGGAGTACGGCGAGAAACCGGTCATGTCGACGCCTTTCACCTCGCCCTTGAGGTCGAGGTAGGACTGCGCCGCCAGCGGGTTGAGGCGGGCGCTGATCAGCACCGGCGCCGACCCGGCGTAGGTGCCGCGCAGCTCCATGTCGGCCAGCGTGCCCGCGGCCGACGACAGGCCGCTGATGCGGCCGTTCAGCTTGCCGACGTTGACCGTGTAGTTGGGCTTGACGAAGTAATCGGAGAAATTGACCGTGCCGTTGTTCAGCGTCACCTTGGCGATGCGGATCGGCAGCGGCGGCGCGGTCGGCGGCGGGTTCGCTGGCGGCGCCGCCGTCGTGGCATCGGCGACAACCGGCGCCGCTTCGTTGCGGCGGACGATGTCGGCGAGGTTGAGGCGGCCGTCCTTGTTGAGGATCAGGCGGGAGTAGAAATCAGCCAGCGCAATTTCGCGCACGTCGATCGCCAGCGGATCGAGGCGAAAATCGACGCCGTCGAAATGCAGCGATTTCCACTTCAGGAAATCGGCCTTGTTGTCCGGGTCCACGGCCAGCAGGTTACCGATCGTCGCCGATCCTTTATAGGCCGCCTTCAGCCGGCCGCCGTCGACGCGGACGACGGCCTCGCCCTGGTTCGAAAACTGGCCGCGCTGCAGGCGGATGTTGAGGTAACGGCCGGAATAGCCCTGCAGGCCCTGTACCGGGATGCCGCTGCTGTCGATCTTCAGCTTCGCCGCCAGCGGCACCGTCTGGACCTCGCCGGCCACGGCCAGCGTGCCTTCGCCGTTGACCGTCGCCTGCAGCGTCAGGTGCCCCTTCTCGTTCGGCAGGTTGCCCAGGCGCTCGCCCTGCAGGCTCAAGCCGCTGATTTCCTGGACCGCCGCCGGCTGCACCGACTGGTCCTCGAAGCGCAAGCCGAGGTCGTCGACCTTGAGCTTCGCCACCTGCGCCAGCCACGGCCGCGGCGCCGGCGCCTTGCCGCCCTGAGCGACGCCGCGCAGCGCCGGTGGCGTCAGCCAGGCGAAGCTGCCGTCGGCGGCCAGGCCGGCGCCGATGCGCGCGCTGCTGACCGCCAGTTCGCCGACATCGACGCGCTGCGCCGCCAGGTCGACGCGCAACCCCTTGAGGCCGATGCTGCCGACTTTCAGCGGCGCGCCGAAATCCATCTGCCAGCCCGCCTCGGCAATCTCCAGCGGCACCGCCAGGCGATGATCGACAGTGCCAACCCGGGCATGCAGCGCGCTGATCTCACCACTCACCGGCTGCGGCCCGGAAGCGTCGCGCCAGCGGACGCGCGCATCGTTCACTTCGAACGCCGCCAGCGACCAGGCGAACGGTGTTGCCGGCGCCGCCGTTGGGGCCGTTGGGGCCGTTGGGGCTGTCGGCGCGGCGGCCGCCGGCTTGGCAAGGCGGTTGGCGACGGCCAGCAGGTTCAGTTCGCCGCGCCCGTCGACCGCCAGGTCGAATTCGGCGCCGTCCAGCGTCAGCTTGCGCAGCGCCAGGCTGCGCTTGAGGGGATCGAACTGCTCGAGATCGACGACCAGCGATTTCCAGCCGAGCAGCGGTCGGCCGCCGTCGTCGCTCAGCGCCAGCCCGTCGAGGCGCGCCTGGCCGGTCAGGGTCAGCGAATTGGTGCCGTCGGTCAGTTCCCGGAACAACAGGCGCAACTGCGAATGCAGCCTGGCTGCGCCGATCCGCAGCGGCACGCCGGCCGGCAGATAGGGCTGCAATTGCGCCAGGTCGAAGCCGTCGAGCAGCAGGTTCAGCTCGCTCTCGCGACCGTCGGCGAAAGGTGTCGCCTGGCCGTCGAGGCGCAATTCGGAACCGTCGATGCGGGCGGAGAACATCGGCTGGACCAGGATTTCCGCCTGATACGGCAAACTGGAAACGAAAGGCAGGCCGAGATTGATGTCTTCCACGGTTTGGACGCGGCCGCGCGGCCGATCGTCGAATACCAGCTTGCCGCCGCCGAGCTGGATGTTGTTCAGCGAGAAGCGCGGCACCCCGCTGTCCGGCTCGTCGTCCGGTTTCAGCCATTCGTCGAGGAGATCGGACACGTCGTAGCGCCCCTCGTCGAGACGAACCACGGCCAGGCGCGGGCCGACAAGGCGGATTTCATCGACGACGACAGCGAACTTGAGCAGCGAACTGGCCGAGAGATTGACGTACAACTCGTCGAAACCGGCCACCTCGTGCCCCTCCGCCGTGCGCACGGCAAGCCCGGCGACGGTCGCCGACAGCGCCAGCGGATTGACGTCGATGCGCGCGATGCTGACTTCGCGGTGCAGCACCTCGCCCAGCTTGTCGAGCAGCAGGCTCTTGAGCAGCGGCGGTGCGGCGAAAAAACCGAACAGCACGAATGCCAGCAGGCTGCCCGCCAGCCATTTGCCACGCCGCCGGTTGGGCGGCGTATCGAAACGGCCACGCCAGTGGGCGATCTTGTTGAGGACGGGCGAGCGGGCTGCGGTCATGTTAATCTTCGGCCAATTCAATTTCGCCAAATCTAGCACAGCGCAACGATGCGCAACGACGGAACACGGCCATGAAGCGCCTGCTTGAGGAAATACGTGAAGTCCTGGCGGAACTACGCCGCTGGCAAGTGTGGGCGACCACGCTGCTGATCGCCGGCTTCGCGCTGCTCGCCTTCCTGGTCGGCATGTACGCGATGAAGACCGACGCGGTGCTGACCTTCGCCCATCTGACCACCGGCTATTGCCCGACGCTGAACAACACGACGATCATCGCCATGTTCACTGGCATGATCTTCTTCATCTTCAGCGCGCTGCTGACCCTGGGCGAAGTGCAGCGGGTGTTCGAGATGCGCCAGCACGGCCGCCACCACGATGCCGTCGCGGCAACGAAATGGGCGTTTTTCTGGGGATTCCTCGCCCTCTTCATCAGCCTGTCTGCCCTCGGCTATTTCATGAAGTACTGTTTCTGACCCGCCCGCCATGAACAAGAACGCGCTTTCCGTCCTCATCGTCGACGACAACGACATGATGCGCACCATCTTGCGCGGCATGTTGCGCGGCGACGAGTACGAAATCGTCGGTGAAGCCAGGAACGGCGTGCAGGCTGTCGAGGCGGCGGAACGCCTGCGCCCGGCAATCGTCTGCATGGACGTGCTGATGCCGGAAAAGAACGGCCTGGTCGCGATGGTGGAGATCAAGGCCGCCCATCCGGAAATTGAATTCATCGTCATCACCGGCAGCGCCGACCCGCATACCGTGCAGGAAGCCATCCACCATGGCGCCACCGGCTTCATCGTCAAGCCGTTCAACGCGGCGCGCGTGCTCGACGCGATGAAGAAGGCGGCCACCCGCATCCGCCAGCGGCCACCCGCCGCCTGATACCCGTCAGAAAGTGTTGCGCCAGGCGCGCAACGCGCCGAAGACGGCGGCCGGCGAGTCATCCGCCGCGCCATGCGCGAGCGCCGCGCCGATCACTGCCGCTTGCGTCCAGCGCAGGAAGGGATTGGTCGCCTTTTCCTCGGCCAGCGTCAGCGGCACCGTCGCCTGGCCGGCCTGACGCAGCGCTGCCACCCGGCGCGCACGCGCGGCAATCGCCGGGTTGCCGGGCTCGACGGCAGCGGCGAAAGGCAGATTCATCTGCGTGTACTCGTGGGCGCAGTAGATCTGCGTCGTTTCCGGCAAGGCTGCAATCCGCGCCAGCGAATCCTGCATCTGCGCCGGCGTCCCCTCGAACAGGCGGCCGCAACCGGCGCCAAACAGGGTGTCGCCGCAGAACAGCGCGCCCGGCGCGAGGTAGGCCAGATGCCCGAGGGTATGGCCGGGAACGGCCAGCACCTCGACCGGCACGCCGAGCACGTCGAGGCGCTCGCCGCCGCGCAGGGGATGGCTACGGCCTGTGATAGACTCTTCGGCCGGCGCATGGACCGGGCAAGCGTGGGCTTCGACCAGCGCCGCGACGCCGCCCTGGTGGTCGGCGTGATGGTGGGTGATCAGGATACCGGCCAGCTGCAGGCCGTCCGCCGCCAGGCGGGCTTCGACCGGCGCGGCATCGCCGGGATCGACGACGAAGGCCGCCCGGCCCCGTCGCAGCAGCCAGATGTAATTGTCCTTGAAGGCAGGAATGAGCGATATTTCTTCGAACATGCCGGAACTATCGAAGCAGTCCGAGCGGATGTCAAATCCCGAACTCGCCGCCTGGCTCGCCTCGCCGCAGGGAAGCTATGTGCTCGACTGGGAAGTGGCGCAAATCGACGAGGCGGTTTCCGACATCTTCGGCTTCAATGCGCTGCAGATCGGCCTGCCGCAGTGCGACCTGTTGCGCGCCAACCGCATGGCGCTGCGCCACCGGATCGGCGCCGGTAACCCGGTGGCAGTGCGCTGTTCGCCGGCGGCGCTGCCGATCGCCAACCAGAGCATCGACCTCGTCGTCCTGCCGCACATCCTGGAATTCGCCGCCGACCCGCACGAGATCCTGCGCGAGGTCGAGCGCATCCTGATCCCCGAGGGCCAGTTGATCGTCACCGGTTTCAACCCGCTCTCGTTGTGGGGCGTCAAGCGGCGTCTGCGCCACCAGTGCGGCTTCCCCTGGGACGGCAACTACCTGTCGCCGATCCGCCTCAAGGACTGGCTGAAACTGCTCGGCTTCGACGTCGATCGCGGCAGCTACGGCTGCTACGCGCCGCCCTGCGAGCAGCAGAAATGGCTGCAGCGCTGGCGCTTCGCCGAACTGGCGGGGCGCCGCTGGTGGAAATATTCCGGCGCTGTCTATATGCTGCGCGCCGTCAAGCGCGTGCATGGCATGCGCCTGATCACCCCCAACTGGCGCAAGAAGAGCCTGCGCAGCAAGGCGCTGCGCCCGATCGCACAAAAGGAAAGCCATGGCGACTGAGATCGTCGACATTTATACCGACGGCGCCTGCCGCGGCAATCCCGGCCCCGGCGGCTGGGGCGCCATTCTGCGCGCTGGCGCGCACGAGAAGGAAATGTGGGGTGGCGAAGCGGCCACCACCAACAACCGCATGGAACTGCTGGCCGTCATCCGCGCCCTCGACGCCATGAAGCGGCCGGTCAAGGCCCGCGTGCACAGCGACTCGCAATACGTGCTGAAGGGCATCAGCGAGTGGATCCACGGCTGGAAGCGCAACGGCTGGAAGACCGCCGACAAGAAGCCGGTGAAGAACGCCGACCTCTGGCAGCAGCTTGACGAACAGGCGCGCCGCCACCAGCTCGAATGGATCTGGGTCAAGGGCCACGCCGGCCACCCGGAGAACGAACGCGCCGACGCGCTGGCCAACCGCGGGATCGACGAATTGAAGGAAACGGCATGAGACAGATCGTCCTCGATACCGAAACCACCGGCCTCAACCCGCGCGACGGCCACCGCATCATTGAAGTCGCCTGCATCGAACTGGTCAATCGCCGGCTCACCGGCCGCCACCTGCACAAGTACATGAATCCGGGGCGCGAGATCGACGCCGGCGCCCAGGCAGTGCACGGCATCACGCTCGAATTCCTCGCCGACAAGCCGAAGTTCGCCGACATCGCCGACGAGTTCCTGGAATTCATCAACGGCGCCCAGCTAATCATCCACAACGCGCCCTTCGACCTCGGCTTCCTCAATGCCGAACTCGACCGCCTCGGCCGGGTGCCGGTCGAGACCGTCTGCCGCGGCGTCATCGACACCCTGCGCGAAGCCAAGGAACTGCACCCGGGCAAACGCAACAGCCTCGACGCGCTGTGCGAACGCTACGAGATCGACAACTCCAGCCGTACCCTGCACGGCGCGCTGCTCGACACCGAGCTGCTGGCCGAGGTTTATCTGGCGATGACGCGCGGCCAGAACTCGCTGATGATCGAGCCCGACGAGGCGCCGCCAGCCCTTCTTGGCGCCGACGGCAAGGCGCGCCAGCGCAAGCCGCTGCTCGTCCGCCGGGCGAGCGAGGCCGAGCTGGCCGAACACCAGCGCGTGCTCGCCGCGATCGACAAGGAATCGAAGGGCGCCTGCCTGTGGCTGCCCAAGCCGGCCGGCGAAGCCGCCTGAGCCCGGGCATGCAACCGATCTCCGTCCTGCTCTGGCTGGCCGCCGAACTCGCCACCTACCACTTCCTGGCCAGCGCCCTGTTCGACCTCCCGACCAGCCACACGCTGCTCGCCGCGTTTGCCGTGCTGCTCGTCAGCCGCGCCCTGCTCAACGCCGGCACCTGGCGGCTCGCCGCCCGTCATGCCAGCCCCGGCTACCCGCGCAACGTCGGCCGGCGTCTGTGGCTGATGCTGCAGGACTACGCCGCCTACCTGTTCACCTTCCTCCTGGTCGTGCCGCTGGAAGCCCTGTGGATGCCGGCCGACCGCCTCGACCGCGGTGGCCGGGTGGTCCTGCTGGTGCATGGCTACGGCTGCAGCCGCGGCGTCTTCTGGCTGCTGCGCCGCCGCCTCGAAGCGGCGGGCTGCACCGTCGCCAGCGTCAGCCTGTTTCCGCCCTTCATCAGTCTCGGCCGCATGGTGCCGCAACTGGGCGAGCGCATCGACGCCGTCTGCCGGGAGAGCGGCGCCCGCCGGCTGACCCTGGTCGGCCACAGCATGGGCGGCCTGGTCTGCCGTTCCTACCTGGCGCGCCACGGCAACGACAAGGTGCAGGCGCTGATCACGCTGGCGACGCCGAACGCCGGCAGCGAACTGGCGCGCTACGGCATCGGCCAGAACGCCCGCGAGATGGAACCCGATTCGCTGTGGCTGCGCGATATGCGCGACGAAAAGACCGGCGTGCCGACGATCGCCCTGCGCAACCCGGCCGACAACTACGTGATGCCGCAAGACAACCAGCAACTGCCCGGCGCCCACAACGCCGACCTGCCACCGGTCGGCCATCTCGCCATGCTCTACCACCCAAGTGTCGGCGACATCATCGTCGACGCCTGCACCCAGGGGGGACCCCGTTGATGACCGCGATTTCCGACAATGTCCGCCGCCAAGCGCAGGACCTGCTCGATTTCATCGACGCCAGCCCCAGCCCCTGGCACGCCGTCGCCAGCAGCGTGCAGCGCCTGCAAGCCGCCGGCTACCGGCGGCTCGACGAAAGCGAACGGTGGACGCTGGCCAGCGGCGGCCGTCACTACGTGACGCGCGGCGACTCGTCGCTGATCGCCTTCCGCCTCGGCGAGCGGCCGCTGGCGACGAACGGCCTGACCTTGATCGGCGCCCACACCGATTCGCCGGGCCTGCGCGTCAAGCCGCGCCCGGCGGAAGACGCCGCCGGCCTGGTGCGGATCGGCGTCGAAGTCTATGGTGGCCCGCTGCTCGCCACCTTCGCCGACCGCGACCTCGGCCTCGCCGGCCGGGTCATGGTGCGCGCCGGCGACGCCATCGTCAGCCGCCTGCTGCACATCGACCGGCCGCTGCTGCGCCTGCCCAACCTGGCCATCCACATGAACCGCGAGGCCAACGAGAGCGGTCTCAAGTTCAACAAGCAGACCGAACTGCCGCTCCTCCTCGGCAGCACCGGAGACGGCGCCGACGCCCAGTTCCGCCGGCCGCTGGCCGATGCCCTGGGGGTCGAACCGGCGCAGTTGCTGACCTGGGACCTGGTCGCCTGCGACACGCAGAAAGGCAGTTTCTGGGGCGCCGACCAGGAATTCGTCGCCAACGGCCAGCTCGACAACCTGGCCTCCTGCCACGCCGCGCTGAGCGCGCTGCTGGCGCAGGAGGACGACGCGGCGAGCAGCTTGGTCGCCCTCTTCGACCACGAGGAAGTCGGCTCGGAAAGCGCCGTCGGCGCCGGCGGCAGCTTCGTCGGCGACGTCCTGCAGCGGCTCGCCGCCGGCTGCGGGCTGGACGGCGAGGACCAGCGGCGGATGCTCGCCGCCAGCTACTTCATCAGCGCCGACATGGCGCACGGCTGGCATCCGAACTTCCCCGCCGCCTACGAACCCTGCCACCGCGTGCTGGTCAACGGCGGCCCGGTGATCAAGCGCAACGCCAACCAGCGCTACGCCACCGACGCCGCCAGCGCCGCCCGTTTCCTCGCCATCTGCGAGCGCGCCGGCGTCCCCTGCCAGCAGTACGCCCACCGCAGCGACCTCGGCTGCGGCAGCACGATCGGCCCGATCGTCGCCGCCCGCCTCGGCATCCCCAGCATCGACGTCGGTTCGCCGATGTGGGCGATGCACAGCGTCCGCGAAAGCGCCGGCGTCCTCGACCACGCCTGGATGATCGCCGCGCTTGCCGCGGCGCTCGCCGGCTAGGCCGGCAGCCGCCGCGTTACGGCGCGGCGCGGATCTCGAGCGCGATATCCGGCGGCACGCCGCGATCGCCGCCGCTGCCAGCAGCGTATTGCACATCAAGCTGCCCGTCGGCCAGCACGACGCGGACCGGCCTTCCCTGCCCGTCGTCGAGCACGGCTTCGCCGACCGCTTCGCGGTCGGCCACGCCACAGCGATCAAATGCGGGTTAGCGGTCGTAAAGCACCAGAAAACGCGTCTTGTCGCTGACGCCGCTGGTCCTGAGATAGAGGTGATAGCGAACCGCCCCGACCTCGACCTGGCGTATCTCCTGGACGACATCGGCGACACCGCAGTCACTAACGCCGCCGCAGCCCACTAGCAGGCCGCTGAGCAGAGCGACAAACAAGCATCCCTTGGCTGGCCTCATCCTGTCCACCTTTCAGTCCAGCTCGCGGTATAGGCAAAATCACTCGCCACACCAATGGTGGTGAGATGGTGCGACAGTCCGTCGGGCAGTTTCAGGACGTATCCTTCGGCCAGCGGAATATTGGTGAAATAACCAACGCTGAACGACTCGAAGTCATAAATGCTGTCGACCTTCCAGGTCGAAAAAAGCCCTTCGCCCCCTCCCTGACCGTACTAATCCTGTCATTCAGACAGGTATTTGCCACAGCAACGGCGCGCTCGATGCTCATACGGTTTTCCTCCGGAGCGTTGTCTGGCAAACAGGCCCTTGCTGATCGGTCCTGACGCGCAACGACAAAAATAAATGACATTGGATTCCACCAAGGAACCCTCGCCAAGCATCCTGATGGCATACAGCAAACTCTCTTCGGCCAAACATTTTTATCGACCGGAGCGCCCATCCCTCCTCAGCCCAGCCGCCGCTCGGCCAGCCAGCGTTCCCAGGCATCCGCCGGCAGCGGGCGGCTGAACAGGTAGCCCTGCATCACCTGGCAGCCGTGCTGGGCCAGGAAGCGCCACTGCACTTCGTTTTCGACGCCTTCGGCGACGACGTCCATGCCCAGGTCGCGGGCCAGCGACAGCGTCGCCATGGCGATCGCCACGTCTTCGGCGTCGTCGGGCAGGTCCTTGACGAAGCTGCGGTCGAGCTTGAGCCGGCGGATCGGCAGGCGCTTCAGGTAGGAGAGGCTGGAGTAGCCGGTGCCGAAGTCGTCGAGCGCCAGCATGATGCCGAGGTCGCGCAACTGCTGCATGCGCGCCAGCACTTCCGGGGTTGGCTGCATCAGCGCGCTCTCGGTCAGTTCGAGTTCGAGATGGCCGGGATCGACGCCGGTGTCGCGCAGGATGCGCCGCACGCTGTCGAAAAAGCCGCCGTGTCGGAACTGCAGCGCCGAGATGTTGACCGCCACCACCAGCTCACGGCCGGCGGCCTGCCAGGCGGCGAGCTGGCGGCAGGCGGTTTCGAGCACCCATTCGCCGAGCGCGACGATCAGGCCGCTTTCCTCGGCAACGCTGATGAACTGGCCGGGCTGCAGCATGCCCAGTTCCGGGTGCTGCCAGCGCACCAGCGCCTCGCAGCCGAGCACGCGAGCATCGTCGGCGGCGACCTGCGGCTGGTAGTGGAGGACCAGTTCGTTGCGCTCGATGGCGCGGCGCAGCGCGTTTTCCAGCATCAGCCGCTCTAGGGCGTGAACGTCCATCTCCGGCTTGAAATAGTGATAGGTGTTGCGCCCCTGGTCTTTGGCGCAGTACATCGCGACATCAGCGTGCTTGAGCAGGGTGCTGGCGTCTTCGCCGTCCTCCGGGAAAACGGCGATGCCGACGCTGGTCGACACCGTCAGTTCGTGCCCTTCGATCAGCATCGGCGCCTGCAGCGCGGCGATCAGCTTGCGGGCGACGACGGCGGCATCCTCCGGGCGTTCGAGACGGGGGAGCAGGACGACGAATTCGTCGCCGCCGAGACGCGCGAGGAAATCGCCGTCGCGCAGGCAGGCGGCAAAACGGCGGGCGGCGCCGGAGAGCAGTTGATCGCCGACCGGGTGGCCGAGCGAATCGTTGACCGACTTGAAATGGTCAAGATCCAGGAACAGCACCGCCAGGCAATCGCCCTGCAGCGTCGCGCTGCGCAGTTCGAGGTGGGCACGCTCGTTCCACTGGGTGCGGTTGGGCAGGCCGGTCAGCACATCGTAATGGGCGAGAAAGGCGATGTGCTCCTCGGCGGCGCGCGCCGCCGTGACGTCCTGCGCGGTACCGCGGATGCGCAGGCCGCCGCCGTCCGTCCGTTCGCTTTCGATGCGGAAATGCAGCGTGCTGGCGAGTGCGCCATTGGCCTCGAGGCGGCAGTCGAAATCCGCCTGCCCCGGTGCCGCCGCCACCTGATCGAGGGCGCGCGCCAGCAGTGCCCGATCTTCCTGATGCATCCGCGCGAGCAGTCCTTCGCGGCTGATGGTTTCACCCGGCGCCAGACGCAACACCTTGCGCAACTCGTCCGAACAATGGCATTCGCCGCTGCCGGGCTGGATTTCCCAACTGCCGAGGCGGGCGATACGCTGCGCCTGCGCCAGTTCCTCCTGTTGCAGCGCCACCTGCCGCCCGGCCTCGGCCAGTTGCCGGGTGCGCTCCTCGACCAGCCGCTCGACGCGCCGGGTGCGGCCGCTGGTCAGCAGCAGGAAAGCGCCAAGCACCGCCGTGCACAGCAAACCGATCGCCAGTGTCGCCCAGACGCTCCAGTTGCGCAGGGCAACCATGTACTCGTCGCTGGCGGCGATCGTCAGTTGCCAGTGGCGACCGGCGAATTCGAAATGATCGCGCCAGTGCAGTCGCCGCCCCGGCCAGGCGGCATCGGCGCAATTCGCCGGCCCGTACAGGCGCTGGCCGCCGCCCTGATCGAGATCGCTGAGACAGACCTGCAACTGCCCCCCCATGCCGCGCAAGGCGGCGTTCAGCGCATCGTCCATGCGAAAGACTGCGGAAATCATGCCGATCTGCCGCGCCGGCTGACCGCGGAAGACCGCCTGATAAACCACGACACCGCGCTGCTCACCGCTTTCCTGGACCAGGCGGATCGATCCCGAGGCCACCGGCCGGCCGGTCTCGCGCGTCTGCCGGGCAGCGGCACGGGTTTTTTCAAGAACCAGCGGATCGAGACCAAGGACGCTGCGATTGCTGGCCAGCGGCTCGACGTGGAGGATGGGCAGGTATTCGGCGCGGCGTTCGGCAATGAATGTCCGGCCCGACGGATCACGGCCGAGAATCGCGAAATCCGGCTCGCCGCCAGCACGCACCGCCGCCTCGAAGGCATCGCGCCCGGCATCGGTGACCAGCGGACTCCAGCCGAAATTCTGCGTTCCCGGATAACGTTCGAGCAGCGGCGTGACGAATTCGCGCCAGACCCCGGCATCGAGCGCCGGATGTACGCTGGCCAGCCGTTCAAGTGCCAGCACCTGGTCGAGTTGGGCTTCCAGCCGCTTGCCGACCAGACTGGCCAGATGTTCGGCATCCCGATTCAGCTGCGCCTGCTGGCGCTGCTCCTCCCAGTGCCGGATCTGGATGAAGCTGGCAGCGAGTACGGCCAGCGCGATCAGCATCGGTACGCTGACGGTGGCCCGCCGCGACCGCCACGCCTCGGCCGGACGGCCGAAAAAGACGAGCAGCAGCGGCACCATGATGAGGATGCCGAGCAGGTCGCCGGCCCACCAGTTGGCCCAGGTAAACGGCACATCGCCGGCCGCCGTCGCCCGCATCAGGTAAAGCGTCGCGGTGCCCAGCGTCGGGCTGATCAGGGTAGACAACGGCGCGACGACGAAGACGAAGCGGACGATGCTGTCCGGACTGTCGAGCGGGTTGTCGCGCCCGAGCAGACGGCCAGCCAGCCAGTAGCCGATGGCGGCCTGCGCGGTAGCGCCAAGCGCCGGCAGGAAGAGCAGCGGCCAGACCGCAGTGGAAAGGCCGCTCTGCATCGCCGCCAGCAGCTGAACGACGAAGGCCCCGGCGAAAATGCCGGGCAGACAGCGCGTTCCGCGTACCAGCAGGGCCGCCAGCGCGATCCCGGCAGGCGGAAAGAGCGGCGCCGCATAACGATTAAGGTTAGATCGTGATCGCGAAGCGAGCCGCGATCTGAACCGGTTGTTGAACAAGCCCGGCTCGGTTTCTCTGGAAACAGCTTTTTGTGGTCAGCCCGGAAACCGGGCTGAAGGTCCGG
>NZ_JAYREB010000013.1:0-81687 GCF_041909095.1 Azonexus sp. | reverse complement strand
CCGGATGATGCCGCCGGCGCCGACTTGGCTTCTGGATTTCCATCGAAAGTGTCCACCATCGTTTTAAGGGGACACGATCTTCGCGGTCTGGCGCGTCAATTTACAGATGGGTTTGCCGGGCGCTTACAAAAAATTCGCGCCGTAAGCGCCCATCGGAAAATTGCTCTGATAGACCGCGAAAGGATCTTGCCTGGACTTAGATGTTGCCAATCTGACGTATGGCGTGGCTAGCCGCCACCATGCCGAATACGGAGGTGACGCAGACGCTGGAGCCGAACCCGGCGCAGTTCAGGCCGGTGGGCGAAGGGGTTGCGCAATTACCCTGGATTTCAGGATAGCGTAGCGGCTCGTCGGAATAGACTGCTGTAACCCCAAGTTTTCCCTGGCGTGGAAAGCCGTGATGGCGGCGAAGTGCGGAGCGTACCTTGGCGAGCAGAGGGTCCTGGATGGTGTGCGCGAGGTCGGCGATCCGCACGCGGGTCGGATCAATCTGGCCGCCTGCCGCCCCGGCCATAACCAGAGCTTGCCCGTGCTGGCGGCAGAAGCTGGCGATGGCGATTTTCACCCGGGCCTGGTCAATGGCGTCGACGACGATCTCAAAGCCACCGCCGAGCAGTTGTGAGACGTTTTCCTCGGTGACGAAGTCCTCAATGACGCTGACCTCGCAGTCGGGGTTGATGGCGGCGATACGTTCGGCCATCGCGTTGACCTTGGCTTTGCCGTAAATCTCGTCGAGTGCGTGTATCTGGCGATTGGTGTTCGACTCGGCAACCATGTCGAGATCAATCAGCGTCAGCCGGCCGACGCTTGTTCTGGCCAGCGCCTCGGCACACCATGAGCCGACGCCGCCGATACCGATGACGCAGACGTGCGCTTGCTGCAAACGGCGGTAAGCGGTCTCGCCATAGAGTCGGGCAACGCCGGAGAAACGGCGTTCAATGTCGGGAGCGATCATCAGCGTTCAATGGTTTTGCGGATCACGGCATTGAACGGCGCGATCCATTCCGGTGCGAACTGTTTGTCGCAGGCGTTGATTTCGGCGATCGCTCGCAGCACCGAGCGATTTTTGCCCCGGTGGATGTGTTTGAGCATTACCGCTTCGAAAGCATCGACGATGGCGAGGATCTTGGCGCCGGGGCAGATGCTTTCGCTGTTCAATCCTTGTGGATAGCCGGCGCCATCCGGCATTTCGTGGTGCTGGGCAACGATTTCGGCGGCGGCTTCCCAGCCTGCCATGCGTTGCAGCAGGCCGGCTGCGTAGCCCGGGTGGTTGCGCAGCTGGGCCTTGTCCGTTTCGCTCAACTTGCCGACCTTGAGCCAGTTTTCCTCAGGCAACAGCATCATGCCGATATCGTGCATGTAAACCGCGGCCTCCAGTTGCAGTGGGTCAATCGGATTGCCCGCTGTGCGGTTGGTTTCCAGCGCCAGTCGCAGTATCCGCATCGTTCTCCCCTTGAACAGGGGAGAGCGGCTCTCGAACTGGGTTGCCAGCGAGCGAAAGAAATGCAGGTCATTGCTGACATTGGCGTGCTCGGACTTGGGGATGGCGGTTTTCGGTGACTTGCCGCTCATGCTGCTGATCACCGGCGGAAAACCGGTGACCGCTTCGACCAGTTCGGCGCAATCTGCGTCCACGCGCTCGCTGGTGGCGCGGGATATCTTTTCCAGGCCTTCTACCAGATCGAGCAGGCGCAGATTTTCCAGGGGCTTGCGGTTGAGCACCGCGTCAGTCGCCAGTTCCAGGCGGTCGATCGCCAATAGTATGGTTTCGGCGAGCAGATCCGAAAAGGCGATTTCACCCTCGCGGAAGCGAGACATCATCGATTCGATCGGATGGGCGATGGCGATGCCCAGTTCAAACTTGCACAACGCCGCGTCACCCTTGATGTTATGGATCGCGCGGAAGAGGTCGGCGGTGAGCTCGCGGTCACCCTGTGATTTTTTCAGGCGGGCCACATCGCGCTCAACCTCCGGCGCCCGGTCGGTGAGTGCGTCGGCAAACTCTTCCAGTGCTTCGCGGTCGTGTACCGTCGGCGAAATAACTGCGCGAACATCCATTTCAGGGCTCCCTATGCCAGCACCAATCGATCGCTCGAGTTTAACAAAGGGCTGTCCAGATAGGGAGATGAAGGCGCTGATTGGCCTTGACTGCCCCGTGGCTGCCCCCTAAGATTTCGCGCTTCGCCTCGAGAAAACGCATCGTGACCCTGGAACAGCTTTATGCCCTGATCGGGCCCGACATGAAAGCCGTCGACGCGGTGATCCGGGAGCGTCTTTACTCCGATGTCGTGTTGGTGCGTCAGGTGGCCGAATACATCATCAATAGTGGTGGCAAGCGCATGCGGCCGGCGCTGGTGCTGTTGGCCGCTGGTGCGATGGGTTATCAGGGAGCGCGTCACCACGAACTCGCTGCCGTCGTCGAGTTCATCCATACGGCGACCTTGCTGCACGACGATGTTGTCGATGAATCCGAGTTGCGGCGCGGTCGGCAAACCGCCAATGCTGCGTTTGGCAATGCGGCCAGCGTGCTGGTCGGCGATTTCCTCTATTCGCGCGCCTTCCAGATGATGGTTGCAGTCGACAACATGCGCGTGATGCAGGTTCTTTCCGATGCGACCAACATCATCGCCGAGGGCGAGGTGTTGCAGCTGATGAATTGTCACGATGCCGATGTCGATGAAGAGCGCTACATGCAGGTCATCCACTACAAGACGGCCAAATTGTTCGAGGCCGCTGCCCGCCTCGGCGGGATCATCGGTGGTGCTGAGCCTGCCCTCGAAGCTGCTCTGGCCACTTACGGCATGCACCTGGGGACGGCTTTTCAATTGGTGGATGATGTGCTCGACTATTCCGGCCAGGAAGCGGATACCGGCAAGCATCTCGGCGACGATCTTGCCGAAGGTAAACCGACCCTCCCCCTGATCCATGCGATGCAGCACGGCACCCCGGAACACGCTGCCTGTGTCCGCCGGGCGATTGAGGAAGGCGGCCGCGATGCCTTCCCGGAAGTGCTGCTGGCAATCCAGCAGAGTGGCGCTCTGAAACATACCCGGGCCCGGGCAGCAAAGGAGGCAGAGCAAGCCAGAGCAGCAATTTCGCTGTTGGGGGATTCTCTTTATAAAAAAGCTCTGCTAGAATTGACCTTCTTAGCTGTTGAGCGAAATCACTAGGTTTCGCCAAGCACATCGGAGTGTAGCTCAGCCTGGTAGAGCACTGCGTTCGGGACGCAGGGGTCGCATGTTCGAATCATGTCACTCCGACCAAATTTACAAAAAAGCCCTGAGAAATCAGGGCTTTTTTGTTGCTGCCGTGGTTTGGCGCAGTCAAGCTACAATTTCCCGCCAACGAAATAGGGGCAGGGCTGGCGTTCCGGATTCAGCAGATGGCGGTTGAACTCGTTCTCGAGTGAGGGCGCCGTTTCATCGAGCAGGAAGGCGCGGAATTTGGCGGCGGCGGGCATCAGGCGCTTGGCGCTCATGTTGACCACGTACCAGGTGCGCTCAATCGGCGTGCCCACCACGTCGAGCAGGCACAGGGCGTCGGTCTTCAGCTCCAGCGGCAGCGTGTGCAGCGACAGCAGGCTGATGCCCATGCCGGCCATCACCGCCTGCTTGATGGTTTCGTTGCTGCCCATGCTGATCGTCCGCGCCGGGGTGAACAGGTGATTCTTGAACATTTCCTCGGCAACACGTCGTGAGCCCGAGCCTTCCTCGCGCAACAGGAAGGTTTCGTGCCGCAGTTCGTGCATCTCGAACCGGCGGGCGTCGCGCAGCGGGTGGTCGGCCGGGGCGATCAGAACGTAGGGATGGCAGGCCATCGGCTCGCCATGAGCATCGATTTCCTGCGGAATGCGGCCCATGATCGCCAGATCGATCGCGTTGTCCTGCAGTTTCTGCAGCAGCGCCTGGCGGTTGCCGACGCTGAACTGGACATCGACACCGGGGTGTTCCTGGGCGAACTTGGCGAGCAGGCGCGGCATGAAGTACTTGGCCGTGCTGACCAGACCGACCGAAATCTGGCCGCTTTCGGCACCCCCCAGGGCCTGCAGGCTGGCCTCGGCATCCTTGATCTCGCCGAGGATGCGCAGCGCATGGTGTACCAGCAGTTCCCCGGCACCGGTCAGGGCGACGCCACGTCCCATGCGCTCGAACAGCGGCAGGCCGACGTTGTCTTCAAGCTGCTTCAACTGCATCGAGACCGCTGGCGGCGTCAGGTGCAGTTCCTCGGCGGCGCGGGCATAGCTGAGGTGGCGAGCGGCGACGACGAAGATTTGTAGTTGGCGCAGGGTCAGGTTGCGAACGAAGTTCATGTTTTTCTGAACCGTTTCAGTGAAATATTCGGAATCGCTTAACTCTAGGCGTCGCATGGATCGGCGTCAACGGGTCAGGTTCAGATAGATCATCGGTAACTGTTCGGGTAACTGCTCGATCCGGTCAAGGACCCGCCAGCGATGACCAAAGATTCTTGTCGCGTAGGCGTCCGCTTCGGGGTCGAGGCTCAGGCAGAAACAGTCAATGCCTTCCGCAGCGAGTTCGGAGACTGCCTTGCGGGTATCGGCAAGCAGATAGTCGGGGTCGCTGACGTCGATATCGGCCGGTTCGCCGTCGGTCAGCACGAGGAGGACGCGTTTTTCGCTGCGCCTGGCGGCAAGCATGCGGCCGCCGTGGCGCAGGGCTGCTCCCATGCGCGTCGACCACCCGGCCTCGACGGCCGCCAGGCGCGCCTTGACCGCGTCGTCCCAGGTTTCCGAGAAGCCCTTGATGTGGTGGTAACGGACCTCGTGCCGGGTGTTCGAGTGGAAGCCGGCGATGGCGCAGGTGTCGCCGAGCTGGTCGATCGCCCAGGCGAGCAGCGCGACTGCCTCGCGTGCGGTGTCGAGCACGCTCTGCCCGCTGCCGGGCAGGCTGGCGTTGAGCGATTGCGAGAGGTCGAGCAGCAGGAGCACGCTGATATCGCGGCCGGCAGTGCGATGGCTGATCTCGATGCGTGCCTCTGGCAACTGCCCGCTTTGCCAGTCGACCAGGGCAGCGACGGCGATATCGAGGTCGAGTTCGCTGCCGTTTTCGCGGTAACGCTCCCTGACCCTGGCCTGTGGCTTGACCAAGTCGAGCAGGCGCTTGAGGCGGCGAGCGAGTACCGCATGCCGGGCAAGCAGTGCATCAATGTCGGCGGCGCGGCCGGCCGGGTGCAGGGCTTCATAGACTGCCGTCCAGTCCGGTCTGTAGGTCTGGCCGGCATCGTCCCATTCCGGATAGTGGCGGGGCGGCAGGCCGCTGGCTTCGGGACTGGCGGCGCGCGGCGGCGGAGTGAAGGACTCTTCCTCGTCGCCGGCCTCGATGAAGGTCCACAGATGGCGGTTATCGTCGCGGTAGTCGACCTCGGTGTCGGCGAAATGGACGCGCGCGTACTGATCGCTCGGCAGGCGGCTACGCGCGGCGTAGCTGAGCGCTAGTTCGGCCATCGCCCGGGTCGAGGCCTCGCTCCCGTTCAGTTGCGCGGTGAAGCGCTCGGCGAACTCGTCGATCAGTCGGTCTGGATCGTCGTAATCGCGGTCGATGCAGGCGCGCGACAGGCGGGTCAGACGATGGCGCAAGGTGTTGTCGCGCGCCGGGTCGCAAGCGCCGACTGGCGGAATCGGATGCAGCGCCAGCAAGACCCGGCGCAAGCCGGGATAGCGGCGGATGATCAGCGCATCGATGCGGGCATCCTCGAAGGTCTCTACGCTCAGGCGCTGCAGCGGGCTCCAGTTGTCGGCAACGAGCGGGGTGCTCCAGCGCCGGTGGCCGCTCAGGTGGGCGAGCATCGCCCGATAGCGGTTGCTGCCAGAGATGCCGGCGTGCACGTCGAGGACATCCGGCAGGCGCATGCCGTCGGCGGCCAGATAGGGCTGCTGGCGTTGTTCGACGAAAGCGGTCGAGTAGGGGACGAGCAGGCTGTCGTCCTGCCACAGGCTTTGCTGGCTGAGGACGAGGCGGCGCTCGACGTCGGCGAACAGCGTGCCGGCGCGTTGCTGCTGGAGCAGGGCGCGACTTTCCGGCGAGCGCAGCGCGAAATACTCGCGCAGTCGCTCCGGGTGATCGCCGTTCAGGCGGATGCCGTGTTCGAGCCAGCGCCGGACGCCAGCCAGCGAGACCAGAGCGAGGAGCTGTGGTGCGACGCGCAGGAATTCGGGCAACGCCGGACTGGCGTGGGTGACCTGGTGGCCGTGGATGGAACCTGAGGTGCGCTCGGCGAGGTCGCGTACCAGGCGCAGGTAGTGCTCGAGGGCAAGCGCGCTGCGCAGGCGTTCGGCGACGCCACCCAGGGTCTGCAGGAGCGGTGTCAGCGCCGGGCCGTTGGGCGATTTCTGCAACCGGCGGATGCTGTCCTGCAGTAGCGGCAAGGCATCGTCCTGCGCAATGCTGGCGACGACGCGCGGCCAGCCTTCGAGGAAGGCGAGTTGTGGTTCGGCGCCCCGGCCTAGTTTGCCGAGTTGGCGGGCAGTTTCAAGAAAGGCGGGAAGTGCGTCGTCGGTGAGTGCTTGCTTTGCTGCTGCATAGCATTCGTCGAAGACATCGGCGACACTGGCAAAGCCGCAGTCGAGTGCCGCCCAGGCGGCCTGCGATTCGGGATTGGCCATCAGCCGCTGGCGGGCGTCGGCAACTTGGCGGATGCCGGGAACGACCATGGCGTTCAGCCGAAGATGGCGGCGATGGCGTGGTCGAGGCTGTCGATGATGTCCGGATCGTCGGTGATCGGACGCACCATCGCCATCCGGCAGGCGTCGGCCGGGGCGACACCCTGGCCGATCAGGCTGGCCGCATAGACGATCAGGCGGGTTGAGATGCCTTCGTCGAGGCCGTGCCCCTTCAGCCGTCGGCCGGCCTGGGCTAGTTCGACGAGTTGCCCGGCGAGTTCCGGATCAATGCCGCTTTCGCTGCCGACGATGGCAGTTTCCAGGGCGGCGTCGGGATAGACGAACTGGAAAGCTGCGAAACGCTGCTTGGTCGACTGTTTGAGGTCCTTCATCAGGCTCTGATAGCCCGGGTTGTACGAGATCACCAACTGGAAGTCGGGGTGCGCCGCCACCAGTTCGCCTTTCTTGTCGAGCGGCAGCGTGCGCCGGTGATCAGTCAGCGGATGAATGACCACCAGGGTGTCCTGGCGCGCCTCGACGATTTCATCGAGGTAGCAGATGGCGCCGAGCCGCGCCGCCAGCGTCAGGGGGCCGTCCTGCCAGCGCGTGCCGCCGGCGTCGAGGAGAAAGCGACCGACCAGGTCAGCCGCTGTCATGTCCTCGTTGCAGGCCACCGTGAGCAGCGGCTTGCCGAGCTTCCAGGCCATGTATTCGACGAAACGCGACTTGCCGCAACCGGTCGGCCCCTTCAGCATGACTGGCAGGCGGGCGGCGTAAGCCGCCTCGTAGAGCGCGACTTCATTGCCTTGCGGCTGGTAGAAAGGTTGCTGGCGAACCTTGTAGCTTTCGGCTGTCGACATCGTCGTTACTCCGTGGGCAAGCGCTGCAGGTCACCGCAGAGGCGCAGAGAAAGACAGGAGGAAACCCGGGGGCAGGCCATTTGCCTTTTCTCTGCCTTCCTCTGCGCCCTCCGCGTCTCTGCGGTAAGGCTTTTGCCTGTGCTTGGTTACTTATGCACGCCGAGCTTTTCGCGCCAGCCCGGATAGATCTTGTCGGCATCGTTCGGGAAGGAGACGAAGGCGCGGGCGAATTCCGGATGTGCCTTGGCCCATTCGATCGGGTCGGCCTTGGCCTTCCAGCATTCGTAGGCCTGGCGCAGCGACTTGGCGCCGGCGGCCGGGCTGTCGATGTGGCCGTAGGCGCCGCCGCCCGCGGTGTTGATCACGTTGCCGTGGCCGAGGTTCTCGAAGAAACCGGGCAGGCGCAGCGCGTTCATGCCGCCGGAGATGATCGGTGTGGTCGGCTTCATGCCGTACCATTCCTGATGGTAGGCCGGGCCGGTGTAGCTGTCGCGCTCAATGATGTAGGCGATGGCGCGGTCGTCCTTGTCACCTTCCATCTTGCCGTAGCCCATGGTGCCGACGTGGATGCCGGAGGCGCCCTGCAGGCGGCTCATCTTGGCCAGCACGTAGGCGGTGTAGCCGCGTTTAGCCGAGGGCGAGGTGACGGCACCGTGGCCGGCGCGGTGGTAGTGCAGGTACTGGTTCGGGAACTGGCGACGGGCAGTGGTGATCATGCCCGGGCCGCCGACGTAGCCGTCGACCAGGAAAGCGACCTTGTCGGCATCCGGGCCGAAGGTTTCGAGGATGTATTCGCCGCGGGCGACCATTTCGTAGTGGTCGTCAGCCGTGATGTTGGCGGAGAAGATCTTGGCCTCGCCGGTTTCGTCCATCGCCCGCTTCATCGCGTCGTACACCAGCGGCATCACCTTCTTCATCGGCGCGAAGACCTGGTTGCCCTGCGGTTCGTCGTTCTTGATGAAATCGCCACCCAGCCAGAACTGGTAGGCGGCGGCAGCGAAGGGTTCGGGGCGCAGGCCGAGCTTGGGCTTGATGATGGTGCCGGCGATGTAGCCGCCATTGACGACCGGCCGGCCGAGGATGCGCCAGAGGTCGGAAATGTCCTTGGCCGGGCCGTCGAAGAGTTCGATCGCCCGGCGCGGCATGTAGAAGTCGTACATCTTGGCATGCTCGATGTCACCCATGCCCTGGTTGTTGCCGATGGTCAGCGTCAGGAAGGAAACCAGCATCATGCGGCCGTCGATGACGTTGCGATCGAAGAGGTCGATCGGGTAGGCGATGCGCATTTCCTCGGTCGCCTCGTCGATGTGGTAGACCAGCGCATCGACGCCCTTGGTGAATTCGTCGGTGGTGCAGACCTCGACGTTGGTACCGGTTGACGATTCTGCGGCAAAGTGTGCGGCAGCCTCGAGATAGCCGTAGCCGGCCTTCGGCTTCATTTTGTAGGCGCAAAGGATGTGGCGGCCACCGGCGATCAGGTCGTCTTCCCTGAGGCTGAGGTCGGCGTAGCGGTTGGATTGGTCCATCGTCTTGTCTCCGTGATTGGTTGTACGGTTTGCTGCTGCGATGGAAGGCATATTAGGAAGGGCGAAAGATAAATAACAGTCACGTATTTTTATTTCTTGCTTCAGCAAAAATTTACGATCGAAGCGTGGTGCCTGGGGAACTATTCCGGAAACTGGCAGACGAAAGCACTCCGATCAATTAAACCAATCTGCGGGGTTTTCATGGACCAACTGTCCTTCATCGGCGTCGGCTTTGCCGTCGCCATCTTCGGTCTGGCCTGCTTCATGTCCTTGAAGCTGGCCTCGAAGAAGGCTTATCACTGATCTGCCGGCGCCGGGATTTCCCGGCGTTTTTCATGGTGCAGGGGGAAAAAGGCTGGCTGGTGCGATCCCGGTCAGACTGTTGACGACCCGCCAGGCGCCACTGAAATCCTGCTCGCGCGTGTATTCGCCGCGGCAGACCAGGCAGCGCAGGCCGGCAGCGCGCGCCGCCTGCAGGCCATTGACCGAATCCTCGATCGCCAGACAGCTGGCGGCCGGCAAGGCCAGTCGTTCGAGCACCCAGTCATAGATATCCGGGGCCGGTTTCTTGGCCGGCACGACGTCACCGGCACCAATCACTTCGAACCACTCGGCAGCGTCCGGCGCCAGGCTGGCGTGTAGCAATGCCGCGACGTTTTCCGGCGAGGTCGTCGTCGCGATCGCCAGGCGCAGGCCGCTTGAGCGCGCCGCCTTGATCAGTTCGGCGACTCCCGGACGCAAGGGGATGGCCCCGGCGGCAACGCGGCGTACGTAGTGCGCGGTCTTGGTCTGGTGCAGGCGCTGGACCAGGTCGCCGAAATCCGTGGCGGCAGCCCGAGCTGGATCGTAAAGTTGGGCAAAATGCCGGATCCTTTCCTTGCCCCCGGTAACTTCGAGCAATTCCCCATACAGGTGCTCGTCCCAGTGCCAGGGCAGGCCGAGTTCGGCAAAGGCGGCGTTGAAGGCGGGCAGATGGCCGTCGCGTTCGGTTTCGGCGAGCGTGCCATCGACATCGAAGATCAGGGCGTGTGAAGTAGTCATGCTTGCCACGTTAGCGCAGCGCAGCGGTGGCGGCCAGTCAGAACTGCTGAATCGGCGACTCAGGATTGTTTAATCAGCAATGACTTACGAAATGATTAAAAAAAACTGACTAGGCCTTAATTCACAAGTAACTTATCTTGATCTCCAACACGGTAACAAACCAATGACTGGAGACATCATGCTATTCGGACGCACCACGCTCTCGAAATTCGTCATCGAGCACACCCGCGGTCAGCACAGTGACATGGGCGCCCTGTTGATCGACGTTGCAGCGGCGGTCAAAAGCATTTCGGCGCTGGTCGGCAAGGGGGCGCTGTCCGGCTTTTCCGGTTCGGCCGCGTCGACCAACGTGCAGGGCGAGGAACAGAAGAAGATTGACGTTCTCGCCAACGAGGCGGTCCTGCGCCACTGCGAATGGGGCGGCCAGCTTGCCGGCATGGCCTCGGAAGAAATGGACGAGGCCTACCCGATTCCCGAAGGCTATCCGCGCGGTCGTTACCTGCTGGTCTTCGATCCGCTCGACGGCTCGTCGAACAGCGACGTCAATGTCTCGGTTGGCACGATCTTCTCCATCCTGCAGCGCCCGCAGGCCGGCGATGCGGCGATCGGCGACTTCCTGCGCCCCGGTACCGAACAGGTGGCTGCCGGCTACGCCATATACGGCCCGGCGACCATGCTGGTGCTGACCGTCGGCACCGGTACCCATGGCTTCACGCTGGACCGCGAAAGCGGCAACTTCATCCTGACCCATGCCGACATCCGGGTGCCGGAAGCGACGCGGGAATTCGCCATCAACACCTCCAACGAACGTTTCTGGGAACCGCCGGTGCTGCGCTACGTCGCTGAATGCAAGGCGGGCAAGACCGGCGTGCGCGGGGTTGATTTCAACATGCGCTGGATTGCCTCGATGGTTGCCGAAGTGCATCGCATCCTGATGCGCGGCGGCATCTTCATGTACCCGAAGGACAACAAGGACCCGTCCAAGCCCGGTCGCCTGCGTCTGCTCTACGAAGCCAATCCGATGGCGATGCTGATCGAGCAGGCCGGCGGTGCCGCCAGTACCGGCCGTGGCCGCATCCTCGATGTGGCGCCGGACATGCTGCACCAGCGCGTACCGGTGATCCTCGGTTCGCGCGAGGAAGTCGAGCGACTGGAGCGCTATCACCAGGAATTCGACGCCGGCACCGACCGTCCCTTCGCTTCGCCGCTGTTCGCCGAACGCTCGTTGTTCCGCGACTAGACCACCGCATTTCATATCTCCGGGAGTTCCCGCCATGTCCGTCAAACATCCGATCATTGCCATCACCGGTTCGTCCGGCGCCGGCACCAGCACGGTGATGCAGAGTTTCCAGCACATCTTCCGGCGCGAAAAGATCAACGCCCAGATCGTCGAGGGCGATTCCTTCCATCGTTACGACCGCCTGTCGATGCGTGCCGAGATGAAGGCGCAGGGAGACAAGGGCAACGTCAACTTCAGCCACTTCGGTCCTGAAGCCAACCTGCTCGAGGAACTGCAGAATCTCTTCATCAGCTACGGCAAGAGCGGCACCGGCCAGGTTCGCAAGTATCTGCATGACGCCGGCGAAGCCGAGCCCTGGCAGCAGCAACCCGGCACCTTCACGCCCTGGCAGGACATTCCGGGCGACACCGACCTGATGTTCTACGAAGGCCTGCACGGCGCCTGGGCCGGCGGCGAGATCGATGTTGCCGCCCATGTCGACCTCTGTGTCGGCGTCGTGCCGATCATCAACCTGGAGTGGATCCAGAAACTGCACCGCGACCAGAAGATGCGCGGTTATTCCCGCGAGGCGGTGGTCGATACCATCCTGCGCCGGATGCCCGATTACGTGAACCACATCTGCTCGCAGTTCGGCCGCACCCACGTCAATTTCCAGCGCGTGCCGATCGTCGATACCTCCAACCCCTTCATCGCCCGCGATATTCCGTCGGCTGACGAAAGCATGGTGGTGATCCGCTTCGCCAACCCGAAGGGTATCGACTTCCAGTACCTGATCAACATGCTGCACGGTTCGATGATGACCCGTCCGAACACGCTGGTTGTTCCCGGCGGCAAGATGGGCCTGGCGATGCAGATGATCTTCACGCCGATGGTTCTGCGTCTGATGGACCAGAAGCGGCGCGCCTGAAGCGGCCGGAATTTTCAGCCATGGAGAGAAACATGACGACCACCACCTTCCGCCGCGAACTCGCCAACGCCCTGCGTTTCCTGGCCATTGACGCCGTCGAGCAGGCCAAGTCCGGCCACCCCGGCGCGCCGATGGGCATGGCAGACATTGCCGAAGTGCTCTGGCGCGACTACCTCAAGCACAATCCGGCCAACCCCCAGTGGGCCGACCGTGACCGCTTCGTGCTGTCGAACGGTCACGGCTCGATGCTGCTTTACGCACTGCTGCACCTGACCGGCTACGACCTGCCGCTCGATGAAATCAAGCGCTTCCGCCAGTTCGGCAGCAAGACCGCTGGTCACCCGGAAGTCCATCACACGCCGGGCGTCGAGACGACCACCGGGCCGCTCGGCCAGGGCATCAGCAACGCGGTCGGCATGGCGCTTGCCGAAAAGTTGCAGGCGCAGCGCTACAACCGCCCCGGTCACGAGATCGTCGATCACCGCACCTGGGTCTTCCTCGGCGACGGCTGCCTGATGGAGGGGATCAGCCACGAAGCCTGTGCGCTGGCCGGCGTCTGGGGCCTGGACAAGCTGGTCGCCTTCTGGGACGACAACGGCATCTCGATCGACGGCCATGTCGAAGGCTGGTTCCGCGATGACACCGCCGCCCGTTTCCGCGCCTACGGCTGGGACGTCATCGGTCCAATCGACGGTCATGATCCGATCGTCGTCGCCGCGGCGACGGCCGAGGCCCGCCAGTCGCGTGGCCGGCCGACGCTGATCATCTGCCGCACGCAGATTGGCTGGGGCTCGCCGAACAAGGCCGGCACGCACGACGTGCATGGCGCGCCGCTCGGCGCTGCGGAAATTGCCGCCACCCGTGCCACCCTCGGCTGGCCGCATGCACCGTTCGAAATTCCCGAAAACCTGCGCAGCGCCTGGGAGGCCCGTGCCAGCGGCGCGGCGGCGGAAGCTGCATGGCAGCAGCGCTTTGCCGCCTACCGCGCGGCCTACCCGGAACTCGCCGCCGAATTCGAGCGCACCCAGGCCGGCGGTCTGCCGGAAGCCTGGCCGGAGTTCCGCGCCGAACTGCTCGCCCAGGCTGCCGCCAAAACCGGCGGCATCGCCAGCCGCAAGTCGTCGCAGAACTGCCTCGATTTCCTGATTGACCGCGTTCCCGAACTGCTCGGTGGCTCGGCTGACCTGACCGGCTCCAACCTGACTGCCGGCAAGGGCAGTGTCGCCTGGCACGCCGCCGGCGAAAAGACGCCGAATTACATTTCCTACGGCGTCCGTGAATTCGGCATGAGCGCGATCATGAACGGTGTCGCGCTGCACGGCGGGCTGATCCCCTACGGCGGCACCTTCGCCGTCTTCTCCGATTATTCGCGCAACGCCATCCGCATGAGCGCGCTGATGCAGCAACGCGTCGTCCATGTGCTGACCCACGATTCGATCGGCCTCGGCGAGGACGGCCCGACGCACCAGCCGATCGAGCACGTCGGTAGCCTGCGCCTGATCCCCGGCCTTGACGTCTGGCGCCCCTGCGACGAACTGGAAACCGCCGTCGCCTGGACCGAGTCGCTGGAGCGCCGGGACGGCCCGAGCGCCCTCTTCCTGTCGCGGCAGAACCTCGAGCAATGCGGCAACCGGCCGGGACGGGCGGAAGAGATCGCCCGCGGCGGCTACGTCCTGCGCGAAGGCGAAGGTGCGTTGCAGGCTGTGATCATCGCCACCGGCTCGGAGATCGGCATTGCCCTGACCGCGCAGCGCGAACTCGCTGCCCAGGGGGTTGCCGTCCGTGTCGTCTCGATGCCCTGCTGCGAACGTTTCGACCGCCAGAAACCGGCCTGGAAGAAAGCGGTGCTGCCGCCCGAGGTGGTGCGCATCGCGATCGAGGCGGCGCATCCCGATCCCTGGCGCAAGTACGTCGGCCTGGTCGGCGAAGTGGTCGGCATCGAAACCTTCGGTGCTTCCGCGCCGGCCCCCGTCCTTTACGAACATTTCGGCCTGACCGCCGCCCATCTTGCCAGTGTCGTGGTCGAGACGATTGCCCGCGAAAGCGGCAGCGACGGCGATTTTTGAGCGGCTCGGCGAACAACGATTTCATAGATAAAACTCAGGAGACAATCCCATGCCTATCCGGGTAGCAATCAATGGCTTCGGCCGCATCGGCCGCATGGCTTTCCGTGCCATCGCCCAGGAAGCCGAATTCGCCGACCTCGAAGTGGTCGGTATCAACGACCTGCTCGACGCCGACTATCTTGCCTATCTGCTGACGCACGATTCGGTCCATGGCCGTTTCAGTGGCGAAGTTGTGGTCGACGGCAAGGATCTGCTGGTCAACGGCCGGCGCATCCGGCTCACCGCTGAACGCAATCCGGCCGACCTCAAGTGGGGCGAGCTGGGCGTCGATCTGGTGATCGAAGCCACCGGCTTCTTCCTCACCCTGGAAAGCTGTCAGGCGCACATCGCCGCCGGCGCACGCAAGGTGGTGCAGTCGGCGCCGTCGAAAGACGACACGCCGATGTTCGTCTATGGCGTCAATCATGAAACCTACGCCGGCCAGGCGATCCTTTCCGCCGCCTCGTGCACGACCAACTGCCTGGCGCCGGTGGCCAAGGTGCTCAACGACCGCTTCGGCATCAAGCGCGGCCTGATGAGCACGGTGCACGCGGCAACCGCCACCCAGAAAACGGTCGATGGTCCGTCCGGCAAGGACTGGCGCGGCGGTCGCGGCATCCTCGAGAACATCATCCCGTCCTCGACCGGCGCCGCCAAGGCCGTCGGCAAGGTGATCCCGGTGCTCAACGGGCGGCTGACCGGCATGGCCTTCCGCGTACCGACCTCAGACGTCTCGGTGGTCGACCTGACTGTCGAACTGGAAAAGGCCGCTTCCTACGCCGACATCTGCGCCGCCATGCGCGAAGCCTCGACCGGCGCACTCAAGGGCGTGCTGGCCTATACCGAAGATGCCGTGGTGTCGACCGACTTCCGCGGTTGCCCGCAGCCGTCGATCTTCGATGCCGGCGCCGGCATCGCCCTCGATCCCAGCTTCGTCAAGGTGGTTTCCTGGTACGACAACGAATACGGCTACACCTGCAACATGCTGCGCCTGGTGCGCCACGTGGCGGCCTGAGGGGAAAGCCGATGACGACTTTCCTGCGCATGAACGAGATCGACCTCGCCGGCAAGCGGGTGTTGATCCGTGCCGACCTCAACGTGCCGACCGACGACGCCGGGCGGATCACCGACGAGACGCGCATCGTCGCCTCGCTGGCGGCGATGCGCCTGGCGCTCGATGCCGGCGCGGCGGTGATGGTCACCTCGCACTTCGGGCGGCCCAAGGAAGGCGCGCTGCAGCCGGCCGATTCGCTGGCGCCGGTCGCCGAACGCCTGGCCGAAGCTCTCGGGCGGCCGGTGCCGCTGGTCAGGAACTGGCTGGCCGACGGCTGGGCCGTCAAGCCCGGGCAGATCGTCCTGCTTGAGAACTGTCGCGGCAATGTCGGCGAAAAGGCCGACGATCCGGCGCTCGCCGAGCGCATCGCGGCGCTCTGCGACGTCTATGTCAATGATGCCTTCGGTGCCGCCCACCGTGCCGAGGCGACCACCCACGGCGTCGCCCGCTTCGCCCCGGTGGCCTGTGCTGGCCCCCTGCTGGCGGCCGAACTGGACGCCCTCGGCCAGGCCTTCGAAGCACCGCGCCGGCCGCTGGTGGCGATCGTCGGCGGTTCCAAGGTGTCGACCAAGCTGTCGATCCTGCGTTCGCTCGCCAGCCGCGTCGATCGCCTGATCGTCGGCGGTGGCATTGCCAATACCTTCCTGCTCGCCGCCGGACACCCGATCGGCAAGTCGCTGGCCGAAGCTGACCTGGTCGACGAAGCGCGCGAAATCATGGCAATGATGACGGCGCGCGGCGCTTCGGTGCCGCTGCCGAGCGATGTCGTCGTCGCCCGCGAATTCTCGGCGACGGCAACCGCTACGCTGCGCGCGGTCGATGCCGTCGCGGCCGATGAAATGATCCTCGACGTCGGTCCGCAGACCAGCCGCCGGCTCGCCGAGGTCCTGCAGGACGCGCAGACGGTGGTGTGGAACGGTCCGCTCGGCGTCTTCGAGTTCCCGCAGTTCGCCAGCGGTACCGCTGCCTTGTCGCAGGCGATTGCCGAATCGTCCGCCTTCTCGGTAGCCGGCGGCGGCGACACGCTGGCGGCGATCGCCCAGTTCGGCGTCGGCGAGCGCATCGATTACATCTCCACCGGCGGTGGCGCCTTCCTCGAGTTTCTCGAAGGCAAGCCGCTGCCCGCAGTCGTCGCGCTCGAAGCGGCGGCCGTTCAACACGCTTCGCAAAAGGAAAACGCATGGCACTGATCTCGCTTCGTCAATTGCTCGACCACGCTGCCGAGCACGATTACGGCCTGCCGGCCTTCAACGTCAACAACATGGAGCAGATCCACGCCATCATGCAGGCGGCGGCGGCCTGCGACAGCCCGGTCATCCTGCAGGCTTCGGCCGGCGCCCGCAAATATGCCGGCGAGCCCTTCCTGCGCAAGCTGGTCGAAGCGGCGATCGAGCAGTACCCGGAGATTCCGGTCTGCCTGCACCAGGATCACGGCACCTCGCCGGCGGTCTGTCAGCAGTCGATGCGCAGCGGCTTCTCCAGTGTGATGATGGACGGCTCGCTCGGTGAAGACGGCAAGACGCCGACCACCTATGCCTACAACGTCGACACCACACGCAAGGTGGTCGAGATGGCGCACGCGATCGGTGTTTCGGTTGAAGGCGAACTCGGTTGCCTGGGCTCGCTGGAAACCGGCGAGGCCGGTGAGGAAGACGGCATCGGCGCCGCTGGCAAGCTTGATCATGCGCAAATGCTGACCGACCCGGAAGAGGCGGCCGACTTTGTCGCCAAAACCGGCGTCGATGCGCTGGCCATTGCCATCGGCACCAGCCACGGCGCCTACAAGTTCACCCGGCCGCCGACCGGCGAAATCCTCGCCATTGACCGCATCAAGGCGATCCACGCGCGGATTCCCAACACCCACTTGGTCATGCACGGCTCCTCCAGCGTGCCGCAGGAATGGCTGGCAGTGATCCGCCAGTACGGCGGCAACATCAAGGAAACCTACGGCGTGCCGGTCGAGGAAATCGTCGAAGGCATCCGCCACGGCGTGCGCAAGGTCAATATCGACACTGACATCCGGCTGGCGATGACCGGCGCGATGCGCAAGGCGATGGCCGAAAAGCCCGAGGAATTCGACCCCCGCGCCTTCCTCAAGGCTGCCGTCGTTGCCGCCCGCGACATCTGTCAACTGCGCTTCGAAGCTTTCGGCGCCGCCGGCCAGGCGAGCAAGATCAAGCCGCTGTCGCTGGAAAAGATGGCCGCCGCCTATCGCTGAACCGCTTTACCGAACTCTGCACGGCCCTTGCGTCGTTTTGACCCCGCTCGTCGGGGTCTTTTTTTCTCTTTCAGGAGGCTTTCCATGTCCGCCCGTGATTTCATCATCGCCCCGAGCATCCTCTCCGCCAACTTCGCCCGCCTGGGCGAGGAAGTGAGCAACGTCATCGCCGCTGGCGCCGACTGGATTCACTTCGACGTGATGGACAACCACTACGTCCCCAACCTGACCATCGGCCCGCTGGTCTGCGAGGCGATCCGGCCGTGCACGACGGCGCCGATCGACGTGCACCTGATGGTCAAGCCGGTCGACCGCATCATCCCGGATTTCGTCAAGGCCGGCGCCAACCTCATCACCTTCCATCCGGAAGCCTCCGAACACATCGACCGCAGCCTGTCGCTGATCCGCGACGGCGGCTGTCAGGCCGGCCTGGTCTTCAACCCGGCGACGCCGCTCGACCACCTCGACTACGTCATGGACAAGATCGACGTCGTCCTGCTGATGAGCGTCAACCCCGGTTTCGGCGGCCAGAAATTCATCCCCGGCACGCTGGCCAAGGCGCGCCAGGCCAGGGCCAAACTCGATGCCTACGAGCGCGACAGCGGCCGGCGCATCCGCCTCGAAATCGACGGCGGGGTCAATCCGGGTAATATTGCGCAGATCGCCAGCGCCGGCGTCGATGCCTTCGTCGCCGGCTCGGCGGTGTTCGGTGCCGGACGCGACGACGACCCGCACCGCTACGATACGATTATTGCCGCGCTGCGCGCGGCGCTCAAGGACCGCCCATGAAATTCCGCTCGATCACCTTCGATCTCGACGGCACCCTGCTTGACACCGTTGCCGACCTCGCCGAAGCCTGTCGCCTGATGCTCGCCGAACTCGGCCAGCCGCCGCGCAGCGAGGCGGAAATCCGGCGTTTCGTCGGGCGCGGCATGGCGGTGCTGGTCGAACGCTGCCTGACCCGGGAAGCAGCGCCCGATCCGGCGCTGCAGGCGCAGGGTATTGCCGCCTTCCAGCGCCACTACGCGGCGGTCAACGGACACCAGGCGCGGTTCTTCCCCGGCGTCCGCGAAGGCCTCGCCGCCTGGCACGCCACCGGCCTGCCGCTGGCCGTGGTGACCAACAAGCCGGCAGCGTTTACCGAAGTGCTGCTCGAGCGTACCGGCATTGCCCATTACTTCCAGGCCGTCGTCTCCGGCGACACGACGCCGCAGCGCAAGCCGCATCCGGCGCCACTGCTGCACGCCTGCGCAGCGCTCGGCTGCGCGCCGGCGGCCAACCTGCACATCGGCGACTCCAGGCACGACATCGAAACCGCCCGCAACGCCGGCTGTGCCGTCTATTGCGTGCCCTACGGCTACAACGAAGGCGAGCCGGTGCGTGCCGAGGATTGCGACGCCCTGGTCGCCGACCTGGTGGTCGCGCTGCGCCTGGCGCGCAGCGCCTGAAGCTCACGCAAAAAGCGAGTGAGCGTATTTCCTGATTGATTGCTGTCGGGGCTTGTCGGAGGACGAACGTCTCGGTTCGACCCGAAGCTGTAGTTGGCGGGGTGAAAAAGTTGTCGTTCAGGAACGTTTAGCTTGCAGGCGGTCCCGTCGACGCGATGTCTAGCCCTCACGCGGCACCGAGCACAGACTGAAGCGTTCTGGCACCAGAAGGCGAAAACAACCAGCCCAGCGCTCCGCAGTTGAGCACGACGGTGACCCAAAAGGTTGCTTGAAAGGAAGCCTTCGCCGACTTGTGCCGAAGCAGCCGCTGTGCAGCCAAGGCACCGGGCCAACCACCGAGAAGGGCGAACAAGTGCAACGTGTCTTCTTTAGTTCGCCATTGATTCCTTAAGGCGGCTGACTTGTCGAAGGCGTAAGCGAAGAAGGCCACGAGACTTGCAATAAGGTAGAGCGCGAGGACAGCGATAGGTAGGCGGCCGGCTACAACCGCGATAACGACAAAGACCAGAAAGCAAGCGGCAAAGATGGGAGGGATTTTACTGCGGCCCGGCGGAGCAGACGGAGTGGGCCGTTCACCGACAAACGCAACGGTATTGGCTTGGGCACGGCCCTTGGCATCAACCTTGAGTTCGTAGGTGACGATCGCGTTTCCCTCCGGCCGGCGCTGCCGATTGGAAAAGGAACTGATGTGTACGAAGACTTGCTCGCCACCCCCATTGGGCGTGATGAAGCCGAAGCCTTTGTCATCCTTCCATGTGGTTATACGACCTTGATAGCGCATGGCAATAGGATAAGAGGGCTAACAGTTATTCACGAGCAGAAACGTCCGGGGCATTGCTAATAATGCGGGCACGATTTGATCACTTGTAAGGTTCTGAATAACATGGAGATTATCCGATGCCGGTCTCCTTATCAATCAGCAATCATACGGGCAGAGCCAACGTCCGCTCTGTGACGCTTTCTTGAGAAAGCGCTACCGGCCGAACTCGGACATCGCCAAACCCAAGCAGTGTGATGCAGTTAAGTCGGTTCACGCGGCCAGCGACCATACGAAACAGCCACCCGCAGGTGGCTGTTTGGGGGCAGTCGTGAAAATCCGGCTTACCTGACGATCTGGTTCAGCTCGCCCTTGGCGTAACGTTCGGCCATCTTGTCCAGCGCCAGCGGCTTGATCTTGCTCGCCTGGCCGGCGCAGCCGAAGGCTTCGAAGCGGGCGAGGCAGATCTTCTTGGCGGCTTCGCGGGCCGGCTTGAGGTAGTCGCGGGGGTCGAACTTGCTCGGGTTTTCGACGAAATAACGGCGGATGGCGCCGGTCATCGCCAGGCGGATGTCGGTGTCGATGTTGACCTTGCGCACGCCGTGCTTGATGCCCTTGACGATTTCCTCGACCGGCACGCCGTAGGTTTCCTTCATGTCGCCACCGAATTCGCGGATTTCGGCGAGCAGTTCCTGCGGTACGCTGCTTGATCCGTGCATCACCAGGTGGGTGTTCGGGATGCGGGCGTGGATTTCGGCGATGCGGTCGATGGCCAGGATGTCGCCGGTCGGCTTCTTGGTGAATTTGTAGGCGCCGTGGCTGGTGCCGATGGCGATGGCGAGCGCGTCGCAGTTGGTCTGGCGGACGAAGTCGGCGGCTTGCTCGACGTCGGTCAGCAGTTGCTCGCGGGTCATCGTGCCTTCGGCGCCGTGGCCGTCTTCCTTGTCGCCCTTCATGGTTTCCAGCGAGCCGAGCACGCCTAGTTCGCCTTCGACCGAGACGCCGATGCTGTGCGCCAGCTCGGTCACCTTGCGGGTGACTTCGACGTTGTATTCGAAGCTGGCGACGGTCTTGCCGTCGGTTTCCAGCGAGCCGTCCATCATCACCGACGAGAAGCCGGAGCGGATCGCGCCCATGCACACGGCCGGGCTCTGGCCGTGGTCCTGGTGCATGACGATGGGAATGTGCGGGTAGGCTTCGAGTGCAGCGAGGATCTGGTGGCGCAGGAAAGGCTCGCCGGCGTATTTGCGGGCGCCGGCCGAGGCCTGCATGATCACCGGCGCGTCGAGCTGGGCGGCAGCTTCCATGATGGCCCAAACCTGCTCCATGTTATTGACGTTGAAGGCGGGCAGACCATAGTCGTGTTCGGCGGCATGGTCGAGCAGTTGGCGCAGGGATACGAGCGGCATGAGAACTCCTGGAAAGTTGGGTCGCTGAATTAACCGCGTATTTTATTACGGACGGGTGGCCAGATGCTCACCAACGCGCACGATCTTCAGTGTGTTGGTGCCGCCGCTGCTACCGATTGGTTCGCCGATGGTGAGCACGATCAGGTCGCCGCGTTCGACGATCCCGCGTTCGATGAGCAGGGTTTCGGCTTCCGCCAGCAACTGCTCGCGCTCGGTGTGCTGCTGCTGCATCAGCAGCGGGCGTACTTCGCGGTACAAGGCCATGCGGCCGATCGCGGTGGTGTCCGGGGTCAGCGCGTAGATCGGCACGCCACAGTTGAGGCGGCTCATCCACAGTGCGGTCGAGCCGGACTGGGTGAGCGCGGCAATCGCCTTGACTTCGAGGTGATGGGCGGTCCAGATCGCGGCCATGGCGATCGACTGGTCGATACGGGTGAACACCCGGTCGAGGAATTCGCGGTCGAGGGTGACTTCGGCCGAGCGCTCGGCTTCGACGCAGATGCGCGCCATCGATTCGACGGTTTCGACCGGATACTTGCCGGCGGCGGTTTCGGCCGACAGCATCACCGCGTCGGTACCGTCGAGGACGGCGTTGGCGACGTCCGACACCTCGGCGCGGGTCGGCACCGGCGAGTGGATCATCGACTCCATCATCTGCGTCGCGGTGATGGTCAGCTTGTTCTTGTCGCGTGCCATGCGGATCATCTTCTTCTGCAGCGCCGGCACCGCAGCGTCGCCGACTTCGACCGCGAGGTCGCCGCGGGCGACCATGACGCCATCGGAGGCGTCGAGGATTTCTGCCATGTTGGTGACTGCCTCGACCCGTTCGATCTTGGCGATCAGCACCGCCTCGCTACCGGCGGCGCGCAGCAGCTGGCGCGCCATGTACATGTCGGCGGCGCTCTTGGGGAAGGAGACGGCGACGAAATCGACGCCGATCTCGGCGGCGGTCTTGATGTCGTCCATGTCCTTGGCGGTCAGCGCCGGTGCGGTCAGGCCGCCACCCTGGCGGTTGATCCCCTTGTTGTTCGAGAGTTCGCCGCCGACCAGCACACGGGTATGGATTTCCGTGCCGCGTACCGCATCGACGGTCAGCTTCAGGCGGCCGTCGTCGAGCAGCAGGATGTCGCCGGGGACGACGTCCTTCGGCAGATCCTTGTAGTCGAGGCCGACCCGTTCCTGGTTGCCGAGCGGGCAGGCGGCGTCGAGGATGAAATGGGCGTCTGGGACGAGCGTGATGCGGTTGTTCTCGAACTTGCCGACGCGGATTTTCGGTCCCTGCAGGTCACCGAGGATGCCGACGACCCGGCCGTACTTGGCGGCGGCGGTACGGATGCCCTCGGCGCGCGCCTTGTGGTCGGCGGCGGTGCCGTGCGAGAAATTCATGCGGACGACGTCAATGCCGGCCTGCACCATGCGTTCCAGAACTTCCGGGGTGGATGAAGCGGGGCCGAGGGTGGCGACGATTTTGGTATGGCGGGTCATGTCTCTTCCTGTGATTGTTTTAGCGTTGGTGCCGATTCATTCTGGGCTCGGCGGATGACTGGCGTATTTCCGCAGTTCTTCTTCCATCCGGCCGAGCGGCAGGCCGAAATGGAACTGCTGTTCGAGCAGGCGTAGCAGCGGGAGCAATTGCTGGCCGGCGCTGCCCAGTTGTTCCTTGTCGTCTTGCTGGCGCAGCAGCGCCTCGATGCGGGCGAAGGGGTCGTCGGCCGGCGGGTCGCTGCTGACCACCTGGCCGCCCGGCGTCTGGCGGGCGAGTTCGAGCCGGTGCACGGCGATGTCGATCAACTGCGCCGCCGATTTGCCATGCTCCGTTGGCAGCGCGGCGAGGCCGGCGCTGACGGCGACTTGCAGCGTATCGCTGCCGATCCGGAGGCGGCGCTCGCCGAGGGCACTGCATACGCGTTGGGCGAAGGCAATTGCCGTCGCCGGGCTGGTGTCGAGCGAGGCGACGATGTAAATCGAGCCGCCCAGGTGGGCGATCAGGTCGCGTGGACCGAGCTTGCTGCGAATCACCCGCGCGAAGCGCTGGCCAATGTCGCGCATGACTGCCGCGCCGAAGCGCTCGCTGATCGCCGATTCGCTTTCCAGGCCGAAAGCGAGAACGCTGCCCGACCAGCTCTCCAGATCGGCAATTTCGGCCATCCGGTTGCACAGGTGGCGGCAGGCGTGGGTGCGCGTGCCGAAGGCTGTTTCGCCGTCGGCATCCTGCGCGGTGGCCTCGAGGTCCCAGTTCACCAGGCGGCCGATGCCGCGCCGGATCTCGTCGGCGCTGGCGCCGCGCACGATGAAGTCGCTGACGCCGCGTTCCTTGGCTGCTTCCCGGTTGGGCGCCGTTTCGTCCTGCGAGATGAGGAGGAAGAAGGGCAGGTCGGCGAGCCGGCGCAGGCGGTTCTGGCGTAGGCGCGACAGCAGTTCGTAACCGCTCAGGCGTGGCAGGCTGATGCTGGAGACGACGGCGACAATCGAGGCGTCGAGCACCAGCGTCTGCCAAGCCGATTCGCCGTCGCCTTCCTCGCGGATGTCGAAGTCGTCGCGCAGGAGTCTGACGAGCGCCGTCCTGGCTACCCGCGAAGGATCGGCGATCAGGATGCGGCGCTTGTCGCTCATCGTGTTCAACCCGCTGCGCGTTCTTCCAGCACGGCGATCGCCGGCAAGGTCTTGCCTTCGAGGAATTCCAGGAAGGCGCCGCCGCCGGTCGAGATGTAGCCGACGTCGTCAGCGATGTTGAACTTGGCGATGGCAGCCAGCGTATCGCCGCCGCCGGCGATCGAGAAGGCTTCCGAGTGGGCGATGGCGGAGGCCAGCATCTTGGTGCCGCCGGCGAACTGCGGCAACTCGAAGACGCCGACCGGGCCGTTCCAGACGATGGTGCCGGCGTTGGCGACGATCTCGGCAAGCTTGGCGGCGGACTTCGGGCCGATGTCGAGGATGCGGTCGTGGGCGCTGACGTCATCGATGCAGATCTTGTTGGCGCGGGCCAGGGCCGAAACTTCGTCGGCGACGACGACGTCGGTCGGCAGCGGCACTTCGGCGCCGCGTTCCTTCATGATGTCGATGATGGTGTGGGCTTCCTTGACCAGGTCGGGCTCGGCCAGCGATTCGCCGATGCGCTTGCCGGAGGCGAGCAGGAAGGTGTTGGCGATGCCGCCGCCGACGATCAACTGGTCAACCTTGTCGGCCAGCGAGCGCAGGATGGTCAGTTTGGACGACACCTTGGAACCGCCGACGATGGCGACCAGCGGGCGCTTCGGCGCGTGCAGGGCCTTGCCCAGGGCGTCGATCTCGGCACCCATCAGCACGCCGGCGCAGGCGACCGGTGCGTACTTGGCCATGCCGTGGGTGGTGGCTTCGGCGCGGTGGGCGGTGCCGAAGGCGTCATTGACGTAGATGTCGCACAGCTTGGCCATCTTCTGCGCCAGCTCGTCGTTGTTCTTCTTCTCGCCCTTGTTGACGCGGCAGTTTTCGAGCAGCACGACTTCGCCCGGCTTGACCTCGAAACCGCCATCAACCCAGTCGGCGACCAGGCGCACCGGCAGGTGCAGCATCTGGCCAAGGCGCACGGCGACCGGCATCAGGCTGTCTTCCGGGTTGAGCTGGCCTTCGCTCGGGCGACCGAGGTGCGAGGTGACCATCACCGCCGCGCCCTTTTCCAGGCAGTAGCGGATCGACGGCAGCGAGGCGCGGATGCGGGTGTCCTCGGTGATGTTGCCGGCTTCGTCCTGCGGCACGTTGAGGTCGGCGCGGATGAAAACGCGCTTGCCGGAAACATCGAGGTCAGTGAGCTTGATGACGTTCATGGTCTTCTCCAAAGGGTTATTGTCGGTAATCGGTCCAGTGTCGCGACCAGTGGTCGGCCACTTCGAGCATGCGGTTGGCGAATCCCCACTCGTTGTCGAACCAGACGAAGAGGTTCAGCAGGTGGCTGCCGACGGCGCGTGTCTGGCTGCCGTCGACGATGGCCGAGTGTGGATCGTGGTTGAAATCGATCGAGGCGTGCGCCTGGTCGGAACAGGCCAGGCGACCGCGTAGCGGGCCAGCGGCGGCGTCGGCGAGCAGCCGGTTGATGGTTTTCGCGGATACCGCCTGGCGGGTGTGGATGGTCAGGTCGATCGCCGAGACGTTCAGCGTCGGCACCCGGATCGCCTTGGCGTGCACGCGCCCGGCCAGTTGCGGCAACAGGCGTTCGACGCCGCGCGCCAGGCCGGTCGATACCGGGATGATCGACTGCATCGCCGAACGGGTGCGCCGCAGGTCGTCGTGGTGGTAGCCGTCGATCAGCGGCTGATCGTTCATCACCGAGTGCAGCGTGGTCAGCAGCGCCTGGTCGACGCCGATTTCGCGGTCGAGCAGGTCGAGCACCGGGACGATGGCGTTGGTCGTGCACGAGGCGGCTGAAACCAGGCGCTGGCTGCCGTTCAGGATGCCTTGGTTGATGCCGGCGACGATCGTTGCGTCCACGTCCTCGGCGCTGTGGCCGGGGTGCGAGAGGAGCAGGCGCGGGCAGCCGGCGGCCAGGAAACGGTTCAGCTCGTCGCGCCGGCCATAGACGCCGGAGCATTCGACCAGCAGGTCGATGCCGTGCTCGCTCCAGTCGACTTCCTCAGGCGTGCGCGCATGGCTGACGGCAATCGGCCGACCGTCGACGAAGAGGCGGGCTTCGCCGAGCCCGATTTCGGCCGGAAAGCGGCCATGCGTCGAGTCGTAACGGGTGAGGTAGGCGATGCTGTCGAGATTGGCCGGCTCGTTGATGGCGACCACTTCGAAACGCTGGCTATGCTGCGTTTCGTGCAGGGCGCGCAGGAAGCAGCGACCGATCCGGCCGTAGCCGTTGATGGCTAGGCGCAGTGGCGAGGAAATCGCGGAAGGGGGCGCTGACACGGCCGGTTTGGATGCAGGGATCAAAGTCGTGATTTTACCGTGATGCCGACTGAGTGGGCGGGGTAAACCGGTCAGGATGCCTGAATCCGGTGTGTACTTCCGCTGAGGCTTGCGTCAAATGAAAATCGCCGGGCATGCCGGCGATTTTCTCGGAAGCGACTTCGCTTACTTGGCGGCCATCCAGGCGCGGGCGGCGTCGAGCATGCGGCAGGAGTAGCCCCACTCGTTGTCGTACCAGGCCAGCACCTTGACCAGGGTCGAGCCGTCTTCGGCCTTGAGGACGCGGGTCTGCGTCGCGTCGAAGGTCGACGAGACGGTGGTGTGGTTGAAGTCGGACGACACCAGCGGCTCGGTGTTGACCGCCATGATGCCCTTCAGCGGGCCGTTGGCGGCGGCGGTCATCAGAGCGTTGATTTCGTCCTTGGTGGTGGCGCGCTCGGCGGTGAAGGTCAAATCAACGAGGGAAACGTTGATCGTCGGCACGCGCAGCGCGAAGCCGTCGAACTTGCCGACCAGCTGCGGCAGCACCAGGCCGACGGCCTTGGCGGCGCCGGTCTTGGTCGGGATGATGTTGGCGGCAGCGGCACGGGCGCGGCGCAGGTCCTTGTGGCGGACGTCCACCGTGACCTGGTCGTTGGTGTAGGCATGCACCGTGGTCATCAGGCCGGACTTGATGCCGATCGCGTCGGACAGCACCTTGGCTACCGGGGCCAGGCAGTTGGTGGTGCACGAGGCGTTGGAAACAACCGTCATCGCCTGGGTCAGGATGCTTTCGTTGACGCCCATGACGATGGTGCCGTCGACGTCGTCGCCGCCCGGGGCGGAGATCAGCACGCGCTTGGCGCCTTGTTCGAGCAGCGCCTGGGCCTTGGCCTTGGAGGTGTAAGCGCCGGTGCATTCGAGCAGGACGTCGACACCGTGGTCGGCCCAGTTGATGTCCTTGGGGTTCTTGGTCGAGTAGAAGGCGATCTTCTTGCCGTCGATGATGATGCAGTTCTCACCTTCGGTCTCGACGCTGGTCGTGAACCGGCCGTGCGTCGTGTCGTACTTCAGCAAGTGGGCGTTGGTCGCCAGGTCGCCGGAGGCGTTGATCGCGACAACGTCGAATTCGTTCTGCAATCCTTGTTCGTAAATGGCGCGCAGCGTGCAGCGACCGATACGACCGAAACCGTTGATTGCAACCTTGATAGCCATGGATCTATTTCCTCTCTGCATTGACGTTTTTGAAATCAGGACAACAGGCTTTTCGCCGTGGCGACGACGTTGCCGACGGTGAAGCCGAACATTTCGAACAACTGGCCGGCCGGTGCCGATTCGCCGAAGCGGTCGATGCCGATCACCGCACCGTGCAGGCCGACGTACTTGCGCCAGAAATCGGGATGCGCCGCTTCAATGGCGATGCGCTTCCTGCAGGCACCGAGTACCGAAGTCTTGTAGTCGTCGCTCTGGCGGTCGAAGACATTGCTGCAGGGCATCGACACGACGCGCGCGGCGATGCCTTCGCCGGCCAGCGCGGCCTGGGCGTCGAGCGCCAGCTTGACTTCGGAACCGGTGGCGATCAGGGTGATCTGCGCGTCGGCGTTTTCGGCCAGCACGTAGCCGCCACGGGCGATGTCGGCGTCAGCGGCATTCTGCGTCACCGTCGGCAGGTTCTGCCGTGACAGGGCGAGAAGGGTCGGGCCGTCCGCGCGTTCGACGCCCGAGATCCAGGCGATGGCAGTTTCGGTCGCGTCGGCCGGGCGCCAGACATCCAGATTCGGGATGATGCGCATCGACGGGATGTGCTCGACCGGCTGGTGGGTCGGGCCGTCCTCGCCGAGACCGATGGAGTCATGGGTGTAGACCATGATCTGGCGCTGCTTCATCAGCGCCGCCATGCGGATGCCGTTGCGCGCGTAATCCGAGAAGACCAGGAAGGTGGCGGTGTAGGGAATCAGGCCGCCGTGCAACGCCAGGCCGTTGGCGATCGCAGTCATGCCGAATTCACGGACGCCGTAGTAGCAGTAGTTGCCGCCGGCAGTCTTGGTGACGCCCTTGCTGCCCTTGACGAAGGTCAGGTTGGAACCGGCCAGGTCGGCCGAGCCGCCGAAGATTTCCGGCACCGCCGGGACCAGCGCGGCGATCGCGTTCTGCGAGGCCTTGCGGGTGGCGATGTTCTCGGCTTTCTCGCGGCAGGCGGCGAGGTAGCTGGCCTTGGTGTCTTCCCAGCTGGCCGGCAGTTGGCGCTGCATGACGCGGCGTTCGAACTCGGCGGCGAGTTCCGGGAATTCGGCCTGGTACTTGGCGAAACGACGCTGCCAGTTTTCCTCGAAGGCTGCGCCGCGCACCTTGCCGTTCCAGGCGGCGTAGACGTCGCCCGGGATTTCGAAGGGCGGGAAGTTCCAGCCGATGTAGGCGCGGGCAGCGGCGATCTCGTCCTTGCCGAGCGGCGCGCCGTGGCAGTCGTGGCTGCCCTGCTTGTTCGGCGAGCCGGCGCCGATCACGGTGCGGCAGCAGATCAGGCTGGGTTTGTCATGCACCGCCTTGGCGGCGAGCAAGGCGCGTTCGATGGCTTCCGGGTCGTGGCCGTCGACATTGGCGACGACGTGCCAGCCGTAGGCTTCGAAACGCTTCGGCGTGTCGTCGGTGAACCAGCCTTCGACGTGGCCGTCGATCGAAATGCCGTTGTCGTCCCAGAAAGCGATCAGCTTGCCCAGGCCGAGCGTGCCAGCGAGCGAGCAGGCTTCGTGCGAGACGCCTTCCATCAGGCAGCCGTCGCCGAGGAAGGTGTAGGTGTAGTGATTGACGATTTCGTGGCCGGGGCGGTTGAACTCGGCGGCCAGCACCTTTTCGGCCAGCGCGAAGCCGACGGCGTTGGTGATGCCCTGGCCGAGCGGCCCGGTGGTGGTTTCGACGCCCGGCGTGTAGCCGTATTCCGGGTGGCCCGGGGTCCTGGCGTGGAGCTGGCGGAAGTTCTTCAGGTCGTCAATGCTGAGGTCGTAGCCGGTCAGGTGCAGCAGCGCGTAAACCAGCATCGAGCCGTGGCCGTTCGACAGGATGAAGCGGTCGCGGTCGGGCCACGCCGGATTGGCCGGATTGTGGCGCAGGTGGCGCCGCCACAGGACTTCGGCGATTTCGGCCATGCCCATCGGCGCGCCCGGGTGACCGGAGTTGGCCTGCTGGACGGCGTCCATGGCGAGGGCGCGGATGGCGCCGGTCAGGGGGTTGAACTTGGGAGGAATGCTCACGCTCATGATCCGGAATCCAGCCTGCTGAAAAGCCGTAATTATCGGCGAAAAGCCGGCTTTTGGATAGCTGGCCAGCGGTTTACCGGTGCTTGTGGGGGCTATTCGCCGATCATCAACCCGCCTCTCAGGGCTATCCCTAATTTTTGCCCAGTCGGCCGACGGGTAGACTGCAGCGCAGTGATGCCGCCCTTCGTGCGGCGGAGGAGGATGACAATGCAGCTATTACTCGGACTGTCGCGTTTGATCGACGCGTTCAGCGAGCGTCTGGGAAAACTGATCTACTGGCTGGTCCTGTTCGCCGTATTGATTTCTGCCGGTAACGCGGTCGTGCGCAAGACGCTGAACATCGGTTCCAATGCCTTCCTGGAAATCCAGTGGTACCTGTTCTCGGCAGTGTTCCTGCTCGGGGCGGGTTATGTGTTCATGAAGAATGCCCACGTCCGTATCGATTTCCTGTCCAACCGTTTTTCGCCCAGGGTGCGCAATGTCATCGACATCATCGGCATCCTGCTCATCCTCTGGCCCTTTTGTGTGGTTTTCATCGACCTTTCCTGGCCGCTGTTCACCGGCGCCTGGGTGAGCGGGGAAATGTCGCAGAATGCCGGTGGCCTGATCCGCTGGCCGGTGTACCTGATGATGCCGGTCGGGTTTGCCCTGCTGATGCTGCAATCGGTTTCCGAACTGATCAAGCGCTTCGCCTTTCTCGCCGGGCTGATTCCCGATCCGATCGGCCACAATCCCCATTCACCGGAGGAAGAGGTGCTTTCCTACGAAATCGAAGAGCACGCCGGTCGTGCCCGTGAGGAGCAACGCTAATGGCTTTCATCGCGGAATACTTCGTCCCCCTGATGTTCGTGGGCTTGATCTTTTTCCTCATCTCCGGTTTTCCGGTGGCCTTCGCGCTGGCTGCCACCGGCCTGCTGTTCGGTACCATCGGCATGGAGGCCGGGCTGTTCCCGGCCACCCTGTTCCAGGCCCTGCCGTTACGCCTGTTCGGCATCATGCAGAACGATACCCTGCTGGCCATTCCCTTCTTCACGCTGATGGGCATCATCCTGCAGAAGAGTGGCATGGCCGAGGATCTGCTGGAGTCGATCGGTCAGGTCTTCGGTCCGCTACGCGGCGGGCTGGCGCTGGCGGTGATCATCGTCGGCGCCCTGCTGGCGGCGACCACCGGGGTGGTCGCCGCGTCGGTGATTGCAATGGGGCTGATCTCGCTGCCGATCATGCTGCGCTACGGCTACAACCGCGCCATCGCCGCCGGCACGATCACCGCCTCAGGTACCCTGGCGCAGGCGATTCCGCCTTCGCTGGTGCTGATCGTGATGGCCGACCAGCTTGGTCGCTCGGTCGGCGACATGTACGCCGGGGCGATGATTCCGGCCTTCATGCTGGTCGGGTTGTACGTGATCTTCCTCGTCGGCCTGGCGATTTTCAAGCCGGACTGGGTACCGGCGCTGCCCCCTGAAGCTCGCATCTACCGTCAGCCGAACGGCAGCAGCGGACAACTGTCACTGTGGCTGCTGTCGGCCGGCTCGTGGTCGATCGGTCTGGTGCTCTTCTTCAATTACGACGCGGTCGCCGCCAGCCTGTTCGGCAGGAACGGGGCAGCGCCGTTCGACGAGCGCGCCATCTTCACCCTGTCGGTGATCGGCATCACTGCCCTGCTGCTGGCGATCATCAACAAGCAATTGAAACTCGGCCTGCTCTCGGTTCTCGCCGAGCGCGTCACCTTCGCCCTGATCCCGCCGCTGGTGCTGATCTTCCTGGTGCTTGGCACGATCTTTCTCGGCATTGCCACGCCGACCGAAGGCGGGGCGATGGGCGCGGTGGGGGCGCTGATCATGGCGCTGGCCCGGCGTCAGCTGTCGCTGGTCTTGCTCAAGGAGGCGCTCGACAACAGCGCCCGCTTGTCCTGCTTCGTGTTGTTCATCCTGATCGGCTCGACGGTGTTCTCCTTCACCTTCAACGCCGCCGACGGTCACATCTGGGTCGAGCATCTGTTCGACAAGCTGCCGGGGGGGCAGATCGGTTTCCTGGTGTTCGTGAACCTGCTGGTCTTCGTTCTCGGCATGTTCATCGACTTCTTCGAGATTGCCTTCATCGTCGTCCCGCTGCTGGCGCCAGTGGCGGAGAAGATGGACATCAACCTGATCTGGTTCGGCGTCTTGATCGCGATGAACCTGCAGACCTCCTTCCTCACCCCGCCTTTCGGTTTCGCCCTGTTCTACCTGCGTAGCGTCGCCGCTCGCACGGCCTACAAGGATGTGGTGACCGGCAAGCAGATCGAACCGCTGACGACGCCACAGATTTACAAGGGGGCGGTCGCCTTCATCATCCTGCAGTTGATCATGGTGGCGGTGCTGATCATGTACCCCGGCCTGGTGACCGGCAGCCTGGAGGAAAAGGTCAAGGTCGATCTCAATACCATCGAACTCGATGCCGGCAGCAGTTCCTGGGGCGATCAGCCCGCGCTGCCGGACCCGGTTGCGCCACCGAGCGATCCTGCGGCCGACCCGGCGGCGGCGCTGATGGAGGAGATGCGTCGGGAAGGCAAGCGCTGACGAGCTGGTCTGCGACACAAGAAAAACGCCCGGATTGTCCGGGCGTTTTTCTTTGCGCGCAGCGAGCGCCCATAAAAAACCCGCAGACTGGCTGCGGGTTGCTGGGCGGGAATTGCCTCAGAGTTTCTGCGACTGCATGTAGCTGTCGAAGCCGGCTTCCGAGAAACGGAACCACTGGTGCTGTTCGCGGCGGAAGACTTCGTAGTCGGCGTAGATCTTCTTCCAGTTCGGGTTCTTCGCCGACAGTTCGGCGTAGTGTTCCTGCGAGAACTTGAAGGCGGCGTCCATGACGTCCTTCGGCAGGCGGAACAGCTTGGTGCCGCCGGCAACCAGTTCCTTCAGCGCGGTCGGGTTGCGGGCGTCGTACTTGGCCTGCATGTCGACGTGGGCAAAGGCTGAGGCGCACTCGATGATCGCCTTGTATTCGGCGGACAGCGAGTTGTAGGCCTTGTCGCTGACGTACAGGGTCAGTTGCGGGCCGCCTTCCCACCAGGCCGGGTAGGCGTAGTAGCCGGCGACCTTGTTGAGGCCGAGCTTCTGGTCGTCGTAGGGACCGATCCATTCGGTGGCGTCGATCGTGCCCTTTTCCAGCGACTGGTAGATTTCACCGGCCGGGATGTTCTGCGGCACGCCGCCGATACCGGCGAGGATGCGGCCACCAAAGCCGCCGATGCGCATCTTCAGGCCGTTGATGTCGGCCAGCGACTTGATCTCCTTGCGGTACCAGCCGCCCATCTGGGCGCCGGTGTTGCCCATCGGGAAATTGACGATGTTGTACTGGGCGTAGAGTTCGCGCAGCAGCTTGAGGCCGTTGCCCTGGAACATCCAGGCCGTGGTCTGGCGGGAGTTGAGGCCGAACGGGATGGTGCAGTCCATCGCGAAGCTCTCGTCCTTGCCGAAGAAGTAATACGGGGCGGTGTGGGCGCATTCGACGGTGCCCTGCTGCACGGCGTCGAGAACGCCGAACGGGGGAACCAGTTCGCCGCCGGGGTGGACGGAAATTTCAAACTTGCCACCGGACAGTTCCTTGACCTTGGCGGAGAAGGTTTCGGCCGCACCGTAGATGGTGTCGAGTGCTTTCGGGAAGCTGGAGGCGAGGCGCCAGCGGATCGTCTCGCCGCCGGTGACGACGGCGGGGGCGGCCGGGGCGGCGGTCTGCGGGGCGGCTTCTTCCTTCTTGCCGCAAGCGCTGAGCAGCATGCCGGCGCCGGCAGCGGCGCCCAGTGAAGCGGTGGTCAGAAATTTGCGTCTTTCCATGAATGGTCTCCTCGTTTTGATGCCCCGCCGAAGCGGGGCGGATGGATGCACTATCGATCTATTCGGGGTCGATAGTCCTCATGGTCGGCCCATTTGCCGGAATGCCGAATTAGGAGAATCCCTAATCGCCAGACGGCCGTCGCTTCATTCGGCGTGGTAGGCGGTGACGCGGTCGACTTCGTTCTGCGAACCGAGGATCACCGGCACGCGCTGGTGCAGGCCGTCCGGGGCGATGTCGAGGATGCGCTGGCGGCCGGTGGTGGCGGCGCCGCCGGCCTGCTCGACGAGGAAGGCCATCGGGTTGGCTTCATACATCAGGCGCAGCTTGCCGCCCTTGCTGCGCAGTTTTTCGTCGATCGGATACATGAAGATGCCGCCGCGCGTCATGATGCGATGCACGTCGGCCACCATCGAGGCCACCCAGCGCATGTTGTAGTCCTTGCCCAGCGGGCCTTCGCGGCCGGCAGTCATTTCCTCGACGTAACGTTGCACCGGCGCTTCCCAGAAGCGGCGATTCGACATGTTGATGGCGAATTCCCTGGTGTCTGCCGGGATGCGGACGTTTTCCTGGGTCAGCACGAACTGCCCCTGCTCGCGGTCGAGGGTGAACACGGCGACGCCGTCGCCGACGGTCAGCACCAGCAGCGTCGTCGGGCCATAGACGGCGTAGCCGGCGGCGACCTGCGCGGTGCCGGGTTGCAGGAAGGCGGCCTGGGCGGCTTCCGGGGTGGACAGGTCGGCGCCTTCCGGGCACTTGAGGACCGAGAAGATGGTGCCGATCGAGACGTTGACGTCGATGTTCGACGAGCCGTCGAGCGGGTCAAAAGTAAGCAGGTATTCGCCCTTCGGGAAACGGTGCGGCACCAGGTGCGGCAGGTCCATTTCCTCGGAGGCCATGGCGGCAAGGTGGCCGCCCCATTCGTTGGCTTCGAGCAGGATTTCGTTGGACAGCACGTCGAGCTTCTTCTGTGCTTCGCCCTGCACGTTGTCGCTGCCGGCTTCGCCGAGCACGCCGCCAAGACCGCCCTTGCCGATGGCGATCGAGATGGCCTGGCAGGCGCGGGCGACGACTTCGATCAGGAACTTGAGATTGGCCGGGATGCGGCCCTTGTTGCGGTGCTCTTCGGTCAGGTAGCGGGAAAGGGTGCGCTGGGCCATGGCAATTCCAGAAGAAAATAAAAAAGCGGATTTTACGCCGGGCGATCCTTGGCGTGCAGGAAGGCGAAGGCGGCGGCGCTCGACAGCGGTTTGCTGAACAGGTAGCCCTGCACTTCGTCGCAGCCGTTGCTGCGCAGCAGTTCGAGCTGGTCTTCGGTTTCGACGCCTTCGGCGATCACGTTGAGACCGAGCGAATGGGCCAGGGCGATGGTGCCGAAGGCGATCGCCCGGTCGTTGAGGTCGTGCTCGATGTCGCGGACGAAGGAGCGGTCGATCTTCAGGTGGTCGATCGGGAACAGCTTGAGGTAGGCGAGCGAGGAATAGCCGGTGCCGAAATCGTCGATCGCCAGGCTGACGCCCATGCGGCCGAGGCGTTCGAGGATGTGGATGGCTTCCTGCGGGTTTTCCATCACCGAGCTTTCGGTGATTTCCAGTTCCAGCAGTTCGGCCGGCAGGCCGGATTCGGCGAGCGCGCCGGCGACCGTTTCGCAGAAGTCGCGGCGGCGCAACTGACGGGCCGAGACGTTGACGGCGACGCGCAGGGGGGCGAGACCGCCGTCGATCCAGTGCTTCATGTCGCGGCAGGCGGTGAGCATGACCCAGTCGCCGATTTCGACGATCATGCCGGTTTCTTCGGCGATCGGGATGAAACGGTCGGGGGCAATCAGTCCGTCGACCGGGTGGTGCCAGCGCAGCAGGGCCTCGACGCCGGTCGGCTGGCCGCTGGCGCTGAACTGGGGCTGGTAGACCAGCGCCAGCTCGTTGCGGCCGATGGCGTGGCGCAGCTTGCGTTCGATGTCCAGGCGCTCGGTCGCCTGCTGGTTCATGTCGGCGGCGAAGAACTGGTAGTTGTTGCGACCGGCCGATTTGGCGTGATACATCGCGGTGTCGGCGTTCTTCAGGATGGCGTCGCCGTCCGGCCCGTCGTCGGGGAAGAGGCTGATGCCGATCGACGGGCTGGTGTGCAGTTCGTGGCCTTCGGCCTCGATTGGCGCGGCCAGCGCATTGACGATCTTGCTGGCGACCAGTGCCGCGTCGGCCGGCGAGTTGATGCCGGGCAGGATGACGACGAATTCGTCACCGCCCAGACGGGCAACGAAATCAGTCTCGCGGACGACGCCGGAGAGGCGGCAGGCGACTTCGCGCAGCATTTCGTCACCGACCTGATGGCCGAGGGTGTCGTTGATGATCTTGAAGCGGTCGAGGTCGATGAACATCATGCCGACCTTCCAGCCATGGCGACGCGCTTCCGGCAGCAACTGGCCGAGGCGCATGAGCAGCGCCAGGCGGTTGGGCAGGCCGGTCAGCGAGTCGTGCTGGGCGATGTGGCGCATGCGCGCCTCGGCTTCCTTGCGCTCGGTGATGTCGGCGAAGATCCAGATGTAATGGCAGGGCAGGTTGCCAGTGTTTTCCTCGACCCGGTTGATGCGCAGGCTGGCCGGGAAGCTGCCCTGTTCGCCACGTCGCACCGCCACCTCGCCGCGCCAGGCGCCGTGCAGGCCGAGGCTGGCGAGCAGTTGTTCGCGCGACCAGCTGTCGTCGGCGTGGATCAGGTCAAAGACGCTGGTTTCGAGCAGGGCGGCCGGAGCCAGCCCGGTCATTGCCGAAACCGCCGGGTTTACCGAGAGCAGGCGGTGCGCCTCGTCGGTGACGGCGATGCCGGCCGGCGTGTGATCGAAGACCACCTGCGCCAGCTTTTCCCGTTCGGCGGAGGCGAGCCGTTCGCTGACGTCGCTGTAGATGGTGACGAAGCTGCCGTCGGCTAGCGGCACGCCGCGCACGTCGATGGTCCTGCCGTTCGGCCGGGTGCGCTCGAAATGATGCGGCACCGGGTGGCGGGCACGCGCCATCAGCGCGCGGACGATTGATTCCGGCTCGCCGGGGCCGTATTCGCCGCGTTCGGCATTGAAGCGGTAGATGCGTTCGATCGGCACCGGCGGTTCGGCGAACAGGCTGTCCGGCAGGTCGAGCAGACGCTGGAATTCGCGGTTGTGCAGCAGCAGGTCGAGGTTCTTGTCGAACATCGTGACGGCGCTGGGAATCGCTTCGACGACGGTTTCCAGCAAGGCGTGCTGGTGACGCAGTTCCTCCTCGGCCTGCTTGCGTTCGGTGATGTCGGTGTAGGTGGTGATGAAGCCGGCCAGCTTGCCGTTGATCAGCAGTGGTTCGCTGTCGACCAGGCGGGTGCGGCCGTCCGGGCGAGTCCGTTCGAAGCGGTGCGGGCTGAACTGGCTGGCCTGCTCGGTGATGCGTTTGACATGCTCCTCGGCGTCGCCGGGGCCGTACTCGCCGCGTTGTGCCGGGATGCGGATGATGTCCGAAAAGTGTGCGCCTTCCCTGACAAGAGGCGGCGGCAGGTCGAGCAGTTCGATGAACCCCCGGTTCCACACGCGCAGCTGCAGATGTTCGTCGAACACGCTGATGCCTTGCGGCAGGCTGGAGACGACCGCCTGCAGGTAGGCTAGGCGCAGCCGCGAGTCTTCGGCGGAGGAGGGGGGCGTGTCGATGTTCAAGGCGCGGGCGGGGAACTTCACAGTATTGCCGGATGATACTCCATGCCTTGCCTGCGTCACGCCAGCGTTTGGCCCGATTCGCCGCCTGGCGGTTGGCGTGCGCCCATGAGGCTCCCTGTGACGACAGGTTTCACCGCATAATAGCGCCGATGAATCTGCCCCGTTTTTATTGCCGGGAGGCCCTGTCGCCGGGCGCCCACGTCGATCTGCCCGAGCCGGTGGCCCGCCATGCCGTGCGCGTCCTGCGCCTGCCGCCGGGGGCGCCGATGGTCCTGTTCGACGGTCGCGGTGGCGAATATCTGGCCCATATCCAGCGCATCGAGCGCGACCGGGTGGTGGCCGAGCTGGCGTCGTGGACCGAGGTCGAGCGCGAATCGCCGCTGCAGGTGACCTTGGTGCAGGCGCTGCAGGCCGGCGACAAGATGGATTTCACGATCCAGAAGGCGGTCGAGCTTGGCGTCAGCGGCATCGTCCCGGTGGATAGCCGGCGCAGCGTGCTGAAGCTGGCTGGCGAGCGCGCCGCCCGGCGCGTCGCTCACTGGCAGGGCGTGGCCGCTTCGGCTTGCGAGCAGTGCGGGCGCAACCAGGTGCCGATCGTTGCGCCGCTCGAGCGCCTCGATCAGTGGCTGGCGCGGCCGGCGGACGGCGTGCTGCGCCTGATGCTGGCGCCCGATGCCGAAATGACGCTGGCCGATCTGGTGCCGGCGCAGCAGGTGCAGTTGCTGATCGGTGCCGAAGGGGGGCTCGATCCGCAGGAGGTGATCGCCGCGCGCCAGGCAGGCTTCCAGGCAGTGCGCCTGGGGCCACGGGTGTTGCGCACGGAAACGGCAGGGCTGGCGGCGCTGGCCGCGCTGCAGGCCCTTTGGGGAGATTTCAGGGAGGGATAGGCGATGTTCGAATCGGCGGAACTCGGTCACAAGATCGACAAGGAAGTTTTCAAGAAGGAAGTGCCGAAGCTGCGTGCGGAACTGCTTGATGTCCAGTACGACGTGCTGCAGAGGAAGGAGTTTCCTGTCGTCATCCTGATTTCCGGGGTCGACGGCAGCGGCAAGGGCGAAACCATCAACCTGCTCTACTCGTGGATGGACCCGCGCCACATCTCGACGCTGGCGTTTTCCGCGCCGAGCGACGAGGAAGCGGCCCGCCCCTACATGTGGCGCTACTGGCGCGCGCTGCCGGCCAAGGGCAAGGTCGGCATCTTCGCCGGCTCCTGGTATTCGCAGCCGATCACCGACCGCATCACCGGCGCCATGCGCCGTGCCGAACTCGACGAGCGGCTCGACGACATCAACCGTTTCGAGGCGATGCTGGTCAACGAGGGGGCGCTGGTTCTCAAGTTCTGGTTTCACCTGTCCAAGGACGCCCAGAAGAAACGCCTGAAGGCGCTGGAAAAGGACCCGCGTACCGCCTGGCGGGTGACGCCAGCCAGTTATGACCGCCTGAAGACCTACGACAAGCTGCAGGAAGTCGCCGGCCACGTGCTGCGCGTCACCAATACCGCCAAGGCACCGTGGATCATCGTCGAGGGTACCGACGACGCCTACCGCTCGCTGACCGTTGGCCGCATTGTTCTCGACGCCATGCGCCGCCGCCTGCAGCAGCCCTTGCAGCAGGTGCCGGTGGCACCGCCGATCGTTCATCCGATCGATGAGAAGAATGTGCTGACCACGCTCGACCTGACGCAGAAGCTGGGCAAGAAGGATTACGAGAGCCAGCTCGCCAAGTACCAGTCGCGCCTTTCCGAACTGGTACGCGATCCGCGTTTCACCGGCCGGCATTCGCTGGTGCTGGTCTTCGAAGGTGCGGATGCCGCCGGCAAGGGCGGCAGCATCCGCCGCGTCGGCGCGGCGATGGATGCCCGTCAGTACCAGATCGTGCCGATTGCCGCGCCGACCGAGGAAGAGCGCGCCCAGCCCTACCTCTGGCGCTTCTGGCGCCATCTGCCGCGCACCGGCCGGGCCACCATCTTCGACCGTTCCTGGTATGGGCGTGTCCTGGTCGAGCGGGTCGAGGGTTTCTGCAGCGAGGCCGACTGGTTGCGCGCCTACGCCGAGATCAACGATTTCGAGCACCAGCTAGTGGCCTCGGGAACGATCGTCGTCAAGTTCTGGCTGCAGATTTCCGCCGAGGAGCAGTTGCGCCGTTTCAAGGAACGCCAGGACACCGAATTCAAGCGTTTCAAGATCACCGACGAGGACTGGCGCAACCGGGAAAAGTGGGACACCTACGTCACCGCAGTTTGTGACATGGTCGATCGCACCTCGACCGGACTGACACCGTGGACGCTGGTCGAAGCCAATGACAAGAACTTCGCCCGCGTCAAGGTCCTGAAGACCGTCTGCGAGCGCCTCGAAACTGCCCTCAAGGGCGAAGGAAAATCCGAAACAAGATGAGCGACACCGCCTACGACGAAAATTTCGTCTCCTGGTTCCGGGCCGTCACGCCCTATATCAATGCCTTCCGCGGCAAGACCTTCGTCCTCGCCTTCGGCGGCAAGGCAATCGCCAGCGAGTTCATCCGTACCCTGGCCTACGACGTGAACCTGCTGGCCAGCCTGGGCATCCGCCTGGTGCTGGTGCACGGGGCGCGGCCGCAGATCGAGGAGGAGTTGCGCGAGAAGAACATCGAGTCGAAGTATCACCGTGGCTACCGGGTCACCGATGCGGCAGCGCTCGACTGCGTGCTCGATGCCGTCGGCAGCGTCTATCTCGAGATCGAGGCGCTACTCTCGCAGGGCCTGCCCAACACGCCGATGGCCAACAGCCGGATTCGCGTGATCGGCGGCAACTTCATCACCGGCCAGCCGATCGGTGTGCTCGACGGCATCGACATGCACTACGCCGGCAAGGTGCGCAAGGTCGATGCCGAAGGGATCAACGCCCAGCTCGGCCTCGGCAACATCCTGCTGCTCAACTGCGAAGGGCCGTCGCCGACCGGCGAAATCTTCAACCTGCAGATGGAGGAAGTTGCCGAGGCCGTTGCCAATGCGATCAAGGCCGACAAGCTGGTCTATCTCACCGACAGCCGCGGCGTTACCGACCAGTCGGGCGAGTTGCTCGACGCGATGACCGCCGACGAAGCCTCGCAACTGCTGCGCGATGCCGACTGGCTGACCAGCGACATGATGCGTTACCTGCCGTGCGCGGTACGCGCCAGCCGCGCCGGTGTCGGCCGGGTGCACCTGATCGGCTACGAGCAGGACGGCGCGCTGCTGCGCGAATTGTTCACCCATGATGGCGTCGGCACCGTGGTCACCCGCGAATCGCTGGAAAACATCCGCGAAGCCAAGCCCGACGACATCGCCGCGCTGATCGCGCTGATCGAGCCGATGGAGCAGGAAGGCATTTTGGTGCATCGGCCGCGCGAACTGCTCGAACGCGAGATCGAGCGCTTCTCGATCATGCTGCACGACGGCATCATCGTCGGCTGCGCGGCGCTTTACCCGCACTCCGACGACGAGGCCGAACTGGCCTGCCTGGCGGTCAATCCCGATCACCGCGAATGGGGCTACGGCGAGCAACTGATGGAGCGCATCGTGCGCCGGGCAAAGAAGGCCGGCATCAAGCGCCTGTTCGTTCTGACCACGCGCACCGAGCACTGGTTCGTCGAGCGCGGTTTCAAGCTTGGCACCGTCGACGATCTGCCGACGGCGAAAAAGGAAATGTACAACTACCAACGGCGTTCGAAGGTTCTGTTCAAGCCTTTATAATCCGCTCCATCAATCCCCAAGGAGAAGCGCATGGCAAGGATGGTCAATTGCATCAAACTCGGTCGCGAAGCCGAAGGCCTCGATATGCCGCCCTACCCGGGCGAGCTGGGCAAGCGGATTTTCGAGAGCGTCTCGAAGGAAGCCTGGCAGCAGTGGATCCGGCTGCAGACGATGATCATCAACGAAAACCGTCTCAACCTGGTCGACGCGCGGCATCGCAAGTATCTGTCCGAGCAGGTCGAGAAGCACTTCTTCGGCGACGGTGCCGACCAAATCCAGGGCTATGTGCCGCCACCGGCCTGAGCCGGCATGCAACGAGCAACCCCGCTGCGGCGGGGTTTTTTGTTCCTAAAACAGGACGAAAGCGATCGCCAGGGCGGCGGCGATGCCGGCCAGCCAGCGAACCCGGCTCAGTTGCTCCGAGCAGAAGGCTTCCAGGTCGTCGAACAGCGGGGGGAAACTGGCGATGTCGGCGGGGCGGTTCATGGTTCGCGTTCCTCGGTGGGGTTGCGGCGAGGATGCCCAGCGTTGATTACAGGCGGATGACGCGAAACGACGCCGCATCGTTTCACCGAACTGCAACACGCGCTCCCTAGACTGGCTGGCCCGACTATCCCGCTAGCCCGTTTATGCTGCCCGTGACCGACGACGAAATATCCGAATTGAGGCGAGTCCTGACAGACGGCCTGCTGCTGCCCGTTTTTCAGCCGATTGTCGATTTACGGGCGCGGGCGATCCTCGGCTACGAAGCGCTGATCCGCGGCCCGCGCGACAGTGCGCTGCACCTGCCGGACCGCCTGTTCGCCGCGGCCAAGGCGGCCGGCCTGGCGCTGGAACTGGAGCGTGCCTGCCGGGAAGCCAGCCTGCGCCGCTTTGCCGGACTCGGGCTGGGCGGTCGGCTGTTCCTCAACGTCACGCCAAGCTGTCTGCTCGACCCGCAACTGATGAACGGACAGACCCAGTCGCTGCTCCAGGAACTGGGCCTGCCGGCCAACCGTCTGGTGCTCGAACTGACGGAAAACCAGCGGGTGACCAACCTGCCCGGCATCCACGAGGCGCTGCAGCACTATCGCGGGCGCGGTTTCCAGATTGCGATCGACGACCTCGGCGAGGGCTTCGCCAACCTGCGCATGTGGTCGGAGTTGCGCCCGGAGTTCGTCAAGATCGACAAGCACTTCGTGCATGGCATCGCCGACGACCGCATCAAGTACCACTTCGTGCGGGCGATGCAGGACCTGGCGGAAATCTGCAATGCCTCGCTGGTCGCCGAAGGCATCGAGCGGCGCGAGGATTTCGACTGCATCCGCGACATGGGCATCGCCTGCGGCCAGGGTTACTTCATCGCCCGGCCGGCGGTCGAGCCGCCGCGCTACCTGCCGCCGGCGGTGGTGCTGGCACTCGATCGGCAGCAGATATCGCTGGCCCCGGCACTGGCCGGCGCCACTCGTCCGCAGAGCGCGCGCACCCTGCTGCGGGTGATCGAGCCGCTGCCCTGCGGGGCCTCCAACGATCAGGCGATTGCCCGTTTCGAGGCCGATCCGGCGCTCTATGTGCTGCCGGTGGTCAATGGTGTACACCCGGTCGGCATGATCAACCGGCATAGCCTGATCGACCGTTTCGCCCGGCCGTTCCGGCGCGAACTCTACGGTAGCAAGAGTTGCGAGATGTTCATGGACCACGCGCCGCTGATCGTCGACCAGGCGGCGAGCATCCAGGAACTGGCGATGATGCTGGCGCTGGCGCCCAAGCATTACCTGTACGACGGCTTCATCGTCACCGGCGAGGGGCGCTATCTCGGCGTCGGCAACAGCCAGGATCTGATGGCGAAGATCACCGAGATGCAGATCAGCGCCGCCCGCTACGCCAATCCGCTGACCCAGTTGCCGGGCAACGTGCCGATCAACGAGCACATCGACCGCATGCTGCTGGCCGGCATCGACTTCGTTGCTGCCTACATCGATATCGACAATTTCAAGCCCTTCAACGACAACTTCGGCTACCGCCGCGGCGACGACGTGATCCAGATGCTCGGCCGCTTGATCGGCGAAGCGGTCGAAGCGCGCCAGGATTTCGTCGGCCACATCGGCGGCGACGACTTCTTCGTCGTCTTCCAGAGCCCGGACTGGGAAATGCGTTGCTGGCAGATGGTCGCCAGCTTTGCCGAACGTGTTGACGCGATGATCGGTCCGGACGAGCCGGGGCGACAGGGTTATCTGGCCGAGAACCGGCGCGGCGAGATGGTCTTTCATGCGCTGCCCACCCTGTCGGTCGGTGCGGTAAGGATCAGGGCCGGCAGCTTCGAATCGCATCGCGAGGTGGCAGCAGCCGCTTCGGTGGCAAAGAAACAGGCCAAGAAGCGGGGGCGCGAGCCGGGCACGCCCGGCGGCGGCAACGTCTTCGTCGAGCGGCGCGGCGCCGCCGAGCTGGCGGCGAATCAGCTCAACTGAAGGCCGCCGGGCGGGTCTGTCGGCTTAGATCTGCTTGCACAGGGTGTAGAGGGTTTTGCCGTCATCGACGTAGGCGGTGAGATTGCTCGAATAGTCCGGGGTGTTGCTGGAAGTCTGCGGGAAACCACGCACGCTGCCCTTGTCCGGCAGGCCCTCGTCCTGGGCGGCGTCGATGGCGTTGGCGACCGAGGCTGCGAGGTTGGTGGTGCAAACGACCGTACCTTCGAGCAGCTTGCTCCCGCCGTTGCTGATTTCCGTCTGGACGCCGATGATGCCACCGGCGGCGTTGGTCGGTTGCTGCGTGGGCTCTCTGTGAGCGGTGATTAAACCGGCGGCGCGCAGGTGTTGCCAGAGCAGCCGGCTTTCGTCGGTTGCCGTGGTCGAGTTGAAGTCGTCGTCGATTTTGCCGTTGCCGTTGCCTTTTCCCGAGTTGACCCAGCGCGCCTCGGTTTGCGAGTCGTCGCCGGGTAGCGCCTTGTAACGGTCGCGGTAGTTGAGGACGGCGACGGTGACGCCGTCGAACTCCTTTTCGATGCTGCGGATCTTGCTCTGCGTGATCAGTTCCTGTCCCTTCATGACGCCACCGAGCAGGAGGCCGATGATGACGAGGACGATGGCGATTTCGATCAGGGTGAAGCCTTTCTGCGAGGTTTTCATGCTTGTCTCCTTGGTGGTGGTTGGGAAATCAGGGCAGGCGGCCGGCGCTGAGCATCCGCGTGGCCAGGATGGCCGGGGGTAGCCAGCGCACCAGGTCGTCGTAGTCGGCGTCCGGTGGGTGGTCGACGAATTTGCTGTCGTTGTTGGCGTTTTCCGTTTCGTCGGGCGAGCCGCCGGCGACCTGCCTGCCGTCTTGGCGAAAGCCGAGGTGGCCGTTGGCGCCGTGGCTGACGATGACCGCCGGCAGGGCAGTGGCCACTGTGGCGCTGCTGCCGTGGCTGCTGTGGATGTTGGCGCTGCCCGGGTCGCTCAGGGTGAAGGCGGCGCGGGCGCCGCTTGCTGGCTCGGTGCTGAACAGGCGGTCGGCGAAATAGCTCAGGCGCTGTCCCCAGGGGTCGAGCTCGGCGAGGCCGAGCGTCCGCCAGGGCAGGACACCGTGTTCGAGCGGGCAGCTCTCCTGGCCTGCAGCGGCCTCGCTGCTGGCGAGAGTGGCTGTGGCAGGGCAGGGCAGGCGACCGTGGATGATGGCGAAACCGTACAGGGCCTCGAGCGCCTGCTCCAGTTGCTGCTGCGCCTTTCGCTCGTCGGCGAGGCGACGCTGGCCGCTGAGCGAGCCAACCATGCCGCTGGCCAGCAGTGCGAAGACGATCAGGACGATGCTCAGTTCGAGCAGCGAGAATCCGTGCTCGGTCGGCCGTTCAGTAGGCGATCCGGTCATTGCCCTGGCCTGTCGAAAAGGCGGGTGAAGGCGCCAGCGCTTCGCCATTGCGGCTGGCCGCGGCATTGGCCCCTTCGAGGTAATCCTCGACCCGGGTGCTGGGTCGGTTTTGTCCCTGCAGCGGACGGCCGGCGGCAATCACCGCGAGCGCCCGCCCCGTCTTGCCGTCGATGCTCAGATTCCGGGCCTGCGGGTTGAGCGGATCGCTGACCTGGTAGAACAGCGTGTCGTGCCAGGCATTGCGTTGCCACCAGCCGCTCTCGTCAGTCAGAAATGCGCAGGCGTCGGCTGCCCAGACCATCGGCCAGGCGCTGGCTGCCTGGGCCCCGTTCAGGCTGGTGATGGCGTCGAGGGCACTTGCCAGTTGTCGGGCATCAGCGATGGCGCTGGTCAGCGCCTGCGCGGCGAGTTGCTGTTGTTTCGTGCCGGGCTGCGGGCGAAGGCCAGCCAGCACTCTGGCGGCTGCGGCGATGCTTTGCTGGCTCAACTGGGGGGCGATGGCGCCGGCTTCCTCGTCCAGGGCCCGTCCATGGGCCGCAATCAGGCGGGCGAGGTCGAGGTTGGCGGCTACGGGCGACAGGATGGCTGCGGCGGCGGTCAGCAGTTGTTCGACGGGCGGGCGGGGCTGAGCGCTGTCGAGGCTGGCGAATTCGCTACTGCGCTGCTGCAGGGCCGCCATCGTAGTGCTCAGGACAAGGGGCAAGCCTTCGCTGGGAAGCGGTTTGCCTGTGCTCAGGGCATCCCAGGCGAGAGCGTCGAGCCCATAGCGGGGAAGGGTTTCAGCGAGGGCGGCCAGCAGTGGCTGGGTGGTGGTGGCGGCCCGGCGGATTGCCGCGCCGTCGCTGGCGGGGAGCTTGCCGCTGCTCAGCACGCGGTTGATCTTTTCGGCGAGTTCGCTCAGCGCTTCTGCCGTCGCCTGACTCCGCTCGCCGAGGCTGGCGGCGACCTGGCGGTGGCTGTGCAGCCGGTTGGCGATCCAGGTGTTGCTTGCCGCCAGCCGGGTCAGTGCTGTCTGGCGCTCTGCCGTGCTGCCGGCGGCGGCGAGTGCAGCGATGGCGTCCCGGTGGCGTTCCCTGAGTTCAGTCAGGCGTCTTGCCGCACTGTCTTCCGGCTGGCTCTGCGGGATGCGCCCGAAGCGCGTTTCCTGCCGGCCTTCCGCCGTCGCTGCAGCGAGCGGGGCCGGCCAGGGGAAACGGCCGCTGCTGGCGCCATGGCTTTGCAGGCAATGCCGGAGCATCTGGGCAACGCGGGTCATGGCCGCCGCCATCAGTTCGTCGCGGTAAATGATGAGGATCTGGTCGTTGCCCGCCGCGGCGTTGTTCCAGTAAGTCCGCGCCGGGCCGTTGTCCAGCCAGCCTTCGAGATAGTCGTCCGGCCGGGACGACGGCCGCTGTTGTTGCGCCAGCGGCGTGCCCGGGGCGATCAGCAGGGCGGCAACTTCAGCGTGTCCGGCGTGACTCAGCCCGGTCGGGGTGGCGGGAGTGACCGGTTCGGCGCTGTTGTCGTCGCGCAGGCCGGGGGCGGCGACGTACCACAGGGTTTCCAGCGCGCGGTCGCGCGGTTGTGGTAGATCCAGCGTGATCCAGGGCAGGCGCCCGAGGTAGCTGGGGCAGTGATTGCCGACCAGCATGTCGGCCCTGCCGTCGCCGGGATGGTTGGCCCAGCCGGCGCTGTCCATGCTCTGGTCGGGGCAGGGAAGGCTGCCGGGGCGATTGGCGTCGTTCGCGGCGCGGGCAATCAGGGCCTCACGGGCAGTGGCGAGGGCGCGGGCCTGGCGGGGCGCGTCGCTCAGCCGCGTTGGGGTTTGATTCAGCAACCAGCCGGCCGCGCCAAAGGCCCCCAGCAGCAGGGGGGCGAACAGCGCGAAGCCGGATTGGCGGATCATTTGCCGTCTCCGGCGCGGCTGCCGCCAATACTCAGACTGCCCGGTGGCAGCAAGGGCTGCTGCCAGCTGTCGCCGACCGCCTGGCCATCGCTCTGCCCCGGTTCGAGTTGGCCGTCCACCCAGCGCAGGCGCAGTCCGGTGCTGGCGGTGAGCGTGCCGTCGAGGCGTCGCGCTGCGCTCGGCGCAGCTGTGCTGGCCGGCTGCTCCAGCTGGCGGCGCTGCTCGGGCGTGAAGAACAGGCGCCCCAGCGGTTCGGCTGCGGCGCTCAGGGCAAGGCCCGGCAGGAGGAAACAGAGCAGCTGTTTCATTGCCCTGGGGAGGTTGGCAGCAGCAGAGCCAGCCGGCAGTCGGCCAACAGTTCTGCCGTCTGCCGCTGCAGCTTGCAGTGACGAAGCTGGTGCTGGAATGCTGATTGGCGGCGCCAGCGATCGAGGATGTCGAGCAGGATTTCTTCGTGCAGCAACGGCCCCTGCAGGCGGAATCTGCGCTCGCGCCAGTGTCCGGATGGCGTTTCCTGTTCGCCTTCGAGCGCGAGGCGCAGGCCATGGGGGGCGGCGATACCGGCCAGCACTTGGTCGGTCTCTGGGGCGGCGACCAGCAGTCCGTCGAGGGCGCTGCTGGCGCGGCGCAATGCATCCAGGCGCTGCTGCATGCGGCTGGCCTGCTGCTGTAGCGCGGCAAGTTCGGCTTGGCTGGCGTGCAGCCGTTGTGTCGCGTAGAACTGGATCGCGCCGCCGGCCAGCAGGGCGCAGCCGCAGAAGAGCAAGGGCAAGCGGTGGGAGAGGAGGATGCCGAGCCAGTGCCTCATTGCCGGGCTGCCGTCAGGTTCAGCGAAAGGGCAGGGTTGCCGGGGCTGCTGCTGATTTCCGCCCGGATGTCGGTGTGGCGGCGCAGTTGCTCACCGAGTTGCTGCAGTGCTGGTGGCTGCATATCCGTCGCGGTTGGTGACAAGTGAGCACTGACTTGTATCTGCCAGCTGTCTGCTGTTGCCGTGTTGTTGTCCGGTGTCGTCCAGTGCACTGCGTCGAGTTCGACGTCTGGCGTGGCGTCGAGTGCCCTGCTCAATTGCTGCAGGCGTTCGGCGAACGCGGCGCTGCGGGCGGCGAGGCCAGGGCGGTCGGCTGCCAGTTGTGGCAGTTGCGCCGCTGTCGTGCCGAGTCGGACGGCACTGGCTTCCATTTTCCGCATTTCCCGTTCGAGGGCGCGCAGCTGGCCATGGCTGCGCTCGATTGCGGCGTTCACTGCCTCCTGGCGGGATTGTGAGGCCAGGGCGAGGCTCAGGCCGCCGAGGCTGGCGGCGGCGCCGGCCAGCCACAAGCCGCGGGCGATTGTTCGCTGGCTCTGGTGCGGCAGTGGCGGTTTCGGGAAGCGGAGGCGGGGCCAGCGCCAGGCTGGCAGCGCCAGCAGGTCGAGACTGCTGTTGCTGTGCCCGGTGATGATCCGGAGTGCCGGTTCCGGCAGCGTCAGGTGCGCTTGCCAGTCGGCGCTGCCGAGCAGGCAGAGCGGGTCTGGCGTGTATTCTCCGGCACCGGGCGGCGGATTGAAACGCTGGCAGCCAGCGATCGCTGCCGGGATTTGCTCGCTCGGCATTGCCGGCGCGAGTGCTGCCGGGCGGCCATGCTGCAGCAGACAGAGCTGCGCCCCCCGGTCGTGCTGGCTGATCACCAGCAGGCGGGCCGGCAGGCGGTGGCGGCGGGCAATGAATGCCGCCAGCAGGAGCGGGGGGCAGTGGATGCCGCGTAGCCTGATCGACGCGTCAGCGAGACAGTTCAGCCAGCCTTGCAGGCCCGGGCTTTCCGCTAACGCCAGGAAGGCGAAGCGACGGCCGGCGCCGGCGGAGCCCGGCAAGGGATAGCTGCACCGCCAGCGGGTATCTGGGTGAAGGCGCTCGAGGCGCAGGTCGAGTATCCGGCGCTGGGTCAGGAAGCCGGTGGCTGGCAGGCTTTCGGCAAGCAGTTGCGGTTCGCCGTGGTCGAGCAGCAGGAGATGGCCGGATGCCGCCTGGCGGGACAGGAAGCGGGCAAAATCGGCTGTTCCGGCAGCGGTTTCGGGAAACAACCCGAGCTGCCGCAATTGCCCGCCCTGGACGATCCAGGCGGCAAGCGCGCCTTCGCCGAGCAGGAGGCGGAGCACGGGTTTCACCGCGCCACCTGCTCGACGATGTCGTAGATCGGCTGCAGGGTGGCCAGCATCATCCAGCCGAGGAGGATGCCGATGCTCAGCGTCATGGCCGGTTCGAGCAGTGCCTGCAGGGCGTCGATCATGGCGTGCGCTTCCTGTTCGTAGATGCCGGCGAGATTGTTCAGCGAGGTGTCGAGCCGGCCGGTGCGTTCGCCGGTGGCGAGCATCCGGGTCAGCAGCGCCGGAAAGATCGTTTGCCGGGCAAAGGCGGCGGATAGTGCGGCGCCTTGTTCGACCTGGCGATGGATTTGGGTTACTGCCCGGGCGGCGGCGCGATTGCCGATCGTGCCGGGGAGCAGGGCAAGTGCTTCGAGCAGTGGAATGCCACTGGCGTAGAGCATGGCCAGCAGGTCGGCAAGACGGGCGACCAGTAGCTTGCGCTGGATTTCGCCGACGACGGGGAGACGCAGCAGCAGGCGGTGCCAGGCGTCGTGCCAGGCGGGGCGCTGACGGATTGCGACGGCACCGGCGAGGGCAAGGAGGGCGGGGGCGCCAAGCAGGATCGGCCAGTATTCCTGTAGCAGCGTCGATAGGGCGAAGAGCAGGCGGCTATGCCAGGGAAGGTCGGTGACGGCACTGCCGAGGAAGGCGCGGATTTGCGGGACCAGGAAGAACATCAGGAAGAGGGCGGCGCCGAGGACGAGCGTGCCGGCAAGCAGCGGGTAAGTGAGGAGCTTGCGGCTGGCGCTGGCCAGGGCTTCGGCCTGGCGCAGGCTGTGGCCGAGGCGGCTGAGGGTTTCGCTGAGCCGGCCGCTGAGTTCGCCAGCGCGGATCATGCCGGCGAAGGCTGCGTCGCAGCGGGTGATTGCCGCCGGCAGGGCGGCGGAGAAGGCCTTGCCACTGCGTAATTCGTCGGCAATACCGCGGTAGATCGGGCGCAAGGCTTTGCTTGAACCGCCGTCAGCCAGGTCGTCGAGCGCGTCGAGCAGGGGGATGCCCGCGCTCAACAGTTGTTCGAGATGAAAGCAGAAATCGATCAGCTCGCGGCGCGCCAGCTTGCGTTGTCCGAAGAGCGACAGGCGCCGGGCCTGGAGCAGGTCGAGGTCATGCTGGCGCAGCAGCTGCGCCAGTTCGCCCGGGTCGCTGGCGTTCATCTGTCCATTCACCAGCTGCTGCCGGGCGTCGAGCGCCAGGAAGCGATAAGTGCGGCTCATCGATATTCGCTCAGGTCTACGACGCGCGCCACTTCCTCGCGCGTCGTGATGCCAGCCTGGACCAGTTGCAATCCGTTTTCGGCGAGACTGGAGAAGCCCCGCTGCCGGGCCTCGGCGAGCAGTTGCGCCGGACTGGCGGCGTCGGCGAGCAGCAGGTCGAGCCCGGCGTCGATGCGCAGTATTTCCAGCAGGGCGAGGCGGCCGCTGTAGCCGCTGCCGTTGCAACGCGGACAGTTTTCCTGGCGGGCGGCAGCCGGCGTCGCCCGCCGGCAGTCTGGGCAGCTGCGGCGTAGCAGGCGCTGGGCGACGATGCCGGAGAGATTGCCATGCAACTGGCGGGGGTCGATGCCCAGTTCGCGCAGTCGGGAAAGCGCGGAGATCGCACTGCCGGCATGCAGGGTGGCGAAAACCCGGTGGCCGGTCAGGCTGGCGCGCAGCGCCATGGCGGCGGTTTCGGCGTCGCGGATTTCGCCGATCAGGACGATGTCCGGATCCTGGCGCAGCATGGAGCGGACGCCCCCGGCAAAGTCGAGCTTGACGTTGTCGGAGAGCGAGGTCTGGCGTAGCAGCGGGAGCGGGTATTCGACCGGGTCCTCAAGCGTCATGATATTGACGCCATCGTGGTTGAGACGCTTGATCAGCGAATAGAGGGTGGTCGTCTTGCCACTGCCGGTCGGGCCGGTGACCAGGAGCAGACCTTCCGGGCGGGCCAGCATGATTTCGATCTGCTGTCGTTGCGTCTCGCCGATGCCGAGCGATTCGAGCGGGACGATGCCTTTTTGCCGGTCGAGGATGCGCAGGACGATGTTTTCGCCGTCGATGGTCGGCTGGCTGGCCACCCGGAAGTCGATTTCCCGACCGCCGAGCGGCCGGCAAAAGTGCCCATCCTGCGGCGCCCGGCTCTCGGCGATGTTCATTCCGGCAAGAATCTTCAGCCGGCTGGCCAGTGGCGGCCAGGTCGATTTGTGCAGGATGCGGATCGTCTGCAGGATGCCGTCGATACGGTAGCGGATGCGCAGGCAGGCTTTTTCCGGCGCGAAATGGAGATCCGACGCATGCCGGCGGACGGCGTCGGCCAGCAGTGCATCGACCAGCCGCACCGCCGGCGAGTCGCCGTGCAGCGAGGCGATCCGGTCGCTGCCTTCGAATTCGCCGAGGATGTGTTCGATGGCCAGCGCGTGGCCGTAATGCTGATCGATGGCGCTTTCGATTTCGCCTTCGCTGGCAAGCAGGATGTCCGCCGCCAGACCGGGCGGCGTGTGGCGGCGGACGCTGTCGAGCGTGCCGGGGTCTTGCGGCGAGGCCAGTGCCAGGCGCCAGCGCTTGTGTTCCGGCTCGACGGCGATCGGCAACAGGCGTTGCCGTCTGGCGGTTTCCGGAGGGACGAGTTGTATGGCTTCGTGGCTGACCGGATGCCGCCCGGGATCGTAACGCTCGACGCCAAGCTGGATTGCCAGCAGATCGTGGATTTCGCCCTCGGCGGCAAATCCCAGTGCGGCCAGCTGCTTGCCCAGGCGACAGCCGCTTTTCCTTTGCTCAAGGAGGGCGATGCGCAGCTGGTCGTCATTGATGAGGCCGGCCTTGAGCAGGTGTTTGCCGATCGGCTGGCGTGTCATGGTCGTGCGGCCTCCAGTTTGTGCAGGCGCTGTTGCAGCGGCGGTAGCGCAAAGCGGTACTCGCCGTGAGCAGCGCCTGCGAGCGCGGCGCGGTAATGCTGGCTGGCCTCGCCGTATTGTTCGAGATGGTCGAGGGCGATCGCCAGGTTGTGATGGATGTCCGGGTGTCCGGGGGCGAGCCGGTTGGCCTGGGCGTAGGCGAAACGGGCTTCCGGCCAGCGCCGCTGGGCGGCCAGCAGGTTGCCGAGCCGGAAGTGCAGGGCGGCGTCGCCGGGGAGCTCGGCGATCATCGAACGCAGGTGGCTTTCGCGTTCGTTCAGGGGCAGCAGCGCCAGTTGGCGCTTGCCGTGTTCGATGAAGCCCTGGTGGAGCGCATCGCCAGCTGCGGCGTCATGCAGCGCGAACAGGGCGAGCAGGGGAAGCAGACGGGAGTTCACTGGATTGTCAGCGGTGCTGGCGCTGTCGGGCGGGGCGGCGGAAAGAAACCCTGGGTCGGCAGGGCGTCGGCTGAGCCGGAGTAATCACCGCTCAGGCTGGCTTCGCGGATGACCGTCGGACGCAGGAAGATGACCAGCTCCGTTTTGTGTGCCCGGTTGTCGCGGTTGGTGAAGACTTCTCCGGCGCCGGGGATTTCGCCCAGCAGCGGTATGCGCTGGTTGCGGTGGTCGATGCCGTCTTCCATCAGTCCGCCAAGGACGGCGATCTGGCCGTTGGCAACGCGCATCACCGATTCGATTTCGCGGGTCCGGATCACCGGTACCAGATTCTCGATGCCGTTACGTCGCAGGTCGGGGTTGGGATCGGGGATTTCCCGGCCGACGCTGGTGATGGTCGGCCTGATGTTGAGGATCACCGAATCGTCGGCCGCAACCTGCGGCGTGACGCCCATCACCAGGCCAACCGATACCGTTTGCGGCGTGGTCGTGTAGGTGACGCTGGTGCCAACGTTGGCGGTGGTCGTGGTGTCCGCCTTGACGGTGAAATAGACGTAGTTTTCGACGACCTTGAGCAGCGCGGTCTGGTTGTTGAGGACCGAAAGGCGAGGGCTGGAGAGAACCCGGCTGTCGCCGAATCGGTCGAGCAGGCTGATCAGTGCCTTCGGGTTGGCGTTGCGGTCGTAGCGCAGGTTGATGCCAGTCTTCAAGGGGTTGCCGGCCAGTTCGAAAATGCCGCCGCTGATCAGTGAACTCCAGTCAATCCCTTGTTCATGTCCCTCGCTCAATGCGACCTCGACGATCGTCGCTTCGATCAGCACCTGGCGGCGGACGGCATTGCTCAACTGATCGATGAAACTGCGGATCTGCCGGTGCTGGCGGCGGGTGGCGATGGCCGAGACCAGTCCGCCTTCGCCGTTGATGATCAGGCGCTGCGGGTTGGCCGCCTTGCCGCCGCCCGCCGGGTTTGATTCAAGCAATTGTTCGAGGCCGGCTTTCAGGTTCTCCCAGAAATGATGGCGGCTGACGTTTTCGATTCGTGTTGCCGAGAGGTTGCCGGCATTGGTGCTGCCGGTCGAAGCGCCAATCTGCATGTTGTTGGCGACGGAGGTCGTGACGCTGCGCTCAAGGTTCACGTAATCGACCGGGTAATGCGCAAGATAGGGCTTGTCCGGCACGATCAGCAGGCTGTCCCCGGAAAATTCGAAGTTCAGCGGGATCTGTCGGGCGATCCGTTCAAGGATCACCTCCAGCGGCTGGTGCAATGCGTTGAGGGTGACCTTGCCTTCGATTTCCGGAGCGATGTCGATGTCGATGCGGGCGTCGCGGGCCAGCGCAAACAACAGGTCGCGGACCGGGATGCGATCGACGCTGACGCTGTAATCGGCGGGGCGGGGGGTGGCCGGGCTGCTTGTCGGTAGCGGGCTCATCTGCTCGACGATGGCGGGTATGTCCTCGCTGCCGGGGGCGGGGCGCGCATGCAGGTGTCCGGCCAGCGCTTGCCGGGGAACGGGGGCACTGCAGGCGGTGAGCAGTGGAAACGTGGCAAACAGGAGCGACATGAGTTTGAACATGGCATTCCGGATGGGGTGATGCGTTTATGCTAGATGCAATTTACTCATTTGTCATCATGTTTTTCCGTGCCGGTTCGTGTTTCAGGGAAATGACGATAGCGAGTTCTGCTAGAATGCGCGCCATCTATAGCGGGGAAGCGGGCGTTGGCGGAAAACATCCTGGTCGATATCGAAGACCTTCATTTCACCTATGACGGGCGGCCGGTGCTGCAGGGGATCAACATGCGCATCCCGCGCGGCAAGGTGGTCGCCATCATGGGCGGTTCCGGCTGCGGCAAAACCACCTTGCTGCGCTGCATCGGTGGCCAGTTGCGGCCGAGCGCTGGAACGGTGCGGCTGGCCGACGCCGTGGTCAGCAAGATGTCGGAAGCGGAGCTGTATCGGCTGCGCCGGCGGATGGGCATGTTGTTCCAGTTCGGCGCCTTGTTCACCGATCTCTCGGTGTTCGAGAATGTGGCCTTTCCGCTGCGCGAGCATACCGATCTTTCCGACGAGATGATCCGCGACCTGGTGCTGATGAAGCTGGAAGCCGTTGGTCTGCGGGGCGCCCATGCCCTGATGCCGGGCTCCCTGTCCGGTGGCATGGCGCGGCGGGTGGCGCTGGCCCGGGCGATCGCTCTGGACCCGATGCTGGTCATGTACGACGAGCCCTTCACCGGACTTGACCCGATCGCGCTTGGCGTCATCGGTCGCCTGATCCGGACCCTGAATGACGCGCTGGGGGCAACCTCGATCATGGTCACGCACGATGTGCAGGAGTCGCTGCAGATCGTCGATTACATCTATTTCCTGAACGGTGGCCGGGTGGTTGCCGAAGGAACGCCGGACGAAATTCGTGCCTCGCGCGACCCGTTCGTGCACCAGTTCGTGCATGCCGAGCCGGATGGGCCGGTGCATTTCGACTATCCGGCAGCGTCGATGCAGGCTGATTTCTTCCTGGAGGGCGGACATGCCGGGGCCGCTTGACCTGCTGCGCAAGATCGGCGCGCCGACCGTCGATCGGATCTGGCGCCTCGGCTTCGCTGCGCGCTTCTTCTTCGCCATCCTGACCCATTCCGGAACGGCCTTCCGTCGCCTGCCGCTGACCTTGCGCGAAATCTACTTCAGTGGCGTGCTGTCGCTGTTGATCATCCTGGTTTCCGGCTTGTTTGTCGGCCTGGTGCTGGGCCTCCAGGGCTATGAAACCCTGCAGCGCTACGGTTCGACCGAGGCGCTGGGGATACTGGTTGCGCTGTCGCTGGTGCGCGAACTGGGGCCGGTGGTCGCCGGTCTGTTGTTTGCCTCGCGGGCTGGTTCGTCGATCACCGCCGAGATCGGTCTGATGAAGACGACCGAGCAGTTGAAGGCGATGGACATGATGGCGGTCAACCCGCTGGCCCGCGTCGTGGCGCCGCGCTTCTGGGGTGGGGTGATTTCGATGCCGCTGCTGGCGGCGATGTTTTCGGCGATGGGTGTGTTCGGCGGCTGGCTGATCGGGGTGGTTTTCATCGGCGTCGATGATGGTGCCTTCTGGTCGCAGATGCAGTCGAGCGTCGATTTCCGCTACGACATTCTCAACGGCATCATCAAGAGTGTCGTTTTTGGTTTTGCTGTTTCGCTGATTGCAGTGTTCGAGGGGTACGACGCGGTCCCGACGGCGGAGGGGGTGTCGCGAGCGATCACCCGCACCGTCGTGACGTCGGCGATGACCATTCTGGCGCTGGATTTCATTCTGACTTCGTTCATGTTTCGGGGAACATCATGAACCGTACCGTAATCGACCTCTGGGTCGGCTTCTTCGTCGCTTTGGGCGTCGCTGCAGTGTTGTTTTTGGCGCTCAAGGTGGGCAATCTTTCGGCGGCGCACCTGTCCGAGACCTATGTCCTGCAAGCCAAGTTTGATAACATCGGCGGCCTGAAGGTGCGCGGTCCGGTTCGTAGCGCCGGCGTTCTGGTGGGCAGGATCGCGGATATCCGCTTCGATCCCGAGAGCTACCAGGCGGTGGTGACGATGAATATCGACGGGCGTTACCGTTTCCCGCGGGATACCTTCGCATCGATTTATACGGCGGGTCTGCTGGGCGAGCAGTACATCGGTTTCGACGTCGGTGGCGACGAGAAGATGCTGCAACCGGGCGACACGGTGAAAATGACCCAGTCAGCGGTAGTCTTGGAAAAACTGATCAGCCAGTTCCTTTTCAACAAGGCGGCTGAAGGACAGGATAGCAAATGACATTGAAGGCAGGATTTTCGATTCGGCGACTGGTTCGCCTGCTGGCTCTCGGTGGCGCACTGTTCGTGTCGACCGCCCAGGCGAGTGCTCAGGAAAGCCAGCGCGATCCTTACGAAAACTTCAATCGTTCGATGTTCTCGGTGAATGAAGCCCTGGACAAGTACGCTGCCCGTCCGGTCGCCCAGGCCTACGATGCGGCCGTTCCGCTGCCGGTCAAGGCCAGTGTCGGCAATTTCTTCGGCAATGTCGGCGAAGTCTGGGGCGGTGCCAACAACGCGCTGCAAGGCAAGCCGGCCGACGCCGGTCTGGGGCTGACCCGCTTCCTGATCAATTCGACGGTCGGTATCCTGGGGCTCTTCGATGTCGCCAGCGAACTCGGCTTAGAGCGCTACAACGAGGATTTCGGCCAGACCATGGCGGTCTGGGGGGTCGGCAACGGTCCCTTCGTCTTCCTGCCGGTGGTCGGTCCGCGCACCTCGCGCGACCTGCTGGGCTGGGCGGTCGATACCTATGTCGATCCGGTGTCGGCGATTCAGCCCGAATCGGTGCGCATCGGCACCTCGGTCCTGCGCTTCGTCGATATCCGCGCCGGCCTGCTGCCCGCCGACAAGGTGGTCGAGGAAGCCGCGCTCGACAAATATGCCTATGTGCGTGATGCCTATCTGCAGCGTCGCCGCAACCTGATTTACGATGGCCGCCCGCCGCGCCAGGACGATTGAGTTGAGGATTCTCTGATGATCAAGCGCTTGCTTGCCGTTTGCCTGGCCTGTTTCCTCAATGCTCCGCTGTTTGCCGCCGAAGCGCCGGATGCGCTGGTGCGCCGGGTTTCCGACGAGGTTCTGGAAATCGTCCGTCAGGACAAGGACATCCGCAACGGGGATCTCCACAAGGTCAATGCGCTGGTCGACGCCAAGGTGCTGCCGCATTTCAACTTCCAGCGCATGACCGCGCTGGCGCTTGGCCGTGACTGGCGTAGCGCCAGTCCGGCGCAGAAGAATCGCCTGGCCGAGGAGTTCAAGAACCTGCTCGTGCGCACCTACGCCAACGCGCTGACCGGCTACAGCAATCAGCGCATCGTCTTCAAGCCGTTCAAGATGAAGAGCGGCGAAACCGAAGTCCTGGTGCGCTCCGAAGTGACGCAGCCCGGCGCGCAGCCGGTGCAGATCGATTACTGGCTGGAGCAGGCTGGCGACAACTGGAAGGTGTACGACGTCGTCGTCGCCGGCATCAGCCTGGTCACCAATTACCGCGAGCAGTTCGCCAGCGAAGTACGGAACGGCGGCATTGACGGCCTGATCGCCAGCCTGGCGGCCAAGAACAAGTCGCTGGAAGTCGCCGCGGCGGCCAAGACCGGCAAGAAATGATCGAACGTGGCAACGGGGCCCTTGTCGTTCGCGGCGCCATGGTGATGGCGAACGCCAGGGCCTTGCTGGCGGCCGGTTGCGCCGAGATGGGGGGCGATTCGGTGGTCGATCTTTCCGCCGTCGACGAAGCCGATTCCTCGGCGCTGGCGGTCATGCTGGGCTGGCAGCGCCACGCCCAGGCAGCCAGGCAGCGCCTTTCATTTGTCGGCGTTCCCGCCGGCGTGCTTTCCCTGGCCGAACTCTACGGCATTTCCGACCTGTTGCCCCTGGCCTGAGCGGCCTGTCCATGCCTGCAGCCGTTTCCGTCGTCGACGTCGTCAAGTCTTTTGCTTCCCTCAAGGCCCTGGCCGGAATATCGCTGCGTATCGAGCCCGGCGAATTTTTTGGCCTGCTCGGCCCCAACGGCGCCGGCAAGACAACGCTGATTTCCAGCCTGGCCGGGCTGACCCGGCTCGACAGCGGTTCGATCAGCGTGCTCGGCCATGATGTCGTGCGTGACTTCCGCCAGGCGCGGCGCCTGCTCGGCGTGGTGCCGCAGGAGTTGGTGTTCGATCCCTTCTTCAGCGTGCGCGAGACCTTGCGCATCCAGTCGGGCTACTTCGGCATCCGCAACAACGATGACTGGATTGACGAAATCCTCCATCACCTCGATCTGACCAACAAGGCCGACGCCAACATGCGGCGCCTGTCGGGTGGCATGAAGCGGCGCGTCCTGGTTGCCCAGGCGCTGGTGCACAAACCGCCGGTGATCGTCCTCGACGAGCCGACAGCCGGGGTCGATGTCGAATTGCGCCAAGGCCTGTGGCAGTTCGTTCGTCGCCTCAACGGCGAGGGGCATACTATCATCCTGACCACGCATTACCTCGAGGAAGCCGAAGCCTTGTGCAACCGCATCGCCTTGATGAAGCAGGGGCAGTTGATTGCGCTCGACAGTACGGCCAACCTGATGGCGGCGCATCCCGGCGCTTCGCTGGAAGAGGTTTTCATGCGGACGCTGCGGCAATGACCATCAATGAGTTGCTGATCGGTTTCTGGACCCTGTTTTACAAGGAAGTCCTGCGCTTCTGGAAGGTTGCCTTCCAGACCGTTGCCGCGCCGGTACTGACGGCGATGCTCTACCTGATGATCTTCGGTCATGTGCTCGAGGACCATGTCCGGGTGCATGGCGTTGGCTACACCAGTTTCCTGATTCCCGGCCTGGTGATGATGCAGGTGCTGCAGAACGCCTTCGCCAATTCCTCGTCGAGCCTGATCCAGGCCAAGATCACCGGTTCCATCGTGTTCGTCCTGCTGCCGCCGATACCCTATGGCGCGTTCTTCGCCGCCTACGTGCTGGCGGCCTTGTTGCGCGGCCTTATGGTCGGTGTCGGCGTGCTGCTGGCGACCGTCGCATTTGTCGACCTGCAAGTGGCGGCGCCGCTCTGGATCTTCGCTTTCGCTTTCCTGAGTGGGGCACTGTTCGGCGCGCTCGGCATGGTGGCAGGGATCTGGGTCGAGAAATTCGATCAGCTCGCCGCTTTCCAGAACTTTCTGATCATGCCGCTGACCATGTTGTCCGGCGTCTTTTATTCGATTCACAGCCTGCCGCCATTCTGGCGAGGCTTGTCCCATTACAATCCTGTTTTTTATATGATCGACGGCTTCCGCTACGGTTTCTTCGGCGTTTCCGACGTCGCGCCGGAGCTCAGTCTGGCAGTCGTTGCCACCTGTCTGCTGGCGGTTGCCGCGATCACGCTGGCGCTGCTGCGGCAGGGCTGGAAACTGAGAAACTGAAAGAACATGCATCCCGAACAGATCAAACAATACATTCTTGCCGGCATGAACTGCGCGTACCTGGAGCTTGATGGCGACGGCCAGCATTTCCAGGCGCTGGTGGTCAGCGCCGAATTCGCCGGCCTCAACCGCGTGCAGCGGCAGCAGCGGGTGTACCAGACCTTGCAGGAGAAACTGGCGACCGGCGAACTGCACGCCCTGTCGTTCAAGACCCTGACCCCCGAAGAATGGAGTGCCCAGCGTGGATAAGTTACTGATCCGGGGCGGTCATGCCCTGAACGGCGAAATCGCCATGTCCGGCGCCAAGAATGCGGCGCTGCCCATCCTCTGCGCCTCCTTGCTCAGCGCCGAGCCGATGGAATTTTCCAACGTGCCGCAACTCAACGACATTTCGACGATGTTGCGCCTGCTCGGCGACATGGGAATCGGCATCCGCCGCGACGGCGACGACGGCCTGACGCTTGACGGCAGCGGCCTGAACAATCCGGTCGCTTCCTACGAGATGGTCAAGACCATGCGTGCCTCCATCCTCGTGCTCGGGCCATTGCTTGCCCGCTGCGGCGAAGCCAAGGTGTCGCTGCCCGGCGGCTGCGCCATCGGAGCGCGGCCGGTCGATCAGCACATCAAGGGCCTGCAGGCGATGGGCGCCGAAGTCAAGGTCGAGCAGGGCTATGTGCACGCCCGGGCAAGTCGCCTCAAGGGCGCGCGCATCTGCACCGACATGGTTACCGTCACCGGCACCGAGAACCTGATGATGGCGGCCTGCCTGGCCGACGGCGAGACGATCATCGAGAATGCCGCCCGCGAACCCGAGGTGGTCGATCTGGCCAACTGCCTGGTGGCGATGGGCGCGCGCATCTCCGGCGCCGGTACCGACATCGTTCGTATCCAGGGTGTCGAAAAACTGCACGGCGCCCACCATGCGATCATGCCCGACCGCATCGAGACCGGCACTTACCTGTGCGCGGCCGCGGTGACCGGCGGCAAGGTGCGGCTGACCCGGACCTCGGCCGCCTATCTCGACTCCGTCGTCGACAAGCTGCTCGACGCTGGCTGCGAAATCGTCATCGAACGCGACGCGATCCAGTTGTCGGCGCCCGCCCGGCTCAAGGCGGTCAGTCTGCGGACGGCGCCCTATCCCGCTTTCCCGACTGACATGCAGGCGCAGTTCATGGCGATGAACTGCGTCGCCGACGGCGTCGCGACGATTCGCGAGACGATCTTCGAAAACCGCTTCATGCACGTCAACGAACTGATGCGTCTTGGAGCCAACATCCAGATCGAAGGCAACAACGCCGTCGTCCGCGGCGTCGACCGCTTGCAGGGGGCGACCGTGATGGCCACCGACCTGCGCGCCTCGGCATCGCTGATCATCGCCGGCCTGGTGGCGCAGGGCGAGACGCTGATCGATCGCATCTACCATCTCGACCGCGGTTACGAACGGATTGAGCAGAAGCTGTCGGCGCTCGGCGCTTCTGTCGAACGCCTGCGTTGACCAGCGGAATGTCGCTTCCCTGCTGAATTTCGGGCTTTTTGGCAGGGCGGCGAAAAAAATTCTGAAAAAGGCTTTGCATTCTTCGTCAGCTGCAGCATACTCGCGGGCACGGGATTTCCAGGCAGTGTGTTGTTCCTGCGCCGTTTTCGGTTTGTCAGCTCCTCGGTCTTGATTCTCGGTATTCATTTATTTTTTCCAAGGAAGCTTCAATATGGCAACTGGTACCGTCAAGTGGTTCAACGACTCCAAGGGTTTTGGTTTCATCACGCCGGAAGGCGGCGGTGAGGACCTCTTCGCCCATTTCTCCGCGATTCAGGGCAACGGTTTCAAGACCCTGGCTGAAAACCAGCGCGTTTCCTTCGACATCGTCACCGGTCCGAAGGGCAAGCAGGCAGCCAACATCAACAAGATCGACTGAGCCAGTCCTTCTTTATGATGCGAAAAGCCCGGGATGCCGGGCTTTTTTGCGTCTACGGCCGGTTGCGTGTGCGCGATGGCGGGTCGATAATCGACAGCTTATCCAACCAGACAGGGAGAGATCGATGTTGCGCAGAACCTTCATCGCGGCGGCCATCGCAGCCGGTTTGCTGGTCAGCGGGGCGGGCCAGGCCCAGACTTACCGTGCCGAGTACCGGCTGTCCACCACCCTTGGTCCGGCCTTTCCCTGGGGGCAGGCCGGCGAGCGCTGGATCGAACTGGTCAGGGAAAAAACCCAGGGCCGCATCAACATCAAGCTCTACGCCGGCAATTCGCTGGTTGGCGGCGAACAGACCCGCGAGTTCACGGCGATCCGTCAGGGCGTCATCGACATGTCGATCGGTTCGACGATCAACTGGTCGCCGCAGATCAAGGAACTCAACCTGTTCTCGCTGCCCTTCCTGATGCCCGATTACAAGGCGATGGACGCGCTGACTCAGGGTGAGGTCGGCAAGGACCTGTTCGCCATCCTCGACAAGCGCGGCGACGTCGTGCCGCTGGCCTGGGGCGAGAACGGTTTCCGCGAGATGTCGAACTCGAAGCGGGCGATCACTTCGCCGGCCGACATGAAGGGTATGAAGTTCCGCGTCGTCGGTTCGCCGCTGTACAACGAGACCTTCACCGCACTAGGCGCCAACCCGACCCAGATGAGCTGGGCCGACGCCCAGCCGGCGCTGGCCTCCGGCGCCGTCGACGGCCAGGAAAACCCGCTGTCGGTGTTCGTCGCCGCCAAGCTGACCAACGTTGGCCAGAAACACCTGACTTTGTGGCACTACGTTGCCGACCCGCTGATCTTCGTCGTCAACAAGCAGGTCTGGAATAGCTGGACGCCAGCCGATCGCGAGGCGGTCCGCCAGGCCGCGCTGCAGGCCGGGCGCGAGAACGTCGAAAAGGCGCGCAAGGGCATCGCCGGCAACGATAACGCGGTGCTCAAGCAGATCGAGGCTTCCGGCGTCACCGTGACCCAGTTGACGCCGGCGCAGCGCGACGCCTTTGTCCAGGCCACCCGGCCGGTCTACCAGAAGTGGGCGAAAACGATCGGTGCCGATCTGGTGAAGAAGGCCGAAGCCGCCATCGCCAAACGCTGATCCTTTGTTGCCTCCGCCACGCCGGCTTCGGTCGGTGTGGCCTCATTGCCTTTCCCCATGTCGCAATCCGAATCCGCCGCCGCGCGCGGCAAGCTGACGCTCGGCCGCGTCGAGCGTTTCCTGATGGGCGCCTCGATGGTGCTGCTCTGCCTGCTGACGATGGCCAACGTCGTCGTCCGCTATTTCACCGATTTCTCCTTCGCTTTCACCGAGGAGGTCTCTGTCGCCCTGCTCGTGGTGATGACTCTGGTTGGCGCCTCGCACGCCTTCAAGACCGGCCATCACATCGCCGTCGACTACCTGGTCGCCCGCGGACCGCGCCTGAAGGCTTTCGCCTATCGCTTCTCGATGGCCTGCAGCCTGCTGATGTTCGGTCTGCTCGCCTGGTATGGCGCGCGCATGGCCTGGGACGACTACACCTTCGAAGTCACCTCGCCGTCGCTCGGCGTGCCGCAGTGGTGGTACACGGTCTGGCTGCCGCTGCTCTCGCTGCTGATCACGCTGCGCGTGCTGGTTCTGCTGCTGCGGGGTGAGAAATGATGGACTGGTTGCTCTTCGGGCTGTTCATCGCGCTGATGCTGGCCGGCGTACCGATTGCCGTCGCCATGGGCCTGGCCGGCGTCGCCGTCGTCGCGGTTGCCGACTTCGGCATGCTGTCGCTGCCGACCAACGTCTATACCGGGGTCGCCAAGTATCCGCTGATGGCCATCCCGGTCTTCGTCATCGCCGGGCTGATCTTCGAGCGTGCCGGCGTTGCCGCCGGCATCGTCCGCTTCGTCTCGGCAGTCGTCGGCCAGCGCCGCGGCAGCCTGGCGATCGTCGCCATCCTGGTGGCGATGATCATGGGCGGCATTTCCGGCTCCGGGCCGGCCGATTCGGCGGCGGTCGGCGCGGTGATGCTGCCGTCGATGCTCAAGGCCGGTTACCCGCGCGCCTTCACCGCCTCGGTGATCGCTTCTGCCGGCTCGACCGGCATCCTGATCCCGCCGTCGATCGCGCTGATCATCTACAGCCTGCTGGTGCCGGCGGCGTCGGTGCCGGCGCTGTTCGCGGCCGGCATCATTCCCGGCATCCTGGTCGGCGTCGCGTTGATCCTGATGGCCTGGTGGCTGTCGGTGCGCAACGGTTTCGAGGCCGACGTCAGCGAGATGCGGCCGCCGTTCTGGCAGAGTCTGCGCGAGGCGGCGTGGGGGCTGGCGGCGCCGGTGATCATCCTCGGCGGCATGCGCAGCGGCCTGTTCACGCCGACCGAAGCGGCCGTCGTCGCGGTTTTCTACGGCATCTTCGTCGGTGCCGTGATCAATCGCCAGCTCGGCTGGAACGACATCTGGAAGGTCTTCGTCGAAGCCGCCGAGATTTCCTCGGTGATCATGATCATCATCGCCCTGGCCAGCGTCTTCGCCTGGGCCAGTTCGACGCTGAGCACCTTTGACCGGCTGGCGCAGACGGTGCTCGGCAGCGGGCTGAGCGAAACCGGCATGCTGCTGATGATCCAGGGACTGCTGTTGGTCGCCGGCATGTTCCTCGACGCGATCTCTATCTACTTCATCTTCCTGCCGCTGCTGGTGCCGATCGCCATGCACTTTCAGTGGGACCTGGTGTGGTTCGGCCTGATCATCACGATGAACCTGGCGCTCGGACAGTTCACGCCGCCGATGGGCGTCAACCTGATGGTGACGAGCCGGATGGCCGGGATCGGCATGGATAGCACGGTGCGCTGGGTGCTGTGGATGGTGCTGGCGATGGGCGGCGCGGTGCTGCTGGTGACCTTCGTGCCTGAACTGGCGCTGTGGTTGCCACGCCGCCTCGGTTACCTGTAGGCGCACGTAATCGCCCCGATAGCGCGTGTCGCGATCGGGGCGGCCGGCGCTTGCGGTAAAATGCCCTCTTTGTCTTCAGGCTGAACCCTCGTGACGACCATCACCATCGCCCTTTCGAAAGGCCGCATCTTCGACGAAACCCTGCCCCTACTGGCGGCGGCGGGGATCGTCCCGACCGAGAATCCGGAGACCTCGCGCAAGCTGATCATCGACACCAACCAGCCCAATGTGCGCGTTGTCATCGTCCGCGCCACCGACGTCCCGACCTACGTCCAGTACGGCGCGGCCGACATCGGCGTCGCCGGCAAGGACGTGCTGATCGAGCATGGCGGCGATGGTCTCTATGCGCCGCTCGATCTGAACATCGCCAAGTGCCGGATGATGGTTGCCGTGCCGGAAGGTTTCGACTACCAGAACGCCGTGCGCCAGGGCAATCGCCTGAAAGTGGCGTCCAAGTACATCAAGACGGCGCGCGAGCACTTCGCCGCCAAGGGCGTGCACGTCGACCTGATCAAGCTCTACGGCTCGATGGAACTGGCGCCGCTGGCCGGGCTGGCCGACGCCATCGTTGACCTGGTGTCGACCGGCGGCACGCTGAAGGCCAACAAGCTGGTTGCGGTCGAGCACATCCTCGACATTTCCTCGCGCCTGGTGGTTAATCAGGCGGCGCTCAAGGTCAAGCGCGAAATCCTGCAGCCGATCATCGACGCCTTCGCGCAGGCGGTGGAGAAGTAAATGACGATAGCCATCCAGCGTTTGTCCACGGTCGCCGCCGATTTCCCGGCGCAATTGAAGACGCTGCTCGCCTTCGAAGCGGCCGCCGACGACAACATCGAACGCACCGTTGCCGCTATCCTGGCCGACGTCAAGACGCGTGGCGATGCTGCCGTGGTCGATTACAGCAACCGCTTCGACCGCCTCACCGCTGCCTCGATGGCCGATCTCGAACTGTCGCGCGATGAGCTGGAAAAGGCGCTCGCCGGCCTGCCCGCCGACCGCCGTGCCGCGCTCGAAGCGGCCGCCGGCCGCGTGCGTGCCTACCACGAGAAGCAGAAGCTCGACGGCTGGTCCTACACCGAAGCCGATGGCACCTTGCTCGGCCAGATGATCACCCCGCTCGACCGCGTCGGCCTCTACGTGCCGGGTGGCAAGGCGGCCTATCCGTCGTCGGTGCTGATGAACGCGATTCCGGCCAAAGTCGCCGGCGTCAAGGAACTGATCATGGTCGTGCCGACGCCGGGCGGCGAACACAACCAGCTGGTGCTGGCGGCGGCCTGCCTGGCCGGCGTCGACCGCGTGTTCACCATCGGCGGTGCGCAGGCGGTCGGCGCGCTGGCCTACGGCACCGAGAGCGTGCCGCAGGTGGACAAGATCGTCGGTCCGGGCAACGCCTACGTGGCGACGGCCAAGCGCCGGGTGTTCGGCATCGTCGGCATCGACATGGTCGCCGGCCCGTCGGAAATCCTGGTCGTCTCGGACGGTACCGGCAACCCCGACTGGGTAGCGATGGACCTCTTTTCGCAGGCCGAGCACGACGAACTGGCGCAATCGATCCTGATCTGCACCGACGCCGCCTTCATCGAGCGCGTGCAGGCGAGCATCGAGAAACTGCTGCCGACGATGCCGCGCCAGGAAGTGATCCGCACCTCGCTGACCAATCGCGGCGCTTTCATCCTGGTCCGTGACATGGACGAGGCGGTGGCGATCGCCAACCGCGTTGCGCCGGAACACCTCGAACTGGCGCTCGACAACCCGGATCCCTGGGTCGAGAAGATCCACCACGCCGGGGCGATTTTCATCGGCCACTACACATCGGAATCGCTCGGCGACTACTGTGCCGGGCCGAACCACGTGCTGCCGACTTCCGGCTCGGCACGTTTCTCGTCGCCGCTCGGCGTCTACGACTTCCAGAAGCGGACCAGCCTGATCAAGGTGTCGCAGGCCGGCGCGCAGACCCTGGGTCGCATCGCATCCACGCTGGCGCACGGCGAAGGCCTGCCGGCGCACGCCAAGTCGGCCGAGTTCCGGCTCGAAGACTGATTCACGTCGATTCTGCGGCCGACCGTGGATCACCCACCAAATCCCCCGCGCCCGGATCTCCGGGCGCTTTTTTTCGCCTTCGCGGCGGTCGGCCTGTCCGGCTTCGGTGGCGTGCTGCCGTTCGCCCGGCGCATGCTGGTCGAGCAGCGCGGCTGGTTGAGCGCCGAGGAATTCAACGCCCAGCTCGGTCTCTGCCAGTTCCTGCCCGGGCCAAACGTGGTGAACCTGTCGATCGTCGTCGGCAAGCGCTTCCACGGCTGGCGCGGCGCCATCGTCGCGCCGCTCGGCATGTTGCTGGCGCCGATGCTGGTCGTCCTGCTACTCGGCATGGCCTACGACCGCTGGGGGCAGTTGCCGCTCGCCCAGGAAATGCTGCGCGGCATCGCCGCCGCCGGTTGTGGCCTGCTTTTCGCGATGGCCTGGCGGATGGGCGCGGCACTGCGCGACAAGGCGCTGTTCCTGCCGTTCACGGTGTTGACTGTGGCCGCCATCGCCTGGCTGCGCTGGCCGCTGCCGGCGGTGATGCTGGGCGGGCTGGCGGCGGCTGGCGCGGTGGCCTGGTGGCGCTTGGGCCGGCCATGATCGTCGTCCAGCTCTTCCTCGAATTCACGCTGCTTTCCTTCGTCGCCTTTGGCGGCGCCACCGCGCTACTGCCGGAAATGCACCGGGTCGTCGTCGAGCAGCAGCACTGGCTCGATGCCAGCACCTTCACCCATCTCTACGCCATCGCCCAGGCGGCGCCCGGGCCGAACGTGCTGGTGGTGACGCTGATCGGCTGGGAGATCGCCGGGCTGGCCGGGGCGCTGGCGACGACGCTGGCGATGTGTCTGCCGATGAGCGTGCTGATCTACCTGCTGATCGACCGCTGGGAAAGTTTTGCCGGCCGCCGCTGGCAGAAGGCGGTCAGCCTCGGCGTGGCGCCGCTGGCGGTCGGTCTGATCTTTTCCGGGGCGACGCTGATCGCCCAGGCGGCCGGGCTGGGCTGGCGCGGCGGCTTGCTGGTGGTGGCGATCATGGTGTTGAATCTGCGTACGCGCTGGCATCCGTTGTGGTTCATTGCCGCTGGCGCGCTTCTCGGTTTGTCCGGCTGGTTGTGACGGCCGGCGTTTGCAGGAGGGCTTGAGGGCGATGGTGATGCAGGCGCATCAGTGGACCTGGGGCATTAACCAGTGGGTGGAATACCTGCGCGACAAGGAATTGCCGGTGCTGCCGACGACCGCGGCGCGCTTGGCCGCCTTGCGCGACGGCGGCGAGGCGGCGCGCGAAAACCTCTCGGCGCGGGATCTGGTCGATATCGTCTATGGCGATCCCTATCTGGCGCTGAAGCTGCTACGCCGGGCCGAGGAGCGGCGTACCCGGCAACTGGGGCACGACACGACGACGCCGCTGGCGGCTGTGCTACAAACCGGTTACGACGAGTTGCAGGCGCTGGTCGCCAACAGCCGGCAGTCGGTGGATCTGCTGCCTGGTTGCCACGCTTGCGAGCAGCGCGCGGTCCTTGCTGCCGTCCTGGCGCGGGCCTGGGCAACGCGCCGGGTGGACGTGCTGCCCGACGAAGTGGCGATGGCGGCGCTGCTGGCGGAAATCGGCGAACTGCTGCTGTGGCATTTCGCGCCGGAAATGACCGACAAGGAAGTTGCCATCTACCAGTGGAACGAGCGTTATTGGGCGCTCCAGCAGCGTACCTCGGAGATGGATTTCAGCTTCCGCCAGCTGACCATGGCGCTAGCCCAGTCCTGGGGGCTGCCGACGCTGATCGTCGCCCTGATCAAGGGCGTCGACAGTCCGCGCGCCAATCTCGCCCGGCTCGGCCACGAGGCGGTCAAGGCGGTGATCGGCGAAGCCAGCACGCCGGAACTGCTGGTGCTGCTGCAGGAGGTCGGCGCCTTGTTGCCGGCGGTTGATCTGCTGGCGATCGCCGAACCGCTGCCGCTTGCCGATGAAGCGCGCACCGCCTTGCAGGCGGCGATTGCCGCCGCCCGGGCAGGGTCAGGCGAGCAGTCGGTGCAGGGTGTTGATCAGGCTTGAACACTGGGCGTCGCTGCCGACCGTGATGCGCAGGAACTGATCGATGCGCGGCTGCCGGAAATGGCGGACGATGATGTGTTCGGCACGCAGCGCCTGCGCCAGTTCGCCGGCATCGCGTTGCGGGTGGCGGGCAAAGATGAAGTTGGCGGCGGACGGCAGGACGTCGAAACCGAGTTCGGCCAATTGACCGACCAGCGACTCGCGGCTGGCGATGACTGCGGCGCAGCACTGCTGGAAGTAGGCCTCATCCTCGATCGCGGCGACGGCGCCGACGATCGCCAGGCGGTCGAGCGGGTAGGAGTTGAAGCTGTTCTTGACCCGCTCCAGCGCTTCGATCAGGTCCGGGTGGCCGACCGCGAAGCCGACGCGCAGGCCGGCCAGCGAACGCGACTTGGACAGCGTGTGGATGACCAGCAGGTTGTCGTGTTTCTGCGTCAGCGGGATGGCGCTTTCCCCACCGAAATCGATGTAGGCTTCATCAACGACGACGACGCAGTCCGCATTGGCGGTGACGATGCGCTCGACGGCATCCACTGTCAGCAGGCGGCCGGTCGGCGCGTTCGGATTGGGGAAGATGATGCCGCCGGGCTTCACCTCGCGGTCGATGTAGTCAGCCGGGTCGATCGAGAAATCGGCGGCGAGCGGCACGGCGACGTGGTCGACGCCATAGAGCCCGCAATACACCGGGTAAAAGCTGTAGGTGATGTCCGGGAAGAGGATGGGCGCGTCGTGTTTCAACAGTGCCAGGAAAGCGTGCGCCAGCACCTCGTCGGAGCCATTGCCGACGAAAACTTCGCGCGCGCTGACGCCGTAACGCGCGGCAATCGCGTTCTTCAGCAGGTCGGCGTTGGGGTCCGGGTAAAGGCGCAGGCGGGCGCCGTCGTCGCCGAGTTCGGCGCGGATCGCCTCGACCACCCGCGGCGACGGCGGGAACGGGTGCTCGTTGGTATTGAGCTTGATCAGTTTGGCGATCTTCGGCTGTTCGCCGGGGACGTAGGGGGTGAGGTCGCGGACGACCGGGCTCCAGAAGCGGCTCATCGGTATTTCACGCAAGTGTAAAAGATGGGCGAAATGGTATCATGCCCCTCCAGTTCATCGTTTTTCAGCCAATTTTCCATGCGGCAAGCCGAAGTTACTCGCAATACCCTGGAAACGCAGATCACCGTCAAGGTCAATCTCGACGGTAGCGGCCAGGGCAAGTTCGCCACCGGCGTTCCCTTCCTCGATCACATGCTCGACCAGATTGCCCGGCACGGCCTGATCGACCTCGACATCGACGCCAAGGGCGACCTGCACATCGACGCGCACCACACGGTCGAGGACATCGGCATCACCCTCGGTCAGGCGCTGGCGAAAGCCTGGGGCGACAAGAAGGGGCTGACCCGTTACGGGCACAGCTACGTGCCGCTCGACGAGGCGTTGTCGCGCGTCGTCATCGACCTTTCCGGTCGTCCGGGGCTCGAATTCAACGTCGATTTCACGCGCGCCGTGATCGGCCAGTTCGACGTCGATCTGGTGTCCGAATTCTTCCACGGCCTGGTCAACCATGCCGGCATGACGCTGCATATCGACAACCTGCGCGGCAAGAACGCGCACCATCAGGCGGAGACCGTGTTCAAGGCCTTCGGCCGGGCGCTGCGCATGGCGGTGACGCCGGATGCGCGGATGGCTGGCTGCATGCCGTCGACCAAGGGCACGCTGTGATGGCCGGCCGGACGATCGCCGTCATCGACTACGGCATGGGCAACCTGCGTTCGGCCGCCAAGGCGGTCGAGCATGTTGCCGCCGGCGCCAACGTCGTTGTCACCGCTGACCCGGCCGTGGTTGCTGCTGCCGAGCGCGTCGTTTTTCCGGGCCAGGGGGCGATGCCCGACTGCATGCGCGAACTCGACGCCCGCGGCCTGCGCGAGGCGGTGCTGCAGGCGGCGCGCGAAAAGCCCTTCCTCGGCATCTGCGTCGGCGAACAGATGCTGTTCGAAAAGAGCGAGGAAGGCAATGTCGCTGGCCTTGGCATTTTTCCCGGTGTAGTCCGGCGTTTCCCCGAGGCGCGCATGGTCGATGCCAGCGGCCAGCGCCTGAAAGTCCCGCACATGGGCTGGAACGAAGTCCACCAGCGGCCGCATGCGCTGTGGGCGGGAATCGCCGACGCATCGCGCTTCTACTTCGTGCACAGCTACTGCGTGCAGGACATCGACCCGGCGCTGACCGCCGGTGTTACCGACTATGGCCTGCCCTTTACCTGTGCAGTGGCGCGGGATAATATCTTCGCGGTCCAGTTCCATCCTGAAAAAAGCGCCCGCGACGGTTTGCAGCTCCTGAAGAACTTCGTCGAATGGCGCCCCTGAACGGCACCCTCCGGAAATTCCCCCTCGCAGATATCTTCCCATGCTGATCATTCCCGCAATTGACCTGAAGGACGGACAATGTGTCCGCCTCAAACAGGGCCTGATGGAAGAGGCCACCGTCTTCTCCGAGAGCCCGGCCGAACAGGCCCGGCACTGGCTTGAACAGGGCGCGCGGCGCCTGCATCTGGTCGATCTCAATGGCGCCTTCGCCGGCAAGCCGAAGAACGCCGCGGCGATCAAGGCCATCCTGGCCGAAGTCGGCGACGAAATCCCGGTCCAGCTCGGTGGCGGCATCCGCGATCTCGACACCATCGAAGCCTGTCTTGACGGCGGTCTCTCCTACGTCATCATCGGCACCGCGGCGGTGAAGAATCCAGGTTTCCTGCACGATGCCTGCACCGCTTTCCCCGGCCACATCATCGTCGGCCTCGACGCCAAGGACGGCAAGGTGGCGACCGACGGCTGGTCGAAGCTGACCGGCCATGATGTCGTAGACCTCGGCAAGAAGTACGAGGACTACGGCGTCGAGTCGATCATCTACACCGACATCGGCCGCGACGGCATGCTTTCCGGCATCAACATCGAAGCCACCGTGCGCCTGGCGCAGGCGCTGACCATTCCGGTGATCGCCTCGGGTGGCCTGTCCAACCTCGACGACATCCGCAAGCTGTGCGCGGTCGAAGGCGAGGGCGTCGTCGGCACCATCGCCGGTCGTGCCGTCTATGATGGCTCGCTCGACTTCAAGGCCGCCCAGGAACTCGCCGACGAGCTGGGCGCCTGATGCTCGCCAAACGCATCATTCCCTGTCTCGACGTCACCGCCGGTCGGGTCGTCAAGGGCACCAATTTCGTCGGCCTGCGCGATGCCGGCGATCCGATCGAGATCGCCCGCCGCTATAACGAGCAGGGTGCCGACGAAGTCACCTTCCTCGACATCACGGCGTCGTCCGACCAGCGCGACATCATCCTGCACATCGTCGAAGCCTGCGCCGAGCAGGTCTTCATTCCGCTCACCGTCGGTGGCGGCGTGCGCAAGGTCGAGGACGTGCGTCGCCTGCTCAACGCCGGCGCCGACAAGGTGTCGATGAACACCGCCGCGGTGCAGAACCCGGACCTGGTCTTCGATGCGTCGAGCAAGGTCGGTTCGCAATGCATCGTTGTCGCCATCGACGCCAAGCAGGTCGCACCCGGCCAGTGGCACGTGTTCACGCACGGCGGCCGCAACGACACCGGGCTCGATGCGATTGAATGGGCGAAGAAGGTCGAAGCACTGGGCGCCGGCGAAATCCTGCTGACCAGCATGGACCGCGACGGCACCAAGAATGGTTTCGACCTGCCGCTGACGCGCGGCGTATCCGACGCGGTGAGGATTCCGGTCATTGCCTCCGGCGGCGTCGGCAACCTGCAACACCTCGCCGACGGCGTTTCCGAAGGCCGCGCCGATGCGGTTCTGGCTGCTTCCATCTTCCACTTCGGCGAATACACGGTGCGTCAGGCCAAGGAATACATGGCTGCGCGTGGCATCGAAGTGCGACTGTAATGGCCGATCTCGATCACACCCTTGACTGGCTTGAGGCGCTCAAATGGGACGCCGACGGCATGATCCCGGCGATTGCCCAGGATGCCGCCGGGCGTATCGTCATGTTCGCGTACATGAACCGCGAATCGCTGCAGGAAACGGTGCGCAGCGGCAACGCGGTATACTGGTCGCGCTCGAGAAAACGACTGTGGCGCAAGGGCGAGGAATCTGGCCACTTCCAGAAGATTCGTTCGCTGCGCACCGATTGCGATGGCGACGTGCTGTTGCTGACGGTCGAGCAGGTTGGCGGCATTGCCTGCCATACCGGTCGCGAAAGCTGTTTTTTCAACGAGTTGCAAGGGGAACGCTGGGTTCCCGTCGATCCGGTTCTGAAAGATCCGAAGGATATCTATAAATGAGCACGCACGACATTCTGCATCGTCTGTCCGAAACCCTGGCGTCGCGCCGTCACGCCGACCCGGAGAAGTCCTACACCGCCAAGTTGTTTGCGGATGGGCCGGATTCGATCCTGAAGAAGATCGGCGAGGAATGTGCCGAACTGATCATGGCCGGCAAGGATGGCAAACGCCTGAACATCGTCCGCGAATCGACCGACGTCGTCTATCACATTCTGGTCCTGCTCGCCTTCTACGGCCTGTCGATCGAGGATGTGTCGCAGGAAATGCGGCGCCGTGAAGGGATTTCCGGCATCGACGAAAAGGCCTCGCGGAGCGCCGGCAAGTGAGCGACTGCCTGTTCTGCAAGATCGTCGCCGGGCAGATTCCGGCGCAGAAGGTGTACGAGGATGAACTGATCCTGGCTTTCCGCGACATCCATCCGCAGCGCCCGGTTCATATTCTCGTCATCCCGAAAAAGCACATTACGTCATTGGCCACTGCTGCCGCCGAGGATGTCGACATCCTCGGCCGGATGCTGCTCAAGGCCAACGAGATCGCGGTTGCCGAAGGCAGTCCCAACGGTTTTCGTGTCATCATCAACACTGGCGAGGTGGGGCAACAGGAAGTGCCGCACCTGCACATGCACATCGTGGGCGGTCCCGATCCGGTCGGCCCGATGCTCAAGCGAATCTAGGAGACAACTATGGGTAGCTTTTCCATCTGGCACTGGCTGATCGTTCTGGTCATCGTCATGCTCGTTTTCGGCACCAAGAAACTGCGCAACGTCGGTCAGGATCTGGGCGGCGCGGTCAAGGGCTTCAAGGACGGCATGAAGGAGGCCAATGCCGACAAGCCGGCGGAAGGCGCGCAGCCGACGCAACAGGTTGGCGGGCAGACGATCGACGTCGAAGTCAAGGAAAAGACCCGGAGCTAAGCGGGCTGGTGATGGCGCGGAATTGACGCGGCATCGCCTGGCACCCATCTTCCCATGTTCGATATCGGCTTTTCCGAACTGATGGTGATCGGCATCGTGGCCTTGCTGGTCATCGGTCCTGAACGCCTGCCCAAGGTGGCGCGCACGCTCGGGCATCTGCTCGGCCGCGCCCAGCGTTACGTCAACGACGTCAAGTCGGACATCAACCGCGAAATGCAGCTCGACGAGTTGCGCAAGCTGCAGGCTCAGGTCAGTGAATCGGCACGCTCGCTGGAAAGCTCGGTACGCCAGGAGTTCGACGCCGTCGAGCGCAGCGTGTCGACGCCGGTGCAGGCAGCGATCGACGATCTGCAGGCGGGGGCAAGCAAGCTCGAGCCGGCGGTTGCCGCGCCGGCCGCTGCTGCTGACAGGAGCGACAAGGCGGCATGAGCGAAACCCTGCAGGAAGAATCCTTCATCTCGCATCTGGTCGAGTTGCGCGACCGTCTGTTGCGCAGCCTGATTGCGATTGCCGTCGTGATGGGCGCACTGGCCCTCTATCCCGGTCCCGGCGCCATCTACGACTTTCTCGCCGCGCCGCTGACCAGCGCTCTGCCGGAAGGCACCAAGATGGTGGCGATCGGCGTCGTCACCCCCTTCATGGTGCCGCTCAAGGTCACCGCCATGGTGGCTTTCGTCGTTGCCCTCCCGTTCATCCTCTTTCAGGCCTGGGGCTTTGTCTCGCCCGGGTTGTACGAACATGAGCGCCGGCTGGGCATTCCGCTGATCGTTTCGAGCACGCTGCTGTTCCTGCTCGGCATGGCGTTCTGCTACTACTTCGTGTTCGGTCAGGTCTTTCATTTCATTGCCGGTTTTGCGCCGAAAAGCATCACGCCGGCGCCGGATATCGAAGCCTACCTGTCCTTCGTCATGACCATGTTCCTCGCCTTCGGCCTCGCTTTCGAGGTGCCGGTGGCGCTGGTCGTGCTGGTCAAACTGCGTGTCGTCAGCGTCGAGAAACTCAAGGAATGGCGTTCCTATTTCATCGTCGGTGCTTTTGTCGTCGCCGCCGTGGTCACGCCGCCGGACGTCGTGTCGCAACTGGCGCTGGCGGTCCCGATGTGCCTGCTTTACGAACTGGGCCTGCTGGCGGCCCGTCTGGTTTCCAAGCCGGCACCGGAGAGTGCCGACGACGAAGCCGCAGCCAAGGTCGAAGCCGAACTCGACGCCGAAATGGCGCAGGCCGAAGCGGAATTCCGCAAACTGACCGAGAAGTAAGCGTCAGCGACGTGCTGGCCCGGGCTGGGTCGGGCAATGCCCGACCACCGTGCCATCGTGAAAACGCCACAGGCTGCCGGGCGGCATCTCCGTCCAGGCTTCGTTGTCGGTTAGCGGCTGGGTAGCGATTACCGCCACGCGATCCTTCTCCGTTGTTACCTCGCGGAAATCGACCGTGAGGTCCTGGTCCTTCAGGTGGGCTTCGGCGAAAGGCGCCTGGCGCACGATGTAGCTGAGCCGCGTCGAGGCATGAGCGAACAGGCAGTCCCCGTTGGAGAGCAGGAAATTGCATTCGCCGTGTGCGGCGAGAATCAGCGTCAGTTCGCGCAATCTGTCGAACAGTGCGGCCGGCGCCACCGGGGCTTCACCGAAGCTGCGCCGGAATTCCTGCAGCAGCCAGCAAAAGGCGCGTTCGCTGTCGGTATCGCCGACCGGCAGGAAGCTGCCGTCCAGTTTCGGTGAAAAATCGAGCAGGTTGCCGTTGTGGGCAAAGATCCAGTAGCGTCCCCAGAGCTCGCGCATGAACGGGTGGGTGTTCTCGAGCCGTACTGTTCCCTGCGTTGCCTTGCGGATATGCGCGATCACGTTCTGCGAGCGGATCGGGTAGCGGGCGACCAGTTCGGCAATCGGCGAACGGGCCGAGGGCTGTGGGTCGAGGAAGAGGCGGGCGCCGCGCTGCTCGAAGAAGGCAATGCCCCAGCCGTCGGCGTGCACGTCAGTGGCGCCGCCGCGCGCCTGGAAGCCGGAAAAGGAAAAGCAGATGTCGGTCGGCACATTGCAGTTCATGCCGAGCAACTGGCACATCCGGCTTACTCCGCGTTGCGCAAGGGCGGGCGCTTGCCGATGCCGACCTGCAGTTCGAGGATGTTCTTGTCGCGGCGCAGGCGGAAGGCGGCGCGGCTCTCCGGCTTGAGTTCGGCGATCAGGTCGAGCATCACCTGCGGGTCGCTGACCGGCTTGCCGTCGATCGACAGCAGGACATCGCCAGGGCGGATACCCGCCTTGTCGGCCGGGCTGCCGCGCACGACGCCGGCAATCAGTGAGCCTTCGGTGCCTGGCAGGCCGAAGGACTCAGCCAGTTCGGCGGTGATTTCCTGGGCTTCGACGCCGATCCAGCCGCGCGTCACCGAGCCGTTCTCGATGATCTGCTCCATGATGCTGCGGGCGCTGGAGGCGGGGATCGCGAAGCCGATGCCGTGGTTGCCGCCGGTGCGCGAATAAATTGCGGTATTGACGCCGACCAGGTTGCCGGCGGCATCGACCAGTGCGCCGCCCGAGTTGCCAGGGTTGATCGCGGCGTCGGTCTGGATGAAGTTCTCGAAGGTATTGATGCCCAGATGCGAACGGCCGAGCGCGGAAACGATGCCCATCGTCACCGTCTGACCGACGCCGAAGGGATTGCCGATGGCGAGCACGACATCGCCGACGCGCAGCTTGTCTACCTGACCGAAGGTGATTGCCGGTAGATCCTTGGCGTCGATACGCAGGACGGCAAGATCGGATTCCGGGTCGCTGCCGACGATGCGGGCGCGGTAGGTCTTGCCGTCATTGAGTGAGACCTGGATGTCGTCGGCAGCTTCGATGACGTGGAAATTGGTCAGGATGTAGCCGTTCTGACTGACGATGACGCCCGAGCCAAGGCCGGAGTTGCGCTGGCTTTCGCCGTCCGGGCGGTCGCCGAAGAAGTGGCGGAAGATCGGGTCGTCGAACAGCGGATGGCGTTGCTGGCGCACCTGCTGCGTCGTGTAGATATGCACCACCGAGGGCAGCGCGGCACGCGCCGCATCACGGTAGGAACCGGCTGGCGCTTCCTGATCATCGTTGCTGGGCAGCACCGTCTGCAGGGCGACCACGCGCTGTCCGCGGCTGGGCAGCCACTCCGGCTTCAGCGTCGATAACGTGAAGAGGACAGCCACCGCAACGGTGACGGTTTGTGCAAAAATCAGCCACAACCTGTGCATGAGTGTGCGAGACAATGAGACTCGAAGAGTTGGCGCGGTATCTGGATGAGTTGTTGCAGGCCGCGAAGTTCCGGGATTATTGCCCAAACGGCCTGCAAGTGGAAGGTCGGGGCGAAGTGCGGCGTATCGTTGCCGGGGTGACGGCCAGCCAGAAATTGCTGGATCTGGCGGTTGCGCGCGGTGCCGATGCGCTGCTCGTTCACCACGGTTATTTCTGGAAAGGCGAGGACGCCCGCGTCACCGGCCTGCGCCGGCGCAGGCTGGCCACCCTGCTCGGGCACGACATCAGTCTGCTGGCCTATCACCTGCCGCTCGATGCACATCCCGAACTGGGCAACAACGCGCAACTCGCTGCCCGTTTCGGCTGGCAGCCGGAAGGGCATTTCGGCGAGCAGGAGATTGGCTGGTTCGGCAGCCTGCCGGCGCCGGCGCCGCTCGCCGAAGTGGCGGCCAGTGTCGCCGCGGCGCTCGGCCGGCAGCCGCTGGTGCTGGGCGATCCGGCGCGCCGTGTCAGGCGGGTGGCGTGGTGTTCCGGTGGGGCACAGGGGTATTTCGAGCAGGCGATCGCACTCGGCGTCGATCTGTATCTGTCCGGCGAAGTTTCCGAGCCGACCCTGCATCTGGCCGAGGAGAGCGGTGTCGCCTACCTGGGCGCCGGCCACCATGCCACGGAACGTTATGGGGTGCAGGCGCTGGCGGCGCACCTGACGCAGGCGCTGGGTCTCGAATGCGAGTTCATCGATCTTGATAACCCGGCATGAGGCGACCGATACGTTGCAGCAGCAGGGCGCTCAAGGCGCCGCCGATCAGCGTGCCGAAGATCAGCTCCAGCCACTGCCGCCAGAACGGCGTTTCCGCTTTAGGCAACTGCTCGCTGGCCATCGCGCCAACCGGGCCGGCTGCCGGCGGGTCGGTGAGGACCATGGCCAGTTGCAGTTCATGGCGGGCGTTCTGCGCTTCGTTTTGTAGTTCGATCGCCTGATCGAGGGCCTGCAGGCTGTCGTTGAGGCGGGCCAGGCTGGTTTCCATGCGCAGCAGGCGGTCTTCGGTGGCAGCAAGCTCGCTGTCGCCAGGCAGGCTGGACAGCTGGTCGCTGACCACCAGGCGGTCGGCCTGCCGCTGGTTTTCCTCGGCGAGTCGCTGCAGTGGGCTGGGGGCGCCGCTGGCGGCGTGCCGGGTTTTCTTGCCGCTACCGGCCGCGCGCTGTTTTTTTGCCGGGGGACTGGCAGCGTCGTTGGGGCGTGCCGCAGTGCCCGGCGTGCCGCCGCCGCTATCGTCCGCAATCTGGCTCGCTGGCAGCTGGGGCATGACGAAATAGTCTCGCTGCAGTTCCGTGCCGCAGTCGGCGCGTACCCTTAGCATGGCCAGCGGTTCCTTCAGCACGGCATCGCCGACGATGTGCAGGAGCAGGCCGTCGCGGCGCTTTTCCAGCAGCAGCCGGGCACGTGCAATGACCGGCAGTTCGGCGTCGTGAATCGCTGTCAGATGGAAGCAGTTGCTGTCGAGCGTTTCGCTGGCGCTGGCGGAGACCGGGATTTCCGCGCGTAGCGGTTCGCCGAGCTGGGAATGTACGGTCAGTTCTCCGAGTCCGGCGGCGAGGCCGGGCAGGGGAAGCATGAGCAGGCTGAGGAGCAGGGTCTGGCTGGGCTTCACGGGGAGAAACGGGCTAACATGGCAGGCTGTGATGGCGAAAGTATTGCACATTTGCCGCTGAATGACGGGATCATTTATGCCTTTTTTCTTTCCTCCTCATCCTCAGCCAAGCTTGCCGGTGGTCGGCAGCGAGCTGCGTTTTCCGGTCCGGCGGATCTTCTGCGTCGGTCGCAACTATGCCGAGCATGCCCGGGAAATGGGGGCGCTGGCCCAGGCCGAGGGGCTCGAGCCGCCCTTTTTCTTCACCAAGCCGGGCGACGCGCTGGTCGGTGGCGACGGCGAGTTAGCGGTGGCTTATCCGCCGCTGACCCGGAATCTGCATCATGAGGTCGAAATGGTCGTGGCGCTCGGTGCCGGCGGTGCCGATGTCGATGTTGCGGCGGCGCTCGGGCTGGTCTTCGCTTACGGCGTCGGGCTCGATCTGACGCGCCGCGACCTGCAGGCAATAGCCAAGGAAAAAGGCCATCCCTGGGACATGGGCAAGGGCTTCGACCAGTCGGCGGTGTGCGGGCCGCTGGCGCCGGTCGCCGAGGTCGGTCATCCGGCGAGCGGGGCGATCTGGCTCAAGGTCAATGGCGAGCTCCGGCAACGCGGCGATCTGGCGCAGATGGGCTGGCAGGTCGCCAACATCATCGCCAAGCTCTCCACGTTCGTGCGGCTGGAAGCCGGTGACCTGATCTACAGCGGCACGCCGGCTGGCGTCGGTCCGTTGCAGCGCGGCGATTGCCTGGAAGGTGGCGTGGACGGGCTGCCGGGTTTGCGCGCGCGCATCGTCTGAGCGGTTCCGCATGTCGCCGATGCTGAGCGCGATGCGCGACCTGGCGGCGCACGCCTTGCCGATCCTGATCGCCCAGCTGGCGTCGATCGGCATGATGGTGGTCGATACCGCGATCCTTGGTCACGTCTCTTCTGCCGATCTGGCGGCGGTGGCGATCGGCGGCGGCATTCATGTATCGCTGGTCTTCGGCCTGGTCGGCATCCTGCAGGCGGTGGCGCCAGTGGTCGCTCACTTGCATGGCGCGCGCCGGGATGACGAGGTGGCCGGTGTCCTGCAGCAGGGGTTCTGGCTGGCCTTGCTGCTTTCCCTGCCGGGAATTGCCTTCCTGCGTGCGCCGGATTTTGCGCTGGCGCCGTTTGCCATGGATGCCGATGTCGCAGCCAAGGTGCAGGACTATCTGGGCTGGCTCGCCTGGAGTCTGCCGGCAGCCCTGCTCTACCGGACCTTCTACGCCTTCTGCAATGCCTTGGGGCGGCCCCGGGTGCTGATGGGGATCGGCCTTGCGGCGCTGGCCTTGCACGCGTTGCTGGCCTGGGGGCTGGCTTTGGCGGGGTGGACGGGGACGGCGCTTGGCGTTGCCGGTTGCGCAATGTCGAACGTGGTGGTCGGCTGGCTGGCCTGTCTGGGAGCCGCTGTCTGGTTGCATTGCGGCGAACTGGGGCGGCGTTACCGGCCTTTCGCCGACTGGCAGGCGCCGCGCTGGAAAACCTGGCGCGAATTACTGCGCATCGGTTTGCCGATGGGCTTCTCCAATCTGGTTGAAATCACTGCCTTCACCTTGGTCAGCCTGTTCGTTGCCGGGCTCGGGGCAACCGTCGTTGCCGGCCATCGCATCGTCGCCAACCTGTCGGCGCTGACCTATATGCTGCCCCTGTCGCTGGCGATTGCGACGATGGCGGCGGTCGGTCAGGCGCTGGGCGCGCGCGATTTTCCGGGCGTCCGGGTGCTGGTCCGTGCCGGGATGGTGATGGCCGCCATCGGTTCGCTGGCGGTCGGGCTGCTCCTGTGGCTCGCTGCCGCGCCACTGGTCAACGCCTATACCGACGATCCGGCGGTGCGGGCGGTGGCTCTCGGCTTGATCGGCTATGTGGCGGTCTATCAGTTTTTCGACGCCCTGCAGACAATCGCCGGGCATGTCCTGCGTGCTTACCGAGTCACTTTTGCGCCGATGCTGATTCAGGCCTTCTGCTTCTGGGGTGTTGCGCTTGGCGGCGGGGCCTGGCTCTGTTACCGGGCGCCGACGCCGCTTGGCGTCGCCGGTTTCTGGCTGGCGGCGGTGGTCAGTTTGCTGGCGGCGGCCGTTTTGCTTCTGCCCTTGCTGGGGCGGGTGATGCGCTGGGCGGAAGAGGTTTCGTAATTATGAATTTTGGCGCGCAATAATTTGTTGCGCGCTGTGGTAAGATTTTCGGTTCAAAGAAGTAGAAAGTGGGCGACGCAGGGGGGAAGTCGACGTCGTCCAAATCTCACAACTCAACTCAACTCAACGCAAGGAAAGCGCATGAAAATTCACGAATATCAGGGCAAGCAAATCCTGAAGAAATTCGGCGTTACGGTTCCGCGCGGGATTCACTGCACGACCGTCGACGACGCAGTCAAGGCAGCTGAAACCCTGGGCGGCAAGGTCTGGGTCGTCAAGGCACAGATCCACGCAGGCGGCCGTGGCAAGGGCGGCGGCGTCAAGGTCGCAACCTCTCTGGAAAAAGTGCGCGAGTACGCCAGCCAGATTCTCGGCATGCAGCTGATCACTCACCAGACCGGCCCGGAAGGCCAGAAGGTCCGTCACCTGCTGATCGAAGAAGGCGCCGACATCCAGCACGAATACTACGTTGCCGCACTGACCGACCGCGCCACGCAATCGGTCGCCATGATGGCCTCGTACGAAGGCGGCATGGACATTGAAGAAGTTGCCCACAAGACCCCGGAAAAGATCGTCAAGGTCTTCATCAACCCGCTGGTCGGCATGACCGACGAGCAGGCCCTGACCCTGGCCAAGGGCATGGGCATGAACGAAGCCTCGATCCCGCAGTGTGTCGATACGCTGAAGAAGCTGTACACCTGCTACATGGAAACCGACGCTTCGCTGGCTGAAATCAACCCGCTGATCCACGAAGCCGACGGCACCGTCAAGGCGCTCGACGCCAAGTTCAACTTCGACTCCAACGCCCTGTACCGTCAGGAAGAGATCGTCGCCATGCGCGACCTGGACGAAGAAGACGCTGACGAAATCGAAGCTTCCAAGTTCGACCTGGCCTACATCTCGCTCGACGGCAACATCGGCTGCCTGGTGAACGGTGCCGGTCTGGCCATGGCCACGATGGACACGATCAAGCTGTTCGGCGCCGAGCCGGCCAACTTCCTCGACGTCGGCGGCGGCGCCACGACCGAGAAGGTCACCGAAGCGTTCAAGATCATGCTCAAGAACACCAAGGTCAAGGGCATCCTGGTCAACATCTTCGGCGGCATCATGAAGTGCGACACCATCGCCACCGGCGTCGTCGCTGCCGCCAAGGAAGTCAATCTGTCGGTACCGCTGGTCGTCCGCATGAAGGGCACCAACGAAGACCTGGGCAAGAAGATCCTCAAGGATTCCGGCCTGCCCATCATCTCTGCCGATTCCATGGCCGAGGCCGCCACCCAGATCGTTGCCGCGGTCAAGTAAGGAGCTAGCGAATGTCTATCCTGATCAACAAGAACACCAAGATCATCACCCAGGGCATCACCGGCAAGACCGGTCAGTTCCATACGGAAAAGTGCCAGGAGTATGCAAACGGCAAGGAATGCTTCGTTGCCGGCGTGAACCCGAAGAAGGCCGGCGAGTCGATCTTCAACATCCCCATCTACGCTTCGGTCAAGGAAGCCGCCGCTGAAACCGGCGCCACCGTGTCCGTCATCTACGTGCCGCCCGCCGGTGCCGCCGCCGCGATCTGGGAAGCTGTCGAAGCCGACCTCGATCTGGCCATCTGCATTACCGAAGGCATCCCCGTCCGCGACATGCTGATGGTGCGCAACAAGATGAAGGAAAAGGAAGCCAAGGGCGGCAAGAAGACCCTGCTGCTCGGCCCGAACTGCCCTGGCCTGATCACCCCGGACGAAGTGAAGATCGGCATCATGCCGGGTCACATCCACCGCAAGGGTCGTATCGGCGTCGTTTCCCGTTCCGGCACCCTGACCTACGAAGCCGTCGGTCAGCTGACCGAACTGGGCCTCGGCCAGTCTTCCGCTGTCGGTATCGGTGGTGACCCGATCAACGGTCTGAAGCACATCGACGTCATGAAGATGTTCAACGACGATCCGGATACCGACGCCGTCATCATGATCGGCGAAATCGGCGGTCCGGACGAAGCCGAAGCCGCCCAGTGGTGCAAGGCCAACATGAAGAAGCCGATCGT
>NZ_JAYREB010000012.1:0-83241 GCF_041909095.1 Azonexus sp. | reverse complement strand
ATTGGAATCGAAGGTGCGTGGCGCAATGATGAAAATACAGAATCGACCGGAACGGGTTATGTCATATTTCAAGCACCAGAAAATCCAATATGCTGCGTAATGAACCTATTGGATTGCCGGGTTAATACCACTCCATGAACCGAGCTCCGGTCTGTACAACAAATCCGTAGAGTATGTAATCAATGAACGGCGAACCGCATTGCGACATTATCTCTGGCATGTCTGCGGCTGCCTGTTTCGCCCCAAATTGGCCGATATCGATTTCGAGGAAATCCGAAGCGTCTTCATCCTGAATACAGGCGGTCTTGTTTCGCAATTCGGCTGGGGAGAAGCATCTGGGGCAGAGCGCGCAGTGCGGGCGGTAGAAGAGGCCATTTCCCATCCCGGCTTGCCAGTCCCTGAGCGGATTAGCCCGCATTCAATCAGTGTCGACATTCGAGGCCATCACACTTCGCTGTCAATGCGTGAAGTTGCCGAGGTCATGGATCGGATACAGGCCGCATTTATCAGTCCCACGCCCTGCACTCTCGTTTTCAGCGCGGGCCCCGATGATGAAATCGGCGATCGACTGCAGGTCAGCCTGATTGTGAATTGACCGCCCAAGCAGAAAAATTCACAGCACCGGGTGAAATTTCATTGAGAAAACAACCTTGAGAAAAATCATGAAACCGAGCCAAAAGAATAACGAAAATTCAAACCAGTTTCTTCGTCGCCCGCAAGAAGGCGATGGCGAATTTCGGACACAATGGAAATATGGCCCTTATCGCCCATTGATTGCCGCCTGGGTCCTGCATGCAACACTAAAGTTCGGCCTCTATAAATATAACAACCGAAGCAAGCTGTCAGAAATTCTGGATGAAAGCAGCGAATTCTCGAAGTGCACGAACTTCAAGCCACCGTTGGATAACGCCATTACCATCTTTTATCTTAAAAAAATAGAACCAATCCCGGAAGAGCTGAATGCCAGAAATATAAAAAAAATGCTGCAGGAAAAACTGGAGGAATGGAACCGCCACCCATTTCCTGAAAACTCTCCAATCGCCAAAAATATTGGTTGGCTGAAAAAATCTTTCAACCTTAACGGCGCTGAGTGCAGCCTGTTATTTTTCGCCGTAATCATGGAAAAATATCAGGTATTTTGTGAAACCCTTGATGAGTGGAATCCCAACTTCAGCCGACGAAATTTTGCCCGATTTGCCGGATCACTTACTGGGTATGGCGAGCGCGAAGTGCACGCGGCGCTTGACCCTGAAGGGAAACTCGCGACGATTGGTTTGCTGACTGTCGAAAACTTCAATTGCGATCTTTACAGCAAATTCAAATTGATGCCCGGCCTTTCGTCAATCCTTGATTTACCCATAAGAAGCGAAAGCCATCTATACTCAAATTTCATGAAAAAAATCACCGATCATGAACTCTCCCTTGAGGATTTCGCGCATCTTGATCAGGATGTCAAAACAATCATGCATCTCATCCAGTCTTCCGCCAAGGCTCGAGTCCGTGGCGTGAACATTTTATTTTATGGCTCCTCCGGCACGGGGAAAACGGAACTGACCAAAGCCATTGCCCAGGCCATCAATTTAAATTTGTTTGAAGTTAATTACAAAGGCGTCGACAACGATATTCTTGAAGGCGATGATCGTTTGAAAGCTTTCAACGTCTGTCAAAACCTTTTGGCCGGATCCAGCAACAGCCTGTTGATGTTTGACGAAATCGAGGATGTATTTTCCACTGGCACACCGCTGCTCAGATTAATGGGGATTGATGTATCTGACGACAAAGGCAAGGCATGGGTCAATCGCGTCATGGAAAACAACCCCATACCGAGCATCTGGATCACCAACAATGCCGATATTGACCCCGCTTACCTGCGGCGCTTTGACTATTCCCTTCGGTTTTCCCCGCCCTCACAGAAGGTCCGGCTGGGGATGGCTCGGCGTCATCTGGGAAAAATATCCCGGGATGAGGAATGGTTGAAAGAGATTGCGTCAATTGACGAGGTTAGTCCCGCCCAGTATCAAAGCGCCGCAAAAGTCGCCATGCTCTCGGGAAGCAGTCGCGAAGAGAAGAAGCGCATCGCCATGCAGACATTGAAACAAAGCATGCAACTGCTCGGCCAAACCGGAAGGCGCCAAAAAAACGCGGCGGCAACCCGATACGACGCGTCTTTCGTAAACGCCGACCATGACATTCCGCAGCTGATTTCCGGCCTATCCCGCATCAAGCTTGGCAGCATCTGCTTCTACGGCCCACCGGGTACGGGCAAAAGCGAGCTCGCCCGCCACATTGCGGATACCCTGGGCAAACCACTGCTGTTGAAGCGCGCCTCGGATTTGATGAGCAAATGGGTTGGGGAAACCGAACAGAATTTCGCCGCCATGTTCGACGAGGCCCAGGCACAGGAGGCAGTCTTGCTGCTTGACGAGGCCGACAGCTTTTTGCAGGATCGCCGCGGGGCCGGCGCACAATGGGAAGTGACGCAGGTCAATGAACTGCTGACCCAGATGGAAGCCTACGAAGGCCTGTTCATCTGCACCACCAATCTCATGGAAAATCTCGATCAGGCCTGCCTCCGTCGCTTCAATTTCAAGATCAAACTCGACTATCTCCGACCGGAGCAAACCGAAAGAATGTTCTTGCAGGAATTCGTCCGCCTGGGCGGCAAGGAACGTGACGCCATCCCCGCAAGCATCGCCGCAGGCAAGCTGGAGCGCCTCACCCCCGGAGATTTTGCAACGGTTGTGCGGCAATTGCGCTTTCACGAACAACCAGCGCAGGCTGAGCAAATGCTGCAGGGATTGGCGCGGGAAAGCCGTCTCAAGTCGGGGAGTTCGGCAATGGGCTTTGTCCGGTGACAGCGATGACCCCCAATGACCTGGATTTGATCAGCCAGTGGATCAGTACAGCCGACAGCCTGGTGATCGCGGCAGGTGCCGGCATGGGCGTGGATTCCGGCTTGCCGGATTTCCGTGGCAATGAGGGTTTCTGGCAAGCCTATCCCGCCCTCGGCCAAGCGGGCATGGATTTCGCCGCAATTGCAAACGGAGAGACCTTCGTCTGTGATCCGCTTCTCGCCTGGGGTTTTTACGGACATCGCCTGAAACTGTACCGGGCAAGCATCCCGCACGAGGGTTTCAGGATTCTGAAACAGATCGGCGAACGCCTTGAACACGGCTGCTTCGTGGTCTCCAGCAATGTTGACGGCCAGTTCCAGAAGGCCGGATTTTCCGCCGACCACATTCTGGAAATCCACGGTTCAATTCATCACCTGCAATGCACCCAGCCCTGCTCGTCCAGCATCTGGTCGGCGGATTCGCTGGCCGTGGCAACCGATGATGCCAACTGCCGGTGGTCCGGCGAGAAACTGCCGACCTGCCCGCAATGCGGCGGTATCGCCCGACCGAACATCCTGATGTTCAATGACTTGGCCTGGGACAGCGCGCGCACCGACCGGCAGCAACGACGGTGGGACACCTGGCTGACGAAATGCAGCAACCCGGTAGTCATCGAGATTGGCGCGGGCGTTGATCTTCCGTCGATTCGCGCGATCAGTTCGTCGTTCAAGCGCAGGGTGATCAGGATCAATCCTCGTCATGCCGCGATAGATAGAAGACTTGGCGTTGGCCTGGCCATGGGGGCCAGGGAAGCGCTGGTCGAGATTGCCCGGCATCTCACCCGGACGGGCTTTCTCCCCGCAGCAATCGACGAATGACAAACTCGAGTGCTTTCCCGGCCTTTTGTTCGAAAATCGCCTGTCGCCGTTATAATCGGCGCCCCTCCCCTACGGAATCCGCCTGTGTCCGACCGCCTTGCCGTCCTGCCTCAATACCTGCTGCCGAAACAGGCGCTGACTCGCCTGGCTGGCGCGCTGGCAGCAAAGGAAGCGGGGGCCATGACGACCAGCGTCATCCGCTGGTTCATCAAGCGTTACGGTGTGAACATGGACGAGGCGGCCAATCCCGATCCGGCCGCCTACAAGAGCTTCAACGAATTCTTCACCCGGCCGCTGAAAGACGGCGCCCGGCCGCTCGCCGAAGCCGATTTCCTGTGCCCGGTCGACGGCGCGATCAGCCAGTTCGGCGCCATCGAGCGCGACCAGATTTTCCAGGCCAAGGGCCACAGTTATTCGACCACCGCGCTGCTCGGCGGCGACCGCGAGCTGGCGGCGCAGTTCGAGAACGGCAGCTTCGCGACGCTTTACCTCAGCCCGCGCGATTACCACCGCATCCACATGCCCTGCGCCGGCCGCCTGAGCCGGATGATCCACGTGCCGGGCGCACTGTTCTCGGTCAATCCGACGACGGCGCGCGGCGTGCCCGGGCTGTTCGCGCGCAACGAGCGCGTCGTCTGCATCTTCGATAGCGCCGCCGGCCCGTTCGCGCTGGTGCTGGTCGGCGCCACCATCGTCGGCAGCATGGCGACGGTCTGGCACGGCACGGTCAATCCGCCGCGCCCCGGCGTCGTGCGCGAATGGCGCTACGACGGCGAGACCCTGGTCCGCCTTGACCGGGGCCAGGAAATGGGCCGTTTCCTGCTCGGCTCGACGGTCGTCCTGCTCTTCCCCAAGGGCCGCCTCGCCTTCAACCCGGACTGGGCGCCGACCCGTCCGGTGCGCATGGGCGAAGCGATGGCCAGCGCGCTGACGCCCTAAGCGACGCCCGCGCGGCGCTCAGCCGACGCGCAGGCCGCTGCCCTCGAGCATCCTGCCGATCACCGTCGCTGCGGCGAAACCCTTTTCCCGGAAACAGGCGAGCACGGCATCGACCGCGTCCGCCGCGCAACTGACCAGCAGGCCGCCGGAGGTCTGCGGATCGGTCAGCAACTTCTGCTGCCAGAGCGGGAAATCGGCCGGCAACGTCACTTCGCTGCCGTAGCTCTGCCAGTTGCGCGTCGACGCGCCGGTGGCGATCCCGTCGCGGGCGAAGGCGACGGCGCTGGCGAGCAGCGGCAAATCGGCGAAGTTCACTGCGGCGCCGAGCCCGGAGCCGCGGCAGATTTCCAGCAGGTGGCCGGCCAGCCCGAAGCCGGTGACATCGGTCAACGCGTGCACGCCGTCGATTTCCGCCAGCGCCGGTCCCGGCGTGTTGAGCAGCGTCGTCCAGCGCAGCATCTCGGCGTAGCCGTCGGCCGAAAGCTTGCCCTGCTTGAGCGCCGCCGAGAGGACGCCGATGCCGAGCGGCTTGCCCAGCACCAGCACGTCGCCGGCCTGCGCCGCGGCGTTCTTGCGCACCTTGGCCGGATCGACGATGCCGAGCGCGACCAGGCCGTAGATCGGTTCGACGACGTCGATCGAATGGCCGCCGGCCACCGGAATGCCGGCTTCGCGGCAGACGCTGGCGCCGCCTTCGATGATGCGGCCGATGACCTCGAGCGGCAGCTTGTCGAGTGGCATGCCGACCAGCGCCAGCGCCAGGATCGGCGTACCGCCCATGGCATAGACGTCGGACAGCGCGTTGGTGGCGGCGATGCGGCCGAAGTCGTAGGGGTCGTCGACGATAGGGGTGAAGAAGTCGGTGGTGGCGACGATCGCCTGCCGCTCGTTCAACTGGTAAACCGCCGCGTCGTCGGACGATTCGATGCCGACCAGCAGTTGCGGCGGAATCACGCCGGGGCCGACGTGAGTCAATATCTGGTTGAGGATGGCCGGCGAAATCTTGCAGCCGCAACCGCCGCCGTGGGCAAAGCTGGTCAGGCGCAGGGCCGGGGTATTGTCTGAGTTTTCCATATTCCGCACCGAGGCTGGTTAAAATGCCGTTTTTTTGAACGCCGCGAAGGATAACGGAAGATGTCGCAGGCGCCCACCGCCGGCCAGGAATATCAACGCCCCCGCAAGGGAATCGCCACGCTGGACGAGATCGCCGGCTTCGATACCATCATCGACACCCGCTCGCCGGCCGAGTTCGCCGACGACCACATTCCCGGCGCGATTTCCTGCCCGGTACTCGACAATGCGCAGCGCGCCGAGATCGGCACCCTGTACAAGCAGGTGTCACCGTTCGCCGCCAAGAAGCTCGGTGCCGCCTATGTCTCGGCCAACATCGCCCGCCACCTGCAGGAAAACTTCCTCGACCGCGACAAGGGCTGGCGGCCGCTGATCGTCTGCTGGCGCGGCGGCATGCGCTCGGGCGCGATGGCCACCGTCTTCCGCTCGATCGGCTGGGACGCCTGCCAGCTTGAAGGCGGCTACAAGCGTTTCCGCCAGCAGGTGCTCGACGACCTGGAAACGCTGCCCGGCCGCTTCCGCTACGTCGTTCTCGACGGCCCGACCGGCTCGGCCAAGACACGCGTGCTGCGGGCACTGGCGGAACGCGGCGCGCAGACGCTCGACCTCGAAGGCCTGGCCTGCCACAAGGGATCGGTACTCGGCCGCCTGCCCGGACAAGCGCAGCCGGCGCAGAAATGGTTCGAGACGCAGATCTGGGACACGCTGCGCCGTTTCGATCCGACCCGGCCGCTGTTCATCGAGGCGGAATCGCGCAAGATCGGTTCCCTGCGCCTGCCCGCCGCGCTGTTCGCGGCGATGCAGGCCGGCCCCTGCTGCGACATCGTCGCCGACCGACCGACACGCGTTGCCTACCTGCTCAGCGACTACGACTATTTCACCGCCGACGGCGCGGCGCTCAAGGCCAACCTCGACACCCTGCGCCCGCTGCTCGGCCACGCCCGCATCGCCGGCTGGCACCAGCAGATCGACGACGGCGATTTCGCCGGCCTCACCGACTCGCTGCTCGAACATCACTACGACCCGCTCTACGCCCGCGCCCGGGCCCGCGATTACGGCGCCGCGACGCACCAGCCACTGCCCGCCGCCCGCCTCGACGCCACAGCCATCGACAGTCTCTCCGCCCAGCTCCTCGCCGCCCACGAACCGGAGACCGTCACCGCATGAAACCCGTCCAGCTCGCCATGCGCGGCATCAGCCTCGCCATCCTGTTCACCGTCCTCGGCTGGATCGCCTGGACGACGACGCCGGTGCCGCTCTTCATCGCGCTCGGCATCGGCGCCGCGCTCTTCTCGCTGCGCGTCGGCGAAGCCGGGCAGGCGCGCTACGGCCGCCGCGTGCCGGTCACCGAGATGCTGCCGCTCGGCCGAAAGGGCGACCGCCAGATGCTCTTTGGCGGCATCGCCGGCTACCTGATGATCGCCTGCTTCGCGCTCGCGGCCTGGTGGGCCTTCCATGGCTGAAATCCAGATCTGGGTCGATGCCGACGCATGCCCCGGCGTGATCAAGGAAATCATTTTCCGCGCCGCCGAGCGGCGGCAGATCCGCACCACGCTGGTCGCCAACCAGATGCTGCGCACGCCGCCGTCGAAATTCATCCGCGCCATCCAGGTCGCCCATGGTTTCGACGTCGCCGACGCGCACATCGTCAGCCAGGTAAGCGCCGGCGACCTCGTCATCACCGCCGACATCCCGCTTGCCGCGCAGGTCATCGAACGCGGCGCGACGGTGATCGACCCGCGCGGCGAACTGCTGACCCCGGCCACCATCCGCGAACGCCTGAACATGCGCGACTTCATGGAAGGCCTGCGCGCCGCCGGCGTCGATACCGGCGGCCCGGCCGCCTTCAGCCAGGCCGACCGGCAGGCTTTCGCCAACCAGCTCGACCGCTTTCTGGCGAAGATTCCGGGTTAATCCTTGCGCCCGTGCCCGGTCGGTTTCTGCGTCGCCGACAGGATGCCGCGCAGGATGTTGACTTCGTCCTTCTCCAGCCCGGCGCGGCCGAACAGGCGGCGCAGCTTGGGCAGCAGGCGGCCCGGTTGTTGCGGGTTGAAGAAGCCGGTGGCGGTCATCACCGCTTCCAGGTGGCCGTAGAAGCCTTCGACCTCGTCGTGCGTCGCCGGCGGCGAGGCGAAGGGCGTTGCCCCGTCGCCGGCGAGCGGCGCGGCGCCGGCGAAGGCCGCCATGCGGCATTCGTAGCAGAGTAGCTGGACGGCTGCGCCTAGATTCAGCGAACTGAATTCCGGGTTGGTCGGAATGGTCACCGCCGCCTGGCATTGCAGGACTTCCTCGTTGGCCAGGCCGGAGGTCTCGTTACCGAAGACCAGGGCGACCTCGCCGTCGGCCGCGGCGGCAAGCAGGCGGGCGACGGTTGCGCGCGGCGTGCCGACCGGCGGCCCGAGATCGCGCCGGCGCGCCGACAGCGCCACCGCCAGCACGGTGCCCTGCAGGGCGTCGGCCAGGGTCTCGGTGACCTTGGCCCGTTCGAGCAGGTCGACGGCGCCGGTGGCGCGGGTGTCGGCTTCCGGGTCGGGAAACTGTTTCGGCGTCACCAGACGCAGGTCGGACAGGCCCATCGTCTTCATCGCCCGTGCCGCGGCGCCGATGTTGCCCGGGTGGCTGGGACGACAAAGCACGATACGAATGCGTGACAGCAGAAGTTCCGGTTTCATGGTGTAAAATCCACGTTTCCCTAAATTTGAATCAGATGGCTGCGAGCAATGCCGTGGACCATCCGATCGCTCTTTCAAAGCCATGCATCCAGCCATTAATATCGCCGTCAAGGCCGCGCGTCGCGCCGGCCAGATCATCAACCGCGCTTCCAACGACCTCGATTCGCTCAAGGTTGCCAGCAAGCAACCGAACGATTTCGTCACCGAAGTCGACAAGGCCGCCGAAGCCGCGATCATCGAAACCCTGGTGGATGCCTATCCGGCGTACGGGATTCTAGCAGAGGAGTCCGGCGTCTCCCCGGCGAAGTCGGGCGACAGCGAATACCAGTGGATCATCGATCCGCTCGACGGCACCACCAACTTCATCCACGGCCTGCCGCAATACGCGATCTCGATCGCCCTGGCGCGCGGCAACGTGCTGGAACACGCGGTCGTCTTCGACCCCAACCGCAACGAACTGTTCACCGCCTCCAAGGGCGGCGGCGCCTTCCTCAACGACCGCCGCATCCGCGTCTCCAAGCGCATCCGCCTCGGCGAAGCGCTGATCGGCACCGGCTTCCCCTACCGCGAATTCGACAAGATCGACCTCTACCTGTCCATCTTCAAGGAACTGGCGCAGAAGACCGCCGGCCAGCGCCGCCCCGGCGCCGCCTCGCTCGACCTCGCCTACGTCGCCTGCGGCCGTTACGACGGCTTCTGGGAATTCGGCCTCGCGCCGTGGGACATGGCGGCCGGCGCCCTGCTGATTTCCGAAGCCGGCGGCCTGGTCAGCGATCTGCGCGGCGAAGCCAACTACCTGGAAACCGGCAACATCGTCGCCGGCACGCCGAAGGTTTTCCTGCCGCTGCTCAAGCTGATCGAGGAAAAGCTGCCGGAATCGGTGCGCGGCTGAGTCGCCATTGCCCCCACAGAAAGCGCCCGCCGGGCGCTTTTTTCATGTCCGCTCGAAGGCCTCGATGATCGCCGACATCGCCGCCGCGGCGCCCAGCGGCAGGTAGAAATCGACGTGCTCGCTCAAGGGCGTGCGCACCGGGTTGATCTCGACGGTCGGCACGCCGTCCTGCAGCGCCATCACCACCGGCTGCACGATGTAGGGAAAGGTCGCCGAGGTGCCGATGGTGAACACCATGTCGAAGCCCTCGTCGAGCGCCGCATCGAGCCGTTCCAGCGCATCCACCGGCAGCGCCTCGTCGAACAGCACCACCGCCGGACGCAGGATCGCCCCGCAATCCGGACAGGGCGGCGGCAACTGGCGACCGGCCAGCGTCTCGATCGTCTCGGCGAAACCGCAGCGCGGGCAATACAGTTCGTGCAGGCCGCCATGGATCTCGATCACTTCCTCGCTGCCCGCCGCCCGGTGCAACCCGTCGACGTTCTGGGTCAGCGTCAGCACGTAGGGCAGACGGCGTTCGAGGTAGACGATGGCGGCGTGCGCCGCGTTCGGCTGCGCGCCGCGACAGGTTTCCTCGATCTGCGCCAGGTATTTCCAGGTAATTTCCGGATGGCTGCGGAACATCGGCCCGGACAGCGCGCGCTCGATCGAGATGCCTTCCTCGGTGTGGCGACCGTCGTAGAGGCCGCCGGTGCCGCGATAGGTGGGCAGGCCCGAATCGGCGGAAATACCGGCGCCGGTGATGAACAGGACGCGCCGCGCGCGCGCCAGTTGGGCGGCGATGGCTTCGATCATTGACTACTCCTGAAAGCGATTCAGGCGTAAGTATCGAGCCGCGGCCCCTTATCTGTCGATGACGGATCGCCGTAGGCCGCCTGCAGGCGCTGCCGCTGGCTGTCCTGCCCATCGCCTTCGCCGCCGGAAAGCTGCTGCTGCGCCAGCTCTGCCCGCGCCTGCTGTTCCATCTGCGCGGCCTGCGCCGCCACCGCCCGGTCCTGCCCGGACGGATCGGCCGGCGCCATTGCCGCGGCACGGATGCGCCGCGCCCGCTCGATAGTTTCCTGTGGCGTCTTGCCCGGCGAAGTATCGATACCAACCTCGCCGGCGACCGCGTAGCTCTGGCCGTCCGGCCCGCGCTCATAGGTGTAGCTGGCGCCCGAGGTGATCATCCCGCCGCCGGCCGCCATGTGCGCCATCTCGTGCTGGCGGACCTTGCGGTCGGTCTGCTTCAACTCATCGACCAAGGCCAGTTCTTCCGCGCTCAACTGGCCGACCGCTTCGTCGGCCCGCGCCTTGCCGATCGCCCGCGTCTCTTCCCGGCCGGGGCGTTCGCCGTAGGCCGGATAACTCGAAACAGCGGAAGAGACCCCGGAAATCATCATGAAATCAATACGATGGAATAACACCAGTTGTTTTCATGATAGGCCAGCCCCGGGCAAAAACCAAAGTTTTGCTTCAGTTGCAGAGAATCTGGTTGCCCTGCATGCGGCAGTTCTTGCCCCCGCCAGTGCCGAAATTGACCGTCGGTGGCCCGGCGGGCTTGCCAGCGGGCTTGCCCGCTGGCTCGCCGCAGCCCCCCTTGCTGCAGTCGCGCGGGTTCTGCGGCGGACGATGAAGCTGTGGCGAGGCGATCAGCGGCCGCAGCGCATGTTGCTCCGCCGGCCTGGCTGCTGCCAGCACGCGCTGCCCCGCTTCGGGATCGCCGGTGCAGGTCGAGGCAATCAGCGCATTGCGGTCGGCGTCAATGGTGTCGAGAATCTGCTGGCGGCAGTTGGCGAAGCCGCCGGCATCGCGCGGTGGCCGGGCGCAGATTTCCCCGAGCGCCGCCTGTTGCGCTGCCGTCAGGCGGGCATTGCGGGCCAGATCGGCGCACTCCTTGCGCTGCGCCGGGCTCGCCCCGTCCGCCGTTGCCGCCGGCGGTGGCGGCTTGGCGGCCGCGGCTTCTTCCTCGAGGCGCTGCAGTTCGAGCTGACGCCGCTGGTGCGCCGCGCGTGCCTCGGCCTGGCGCTCCTCGCTGATCGCTTCGCCGGGCACCGCCTTCAATGTGCGCTCGGCGCCTTCGCAGGGGCGTTCGTAGAACACCGTGCGGCCGTCGGGCGTGCGGCATTTATAGGCCTGGGCGACAGCCAGCGGACTGACGAGCAGGAGGGAAAGCAGCAGGCAGAGGCGAGGTTCGCGCAGCATCGGTCGCTCCGTATCGGTGGCGTTGGGCGGCGGGTCCGGCAAGGCGGCGGACAGGCCCACGGATGCAAGACATTATAGTCGCGCCGCCGGCAGTGAAATGCGCTGGCAGGAATCCTCGCCGCGCCGCTGAACTGACCACCCGGCTAGCGGCCGCTAGTTGATGTAAGGGCTTCAGCGGCGCAGCCAGTCCGCCGCCAGCCGGGTCAGGCGCGGCATGACGAGGTAGGACATGGTGACGGCGACCAGCGCCGTCACCACCGCCGTGCGCAGCAGGAAAGGCAGGCCGCCCAGCAGCGGTGCGACGAAAGCGAGCAGCAACGCCACCGTCGGGAAAATGCCGCACCAGCTGAGCAAGGTCATCTTCCAGCGCCGCGGCATGCGCTGCGCCGGCACCAGCGTCGGCCCGAACCAGGCATCAAGGCCGTGCAGCATCCGGTACTCCGGCTCGCCCTCGGCCACCGTCGCCAGCCGCGCCATCCATTCGGCACGTACCGGCGACGCCTGCCAGCGCTCCAGGTCCGCCTGCTGCGCGAAGCGCTGGATGATCTGGTACTCGCCACCCGCTGCGGCTGGTGGAATCAACTCGGCCGAAACGTAACCCGGGAAATGCCGCGCATCGGCAAACATCGCCCCGACCAGCGCCTCGTAAGCCTCGGAACATCCCTCTTTGGCCCGCCGTCGAACCACTCGGAACACCGCTTCGCCGCCCATGACAATCTCGACAAAATAATTAATATCGAGATTTTATAGAGCGCATTCAATAAATGGCCAGCGGTTTTTCCGGATGCGCCCCGGAAAAGGCCAACAAAAAACCCGCCGGGGCTTGCGCCGAGCGGGTTTCAAGATTTTTCCGATGGTGGGCGGTACTGGGTTCGAACCAGTGACCCCTGCCGTGTGAAGGCAGTGCTCTACCACTGAGCTAACCGCCCATCGAGGAAGGCGCGAATTTAACCATAAGTCGCGAAGCGGGTCAAACCTCGCTCGGCTAAAATAGCGAACTTTGTTTCACACAGATCGAACCGATTCCCATGAAGCCTGTCCGCACCCGTTTCGCCCCCAGCCCCACCGGTTACCTGCACATCGGTGGCGCCCGCACCGCCCTCTTCTCGTGGGCCTATGCCCGCCGCCACGGCGGCACTTTCATCTTGCGCATCGAGGACACCGATGTCGCCCGTTCGACGCCGGAAGCCGTGCAGGCCATCCTCGACGGCATGGCCTGGCTCGACCTGGGGCACGACGAAGGCCCGTTCTACCAGATGCAGCGCATGGACCGCTACAAGGAAGTGCTCCAGCAGATGCTGGCGGCCGGTACCGCCTATCACTGCTATACGACGCGCGAAGAACTCGATGCGCTGCGCGCCGAACAGGAAGCCCGCAAGGAAAAGCCGCGTTACGACGGGCGCTGGCGTCCGGAAGACGGCAAGACGCTGCCGCAACCGCCGGCCGGCGTGTCGCCGGCGATCCGCTTCCGCAATCCGAAGGACGGCGTCGTCGCCTGGGACGATGCGGTCAAGGGCCGGGTCGAATTCGCCAACAGCGAACTTGACGACCTGGTCATCGCCCGCGCCGACGGCACACCGACCTACAACTTCTGCGTCGTCGTCGACGACTGGGACATGGGCATCACCCACGTCATTCGCGGTGACGACCACGTCAACAACACGCCGCGCCAGATCAACATCCTCAAGGCCCTGGGTGGCGAGGTGCCGACCTACGCCCACCTGTCGATGATCCTCGGCGACGACGGCGCCAAGCTCTCGAAGCGCCACGGCGCGGTATCGGTGATGCAGTACGACGACGACGGCTACCTGCCGGAAGCGGTCATCAATTACCTCGCCCGCCTCGGCTGGTCGCACGGCGACGACGAGGTGTTCTCGCGCCAGCAGTTCGTCGAATGGTTCGACCTCGACCACATCACCGCCTCGGCGGCCCAATTCAACACCGAAAAGCTGCTCTGGCTGAACCAGCATTACATGAAGCAGTTGCCGGCGGCCGCACTGGCGGCCCGCGTCAAGCCACGGCTGGCGGCGCGCGGCGTCGATACCGACAGCGGCCCCTGCCTGGAAAAGGCGGCGGCGCTCTACGTCGATCGCTGCAACACGCTGAACGTCCTGGCCGATGCCGTGGAAGTCTTCTATACCCCGGTCACCCCGTCGGCGGAACTGCTGGCCCAGCATCTCACCGACGAAACGCGCCCGGCACTGGCCGACTTCGCGGCCGGCATCGCCGACGTGGCCTGGGAAATCCCGGCCATCGCCGCGCTGATCAAGGAAACCATCACCAAGCACGGGCTCAAGATGCCGAAACTGGCGATGCCGCTGCGCGCCCTGCTGGTTGGTCAGACGCAAACCCCGTCGGTCGATGCGGTGATCGAACTGGCCGGTCGCGAACGCGTTGCCGCCGCCCTGAAAAAATATCTCTAAAATCTCGCGAAGGCCCTTTACAAGGGGAAAGTCGATCCCTATAATGCGGCCTTCTTTCGAGCAGGGGGGTATAGCTCAGCTGGGAGAGCGCTTGCATGGCATGCAAGAGGTCAGCGGTTCGATCCCGCTTACCTCCACCAAAGAGCTCGAAAGAATGCAGTAAAGAAAGTCCGGGTCCCCATCGTCTAGAGGCCTAGGACACCGCCCTTTCACGGCGGTAACCGGGGTTCGAATCCCCGTGGGGACGCCAAGAATTTGCAGTAGCACAGGTTCAGTGCGGAGTGGTAGTTCAGTTGGTTAGAATACCGGCCTGTCACGCCGGGGGTCGCGGGTTCGAGCCCCGTCCACTCCGCCAATTTATTCCCAAGTGACTGATTGTATTAACCAATCAGTCACTACGGCGAATCAAGGGTACAAAGACAGGGTACAAAGTTCAGTCAGAAGAGACTGTACATGCACCCTAAATGACCCTCAGGAACCATATCTACCATTTCCGCCAGAGCATTCCTCAAGAGCTGCGTGCGCGCATCGGCAAGCGGGAAATCAAGAAGCCTCGGGGTCGGAATTACCCCGCAGCCGTCAACCTCTGCAAAAAAGCCGCCGTCGATCCCTTCTCCTCCGAGGGGATTCGCCGTGCCCGACCAGTTCCCCTGACCGAAGTCACGCCAGAACTCGAAACCCAGTTCGGCAACCTGATTCGCAACTCGCTGCTCGAAAGTTCCAGAATCTTCCTGATCGGCCGGGGTTACAACCCGAATTTCTCTGCGGAGGCTTGGCGAAAAATCGCCTACCACCACCCGAGACGACACGTGAAGATGCCCTGGCGTTCCGCGACTTCCTGCGGGACATCAAAGCCCTCTCCCCCGGTACGATAGCCAACAAGCTCGGTTTCATCGGCATCTTGTTCAACGCCGGGCGAAATACCGCGCGCCTGGCAAGCCAACTGCCGGAAAACCCGTTTGGCGACATCACGGTGAAACGGGCCAAGCGCGGCAACGCCGACAAGAAGCGCCTATCCTTCAGCGACAGCGACCTGAAAACCATCTTCAGCAGCCCGATCTACACTCCGGGCGAGCGCCCCGAAGGCGGCGCCGGTGAAGCCTGTGTCTGGGTGCCGGCGATCGCCCACCTGACCCGGCATGCGACTCGAGGAAATCGCCACCCTGACCCGCTCGCAGTTCCGAAGCGACGCCAAGGGCAATCACTACATCCACGTTCTGGCCTCGAATACCGATCGCGGCGCCAATCGGGACGTCCCCATCCATCCAGAACAGATCAAGGCGGGCCTGTTGAACTACGTCAGCCTCTGGGCGGATCGACTGATAGCTGCGGCCGTTCATGGCAAGTGCTGAATACGACCTGCTCGGCCAAAGCAGTCCTTGGGCTTCTGCGCGAAACACGTCGGGAATCTGCAGATCAGCGGTCATTCAATAGCCAATGCTACTCAACGGTGGCATCGCACTGAACAACGCGCTCTACAACTCAATGTACAGCATCGGCCTGAGCAAGGACGTGCGCAGCTAGTTCTCGACCCGCGTGCAGAAAACCCGCCTCCCCCGGAACTTCATCGCCAAGACCCTCCGGGCTCAGCCGAAGCTCGCGCTCAGCAGACTCGCGTTGTAGCCCTGTTGGGCGACCAGTGATTGAAGAAACTGGTTGCTCGTCGCCCCATTCGCCGAGCTTGAGGTGGTCGAACCGAGCATTTCATTGAGGAAAAGCGAGGACAGACTCGAAGAACTGCTGGTATCGAGAACGCCAAGCTGACTGAGATAGGAGTATTTCCAGCTTTGGCCGCTCGTACCGAGCAGATTCGATGAATTGAAGCTCGGGACCGCAAACTGGAGCAGACGCGACGTCGACAGCGCCCCGTGAGTCAGCGAGGTGACGCGCTGGGCCAGCCCCGTAGCGGGGCTGCTGAGCACACCTGCCACGCTGGCCGGCGAGGCAGTCAAGGCAGCGCTGAAGGCCGTGGTATTGAGGGATAGCGTGCCGTTGGCGTTGCTGGTGATGCCGACCCGGGCGAGGCTCGTGCTGTCCCCGAGCGCGTTCGACAATTGGGACCGCAGATAGGAGACGCTCAAACCGAGGCTGGTATTTTCCGAGCCGAGCCGGGTCAGCGTCGTCTGAACCGCGTTATATGCGTCGACAAAGGAATTCACGGTTGTCGTCATGGCGCTATCGGGGGCCACGCTCAATGCGGTTTTCCCGGTCGCCGCGAGATTCAGCGTCAGCCCCGGGCTAGCCGTACCTACCGTGTTGCTACTGGCGGTGAAAGCCGTCCCGTTGAGCAATCCTTCGGCATTTTTCGCCTGGCTGGTCAGCGTCACCCCACTGCTGCCCTGCGCCGGATAAGCCAGCAGACCAGCCACGCCGGCATTGCCGCTGACGCCGATGGTGAAGGCATTGGCCGCCCCGGACTGGCCGGTGACACTCAACTGGTAGCCGGCCGACGACGAGACGACTTGCGCCCGCAGCCCGATGTCGGCGGAATTGATCGCCGAAGCCATCCCCGCCAGCGTGTTACTGGCGCTGTCGAGCGCGACCTGACGGCTCTCGCCGCTGGCAAACTGGAAGGCCAGGGTCGCAGCCCCGTTGCCGATTGGCGTCAGGGAGCTGGTCTGCGGCGCACTGCTCAAGCTCTGTGCCTGCGCCAGTTGCCTGACCTCGACGGCGTAGGTACCGGTGGCCGTTCCGTCGCCGACCGAAGCTGTAGCCACCTTGGCGTTCGACGAAGTGACCGTCCGGGCATCAAATGCTCCCAGAGCAGACAAGGATTGCGCAGCCGACTCAAGCGTTTCGACGCCGTTCAGCAATTTCCCCACGCTGGAAATACTGGTCTGTACGCCCCCTAGGGAAAGCAGACTGCTGATCCCGGACGTGCCGGAAACGCCGGACAACGAACTGACCGACGATGTCGGATAGAGCGCGTTGATCAAACTGAGCGTGGGGTTGTACCCATAAATCGAGGAGACGTTCATTTTATCCACCTGGACATGACGTCGAACGGCCTCGCGAATGCCTGCCGTCAGCGATTTCTACATTCTTTATAGCACATCGCTGCGCCGGGCCAGCCGGCCCTGCCGCCAATCACCACGGTCGCTTCAGCAGCGCCGGCAAGGTCTCGACGATCCCGGCAGGCAGGGCGCCGATCGTGTCCGCTGCGCCAGCTAAGCTGCGACACCGTCGATGAAAAGCTGCAGCGACTCAGCCAGCTGATCACCTAGCCGATCGACGTGAGTATCTCGACCGAAGGCGCCTTCTCCCGATCCGGCGTGACCGCCAGGTGCCCAGCGGCGTAGCGCCGCGGGAGCGCGCCGGCACGCCCTTGGCGAACCGGCGCGCCGATGATTTCCTTTAGCTGGCGACGGATTCCGCCTGCAACGCCAGGTCGGTTTGCTCGCCGCCTGCCGCGGGCCGGATCCGGAACCAGATCGCGTACATGGCCGGCAGGAACATCAGGGTCAGCGCGGTTCCGGCGAAGGTGCCGCCGATCAGGGTATAGGCCAGCGTGCCCCAGAACACCGATTGGGTCAGCGGGATGAAGGCCAGCATGGCGGCCAGCGCGGTCAGGATGACCGGCCGGGCGCGCTGCACGGTGGCCTCGACCACGGCATCGAAAGGCGCCAGACCATCCTGCTCGTTGTCGCGGATCTGGCCGATCAGGATCAGCGTGTTGCGCATCAGGATGCCGGACAGCGCGATCAGTCCGACCAGCGCGTTGATGCCGAACGGCTGGCCGAACAGCAGCAGGGTCGGCACGACGCCGATCAGGCCGAGCGGCGCGGTGGCGAACACCATGGTCATCGCGGCGATCGAGCGGACCTGGAAAATGATGGTGATCAAGGTCAGCGCGATCATGATCGGGAAAACCGGCGCCAGGGCGCGATTGGCCTTTCCCGACTCCTCGATGGCGCCGGCCATTTCGATCCGGAAGCCGGCCGGCAGCTTGCCGATGATCGGCTGCAACGCCGTCCACACGGCGTTGGACACGTCCGGCGGCTGCAAGCCCTCGGCGATGTCGCCGCGCACGGTGATGGTAGGCGTACGGTCGCGGCGGCGCAGGATCGGGTCTTCCATACGCACCTCCACCTTACCTATCTGGGACAGCGGAAGCTTCTGACCCGCCGCGCCGACCAGGGTGAAATCGCCAATCCTCGCCGGATCAAGCCGCGTGTCGCCAGCCGAGCGGGCGGTGAGCTGCACCGAACGGATGTCCTGGCGCACCTCGGTAATCGGGGTGCCACTGAGCAGGAACTGCAGTTGCTGGGCCACGTCGCTGGAAGTCAGGCCGAGGCTCTGCAGACGGTCCTGGTCGAGCGAGAAATGCAGCGTCGGCACGCGCTCGCCCCAGGCGGTATTGACCGTGCGCATCTGCGCCGAGGCCTGCATCACGCTCCGCACCTCTGCTGCGATCTCACGCAACTTGTCCGGTTCCGGCCCCATGACACGGAAAGCCACCGGGAAAGGCGACGGCGGGCCGAACACGATCTGCGTCACGCGCTGATGGCGTGGCGTATGGGTGCCGGCGAGACGATCGAGGGTTCCAGAAAGGGGTTGCCCTGCACCAGGACAATCGCTGCCGTGGGCGCTGCGGCCAGGGCAAAAAGCAGGGTTGCCACGAGCGCCGCCTTGGCATTTTCGGCATGCACGACAGCCACGGAGAGCAGCGTCAGCAAACCGAGGAAAGCCATGCCCAGCCACTTGAGCGGATTGATGTGGGTCTGGCTGAGGCTGATCCGCAAGTCGCGGTCGTTACGCAGATCGGCAGCCTTTTGCAGCATCAGCATTTGCCCATTGCCGCCTGCCGCCTGGGCAATTTCCGGCCTGACCAACAGGACGAGCAGTGCATCAGCTTGCGCCGCCGCATCACTGCTGACCCCGCGCCGAGCCAGTTGTGGCCACTCGGCGACGATAGCCTCGCCGTAATCGATCAGTTGCCGGTTCAACTGCTGCATGATCGGCGAATCGATATTTCTCGCCATCGTCAGAATACTGCGCAAGCTGTCCGCTTCACGGTACACGGCGGTCGTTGCCCGATCATGCGCATTCCAGGTGTCGTTGGCAAGGAAGGCCAGGGTCAGGCCAAACAAAACCCCAATGATGTTGATGAACGGCGGCGCGACGCCGTGCAGGCCACGAATCCGGGCGGCCCATCGCGAAGACGCCATCAGCCAGTAAATGCCCCACACCATTGCGAAGGTGCCGACCACCGCGAGAAAGGCATAGCCGTAGTGGTCGTAGAGATAAAGCTGCGAAAAAGCCATGGTGGATATGCGCCCGATTTGCCCCAATGCGCCATAACTCTAACAGGCCCGGCGCAAGGTCGCTGCAGGAAAGCCCCGAGCGGCAAAGCACTGGAACACCAGGCAGTTGCTTGATCGAACGGAGACGAGCGTCCTGAAGGCCGACTTCCGGACTGTTGCACAATCCCCAGAAAGCCTTGGCAAGTCCGTGGATAAGACTGGGAGAAATGAGCCAAACCACTGACCCGAAAGACAAATACGGCGCTGCTCATTTTCCGGGCAATCAGGCGACCTGGCGACGCATCCGGGTTGCCCGCAGCGGCGCCTGAGCGCAGGCGGCCTCGTCGACGAAGCAGTCTCCGCTCGCCCCGGCAGTCAACTCAAGCGTCGTCCGGACGACTGCAATAGTGTTCCTCGGCCATCCGGGCGGCGGCTTCCCACAGCGCAGGCGCTCCACCCTCGATCGGCGGACGGCAACGCGTCATGATCTGTTCGAGCGTCACGCCGCACTCGACCCAGGTGCCGCCGGCGGTCGCCGCGTTGTGCAGCATCGGCTGGAAACGATCGAGAGCCTTGGCGAATCTGGCGTCGTCGCTGACCGCCGCCTCGAACTCCCGCCACAAGTCGTGAAACTCGCTTGCCTGGGCTTCCGGTAGCAGGCCGAAGATACGTTCGGCGGCAAGACGTTCGCGCTCGGCCTGACCGGCATGCGCCGCCGGCAGGTGAAAAGGCACGTCGCCCGCATCGATCTCGACGATGTCGTGGATCAGCAACATCTTGACGACGCGCAGCACGTCGACGCTACCGGCAGCGTGTTCGGCGAGCACCAGCGCGTACAGCGCGAGATGCCAGGAATGCTCGGCGCTGTTTTCACGGCGCGAGCGGTCGATCAACGGCGACAGTCGCACGATGCTCTTGAGTCGATCGATTTCCCTGAGGAAATCCAGTTGCCGTTGCAGATCGGAAGTCGTCACGTTGCCTCCCTCTTTCTAGAGACCTTGCCGGGCAAGCCGGCTTACTTTCTCCACTTTGCCCAGGGGTCCGAACTGTCCTTCTCCGACGCGCCCGAAGGATTTGCCGGCCGCTGTCTCGGGCCTTTGCGCTGGCCGGCATCGCGGTCGTGCGCTGCCGCCTTCCGGGCACGTTTTTCCCGCAAGCGCTCGGCATCCTCCAGGCTCAATTCGGCAGGCGGGCCAGGCTGTTGCTCCGGCGGAACGATGCGATCCCGCGGCGGCAGTTCAAACTGCTCGGCCGAGGCGCGCGGTAGCCCCTTGAATTGATACAGGTAGAAGGCCTCGACCTTTTCCCGAGCCCAGTCCGTCTTCTTGAGGAACTTGACGCTGGAGTCGATGCTCGGCTTGGTACTGAAGCAGTTGATGTTCAAGTAGGCGTACAGGATCTCGAAGCCGTAGTGTTCGACGATTTCCGTCAGCAGTTGCTTCAGGCTGACGCCATGCAAGGGGTTGTTCTTGTAATCGATGTCAGCAGTCATGGGCCTGGATTAGCGGGGATGGCGTTTTCAAGGGAAACAAGGTCGTTACAGTAGCGCGACGCGATCATCTGACCAACAGCCTGTTTTGCTCAAACGCAACGCAGCAACAAAAAAGCCCTTGGAATCCAAGGGCTTGATTTGATTGCTGCAGAATTGCTGGCGGAGAGGGCGTCCGTATAACTGCGACAATTTCGGACTTCATGAGACAACAGAAATCCGGTAATTTATGGCTATAAATCAGTGAATTAGCGCCATTCAGGCCAAAAATCGAAGTCTGTTAGTCTCACGTTGTATCTATCAATCTCGCTGCCGAATGGTTACACTGATGGTGACACAAGAACCGGAGTCACCACCATGTCACTGACCGTCAAGCAGGTTGAATCCCTCATTCGCAAGGCCGCCCCCGGTGCCACCGCCGATGCCGATGGGCTATACCTGAAGATCACCCCGGCCGGCAGTGCGTCCTGGCAATACCGCTATCAGATTGGGGGCGGAAAGCGCCGCATGATGGGCTTGGGGGCGTGCTCTGTGGTCACACTTGCGCAGGCCCGCGAGAAGGTCGCAGAGGCCCGGAAACTGGTCAAGCAGGGCATCGACCCGCTGGAGGTCAAGGAGGCTGAAGCGCCGGCCCGCGTAACCACATTCGCCGATGCCGCGACGGCTTACGTCGACGGGCGTGCTGACGGCTGGAGCAACCCCAAGCACGTTGAGCAGTGGCGTAGCACCTTGGCGACCTACTGCGCCAAGTTCGCCACCCTGCCGGTGGGCGACGTGACCATCGACCACGCCGAAGCCGCCTTGCGTCCGGTCTGGCTGGAGAAGTCCGAGACAGCCACCCGCGTGCTGACCCGCATCGTCGCCGTGCTGGCCTTCGCCCACGATAAGGGATGGCGCAAAGACGACGACGCGGATAGCTGGGCACCCCGCCTGCGTCGCCGCCTGCCGATGCTGCCGAAGAAGGCTATCCGCGTCCGGCACCACCCGGCCCTGCCTTACACGCAGATTGCCGAGTTCATGAAGGCGCTACGCTTGAGCGACGCGACAGGTAGCCGTGCGCTGGAACTCGCCATATTGTGCGCATCGCGGTCGGGGGAAGTCCGGGAGGCACGCTGGCAGGAAATCGACTTCGAGGCCGGCACGTGGACGATCCCCGGCGAGCGTATGAAGGCCCGTGTCGAGCATCGCATCCCGCTATCACGGCAGGCACTGGCGCTGCTGGCCCGGATGAAGCCGGCAGACGTGGAGCCGTCCGCCTACGTGTTTCCGGGCATGAGGCCCGGCAAGCCCCTATCCGACATGACCTTAACGGCGTTCATCCGCCGCCAGAATGAGAAGGCCGTCGTGTGGGCAGATGATCGTGGTGACGCGATCACACAGCACGGTTTCCGATCAACGTTCAGGGATTGGTGCGCAGAGACGACGGCCTACCCGCGAGACGCGGCGGAAATGGCGCTGGCCCACACCATCGGCGACAGGGTGGAAGCGGCCTATCGTCGGGGCGATCTGTTCGAGAAACGCCGGGCGATGATGCAGGATTGGGCGGACTACTGCGACGGGCTGGCGACCTGAGTTTATGGCTATATACACACGGCATGGTTGCGTAGAACATGCGACTTCATGCGACAACATGGGGTTTGTCGCAGACTTTTGGAGACATCGCCATGCAGCCACCGAAACAGACCACGATTGTCGTTAATCCAGACCCAGGGACACGGGAGGAGGGAATCAAGCACGTCATAAAACCCGATCCAGCGCCTCAGGTTATTCACGTGAAGCACATCGTCCACCTCACCTCTGAGAGTCAGGTCACCCACATCGTTCACACTATAAATCCGGGGCCTGAATTTCAACCCCGAGAAGTAACGGTGCTTAGCGACCCCGACCCACGGGACACTCATTACTCCCAAATCATAGAACCCGACCCGGCACCGCGAAGCACGCAAATGGCGTATCCGGCTGATTCCTGCTCAGTGGCTAAGGTGTTCCATTTCGAATACAACGTCACCCCAGATACGAAACCTCGCACCCTTCATATCTTTCACCGGATCACTTCCAAGGCCGAACCGCCCGTATTGCCTGCCTGAACCGAGCACGCCGCCCCCTAGTCCGGCCAGACGAACGCGGGAAACCTTCACCCGCTGGGGGCGGCTCCAAATTGAAGGAGCGCAACGAAGGAGCGCACGAAGATGACCACGCATCAAGTAGGTCGAAGCCATGCCCGGCGACAGGTTGAGGAAATCGACGCGGACGGAATGACCGTCTGGCTCGAACGAATCAACGCTGACGACTACCTTACCGCCGGCACGCTGACCCGATACAAAGACCGGGCAATTGCCGTTCTGAAAGCCCACCGCGTCCCCGTGGATGACCTGCTGGCACAAGTGCCGGGCGGTTCAATGGTGCGCGATTACGTTCTGAACCTCCTGCCGATCAACCGCGTGAAAACCCCCACCGAGGAAAAACTGCGTAAGCAGTACCTGGAGCCGACCGACCCTTTGCAACTGGAACCGGCCGCCCGACTGCTGGAGACGGCCCTGCACCTTGAGGCATACGGGAAGTCTGCCGATCCAGCATTGGCCTACCGATTCGGGCGACTGGCCCTGCTGTTCGACGTATTGGGCGAAGTAAGCGTGGAGAAAAGCAACCGCCGAAAAGACAAACCCGGCAACGCTGACGACTACAACCCGGACAGAAATACCCGGATACGTGCCTTCCACGCCGGACTAGTCAAAGCGGGCCACTATGACGCGATCAAACAGACCGCTGACAAATTTAGTCTTTCGCGGAAAAGAATCGGCCAGATTGTGAACCCCAAATAACGGCAAGTCGGACATAACCCGGTTGTGTCCTAGTTGCTCGCTCAAATGCCTCCCAACACGACGACATGTGTCGTCGTAAGACTTCAAGGAGGCATCATGCAGAACCAATCACTACGCCCGAAACACGCTGCCCAGCATCTCGACATAAGCCGGGCGACCCTGTGGCGCTGGCTTAAAGAGCGCCACGACTTCCCGAAACCCCGCCGCCTATCGACGCGGTGTGTTGTGTGGGATGCCGCCGAACTGACCGCTTGGCGCGATGCGCAGATGGGCGGTGCCAAATGAGCGATCCGACAAAAGGAAGCGCCCCGGCCGGGCAGGGCGGGGGCGCAGGGGTGTTACATCGAGACGCAGTGCAAGAGAATTCTAGCACGGGCAATGCCGAGGCGATCAAGCCCGCCGGCCCGATGCTGACCCTACCTGCCCCCCTCGCCGCCCTGGCTGAAGAACCGACGTTCTGCCTGTACAAGACAGCGCCGAGCGCCACCAAGCCCGGCAAGCTCGACAAGCGACCCTGCAACTATCTGGGCGAAGTGGCCGACGCCAACGACCCCCGTAATCACATGACCGCCGAACTGGCCTGCCAGTGGGCCGCGCACTACGGCCCGCCCTATGGCGTCGCCAAGGTATTCCCGCCGGGCGGACGGTTTTTCTTCCTCGACATCGACAACTGCCTGCAAGACGACGGCCAGTGGTCGCCGCTCGCCTTGACGCTGATGCAACGGCTGGCCGGGTGTGCGGTCGAGGTGTCAGCGTCGGGGCGCGGGCTGCATATCTTCGGACGTGGCCCCGTACCCGAGCATGGCTGTAGGAATACGGCGCTGGGGCTGGAACTCTACACTGAGGGGCGGTTCGTCGCCCTGACCGGCACGGGGGCCGTAGGCGATGCTGGTCATACGCCGCCGCCAGACGTGTGGCAGTGGCTGGTGCCGACCTACTTCCCGCCGCGTGCCGGCGGTGCTGGGGGCGACCGTGGCGCTGACTGGACTGACGGCCCGTGCTCTGAGTGGCGAGGCCCGACAGACGACGCTGAACTGTTGCGCCGGGCGATGCGGTCGCAATCCGGCAAGGCCGCGCTGTTCGGCAAGGCGGGTTTCGCCGATCTGTGGGAAGCGCGGACAGACGTTCTGGCGGCCACATATCCGGCGGATGCCAGCGGATCGGGGGCGTATAACGCCAGCAGTGCCGACGCCGCCCTGGCGCAACATCTGGCTTTCTGGACAGGGCGCGACTGCGAACGGATCGAACGTTTGATGAGGCAGAGCGCCCTTGCTCGGTCGAAGTGGGACGATCGGGAAGACTACCTGCCCCGGACGATTCTGGGGGCGGTGGCGGGTTGCCGTGATGTGCTGGTCGACCGTGCGCCGCCGCCCGGTTTGATGACCGCGCCCCCCGGTGACTACCACCTTGCCAGCCTGATCCGGCAATTACCGACTCAAGATAGCGTGGCCGAATTGGTCATTCACCAAAACCGGGACAACTGGCTGTATGACCACACCGGCGGGCGCTGGTTGAAGTGGGACGGCTCCAAGTGGGCGACCGATGCGACACGGGAGATCGAGCACATTGTCCGGCTGGAAATGCGCGCGCGGAATATGGAAGGGGCCGCGACGAAAGCCAGCAACTCGTTCCTACAGGGAACCGTGGCATTTCTGCGGAACGACCCGGCATGGGCGCGACAGGGCAGCGACTTCGACCGCAACAACTACCTGCTTTGCACGCCGGGGCTGACCTTCGACCTGCTTAACATGCAAGGATGGCCGAACCGCCCCGGCGACATGCTGACGATGTGCACATCGGTGGCACCTGCCGCCGAAGGTGGGGCGCGTTTCCGGCAGTTCCTCAACGAGGTGACGCTAGGTGACCCCGACTTGCAGACCTTTTTGCAAGTCGCCCTTGGCGCGTGTCTTTCCGGTGCCGTGGAGAGTCACTGGATGCTTTTCTGGCGGGGCGTCGGGCGCAACGGCAAGAACACGCTAGGCGACCTTGTGCAGGACGTCATGGGCAGCTACGCCCGGAAAATCCCGTCAGCCACGCTTATGGTGCGGAAGCACGAAGGGCACCCGACCGAGCTAGCCAGCCTCAAGGGCGTGCGGCTTGCGGTGTCGAGTGAGGTTGCGGACGGTGCGCACTGGAACGAAGCCCGCATCAACGAATTGACCGGCGACAAGACCATTGCCGCCCGGTGGATGAATGGCAACTTCTTCGAGTTCGAGCGCACGCACAAACATCTGATTTTCGGGAACCATCGGCCCCAGATGCGAAGCTGTACTGAGGCCGTCAAGTCCCGGATCAAGATTGTCCCGTTCAATGCCTGCTTTGCCGGACGAGAAGACCCCGACCTCCCGGCTACGCTGCGCAAAGAGGGAGGGTATGTCCTGCACTGGTTGATGGAAGGTCACCGCCTGTGGATCGAGGGTGGCCGGAAGCTGCCACGGTGCAAGGCGGTCGAGGACGAGAGCGCGGATTACTTTCAATCCCAATCGAGCATTGACGCTTGGGTGGCCGAACGCCTGGAAATGCTCCCGGACGATCCGCGCCCCGGACGCGACCTGCCGACAGCGGGAAGCCTGTACGCCGACTTCAAACAGTGGAAGTTCGACCGGGGCGAGCACGCCGAGAGCCAGACACGTTTCGGAGAGGCGCTGAGAGGTGTCCACACATTGGTGAAAATGACCGTCGCAGGGCTTACCCGTTACCGGGGCGCGAAGTTGAAACCACCCGCAAACCACCCTTGGCAATAACGCGTGGTAGACCCTTGGTAGACCCTTTTCCGGTACGTCCCTTATAGAAACCCCTTTCTTTGGCGAGGGCTGGAAAAGGGTCTACCAAGGGTCTACCAAGCCCCTTTTTGGAGTGAAAAACAAAATCATGGACAAAATACATAATTTAACGCCGCGAGCCATAAATTATGGATCGGCAGCCTGCGGAACTGTGACCGCACCCGAAAATTCCCGTTTCGGGGCGGAACGGGCGAAAACGGGAACGCTTGCCGGGGGCGGCGATGTGGTCAAGCTGGCCGATGCTGCCGTCGCCCTCAACATGAAGCTGGGCACGCTTCGCCGCCTGGTCAAGGAAGGCATGCCGACCGTCAGGCGAGCGGACGCGAGGGGCGGCAGGGGCAGCACGACCTTGTTGCACTTGCCGACCTGCCGGCAATGGCTGGCTGCCCGGCAGCAACCGGGGCAGCCGGTTGAAGTCCTGCTGCTTCAACTCGCTGGCGAGCTACCCGCCGTTGTCGCTGCCGGACTGGACGATGCCGCCCGACTGTGCGACGGCCCGCACAAGCACGCCCTGCTGCGTATGCTACCGGGCATCTGGTGGCTGGTGGCGACCGCGCTGCGCGATCATCTGACCGAGCACGGGGCACCCACGCTGCGCGACCTGACGCATGCCGACCTGCCGCCGGCACTGGCACGTCTACTTAATAGCGAACTTCAATCGAAACGTTGAAGTTTATAGCGTTCGCGTATTCTGATTTCACACTAACCCCTCAGGAGATATTCAAAATGGATTCCCTTCAACAAGCAATGATTTTCCGCGCTCAGGGCGCCTTGCAAGCCGCCGTCAGCGATCTGCCGAACCGCCGCAAGGCCGCTGCCGGCTTTATCGAAGTCGCCAAAGAGATCATGCTTCAACCCCGTGCCGGTATGACCCGGCGGGCCTTCGAGTCGCTGGCCGGGCATGAAAATCCCTACGTCGCCAAGGCGGTCGGGGCGATCAGTTACCGAGAAGAAATTTTCGACACGGCAGAAGTCAAAGCGATGGTCGACGCCTACCTGGAGACGCTGGCCGAAACCTGTCTGCTGGACGCGCTCGCCCTGTTCGTTCCGACGCTGAACGTCAGCACGCGCAATGCCATGCTGGCGTCTGGCAGTGCCGGCAGTGCGACGGAAGGCGGCATGAAGATCGTTACCAAGCCGACCTTGACCCGCACCGATGCCGAGCCGTCAAAGGCTGCCGCCATCGTTGCGATGAGCAAGGAATTCTTGACGCTCGGGGGCGATGCCGCGCTGGGTATGGTGAAAACCGAAATGTCGACCGCCATCTCGAAAACGGTCAATCAGATGCTGGTCGCCCAACTGATCGACTCCAATACCGTGGCCATCCCGGCTTCCGGCGATGCGGTCGCCGACCTGAAAGCCGGCATTGCCGCTGCCGGTGGCGCCGCCGGCTACGTGATCGCCGCAGCGTCTGGCGTCGCTGCCGCGCTGGCTTTGAGCGTTGAGAACCGGGGCGGCATGGGCGTTCGGGGCGGTGCATTCACCACCGACGTGCATGTGGTTGCCACCGACGAGGTCGACGGCATGATGGTGATTCCCTGCCGCGATCTGGCGATCTTCGACAGCAAGCTGGAGTTGCATCCGTCCGGCGAGGCCGCCATCGAAATGTCCGACTCGCCGACCGGCGACGGCACGCTTGTCAGCCTGTTTCAGACCGGCAGCGTTGGCCTGCTGGCGGAGCGTTCGTGGCATATCGGCGGTGATGCGGTGGCCGTTATCGTGGAGGGTTCGTAACATGAGCGCCGTAACCTTCGAGCAATATCTGGACGATCCCGACGCTGCCGCTACGCTGATCGAAGCCGAAGTCGAACGGGAGCTACAGGCCAAGGGCTTGCCCAAAACGACCAAGGCTTCGTTCCCCCACCTGCTGACCCACATCAAAACCAACGGCTTCGAGTTGCAGCGCCTGCATCGGCGTATCAAGGCGCTCGAAGCCGAGGCCGCAAAGCCACGCCCGGTGATGGTTTTCGCGGGCGATTGGATCGAGGGCAGCGAGTATGACGCCGGTTCGCTTGTCCAACACGCTGCCGACCTGTGGCTGGCGATTCAACCTATCGAGCCGAAAGCACCGCCCTCCCGTGCGACTGGCTGGACGCTGCTTGTCCAAGGGGCACAACCGTGACCGACCACGACGCCCACGAACTGCTGGCAATCGTCCGCGCGACGATCCGCGAACTACTGAAGGAGTACCAATCATGACCAGCTATTTGAACGACGACCTACGCACCGCAATCATGAACCGTGTGTTCATGCAGACCCACCACACCCTGCATGAGAACTTCGCGCCCGACATTGCCCGCCAACTGTTCAGGCAATCACGTGTGTCCGAAGGCATCCGCAACCTGACCGGCGAAGTCATGCACTCGGTTTGCGAGAACGAAGACGCGGTCGACGAGGTATTGCACGAGGTCTGCCAGCGCCTGCACGAGTTTTGCGAAAGCAACGGCATTGCATGCGACATCAACCTGCTTGCTGCCGAAGCAGTAGCAAGCCGCCTTGTGTGTCACGGTGAAAGGATCGGCCATGCTGCCCCGGTCTGCTGACATCGGGCACGCGATGCACCTGGCGCAGCAGGCCCGCGTGTTCGTCCAGAAGCCGCGCCGCCCCGGCCTGCCGTTCAGCGTTCATGAACGCCGGAACATGCCGCCATGCTTCCAGACGCTGCACGTCAGCGAGTTGACGCGCTACCTCAAGCAGCGACTACTGACGGTCGAGAAGTGACCGACCGGCCCGAACCCCCCTGCCCACAAGGCATGGGGGGCAGTCCGTACATTTCCTATGAATAAAATACTGGAAATCGCGCGCCTCCCCATCTAAATATTATGTCGTCCCCACGGCTTTTTGCTAACCAGACTCTGATATGCCGCTGACATTCAAGAAACGCAAGTTCGCCGAAGCCCTGACCCGTGGATTACCCGCCCAGCAAGCCGCGCTGGCCGCTGGCTATCGAGATGGCAGGGGCCTGAAGGTGACGGCATCCCGACTGCTGCGCGATAGGCATGTGGTGGATCACATGACCCGGCTGGAACAGTTCGCACACCTGCCGGCCCGACCGGCGACCACCGACCCGCTGAAATTCTTGCTGGCCCTGATGGCCGATCCGAGAGAGCCGCCCGTCCTGCGGCTTGAGGCGGCTATTGCCGCCGCGCCGTACAGACACCCACGGTTGCCAGCAAAGCGCCCGGCCCGCTGACCCGCCCCCAGCGTGACCACCGCCCCCCGAAGCCCGGCGACCTGTCGGGCTTTTTGCCGTCAGTGACGGTAACGAAGAACCAATGACACTGGATAACAAAACTAGGTATATGCCATTATGAAGGTGCTAAAAAAAAGGAACTCTATATGTCTCCGGCAATCTTCCTCCCCTTATTTCTACTTCCTCTGGCTGCGCACGCAGAGCGAGACTGCGACCTTGAAGTAGCAGAGGCGAAGGTGGCCATGTATCACCGTCAGTACATCAATGACTTGCAAGACCTGCTTAAGCCTGGTCTTTCGCCAAGGTCACGAGCCTTATTGATCCGCGCTTTTCAGCAACCCCGCGAAACCTCGATCGATAGAATCAGCGATGCGGTCAAAGACTTCGGCAACGAGGCGTTGCTGTCCTGTCTTCAATCCAAAGAGAAAAAATCAAGATGACTTCGATTTTCGAGGAATGCACACTCTGCAAAACCTACATTTGCTCAGATTGAATTTTACTTAAGGGGTAGCGAAATGTTTTTTATACGCTTTGTGGTTTTGCTTTTTTGGGTTGCTTACAGTTGGAGCATGGGGCAATTTCCTACAAGCGAGTTGAACGAGTTCGGGCGAATTGTCTCCCTGAGTTTCTTCTTGGCACTACCGGCACTCTACTTTTTACCGACCTTTGAGGCATGGAAGAAATCGCACCCAAACCTTACAGCGATATCGTTGGTGAACCTCTTTCTAGGCTGGTCTCTTTTGGGGTGGGTTGTGGCCGTCGTTTGGGCTTTCAAGCGCACGGAGCACGTTAGTAATTCCGAGACGCCCAAGTTCGACACAAAAAAATGTCCTTTTTGTGCTGAAGAAATTCTAGTAGCTGCGATTAAGTGTAAACACTGTGGAAGTGAGTTGCCCGAGACCCCACAAACGTCAGACTGACTGGCTACACGGTTTTACGCTGTGTTACCGCAACCGATCCGCCCGGTAACATAAATGGTGACACGACAGAAACGAAAAAGCCGCAAACCCTTGCAGGATGCGGCTTTACGCTATTTGACTGGCGGAGAGGGCGGGATTCGAACCCGCGGTGGGCTATTAACCCACACACGCTTTCCAGGCGTGCGACTTAAACCGCTCATCCACCTCTCCGGAAGCCGCGCATTGTAGCAGAAGCGCGGCGCCGGTCAAACCGATTTGCCGAAAATTCAGGGATCAACCGACCCAGCGGCGGGCGTTGCGGAACATCCGCATCCACGGCGAATCCTCGCCCCAGTTTTCTGGGTGCCAGGACATCTGCACGGTACGGAAGACGCGCTCCGGGTGCGGCATCATGATCGTGAACCGGCCGTCGGCCGTGGTCACCGCGGTCAGGCCGCCCGGCGAACCGTTCGGGTTGTACGGATAGACCTCGGTCGGCTCGCCCTTGTTGTCGACGTAGCGCACGGCAGACAGGCACTTGACCTGGTCGTCGGCCTTGTCGAACACGGCGCGGCCCTCGCCGTGCGAGACGACGATGGGGATCTGCGAGCCTTCCATGCCTGCGAAGAAGATCGACGGCGAATCGAGCACCTCGGTCATCACGAAGCGCGCCTCGAACTGCTCGACCTGGTTGCGGCGGAAGGCGGGCCAGTGTTCGGCACCGGGGATGATGGACTTGAGCGCGCTCATCATCTGGCAGCCGTTGCAGACGCCCAGCGCAAAGGTGTCCTTGCGGTTGAAGAAGGCAGCAAATTCATCGCGGCAGCCGTCGTGCATCAGGATGGTCTTGGCCCAGCCCTGGCCGGCGCCGAGCACGTCACCGTAGGAGAAGCCGCCGCAGGCGACGAGGCCCTTGAAGTCCTTGAGGCTGACGCGGCCGGCGAGGATGTCGCTCATATGCACGTCGACCGAAGCGAAGCCGGCGCGGTCGAAGGCGGCGGCCATTTCGTAATGGCTGTTGACGCCCTGCTCACGCAGGATGGCGACGCGCGGGCGGCCGCTGATGTCGCGATAGACCTGGGTGAAATCTTCCTGCGCATCGAACGTCACCTTGGGCGTAAGGCCGGGGTCGGCGACGTCGAGGATGCGGTCGAATTCCTGCTGGGCGCAGTCCGGGTTGTCGCGCATCGCCTGCATGCGGAAGCTGGTTTCCGACCAGGCGCGTTGCAGGTCAACACGCTTCTCGCGCAGCACGCGCTTGGCGTTGCGGGTGACGCGGATTTCGTCCCACTCATTCATGTGGCCGACGAAGTGGTAAGGCACGCCGCAGGCGCGCAGGATCGGCGTGACCGCGGCACGGTCGGCGCGGCGGATCTGGATCAGCGCGCCGAGTTCTTCGTTGAACAGGGCGCGAACGATATTCTCGAAATCGCGGCCGGCCATCAGGTCCGGGCGCTTCTCGGCGCCGTCGACGTCGAGCGCGGCGGCGTCGAAACAGACGCCGTCGAGGTCGAGCGAGACACCGCGGCGGCTGGCGAAGGCCATTTCGCAGGCGGCAACGAACAGCCCGCCGTCGGAACGATCGTGATAGGCGAGCAGCAGACCGTCGCGGTTGAGTTTCTGCACGGCGTCGAACAGGCCCTTGAGCTTGGCCGGTTCATCGACGTCCGGCGCATCGTCGCCGGTGGCGTCATAGACCTGCGCCAGACAGGAGCCGCCAAGGCGGTTCTTGCCGAGGTCGAGCAGCAGCAGTTCGGTTTCGCCCTGGTCGGTGGCGAGCAGCGGGGTTTTCGTCTTGCGCACGTCGTCGACGGCGGCGAACGAGGTGACGATCAAGGATAGCGGCGACACCACCTGTTTCTTCTCGCCGCCCTCTTCCCAGGCAGTGCGCATCGACAGCGAATCCTTGCCGACCGGGATCGACACACCGATCTGCTTGCACAGCTCGGCAATGCCTTCGACCGTCGCGTACAGGCGGGCGTCCTCGCCCGGCACGCCGCACGGCGCCATCCAGTTGGCGGACAGCTTGACCTTATCCAGGCTGCCGACATCGGCCGCAGCCAGGTTGGTCAGCGCCTCACCGATGGCCATGCGGCCGGAAGCCGGCGCGTCAAGCACGGCGAGCGGCGTGCGCTCGCCCATGGCGAAGGCTTCGCCGAGATAGCCCTGGTAACCCATCGTGGTCACCGCGACGTCGGCCACCGGCACCTGCCACGGGCCGACCATCTGGTCGCGGGCGGTCATGCCGCCGACGGAACGGTCGCCGATCGAGATCAGGAAGGTCTTGTCGGCGATGGTCGGCAGACGCATCAGGCGGTAGGCGGCGTCCTTCAGTTCGATGGAAACCGCGTCGAAAGGCACGAAGGTCGACGGCTGCGACGTGACATCGCGCGTCATGCGCGGCGGCTTGCCGAGCAGCGCTTCCATTTCCATGTCGACCGGATTGACGCCGAAGTGCGCGTCGGTGACGGTCAGGTGACCGTCGCCGGTGGCTTCGCCGACCACGGCGAACGGGCAGCGCTCGCGCTCGCACATGGCCTGGAATTCACCGATACGGTTCGGCGGAATGGCCAGCACGTAGCGTTCCTGCGATTCGTTGGACCAGATTTCGGCCGGCGACATGCCCGGCTCCAGGGTCGGCACCTTGCGCAGGTCGAATTTGGCGCCGACGCCGCCCGAATGGGCGAGTTCCGGCAGGGCGTTGGAAACGCCGCCAGCACCGACGTCATGCACGGAGAGAATCGGGTTGTCCTTGCCCATCTGCCAGCAGCGATCGATGACTTCCTGCGCACGCCGCTGGATTTCCGGGTTGCCGCGCTGGACGGAGGCGAAATCGAGGTCTTCGGCATTGACGCCGGCGGTCATCGACGAGGCGGCACCACCACCGAGGCCGATCAGCATGCCGGGGCCGCCCAGTTGCACGAACAGCGTACCGACCGGGAAGGTTTCTTCCTTGAATGATTGCTCGGCCTGGATGGAACCCAGACCGCCAGCGATCATGATCGGCTTGTGGTAGCCGCGCACGGTACCGGCGACGTCCTGCTCGTAGGTGCGGAAGTAGCCGGTCAGGTTCGGACGGCCGAATTCGTTGTTGAAGGCAGCGGCACCGATCGGGCCTTCGAGCATGATGTCGAGCGCCGAGGCGATGCGCGACGGACGACCGTAGGCGTGTTCCCAGGGTTGCGGCGCATCCGGCAGATTCAGGTTGGAGACCGAGAAACCGCAGAGGCCGGCCTTCGGCTTGGAGCCCTTGCCGGTGGCGCCTTCGTCGCGGATTTCGCCGCCGGAACCGGTCGACGCGCCGGGGAAAGGCGAAATCGCGGTCGGGTGATTGTGCGTTTCGACCTTGGTCAGGATGTGGGTCAGCTCTTCCTTGTACGAATAGCCACGGTCGGCATCCGGGTAGAAACGCTGGATGGTCGCGCCTTCGATGATCGAGGCGTTGTCGGCGTAGGCCATGATCGTGCCTTGCGGCGCCGCAGCATGGGTTTCGCGGATCATGCCGAACAGGGTCTTGTCCTTCTTCTGCCCGTCGATCACCCAAGAGGCGTTGAAGATCTTGTGGCGACAGTGCTCCGAGTTGGCCTGCGCGAACATCATCAGTTCGACGTCGGTCGGGTTGCGGCCGGCCTTGGTGAAGATGTCGAGCAGGTAATCGACTTCGTCGTCGGACAGCGCCAGGCCCAGCGTGCCGTTGGCCTCGACCAGCGCCGCCTTGCCGCCGGCCAGCACGTCCACGGTGTTGAGCGGCTTCGGCTCGAAATGGCGGAACAGTTCGCCGGCTTCGGCAAAACCGGCGAGCACCGATTCGGTCATGCGGTCGTGCAGCAGGCCGGAAACGATCTTCTTCTCGTCAGCAGAAAGCGCCCGGTTTTGCTTCACAACCACGTGGAAGGCGATAACGCGCTCGATGCGCTCGATGGCCGGTTCCAGGTCGCAGTTGAAGGCGATGTCGGTGGCCTTGGACGACCACGGCGAAATGGTACCGATGCGCGGCGCCACTAGGAACAGTTCGCCCTTATCCTCGCCTGCCGGCAGTTCTTCCAGCAGCTTGGCCAGCTTGGCGCGCTCGTCGGCGGACAGTGCGCGCTTTTGCGCGATCACGTGCCAGTAGTCGGCGGTTACCGCCTCGATGTCGCTCACCGCCGCATTCAGGCGGGCGAGCAGGCGTTGCAGGCGGAAGGCGGAAAAGGCGGCGTCGCCCTTGAGGCAAAGAATGTCGGCCATGAGGTGAATTCGGCGGTGGCGGAAAGGCGGGCATTATACCCGACGCCGTCACGCCCCCGTGCCGCGCCTTGCCGTCCGCCGCGTCGCTAACTCACCAGTTGCTGCCGGCGCCACCGCCCCCGGAACTGCCACCGCCCCAACTGCTGCCGCCGGACGACGAAGACGACCCCAAACTGCCGCCCGCCCCCGCCGCGCTTTCCCGCACCAGCTTGGGAATGCGATAGGAAGTCGTCTTGCGCTTGCCGCAGAACTTGCAGACATGGATCGTCTCGCCCCGGCCCTGGCTTTCGTAGCTCGCCTTCTCCAGCACGGTGTCGGATTCGAGCGTGTAGGCCAGGCATTTGCACGACGGACATTTCGTGTATTTCGATTCAGTTCCCGGATAGGCCCAGGTCGCCGTCGCGCCGCAGGCCGTGCACAGCCAGACGTCGTGATCGGCCGACTGCAAAGTCTCCTCCATCTGTCGGGCGCGCGAGAGAAATTCGTCCTCCGCCGCCTCGTCGAGTTTGCGCATCGGCGCCTGACACTTCGGACAGGCGCGCGGGTGATTGCGGTAATGCATCCGGCGCTGCCGCTGAAAGAGGTAATGAAACAGGAAAGGCAGCGGAAAAAGGACCGCCATCCAGCCCCAGAAGGCTTGCTCGCGGGCGACCAGTTCGCCGGCGGCGAAATACTCGCCCCGGGCCGCTAGCTGACGCAGCGCCACCTGCTGCCGCCAGGCCTGGAAAGCCGCCAGCAGCGCGAAATACCCGTACAACGCGGCGCCGCAGACAAGCAGCGGCGAGGTCAGCGGCAAGAGGTTACAGGCGACGATGATCGCCGCCGGGCCGAATGCGAAGCCACCCAGCCAGGCCCGCCGCGACCAGCCCGGGGTAATGGGCGGGTTTTCGGGCGCCGCCGCATCGCCGGAAAAGTAACCGTTGGCCGACTTGAAGCCGAAGACCAGCACCAGCGCCACACCACCCAATGCCGAGGCGGCGACGCGAAAGACCTCCCAGGGCGTCGCTTCGGCCGACACAGGCAGCGCCGGCAAAGCCTGGACCTGCGCCGGATCAGCCAGGATGCGATCGACCTTGACGATACCGGCAAGCAGACCGCCGCCGAAATCGCCACGCTGGAAGGCGGGCACCATGAATTCCCGCTGGATGCGCTTGCAGACCACGTCCGGCAGAGCGCCTTCGAGGCCGTAACCGGTATGCAGGCGGATCGCCCGCTGGTCGCGCACCAGCAGCACGAGCAAGCCGTCGTCGCGCCCGGCGTGGCCGATGCCCCAGCTTTCGAACAACTGCTGGGCGAAACTGAAAACCTCGACATCGCCGATCGAATCGAGCGCCACCACGGCCACCTGGACGCCGCTGCGTTGTTCCAGCTGGCGCAGGCGGGCATCGATGCGCACCAGGGTTTCGGCGCCGATGATCTGGTCGGGATCGGCGACATGGCTGCCGTTGACCAGCCGCGGATTGGGCACGCTCTGCGGCGTGTAGGACACGGCCCAGGCGGGCAGCGCGATCAGGCAGAAGAGGAAGAGCAGGAGGCGCATTGCGGGACACCGGAAAAACCGTTGCGGCACCCCCACCCGGGTTGCCGGAAACCGCCCGCGCGCGATGAGCGGCAGGGCAAAGACAGCGGCCAAGCGCAATTCGGCGCCAAGCGGATGAGAAAACTTGCCGGCGGGCGTCGCCGAGCGCCGCTCAATCCTTGTACTTGTCGGTCTTGCGGCAGAGCACGGAAACCGTGCCGTCGTTGTTGCGCTGACTGTCCCGGTATTCAAGACCGATGGCTTCCAGCTTCTCGGCGAAGAACAGGCTCATCGCCTTCGCACGCAAGGTCACCATCGCGTAATGTTCGGACTCGTCCTGCACCTGATATTCCATTGCGATCCCCGGTTATGTCGATTGGCATATTCTAACCGCAGACCGGGGATTGCTGACTACTTGCGGATCGGCGCGTTGCGTCCGGACATGCTGTCGCTCATCCGGTAGGCGGCGTCAATGAACAGGCCTTCCGGATTCTTGCGGCAGTATTGCTCGATGTTGCGCTCGACGGTACCGGCCGAAACATCGGTCACCTGCTGCTTCTGGTTGGCGTAGTTGTGGCCGCTGAGAAAACCGCGCGCCCAGGCCACCTGCGCGGCACGCCGGTCGGGATCGTCGGCCGCCTGCTTCCAGGCGGCGCAGGAATTGTCGTCGAAGGCAAGAATCTTCAGATCGGCCGCCAGCACCGGCCCCATCGCGGCAAGCGCCAGCAGCCCGGCGGCAAGCATTTTACCCATCGCACTCTCCAGGATCGGGATCGTCATCAGGCAGAGCATAGACCAGCTTGCCGGTGCCGGGAACGTCGATTGACCGTGAGCCCGGCGAGCCGGTACTCAACGCGATTGCCAGCCCCCGGCACAGGAACGCAACACCTCGTGCGCAAATGCTGCAAATGGCAAAAGAAGCAAAGCCAGCGCTGCGCACCTGCGCCATAATGAAAAAAAGTTTCGCGCTCAAGCGCAGCGATTCAAGCCGGGCAATCCCGCAGAGAGGAGATGCACAGGCCATGGCAAATTATGAAATGCGCAAGTTCGTCGTCCCCGAATTCATTTTCGGCGCCGGCGCCCGGCACCGGGTGGGCGACTACGCCCGGCACTTCAGTGCGCGTCGGGTCCTGATCGTCAGCGACCCCGGCGTGATCGCCGCCGGCTGGCTGAAGGAGGTGCAGGACAATCTGGCACAGGCCGGCGTTCCGTGGGTGGTCTTCCAGGCCCTGACGCCGAACCCCAAGGATCACGAAGTCATGGCCGGCGCCCTCGTCTATGGCCGCGAACACTGCGACGTCATCGTCGCCGTCGGTGGCGGCAGCGTCGTCGATTGCGCCAAGGGGATCGGCATCGTCCATTCGAATCGGTGCAACATCACCGCCTTCGAGGGCGTAGACCGGGTCAACATTCCCGGCCCGCCGCTGATCTGCATCCCGACCACGGCCGGCGCCGCCGCCGACGTCTCGCAGTTCTGCATCATCTGCAACACGCCGGGCCGCTACAAGATGGCCATCATCAGCAAGAGCATGGTGCCCGACGTTTCGCTGGTCGACCCCGAAACCACGCTGACCATGGATCCCTACCTGACCGCCTGCACCGGTCTGGATGCCCTGACCCACGCCATGGAGGCCTATGTATCGACAGCCAGTTCGCCGATTGTCGACCTGCACGCACTGGCCGCCATCAAGCTGCTCTGGCACAACATCGAAACCGCCGTCAGCCAGCCGATGCTGATGGCAGCGCGGGAAAACATGGTGCTCGGCAGCCTGCAGGCTGGCATCGCCTTTTCCAATGCCAGCCTCGGTGCGGTCCATGCCCTCGCCCATCCGCTGGGCGGTTATCTCGATCTGCCGCACGGCGAATGCAACGCCCTGCTGCTCGAGCACGTGATCCGTTTCAATGCGGCGGCGGCGCCGGAACGCTATCAGCAGATTGCCGAAGCCATGGGCATCGACCCCCGTGGCCTGAGCCCGCGCGAAGTGGTGAGCCGCATCACCGACGCCATTCTCGCCAGGCGTATCCAGCTGGGCGTTCTCGGTAGCCTCGAAACGCGCGGCGTGCGCGCTGCCGACATTCCCGAACTGGCCAGCCACGCCGCCAAGGACGCCTGCCTGGTGACCAACCCGCGACGAGCGACGGTCGACGACATCAAGGCGATTTATGGCGAAGCCCTCTGACATGAACGACGACGAAGCCAGACTCAAGGACATGATCGTCGGCTTGAGCGGGCGTTCTTTCCGCAAAAGCTACTACCCGCAGCTCAGGCAGAATCTTGAGCACCTGGAACGCTTCCGGACGCTGCTCGACCACACTTCGGATTTCGTCATCCTGATCGCCCTGCCGGAGGACAGCGTCGCCGACGCCAATGCCGCGCTCGGCCAGTTGCTCGGCCGGCCGGTCGATACCCTGGTCGGCCTGCCTTTCCTGTCGCTGGGCCTGACCGATGCCGAAAACGTCCTTGCCGTGCTGCACCGCGAGATGGAAAACACCGGTAGTGACGGCGAATCGCCGGCCTATTCCCAGGTCATCGCCTTCACCTCGATCCAGGGCGCCGTCTGGCTCGAAATCTCGTATCGACTGGCGCTGCTCGGCGAGCGCAATTACGGCGTCCTGGTCGGCCGCGACATCACCGAACGCCAGCGCAACGCGCAGATGCTGGCCGAAGTGCTGGCGGAAAAGGCCGCGCTGCTCGACAACGCGATGGTCGGTATCGTGCTCCTGCACGACCGCCAGATCGTCAGTTGCAACCGGCGCTTCGAGGAAATCTTCGGCTATCCGCCGGGGAGCATGCTCGGCCTGCGCACCCGTCAGCTCTATCCCACCGAAGCCGCCTTCCGGACACTGGGCGAAGAAGCCTACCCGCAACTGGCGCACGGTGAGAACTTCAGCCACACACTGAACCTGGTGAAAGCCGACGGCAGCACTTTCTGGGCCGAAATCACCGGCCATTCGCTGAATCCGGCTTCGCCACAGGAAAGCAGCATCTGGATCGTCAACGACATCACGGAGAAGAAGCGGGCGCACGAACTGAGCGTTGCCAAGGAAGCCGCCGAAGCCGCCAACCAGGCGAAAAGCGCCTTCCTGGCCAGCATGAGCCACGAAATCCGCACCCCGCTCAACGCCATCACCGGCATGGTGCATCTGGTGATGCGCTCGGGCGTGACGGCAGAGCAGCAGGATCGCCTGGAGAAAATCGACGCCGCCAGCAAACACCTGCTGGAAATCATCAACGCCATCCTCGATCTGTCAAAGATCGAAGCCGGCAAGTTCACGCTGGAAACGGCACCGCTCAAACTCAACGAAATCTTCAGCAGCGTCGCCACCATGATCGCCGAGCGCGCCCATCTCAAGGGGCTGAGCCTGCTCACCGAAATCCACCCCGTGCCCGACAACCTGCTTGGCGATCCGACCCGCCTGCGCCAGGCCCTGCTCAACTATGCCAACAACGCGGTCAAATTCACCGACCACGGCAGCGTCACCCTGCGCGCCAGCCTGCTTGAGGATGCCACCGATCATGTCCTGGTGCGCTTCGAAGTCAGCGACACCGGCCACGGCATCCCGCCGTCCGCCCTGCCACGCCTGTTTTCCAGTTTCGAACAGGCGGACAACAGCATCACCCGCAAGTACGGTGGCACCGGGCTCGGGCTCTCGATCACCCGCAGCATCGCCGAACTGATGGGCGGCGAAGTCGGCGTCAGCAGCATACCGGAACAGGGCAGCACTTTCTGGTTCACCGCCCGCCTGCTCAAGGACCAGCGCCAAACGCCAACCGCTCAGCCGGCCAACGGCATCGACAACGAGGCACTCCTGCGCTCGACTTACGCCGGCACCCGCATCCTGCTCGTCGAGGACGACCCGATCAACCGGGAAGTCGCCCAGATCATGCTGGACGATGTCGGCCTGCGCATCGACCAGGCCGAGGACGGCGCCCAGGCCCTGCAACTGGCGGCAGAAAACGACTACGGGCTGATCCTGATGGACATGCAGATGCCCAACGTCGACGGCCTGACAGCGACCCGCCGGCTCCGCCAGGACCCGCGCCAGCAGGCCGTGCCGATCATCGCGATGACCGCCAATGTCTTTGCCGAGGACCGACAGCACTGCCTCGACGCCGGCATGGACGATTTCCTGGCCAAGCCGGTCGATCCCGACGAGCTTTATTACAAACTGCTGACCTGGCTGCCGCGCACCGCCCGGCGCACTTAGCGCCAGCGGCACAGGCATCCGCCCGGCCGACGGCAAGGCTAAAATGCCTTCCTTTTTCTCCGGCCAGCCCGCATGCGCCTCCTCCACACCTCCGACTGGCACCTCGGCCAGCATTTCATGGGCAAGAGCCGGCAGGCCGAGCACCTGGCGCTGATCGGCTGGCTGCTCGAACAGGTGGCGGAACACAGGGTCGATGCCGTGCTGATCGCCGGCGACATCTTCGACACCGGCACGCCGCCCTCCTACGCCCGCGAGCTGTACAGCCAGCTGGTCGTCCGCCTGAACGAGGCGAGCGTCGCGCTGCTGCTGCTCGGCGGCAACCACGATTCGCCGGCGACGCTAAGCGAGAGCCGCGAACTGCTGGCGCGCCTCGGGACGACGGTGATCGCCGCGACGCATGCCGATCCGGCGACGCAGGTGGTCGTCCTGACGCAGCGCGACGGCGCGCCGGGCTGCATCGTCGCCGCCGTCCCCTTCGTCCGCCCGCGCGACGTGCTGCACAGCCAGGCCGGGCAGAGCGCCGAGGACAAGCAGTTGTCGCTGCAGCAGGCGATCCAGCAGCACTATGTCAAGGTCGACACCGCCGCCCGGGCCAAGATGGCCGAACTCGGCGTTACCCTGCCCCTCGTCGCCACCGGCCACCTGACCACGGTCGGCGCCAGCGCCAGCGAATCGGTGCGCGAGATCTACGTCGGCGCGCTCGAAGCCTTCCCCACCGCCGCCTTCCCGCCGGCCGACTACATCGCGCTGGGCCACATCCACCGGCCGCAGAAGGTCGGCGGGCTGGAACACATCCGCTATTGCGGCTCGCCGTTGCCACTCGGCTTCGACGAAGCGAAGCAGCAGAAGGAAATGCTCCTGGTCGACCTTGGCGCCGACGGTCTGCAGGCGGTGACGCCGCTGCCGGTGCCGCGCTTTCAGGGGCTGGTGGCGATTGCCGGCAAGCTCGCCGACCTGCCGGCGCAGATCGGTACCGCCGCCGCGCAGGGCACGCCGGAGCGCCCGGCCTGGCTGGAAGTCACCGTCGCCGAGGACGACTACCTCGCCGACCTGCCAGCGCGCATCGAGAAGATGACCGAAGGCTGGCCGGTCGAAGTCCTGCGCATCCGCCGCCAGCGCGGCAACGCCGCCGCCCGGCTGGCAGCCGCCGCCAGCGAGACGCTGGACGAACTCGACCCGCACGAAGTCTTCGCCCGCCGCCTGCAGCAGGAGGAACTCGACGCCGAACTGCAGCAGGCGCTTTGCGAGCGCTATCGCAGCGTCGTCGCCAGCCTGCATGGGGAGGAAGCATGAAGATCCTGACTCTGCGCCTGAAGAACCTCAATTCGCTGAAAGGCGAATGGACCATCGATTTCACCCGGCCGCCGTTCACCGACAACGCGCTGTTCGCGATCACCGGGCCGACCGGCGCCGGCAAGTCGACGCTGCTCGACGCCATCTGCCTCGCGCTCTACCACCAGACGCCGCGCCTGAAGACGATCTCGGCCGCCGACAACGACATCATGACGCGGCACACCGCCGACTGCCTGGCCGAGGTCGAATTCGAGGTCAAGGGCGCCGTGTACCGCGCCTTCTGGAGCCAGCGCCGCGCCCGCGACAAGGCCGACGGCGCGCTGCAGGCGCCCAAGGTCGAGTTAGCCGCCGGCGACGGCAGCATCCTCAGCACCCAGACCAACGACAAGCTGAAGCGCATCGCCGAAATCACCGGCCTCGATTTCCCGCGCTTCACCAAGTCGATGCTGCTCGCCCAGGGTGGCTTCGCGGCCTTTTTGAACGCCAGCGCCAACGAGCGCGCCGAACTGCTCGAAGAACTGACCGGCAGCGAAATCTACGGCGAAATCTCGCGCAAGGTCTTCGAACAGGCGCGCGAGGCCAGGGACAAACTGGCCCAGCTCAAGGCCCGCGCCGACGGCATGGAACTGATGAGCGACGAGCAGCGCGCCGCGATGCAGATGGAAAGCGCCCGCCTGGAAAACCAGCTCGCCGACCTCCAGCGCCGGCACGCACAGACGCAGGCGCAGCGCCAGTGGCGCCTCGACCTGGCCCAGGCCGAACAGGAAGTTGCCGCCGCGCTCACCCGCCAGCAAACCGCCGACGCCGCGCTGGCCGCCGCCGCGCCCGAACTCAAACGCCTGAGCGACAGCGAACCGGCCGAAGCACTGCGCCCACTGCATCAACAATGGCAGCAGGCCGACGCCGCCGCCCGCCAGACCGCCGCCGAACAGCAGGCACTGCTCGGCGAACGCAGCCGCCTGCAGGCCGCCCAACTCGCCGGCCACGACGCCGCCGCCAGCCACGCCGCCGCCGTCGCCGCCCAGGCGCAACAGGCCCTGCAGCAAAGCCGGCGCGACGCCAAGGAGATCGACGACTTCTGCGCCACCCACCCACAGCGCGCCTTGCTCGGCGAACGCCTTGGCGCCTGGCGCCAGCAGTTCGAGCAGCGCGCCCGGCTCGCCCGCGAACTCGCCGCCCAGCGGCAGGCGCAACAGAAACTCGCCGCCGAGCAGACCGCCAACGAAGGTCAACGCGCCACCCAGCAATTGACGGTCGACGCCGCGCAAAAGGCAAAAACCGCCGCCGACGCCGCGCTCGAGACCAGCCGCGCCGAACAGAACCAACGCCTCGCTGGGCAAACATTGGCCGAACTGCGCGCCCACTGGCAGCGCGAACAGGCCGCCGGCAACCGCTGGCAGCAGCTCGACGCCCTCGCCCGCCAGCGCCGCGAGCTCGCCGCCCAGCAGGGCGCGCAGGCGCAGCAACTGCAGCAGGGCGAACCGCAGATCGCCGCTCGGGAAAGCAGGCTGGTCGCGCTGCGCGAGCAGCACAAGGTGCTGAGCGCCCAGGTCGCCGACAAGCAGAAGCTGCTCGAACAGGAACGCCTGATCCGCAGCCTCGCCGACCACCGCCGCCAGTTGCAGCCGGGCCAGCCCTGCCCGCTGTGCGGCGCACACGAGCACCCGGCAATCGCCGACTACGCCGCGCTCGACGTCTCGGCCACCGAGGCCGCGCTGCTGGCGGCGCAGAAGTCGCTCGCCGAGTTGGTCGAAAAAGGCCAGCAACTGCGCGACGAGCAGACCAAGGCGAAGACCGCGCACGCCGCGCTGCAGGAACTGCAGGCGAAGACCGCCCGCGACCTCGACCGCCTCGCCGAAGACTGGCAAGCCCAGCTCGCCGCGCTACCGGCCGGCACGCTGCCGGTCGACGCCTGGCAGGAGGAACCAACTCTCGCCGCCGCCCGCAATCTGGCCGAGCAGTCGCTGAACGCGCTCGCCGCCCGCCTGCAAGCCGCCGAACGCGGCGAACAGGCGCTCAACGCCACCGCCAAGACCGCCGCCGACGCCGCCCAGGCCCTGCTCGCCGCCGGCAACCAACTGCAACTGCTGACCCAGGCCGGGCAAACCGCAGCGCTGCGCCAGGCGGAAATCGCCAAAGCCAGCCAGGGCATCGCCGCCGAACAGTCCGCACTTGACGCCCGGCTCAAGGCAACGCTGGCCGACATCCCCGCCGACCCGGCCGCCTGGCTGGCCGGGCGCGACGCCGAATGGCAGCACTGGCAACAGACCCAGCGCCGCCGCCAGGAACTCGCCACCCAACTCGTCCAGCAGCAGGAACGCGCCGCCGCGGCGCAAACCCAGGCCACGATCTGGGCTGAACAAGCGGCACAACGGCGCGCCGAGCTTGGGGAAAAGACCGCTGAAACGGCATCGCCTGCGGCAACAACCGCCGAATTCATTGCCACCGAAGCCGACCCCGCCGCCGCCCTCGCCCGCTGCGCCGCGCAACTCGCCGAACTCGGCCAGCAACTCGCCGCACTGCAGGGCCGGCAGGCGCAACTCGACGCCAACCTCGCCCGGCAGCAGCAAACCCTCGCTGACGCCACCAACGCCTGGCAAACGGCGCTCGCCGCCAGCCCGTTCAGCGAGCTAGAGGCCTACGCCGCCGCGTTGCTGCCGGCGGAGGAACGCCAGCGCCTGCAACAAGCCCGGGAAACCCGGCAAGCCGCCAAACAGCAGGCCGACGCGCTACTCCAGGCGGCGCGCGAAAAGCTCGCCCGCCTGCAAGCCGCGCCGCCCGCGCCGGTTGCCGCAACGAGCAACGACCAGACGCTCGCCCACCCGATAAGTGACCCAGCCACGCCGTTACCACCGCTCGCCGACCTCGACGCCACCCTCGCCCAACTCGACCAGCAGCGCCGCGAACTCAGCGAACAGCTCGGCGCCCGGCGCGCCCTGCTCGCCCGCGACCAGGAGGCGCTGCAGAGCCAGCAGGCGCTGTTCCAGGAAATCGCCGCGCAAACCGCCGATGCCGACCTCTGGCAGCGCCTCGACGGCCTGATCGGTTCGGCCAAGGGCGACAAGTTCCGCAAGTTCGCCCAGGGCCTCACCCTCGACCACCTGCTGCACCTCGCCAACGGCCACCTGGCCCGCCTGCACGGCCGCTACCTGCTGCGCCGCAAAAGCACCGGCGAACTCGAACTCGACATCGTCGATAGCTGGCAGGGCGAAGTCGCCCGCGACACCCGCACCCTATCCGGCGGCGAAAGCTTCCTGGTCAGCCTGGCGCTGGCGCTCGCCCTCTCCGACCTGGTCAGCCACAAGACCAGCATCGACTCGCTCTTCCTCGACGAAGGCTTCGGCACACTCGACGCCGACACCCTGGAAATCGCGCTGAACGCCCTCGACACGCTCAACGCCAGCGGCAAGATGATCGGCGTGATCAGCCACGTCGACGGGATGAAGGAGCGCATCCCGGCGCAGATCCGCGTCGAGAAGGGCGGCGGGATCGGGTATTCGCAGCTAAGGATATGAACGCATGAGACAAAGGAACGACCTGAAGATCTTGCTCACGTTACTGCTGGCTGCTCAGTTGGCAGCTTGCCAGAAGGAAGTCGTTGTACCGGAAGAATGGCTGCGGGTCGGATCATTTGAAATTGGTCGGTGGAAAATCCACTTCCAGTCGGGGGAAAACAACGCGCGGCCTGATGACTATTACTGGAACAGCATCGTCCGCTTTCAGGGGAAGCCGATCGACTTTTGCACGCCCGCTGGTTGGGGTGGCGAGAGCCTGTGTTCCGAAAAGAGCCGTCGGGGCCGCTTCGCTCACGCCTATGTGGTATCTGATGCACCTCCGGCAATCCTGTTGCAATACGGCGGATCATCCGGAAACAGTGACGGCGAGCTGTGGTTATTCACCGAGAAGGACCAACAGATCGAGCGCAGGCGAATCGCCATCAACTACAGCAATCGATTGCAAGAGCGCAACGATGGCCGCTTCGGCCGCGATGACGATTGGGATTTGCGGAAACAGGCCTTTGTGGTCGTCGATGATGACGTCTGGCTCGAAACCTCGCCCTTTCGTCATCTGGAACTGTCCCACCCGGTCGGCACGAATTATCTGAGGCTGGCCTCACGCTCTCCGGATGGCCAACGCATCGCGCGAATCGGCTATTCCGACTTGTTGGGCACGGAAAACAGATTGCTCATTCTGGTACTTTCGACCCTGTCGAACCCGCTTGTGCCCGAGGTGTACGTGCTGGAAGGCCCGGCAGCCGGCAAAGCAGACGCCCGGGATGAGATCGCCGGACGTTTCGCGGATTATTTTGAGTGGAACACGGAAAACAACGGCCTGCGCGCCTCGGACAGCCTGAAGGACGTCCCGCCGGACAAGCGTTTCCATAACCAGACCCGATTCGTGCCGAGCGCGGACACGACACATCTGCCCGCTTTTTGCGAAGCAATTTTTGCGGGCGTTCCCGACGCCTCTCGCTCAATCGATCTGTCGCCTGCCGAACGAAGCATCGAAATGCAGGGATGGGGCACCATTCACCTGCGTGCCACCGAACGGGGAATCGAAATTTCGGAGCCTTCTTCCAACCATTCTGCGCATGGGGATGCATCGATGAACTACGTCGCATGGGTGCTGCAGAAAGCCTTGTATCGCGGCGAAATATCGTTGACCAATCCAAAAAACCGGGCCATTCGGCCGGCGTGTCAGCGCGCTGGATGAAACGTCCTGGATGACAGGCAACCGGGCAACCGCTTTTTATCTAAACAGCCCCAAAATCTCCCACCGAGGGAACCTCATTCCCTCAATGCACCACAATTTCCACCAAGCCCAAGCTCGTAGCGGCAGCCAGCAGCCGTTTATCACGCGTCCACAACGCGGTGCCCGGGGCGAGACGTACCGCAGCCAGCAAGTGTGCGTCGATGTAGCCGATGCCCATACCGTAGAGGGCATTTTTCTGGATGAAGCTCAGGACCTCGCCTTCCGTGGCGACCGGGGCTTGCGGCAAATCCTGTAGCGCGCCGAGGATCACCACGCGGTTCTGCAGACTCCCCAAGGCCAGTTCGCCGATTACAAAAGGATGGGCCAGCACCCGCCCCTGATTGAGCAGCTTGCTCAGGCGCTCGTCGCGCTGACGTAAATGGTCAATCCAGATCGAGGTATCGACCAGGATCATCTCTGCTCCGTCTGGCGCCTTGGTACGGCGTCGAGTTGCGGCTCGGAACCACCGAGCAGAGCCAGGCGCTTGGCGCTTTCGCGCTGGATCAGCGCGCGCAGGGCTTCGCGGATCAAGGCAGTTTTTTCCGAAAAACCCGTCAAAGCCTGGGCCTTGGCAAGCAAATCATCATCAAGGGCGAGCGTCGTGCGCATGGAGTTCTCCTTTTATCGAACGCTTCAACCATAGCATCACATGATGACAAATTCCATGCTTGAATGAATAAAAGGAGCCCGGATCACATGGTGCTAACTTAAGCCGCACTGTCCGGCGGCGAAAGCTTCCTGGTCAGCCACAAGACCAGCATCGACTCGCTCTTCCTCGACGAAGGCTTCGGCACGCTCGACGCCAGCGGCAAGATGATCGGCGCCATCAGCCACGTCGACGGCATGAAGGAGCGGATTGCGGCACAGATTCGGGTTGAAAAGGGCGGAGGGATCGGCTATTCGCGGCGCCACCTGGCCGGTAACCCTGCCTGGTTCCGGATTGTCGTGACAGCGACGCGACAATCCGGCACGGGGACATTCGGCCACCCCGCCGCAACCTTCACGGACAGGTGACCGCCACACGGACCTGATGCACACCAAGCTGCGGGATCGCCGGCGGGGGCTGCAGGCAGTAGGTGCTTCCGTCCGCGCTTTCGACCTTGACCATGCCATTGCTGTACTGGGAAATGCTCGTCCCAGCACCCTTGTTTTCAAGCGCCTTTGCCAAGCCGGGCAGCAGGGGGCGATCAGCGATCGGCGCCGCCTGTCGCGATGCGCCGTGGCCATCGAGCGGCGCTTCGCTCCGCGCGATTTCCCGCGCCGCGGCGAGAATGGCATCGCGGGAAACCGTGCGGGAAGGAGTCACAACGACGCGGTTCACAGGTTCGGCCAGCGGCTCGCTCGGCGCGCGTCCGACTGCAGGCTACCGAGCTGCGCGTTTCGGTTCGACCGGCGGCGGCGGCGGTGCGACCCGGACGACCGGCGCTGCCGGCAACAAGCGCGCCACCAAGACCACGACCGGCGCAGCCCGGGGCACTGGCGGGGGACGGACAGCAATCGCCACCGCCAGATGCAGCAACGACGACAGCGCCAGTGCCGGAAACAGCCGGAACCTCACGACAACTCCCGTCAGCCGCCGCCCGCATCCCCCGCTGTCTCAGTCCCAGCTTCCGCCGGCACATGAACGAGCAAGTCGCCGGGCTGGCAAGCGAGGAATTCGCAGATTCTTTCCAGGGTCTCGAAGCGGACCCCCTTGACCTTCCCCTGCTTGAGCAGGGAAATATTGGCTTCGGTAATACCCACGTACTCGGCAAGATCCTTCGACCTGGCCTTGCGTTTGGCGAGCATGACGTCAATACGGACAACGATGGGCATGAGCTTTCCTGGCGCGATCAGACAAACGACGCGTTTTCGTCGGCCAGCGCCAGCCCCTCGCCGATGACACCGGCCATCAGCCATACCAGCGCGGCGAAGAACAACAGGAAAAACTGATCCGAGCCCAGCCCGAGCGCCAGCATGCGCTGCCCGGGCAGGTTCGCCAGCGTCACCACCACCGACGCGGCCGCGTCGCAGAAAATCCTGGCAATCGCCGAAGCCACCGACCAGGCGGCAAAACTGCGCAGATAGCCGATTGACTCAACAGTGAATACCCGGCCGCTACCGAGCAGCAGGAAACACTTGCGCGCCTGCCAGACGCCGACCAGCAACAGGCCCAGCGGCACCTCCATCAACAAACCGCCGAGCAGGCGCTGCCAGGTCTGCAGTTCTCCGTGCACGGCGCTGGGCGCCAGATTGGCCCGCACCGCCAGCGTCCCGGCGTCGCTCAACGTCCAGTAGAGGGCGACCGACAGGGGCAACAGGACGATTGCCAGCAGCCCCCCCGAGGCCAGACGGCGAGCGAGTTCGGGAAGATTGGACGTGGCCGGGAAAGGGGTCGCAGTAAGACAAGACCGGCCGACAATAGAGCATCGCCCATCCTATCCTGCTGGCTGCGCCGTCCGCCGCGCTGTCGGCCACACCAGCCACAGCGCCGCGCCGGCGATCATCAGGCCACCTAGCCAGGCGGCGCCGGCCAGCGATTCGCCCAGCCAGAGGACGGCGAAGAGCGCGCCCCACAGCGGTTCACTGCCGAGCAGCAGGGCGACCTTGCTCGGGCTGCCGGCGGCGAGCGCGCGGTTCATCGCCCAGAAGGCGAACAGCGTGCAGGCCAGCGTCAGCCAGGCAATGGCGCCCCAGAATTCGCGGCTGCTCGGTAGCGCCGGCAGGCCGGCGGCGAAGCACGGGGCGATAGCCAGTGCGCCAGCGCCGACGAGCAGGCCCTGGGCTGCGGTCAGGCCCATGCTGTCGATGGCGCGGCCGGCGGTCAGGCGCGTGGTCAGGCAGGTCTGGAAGGCGCGAATCAGCGCCGCCAGCAGCATCAGCAGGTCGCCCGGGTTGAGGCTGCCGCGGCCGATGCCAGTGAGCAGCGCGGTGCCGAGCAGCGACAGCGCGCCGGCCAGCCACAGGCGGGCGCCGGGGCGCTTGCCGAACCACGCCCACTCGACCGGCGGCGTCAGCAACAGGCAGAGGTTGACCAGAAAAGCCGCGTTGCCGGCGCTGGTCTGCGCGACGCCGGCGGTTTCGGCGAGGAAGATGGCGAGCAGGCCGAGGCTGGTCGGCAGCGCGACGAGGAAGGTGTCGCGCCGTTGCGCCGCCGGCAGCGCCAGCCAGTAGCGACCGAGCAGCAGCGCGGTGAGCAGGAAGCGGATGGCGATCACGCCGGCCACCGGGTAATGCAGCAGCGCCGTCTTGACGACGCTGTAGCTGCTGCCCCAGATGGCGGCGATGAGCAGCAGGAGCGGTTCGGGGGGCAGGCGGCGGAAAAGCATGGTGCGGTCCTCATCAGGTCTGGCCGCCAGTATGAAAGCTGGCGATTTCAGCGATAATCCACCGTCAAAGCAAATTATCTTTGCCTCATGAGAACAAATGAACTCCTACCGCTCTTGCCCGACCTGGCCGTGCTGGTCAATGTCGTCGAAACCGGTTCGTTCAGCGCCGCCGCCCGCCTGCAAGGCGCGACGCCGTCGGCGGTCAGCCGGCAAATCGCCCGGCTCGAGGCGGCGCTCGGCCTGACTCTACTCGAACGCAGCACGCGCCGGCTGCGCCTGAGCGCCGGCGGCCAGGAGGTCGTGCGCCACGCCCGGGTCATGCTCGACGCCGCCCGCGCCGCCTGCGACGGGGCAGCCGGCCACGCCAGCCGGGTCGAGGGGCGGGTCCGCCTGTCGGCGCCGAAGGCGGCGCTGCGCCAGCTGATCCACCCGCGCCTGCCGGAACTGCTGGCGGCGCACCCGCAACTGGCGCTCGAACTGCAGGTCACCGACCAGGTCGTCGACCTGATCGCCGAGGGCGTGGACATCGCCCTGCGCCTGGGCGATCCGCCGCCCGGCTACGTCGCGCGGCCGTTCATGGAAGTGCGCACCCTGCTCTACGCGACGCCGGCCTACCTGGCCACCGCCGGCACGCCGCAGCAGCCGGCCGACCTGGCGCAGCACAGTTGCCTGCACCTGGCCGAACTGCCGGGCGACGACGAGTGGTGCCTGGTCAACGGCGACCGCCGCCAGGTGGTCAACGTGCGCGGCCGTTACGCCAGCAACCACAGCGAGATGCGCCGCGAAGCCGCCGAGGCCGGGCTGGGCATCGCCTGCCTGCCCGACTTCAGCGTCCGCCGCCAGGTCGCCGACGGCACGCTGGTCCGCGTGCTGCCCGAGTGGCAGTTACTCGGCCGCTACCAGGGGAGCAGCTGGCTGGTGTATACCGCCGACCGCTACCGGGCGCCACGGGTGCGCGTGGTGGTCGATTTCCTGCTGCACATCGCCGATCGCCTGGGGCGCGGCGAGGCGCCCGCTTGATCGGCTTCTTGGGCAGCGGCAGAAAAAAACCCCGCTGTTTCCAGCGGGGTTCCTTGGCGACTGCCCCCCGGGCTTGCGCCCGGCATGGCGTCAGCGGGTAGCCAATCAGGCAACCTTCTTGGGCGCGGCAGCCTTCGGGGCGGCAACGTTGGCGGCCTTGATGGTCGCTTCGGTGGCGGCGGCAACCGAAGCTTCGGCAACTTCAGCGGCTTGCTTGGCAACCTTGTTCAGGCCGTCCATCGCTTCGTTGGCCGACTTCATCGCGGTCTTGACCGCGGCGACGGCAACTTCGGAACCGGCCGGAGCGGATTCCAGGGCCTTTTCGACGATGCCGGAAACCTTGGCGCTGGTGTCGGCGACGTGGGTTTCGACCTGCTTGGCGATCTTTTCCTTGGCGTCGGTGGCGATGGCGATCACGTTACGCGAGTACTCGATACCCTTTTCCAGCGTCGGCGCAGCCAGATCCTTCTGGACTTCGACGAAGGACTTGAAATCCTTGACGCCGAGCAGCGTGTTGACGTTGCTGACGAAGGCTTCGAAAGCCGAACGCGAGGCAGCCAGGTTGAGGACAGCCAGACGCTCGATGCCGTCGAAAGCGGTGTTGGCAAAGAACAGGGCGAAATTGAAGCCGGACTTGGCGAACTCTTCGGGTTTGATCATGATGAATCTCCAGGATGGTTGGGGGCGAATCGGGATTGGAATCTAACTTGCTTGATCCACACCATCAACATGGTGCGCCGCAGCATGATTCAATTCTATACATCGACGAACAGGAGTCAAGCGCTTTTTGTGCAGTGCAACATACGGACTGAAAAAAGGCCTTGGCAGTGAACAAAAACTAACCAAAGCGCGTTGCAGGGATAAGTCAGCGGGATGACAACCTGGCGTGCGACGGCGCCGCGGCAAACCGCCGACGCCGGGCGAAACTCGCCTCAGCGCGTGGCCGGATCGATCGATTCGCTGTAATGCCGGAAGGCGTCGCGGACGGTATGAATCATCTCCGCATCATCCCAGGGCTTGGTCAGGAACTTGTAGATCTCGCCGCGATTGATCGCCTCGGTCAGGCTGTCCAGCGCGGTGTAGCCGGAGAGCACCATGCGTACCGTCTTCGGATGCATGGCCCGGGCGCGGGCGAGCAGTTCGGTACCACTCATGCCGGGCATCCGCTGATCGATGATGATGACACCGACCTGATGCTCGGCCAGTTTCAGCAGCGCCTCCTCACTGGTCGTCGCAGTCAGGATGCGGTAGTTCTCCCGGCGCAGCAAGCGGGACAGTGAACTGAGGATGCCCGGCTCGTCATCGACCAGTAACAGCGTGGACAGCCCCTCATTGTCGGCGGGGATTTTTGCCGGCTCGTAGTCCTGCAGGAAACGGGTCATCTCCTCCGCCGGCAACGGCCGGCTGATCAGATAGCCCTGCATGACGTCGCAGCGCAGCGAGCGCAGGTAGCGCGCCTGCCCGTTCTCCTCGACGCCTTCCGCGACGACTTCGAGGCCGAGGCTATGACCGAGGGCGATGACCGCCTTGACGATCGACGCGTTGCCGAGGTTAGTGGTCATGTCGCGGACGAAGGAAATATCGACCTTCAGCTTGTCCACTTCCAGACGCTGCAGATAGCCGAGCGAGGAATAGCCGGTACCGAAATCGTCGATCGACAGGCGAATGTTGAGCGCCTTCAATTCTTCCAGCACCTTGAACGACTGGTCGCGGTCGGCCATCACGAAACTCTCGGTGATTTCGAGCTCTAGCTGCTGCGGAGGAATGCCGGTTTCCGCCAGAACCTCGCGGACCGATTCGACGAGCCGGCCGCGACTGAGCTGGACCGCCGAAACATTGACCGCGACCTGGCGCGACGCCAGCCCGCTGTCTGTCCATTGCTTGATCTGCCGGCAGGTTTCGCGCAGCACGCAATCGCCCAGCGGCACCACCAGCCCGCTTTCTTCGGCAAGCGGAATGAACTCCGCCGGCGACACCAGGCCGCGCTCGGGATGCTGCCAGCGGACCAGTGCTTCGAGGCCGATGATTTCGCCGCTGATCAGATCGACCTGCGGCTGGTAATACACACGCAATTCGTTGTTGGCCAGCGCCTGCCGCAGTTCTGCCTCGAGCTTCAGCCTTTGCTTGGCGTGTTGTCCCATTTCCGGCGAGAAAAAACGCAAGCCACCGCGTCCCTGGATCTTCGCCTGATGGAGCGCGACATCGGCGTTGCTCTGCAAGGTTTCAGCGGTACTGCCATCGCCCGGAAAAACGGCAATGCCGATGCTGGCGCCAACGTAGACCTCCTGCCCCTTGAGCGCGAAGGACGCGGCCAGGGCATCGATCATCCGCTGCGCCTGCAGGTCAATCGCCGGCGCTTCGCTGCCGCAGTCGAGGATGATGCTGAATTCGTCGCCGGCCGTGCGGGCGATGGCATCGCGTTCCGGCAGCAGGTTCTGCAGGCGCTGGCCGACTTCGACCAGCAACAGGTCGCCCAGGCTGTGGCCGAGGCTTTCGTTGATCATCGCGAAATTGTCGAGATCGATGCTGAGCAGCGCAAACTGGCTCTGGTTATTGGCTGCATGCAGGATTGCATGCTGCAGCATCTCGGCGAACAGGACGCGGTTGGCAAAGCCGGTCAGCGGATCACGGTAGGCCAGGGTGCGGTACTTCTCCTCGCTGACCTGGAGCAGCGCCGTGCGCTGGGCCACCAGATCTTCCAGGAAGCGGCGCAGGCGCGCCAGTTCGAGGTGGGTGCGAATGCGCGCCCGCACCTCGTCGATGTCGAAGGGCTTGGTGATGTAGTCGGCGGCACCGAGATCGAAGCCCCTGACCTTCTCCTCGGTGGCGTCGATCACCGTAACGAAGATCACCGGGATCCGGTTACCTTGCGGCAAGGCCTTGATGCGCCGGCAGGTTTCGTAGCCGTCAATTTCCGGCATCACGATGTCGAGCAGGATCAGGTCGGGCAGCACGCTGCCCTGCATGACGTCGAGCGCCTTGGCGCCGCTGCATGCGACCATGATCGTGTACTCGCCCTTGAGCGCTTCGAGCAGTTCGTGGATGTTCTCCGGAACGTCGTCGACGACGAGCAGGGTCGGCGGATGCGTCGGGTCTGCATGGGCGGCGATGTCGAACAGCACCGGATGCTGGCGGTAGCGCCTCAGCTCCAGCTGGTTGCGCACGCGCGCCTTGAGCAGATCGGCATTGACCGGCTTGGTGATGTAGTCGGCCACCCCGAGCGAGAAGCCACCCGCCTCGTCGGCCGCCTCGGCGAGCGCGGTGACGAAGATCACCGGAATTTCGGTGGTAACGGGATTGATCTTCAGCGCGGAGAGCACCGAATAGCCGTCCATGCCGGGCATCTTGATGTCGAGCAGGATGAGCTCAGGCTGCGGCTGCATCTGCGCCAGCTCCAGCGCCTTTTCGCCGTTGGTGGCGGCAACGATCGCATAGTTGTCGCGCAGGATGGCCATCAGCGCGTGCAGGTTTTCCGGCACATCGTCGACGATCAGGATGCGCGGGCGCAGGACACTCGTTTCACTGGGAACTGGGGTCATGACGGCAAACTCTCGTCGCGGGCGATTTTCTTCAACTGGGCAACCGCGTTGTCGATATCGAACACATCGACGCGGGCGGCGACCGCAGCGACCGCCGGCGCCAACGGCGTCCCCGCCACCCCGGCACGCAGTTCGTTGAGCAGCGGCTCGGCGGCACCGAGGTCGTACTCCAGCGCATTGGCCAGGCGATCGAGCAGGCTGCGCAAGACCTCGGGCGGCAGCGGCGCAGCCGTCGGCGCCACCGCCGGCGCGGCCGGCGCAGCCAGCGAATCGATGGCCTGCATCGCCTGCTGCAGCAGCATCTCCACTTCGTCGAGCTGTTCCGCGGCGGGCGTCACGCCGCGCTTGAGCAGATCGTCGATGGCAGTGAAACGGTCGTAAAGCGCGTGCGCCCCGAGGTTGCCGGTAACACCCTTGAGCGCATGGCAATGCGCCTCGGCGGCGACCGTCCCGTCGTCGGCCAGGCGTTGCCGCAGAATGCTCACCGCGTCGGCGTAATTTTCGCGGAAACGCCGCAACTGCTTGCGATACGAGGCCACCTTGCCGCCGATCCGGCGTACCCCTTCACGGGCATTGAAAGCGGTCTGGGCCAGCAGGTCGGCCGGTAGATCGTCCACCGCCAGGGCGGCTTCCACCACCGCTGCCGGGCTGGCGGCCGGACGGCTGAGGGAACGGTCGATCCATTTACCGAGGACCGCCATCAGCCGGTCGGGCGCAATCGGTTTGGTGACGTGATCGTTCATCCCCGCCGCCTGGCTTTGTTCGGCGTCCTGCGCCATGGCCAGCGCAGTCATGGCGATGATCGGCAGGCGGGCGTATTTCTCGTCCGGCAGCGCCCGAATCTGGCGCGCCGCTTCCAGGCCGTCCATCACCGGCATCTGGATGTCCATCAGGACCGCATCGTAATCCTGCTGCCTGACCTTGCTGACGGCGACCGCGCCGTTTTCCGCCTCATCGACGACGATGCCTTCGCCACGCAACAGCTCGGTGGCGAATTCGCGGTTGATTTCGTTGTCCTCAACCAGCAGCAGGTGAGCCCCCGCCAGCTGGCCGCTGGTCGCCAGATTGGGAGCGCCCGGGCTGCGACCGTCCTCGTGCGGCTGACCATCGGTGCCGAAGATCCGGCCGCGGCCGAGCACGGTCAGGATCGTGTCGAGCAGCGTCGACGGTGACACCGGCTTGATCAGGAAGGCGTCTACGCCGGCCTGCTCCGAGCGCTTGAACACATCCTCGCGCCCGTAGGCGGTGACCATCAGGATTTTCGGCTGGCGCGGCAGCGCGAGCTCGCTGTGGATGCGCTGCGTCGCTTCGTCGCCATTCATGCCCGGCATGTGCCAGTCCATCAGCACCAGGTCGTAGGGCGCGCTGCTCGCCGCACGCAGGGCGGCCAATGCCGCCGCGCCGCTGGCGGCGGTGCTGACGTCGAGCCGGAAGAAACGCAGCATCTCGGCCATGATCTCGCGCGAGGCTTCGCTGTCATCGACGACCAGCACGCGGATGCCCTGCAGCAGCGGCCCGGCCTGCTCGACCAAGGCCCGCTGGTGCGCCTGCGCAGCCTGGGCGATCGGCAGACGGACGGTGAAACAGATCGTCGTGCCGACGCCGGGCTGCGTATCCTCGACCCAGATCCGGCCGTTCATCATTTCGACCAGATTCTTGCTGATCGCCAGCCCCAGGCCGGTGCCGCCGAAGCGGCGGGTGGTGGTCTGGTCGGCCTGGGTGAATTTCTCGAACAGCCGCTGCTGGACGTCGGGCGTCATGCCGATGCCGGAATCGCGCACGCAGACCTGCAGCGTGACCTCGTCGTCGTTGGCGCTGACACAGTGGAAGGCCAGCTCGACCTCGCCCTGCTCGGTGAACTTGACGGAGTTGCCGCACAGGTTGAGCAGGATCTGCCCCAGGCGCAGCGGATCGCCGATCAGCCGCGACGGAATGCCGGGGTCGTAACGGATCAGGAACTCGATGCCCTTGTGTTCGGCCTGAAAGCCGATCGCATCGGCCAGCCGTTCGAGCACGGTATCGAGGCCGAATTCGATCGCTTCCATTTCAAGCTTGCCGGCCTCGATCTTCGAGAAGTCGAGGGTGTCGTTGATGATGCCGAGCAGCGAATGCGCCGCCCCCTGCGCCTTGCCCAGCTGGTTGCGCACGCTCGGCGGCAGTTCGCCGTTTTTCAGCGCCAGGTAGAGCATGCCGAGGACGGCGTTCATCGGCGTGCGGATTTCGTGGCTCATGTTGGCCAGGAACTCGCTTTTCACCCGCGTCAGGCGCTCGGCTTCCTCCTTGGCGGCGACGTACTGGGCGGTGCGCTGGCTCACCTGCTGCTCCAGGTTGGCGCGTTCCGCCTCCAGTTCGCGGGTGCGCAAGGCCACCTGCCGGCGCAGCAGGAAACTCGCCGCCAGCAACAGCAACAGCGCACTGCCGCCCAGCCCGAGCGACCACAACAGCCAGTGCGGCGCCAGGACTTCCGGCGGCATCGCCATCGCCCGGTGCAGCGCGTCGAAATAGAGCGAGCCGGCATCGCGCCGCCAATCCACCAGATGCTTGTCGATGGCGTCCAGCAGGTCGCCGTTCTGCCCCTTGGCAGTCGCGAAGTACAGCGTCGACGGCAGAAAGACGATCGGCGTCTCGATCAGGTTGTAATTCTGCCCGTTACGGGCGGCGAAGAAACTGTTGGTGACCACCGCATCGGCCTCGCCGGCGCTAACCAGGCGATAGCCTTCGTCAAGCGACTTGACCTGGACCAGCTGGTAGTCAATCCCGCCGTTATCGAGCAACTGCGCGATGAAAGCGGCCTGGATGCCGCCGTCGAGCACGGCGACGCGCATCCCGGCGAGGTCGGGCAGCGTCTGGATGTTGCGTTTGGGGTGAGCATAGATTTGCGACCAGCTGCTCGCCACCGAGAATTTGTGGAAGGAAAAGATCCTCGCCCGCTCGACCGAAAAGGCGACATCGGGCATCAGGTCGATCTCGCCCTGCTGCAGGGCTTCGAGGCATTTGACCCAGTCGCAGCGGACGTACTGCAGCTGCCATTTTTCGGCGCGGGCGATCGGCTCGAGCAGCTCGCCGAACAGCCCGCCGGCCTTGCCCTGCGGGGTGCTAAAGATTTTCGGCGAATTCTCGTACAGGCCGACGCGCACGACGCGCCCCTGCGCTGTGCTGTCTACCCCGTCGCAACCGGACAGTGGCAACAGCAACACCGTGAGCCATGCAAGAAAAATCAGTCGCCGCTTCATGGCAAGAAGTCTAACTCCATTTGCGACGCAGGGTCAGCGATTTGCGGGCAAGCACGGCGATCGCGCATGACATGCAATTTCCTGTCAGCAAGCCGCGGGTCGCCAATTTACGATTCCGGAAAAAACCCTGACTCTGACCTCAGTTATAATTGCGCCCTTTGCCGATCCCGTTCGCGCATGGAGTACCGGTCAATGTCCCAATCCCGCTTCCCGTCCTTGCTCCGCCGCCTCTGCGGCGTGTGCGCGGGAATAGCCGCGTTCGTCATGCCGTTTGTCGCGAGCGCTGACCTCGACGTCCACCCGCGTTTGCAGACCTCGATCCCGTCGTCCTTCCCGACCCTGGGCGAAGGGCTCAACATCATGGAAATCGGTCCGCAACACGAGCTGCCGCTGACCATCGACCTGACGCTGCGCTCGACCGACCTCTGGGAGCGCGTGCGCAACGGTTTCGCGATGACCGATCTCAACGACGATCTGGTCCTCCATTACCAGCAGTGGTACATGGCGCGCCCCGGCATGCTGCGGCAGATGATCGAACGCAGCCGTCCCTACCTGCACCATATCGTCGAAGCGCTCGAAGAGCGCGGCATGCCGACCGAACTGGCACTGCTGCCGATGGTCGAAAGCTCGTTCAACCCGATGGCGCATTCGCCGGCCGCCGCTTCCGGGCTGTGGCAGTTCATCCCGGCCACCGGCCGCCGCTTCAACCTGGAGCAGAACTGGTGGCAGGACGAGCGGCGCGACGTCTTCGCCTCGACCAACGCCGCCCTCGACTACCTGCAGACCATTTACGACATGCACGGCGACTGGCATCTGGCGCTCGCCTCGTACAACTGGGGCGAAGGCGCGGTCAAACGGGCGGTCGAACGCAACGCCGCGAGCGGCCTGCCGACCGACTACCCGAACCTGCGCATGCCCAAGGAAACCCGGCACTACGTGCCGAAGCTGCAGGCGCTGAAGAACATCATCGGCAATCCGGAAACCTTCGCCCGCCTCAACCTGCCGCTGATTGCCAACGAACCCTACCTGGCCACCGCCGCCGCGCCGCGGCCGATGGACGTCAAGACGGCGGCCCGCCTGGCCAACATGAGCGTCGAGGAATTCCGCCACCTCAATCCCTCGCACAACCGGCCGATCATCAAGGCGCACACGCCGCTGATCCTGCCCGCCGACCGTATCGCCATCTTCAACGCCAATCTCGCCAACAACCAGGCGCCATTGACGCAGTGGCAGGCCTACGCGGTGAAGTCGCCGCAGCGGATCAACGACATCGCCAGCCAGCTCGGCGTCAGCAGTCGCGAGCTGATCCAGGCCAACGGTCTGCCCGGCAATGTCCGCCTGGCCGCCGGCTCGAAGCTGCTGGTTCCCGGCAACGGCAGCCAGGAAGGACTGCAGCGCCTGCTCGGCATGCAGTCATCACCGGCCATCATCGCCCCGGAACCCCGGGCCAAGGGAAAGAAGGGAAAGAAGGGCAAGGCTGGCAGCGCCAAGAACAAGAAATCGTCGGCGGGCAAGGCCAAGGCCGGCAATTCCCGGGCAAGCAAGGCGCGCAGCAGCAAGTCTGGCGGCAAGGCAAAAGCGCGCGGCGGCAAGAAGAAGCGCTAAGGCGCTTTCCCGGCCTGCAGCCGACGGCGCCTGGCGCCCTGCTCGCTCAACCGGTGAGCACGCAGGCCACCGTATGCGTCGCCGAGACGGCGACGCTTTCCGGATAACGCTGACGACAGACCTCGCTCGCCCGCGGACAGCGCGGGTGGAAATGGCAGCCGGCCGGCGGCTTGGCCGGCGACGGCGTTTCCCCGGCCAGCGCGATGCGCTGCCCGACGCCGTCGAGGCGCGGCACCGGCACCGCCGAAAGCAGCGCCTGCGTATACGGATGGCGCGGCTGACCCAGCACTTCTTCCGCCCTGCCCTGTTCGACGATGCGACCGAGGTACATCACCGCGATGTCGTGCGCCAGGTATTCGACGACGGCGAAATTGTGGGTGATGAACAGGTAGGCGACGCCCAGCTCCGCCTGCAAGGTTTTCAGCAGGTTGAGGATCTGCGCCTGCACCGAGACGTCGAGCGCCGACGTTGGCTCGTCGCAGACCAGCAGTTGCGGCTGCACCGCCAGGGCGCGGGCGATGGCGATGCGCTGGCGCTGGCCGCCGGAGAATTCGTGTGGGAAACGCTGCGCCGCGTCGGCCGGCAGACCTACCTGCTGCAACAGCACCGCCACCAGCGCCGCCGGATCGCCGGCGACGCCGAGCGCGGCGATCCCCTCGGCGATGATCTCGCCGATGCGCAGGCGCGGATTAAGCGAGGCGAAGGGGTCCTGGAAGATCATCTGCGCCTGCCGGCGGGCGGCGCGCAGCGCGCGGCGGTCGGCACCGACCAGCTGGCGGCCGGCCAGGGTGACGCTGCCGACACTCGGCGCGATCAGTTGCAGCAGCGCCTTGCCCACCGTCGTCTTGCCGCAGCCGGATTCGCCGACCAGCGCCAGCGTGCGGCCGGCTTCGATGGCCAGCGAGACGCCGTCTACGGCGCGAACGTGGCCGACGACGCGCTGCAGGATGCCCTTGCGGATCGGGAAATGCACCTTCAGGTCGGCCACTTCGAGCAGGGGCGCGGCGGACTTCGTCGCCCCCGCCTCCGCCTCCGGGACGGGATCGGCCAGCGCCGCACTGCCCTGCCAGTGGCAGCGCACGGCGTGCCCGGGCGCCGCTTCGCGCCAGTCCGGCGACTGCTCGCGGCAGACCGGCATGACTTGCGGACAACGCCCGGCGAAACGGCAGCCAGCCGGCATCGCCGCCAGCGCCGGCACCTGGCCGGGGATCGTGGTCAGCGCCGTGCCGCGCCGCGACACTTCCGGCAGCGCCGCGAACAACGCCTGGGTGTAGGGATGGCGCGGCGTCGTGAAGAAGTCCGCGCGGCTCGCCACTTCGACCAACTCGCCGGCGTACATGACGCCGATCCGCTGCGCCATGCGGGCAACCACGCCGAGGTCGTGGGTGATCAGCAGCATGCCCATGCCGCGCGCCGCCTGCAGGCCGGCCAGCAGGTCGAGGATCTGCGCCTGCACGGTGACGTCGAGCGCCGTCGTCGGCTCGTCGGCAATCAGCAGTTCCGGCTCGCCAGCCAGCGCGATGGCGATCATCACCCGCTGCTTCATGCCGCCCGAGAGCTGGAAGGGATATTCGTCGAGGCGCCGCTCGGGATCGGCGATGCCGACCTGGCGCAGCAGTTCCAGCATGCGCTGGCGCGCCGCCGCACCGGCCAGGCCGCGGTGGCGTTCGAGCACCTCGCCGATTTGACGGCCGACGGTGAGCACCGGGTTGAGGCTGGTCGCCGGCTCCTGGAAGATCATCGCCATGCGCCCGCCGCGATAGGCGCGCATCTCGGCTTCCGGCAAGGCGAGCAGTTCGCTGCCGGCGAAGCGCACCGAGCCGCCGGCGATCCGCCCGGCCGTCGGCAGCAGGCGCAGGATGCCCTGCGCGGTCGCCGACTTGCCGCAACCCGATTCGCCGAGCAGGGCGAAGGTCTCGCCGCGGGCGATGGCAAAGGAAATGCCGTCGACCGCGTAGAGCAGCCGCTCGCCGGCCAGGAAGCCGAGGCGCAGGTCGGTCACGGTGAGCAAGGGGGTATCGGCCATGGCGGGAATCGGTGACGGTGAGTTCAAACGCAACGGGCCGGATCGCGCCGGATCAGGATGCCGGTGCCGAGCGCAGTCAGCGCCGCCTCGCGGCAGGCCAGTTGGCGGAAATGGCGGCGGCAGCGGTCGGCGTCGCGCAGGACGAGATTAGGCGGCTGATCGTCGTTGCCACTGAAGAAGGCCAACCCGGCCGCGTGCAGCAGTTCGGCCATGCGCTCCGGATCGGCATCGCCGGCCGCGAATTCGGCTTCCGGCATGGCGAACACCCAGGCCGCGGCATGTACCGTGACGCCTGGCGCCAGTTCGCTGGCGAGCAAGGCCTGGACCGCTTCCGGCCCCTGGCGCTTGTAATCGGCGAGATGGATCAGTTCGGACATCGGCTCGGGCTCGGCGTTGAATGGCGGATCATGCGGCACGCGGATCGAAAGCGTCGCGCACCGCGTCGGCGAACAGGTTGGCGGCGAGCACCAGGATGAACATGGCGACGAAGGCGGCGATCAGCGACCACCAGACGACCGGCTCGCGGCCGAGTTCCATGCGCGCGTTGTTGATCATCGTGCCGAAGCTGGTCATCGTCGGATCGACGCCGATGCCGACGTAAGACAGCACCGCCTCGGCCAGCACCAGCCCGGAGAAATCCATGACCAGCGCGATGATGACGATGTGCATGACGTTGGGCAGGATGTGGCGGCCGATGATGCGCCCGCTGGAGACGCCGAAGGCCTGCGCCGCCTGGATGTATTCAAGCTCCCTGAGTTTCAGCGTCTCGCCGCGCAGCAACCGGCACAGCCCGGTCCACGAGGTGATGCCGAGGATGAAGCAGAGCGCCAGCAGGCGCAGGTCGGCGCGCTCGGCGGCGGTGGCAAACCACTGCGGGTGGGTGTCGATCACCACCTGCATCATCAGCACGGCGGCGGCGATCAGCAGCACGCCGGGGATCGAGTTGAGCACGGTGTACACATACTGGATCAGGTCGTCGATCCAGCCGCGGAAATAGCCGGCGACGATGCCGAGCAGCACCGCCATCGGCAGCATCACCAGCGTCGTCACCAGGCCGATGATGAGCGCCGTGCGCACGCTCTTGAGAATCTGGTAGAGCACGTCCTGGCCGACTTTGTCGGTGCCGAAGACGTGGTAGTGGCCGGCCAGCGCGAACAGCGGGCCGAGCGTCAGACAGAGGACGAGCAGGGTCAGCAGCACGGCGTCCCAGGCGAAGACGGTTTCGCGGCGGCGGATTTTCTGCCAGCCGCCAACCGCCGCCGCGCTGGCGCCAGCCACCGCCAGCCAGACCAGGAAGCCGATCGCCGCGCCACGAAAGGCGCGAAAAGCGATGTCGACCGCCGCCTCGGCCTCGCGCTCGCCGAGATGGGCACCGCCGAACTTGAGGCGCGGGAACTCGCGCAGCGTCCCGACACCAGGCCGCTCGACCGTTTCCTTGGCGTAGAGCCGGGTCGCCAGCGGCGCCGAATAGGTCTTCTCGTTTTCCGTGCGCAATGGGCCGGCCAGCGCGTCGAGCGCCGACAGCACCTCGATCGAATACTGCGCCTTGTCGCCCGGCTTGCCGGCCAGCGCCGGCCGGTAATGCAGCGAATCGAGCAGGCCGACGAGCAGGAAGAGCAGCAGCACGGTGGCCGACGCCATACCGGCGCGGCTGCGCCCGACTCGCCGCCAGGCAGCGAGCAGCGCCGGCGTACGGGCGATCAACACACCGACGGCGACGCCGGTAACCAGCAGCAGCCAGACCAGCAGGTCGGACCAGAGGACGACGATCTGGAAGCCCATCATGAGAGACGAATCCGTGGATCGACCAGGGTGTAGGAAATGTCGGTCAGGATCAGACCGACGATGTAGAGCACCGAGCCAATGAAGACCATCGAGCGCACCACCGCGAAATCCTGCGCCTGGATGGCGTCGATCGTGTAGCTGCCGAGACCGGGGATGCCGAAGAAGGATTCGGTGAGCAGCGAGCCCATGAACAGCGTCGGGATGACGACGACGACGCCGGTCAGGATCGGGATCAGCGCGTTCCTCAGGATGTGGCGGAAGAAGACGACGGTTTCGCCCAGCCCCTTGGCGCGCGCGGTGCGCACATAGTCCTTCGATACTTCCTCAAGGAAGATCGTCCGGTACCAGCGGGCCGAGGCGCCGATGCCGGCGACGACGCCGATGACCACCGGCAGGACCAGAAAGCGCCAGGCGTCGAGCCCGTCGCCGTAGCCGGAAATCGGCACCAGGCGGAAGACCTTGGCGAACAGGTACTGGCCGCCGATGATGTAGAACAGCCCGGAAATCGACATCGCGGCGACGCACAGCACGACGCCCCAGACGTCGAAGGCGGTGGCGCGGAAGAAGGCCAGGGTCAGCGCCAGGCTGATCGTCACCAGCAGGCCGAGGACGAAGGTGGGCAGCGCGATGGCCAGCGACGGCCCCATCCGCATGCCGATCTCGCGGGCGATGTCGCGACCGTCCTCGGCGCGGCCGAAATCGCCGACGAAGAGACGGGCCGACTTCTCGAAGAAGATGGTCTCGGTCAGCGTCGCCAGCCCGGGCGCCGCGCCGTTGATGAAGAGCGGCTTGTCGTAGCCGCGCTCGGCCTTCCACTGAGCGATCGCTTCCGGCGTCACGCGCTTGATGCCGAGCTGCATGCGCGCCATGTCGTCGGGCGTGTTGACGACGAAGAAAAGCGCGAAGGTGATCAGGTTCACCCCGATCAGGATCGGGATCGCGTAGAGCAGGCGGCGGAGGAGGAAGGCGAGCATGGCAGCGGATTATCGCAGAAGTCGCCGCCGCTGCTCAGCGGCGGGCGCGCAGATCGGCGAGGAAGCGGCCGTAGATCGTCGCCAGCGCCCGCTCGCTGGCTTCGACGTGGGCGCGCAGGCCGTCGCCGCTGGCCGTTTCCTCGGCAGCATAACGGCGGTCGAAGATCGCCTCGCGCCCTTGCATCACGCGCAGTTCGAGTTCGACCACGGCCTGCCGGCCGACGCGGTCGAAGCGCAGCACGCGGCCCTCGATCCGCCGTTCGGCGAAATCAGCCTGACTGGCGTCCAGCGTCCGCACCAGGTGGTCACGCACCAGTTGCGCCGGCGGATAGAGCCACAGGTGATAGTGGTACTGGCGGGCGGTATGCGGATCGCCCGGATCGCCATAGACCAGCGGCCGCTCGGCGTAGATGCTGTCGGCACTGAAACGGCCGAGCGCCAGGCCGGCGGCGGCACCGACGTCGGCCAGCGGCGTCGCCTGCAGGCGGTAGAACTGCTCCTGCGGCGCCGGCGCGACGTTGCCGCCGCAGGCGGCGAGGCCGGCGACGAGGACGAGGATGGACAGCAGGCGGATCACGGCTTTTCTCCCTGGGCGGTGGCGGCATCGACCGGCGGCCGGCTCTGGATCAGCGCCGCCGGGTTGTTGCGGATGGTGCGGCTGAATTCGTTGAGGTTGCGGCCGGCGGCTTCCAGCTGGTGGAGCAGCGCGTCGGCGTGGCGCAGCGACTGCTGCAGGTCCTGCCCGCTGCCGGCGACGATGACCCGCGAATCCTTGAGCAGGCCTTCGAGTTCGCGGCTGGCGCCGAGGATTTCCTGCGATAGCTGGGCGATGCGCAACGAGGCGTCGTGGCCGTTCTTCAGCATGCCTTCCATGTGCTGGCGGTTTTCCGCCGAAAACATCTGGTCGACGCGGCCAGCGGTGGCGTTCAGACGGGTCATCGCCGAGCGCAGCTCGCGCAGCGTCGCCGGCAGGTTTTCCTCGAGGCTGCCGCCGACGCGGTCGACGCGGCCGGCAATCTGCTCGACCAGCGGCCGGATACCGTCGTTGGCCAGCGTGCGCAGATCGCCGGCCAACCCGGTGACCGAATCGCTGAGGCTGCCGCCGGCTTCGCCCGGCAATTCGGCGCCAGCGGCCAGCATCTCCTGGCTGGCACCGCTGCGGATGTCGACCAGCGGCGCCGCCAGCATGCCCGGCGCCGTGATGCGCGCCCGGCTGTCGGCCGGGATGCCCACCGCTTCGCGCAACTGCAGCGTCACCCGGTAGGCGTTGCGGCCGTCGCGGCGCACCGGCTCGATGCTCGCCACGTTGCCGATGGCGTAGCCGTCGAGCGTCACCGGCGAGCCGGCCTTGATCCCGGCAACGTTGGCGAAATGGGTGACGAAAGGTTCGCCGTTCGCCGCCTGGCCGGTGATCCGGTACAGCGCGTAGAGCAGGACGATGCCCATCAGCAGCACGAAGCTGCCGACCAGCAGGTAATTGACGTTGTCGCGTTTCATGCTCGGAAAATCTCCCGGGTCAGTCGTTCCAGGTAGGCGTCGGCGTCGACCGCGTCGCTGCGCGGCGTGCGGTCGAGCAGCGCGCGGATGCGCGGATGGTCGGAAGCGCGCACCGCCGCCGCCGCGTCCGACATCAGGATGCGCCCCTGGTCGAGGACGGTGATGCGGTCGGCGATCTTGAAGGCGCTTTCCAGTTCGTGGGTGACGACGACGATGGTCATGTTCATCGCGTCGCGCAGGGTCAGAATCAGTTCGTCGAGTTCCGCCGAGACCACCGGGTCGAGGCCGGCCGACGGCTCGTCGAAAAAGAGCAGCCGGGGGTCCATGACGATCGCCCGGGCCAGTGCAGCGCGCTTGATCATGCCGCCGGACAGCTCGGCCGGCATCAGGTCCTCGAAGCCGGCGAGGTTGACCACCTCGAGCTTCATCCGGCTCATGATGCGGATCGTGTTGTCGTCGAGCCGGGTGTGCTCGCGCAGCGGCAGTTCGACGTTCTCGCCGACCGTCATCGAATTGAACAGCGCGCCGCCCTGGAAGGCGACACCCATGTTCTTGCGCAGGTCGTACATCTGGTCGGCGGTCAGCTTGGTGATGTCGTGGCCGAGCAGGCGGATGCTGCCCGAGGTCGGCCGGTGCAGGCCGAGCAGGTGACGCAGCAGCGTGCTCTTGCCTGAACCGCTGCCGCCCATGATGACCATGATCTCGCCCTGGCGGACGCTGAAATTGATGTCGTCGAGAATCTTGCGCGCGCCGTAGTGGGTGACCAGGTGCTCGACCTCGATCGCGTATTCGAAGGCGGATTCGGTGGCGGCCATCGTTCAGCGGCTGGTGAAGAAGGTGAACACCATGTCCACCAGGATGATGGCGATGCAGCACAGCACCACCGAGCGCGTCGTCGCCCGGCCGACGCCCTCGGCGCCGGCGCTGACCGCAAAGCCGTTGCTGGCGCCGATCAGGGTGACGACGACGGCGAACAGCAGGCTCTTGGTCAGGCCGTCGAGGACATCGGCGACGCGCAGGATGGTGAAAGTCCGTTCGAAGAAGATGCCGACCGGCAGGTTGAGGTCGCCGGCGCAGTAGAGCGCGGCGCCGAGCAGCGCCAGCAGGTCGGCGAGCACGGTCAGCGCCGGCAGCGTCAGCAGCATCGCGGCGAGGATCGGCGCCACCAGGTAGCGCACCGGGTTGATGCCGATCACGCGCAGGGCGTCGATCTCCTGCGAAATCTGCATGGTGCCGATGCGCGCCGCGATCGCCGAACCGGAGCGGCCGGCGACGAAGATGCCGGTGATCAGTGGCCCGAACTCGCGCGCCACCGAGAGGGCGACGCCGATCACCACCTGCTCTTCGGCGCCGAAGGTGCGCAGCGTGTAGACGCCCTGAATCGCCAGCATCATGCCGGTGGCGAAGGCGGCCAGGCCGACCACCGGAATCGCCGCGACGCCGACCCCGACAGCCTCACGGAAAACCGCCGGCAGGCGCACCGGCTGCCGCCGCCAGTGGCCGAGCAGCAACCAGTAGCAGGCCTCGACGAGGAGCGCCGCGATATAGCCGAATTCGGCCAGCGCCGCCGTCGTCCGGCGGCCGAGCGCCGCTACGCGCTGGCTCAGGAACTCAGCGGCCACCAGCCAGCGCCTCGTCTTCCGTGGCGTAGAGCGTGAATACCTTGTCCAGCCGAGCCAGGCGCAGCACCGCGAGGACCGGCGGCGCCACCGCCAGCAGCGCGAAACGGCTGCCCTGGCGGCGCGCCGTCTGGAAAGCCTCGACCAGGCAGGCGACGCCCGAACTGTCCATGTAACTGACAGCGGCCAGATCGACCAAAAGGCCGTTCTTCCCCTGCAGCGCGTCGAGCAGCGCCTTGCGCACCTGCGGCGCGGCGTGCATGTCCACATCGCCGGACAAACCCAGCCAGTCGTATTCCCCCGCCTTGCGCGTACTGATTTCCACCCTGTCCCTCATGCCTTGAGTCGTTTGCTGATCTGCAACAGATTATCGTAGCCCGGCGGCGGCGGCAGGTAGGCGATGCCGTCGCTCAACTGGCGCATGAAATGCACCCCCAGCCCCCCCGGGCGCAGCTCGTCCAGCGCCCGCGGACAGAGGTCGTCCAGCCTGGCCGGGCGGCCGTGGTCGAGCAGGTGCACCTGGAGCATGCCGGCATCGCGCCACAGGCGCAAGCGGAAAACCTGACCTTCGGCATAAGCGTAGCCGTGCTGGATGATATTCATGCAGGCTTCGTTGACCGCCAGCACCAGCTCGCCAACCGCTTCAGCGGCAAGGCCGACGCCGTTCAACGCCGCCTCCAGCGTCGCCCGAACTTCGGCGAGGACGCCCGATTCGGCCGGGAACTCGCGGTCGAGCAAGGGCGGCGGGGCGATCGCCAGCAAGGTCAGGTCGTCGCGCAGGCGGCGCCCGCCGGCCTGCAACGTGTCAGCCACTGCCGCCAGCTGGTCGGCAGCGGCGGCACCGGCGTGGGCGTCGAAGATCGCCTGCAGGCCGCTGAGGCCGAGCATGCTGCCATCCTCGCGCAGACCTTCGGTGACGCCGTCGGTAAACACGAACAGGCGGCCGCCATCGAGTTGCAGCGTCACCGCCTCGTAGCTCATGCCGGGCAGCACGCCGAGCGGCGGCCCGGCGGCGGCGAACTCGGCGTAGCTGCCGTCGCGCCGGCGCAGGAGCGGCGGCTGATGGCCGGCATTGACCAGGCGCACCGCACCGCTCGCCGGCTCGTAGGTGCCCAGCACCATGGTGACGAACATGCCGAACAGCGCGGTTTCGGCAATCTCGTCGTTGAGGTCGGCGAGCAGGCGGCCGATGTCGGGCTCGCGCTTGCCCAGGCAGCGGAACAGGCTGATCGTCTTGGCCATGAGCAGCGCGGCGTTCATGCCCTTGCCCGAAACGTCGCCCAGGCCCCAGACGATGCGGCCGTCGGGCAGCGGGAAGAAATCGTAGAAATCGCCGGAAACCTCGAGCGCCGGCAGGTTGATCGCGCACACCGGAAACCCGGGCGGCGACTGCGGCAGCAGGCCGCGCTGGATTTCCCGGGCGAGGTCGAGGTCGCGCCGCATCCGCTCCTGTTCGACCAGCGCCTCGGCCATCCGCGCATTGTGGATGGCGAGCGAGACGACGCCGGCCAGCGCCTGCAGCAACTGGCAATCGTCGGCGTCGAAATTGGCGTCGGCGGCGCGCTTGTTGATCACTTCCAGCGCCCCCAGCTTGCGCCCCTTGACCTGCAGCGGCGCGCACAGGATGGAACGGGTGCGAAAGCCGGTCAGCGCGTCGATCGCCCCGGAAAAATCTCCGTCGGCGGCGACGTCGCGCACCAGTTGCGGCTGGCCGCTGCTCACCGCGCGGCCGACGATGCCCTGGCCGTTGGCGACGGTCAGACCGCGGATGTCGACGGCGCCGGCGCAGGCCAGGCAGGTCAGCGTTGCCTCGCCGGGGTCGAGCAGGAAGATCGACGCCGCTTCGACCTCGAGGTAGCTCATGATGCGGGCGATGGCGTTGTCGAGCGTCTCGGGCATCGACAGCGAGGCGGCGAAATCCTGGCTGAGGCTGGCCAGCCACTGGATGTCGCCGGCGGCGTCGGGCGTCAGGGAATGGTTGCTGGAAGTCACGGCGGCGCTCGGAGGTCAGCGGAATGACCGCGAGGGCGGTCAGCGCCAATGTAAACCCAAGCGCCGCCCGGCTCAAGCCGGCTGGGCGCGGTGGCAGGCGAAAAAAAGCCCCGTCGGCAGGGACGGGGCGCAAGCAGCACAGTGGCTGGAGGAGATCCTTGGCCGCTCAGTGGTGGGCGGTGGCTGGCTGCGGCGTGTGCGCGATGTCCGGCGCCGGCGCGTCGTCGAGGACCAGTTCGGGATGGTCGGCCTCGTCGACCGTCTCGTTGTTGAGGACGGCGCGCAGGCGCTCCTGGTCGAGGGCACCGCACCACTTGGCGACAACCAGCGTGGCGACGCTGTTGCCGACGAAATTGGTCAGCGCGCGGGCTTCCGACATGAAGCGGTCGATGCCGAGAATCAGCGCCAGGCCGGCGACCGGCACGGTGCCGACGGCGGACAGCGTCGCCGCGAGCACGATGAAGCCGCTGCCGGTGACGCCGGCAGCGCCCTTCGAGGTGAGCAGCAGGATCAGCAGCAGGGTGATCTGATGCTGCAGGTCGAGCGGCGTGTTGGTCGCCTGGGCGATGAAGACCGCCGCCATCGTCAGGTAGATCGAGGTGCCGTCAAGGTTGAACGAGTAGCCGGTGGGGACGACCAGGCCGACCACCGACTTCTGGGCGCCGGCGTTTTCCATCTTCGCCATCAGGCGCGGCAGCGCCGATTCCGACGACGAGGTGCCGAGGACCAGGAACAGCTCCTCCTTGATGTACTTGATCAGTTTCCAGACCGAGAAGCCGTGACCCATGGCGATGGTGCCGAGGACGCCGAAGACGAACAGCACGCAGGTCAGGTAGAAGGCGCCCATCAGGCTGGCCAGTTGGGCCAGGCTGCCGACGCCATGCTTGCCGATGGTGTAGGCCATGGCGCCGAAAGCGCCGACCGGGGCGACCTTCATGATGACGCCGACGATGCGGAAGAAGACGTGCGAAAGGCGCTCGATGAAATCGAATACCGGCTTGCCGCGCTCGCCGAAGGCATGCAGCGCGTAGCCGAAGAGGACCGAGAAGAACAGCACCTGCAGCATGTCGCCCTTGGCGAAGGCATCGACGACGCTGGTCGGGATGATGTTCAGCAGGAATTGCGTGGTCGTCTGCATCTGGCCGGGCGCCGCGTACTTGTCGATGGCCGAGGTGTCGAGCGAGGCCGGATCGACGTTCATGCCGACGCCGGGCGCCCAGACATTGACGACGATGAGGCCGATGACGAGGGCGATCGAGCTGACCACCTCGAAATAGAGCACGGCCAGGCCGCCGGTCTTGCCGACCTTCTTCATGTCTTCCATGCCGGCGATGCCGACGACGATGGTGCAGAAGATGATCGGCGCGATGATCATCTTGATCAGCTTGATGAATCCGTCGCCCAGCGGCTTCATCGCCGCGCCGGTTTCCGGATAGAAGTGCCCGAGCAGGACACCGATCGTGATGGCGATCAGTACCTGGACGTAGAGGCTCTGGAAAATCTTCTTCACTGCATTCCCCCTGGATGTAAAAAGGCCGGAACCCCTTCCGGCGCAAGGGGCGGAAGTATCCATGCAGGGCATTGACCGGGGAATTGTGGCTTTCCGTATTGTGGTTAACCACAAGTCTGACGGGAAAGTGGTGCGTCCTGACGGATTCGAACCATCGACCTCCACGATGTCAACGTGGCGCTCTAACCAACTGAGCTAAGGACGCCATAACGGAAAGGCTGTGGAGCGGCAGAAGAGTCTCGAACTCTCGACCTATACCTTGGCAAGGTATCGCTCTACCAACTGAGCTACTGCCGCGTTTCCGTGTGCGAGGCGCGCATTCTACCGATTTTCCGGAAAACGCCAAGACCTTGACAGCGACAGGCTTTCCGGGTTTGGCATCAAGCCGCGCCGAGGCCGGCGCGGTGGCGCTGGGCGCGGACGATGCCAAGAAAGACGAAAGCACCGAGGTTCATCGTCAGCGCATAGACGACGCTCGGCACCGCCAGCTCCGGGCGCTGGAAGACGGCGAGCGCGACGAAGATGCCGAGACCGGCGTTCTGCAGGCCGCATTCCAGGCTGATGGCGATCGTCTCCCGGCGCCGCAGGCCGCCGGCCCAGGCGAGCAGCGCGCCGCCGAGCATGGTCAGCAGGTTGAGCAGGACGGTGGCGCTGCCGACTTCCGGAAAACCATCGATGATGGTGCTGCGGTGCGAAACGAAGGTGACGACGACGATGGCGACGAAAAAGCCGGTCGCCAGGCGGCCGACGATGCGTTCGCCGCGCTCGCCGATGAGCTTGAAGCGCAGGCGCAGCAGCATGCCGACGACGATGGGCAGCGTGGTGACGACGAGGACGCCGCCGAACAGCTTGCCGAGCGGCATGTCGCCCGGCGTGAACGGCGCGGCATCCACGGCCGCCGTCTGCCAGTCGAGCAGCAGCTTGATCACCAGCGGCAGGCTGAACACCGCGAGCAGGCTGCTACATGCCGAAACGACCAGCGACAGCGCGGTGTTGCCGCGCGCCAGGTGGGTCAGGAAGGCGGAACTGACGCCGCCGGGGCTGGCGGCGATCAGCATCAGGCCGAGCAGCATGGTCGGCGACAGGCCGAGGCCGACGCCCAGCGCGCCGGCCAGCAGCGGCAGCATCAGGATCTGGCCGGCGAGGCCGATGAGCAGCGCCCGCCAATGGACGAAGACGCCACGAAAATCGTCCGCGCGCAGCGCCAGGCCAAGCGAAAACATGATGAAGGCGAGCGCCAGCGGCAGGAACAGGGTGTCGATCATGGTCGGGCGATTATACGGAGACCCCGGCCAGGCCAACAGGCTTACAATACCCCCACAACATGAAAGCCTTACGACAGACCAAGCCACCACGGCGAAACGGGAGAACGATGAAATTCTGGCTGGCGCTGTTCCTTGCCGCCCTGCCCCTGTGCGGGCTGGCGGCAGAGACCCTGACGCTGGGCATCTTCGCCTACCGCCCAAAGACCGTGATGGCCGAGAAATTCGACATGCTCGGCATCTATCTGAGCGGCGCCACCGCCGGCCATGTCGTCCGCGTCGAATACCTGGACCACGCCGAAATGAACGCGGCAATCGCCGCCGGGCGCATCGACCTGGTGTTCACCAATCCGGCCCACTACATCCAGTTGCGCCACAGCAACCGCCTCTCCGGCGCCATGGCCACCCTGCAGACACTGGAGAGCGACCAGGCCACCGCCCAGCTCGGCGGCGTCATCGTCACCCGGGCCGACAGCAACATCCGCAGCCTGCAGGACGTCCGTGGCGCCCGGCTGGCAACGCCCGGCGCCGGCGCCATGTTCCTTGGCGGTTACCAGACGCAGGCTTACGAACTGCACCTGGCCGGCGTCGAGTTGCCCGATGACGCGGAAGTGATCGAGGTCGGCAGTCACGACCGGGTGATCCGCGCCGTACTGGCCGGCGAAGCCGACGTCGGCTTCGTCCGTACCGGCATCCTGGAAAGTCTGACCCACGAGGGAAAACTCCAGCCCGGCACGCTGCGCGTCATCAACCGCCAGCAGTTCGCCGGTTTCCCCTTTGCCACTTCGACCCGGCTCTATCCCGAGTGGGCGCTCGCCGCGCTACCCAAGGTGCCGGAAGACACCGTCAAGCGCATCAACCGGGCGCTGCTCCTGATCACGCCGGACATGGCGGTGGCACAGGCGATGGGCATTCACGGCTTCACCATCCCCGGCGATTACCAGAACATCGACCAGCTGACCCGCGCCCTGCGCCTGCCGCCGTACGAGGAGGCCGATTTCCGCATGCGCGACGTCTGGCAGCGCTACCGCTGGCAGATTCTGATCGGCGTTCTCGGCCTGCTGACCATTTCGACGCTGACCGCACGCCTCTGGCACATGCGGCGGCGCCAGGCGCGCGAGGCCGAACGCCTGCGCGCGATCACCGACACCATTGCCGACGGCATCTACGTGCTCGACCGCGGCGGCCGGGTGACGATGGTCAACCCGGCGTTCACCGAACTCCTCGGCTATTCGACCAAGGACGTGATCGGCGCCATCGGTCACGACCTTTTCCACGACCACGGCAGCAATCCGCTGCCGCTGGCGCAGTGCCCACTGTTCGAGGCAGTACGTAACGGCCACGCCTTCCATGGCGAAGTGCAGTTCCGCCATCGCAACGGCAGCCTGCTCGACATCGAGATCGCCGCCCGGCCAATCCGCGACCCGATCGGCCAGGCCACCGGCGGTTCGGTCAGCGCCTTCCGCGACATCAGCCAACGCAAGCGCACGCAGGCGGAACTGCACCGCCACCGTGACCACCTCGAAGCCCTGGTCGAGGAACGCACCGCCGCCCTCATCCAGGCCAAGGAAAACGCCGAACAGGCGAGCCGCGCCAAGAGCACCTTCCTCGCCAACATGAGCCACGAACTACGCACGCCGATGAACGCGATCATGGGCATGACCAGCGTCATCCTGCGCCAGAGCGGCGACCGCCAGTTGCGCGAGCAACTGGGCAAGATTGAAGGCGCGTCGAAACACCTGCTGCACGTCATCAACGACATCCTCGACATCTCCCGGATCGAAGCCGAGCGGATGAAGCTCGAGGAAACCGATTTCCGGCTCGGCAGCGTGCTCGAGAACCTGCACAGCCTGACCGCCCAACGCGCCGCCGAAAAAGGACTGACCTTACGCGTCGAGGTCGACGCCGCCAGCAAGGCGCTGTCGCTGATCGGCGATCCGCTGCGCCTGGGTCAGGTCCTGCTCAACCTGACCGGCAACGCGATCAAATTCACCGACCATGGTCAGGTCACCGTGCGCTGCCAGACCGGCAAGGTTGTCGACGGCAAGGTCAGCCTGCGCTGCGAAGTCGCGGACAGCGGTATCGGCATCAGCCCGGAAACGCAGCGACGGCTATTCACCGCCTTCGAGCAGGCCGACAACTCGATGACCCGAAAGTACGGCGGCAGCGGTCTCGGCCTGGCCATCAGCAAGCGCCTGGTGCACCTGATGGGCGGCGAAATCGGCGTCGACAGCGTCGCCGGCCAGGGCAGCACCTTCTGGTTCACCGCCTGCCTGCGCCACGACGACAACGCCCAGGTGACCGACACCCCTGCCTGTCCAGCCGAGCAGCAGATCATCCGCGAGTTCCTGGCCAGCCGCATCCTGCTCGTCGAAGACGAGCCGATCAATCGCGAAGTGGCGCTCGGCCTGCTCGAGGATTGCGGCCTCTGCGTCGACACCGCGGAAGACGGTGCCGAAGCGCTGGCACTGGCGCAGCGCGAAACCTATGCGCTGATCCTGATGGACATGCAGATGCCGACGCTGAACGGCATCGAAGCGACACGCGCCATCCGCGCCGAATCGCACAACCGCGCCACGCCGATCATCGCCATGACCGCCAACGCCTTCGCCGAAGATCGTCAGCGCTGCCTGGACGCCGGCATGAACGACCATCTCGGCAAACCGGTGGCGCCGGAACGGCTGTTCGACACCCTGCTCAAATGGCTGCGCCAGACCCGGCCGGCGCATTGAGCCGGTACGACCATCGTACAATTCACCGGGAATCATGAAATACAGATAATTGAGGGATGTTGAACACCCTCATTATCCTTCCCCTGGTTTTCATCGGCAGCGCCCTGATGCTGCTCTACCTGCTTGGCTGGATCTGGCCCGGACCCGAGCATTAGGGGGTGTTCGCGGCAGGCGGCGCCGGCAATCCGTTGCTGGTGCGCTGGCGGCAATGCGGTAACATCCGCGCAATAACTCAGCCAGGAGGGGAATCCGTGCCAGCCAGCCGAAATCGGGACGAAAAAAAAGCCAGCCTGAAAAGGGCCGGCATTGCGATTACTGATTCCATCGTCAATCGTTTGCTGGCGGAGAGGGAGGGATTCGAACCCTCGGTACCTTGCAGTACGCCTGATTTCGAGTCAGGTACAATCGACCACTCTGCCACCTCTCCGCAGCGGCCGGCATAATAACACAAGTTATGGCGCGGATTAACAATCTTGTCGCATTTCTCGCCATCCTGACGCTCGCCGCCTGCGATCGGGGCTGGCCGGTACCGCTGCCCTACCCGACACCAGGCAAGCAGAATCTCGTGGTGCTGACCCGTCCGGGACCGCTGACCTACCAGGTCGACGAATCGGGCAGCATCAGCGGTCTCGAATACGATTTGGTCAAGGCTTTCGCCGAGGAACTCGGCGTTCCGGTGAAATTCCACGTGCTGGCGCCGGGCGAAATCAGCCGCCAGCTGCGCAACGGCTCCTATCACATCGCTGCCGCCTGGCTGTCGCCGGGGATCAATCCCGAGATGCAGACCGGCCCGCCCCTGTTCAGAACCCACGACATCCTCGCCCAGCACGAAGCCTCGCTACCCCTGACCTCGCTCGAGCAACTCTCCGGGAAAACCGTCCATGCACTGGCCGGAACCCGCCAGGCGGCAACGATCCGGCAACTGATGGGGAAGATTCCCGGCCTGCAACTGGTTGAAGTCGGTCACGGCGACGTCATCGACCTGCTCGAAGCACTTGGCGAACAAAAAATCAGCTACGTGGCGATGGACAGCGAATTTGCCGACGTCGCCAACCAGTATGTCCCCAGCCTGCGCGCCACCCTGCCGCTGAGCGGCGACGCCGCCATCGCCTGGTGGCTAGGGCCGGTGCCCGATCCCGAATTGAAAGTACGGATCGAAGCTTTCATCGAAAAAATCCGTAGCGACGGCACCCTGGCTCGCCTAGAGGAGCGCTATTTCGGTCATGTCCGCCGGCTGCAGCAGGACGACATCGAGAAATTCCTCGCCCACATCAAGACCACGCTGCCCAAGCTGAGCAAACACTTCCACGACGCCGAACGGCAGACCGGCATCGACTGGCGACTGATAGCCGCGCTGGCCTGGCAGGAATCGCACTGGGACCCGTTTGCCACCAGCTACACCAATGTCCGCGGCCTGATGATGCTGACCGAGGAAACCGCCGACCGGCTCGGCGTCAGCAACCGCCTCGACCCGCGCGAAAGCATCCTGGCCGGCGCCCGCTACCTGAACCTGATCCGCAACGGCCTGCCGCACGACATGCCGGAACCGGACCGCACCTGGCTGGCGATCGCCGGCTACAACATCGGCCCTGGCCATCTCAACGCGGCACGGACCATCGGCAAGCAGTTGAACGCCGATCCCGGCGCCTGGTACGACATGAAGCGTATCCTGCCGCTGCTGGCCAAGCCGCAATATTACAAACGCCTGATCTCCGGCCGGGCGCGCGGCGGCGAAGCGGTGATCATGGTCGAGAACATCCGCAGCTATTACGACATCCTGGTCCGCAACGCGCCGCCGCTGACCACCGCCATCCCGCCGATGGAAGGCAAGATCGGCATCAGCGGCAGCAGCGGCGAAGCGCCGGGAATCAAGCTCAGACGCTGAACCGGCGCCGAGATAGTCAGCGCGCCGGGGTCAGGCTTTCGAGACCGCCCATGTAGGGACGCAGCACGGCCGGGATGGTGACGCTGCCATCGGCGTTCTGGTTATTCTCAAGGATGGCGACCAGGGTGCGGCCGACGGCGAGGCCGGAGCCGTTCAGGGTGTGGCAGATTTCCGGCTTGTTCTTGTCGTTGCGGAAGCGCGCCTGCATGCGGCGGCCCTGGAAGGCGCCGAAGTTGGAGCAGGAGGAAATTTCGCGGTAGGTATCCTGCGCCGGCAGCCAGACTTCGAGGTCGTAGGTCTTGGCGGCGGAGAAGCCCATGTCGCCCGAACACAGCACCATGCGGCGGTAAGGCAGTTCCAGCTTTTCGAGGATGGTTTCGGCGTGACGGGTCAGTTCCTCGTGCGCTTCAGCCGACTTTTCCGGATGGACGATCTGGACCAATTCGACCTTGTCGAACTGGTGCTGGCGGATCATGCCGCGCACGTCGCGCCCGCCTGACCCAGCTTCGGAACGGAAGCACGGCGTGTGGCAGACAAACTTGAGCGGCAGCGCCTCGGCGGCAAGGATTTCGTCGCGGACGATGTTGGTCACCGGCACTTCAGCCGTCGGAATCAGGTAGAGCGGGTCCTGTTCGCCGCGCAGCACCTTGAACAGGTCTTCCTCGAACTTGGGCAACTGGCCGGTGCCGTACAGGCTGGCGGCGTTCACCAGGTAGGGCGCGTACAGTTCGGTGTAGCCGTGCTCGGCGGTGTGCGTGTCGAGCATGAACTGGGCGAGCGCGCGGTGCAGGCGGGCCAGCCCGCCTTTCAGCAGCGAGAAGCGGGCGCCGGAAATCTTGGCGGCGGTGGCGAAATCGAGCTGGCCAATGGCCTCGCCAACATCGGTGTGGTCCTTGACCGGAAAATCGAAGACGCGCGGCGTGCCCCAGCGCTTGATCTCGACGTTGGCGGTTTCGTCGGCGCCGACCGGCACCGATTCGTCGGGGATGTTGGGCAGCGCAGCGAGGATCGCGTTGAACTCGCCGAGCAGTTCGGTCAGGCGCGCTTCGGACGCCTTCAGCTCGTCGCCCAGGGCGCCGACCTGGGCCATCACCTCGGAGGCATCCTTGCCCTGTCCCTTCAACATGCCGATCTGCTTGGACAGGCTGTTGCGTTGCGCCTGCAGGTCCTGGGTGCGCGTCTGCAGCGTCTTGCGCTCGGCTTCCAGCGCCGAGAAGGCAGTGAAGTCGATGGGTTTGCCGCGCTTGGCCAGGCCAGCGGCGACGGCGTCGAGGTTGGAACGGAGTTGTTGGATGTCGAGCATGATATTTTCCTGGATGGGGCCGGGTGGCAGCGGATTCCCGGGGACTCCGCCAGCGCCAGATCAGCCGGCGATTATACGCGACACGTCAACGCCCCGAATCCGCCTGACCCGGTTATCATTACGTCTCCCCGATAAATATTCAAAACGCATGATCCGTCATTTCACCCCAACCCTGCTTTCCGTCAGTCTTGCCGCCGTCTGCATCGCCTCCGCTTCCGCCTCTACCCCCCCTGCCAAGCCCGCCCCGACCAGCGCCAGCGTCACCGATGCCTGGTGCGACGATCTCGGCGCCCGCCTGCATAGCGTCGACGCCGAACACTGCCGCAAACAAGCCTTTGTCGCCGATAGCGAACGCACCGCTGGCGGCCGTCCCCTGGTCTGGCGCGACATCATGGCAGTCAGCAAGCACCCGGACAAGGCGCCGCGCGTACTGGTCGTCGGCGGCATCCACGGCGACGAACTGACCGCCGTTTCCATCGTTTTCCGCTGGCTCGAATGGGTCGGCGAGGACGCCGGCAAGAAATACCACTGGCGGATGATCCCGGCGTCCAACCCGGACGGCCTGCTGATCCGCCCATCGACCCGCGTCAACAGCAAGGGCGTCGATCTCAACCGCAACTTCCCGACCCCGGACTGGGACAGCGACGCCAAGAAATACTGGATCGAACGCACCGGCCGCGACCCGCGGCGCTTTCCCGGCGAATCCGGCGGCTCGGAAATCGAGACGCGCTGGCTGGAAAAGCAGATCGCCGACTACAAGCCGGACGTCATCATCAGCATCCACGCCCCGTACAACCTGCTCGACTACGACGGCCCGGCGCCGCAGCCGCTGCGCTTCGGCCGCCTGGCGCTCAACCGCCTCGGCGTCTATCCCGGTTCGATGGGCAATTACGGCGGCCTGCACAAGAACGTGCCGGTGGTCACCATCGAACTGCCGAACGCGACGATGATGCCGTCGCCGCGCGATCAGCGGGCGATGTGGGTGGACATGCTGAAATGGATGGACCACAACATCAAGGCCGGCAACGGCAGCGCCAAGGAAAGCGCCAAGCGCCCGGAAAAATACGGCGAGCCCGTATTCAAGGGCAACATCGATCACAAGAAGATCGACTGAACCCTACTTCTTGCCCGCCTTGCGATCCAGGTCGCGCAGGTGGGCAAGCTTTTCGCCGATCTTGCCTTCCAGCCCGCGCGGCGTCGGCGCGTACCAGCCGGGTTCCGGCATGCCGTCCGGCAGGTAGCTCTCGCCGGCGGCGTAGGCTTCCGGCTCGTCGTGCGCGTAGCGGTAGGCCTTGCCGTAGCCGAGTTCCTTCATCAGCCTGGTCGGCGCGTTCCTGAGATGCAGCGGCACCGGCCTTGAACCATCCTTGGCAACGAAGGCACGCGCCGCGTTGTAGGCGTTGTAGCCGGCGTTCGACTTGGCCGCCACCGCCAGGTAAGTCACCGCCTGCGCCAGCGCCAGTTCGCCTTCCGGCGAACCGAGGCGCTCGTAGGTTTCGGCCGCGTCGTTGGCAATCTGCATGGCGCGCGGATCGGCCAGGCCGATGTCTTCCCAGGCCATGCGGATGATGCGCCGGGCGAGATAGCGCGGGTCGGCGCCGCCGTCGAGCATGCGGCAGAACCAGTAGAGCGCGCCGTCCGGGCTGGAGCCGCGCACCGACTTGTGCAGCGCCGAAATCTGGTCGTAAAAGGCGTCGCCGCCCTTGTCGAAACGACGCAGGTTCTGCGCCATGGTCGCTTCGATGAAAGCGCCGTCGACCGCCGCAACACCCGCCGCCCGCGCTGCCGTGCGCACCTGTTCGAGCAGGTTGAGCAGGCGCCGCGCATCGCCATCGGCCAGGCCGATCAGGCGCGTCTTCGCTTCCTCGTCAAAACCCAGGTCGGCCAGCGCCCGCGCCTGGGCGCGGTCGAACAATTGCCCCATCTCGGCTTCGTCGAGCGACTTCAGCACATACACCGAAGCCCGCGACAACAGCGCCGAATTGACCTCGAAGGACGGGTTTTCGGTGGTGGCGCCGATGAAAGTGAACAGCCCGCTTTCGACAAACGGCAAAAAGCCGTCCTGCTGCGACTTGTTGAAACGGTGGATCTCATCGACGAAGAGGATGGTCCGCTTGCCCTGCGCCTTCCACAGCTCGGCCTGCGCCACCGCCTCGCGCACTTCCTTGATCCCGGAAAACACCGCCGACAACGCGATGAACTCGCACTGGAACTGCGTCGCCATCATCCGCGCCAACGTCGTCTTGCCGACCCCGGGCGGACCCCACAGGATCATCGAATGCGGCAGGCCGGACGCAAACGCCAGGCGCAGCGGCTTGCCCGGCCCGAGCAGATGCTGCTGACCGATCACCTCATCCGGCGTCTGCGGGCGCAACTGTTCGGCGAGTGGCGCGGAACGGTCGACTTCGTTGGTGGAAAACAAATCGCTCAAGCGGATAGCCCTCGTAACGTTCAGGCCACCGGCCCGACGATATCCAGTTTGGGGAAATAACTGCGGTAGCGACGCACGTCGCGCGTCAGCAAGCACATGCCGCGCACCAGCGCATGCGCGCCGATATAGAAGTCCGGCATCGGCGACGTCTTCACACCGGCCGCCAGCCGATAGACACGAAAAGCCTGGCCGGCGAGAAAAGCCGCATCCCACGGCAGAGGTTCGCGCAGCAAGGGCAAACCGGCCAATGCCGCTTCCAGATCGGCCGCACGTTCATAACGCGCCGCCAGTTCGGCCAGGATCAGCGGGTTGATCACCAGCGGGCCAACGGCTGCCTGGTGTTCCAACTGGTCGAGCGACCACCCGGCCCATTGCGCATCGTCGGCCAGTACGTCGATCAGCACGCAGCTATCGACCAGCGTTGCCGGCGCGCGCAGCGAATATCCCGCCACCGCCTCGTTGACCGCCAGATCGCCCATACCCTCAACCACGCAGGAAATTCATGAACTCATCGGTGCTCATGCCCTTGAACTGCGCCGCATTGGCCGAACCGCGCACACGCGCAAATGCCGCGCGCACCCCACCGACAGCTGCCGGCACCGGGCGGATAACCACTTCACCGTTGTCACGCAATTCAAACTCGACCTCGCCATGCGGCAACAAGCCTGCCTTCTCGCGAATGTCCTGCGGGATTGTCACCTGACCTTTGCTCGTGATCCTCATCAGTTACTCCAAAATTCTTACTCTTACCAAAGAGTATTACCGAACCCAGCCGCTGTAAAGCCAACGTCGTCCCGCCACCTTCTCTCAAGCGATCAACCCCAGGCGCACGAAAACACTTCATCCAGCGCGGCGACGATGGCCTCGCCCTCGCCAGCCAGCGAAGCGACACAAGGCCCCAGCACATCGAGCGGCACGGAAACGATCTCCAGTGGATTCAGGATCACCTTGCGCCCCTCGACGAAAAACTCCGGCGTCACTCGCGACGCCGGCAAACTCACCTGCTGCTGCGCCACATCGCTGGCCACCAGCGGCACCACGACCCGGCGTCGACGCTCGTCGAAGACCGCCGACTGCACGACCACGACAAAGGGAATCAGCGCCGCGTGCCGCCCGGCGTTGCGATGCACGTCGAACTGGCTCATAGCGTCGAATGCTCGTCGGCAAACGAACCGTTCAGCGCCTCCAGGCGGTTCCACGCCTCGGCCACCGCCGCATAATGCTGGCGCTGCTCATCGCGGCGCAGTCGCTCGCGCTCGACGAACTCGGCCAGCAAGGCATCGACCGTGGCCGACAGATTGGCGGTGTACTGCCGCGCCCGCTCGACGTTGCCCTCATTGAGCAACAAATTGACCGGGCGCTTGGCCGGCGAGGTTTGGGGCAGCGGTTTCATCAGGCAATCTCCTCTGCGCATGGTATGCGCAGCAAACAAATAAATCCACTCAGCGCACCGCATCCAGTGGCGACACCACGCCCCGCCCGCCCCGGTTGAGCACATGCGTATAGATCATCGTCGTCGACACATCCGAGTGGCCCAGCAGTTCCTGCACGGTACGGATGTCGTAGCCCGACTCCAGCAAGTGGGTGGCAAAGGAATGGCGCAAGGTATGCGGCGTCGCCGGCTTGGCAAGACCAGCCTCGCGGACGGCCTGCTTCATCGCACGCTGGAATGCCTGGTCAAGGAGATGATGGCGCCGAACCTCGCCAGTGCGCGGATCTTCCGACAACCCGGCGGCCGGAAACACATACTGCCACCCCCACTCACGCCCGGCCCCCGGATACTTCCGCGACAGGGCATAAGGCAGGAAAACCGGCGCCACAGCATCAGCCAGATCGCGCTCATGCAGTTCGCGAACCCGCAGCAAATGCGCCTGAAGCGGTTCAATGGAGGAGGCAGGAAGCATGGTGACCCGATCCTTGAAGCCCTTGCCATCACGAATGAGGATTTCCCGACGCGAAAACTCGATGTCCTTCACCCGGAGACGCAAGCACTCCATGATGCGCATGCCCGTGCCGTACAACAAGCCACCGATCAAACGATGCGTTCCGATCAAACGACTCAGGACGGCATGCACCTCATCCCTGGTCAGCACCACGGGCAAACGTTTCGGCGCCTTGGCGCGCTCGACGTTATCCAGCCACGGAAGATCGATTTCAAGAACTTCGCGATATAGGAACAGCAAGGCGCTTTTGGCCTGATTCTGCGTCGACGCCGCCACCTTTCCCGCCACCGCAAGATGCGTCAGAAACGCCGCCACCTCAACAGCGCCCATCCCATCAGGATGGCGCTTGCCATGATGCAGAATAAATCGTTTAATCCAGTCGGTATAAGCCTCTTCGGTGCGCAAACTGTAGTGCTTCAAGCGAATTTTCTCGCGCACGCGGTCAAGCAACCTGGGGGCCGTAGTGCCAAGAGGCTTCTGCAACGAAGGATTCGAGGTGTTCATACAACGCCCCCCTAAAATCTGCCAAGTCACTGAAACAACATGATACTGTTTTTTTATACAGCCTACATGACGGATAGTTTCCCGTCAATTAGGTTCCACACTTAACGTTAAGCCACAACAAAAATTCACCATGAATATCGCCACTAGAGAAGCTCGCAATACAGACATCCCCGCAATCGCGGAACTATTCGATCTTTATCGCCAGTTTTATAAACAGCGACCAAACTTATCGTTGGCTCAACGGTTCATCACTGATCGTTTGTCAAATGGGGAGTCTGTGATTCTCGTCGCCGATTCAGCCTCGTCTGGCTTGGTTGGTTTTTGTCAGCTCTATCCAACTTTTTGTTCTGTCGAAGCACAACCTATTTACGCACTCTACGACCTATTCGTATTGCCATCCGCTCGAAGGTCTGGTGTTGGTCGCATGCTCCTGCTTGCTGCCGAAGCGAAGGCAGCGAAAGAGGGTAAAACACGCATGGACCTAACCACTGCACGGACAAACAATACTGCCCAGTCTCTTTACGAGGCCCTCGGCTGGGTACGTGACGATATATTTTTCGCATACAACCGCCATTTGGCTTAAACATGAGCACGGCAACCCACAATGCGCTAGCTAATGGCGGCCTAACGATTAAGGTTAGATCGTGATCGCGAAGCGAGCCGCGATCTGAACCGGTTGTTGAACAAGCCCGGCTCGGTTTCTCTGGAAACAGCTTTTTGTGGTCAGCCCGGAAACCGGGCTGAAGGTCCG
>NZ_JAYREB010000011.1:0-126164 GCF_041909095.1 Azonexus sp. | reverse complement strand
GTTCATTCGCATGCGAAGCGCTATCTTGCGCTTCTCCTTTTGTTGCTCTGGACTGAGCTTGCGGGCGTCTTCTTTATCCATGCCAATATCATACCACAAACGCCCTATATATTTGCCGGGTTAATACGACGAAATCCGGCTCTCGGATAACGGGAGGGTGCTGCACGAGATTGAAATCGGCGGCGCAACTTGGATCATCGAATGTGAGGACATTCGCTATGTCTGGCTCCCTCAAAGGCTGACCACCCAGTCGTCAGGACCGGTGAGCACCCGCCTATAAGCTGCTTTTTTCCACCTCGCTCGGCGTCTGCTTACTATCATCGCTCTGAGCGTAGCCTAATAACGCAGGCTACGTCCGAATAGGGTCGGGTGCCGTCTCACACGCCACGATCAACGCCCGTTCCCCCGGCTGTGCTTATTCCCGTCCGCCGGTATCCCCATCCGGCCCCGCCCCCATCCGCCCAAGAAAAGCCTGTTGTTCGCGCAGGAAGCCGCGCAGGTCGGGGCGTTGGTAGGGGATGCCGTGGGCGGGGGCGAGGTGGGCGATGAGGTCGGCCAGTGCCGGGTAGTGGCGGTGGCTCCAGTCGGGGAAGAGATGGTGGGTGAGGTGCAGGTTCATGCCACCCAGCCAGTAGCCGAGCCAGCCGGGGGTGATCTGCCAGTCGAAGGTGGTGAGGAACTGGTGTTCCCAGCGCCCGTGGGCGAAGCGGCCGTCGGGCGGGGCGGCGAAGAAGCGGCCCTTGGCCCAATGGGTGCCGAGGATGAGCAACACGAAGAGCAGCGAGGCGGCGCTCAGGCTGAGGAAATAGGCGAGCAGGATGGTGGCGGGGCTGATCCGCCCGGCGCAGAAATACAGCGGCAAGCCGATGCTCAGCGTCAGGTGGGCTGCCTTGGCCAGCAGGAAGCCGGCCCAGCCGCGCCAGCCCGGCGTCGCCATGCGGGCGCCGACCGGGGTGCGGCCGGCGCGGTCGAGCCAGTCGAAGGACCAGATGATGGCGGGGAAGGTCAGCGCCGCCACCAGCGGCCAGTACCAGCGCTGCCAGCGCATGAAGGGCCGCCAGCGCTGGTACGGGGTCTGGCGCAGGACGCCGTTTTCCTCGATGTCGAGGTCGTGGCCCTGCACGTTGACGCGGGGATGGTGAAAGATCACGTGGCGCACCCGCCAGCATTCGGGGTCGAGGCCGAGCGGCAGGCTGACCAGGCGGTTGAGCCAGCGGTTGCCGCGGGCGCTGCGCAGGAAGGCGTTGTGCGAGGCGTCGTGCACGACATTGATGGCGAGCAGCATGGCGGCGGCGACATAGACGAAGTAGGCGGCGCCGAAGCCGGCGGTCGTGGCCTGCGTCAGCGCGCTGGCGTAGGCGGTGGCGGCGATGGCGACGAGCAGCAGCAGCTTGCCGATCATGCCGGCGTCGGCGCCGCGGTGGTCGTTGCGGGCGGCCAGCCAGGCACCGGCGGCGGCGTCGAGGGCGGCGCGCAGCGCCTGGTCGTCGCGCCCGAAATGCAGCGGCGGCGCTGTCTTCATGCGTTTTCTTCGGCGGGTCGGCGGCCCATTTCGCGCAGGAAGCGGCGCTGGCCGGCGAGCAACTGGCGGTAGCCGAGGCAGCGGTAGGGCAGGCCGTGTTCGGCGGCGCTGCGGGCGACGATGTCCGCCAGCGCCGGGTAGTGGCGGTGGTGCCAGCCGGGGAAGAGGTGGTGGGTGAGGTGCAGGTTGAGGCCGCCCATGCCCCACTGCAGCCAGCGCGGCGTCGGCAGCCAGTCGCAGGCGGTGGCGAAATTGTGCCGGTGCCAGCCCTGCGCCAGACGGCCATTGGGCGGTGCCGGGTAGAAGGCGGCCTGCGCCCAGTGGGTGCCGAGCAGCAGGAAGACGAGGAGCAGCGAGCCGGCCATCTGCGCCGCCAGGTAGCAGGCCAGCGCCAGTTGCCAGCTTAGGCCGTGGGCGTCGGCGGCGGCCAGCGGCAGGCCGAGCGCGAGCAGCAGGTGGCCGAGTTTGGAGGCCAGGAACAGCGCCCAGCCGCCGCTTCCCGGCAACAGCCCATGCTGGCGCAGCGGCGTGCGGCCGAGGCGGTCGCGCCAGTCGAACACCCAGGCGATCCAGGTCAGCGACAGCGCGGCGATCAGCGGCCAGTAGCGGTGCTGCTGGCGCATGTGCGGCCGCCAGCGCTGGAAGGGCGTCTGGCGGAAGATGCCGTTTTCCTCGGTGTCGAGGTCGTAGTGCTCGATATTCGGGTAGCGGTGGTGGAAATCGACGTGGCGCACCCGCCAGTAGTCGGGGTCGATGCCGAGCAGCAGCGTGACCAGCCGGCCGACCACGCGGTTGCCGCGCCGGCTGCGCAGGAAAACGTTGTGCGAGGCGTCGTGATTGACGTCGATGTTGAGCAGCATGCAGACGGCGATGGCCGCCAGGTAGGCGCCGGCGAAGCCGCTGGCGGTGCTCGCCGTCAGGCAGAGCAGGTAGCAGGCGAGGCAGGCGGCGGCAAGCAGTGCCGCCTTGAGCAGGTGGGCGCCATCGGCGTAGCGATGGTCGCCGCGCGCCGCCAGGTAGCTGCGGGCGCGCGCCTGCAGCGCCTGTTCGAAGGCCGCTTCGCCGCTGAGCTCGGGGGCGGCGTAGCAGAGCGGCGGCAGCGGCGTCATGCGGCGCTTGCCGGCCGGCGGCCGACGCCCAGCGCCAGTAGCAGCCCGTGCGCTGCCAGCGGCAGCATCAGCCATGGCCAGATCCCGGCGAACCAGCGCAGGCCGCTCAGCCAGGCGGCGGGCAGGGCGAGGCAGAGCGCCAGCCAGGCGAGCGGCGCCCAGCGCCGGCCCTCGGCCATGCCGCCGAGGACCACGGCGCCGCTGGCGAGCAGCGCGAAGAGCACGATCTGGGCGAAATCGACGGCGCCGTAACCGTAGCCGTAGCGGTCGACATAGCCGACGACCAGCGCGAACAGCAGCAGGGCGCCGCTGGCGATCGCCCAGTCGGCGCAGGCGAAGCGGGCCGCCGGCGGGGTGGGCGAGGTACCGCCGAAGAGGCGCAGGAAAGGCAGATTGCTCGCCCAGAAGGGGTTTTCCGGCGGTGTTTCGCGGCCGACGCCGTAGCTGAACGGGGCGGCCGGCAGTTCGCGTTCCAGGCTGCCGAACAGGCGGTCCCAGAACGAGAAGGTGCCGCCGAAATTGCTGTTGCAGTAGCGCGCGTCGTTCACGTGGTGGACGCGGTGCAGGGCTGGCGTGATCAGGATCGCTTCCAGCCAGCGCAGGCGCGGCACCAGCGCGTTGTGGTTGTAGAACTGCACGCTGTAATGCAGGATCGAGACGGCGACGAACACCGAGAGCGGCACGCCGAGCAGCGCCAACAGCAGGAAGAAGGGAATCGAGGTGAGCGAGGAATACCAGGAATTGCGCACCCCGAGCGAGAGGTTGAAATGCAGCCCCTGGTGGTGGATCAGATGCACCGCCCAGAACAGCGGCCACTGGTGGTGCAGGCGGTGCAGCCAGTAGAAGCCGAAATCCCAGGCGAGCAGCGCGAACAGCCAGACCGCGGCGGGCGGCCAGCTAGCCAGCAGGTCCAGGCTCCAGTGCGCGGCGGCGTAGCCGTAGCAGGTGATTTCCAGGCCGCGGAAGAGCCACAGCATGAGGTGGCCGGAATCGATGTTGAAGACGACGTCGCGCCAGTTAACCGACTGGCGCCCGCTCAATTGCAGGAAGAGCGCTTCGCCGAAGACGAAGAGCAACATGAAAGCGATCGGCCAGGCGAGTTCGCTCATGACGGGGCTCCTTGCGTGACGGTGGTGGGGGCGAGCCAGCGCCGGCACAGCCAGGCGGCGGCAAAGCCGAGGGCGACGCCGGATACCAGGTCGATGGCGAGGTGGCGGCGCAATTGCAGGATGGAAAAACCGATCAGCGCGCCCCACGCCCACAGCAGCAGCTTGCGCAGCGGCCGCCGGGGATCGTCCAGGGCGAGGATGGCAAGCGTGGTCAGCGCCATGTGCAGCGAGGGAAAACAGTTCTGCGCCGAATCGACGGCGAGCAGGCCGGCGAGCAGCGTGCTGCTGAGGCCGGCGCCGGCATAGTCGGGATAGACGAGGGTGGTCGGCCACAGCATGAAGACCGTGCCGGCGGCCAGCGCCGCCACCTGGAAGCCGCTGCGCAGCCAGCGCAGGCGCTCGGCCGGGCAAGTCAGGAAGGCGAGCGGGATGATCAGGAAGAACGACAGGTAGGGCCACACCGCGTGCGGGCTGTAGGGAATCAGGCGGTCGATGAAGCCGGGGTCGAGCACCTGCCCCGGCCCCTGGAAGCGGTCGCTGAGGTTGTAGACGATGCCGACGCCGCCCCAGCCGAAGAGCATCTGGCGCAGCCGAAAGGAAAGCGTATTGAAGGTATCAGGCGTGTTCATGATTCCAGGCGCATGATACGCCGCCGCTTGTGGAGGAAATCGCTGGCGATGGGCTGGCTGGCGAGTTGCCAGTGCAGCGCGGCGACGGCGACGCCCTGACGGCCGAAGCCGGCGGCGAGCGCCTCGCGGCAGCGCTCGATGTCGGCGAGCGGGCAATCGGCGGTGAGCTGCAGGCGGTCGGCGCCGTGCTGCGTCAGCCGGTAGTCGGCGGTCAGAGGCAGCGCGTTGGCGATCAGCCGGCTGCACAGGTCGGCGAACACGGTTTTCGTATGGCCGTCGGCGCCGGGCAGCAGCAACTGGTCGTCGCAACGCCCTTCGATCGCCGCCAGCGCCAGGCCGGCGCGGCCGCAGGGGCAGGGCTCGGCGCGGCGCACCAGGACATCGTCGAGGCGGTAGCGGACGATCGGCTGGGTCTGCCGCGTGAAGTCGGTGACCCAGGGCGTGAAGCGCTGATCGTCGAGCCATTGCGGCTCGATGCGCAGGAATTCCTCGTTCAGGTGCAGCGTGCCCTGCGGGCAGGTGGCGGCGAGGAAACCCTCGGTCGCCTGGTAGACCTCGCCGACGCGCGGAAACACCTCGCCGAGCAGCGCCCGGTCGGCCGGTTCCAGCACCTCGGCGACCGAAATTACCAATTTGGGCGCGATCTGCAGGCTGCCGTCGCGCACCGCCAGCGCCAGCGCGCGCAGCACCTGCGCCGGCGCGACGACGATGCTCGGCCGTTCCGCCTGCAGGCGCGCGCACTGCGCAGCGAAAGGCGCGAACAGGTCGTGGAAGGCGAGGCTCAGCCAGCGGTTGTCGACGCTGTGGTAAAGGTGGTTGTCGGCGCGCAGGAAGAGGGCGACGCGCTCGCCGGCAGTCAGTCCGGCGGGCAACAGGCGCGCCAGCATGACGCCGGCCCAGGCCGCCTGCTCCTGCGGACTGACGACGAACAAGCCGCGCTGCCCGGAGGTACCGGACGACAGGCCGACGCTGTAGCGGCCGACGCGCGGCGTGAAGTCGCGCTCGGCCTCACTGCGCCGCGCCACCGCCAGCAGTTCGTTGCGCCTGAGGCCGGCGGTGTTGATGGTGTCGAAGTGCTGCATCATCAGCGCCTTGTCCATCGTCGGCCAGTCGGCGAAAGGCAGTTCGGCGCAGCGCGCGAAATAAGGGCTGCGCGCCAGCACGCGCCGCGCGTAGCGCCGCAACTGCCGGTCCTGATGGGCGAGCAGCGCGGCGCGGTCGGCAAATTGCAGGCGCCGCGTGCGCAGGTAGTGCCAGAGCGTGGTCAGCGCGATCATGCGGCGGCCTCGCGCTGAAAGCTGCCGGCGGCGCGGGCGGAATGACGAAACGGCTGGGTGTTCACAGCTCCCCCTCGTGGCACAGCAGAATGCGCACCTGGCCGCCGCGATGCAGCGCGTGCAGGCGGGCCAGGGTGTCGTAATAGGCGGCGCGGTCGTCCATCAGCAGATGGGTGAGGCGAGCCGGCCCGCGTAGTTCGCGGTAGCCCTGCGGTGCCCAGGCGGCGTCGCTGGCGAGCAGGGTCCAGCCCTCCGCAGTCTGCACGAAGGCGCCGAGCTGGCCGGCGGCGTGGCCGGGCAGCGGGACGAGCAGGATTTCGTCGCGGCTGTCGGGCAGCGCCCAGGCCCATTCGAAGGGCGCCAGTTCGGCCGGCAGGCGAAGCAGCGGAAAACTCTCGACGAACTGCAGCGTGCTTTCGAAGCCGGCCGGGATCAGGCCGGGCACGAAGGCGCGGCGCAGCGCGCCGAAGCCGCGCAGGCCGCGCGTGCGCTGCCAGCCGTCGCCCGAGCAGATGCATGGGGTGGCGGCAAAATCGTGGAGGCCGGCGATGTGGTCGCCGTGGAAGTGCGAGAGGATCAGCCCGCAGATGTCGCGCGGGCTCAGGCCGGCTTCCCGCAACTGTCCAAGCAGCGCTTCGTGGGCGGCGAAATGCACCGGCGTGATCGCCGCGTAGAGGCGGAAGATGCCGCTGCCGGTGTGCTGGCGGAAATGCTCGGCGTAGCCGGTGTCCCACAGCCAGTGGCGGCCGCCGACGCCAAGCAGGTAGGCGCGCGCGGGAAAACGGCAGACCTGCCAGCCGGCGCCGCGCAGCGCCATGCCGGCCGGGTGCGTGCAGTAGCCGACGGTGAAGGCGGTCAGCTCAGCCATCGACGGTTTCCGCGCCGCGCTGCCAGGCGGCGGTGCGGCGGATGCCCTCGGCCAGCGGGATGATCGGGCGGTAGCCGAGTTCGGCGATGGCGCGGCGGTTGTCGAGGGTCATGTCGAAATTGACCGCGCCGACGCTGTAGCGGGTCAGCGGCGGCTCGCGCCGGGTGAGGGCGGCTACCGCCTCCATGCCGGCGGCGACGCCGTGCAGCAGCGGGTAGGGCAGCGCCTGCAGGCGGTAGGCGAGACCCATTTCCTCGCCGAGCAGGCGGTCGAGCAGGTCGATCAGGCGGCCCGGCTCATGATTGGTGATGTTGTAGACGGCAGCGGCCGGCAATTGCGGCTGGATGGTGGCGAGCTGCAGCGCGTGCACCACGTTGCCGACGTAGGTCAGGTCGAGGACGGCGACGCCGCCGCGCGGCAGGCGCAGGACGCCGCCGTCGCGTTCGATCTGGCGCAGCAGGCGCGGCAGGATGACGCGGTCGTGCGGGCCGAACAGCGCGCGCGGGCGCAGCATGGTGTAGCGGGTGGCGGGATGGCGGGCGGCGAGGGCGCGGATCGCCTGTTCGGCGGCGTACTTGCTGGTGGCGTAGGCGTTGGCGAAGCGGTCGGCGCGGAACTCCTCGCCGACCGCGTGGCGGTGCTGGAAGTCGAAATAGATCGACGGCGTAGACACATGCACGAAGCGCGGCAGGCCGCGTTCGCCGGCGGCGGCGGCGAGCTTTTGCGTGGCGTCGAGGTTGGCGGCCTTGAACGCCGCCGGGTCGCCCCAGGGCGCCGACAGCGCGGCGCAGTGCCAGACCGCGTCGACGCCGTCGACCAGCGCCGCGCATTCTGCCGGCGAGGCCAGCGCCAGGTCGAGCGGCACGAATTCGGCACCGCCGGTGGCGAGCGCGGCGCCGGCCGTCAAGTCGCGGCCGCTGGCGCGCACCGTGTGGCCGGCGGCCAGCAGCCACTCGGCGGCGTTGCGCCCGAGCCCGCTGGTGGCGCCGGTGACCAGGTATTTCATGGCAGGAAGGTGAGGCCGCTCAGGCTCAGCCCGGCGGCGGTGCCGATCAGCAGTGCCGGTCGGCCCGGCACCAGGCGGCCGCTGACGCGGGCGGCGTGCAGCGCGCTGGGGATCGAGGCGGCAACCTGGTTGCCGCGTTCGCGGTAGATGTCGATCAGCACCGAATTCGGCACCTTGAGCCGGCGCCGCATGTGTTCCAGCGACAGGTGGCTGGCCTGGTGCGGGATCACCGTCGCCAGGTCGGCCAGTTGCAGCGCGCTGCGCGCCAGCAGGCGGCGGAAGAAGTCATCGATCAGCGCCGAGGCCTGGCGGAAGATGCGGCGGCCGTCCATGTGGAAGAGGAAATCGCTGTCCGCGATGCCGGCGCGCGGGTTGCGGCGGGTGCCGCCGGCGCGGATCTCGCAGTATTCGATGCCTTCCGGGTAGGTTTCGAGCAGGCCGGCGATGATTCCGCTGCTGCCGTCGCCGCGTTCGACGATGGCGCAGGCGGCGCCGTCGCCGAAGATCAGCGCCGATTCCTCGTCGGCCCAGTCGATGCCGCGCGAGGCGAGGTCGGCCGAGACGATGGCGATGCGCCGGTAGGCGCCGCCGTTGAGCAGCCCGCCGGCGACCTGCAGCGCCTGGATGAAGCTGACGCAACTGGCGTTGATGTCGAAGGCAGCGGTGCCGACTGGCAGCCGGCTGGCGCGCAGGACATGGGCGGCACTGAAGGGCAGCGCCTGGACGGCGATCGCCGAAGCGTAGAGCAGCAGGTCCACCGACGCCGGATCAATATCGGCGCGGGTGAGCGCATCGTCGAGCGCCGCCGCGGCAAGCTCGCTCTGGCTGGCGTCGGCGCTGGCGTGGTAGCGGCAGGCAACACCCGAACGCTTTTCGACATAACCGGATTTCCTGCCCAGGCGGCGATCGAGCTCGCTGGAATCGACCCGGGTGGGCGGCAGGGCGTGACCGGTGGAGAGAATCTTCAGGGGCAGGCTGACGGCGGGGGGATTTTTCATGAAACCTTTACAAGGAGCGCGCTGCGGGGGCGGAATATGCCATTTCTATAGGCGGGTGGCAATTGTCGGGGATTCGCTCGCGCCAGCCAGGAAGTGCCCGGTAATCGTTCTGCGCTCATTTCCTTTCGCCTGATTCATCGTCGTGCCGGAAGTCGCACTGGCACCTGGCAGCCAAGAAGAAGTTCAATTCGCCCCTGGCGGGGATGATTGCTCGGGCAAACGCAGCGCTCGAATGTTCGGGCTGGTCTTGACGCGTATTTGCCCGTCAATGAGCTCGACTTGCGATTCCTTTTCCAGGATCTCGGCGACGGCCATGCTGGATGCGAACTGCGCTCCTCGCTGATGATGGCGAGCCCGTTTTTTTCATGCAGGACGGTAAAAGGTTCACGCGGATGACGCGGTGTGCAGGCGCCAAGCATGACCGTGCAGGAGAGGATCAGGAATAGTCGGCGGATGGCGGACTTGCTCATGGCTGGCAGTTCTTTACAGGGCGAAGCTGCTGTCCGATATCAAGTTCAATCTTGTCGTCGACAATCCTGGCGAGCAGGCTTGTGCGCAGCGTCTCGCCCACGGCGAAGTTGGCGGCGTCCATGGCAAGGGGCGGGAGCTTGTCCTGGTTGAAATCGGTGATGCCCAGGGGGTCCGGGATCGTGACCTCTTTACCGGTGGCGATCGCCTCGTGTTGTGCCCTGATTTGGATTTCCTGTTCAAGCATGCTGAGTTGAAACAAGGCCCGGTAGTTCGCTTCGCTGCCCGCGGGGCGCAGGCAAGCGATTCTCAGGGATTGAAAGGCCAAGGTCTGGCCGTCGCTGACGCGGACCAGGCGTACCTTGGCCACGGGGCGCTTGTTTTGCCAGGGGATGTCGAGCATCAGCAAGCTATCTGCCCCGACAAAGCGCATGACACTACCTTGGCCAAGATCGATCTGGGCGAGCGACCCCAGATCGAGTCGAATCATTCGGGTATGGCGCTCGCCGTCGCCGAGCGGCTCGGCTTCGAGAAAGATCTGCGGCAGGCTCTGGTCTGACTGTTCAATCAGGCGAGGCGCATGCTCGTTCGATGTCCGGCTCAGGGCGTCGCCGCGACGCACGATGAATGTGCCGTTGATGATCCTTGCCGTGTCGTCGGCGATCGGCAGGCGCTCAACGCCCAGCTTGCCATTCCTGGCCGAGATCCTGGCCATGACGATATCGCCCAGTTCGCACCGGGCATTGGTGATGGAGAACATGGCAAGCACAGCGTTATCCGGCAGCAGGCGGAGATCGGATACGCGATAAAACGGACTGTGGCAGGGTGATTTTTCGGGGAAAAGCGCTGCGCCGAGTATGTCCGGATCAACCCTTTTGCCGTTGATCCTGAAATGGTACTCGCCGTGCTGGGAGCTCATGCCGGTTGATGGATTCGCGTAGCTTCTCTGTTCGCTGACGATCGAAAAGCCGTCCGCGGAGCGAAGCGTTTGTTTGCTGCTGCCGTCCTCCGTCGAGCACCCGGTCAGCGCCAGAAGGGTGGCCAAAGCAAGCTGGCGCAATTGGGGGGCGGGATTCATGGGGGCTCGATGGAGATGCTGGTGCACGCAAAGGGGGACGTCGGGAGAATAGCGAAGATGATGTCATGTGACAAAGGAATGCTCGGCGCCGTGCTGCCCGGGGCTGGCGCATGTCGCGCTGGCCTTTCGCCGTCTACTTGTGGGCGTCGAATTCGCTCGACTCGGTCGCCCGATGGCTGACCAGCGCGTCGCCGAAATACAGGGTGTAGGTGTTGGCGCTCGCCGTGTAGTCCAGCAGGCTGTTGGCGAAGCGCGGCCGGCAGGGGATTTCCGGCATTGCCTGGGCGAGTTCCGCCGGGTAGCGGCCGTGTGCGGCGCGGTAGTCGGCCAGCGCCTGGCGCACCGTTTCGCCGCGATCGACGCATTCGTTGAAGGCGCGGGTGTGTTCGTCGGCGCCGAGTTGCCAGGCGTGCAGGCCAAGGGCGGCGAAGAGCAGCGCCGCCAGCAGGCGGCGCCACCAAGCGGCGCAGGCCAGGACGGCGAGCAGCCCGGCGAGGACGACGATGCCCGGGATGATGATCACGAAATCGCCGATCTGCCCCGGGGCGGTGCCGCGGTAATAGGCGGCGGCGAGCGCCGGGAGGATGGCGAGGCGGGCGGCGAGCCGGAGGGCGCGGCGCCAGCGGTCGGCGGGCTTCGGCATCAGGCGTTTTCCTCGTTGCCCTGCCAGACCGGCCGGGCGAAATCCGGCGCGAACAGCATGCCGTGGCGGACGATGCGCTGCACGCTGGCGTGGCCGCCTGCGTCGCGGCAGCTATCGGTGAGCGTCTGGCGGCGGGCGGCGATGCCGGCGAAGAGCAGGTCGTGGGGCGTTTCGGTCAGCGCCGGGTCATCGAGCAGCAGGCGGCGCTCGGTGAAATTGCCCGGGCCGTTGCTGACGCTTTCGCAGATGCCGCGCAGGCAGGTGAAATCGAGCTGGTCGGCGGCGAACCAGACAAAGCCGGGAAGCGGGTAGTGACCGGGCAGGTCGCGCCAGGTTGCGGTTTCGAAGTCGACGATGCGGATCGTCCCGGGCACCGCCGGCGGCGCTGCGGCGACGACCAGCGCCAGGTAGCGGCCGCAGTGCGACCAGGCGAATTCGCCGAGCACCGGGCCAGGATCGACGCCGCAGGAAGTCGCGCAGCGGTAGGGCGCATAGGGCGTGCTCGGACCGTAGCCGGGCAGGGGGAGGAGTTCGGCGCGGTAATCGGGCTGGGCGCGGTTTTTCAGTTCGATCACCGTCGCCAGGCGCTGGCTGGCGCCGCTGACGTAGGCCGCCAGGTCGATGCGGTAGACGGCGTGGCGTTCGATCCGGGTGCGCAAGTGGCGCCTTGGCTGGCTGTCGGCAGCGCGGTAGTCGACCTCCTCTTCGTCCCAGGGATAGGTCGAAGATTCGTCGCAGCTTTCAGCGCGGTCGGTGGAGAACGAGCGCTGCAGCAGGGCGACTTCGGCGAGCAGCACGCCGGGGGCGCTGGCGCGCATGTCGCCCAGGCTGGCATGCGGGAATTCGTCGGCGCCGGCCAGCGGCAGTTCGCGGGCCGCGGCGGGGGCGAAGATCGCGTCCGGCATCAGGTCGAAGAGGCGCTCGTCGATGACCAGGAAGCGTCCTTCGTGTTCCGCGCTGTCGATCCAGCAGGCACTGGTGTGCTGCGTTTCGACATCGAGCAGGTTGCCGTCGACGAGCAGCAGGTAGCTCGGCGCGTCGAAGCGCAGGAAGGGGTTATCGCGGAACGGTCGCCGGTCGGGAACGAAGATCAGCGTGTGGCGACCGCCGCTGCTGCAAACGCTGACCGCGTCGTAGCGCGGCAGCGGCTGGCGCTGCGCGTCGTCGAGCAGCCACCAGCCGTCGTCCTCAACCAGCGGGATGGCCGGTTGTTCGGCGATCAGGCGGTCGATGTCGAGGCTGACCGGCGTATCGCCGGTCAGCGGCGAAACCCGGCCGTAAATCTTGCCGTCGCTGATGGCGTCGATCTCCCACGGCACGTCGTTTGCCGACAACTCGTAGGCGAGGCGGCGTTCGAAGTCGACCAGCAGCATTCCCCAGGTGCCGCGCGACGGCTGCGTTAGCGCCGCGTAGCGGCCGTCGTCGGCAATCGCCACTGACGGTCCGACGTCCCGGAAGGCGCAGCGGTTGCTGAACACCACGTCGCCGTAGGTCGGCCCGCCCATGCAGATTTCGCCGGTATCGTAAAAGCGCCAGAGAACGCGGCAGCCGTCGTTGCCGGCCTGCGTCGAGCCGCCGCTGGCGCTGCCGGACCAGGCCGAGCTGCCACGCCCGGCGCCAGCGAGCGGGGCGGACGCCAAAGCGGGAGCCGGGGTCAGCGAATAGCGATCCCGCAGCAGGCTGAAGATTACCGCCGTCACCAGCCAGAGCACGAGCGGGGCGATGATCATCGACAGCAGATGCCCGCGCACGCCGTAGCCGGCCAGCACCTGCAGCCCGGCGCCGGTACACAGTCCGCCGAACAGGTAGGCGAAGGCGCGCTGCGCTTCGGTCCAGCGCAGCGGGTGGCAGGCGATGTAGCCAAGGAGCAGGGCCAGGCCGGCGAATAGCGCGTAGCTCAGCGGCACGAACAGGCCGCCGGGAATGCCGGCGACGATCAGCAGCCAGTGGCGAAGCTTCATTGCGGCTCCCGCTTCGGCGCACGAATGGAATGGCGGGGCAGGGGAAAAGGACGGGTTTTCATGAAAACGGGATGATAGGCGATCGCTTTGCCAATAGTCATGGTGATCCATGAATTTTCCCGTTGCCCTTGGCGTTTTTGCAGTCAGTGTCCTGCCGGCTCAGGCGTGCGCGGCGCCGGGGTCTGCAGTCAGCCGCGCTCGGGGCTGATCCGGGTGAGCGAAACGCGGATGAAACTGCGCTGCATCGGCGCGTAGTCCCATTGCTCGATCGCGCAGCTTGCCGCGCCGTCCCAGCGCAGGATGTTGACCGAGTTCGGCGCTTCGGGATGGGTGCGCGACGAAACGGCCGTGCCCGCCTGAATCACCCACAGGCGCCGGGGTAGTCCGTGCTGGGCGAGGGTACCGGGCAGGTGATCGTGGCCACCCAGGACGAGATCGGCGCCGGCAGCCGACCAGGCGCGCAGGGCGTCACGGTGACCGCGCAGCAGACTGCTCCGCTTTTCCGCCGGTGGACTGGCGGCGGGTTGATGGACGACGACGAGGCGCAATTGCTGCGCGCTTGCCGTGCCCAGCAGGCGAGCCACGCGCTCGATCTGGGCGGGCGACACTTCGCCGTCTCGGTGGCGCCAGCGGCGGGTGGTCTTGACGCAGGCGATCAGCAGATCAGGCGAGCGGTAGACCGGTTCGAGATCGTTGCCGAAAACGCGGGAAAACTGCGCGTAGGGGCGGGTCAGGCGCGACCAGAGATCGAACAGCGCGATGTCGTGGTTGCCGGGTACTGCCAGGACCGGCGTCCCCAGCCGGTCGACGAAGTCCTTTGCCGCCCGGAACTGGCCGGGTCGGGCACGTTGGGTGATGTCGCCGGAAAGCACTGTCACGTCCGGACGCTGCCGCGCGGCGAGGGCGAGCAGCGCGTCGACGACGGCTGGCCGATGAGCGCCGAAATGGGTGTCGGAAATATGCAGGAGGACGCTCACGGCATCCTCCCGTTGCTCGCGCCCGGCGACTTCAGCAGATAAAGCGGACGTTCCAGGATGCGGATGTCGAGCGGTGCGCGCATGCGTGCCACTTCGCCGTCGAAAGCGACGACGATTTTCCCGCTGCCGGGCAATGCTGCCGGGCGGATGCGCATCTGCCGGAACTCGAAAGCTTCGACCCCGGCAGCCTCGCCCAGTCTGCGCATGGCGCCGTGCAGCAGCAGTCCGAGCAGGGCCGGCGTACCGATCGGCCGCAGCATCAGCGCTGCCAGGCTGCCGTCGCCGGGGGTGCCGGGGATGCTGTCTTCCGGTTCGGCACCGAACTGCTGCAGTTGCAGCGGGTTGTTGCCGACGAACAGGGTCAGGGTCTGCACGTCGCGTGCCGTGGTGGCGGTTTCGATGTGCAGGCGCAGGCGGCGCTGGGCGCGCAGCAAGGTGGCACAGGCGGCGATGAAGGCGACCAGGCGGCTGCGCCCGAAGCGTGCCTTGAACGCCTCGCGGTCACGCAGCAGCTCGGGATAGACGCCGAGGCTGGCGTTGACCAGGAAGAGGCGCTCGTTGATCGCGGCCACCTGTACCGGCTCTACCTCTGCGTCGAACAGGTGGCGCGCGGCGGCGGCCGGCTCGACGGGAATCCCGTGCGTTCTGGCAAAGTAATTGAAGGTGCCGTAAGGGATCACCCCGATCGCGCAAGCGGCAGCATGTGCGGCCTGGGCGACCGTGTTCAGGCTACCGTCGCCGCCCACCGCGACGACGGCGCTACCAAGCCTGGCGGCGCTTGCGGCGGCAGCGGCAGCCGCAAGCGCCAGTTCGCCGGGCTGGCAGATCAGCAATTCGCCCTGGCGGCCGGCGGCGGCCAGCGCACTTTCGATCACGACGCGTTTGGCTTCCACGTCGAGTGCCCCGGCAGCGGCGTTGATCACGAACTGCAGCGGCGCGCCGGGATCGATGCGCGGCAGCCTGGCAGTTCCCGGCGTGGCGCCGGGCAGGCCGGCGCTCATGCCGCAGCAGGCTGCCGCAAGACGTGCGAGTGCAGCATTGCCGTCGCCGGTTTGCGGGCCAGGAGATCGACCGTGACCTGCCCGCCAGTGGTGGCGGAGAAGACCAGGCTGAAGTGGCTGTTGTCCCTGACGAAGGCATGGCGCTCCTGCTCCGGTGTCGCCGTCAGCACCTGCTGCCGGTAACCCTGAGCCGTGAAGCCCTCAACGTAGTGGCGGATGACCTCGGGCAGGGCGGCTTCTCCCTGATAACGGACCGTGACCTGCCCGTCTTCGTTCTGCCACTGGACGCGCAACATGCCGGGGTAGCGCGGGACGGGCGCCGGATCGCTGCCCGAGACTTCGCGCAACGCAGGGGGCGGCCGGAGCGCCGGCAGCAGCGCGCCCAGCTTTTCCTGCACGCCGGGGACGACTTGTTCGACCTGCGCGGCCGCCGCCTGCAGGGCCTCCGGCGCCGCGCCGGCGCCGTCGCGTGCGATGCCGAAAAGCCAGCCGGCGATACTGATCGTGGCCCAGATCAGCAAGGCGACAAAGGTCAGGAAGAGGAGCGAAAGGATGATCCAGGTGCGTCGGCGGATCGACAGGAGGCGGCCGAAAATGCCGCGCGCCTGGGGATTGCTTGAAATGCTCATGTCGTTTCTCCGTCAATGAAATATCGGTATGTTCGGCTCATGGGACAAGCCCGGTAAGTGAAATCAGTTCGCCGGCCAGCGCCGCCCCGCCCCACCAGAGCAGCAGTACCGAACTTGCCGCAAGCAGGGTGAGCAGATAGCCGGCCAGCAGCATCAGCCCGTCGCGCAGCAGTAGCCCCCAGGAGAGCAGGACGATGGCCAGCGCCGGGAGGACGTTGTCGAAGCTGATCACCGGCACCGGAGTGATCATTGCCAGCGCAGCGGTGGCCAGCAGCAGCGCGTTCACCCGCCGGTTCGCCGGGGTGCTCAGGAAGAGCAGGCGGGGACGGCCCAATTTCGTCATGGTCCGGATCGCCGCCTCGTTCATCCGCTGCAGCAGCGTTCTGGCACGTCCATCGACGCGCCGCCTGGCGAGCCAGGCGGGCAACGGCAGCGGGCGGCCGTAAAGCAGGCCGGCGGCGATCAGCAGGCTGAAGACGCCGACTGCCGACGCCATGCCGGGCAGGGCGACCGGAACCAGCAGCGGCATGGCGAGCAGGGCGGACCACGCCAGCCGTTGCCGGTTGCTCTGCCCGATCGCTTCGGCGAGCGTGCCTTCCAGCCGCTGCATGGGCAGAGCGGCGATCCGCCGAAGGCGGGAGCGCCGCCTGGCGAGGGCGGAGTTTTCAGCGGGCAGGGTGGGTGGATGATCAGGCACGTTCGGAATTGATGTTGGCATTTGTTGAACTCTGACAGCAAAGGAGCGTGTTTGTCTTTGCGGAAAAACCGGAAACGTCCTTCGTTGCCGAAACTTGCGGCGCCGCCGGTCAGGGTTGTGGCCGCGCGTTGACGCAGGCCGGCTCGCCGCCGAAGATGTCGGGCCGTGCCAGACCCGCAGGAGACCCCGCGCCATGCAAGCTATCGTCACCGGACACAGTCGCGGCCTGGGTGCCGCCATCGCCGCCGAACTGCTGGCGCGCGACATCCGCGTGCTCGGCATCGCCCGCCAGGGCAACGCGGCGCTCGCCGCTGCCTACCCGGCGTTGTTGCAGGAAGCCGGCCTCGATCTCGCCGACACCGCCTCGCTGCGCAACTGGCTCGACGGCGGCCAGCTCGGTGACTTCCTGGCCGGCGACGGCGGGCCGCTGCTGCTCATCAATAACGCCGGCGTGCTCGGCCCGATGGCCGCGCTGGAAGCCCAGGACGCCGGCGAAATCGCCGCCGCGATGGCGATCAACGTCAGCGCGCCGCTGCTCTTCAGCGCTGCGCTCGCCCGCCGCCATGCCGGCGAACTGCGCATCCTGCACGTCTCCAGCGGCGCCGCGCGCCATCCTTACCCGGGTTGGAGCATCTACGGCGCCAGCAAGGCGGCGCTCGACCATCACGCCCGCTGCGTTGCCGCCGACGGTCGCGCCAAGCTGCGCATCTGCGCGCTGGCCCCCGGGGTCATCGATACCGACATGCAGACCACGATCCGCGCCAGCGACGCGGCCGATTTTCCGCTCAAGGACAAGTTCGTCGCCCTCAAGGCCGAAGGCCGTCTCAGTACGCCGCAAGGCGCCGCGCGTGCTGCGGTCGACTACCTGTTGAGCGAAAAATTCGGTAGCCAGCCGGTGGCGGACCTGCGCGAACTGGGCTGAGCAGCCTGCGCCGGCAGGGCGGGCCGCGCGCCGCTTCGGCCGGGCGCCGTCCTCTGCGATAATCCCGGCCTTTCACCCTTGTCCGTCCGCTCATGACTTCCATCGCTTCCCGCCTCGTCGATGCTGCCCAGACGCTTTCCCGCGCGGTCGGCGCGATGCGCTTCGCGGCGCCGGTCAGCCATGTCTACAACCCGCTCGACTACGCCTGGACGGTGCATCGCGCCTACCTGGAGCGCTTCGGCAGCAACAGGAAGCGGGTCGTCTTCCTCGGCATGAATCCGGGGCCCTTCGGCATGGCGCAGACCGGCGTGCCCTTCGGCGAGATCGCCGCCGTGCGCGACTGGCTCAGCCTCTCCGGCACGGTCGGCAGGCCGGTGCCGGAAAATCCCAAAAAGCCGGTGGACGGCTTTGCCTGCAAGCGCGGCGAAGTCAGCGGCCAGCGCCTGTGGGGCCTGTTTCGCGAACGCTTCGGCACGCCGGAAGCCTTCTTCGCCGAACATTTCGTTGCCAACTACTGCCCGCTGGTCTTCTTCGACGAAGGCCGCAACCTGACCCCGGACAAGCTGCCCGCCGCCGAAGCCGGGCCGCTGCAGGCCGCCTGCGACGCCCACCTGCGGCGCATGGTCGAGGCGCTGCAGGCGGAATGGGTGATCGGCGTCGGCGCCTGGGCGGAAAAACGCGCCACCATCGCGCTTGACGGTCTGCCGGTGCGTTTCGGCCGCATCCTTCACCCCAGCCCGGCCAGCCCGGCGGCCAACCGCGGCTGGGCGCCGGAAGCCACCCGGCAGATGGTTGAGATGGGCTTGTGGGCGGCCTGAACGCCAGTCTTTCCGTCGCCCGGCTTCAGTGGCGGACCTGGATGAAGCGTGAGAACTGGCGGTCGGACCCGAGGATGTGCTCCAGGCACCAGCCGGAAAGGTAGTCGCTCAAGGCTTCGGGGTCGATACGGCCGCTGCTGACAGCATCGAACTGCTGCTCCAGGCTGGCCAGCATCCGCCGGTGCTCGGCGCAGTGGCCGGCGAGGTCGGCATAGCCGGTGATTTCGAGCAGCTTTTCCTCGGCCGCGAAATGTTCGGCGCTGACCGCCAGCAGTTCCTCGCCGACCGTCTCGAAGGACCGCCCGTCGGCGATCCGGTCGACCATGTGGCGGCAGAGGATGAGGATGTTGCGGTGCTGATTGTCGAGCATCCAGTTACCGATGCTGAAGTGCCTTTCCCAGCCAGACAGATTTTGCATGACGACGCCTCCAGTCTTCGGCACCGCTGTCGTGGCCAAACCGGAGATTTCCGGTAATCGCCCCGCCCTGCCGCGGACTGGCGAACGTCCGCAAGCCGCCTGCCGCGGCAGAGGTCTTGGCAGTGCACGATGTTGTCTTGCCTGAAATTGCGGGGCCGGTCCAACCGGCGGCTTCTCCTCCCGCTGCCCTGATCAGGCTGCCGGCCTGCACTCGGCCGGGCTGAGCGCATTGGCCTTGATGAAGATATCCCATTCATCGGGATCGAGTTCAAGGCTTTCCGGCTCACCGGCGATGTCTACCGCAGCGAGAAAATAGCCTTCAGCGTCGACAAACTCCTTGACGGAACGAACGGTGACTTCAGGAAAGCCTCTGCCGGACTTCCAGATTCCTGTTGCGGGTTTTGCCATGGTGGGGACTCCTGGGTTAGGGGCGGGGACGTGGTAAGCATTGCCATAAAAGTGACTGTCTCGGGGCAGGGAAGTTCCGCAGAACTAATCGGGTCTGTCTCCCCCAATTCTTGTTGCCGTTCGCTGCTCCGTGAAAGCTTTTCCTTGAACGGCGAGCAAGTTCTCGATCACTGACGTTCTCCGATTTCCTCGTCTTCTACGCGCCAGAAACGGATATGGAGTTTGACAGCCTCATCGGGCTGCAAGCGGCCTACATTGCTTCCGCGATCGAAGCGATTCTCGAAGGATTTCCGGCACTCACAGAAGTCGTTCCCGAAACGACGGACATATAATGAAATCATCTATGCACACTGATGAGTGATCGTCTTGTCCTTCGACTTGAAAAAATCGTGGCAAATCCTTGACCGCTCGCTATTTGGCAAGGTGCTGGCGGGTCTTGCCATACTGATCACCGCGAGTATTGCCTTGACCTTCAAGATCGATTCAGACGCATCGGACAAGCGTACTTCCGATCAAGAAAAAGCCCATGTCGAACGCCATGTTTTGACCCTGATTGCCCGAATTGCCGACATCGAGGGCGACTTGCGTCTCATCGCCAACAATTCCCATCTGCAACGATGGTTCAATCAAGGCGATCGGCGGGAGATCGCCGATCTGGCCAGCGATTTCTCAAGCTTCGTTAAGGCCAAGCAGGTCTACGATCAGGCACGCTATATCGATGAAAATGGCATGGAGCGGGTTAGGGTCAATCTGCTTGCAGGCGATGCCAAGATCGTTGCTGAGGACAAACTGCAAAACAAGGGAACGCGCTATTTTTTTACTGACACCATGCAGCTTGGCCCAGGCGAAGTTTTCATTTCCCCCTTTGATCTCAACATCGAAGGTAACCAGATCGAGGTTCCCTACAAGCCCATGATTCGTTTGGCCACGCCCTTGTTCGATAACCAAGGCCAGCGACGCGGCATCGCCATCCTCAACTATCTAGGCAACGATCTCATACAGCGCTTGAATTCCGACGTCGAAGACGGAACGAGCTTCATTGAACTGCTCAATCGTGACGGCTACTGGCTCAAGAGCCAGAAGCCGGAGCAGGAATGGGGGTTCATGTTCAACAGCCAGCATACCTTCGCCGCCGACCATCCGGCGGTATGGCGAGAGCTACAAGAAAAACATGCTGGGCAAATGCAAGTCGATGGAACGCTCTGGACCTGGGTGCGTATCTATCCACTGCGCGGGGACATGCGTAGCTCGAGTGGAACGCCAGAAGTTGCCGGTGTGAGCAGGGCGGCGCTCGCTGCATCCGAGTATTACTGGACAGCCGTCAGCCAGAAAAACAAGGGAATCTGGGCGCTAGAGCGACGCACGAGTCTCATGCTCTACAGCGGGCTCTGGCTGGCGGCCATGATGCTGATAGCAGCCGTTAGCTGGATGATTGCGCTTCGCGAGGGAAGGCTGAACTTGGCGCGTCTGGTCGCGGAAAACGCCACAAAACGATCAGAATTGCTGCTTACGTCAGTCGGAGACGGCATCTGCGGCGTAGACACCACTGGCAAGACCATTTTTGTCAATCCTGCGGCACGCCGTTTATTCGGCTGGTCCGAGGAAGAAGGGATCGGTGTCGACCTGCACGCATACACCCATCATCACCATATCGATGGCACCCCCTACGCGGCAGTTGATTGCCCGATTTATGTAACCTTGCAAGATGGTGCGCCGCAAGAAACTATAAAGGACTGGTTCTGGCGCAAGGATGGCTCCCCCTTTCCTGTCGAATTTACGGCTATGCCAATCACAGAAGGTGGCAAGATCATCGGTGCGGTCACCGTCTTCCGTGATATTTCCGATCGCGAGGAAGCGGATCGCCTTTTGCGGGAAACCAAGGAACGTCTCGAAGCAGCAGCATCGGCTGGAATCGTCGGCGTATGGGATTGGGACATCCCGAACAATCGGTTCGTTTGGGACAAGGTGATGAACCATTTGTACGGCATCGACGAAAACACCCGCGCCGATGACGCTTACCAGGTCTGGAGCAACGCTCTTCATCCAGAGGATAAGGACTATGTCATCGGTGAAGTTCAGGCGGCTCTGCGGGGCGAGATCAGCTATGCCCCGGAATTCCGAATCATCGCGCCCGACGGCCGCATTCGCCATATCAAGGCTCAAGGACGGGTGACCTTCGATGAACACGGCAAGCCGCTACGCATGATCGGAGTCAATTACGACATCTCCGAGCAGAAGAACATCGAGGCCATGCTTAAGGAAGGCATTGCCAAGCGTACTCAGGAACTGCAAAAGGCCCTGCAAGCGGCCGAAGTCGCCAACATTGCCAAGACTGCGTTTCTGGCGAACATGAGTCATGAGATGCGCACGCCGTTGCATCAGATCGCAGGACTGACCCAACTTGTTCAGCGCGACCCGCTGACGCCAAAACAAGTCGAATATTTGAGCAAGTTGGATATTTCCTGTCGAAACCTGACGACGATCATCGACACCATCCTGGAACTCACCCGTATCGAAGCCGGTCAGTTCGATATCGTCCCAGTTCAGTTTAGTCTTGGGGAGTTATTGAATACCGCCATCAGCACGATTCAGGCAAAGGCGGAAGAAAAGCATCTATGCGTGTCGGTGGAAGTCGATGGAGTTCCAGAACGATTAGTCGGTGACCGAAAGCTTGTCCTGCAGGCGCTGCAAAATTATCTGGTGAACGCGATCCGATTTACCGAGGTCGGAAGTGTGACGGTCCGCGTAGAACTGCTCACCGCAGTTGGCGAGAACATGCTGGTTCGCTTCGCAGTCGAGGACACTGGGATGGGTATCGCTCCTGATGATTTGCCTCGATTGTTCTCCATCTTCGAGCAGGCGGATATGTCCACCACACGGAAATTCGGGGGGATCGGACTCGGTCTGGCGATGTCGAAGAAGATTGCCGAGGTGTTGGGCGGCTACGCGGGATGTGACAGCAAGCCAGGAGAAGGCAGCACGTTCTGGTTTACGGTCAGGCTGACGGGAGCGGCTGCGACAACTCGTTGATCGCTAAGCAGCCAGAAGAATTACTGATGTCATCAGGCCACTTAGGTCGATAGTTCGCATTCAGTCACGGTACCGAACGGCTGCACCAATCAGCAACTTGCCGCCCGCTCCCTCGCCGGTGAAGGTCACTCGAAGGGCGATTCGAGCCTTTCGATTCCAGCCCACTTCCCCGTTCAACTCCCCCGCATCTTCCCCAACGCCAGGTTCGCCGCCGCCGTCCGCGTTTCCACCCCGAGCTTCTCGTAAATGTGCTCCAGGTGCTTGTTGACCGTGCGCGGGCTGCTGCCGAGGATGTCGCCGATGTCCTTGCTGGTTTTGCCCTGCACCACCCAGTAGAGTACCTCGGCTTCGCGCTGGGTGAGGCGGAAGGCGGCGATCAGGGATTCGACGGCGGAGGCGTCGTTTTCCTCGCGCAGGACGACCAGCCATTCGTCGTCGCCGGTCTGGTCGTGGAAGGAGGCGAGCAGGCGCTTGTTGCCTTGGGCGGTGAGCAGCGGCGCCGGTTCGCGCTGGTCGCGGCGGGCGGCGTTGGCGGCGGCGATCCAGGCGAGCAGTTCTTCCGGGGCGACGGTTTCCGGGTTGGCGAAGTAGGCGTTGAGCAGGTCGCGGGCGAGCGGCGTCTGCCAGACGATCTTGCTGTCGGCGGCGCGCACGGCGACGGTGGCCTGGCCGAAGGCGTCGAGCGCGCTGCGCGCCTGCTTCATCTGGCGGGCGTTCTGCATGTGCGCGGCGATGCGCGCCAGGACTTCGGCCGGGCGGATCGGCTTGGTCACGTAGTCGGCGCCGCCGGCGGCGAAGGCGGCGACGACGTGTTCGGTTTCGGTGAGGCCGGTCATGAAGACGATGGGGATCTGTTGCGTCGCGAAGTCGGCCTTCAGCCGGCGGGCGACTTCGAAGCCGTCGATGCCGGGCATCAGCGCGTCGAGCAGGATGACGTCGGGCAGGCTCTGGCGCGCCCGCTGCAGCGCCGATTCGCCGTTGGTGGCGACGAGCACGGTGTAGCCGGCTTCATCCAGTGCGTCATGCAGCAGCGAGAGGTTCTCGGGGACGTCGTCGACGATCAGGACGATGTCGGAGATGGCGCGGTCAACGGGGTTCATGGGCCGATTTTCTCAGGATTTCCTTCATTGCGTCGAACTGGAACTGGCGCGCCAGTTCGCGCAGGACGCGGACGAATTCGCCGTGGCGGGGGTCGAGCTTTTCGATCTCGGCGAGCTGGTTGAGGATGCCGCGCAGGTAGCCGAGGTTGATCGCTTCTTCCAGCGCGCTGACCTGCCCGGCGTCCGGGGCGACCAGCGGCAGCGGCTCGGCCGGTGCCGGGGCGGGCGGCGGCGTGTCGGCGGTGACCCATTCGAGGTCGAGTTTGCGGCCCAGCCAGTCGAGCAGTTGATTGACCTTGAGCGGCTTGACGATGAAGTCCTCGGGGGCGATGCCGACATCGTTGTCCAGCCCCTTGTCGAAGGCGTTGGCGGAGAGGATGGCGAGCTGGGCGTCGGTGAGGCGCTGCTGGCGGATGCGGCGGATCGTCTCCCAGCCGTCGATGCCGGGCATGCCGAGGTCCATGAAGACGAGGTGCGGCTTGACGCGCGGGATGACCTGCAGCGCCTCGTAGCCGCTGGCCGCCTGGTCGACGATGAAGCCGAGCGGTTCGAGCACGCTCTGCAGCATGTCGCGGTCGACCTTCTCGTTGTCGACGACCAGGATGCGCCGACGCACGCCGACGTAGCCGATGCGGTTGAGCCGGGGCAGTTCGCGCGCCGCCTGCGCCGAATGCACCTGCGGCAGGAAGAGGCGGATGCGGAACAGCGTGCCTTCGCCGGGCGTGCTCGAGACCTGCATCTCGCCGCCCATCAGGTCGGTCAGCATGCGGGCGATGGTCAGGCCGACGCCACTGCCGCCGGCCTGCACCGTGCTGCCGCGGACGAAGGGCTCGAAGATGCGTTCCATATCCTCGGCCGGGATGCCGGGGCCGGAGTCGCGGATTTCAAAGACGGCCATCTCGCGCCGGCATTCGACCTTGAATTCGACGCCGCCACGCACGGTGAACTTGACCGCGTTACCGAGGATGTTGATCAGGATCTGGCGCAGCCGTTTCTCGTCGGCGCGCACCACGGCGGGCAGTTCGCCGGCCGGCCGGTAGTCGAACGAGAGCCCCTTGTTGCGCGCCTGCAGCTCGAACATGCCGACGATCTGCTGCATGAAGTCGGGGAAGTCCATCGCCTTGACCTCCAGCGTCAGCTTGCCGCCTTCGATACGGGCGATGTCCAGCGTTCCTTCGATCACCGACAGCAGGTGGTCGCCGGACTTGCGGATGACGCTGACCGCCTGCTTGCGCTGGGGCGGTACGTCGGGGTCGGCGTCGAGGATCTGGGCGTAGCCAAGGATGCTGTTCAAGGGGGTGCGCAGTTCGTGGCTGATCGCCGTGATGTAGCGGCTCTTCGCCTGGTTGGCGGCGTCCGCGACTTGCTTGGCCTTCTGCAGCGCCTCGTCGGTGCGCTGGTGCGATTCGATTTCCAGCAGCAGCAACTGCGTCTGGCGGTTCGATTCCTCCTGCGCGACACGCCGGCTTTCCTGGGTCAGCACCATCCACCAGGCGCCGACGCCGGAGAGCAGCAGCAGCGCGGCGAAGGTCTTGACGAAGGTTTCCTGCAGCGCGGCGACCATGCCCGGGTTGCCGTCGCCGAGCATCAGGAGTTCGTGGGTGTACAGCACGCCGAGGACCAGCGCCAGGATGGGCACGATGCCGAGCATCAGCAGCAGGTAGTGGCCGAGGCCGGTTTCCAGGTAGGGCAGGGCGGCTTTCGGCAGCAGCCGGGCGAGCAGCGCGTGCCACTGCGCGGCGAGGCTGGCCTGCGGCTTGCAAAGATCGTGGCAGCGCGCGTCGAGCGAGCAGCACAGCGAGCAGATCGGCCCCTGGTAGGCCGGGCAGTGGGCCATGTCTTCGGCCTCGTACTCGCGCTCGCAAATCGCGCATTTATGTGAGTCGAGGGCAACATTGGCCGGCCGCGCCAGGTAGTAGCGGCCACCGGTGCGCCAGGCAATCAGCGGCGAGATGACGAAGGCCGTCGCCATCGCCACGAAAGGCGCGTAGGGCTGGATGCCGGCGCCGAACAGGCCGCTGAAGGCGGCCACCGAGAGCAGCGAGGCGGCGGCCATGGCGCCGACGCCGACCGGGTTGATGTCGTAGAGGTTGCTGCGCTTGAACTCCATGCCTTTCGGCGACAGGCCGAGCGGCTTGTTGATGACGAGGTCGGCGACCACCGCCGCCATCCACGAGATGGCGATGTTCGAGTAGAGGCCGAGCACCTGGCCGAGTGCCTGGAAGACGTTGAGCTCCATCAAGAGCAGCGCAATCGCCGTGTTGAACACGACCCAGACGACGCGCCCCGGGTGGCTGTGCGTCAGCCGGGCGAAGAAGTTGGACCAGGCGAGCGAGCCGGCGTAGGCATTGGTGACGTTGATCTTCAGTTGCGAGACGATGACGAAGATGGCGGTGACGGCAATGGCGAGTGTCGTGTTGTCGAAGACGTGGGAAAAGCCGATCAGGTACATCTGGTTGGGGTCGACCGCTTTGTCCGCGGAAAAACCGTTGCGCAGCACCAGCCAGGCGAGCAGCGCGCCGCCCAGCATCTTGAGGATGCCGGGCACCACCCAGCCCGGCCCGCCGACGATCACGCCGAACCACCAGCGGCCCCGGTTGGCGGCGGTCTTTTCGGGCATGAAGCGCAGGTAATCGACCTGTTCCCCCATCTGGGTCACCATGGCGATGCCGACGGTCAGCGCTGCACCAAAGAGGTGCGGATTGAAGCTGCCGCCGTTGCCCTTTTCGCCGGCATAGGCGAGCAGGCCGCTGAACGCATCGGGTTCTTCCATCAGCACGAAGACGTAGGGCAGCACCAGCAGGAAGAGCCACAGCGGCTGCGTCCACGCCTGGAAGCGGCTGATCGCGGTGACGCCGTGGGTGACCATGGGGATCACCACCAGCGCGCAGACCAGGTAGCCCCAGGCCGGCGGCAAGCCGAAGGCAAGCTCCAGCGCATAGGCCATGATCGCTGCTTCGAGGGCGAAGAAGATGAAGGTGAACGAGGCGTAGATCAGCGAGGTGATGGTCGAGCCGATGTAGCCGAAACCGGCGCCGCGCGTCAGCAGGTCCATGTCCAGCCCGTGTTTGGCGGCGGTGTGCGAGATCGGCAGGCCGAGCAGGAAGATGATCAGCCCGGTCGCCAGGATCGCCCAGAAGGCGTTGATGAAGCCGGCGTTGACCAGCATGGTCGCGCCGACCGCTTCGAGCACCAGGAAGGAGGCCGCGCCGAAAGCGGTGTTGGCGACGCGCAGCTCCGACCACTTGCGGAAACTGCGCGGCGTGAAGCGCAGCGCGTAGTCTTCGAGCGTCTCGTTGGCGACCCAGGTGTTGTAGTCGCGGCGGATCTTGATGATGCGTTGGGCTGGGGCGTTGTTCCGGTTCATGCGCCGGCTTGAAGCAGGTTTTGTGCCCTGAACTTTTGTGGCCTGCTCAGGGTCAGTGGCACAGTGTTATGCCAATTGTCGTACTGGACGAAACGGGTGCGTCGTAAGACACTGGTGCTGTGCGACCAGGCCAGCCTTGCGGCTGGCGCCGTGCGGCTTCCGGTGTCGTTTTATTCAACAGTCTGGCTTTTCCGGGGCGTTGCCCTGCTGGAGCCTGCCTTGTGACTGGAGCAGATTTGCCGATCCATTCCTTCGCTGCGCGGGAATCAATGACGCCGGGGCCAAGCCGTCGGGGCTTCCTGCATCCGGAAGTGCTGCCCTGGATCGTGCTCGGACTGATCCTCTCGCTGACCTTCGTTGCCTGGTATCTGGCCCGCGCAGCCGCGACCCATCAGGCCAGCGAACGCTTTCTCTACCGCGCCGAGAAGGAACGCGATTACATCCTGCAGCGGATGGCAGCGCACGAGCAGGTGTTGCGCGGGGCAGCGGCCTTTTTTGAGGCCAGCGATCAGGTCAGCCGCGAGGAATGGCAGCGCTATCTGGAGCAGCTGAAACTCGACGCCATCCTGCGCGGCGCGCTCGGGGTGGGGCTGACGCTGATGGTGGCGCCCGCCGACAAGCCGGCTTTCGAGGCAAGGCTGCGGGCCGAGGGCTTTTCGCCCCACCAAATCCGCCCGCCGGGCGCGCGTGACCAGTACAGCGCCATTTTCTATCTCGAACCGCAGAGTGCGCGCAACCGGCGGGCAATCGGCTACGACATGCTGAGCGACGCAACGCGGCGTGCGGCCATGGAACAGGCGCGCGACAGCGGGCAGCCGGTGCTGACCGGCAAGGTGATCCTCAAGCAGGAGCCGGACGGGCCGGATCGGCAACCGGGTTTCCTGATCTACCTGCCGGTGTACCGGGCTGACTTGCCGCGCGACACCGTTGAACAGCGGCGCTTGGCGCTGACCGGCTTCGTGTTCAGTCCGTTCCGGGCCGGCGATCTGCTGGGCGACATCATGGCCAGTCGGGAAAAGGATATCGACTTTTCGCTGTTCGACGCCAAGGTGGCCCCGGAAAACCTGCTCTACGATGGCCGGGCGAATGGCGGGGCAAGCGCCGGCCGGCACTTTGTCGAACTGCCGCTGGACCTGGGCGGCCACCGCTGGATCGCGCAGTTCCAGAGTCGCTCCGAGTTCGATGTGGCATCAACCAGCCATCTGCCCGTGAGCATTGCCGGTTACGGCCTGTTGCTGGGGCTGATGATCTTCACCCTGCTTTACAGCAATGCCCGCTACAACCGGCGGGTCGAATCCATCGCCCACCGCTTGCGGGAAAGCGAGCAGTCGCTGCGCAGCGTCCTCGACAATTCACCGGATGCTGTGTTCATCGCCCGTCCCGACGGCCATTACGAATACGTCAATCAGCAGGCCGGCGAGTTCGTCGGCTACACGAGCGCCGAGTTGCTGGCCATGGATATTGGCGGGCTCTCCCCGAATGGCCTGATCGAGGCGCACCACCGCATCTTCGAGCGTATCGTCGGCGAGGGGCACTGTTTTACCGAAATCGAACTGCGGCGCAAGGATGGTTCGACCGCCTTTGCCGAAATGAGCGCGGTCCTGCTGCCTAACGGCAACATCCTCGGCCTGTGCCGCGACATCGCTGGCCGCCGTCAGGCGGAGCAGGCCGTGCTTGCCGCCGAGCGCAAATTCCGCGGCCTGATCGAGCAATCGCTGGTCGGCGTCTACATCATCCAGGATGGCCGTTTCCCCTATGTCAATCCGCGGTTTGCCGAGATGTTCGGCTTTGCCAGTCCGGACGAGGTGATCGGCCGGGTTGCCGTCAGCGAGCTGGTGGTGCCGGAAGCGCGGGACACGGTGGCGGACAACCTGCGGCGGCGGACCAGCGGTGAAGTCGAGGCGATCAATTATTCCTTCGTCGGTCAGCGCCGGGACGGCAGCCGGCTCGACGTCGAAGTCTATGGCCGGGTGATGGAGCATGAAGGCCGGCCCGCCGTCATCGGTGTGCTGCTCGACGTTTCCGAGCGCAAGCGGGTGGAAGCCGAGCTGGAGCGGAATCGCCTGCATCTCGAAGACCTGGTTGCTGCCCGTACCCACGAACTGTCGGTGGCCAAGGAAGCCGCCGAAGCGGCCAACCGGGCAAAGAGCAGCTTCCTCGCCAACATGAGCCACGAATTGCGCACGCCGATGAACGCCATCATCGGCCTCACCGGCATCCTGCAGCGCCGTTACGACGATCCGGCGCTCAGCGACAAGCTGAGCAAGATTGCCGGGGCGGCCAATCACCTGCTGCATCTGCTCAACGACATCCTCGACCTGTCGAAGATCGACGCCGAGCGGCTGACGCTGGAGCGCGTGCCCTTCCGCTTCGGCAGCATTCTGGCCGATGTCGACAGCCTGATTCACGAGCGCCTTGAAGCACGGCATCTTGTGCTGAACCGCCATATCAATCCGGAGATTGCCAGTCTGGAACTGATCGGCGATCCGCTGCGCCTGCAGCAGATCCTGCTCAACCTGCTGACCAATGCCGTCAAGTTCACCGAACGGGGCGGCGTGACGATCAGTACCGTGGTCGAGGCGGAAGGCCGGGACGACATCACGCTGCGGCTGAGCGTCGAGGATACCGGGATCGGCATCGCGGCCGATGCCGTACAGCGGATTTTCGAACCCTTCGAGCAGGCCGACAGTTCAACCACGCGCCGCCACGGCGGCACCGGCCTCGGTCTGGCCATCTGCAAGCGCCTGGTCGAGCTGATGGGCGGCAGGATAACGGTGGAGAGCACGCCCGGCGTGGGCAGTCGCTTCAGTTTCGTGCTGTGTTTTACCAAGGCCGCGGCCACGGCGCTCCATGCGGCACCGGTGACCATCGGCGGCAGCGAAGCCGAGGTCTTGATCCGGCAGCGTTACCGCGACCGGCGCATCCTGCTGGTCGAGGACGACCCGATCAACCAGGAGGTTGCCCGCGAACTGCTCGGAGAATCGCTCGGCCTGCCCGTCGATGTTGCCTCGGACGGCGCCGAGGCGGTGAGCAAGGCCGGCGCTTCGTCCTATGACCTGATCCTGATGGATGTCCAGATGCCGGTCATGGACGGCCTGAGCGCGACCCAGGCCATCCGCCAGCTGCCCGGTTATACGACGACGCCGATCCTGGCGATGACCGCCAATGCCTTCGTGGACGACCGGCGCCGTTGCCTGGCCGCCGGGATGAATGATTTCATCACCAAGCCGGTTGATCCGGATGTGCTGTTTCTGGTGATGCTGCGGTGGTTTGAGCGGGGAATTGGCACTCGCGTCTGAGGCGCTGTTTTTTGCGCCCGACGCGCGGGCGTGTGTTTGGTTTTCTGATGCGCCGGGTTCCGCCGTTGACCGGCGGGCGTACTTTCTTCTTGTTTCGCCAAGAAGAAAGTAGCCAAAGAAGAAGGCGACCCTAGGTCGGCGCCCGCTGCGCGGGTTCCCTGCGCTACTCGGGCAGTCGGGCGGCTGGCTAAACTCGGCCCTGCGGGCCTCAGACAACGCCAGCCGAAGGCCCCCGACTACCCTGCGTTGCTCGGCGCCTCCCAAGGGGCCCGGCAAACCGAGCGGAACGGAAAAAGAGAAGGTTTAACCCTTGGCCGTGCAGCAGAGACGCCTTTCGGGGCCCCCATGTGGAGCGCCGAGCAACGGAGAAGGGCCGGGGGAGGTCGGCGAGCACTGTCTGAGCCGCGCAGCGGCGAGTTGCGCAGCCGCCCGGCCCTTCGAGTAGCGCAGGGGAGTCGGCGCAGCCGACCGCGTAACCTGGGGTGGCTTTTTCTTTGGCTACTTTCTTTTTTCCACAAAAAAGAAAGTACGCCCGCCGGTCAACGGCGGAAAACAACGGTTCAGTAACTAAAAAGGCCCGCGCGTCAGGCGCGGAAAACGGCGCATCAGAAACCAAAGCCGCCCGCTGAAGCTCAAGGGAAAACGAGCGCTTCAGCAACCGACCTCGCCACCAACGAGCAACAAGAAACCACGCATCAGCAAGCCGCCCCACTCATGAACCAAGATCGCCCATCCGCCTCCCCGCTTCCAGCATGAGCGCACCATCCTGGTGCCCCGGCCCCGACATCAAGCCTTCATCAAGTGCGCCGCACAATCCCGCTCAATAAAAATCAACGCCTTGCAAGCTGGTTCGCCTCTTGCTTTTAAGCTGCCAAACAAACTCCCCGGAGCCTACCCGTGTCCAAACACGTCGCACTGAGCCACGTCACCAAGTACAAATACGACCGTCTGATCAATCTGGGCCCGCAGGTCATCCGCCTGCGGCCGTGTCCGCATTCGCGCACGCGCATCCTCTCCTATTCGCTGAAGGTCGGGCCGGACCAGCATTTCATCAACTGGCAGCAGGATCCGCAGGGCAACTACCTGGCCCGCCTGGTGTTCCCGGAGAAGACCCGCGAGTTCAGTTTCGAGGTCGATCTGGTCGCCGAGATGTCGGTGATCAACCCCTTCGACTTCTTCCTTGAGCCGCATGCCGAGGAGTTTCCGTTCGATTACGAGGCCTGGCAGCGCCACGAACTGACGCCCTACCTGTACAAGGTGGCGGGCGGCGAGCTGTTCGACAAGTACGTGGCGGCGATTCCGCGTGAGAAGAAGCGCAGCGTCGATTTTTTGGTTGGCCTGAACGCGCAGTTGCAGCAGGAGATTGGCTACACGATCCGGATGGAACCGGGGGTGCAGACGCCGGAGGAAACGCTGACCAAGAAGACCGGTTCGTGCCGCGATTCGGCCTGGCTGCTGGTGCAGATCCTGCGCCATCTGGGCCTGGCGGCGCGTTTCGTTTCCGGTTACCTGATCCAGCTCACGGCGGATGTGAAGTCGCTCGACGGCCCGTCCGGGCCGGACGCCGATTTCACCGACCTGCACGCCTGGGCCGAAGTCTATCTGCCGGGCGCCGGCTGGATCGGTCTCGACCCGACTTCCGGGCTGTTCGCCGGCGAAGGCCATATTCCGCTCGCCTGCACGCCGGAGCCGGCGTCCGCGGCGCCGGTCACCGGCGCCATCGACGAGTGCGAGACCGACTTCGAGCATCACATGCAGGTCACCCGGATCTGGGAAGCGCCGCGCGTCACCAAGCCGTATACCGATGAGCAGTGGGTCGAGATCGAAGGCCTCGGTCACCAGATCGACGACGAACTGCTGCGCATGGACGTCCGCCTGACCCAGGGCGGCGAGCCGACCTTCGTTTCGGTAGACGATCCCGACGGCGCCGAATGGAACACGGCGGCGATGGGGCCGACCAAGCGCCTGCTGGCCGCAGACCTCTTCCATCGCCTGCGCGAGAAATACGCGCCGAACGGGCTGATGCACTTTGGCCAGGGCAAGTGGTATCCCGGCGAGCAGTTGCCGCGCTGGTCGCTGAACTGCTTCTGGCGCAAGGACGGCGAGCCGGTCTGGAACAACCCGGCGCTGTACGCCGACGAGCGCAAGGATTACGGCGTCAGCGCCGAGCAGGCCGGGCAATTCCTCAAGCGCGTCGCCGAGCGCCTGGGCGTCACCGGCGACCATGTCTTCCCGGCCTACGAGGACGTCTATTACTACATGTGGCGCGAGCGCCGCCTGCCGGGCAACGTGGATCCCTTCGATTCACGGGTCGACGACGCGCTCGAACGCGCCCGGCTGATGAAGGTGTTCACTCAGGGCATGACCCATGTCGTCGGCCACACCTTGCCGATCATGAAGAACGTCCGCAACGAATGGCAGACCGGGCCGTGGTTCCTGCGCGCCGAGCGCTGCTACCTGTTCCCCGGCGATTCGGCGATGGGTTACCGGCTGCCGATCGACTCGCAGCCGTGGACGGCGCAGAGCGACTACCCCTACGTCAACGTGCCGGATGCTGAAACGGCGACCGATCCGCTGGCCAGCTACGCCGCGCTGCGCGCCCGCGTCAGCGGCGAGGCCGGCGCCCGCGTGCCGCAGATGCAGGCGCGGCGCAGCGGCGCGCCTGGCGCGGAAGGATTGGCCGACGGCGAGGGCCGGACCCGGCCGTGGGAGAAGCCGACCGACACCGTCCCCGGTTTCAAGGAATCGGCCGCCTGGATCACCCGCCTGGCAATGTGCGCCGAACCGCGCGACGGCAAGCTCTACATCTTCATGCCGCCGACCCAGACGCTCGACGACTACCTGGAAATCGTCACCGCCGTCGAGGCGACCGCCGAGGAAATGCGCCTGCCGGTCATCCTCGAAGGCTACGAGCCGCCGTCCGACCCGCGCCTGACGCATTTCCGCGTCACCCCCGATCCCGGCGTAGTCGAGGTCAACATTCACCCGGCGAAGAGCTGGGACCAACTGGTCGACCAGACCACGCACCTCTACGAGTCGGCCTACTACTCGCGCCTGACCACCGAGAAGTTCATGCTCGACGGTCGCCATACCGGCACCGGCGGCGGCAACCACTTCGTGCTGGGCGGCGCGACGCCGAACGATTCGCCCTTCCTGCGCCGGCCGGACCTGTTGAAGAGCCTGATCGCCTACTGGCACAACCATCCGAGCCTGTCCTACCTGTTCTCAGGCCTGTTCATCGGCCCGACCAGCCAGGCGCCGCGCGTCGACGAGGCGCGCAACGACTCGCTGTACGAGATGGAAATCGCCTTCAAGCAGATTCCCAATCCCGGTGGTGTCGTCCAGCCCTGGTTGATCGACCGCATCCTGCGCAATCTGCTGATCGACGTCACCGGCAACACGCACCGCGCCGAGTTCTGCATCGACAAGCTGTACTCGCCGGACGGCCCGACCGGCCGCCTTGGCCTGCTTGAACTGCGCGCCTTCGAAATGCCGCCGCACGCGCGCATGTCGCTCGCCCAGCAACTGCTGCTGCGCGCCCTGATCGCCCGCTTCTGGCAAACGCCGTACAGCCCGCCCAAGCTGGCGCGCTGGGGCACCGAACTGCACGACCGCTTCATGCTGCCGCATTTCGTCGAGCAGGATTTCGCCGACGTGATGGAAGACATGAACCTCGCCGGCTTCGCCTTCAAGAAGGCATGGTTCGCGCCGCACTTCGAATTCCGCTTCCCGAAGTACGGCGATTTCGCGGTCAAGGGCATCGAGTTCGAACTGCGCCACGCGCTCGAACCCTGGCACGTGATGGGCGAGGAGGGCTCGGCCGGGAGCACGGTGCGCTTCGTCGATTCCTCGGTCGAGCGCGTCCAGGTCAAGGTCACCGGCATGGCGCCGGACCGCTACGTGCTGACCTGCAACGGCGTTGCCGTGCCGCTGCAGAACACCGGCAGGAATGGCGAGTTCGTCGCCGGCGTGCGTTACCGCGCCTGGCAGCCGGCGTCCTGCCTGCACCCGACGATCGGCGTCCATGCGCCGCTGGTGTTCGACATCGTCGATACCTGGATGCAGCGTTCGCTGGGCGGTTGCCAGTACCACGTCGCTCACCCGGGCGGACGCAATTACGACGTCTTCCCGGTCAATTCCTTCGAAGCCGAGAGCCGTCGGCTGGCGCGTTTCTTCCGCTTCGGCCACACGCCGGGACGGATGGTCGCGGCGGCGCCGGAAGTCAGCGCCGAGCACCCGTTTACGCTAGACTTGCGCCGTTTTTAACCGGTCAGGCCGCGGCTTTCCGCGGCCAACCGCGTGACAGGCCGGGATCCGGCCTGTTTCTTTTGCAGCCATGGCCCGTACACTTCTCGCCATCTATCCGCACAGTGGTCGCCGCTACGACGAAATGTTGAAGGCGGACGGCAACGTGCGTCCGCATTGGCAGCGCTTCTTCGATCACCTCGACGCGGTGTCGCCCGAGGACATGCACCAGCGGCTCGATTTCGCCGACCGGCGAATCCTGGAAAACGGCGTCACCTACAACGTCTACGCCGACCCCAGCGGTGCCGACCGGCCGTGGGTGCTCGACCCGGTGCCGCTGATCATCCCGCCCGACGAATGGGCCGAAGTCTCGTCCGCCGTCGCGCAGCGGGCGAAGCTGCTCAACGCCATCCTGGCCGACCTCTACGGTCCACAGACGCTGCTCGCCAAGGGCCTGCTGCCGCCGGCGCTGGTCTACGGGCAGCACGGTTACCTGTGGCCCTGCCAGGGCGTCAAGCCGCCGGGCGGGGTCTGGCTGCATCACTACGCGGTCGATCTGGCGCGCTCGCCGAACGGCCGCTGGTGGGTGATCGCCGACCGCACGCAGGCGCCGTCCGGCGCCGGCTACGCGCTGGAAAACCGGCTGGTCGTCTCGCGCGTCTTCCCGGAAATGTTCCGCGACCTGCACGTCCAGCATCTGGCCGATTTCTTCCGCGACCAGCAGAGCGGGCTGACCGCGCTGGCGCCGCTCGATCCGGGCGAGCAGCCGCACATCGTGCTGCTGACGCCGGGGCCGTACAACGAAACCTACTTCGAGCACGCCTACCTGGCGCGCTACCTCGGCTTCCCGCTGGTCGAGGGGCAGGACCTGACGGTGCGCGGCGACACCGTGTACCTGAAGACGCTGCGCGGCCTCAAGCGCGTGCATGTGATCCTGCGCCGGCAGGACGACGATTACTGCGATCCGCTCGAACTGCGCGGCGATTCGGCGCTCGGCATTCCCGGGCTGCTCAACGTCGCCCGCGCCGGCCGCGTCGCCATCGCCAACGCGCTCGGTAGCGGCCTGCTCGCCTCCGGCGCGCTGATGGGCTTCCTGCCGGCGCTCTGTCGTGAACTGCTCGGCGAGAAACTGGCCATGCCGTCGGTGGCGACCTGGTGGTGCGGCGAGAAGCCGGCGCTCGAGTTCGTCAAGGAAAACTTCGACGACCTGGTGATCAAGCCGGCCTACCCGACCCAGCGCATGGAGCCGGTCTTCGGCCACGAGCTGGAAGGCGCCGAGCGCGAGGAAATGCTGCGCCGCATCGAGGCCCGGCCGCATGCCTACGTCGCCCAGGAAATGGTTAACCTGGCGCAGGCGCCGACCTGGAGCCGTGCTCACGAGCGCCGCCTGATCGCCCGCCCGGTCGGCCTGCGCGCTTACGCCGCGGTCAACGCCGCCGGCGAGTATTCGGTGATGCCGGGCGGCCTGACCCGCGTCGCGCAGGGCGCCGGCGCGCGCATCATCTCGATGCAGCGCGGCGGCGCCTCGAAGGATACCTGGGTGCTGACCGACGGTCCGGTCAGCGACTTCACCTTGTTGAAAACCTCGTTCGGCGTGCGCGACCTGGTGCGTTCCGGCGCCAACCTGTCATCGCGCGTCGTCGAGAACCTGTTCTGGCTCGGCCGCTATTCCGAGCGCTTCGACGACAGCGCCCGCCTGCTGCGCGTCGCCCTGGCCCGGGTGGTCGATGCCGGCGGCGGCAAGACGCCGGCGGTGGCGGCGCTCCTCGAACTGGCCGAACGCCTCGGCGTCCTGCCGGAACCGGAGGAGGACGTCGACAGCGGCGACGGCAGCGAGCATGTGCTGCTCGAAGCGATCTACGATCCCAACCAGCCGGGCAGCCTGGCCGGCGGCATCCGCAGCCTGATGTGGTCGGCGACGCACGTCCGCGAGCGCCTCTCGCTCGATCACTGGCATTCGCTGAACAGCCTGCAGCGCGAGCAGCAGGCAGCGCAGAAGAAACACCCGACGCTGACCGAGGCGATCGCCTTCCTCGACCGCGTGCTGCTGGTTTCCGCGTCGCTCAACGGTTTCGCGATGGACAACATGACACGCGACGACGGCTGGCGCTTCCTCATCGTCGGCCGCCGCCTCGAGCGTCTCGCCTTCCTCTCCCTGGCCATCGCCCACTTCCTGCGCATGCCGTCCAGCCGGGCGCCCGGCTGTCTCGACTGGCTGCTCGAACTGGCCGACTCGATCATCACCTACCGCTCGCGCTACTCGCGCCAGGCCGAACTGCTGCCGGTGATCGACCTGCTGGTGTTCGACGAGAGCAACCCGCACGGCGTCCTCTTCCAGGTCGAGGCGCTCGGCCGCTACGTCGAGCGGATGGCCGAGGAAATCGGCCACGAGCCGATCGAACGCCTGCAGCGCGCCGCCCGCCGCCTCCAGCGTTTCCCGCTCGAAGCGCTGGAGCGCCTGCAGTTCAGCCAGTGCAGCTGCAGCGCGCCGTGCGAGGATCTGGCACAGTTGCTCGACGAACTGGTCGCCGCCTCAGCAGCGCTGTCGGATGCGCTGGCCATGCGTTACTTCACCCACGTCGGCGACATCAGCCGACAGACCATGGCGCTGTAACATGACCGCCGTCCGCTACCACGTCCTGCACGAGACCCGCTACGACTACGGCAGCGCCGTTTCGCTGTCGCAGCAGCAACTGCATCTGGCGCCGCGCTTCCTGCCCTGGCAGGAAGTGTTCGAGCAGCGTATCGACATCGAGCCGGCGCCGACCTGGCGCAGCGACGGCGAGGACGCCTTCGGCAACCCGGTGACCTGGATTTCCTTCCACGCGCCGCACGACAGCCTGCGCATCCGCTCGGCGATGAACGTCGCCGTCCGCCCGCATCCGGTAGACGCCAAGACCCTGGCCGCCTCGCTGCCCTGGGAAACGGTGCGCGAGTGCCTGGCCTACGACGCCCACCCGCCGCAGCCGGAAGACCTCGACGCCGTCCGCTTCCTGTTCGAAAGCCCGCACGTCCGGGTCAAGCACGAACTCGCCGATTACGCCGCCGATTGCTTCACTCCCGGCACGCCGGTGCTGGTCGGCGCGCAGCGGCTGATGGCGAAGATCTTCGACGAGTTCGAATTCGATCCCGAAGCGACCACGGTGTCCACGCCGGTGCTCGAGGTGCTGGAAAACAAGCGCGGCGTCTGCCAGGATTTCGCCCACCTGATGATCGCCTGCCTGCGCGCGCTCGGCCTCGCCGCGCGCTACGTCAGCGGCTACCTGCTGACCCGGCCGCCGCCGGGCAAGCCCCGGCTGATTGGCGCCGATGCCTCGCACGCCTGGGTTTCGGTGTATGCGCCGGGGACCGCCGACAACTGGGTCGATTTCGACCCGACCAATAACCTGCTGCCCGACACCGAGCACATCACGCTGGCGATCGGCCGCGATTTCTCGGACATCTCGCCCTTGCGCGGCATCATCCTCGGCGGCGGCGGCGCCGAACCGGAAGTCGCGGTCACCGTCGTCCCGCTCGACGAGGAGGAAATCCCCGAGGGGCTCCTCGACGATCCGCCGGTCGTCGCCGATCAGCCCTGATGCGGCGCGTCGCCATCGTCGGCGGCGGGCCGGCCGGCCTGATGGCCGCCGAGCGCCTGGCCGGCCAGCCGGGACTGCAGGTCGACCTCTACGACGCGATGCCGTCGCCCGGCCGCAAGTTCCTGATCGCCGGCGTCGGCGGCATGAACATCACCCACGCCGAAGCGTTGCCCGCCTTCATCGCCCGCTACGGCGCGCGCGCCGCGCAGATCGCGCCGCTGCTCGACGTTTTCGGCCCGGCGGCGCTGCGCGAATGGATACACGGCCTCGGGATCGAAACCTTCGTCGGCAGTTCGGGGCGCGTTTTCCCCAAGGAAATGAAGGCGGCGCCGCTCCTGCGCGCCTGGCTGCACCGCCTGCGCGGGCAGGGGCTGCGCTTGCACGTGCGGCACCGCTGGCTGGGCTGGAACGCTGCCGGCGAACTGCGCTTGGCGACGCCGGAGGGCGAGATTGCGCTGGCCGCCGACGCCACGCTGCTGGCGCTGGGCGGCGGTAGCTGGGCCAAGCTCGGCTCGGACGGCGCCTGGGTGCCGCTGCTGAGCGCTGCCGGCATCCCGGTGGCGCCGTTGCAGCCGGCCAACTGCGGTTTCGACGTGGACTGGAGCACGCATTTCCGCGAGCGTTTCGCCGGCGCCCCGCTCAAGTCGGTCGTTGCCAGTTGCGGCGCCTTGCGCCAGGCGGGCGAGTTCAACATCACCGCCGGCGGCATCGAAGGCGGCCTGGTCTATGCGCTGGCGGCGCCGCTACGCGACACGCTGTTGGCTGGCGGCCCGGCGCAACTGCTGCTCGACCTGGCGCCCGGGCGCAGCGTCGAGCGCCTGCGCGCCGATCTGGCCCAGCCGCGCGGCCGCGATTCGCTGGCCAACCACCTGCGCCGCCGCGCCGGCATCGAAGGTGTCAAGGCGGCCCTGCTGCGCGAACTCTGTCCGCCGCCGACGCTCGCCGACAGCGCCGCGCTGGCCGCGGCGATCAAGGCGCTGGCCGTGCCGGTGACGGCGCCGCGGCCGCTCGACGAGGCGATCAGCAGCGCTGGCGGGGTGCGTTTCGAGGCGCTCGACACGGCGCTGATGGTGCGCGCGCGGCCCGGCCTCTTCGTCGCTGGCGAAATGCTCGACTGGGAAGCGCCAACCGGCGGCTACCTGCTCACCGCCTGCCTGGCCAGCGGCCATGTCGCCGGCGACGGCGTGCGCGCCTGGCTGGGTTGACTCAGCCGAGCTTCTGCAACGCCTGTTCGAGTAGTTCGGCGGCGGCCGGAAAGTCGTATTCGGCGATCTTGCGCTCGAAGGCCGGGTGCATGCCGCCGAGCGCCTGGCGCAGCACCTCGGCGTCGCGCTGCAGGCGTGACTGGACGGCGAAGTCGCCGTCGATGAGCTGGCGCACCAGGCCGTCGAGGCGGCTGCGGATCTGCGCGCTGCTCAAGGTTTCGCCTGCGACCTCAGCCGGTGCGCTGCTAGCGGGGAGACGGGCGAGCGCATCGTGCAGTTCGCGGTAGGCGTTGTCGAGGGCGTCGACCAGGTCGAGAACATCACTGACCGGGCGCTGCTGGCGGATGGCGTGGTCGACGGCGGCGGCGGCTTCGAACACCCGGGTGGCGCCGAGCGTGCCGGCGGCACCCTTGATCGAATGGGCGAGCCGTCGGCCTTCTTCTTCCTCGCCACAGAGCAACAACTCGCGAATCTTTGCAAAATCGTCGAGGTGGCTGCCGGCAAAGCTGTTGAGCAGGCGCTCGTAGATCGCCTGTTTGCCCCGTACCGCATGCAGGCCCAGGCGGGTGTCCAGCCCGGGAATCTGCTCGAGCTGCTGGCCGCCGTCACCCGGGGGTGGGCTGGCGGCGGGCGCTGCCCTGCTGAGCTCGGGCGACGGGCCATCGACCGCCTGCAGCGGCAGGGTGAACCAGAATTCGCTGCCGAGGCCGGGGGCGCTGGTGACGCCGATTTCGCCGCCAAGCAGTTCGACCAGGCGGCGGCTGATCACCAGGCCAAGGCCGACCCCGCCGTGGCGGCGGGTGGTCGAGTCGTCGCCCTGTTCGAAGGGGTGGAAGAGGCGGGCGCTGACCTCGTCGGCGATGCCGATGCCGGTGTCGCTGACCGAAAAGCGCAGCAGCAGGTGGTTGCCGTCGCGGTCCGGGTTGCTGACGGCAACGGTGATGCGGCCGGCGTCGGTAAACTTGACGGCGTTGGACAGCAACTGCTGCAGGATCTGCCGGATGTGCGGTGCGTCGCCGCGCAGTTTCTCCGGGATGCCGGCAGCAATCTGGCGCTCGAGGAGGATGTTCTTGGCTGCCGCTTTGTCGGCGAACTGCTGGCTGAGCTCGGCGATCAGTTCGGGCAGCGGGAACTCGCTGTCGGCCGGGGTCAGGTTGCCGGCTTCCAGCCGCGACAGGTCGAGGATGTCGTTGAACAGCTGCATCAACTGGTTGGCGGCGTCGGCGATGCGGTCCAGGCGTTCGCCGGCAAGGCTGTCGCCGAAGTCGCGCTGGAGCAGGTGGGTTAGACCGAGGATGGCGTTCATCGGGGTGCGGATTTCGTGCCCCATGTTGGCCAGGAAACGGCTCTTCGAGCGGCTGGCCGCCTCGGCGTCTTCCTTGGCCTGCACCAGCTGGTGCGTGCGCTGGGCGACCAGCGCTTCGAGCTGTTCGCGGTAGCGGGAGAGTTCGGCCAGGTTGCGCTTGCGCTCGGTGATGTCCTCGATGATCGCCAGGTAATGGGTGACTTCGCCATCCGCTTGGCGGACCGGCGTGATGATGGCGCGGATGTCGTAGAAGTAGCCGTCGCGGCGCCGGCTCAACAGTTCGCCGCGCCAGATTTCACCGCGCCGGATGCAGGCGTCGATCTCGGCGAAGACGTTCTGGGCGGTCAGGTTTTCCGCCAGGATGGCCGGCGGCTTGCCGATCACTTCGGCGGCCGGGTAGCCGGTGGTGGTGACGAAGGCCTGGTTGACGTATTCGATGCCGCGCTCGCGGTTGGTGATGATGACGCCGTGCGGACTCTGCTCGATGGCCAGCGACAGCTGGCGCAGGCTGGCCTCACTGCTGGCAAGTTGCTGCCGGGCCCGGATCTTGCCGATGCCGAGGCCGAGTTCGACGCCGATGTCGTCGCGCAGCTGCCTTTCCTCGTCGTCGTCGGCCTGCGTTGCCGGTAGCAGACGGAGCCAACCGCAGCGGACGCCGTCGTGTTCGATGGCGAGGGCAATGCTGCCGGCGTCGTTAGCCGACGGTGCGGCGTCGGCCGCGCAGAACGTGGCGCTGTGGTAGCCGCCGTCAGTCTCGATCAGGTTGCAGGCTCGGCTGATCAGTTCGCTTTCGTCGTTGCAACGCACGGCACAGCGGGCGATGCCGGCGAGCAGGCGCAGCGCCCGGTTCTGGCGCGCGATGCGCTCGTGGCTGGCGTGCCGGCTGCTGATGTCGGCCAGGATGCCGCTACAGGCGACGGGTTGTCCGTCGCGGTCCTGTTCGCTGCTGCAGCCGCGGTCCTCGACCCAGAGCCAGCGTCCGTCGGCGTGGCGGACGCGGTATTCGGCCAGTAACTGGCCGCCGTCGAGCAGTTTGCCGAAGGCGGCATCGTAGGCGGCCAGGTCGTCGGCATGGATGCGCGCGCGCCAGTCGGCGAGACTGGTGTGACTGTTCGCGCTATCGCCGAGCATGGTGCGCAGGCCTTCGCTGTGCTGGCGTTGCCCGTCGTTGCTGCGGTATTCCCAGAGTCCAGCACCGGCCGCGGAGAGGGCGAGGTCGAGCTGGGCCAGCAGGCGCAGGCGGTCGCGCTCCTCGCGCAGGCGGTTGAGGGCGGTTTCCATGTCGTGCAGCGCCAGTTGTTCGAACAGGCGTTGCTGGCTGATGAGGCCGACGCTGCGCCCATCGGCGGCGCGCACCAGCATGTGGCGGACGCCGTGGCCGGCCATCGCCGACAGCGCTTCGCCAACCGGACGGTCGATGGCGATGTCGCGCAGCGGGCTGCTCATCGCTTCGCCGAGCGTGATGCCGGCGGCGTCGTGATGCTGCCCGAGCAGGCGCGGGATGTCGCGTTCGGTGACGATGCCGAGCGGCGTGCCGAGATCGCCGACCAGCACGTAGTCGCTGGCCAGTTGCAGCATCTGCGCCAGCGCCTCGGCAAGTCTGGCGGTTGGTGGCAGGCGCGGCATTTCATGGTCCATCACGCCTTCCAGCGTGCGCAGGTGGCTGAAGGCGAGCGCGCCGAGATGACGGCGGAAATCGGTTTCGCTGACGATGCCGGCGGTGCGGCCGTCCTCGGCAAGGACCACGAGATGGCGGATGTGATGCGCTTCGAGCAGCTTGCGCGCGGCCAGCAGGTCGAGACCGGGCGGCGCCGTGATCAGGGGCTGCGACATCAGTTGGCTGATCGGCGTCGTGCCCGGCAGTTGCCAGTGCATGGCGCGCAGCAGGTTGCTTTCGGTGACGATGCCGACGGTGGCCTCCGGGGGGCCGACCAGCAGGCTGGAAATGCCGGCCTCGCTCATCGTCCGGGCGACGGCCTGGAGCGGCTCGTTCGGCGCGACGTAATGCACCTCGCGGGTCATGATGTCAGCAAGGCTGATCGGGAAATTCGCGTTCATTGCGGGTCCGGGTAATTCTCGAGGTAGCGGGTGATGCCGTCGCTGGTCTCGTGCAGTGCGCCGATCAGCGCGGCAAAGGCGGCATCTTCCTCGGTCGCCGGGCGTTCCGCCTTGAGCAGCAGATCGTTGAGGGCGACCGCCGCCAGGTGGATGTCGCGCAGCCCGAGCGTGCCGGCGACGCCCTTGAGATTGTGGGCGAGATGGCGGGCATCGTCGAGCCGGCCTTCGCGGCGCGCTGCTTCGAGGATGGCGGGGTCGTCGCCGTGTCCCTTGAGGAAAGTGCTGAGCAGGCGCCGGAAGCTGGCGATGTTGTTGCGCACCGAGAGCATTGCCCGTTCGATGTCGAGCCAGGGCTGGATCGCCAGTTCGGCGCGCGCGTCGCGCACCGGCGGCGCAGGCGGCGTTTCCTTGCTGGCAGCGTGTTTGGCGCCGGGCAGCCATTTGACGAGCGCCGCGTAGAGATTCTCCGGATTGACCGGCTTGGCGATGTGGTCGTTCATGCCGGCTTCGAGGCAACGCCGCCGGTCTTCGCCGAAGGCGTTGGCGGTCATCGCCAGGATCGGCGCGCTGCAGCCCTCGTCGCGCAGCTTGCGGGTGGCGGTCAGACCGTCCATCACCGGCATCTGCATGTCCATCAGGATCAGGTCGTAGTGCGTGTTGAGCACGCAGTCGATGGCCTCCGCGCCGTTGGCGGCGACATCGATGACGACGCCGACGGCTTCGAGCAGGTCGCGGGCGACTTCCTGGTTGATCGGGTTGTCCTCGACGAGCAGGATGTGCGGCGCTTCCGGCAGGGCACGCAGACTGCTTTCGGCGTCGCTGGCGTCAAGTATCAGTCCGTTTGGCAGAGGATCGCTGCCGGTCTGCAGGCGGGCAGTGAACCAGAAGGTGCTGCCGACGCCCGGGGTGCTGTCTACACCGGTGTCGCCGCCCATCAGATGGGCCAGGTGGCGGGCGATGGCGAGCCCCAGACCGGTGCCGCCGAAGCGCCGGGTGGTCGAACTGTCGGCCTGTTCGAAGGCCTGAAAGAGGCGCGCCTGCTGCGCCGGGGCGATGCCGATGCCGGTGTCGTGGACGGCAAAACGGACCAGCAGGCCGCGGGCGTCGCTGTCGAGCAGTTCGACCTGGATCGAGATGCTGCCGTGTTCGGTGAATTTGACGGCATTGGTCAGGAAATTGAGCAGGATCTGCCCCAGGCGCAGCGGGTCGCCGTGCAGGACTTCCGGTAGCCGGGGGTCGATCGCGGTCTTGAAGTCGAGACCGCGCGAGCGCACCCGGTCGACAATCAGCATCGACGAATTCTCGATCATCTGCTGCAGGCGGAAGTCGCTCGCCGTCAGTACCAGCTTGCCGGCTTCGATCTTCGAGATGTCGAGAATCTGGTTGATGATCGCCAGCAGGTGATGGGCGGCGTCCTGCACCTTGCCGAGCCGGTCGATCGTTGCGCTGTCCCTGGTCTGGCGCAGGGTCAGGTGGGTAAGGCCGATGATGGCGTTCATCGGCGTCCGGATCTCGTGGCTCATGTTGGCGAGGAAGGCGCTCTTCGCCTGGTTGGCCGCTTCGGCGGCGTCGCGGGCATTGGCCAGTTCGCTGGTGCGCTCGGCGACGATGTCTTCCAGATGGAGGCGGTAGCGTTCCAGCTCTTCGTTGGCCTGGCGCTGTTTTTCCTCACGCTCGCGCAAGCTGCGTTCGGTGGCGACGCGCTGCGAGATGTCGGTGACGAAGACGACGAGGTAGGGGGTGTTCTCGACGTGAATGACTTCGGCGGACAGGCTGATCTCGCGCTGCCGACCGTCGCTGCCGACGCCGATGCACTCGTGGTCGTTGACCCGGCCGTCGCGGGCGATGACTTCGAGCATTTTCCGGCGGTCTTCCGGAGATCCCCAGAGACCGGCCTCGACCGTCGTCTTGCCGAGCAGTTTCTCGCGCTTCCAGCCGTAGTCCGCGAGCAGGCGTTCATTGACGTCGACCAGCTTGCCATCCTGCAGGCGGGTGATGCAGGCAGCGACCGGCGCGGCCTGGAAGGCGATGGCGTAGCGGGTGAGGACGGCGCCTTCTTCCTTCAGCGTCAGCAGGACCGCATGTTCGGCGGCATTGGCCTGGCGCAGTTGTTCATGGACCTCAGCGATCTGCCGGAAGCGGCGCAGCAGGACGATGTAGAGCAGAAAGCCAGTGATGCCGACAAAGAACCAGCCTTTGAACAGGTTGGCCCGATGGCGCAGGGCTTCGTCGGCGATCAGGGTGTGTACCGCCTGGTCGCTGAACAGGATCCAGAGCGCCGCGAAGGCCAGGTAGAGCAGGGCGATCCGCAGCGGGGTCCCGGTGTAGCCGATGTTCTGCGAGGGCGCCTCGGGCATGATGCTTACTCGGCGTAGGCGGCGGCGATGCGTTTGAAGGTTTCGAATTCGCGGACGAAGGCGGCGACGAGGTCGGGGTCGAAATGCTTGCCGCTGCCATCGACGATGATGCGGTAGGCTTCTTCCATCGGCATTGCCGGCTTGTAGACGCGGGCGCAGATCAGCGCGTCGAAAACGTCGGCGAGCGCCATCAGGCGGGCCGAGATCGGGATCTGCTCGCCGGCGAGACCGGCCGGGTAGCCGCTACCGTCCCATTTTTCGTGGTGGCTGCGGGCGATTTCCTGGGCGATGCGCAGGAACTCGACTGGCCGCGTCGAATCGGCTTCGGCCTGGGCGATCGCCTGGGCGCCGATTTCGGCGTGGGTTTTCATGATTTCCCATTCTTCCGGCGTCAGCTTGCCGGGCTTGAGCAGGATGTGGTCGGGAATGCCGACCTTGCCGATGTCGTGCAGCGGTGCCGACTGGGCCAGCGCGTCGATGGTGCGCTCGTCGAGATAGTCGCTGAAGCGCGGGTGCTGCTTCAGGCTGCGCGCCAGCGTGCGCACGTATTCCTGGGTGCGGCGCAGGTGGTTGCCGGTTTCCGGGTCGCGCGTTTCGGCCAGGTGGGCGAGCGCGTGGATGCTGACTTCCTGGATAAGCTGGTTTTCCGCCATCCGCCGCGCCACTTCCTGTTCGAGGTAGGCGTTGTGGTCGCTGAGGATGTCGCGCGCCTTCTTCAGTTCGAGCTGGGTACGGACGCGGGCGAGGACGATCGCCGGGCGGATCGGCTTGGTGATGTAGTCGACGGCGCCGCAGTCAAGACCGCGTTCCTCGTCGTCGGTGCTGTCCATGGCGGTGACGAAAACCACCGGCACGTCGCGGGTGGCGGCTTCGGCACGCAGTTCGGCGAGGACGTCGTAGCCGTCCATGCCGGGCATCATGACGTCGAGCAGGATGAGGTCGGGCGGCGGCGTGGTGCGCGCGATCTGCAACGCGCGCTGCCCGGAATTGGCGGCCAGCACCCGGTAGAAGGGTTGCAGCAGCTCGCCGAGAACACTCAGGTTCTCGGGAACATCATCGACGATCAGGATCGTTGGTTGGGGCTGAATCGCGATACTCCACACGGTGTGTAACGTATTGCGGATTATGGAGCGTCGGCGCGATTCTGGCTACGCCAAATTGGCCTCCGCGGCCAGCCCGACCAGCCGGCGGTAGCTGGCAAAGCGGCTTTTTTCGATTGTTCCGGCGGCAACCGCCGGACGCAGCGCGCAGTCCGGCTCGCGGTCGTGGCGACAATCGCGGAAACGGCACTGGCCGAGGTAGGGACGGAATTCGCGGAAGGCGTATTCGATCTCGCCGCGTTCGAGGTGGCCGAGGCCGAATTCCTGCAGGCCGGGCGAGTCGATCAGGTGGCTGGCGGCGTCGAGATGGTAGAGCGTGGCGTGCGTCGTCGTGTGCTTGCCGGAGTCGAGCGCCTGCGAGATTTCGCGGGTGGCGGCGCCGGCTTCCGGCAGTAGCGCATTGACCAGCGTCGATTTGCCCATCCCTGACTGGCCAACCAGCACGCTGGTCCGCCCCTGCAGCTGCGGGCGCAGGTCTTCGGCGTGGTCGCGGGCGCAGAGTTCGAGAACGCGGTAGCCGAGTCCGGCGAAAACGTCGGTCTGGCGGCGGGCGGCGGGCAGGCGCTCGGCCAGGTCGCACTTGTTGAGGACGATCAGCACCTCGATTTCCTGGCTGTCGGCGGCGATCAGCGCGCGCGTCACCAGGTCGTCGGAAAATGCCGGTTCGCAGGCGACGACGACGACCAGCTGGTCGACGTTGGCGGCGATCAGTTTCTGGCGGATCTCGTTCGAGCGGTAGAGCAGGTGGCGGCGCGGCAGGATCGCGTCGATGACGCCCTGGTCGGGCGAACTCTGGGTGATCTCGACCTCGTCGCCGCATGCCACCTCGCTTTTCTTGCCGCGCGGAAAGCACGGCAGGCGTTGGCCGTCCGCGGTCTCGACGATGTATTGCCGACCATGGGCGGCGACGACGCGGCCGTGCATCAGTCTTTGAAGTGGTAGTAGGTCTGGTTCAGGTAGGCGGCGACTTCGGCCTCCTCATCCGGGAACCAGCCGGTATTCATCTGGGCGTTGCAGGCGGCGGTGCGCTGCAACAGTTCGAGCTGGTTGGCCAGCATGCGGCCGTCGCGGGTGTAGATCTTGCTGCCGTCGCCACCGTACATGCGGGCGTGGCAGGCCACGCACTTGTCGTCGTGCCTGGCCTTGCCGGCCTGCGGGTCGGCGTTGCCCCAGGGCGCTTCGGCCAGCGCGGGCAGCGAGATCAGGGAGGCGGCAAGCAGGGTCGTCGTTTTCATGCGAGTTGCTCCTTGAGTTTGAGCTGCGCGATGCGTTGCGCGGCCGGTGGGTGGGAATCGTGGAACAGCGAGTGCAGCGGGTCCGGGGTCAGCGTCGACGCGTTGTCCTCGTAGAGCTTGACCAGCGCCCGCACCAGTTCGCCGGCGTCGGCGTGCGCTGCGGCGTAGGCGTCGGCTTCGAACTCGTGACGGCGCGACCAGCGGCTGGAGAGCGGCGCCAGCGGAAAGAGGAAGACCGGCACGACCAGAAAGAAGAGGATCAGCGCCAGCGCCGTGCCCTGCGCCGGCACGCCGAGACCGGCATAGAACCAGGGGGCGTCGAGCAACTGGCCGAGCAGCCAGAGGAAGGCGAGCGAGCCGGCGAACATCAGCGCGATGCGCTGGACGATGTGCTTCTTGCGGAAGTGGCCGAGTTCGTGCGCCAGCACCGCTTCGATCTCGCCCGGCGTCAGGCGGGCGAGCAGGGTGTCGAAGAAGACGATGCGCTTGTTGTCGCCGAAACCGGTGAAGTAGGCGTTGCCGTGCGCCGAGCGCTTCGAGCCGTCCATCACGAAGAGGCCGTTGCTGCGGAAACCGCAACGGTCGAGCAGGGCCTCGATGCGGGTTTTCGCTTCGCCCTCGGGTAGCGGCGTGAACTTGTTGAACAGCGGCGCGATCCAGGTCGGGTAGATGAACAGCATCAGGAGGTTGAAGGCGCTCCAGAACAGCCACACCCACAGCCACCAGTGCTCGCCCATGGCGTCCATCAGCCACAGCACGACGGCGAGCACCGGGGCGCCGATGGCGAGGCCGAGCAGCGTCTGCTTGACGAGATCGGAGACGAACAGTGCCGGCGTCATCCGGTTGAAGCCGTGGCGGGCCTCGACGACGAACTGGCTGTAGAGCGACAGTGGCAGGTCGATCAGGCCGGAGATGAAGACCACGCTGAAGATCATCGCCAGACCGTAGGCGAGGCCGCCGAATTGCGCCGACCAGAGCCCGTGCAGCGCGGCGAGCCCACCGCCGAGCGTGAAGGCGAGCAGCAGCATGGCTTCGCTCAGGGTGCCGAGGATCGCCGTACGGCTGCGGTCGATCGTGTAGGCGGCCGCCTTCTGGTGCGAGGCGAGGCTGATGCGCTCGGCGAACTCTGCCGGTACCGCGTTCCGGTGCGCGGCGACGTGGCGGATCTGGCGCAGTTTGAGCCAGAGGCGGGCCGCCAGCGTCAGCGTGAAAGCGGCAAGGAAAAGCAGGGTGAAGTTCTCGGTCACGGGCGATGTCGGGGAAGCTGTGAGAAAATGGCGTTTTTCAAGTTTCGGGCAATTATATGGCAGGCAATGCAAACAACCTCGTCTGGCTGGACATGGAGATGACCGGTCTCAATCCGGACGGCGATCGCATCATCGAGATGGCGATGGTGGTGACCAATTCCGAACTCGAGATGGTCGCCGAGTCCCCGTCATGGGCGGTGCATCAGTCCGACGAAGTGCTCGCCGGCATGGACGATTGGAACCAGAAAACGCACGGACGTTCCGGCCTGATCGAGCGCGTTCGCACCTCGACGCTGGTCGAGGCCGAGGTCGAGGCGGCGGCCCTGGAGTTCCTGCGCAAGTATTCGGGCAAGGGGCATTCGCCGATGTGCGGCAACTCGATCGGCCAGGACCGCCGTTTCATGGCCCGCTACATGCCGACGCTGGAAGCTTTCTTCCACTACCGCAACCTCGACGTCAGCACCCTCAAGGAATTGTGCAAGCGCTGGCAGCCGGAGGTGTACCGCGGTTTCAAGAAGAAGAGCAAGCACACCGCGCTGGCCGATATCTATGAATCGATCGACGAACTCAAGTACTACCGGGAACATTTCCTGATCAAGTCCGGTAGCTGAGTTTCTCTGCCGGCGTTCAGCGCCGGTAGAGACGGAATTTCTCGCGCCGCTCGCCAGGGCGGCGACCTTCCCAGACCTGCGTCCAGCCGGCATCCGGCGCTGTCAGTTCGCTGCCGCTGCCGACCAGCAGCAGCCAGTGGCACTGGCGCCCGGCCGGACTGTCGTAGGCCATGGGCGCAATATCGACAAAATAGGCGAAAGAGGCCAGTTGCCCCTGGCTCAGACCGCGTTCGGCCAGGCAGCGGCTGCCGTCGGGCAGGGCCCGGGCCACCGCTTCGGCAACCGGACGGTAGCTCTTGCCGTAGTCGAACCAGGGTAGCAGCAGTGCGTTGGCAATCAACCACAGCGTGGTGAAACCCAGGGTCCAGTGCGTCAGGCTGCGGTAGGGCGAGCGTGGCGCGGTGGCGATCAGCCACAGCCAGAACAGCGTGGCGACGCCGCCGATGCAGAGGCCGAGCCAGTGGATTTCGCCGACGAAGCCGGGGCGCAGGACGACCACGCGCTCCGCCAGGCGGGTTGGGAAACCGAGTGCCATCGCCGACCAGGCGACCCAGATCAGCAGCGCGAAGAGGCTGAAAACGCTCATCGCGAACCAGTCGAAGGCATTGGCCGCACCGCGCCGCAGGCTCAAGGCGCCCGGTGTGGCGAGCAGGGCGAGCGGCGGCAGCAACAAGAGCGCCGGGATCTCGCGCGGCCGGTAGGCCCAGGCGAGCAGGAGCAGGGTCAGCAGCAGGAAGGCGAGCGGCAGCAACTGGGCGGGGAAACGCCATTGACTGCGCCGCGTCCACAAGGTCCACAGTGCCAGCGGCAGCGCCGGGAAGGCGAACAGCGGCAGCATGGCCGCGAAACGGCCAAGCGAAACGAAGGAGAACGGGGTTTGCAACGGCGCCAGTTCGGTCGCCAGCCAGGCGGCAAAGCGCGCCGGTTGCGTCAGGTGGAGCACCAGTGGCCAGGGCAGGGCAATCAACAGCCCGATCAGCAGGCCGATCAACAAGGTCTGCAGGGCCTTGTTGCGGTCCGGCGACAGCCACCAGGCAAGCGGAGCGATCGCCAGCAGAGGCAGGGTCGGCGCGATACCGGCACCAAGCAGGCAGGCGGCCAGTGCCAGTCCATAAAAAACGCCGGTCAGGCGCGGTTTGCGACCGATCGTGGCGAGCGCGCCGAGGCCGCCGGCGTAGGCGGCGAGCGCGATCAGCATCGGCTGGGCGTCGTGGGCGTGGATCAGCAGGCCGGCGCAACCAGCCAGCAGCATCGGGCTGGCCGCCGCGCTGTCGGTGCCGTACAACTCGCGCCCGGCGTAGTAGAGGCCGACCAGTGCCAGCGCAATCCAGACGCCGCTGGCCAGGCGCATGGCCTCGTGCGCCGGCAGCAACCAGTCGAAGAGCATGCCGGTCAGCGCTGCGGTCCAGTAATACAGCGGCGGCTCATGGAAAGGCCGACCGGCCAGCGCCGGCGCCAGCCAGTCGCCGGACGACAGCATCTGCCAGGCCGTGCCGATATGGATCGCGTCCTCGCCCTTCCACGGATCGCGACCGAACAGGCCGGCGAGGACGTAGAAGGCGAGCATGCCGGCGAGTACCCAGCCACCCGGAGGCAGGCGGATGCCGCGGCGGATCAGCGTGGCGAAATCAGGCATCGGCAGTAGAAATGAAAAAGGCAGCCCACGGGCTGCCCTTTACGGAGTGACGCAAGCCGATCAGGCAGCAGCCTTGCCGCGCATGGCGCCGAACTTCTGGTTGAACTTCTCGACGCGACCGGCGGTGTCGACGATCTTTTGCTTGCCGGTGTAGAACGGGTGGCAGGAAGCGCAGACTTCGATATGGAAGTCGTTCTTGGGCATCGTGGATTTGGTGGTGAAGACGTTGCCGCAGGAGCAGGTCACTTGCACGTCGTGGTAATTCGGGTGAATTTCGGCTTTCATTTCATATCCTTTAGTCAAGCGATCGGCGGTATTGGCCGATCTGGGAAGCGCGTGATTATCGTTGATTCGAGGTTAGGGGGCAATTGTTTTTTTGGGGTTTTCGCGGTGGGGGGCTGAATTGCTGTTTTCTATGTTGGCTGGCGGGGGGCGTTGTTGTTTTCTGAGCCGCAGTGTTCCGCGCCTGACGCGCGGGCGTACTTTCTTCTTGTTTCGCCAAGAAGAAAGTAGCCAAAGAAGAAGGCGACCCTAGGTCGGCGCCCGCTGCGCGGGTGCCCTGCGCTACTCGGGCAGTCGGGCGGCTGGCTAAACTCGGCCCTGCGGGCCTCAGACAACGCCAGCCGAAGGCCCCCGACTACCCTGCGTTGCTCGGCGCCTTCCAAGGGGCCCGGCAAACCGATCGCAGTTTGGGGCGTATTGGCTTTGTCGATTATTTTGCCAACCCGGCTTTGCGCACCACGGGGTTTCGGGGTCCCCCTGAGAGATGCTGAGCAACGCAGGCGGTCCGGGAGTTGTCGGCTGGCGTTGTCTGAGCCGCGTAGCGGCGAGTTTAGCCAGCCGCCCGGAGCGTCGAGTAGCGCAAGGGACCGGGCGCAGCCCGGCGCCGACCTGGGGGTGGCTTTCTTTTTGGCTACTTTTTCTTGGCCAAACAAGAAAAAGTACGCCCGCGCGTCAGGCGCGGAACCCGGCGCATCAGAACCCAAAGCCGCCCGCCAGAAAAGCAAAAAGGCCGGTTCCCCGGCCTCCCTGCAACAATGCCAGCGAAATTGCTTACCCCCGCCGCATGGCGTCGAAGAACTCCGCGTTGCCCTTGGTCGACTTGACCTTGTCGAGCAGGAATTCCATCGCTTCGAGGTCGTCCATCGGGTAGCAGAGCTTGCGCAGGACCCACATCTTCTGCAGCACGTCGGGCTTCAACAGCAGTTCCTCGCGGCGGGTGCCGGAGCGGTTGACGTTGACCGCCGGGTACATCCGCTTCTCGGCCATGCGGCGGTCGAGGTGGATTTCCGAGTTGCCGGTGCCCTTGAATTCTTCGTAGATGACTTCGTCCATGCGCGAACCGGTGTCGATCAGCGCGGTGGCGAGGATGGTCAGCGAGCCGCCTTCCTCAATATTGCGCGCGGCACCGAAGAAGCGCTTCGGCTTCTGCAGGGCGTTGGCGTCGACACCGCCGGTCAGCACCTTGCCGGATGCCGGCTGGACGGTGTTGTAGGCGCGGGCGAGGCGGGTGATCGAGTCGAGCAGGATAACCACATCCTTCTTGTGCTCGACCAGGCGCTTGGCCTTTTCGATGACCATTTCGGCAACGGCAACGTGGCGCGAGGCCGGTTCGTCGAAGGTCGAGGCGACGACTTCGCCCTTGACCGTGCGCGTCATTTCGGTGACTTCTTCCGGACGCTCGTCGATCAACAGGACGATGAGCACGACTTCCGGGTGGTTGGCAGTAATGGCGTGAGCGATGTTCTGCAGCATCACCGTCTTGCCGGTCTTCGGCGGGGCGACCAGCAGGCCGCGCTGGCCGCAGCCGATCGGCGCGATCATGTCGATGACACGGCTGGTGATGTTCTCGTCGGACTTGATTTCGCGTTCGAGCTTGAGGTGACGCGTCGGGTGCAGCGGCGTCAGGTTCTCGAACATGATCTTGTTCTTGTTGGCTTCCGGCGGGAAGCCATTGATGCGGTCGAGCTTGGTCAGCGCGACGTAGCGCTCGCCGTCTTTCGGGGTGCGGATTTCACCTTCGACGGTGTCGCCGGTGCGCAGGTTGAAGCGGCGCACCTGCGAGGGCGAGACGTAGATGTCGTCCGGGTTGGCCAGGTAGGAAGTGTCGGCCGAGCGGAGAAAGCCATAGCCGTCGGGCAGGACTTCGAGGGTGCCGTCGCCGTAGATGGTTTCACCGTTCTTTGCCTTGGCCTTGAGGACGGCGTAGATCAATTCCTGCTTGCGCATGCGGTTGGCATTTTCAATGGCAAGTTCGGTTGCCATGTCGAGCAGTTTGCTGACGTGCAGGGTCTTGAGTTCGGAAAGTTGCATGGGAGTGTGAGGGCGCTGGAGAATGAGCGCAGGCGTCAGCCCGATGGAAGGGCGCGGAAGCTGAGTGTGCTTGGGGTGATGTATGACGCGGGACGGGACCGTCGCTGGCGTCGCCTGAAGGGGCAGGACGCTCCTTCAGGCCGGGAGACTAAGGGTATTACAGGTTGCTGTCAATAAAGGCAGCAAGTTGCGACTTGGAAAGGGCGCCGACCTTGGTGGCTTCGACGTTGCCGTTCTTGAAGATCATCAGCGTCGGGATGCCGCGAATGCCGTACTTCGACGGGGTTTGCTGGTTGTCATCGATATTGACCTTGGCGACTTTCAGCTTGCCGCTGTATTCGGCGGCGATTTCGTCGAGGATCGGCGAGATCATCTTGCAGGGGCCGCACCATTCTGCCCAGTAATCGACGAGCACCGGCTGCTGTGCCTGCAGCACTTCGCTCTCAAAAGTGTCGTCGGTGACGTAATGGATGTGCTCGCTCATGATTGCCTCGTGGATTCAGGGATGTTGTTCCGGGATGGACGGCGTCTGCCGCAATTCAATGTGGCGTGATGCTAGCGAAAAATGACAGGCAAGGGAAGCGCCAGTCGGTGCTGCGCGGCAGGCGGGTCAACGTCCGCTCTTGAACAGATTGGCAAGTTCGACGGCCGTCTTGACCTGCATCTTGTCGAACAGGTTGGCACGGTGCACTTCGACGGTGCGCATGCTGATGTTCAACTCGTCGGCAATCACCTTGTTGTATTTGCCGGCCAGTACCAGCTCCATGATCTGCCGCTCGCGGGTAGTCAGCCGGCCGATCCGTTCATTGAGGGAATCGGCTTCGGCGTGCGCTTCCCGCTGGTGGGCATCGAGAGCCATGGCCTCGGCGATGCGGCTGACCAGATCGTTGTCGTTGAAGGGCTTTTCGAAGAAGTCGAAAGCGCCGCGCTTGAGTGTGGCGACGGCGAGTGGGACGTCGCCGTGGCCGGTGAGGAAGATCACCGGCAAGGTCGAGCCGCGTTCGAGCAGCTGCTCGAAGCAGTCGAGGCCGGTCATTCCGGACATCCGCATGTCGAGCACGAGGCAGCCGCTGGTGGCGGACGTCCAGGCGGCGAGGAAGGCTTCGGCGGAGTCGTAGGTGGCGTGTGCCAGGCCGCGCGACTGGAGGAGCCAGCTGAGGGCGTCCCGGATCGCGTCGTCGTCGTCGACCAGATGGGCTTGCGGCGTGTTCATGCGTACTCGAGGGGCAGGGTGAAGGTGAATATCGTACCGTTTCCGGTTGGTGAGGCGGGGTGTTTCTCCGCCCACAGCCGGCCGCGGTGGAATTCGATGATCGAGCGACAGATCGACAGGCCGACCCCCATGCCCTCCTGTTTGGTGGTGAAGAAGGCGGTGTACAGCTTGTCCTCGATTTCCGGTGCGATGCCGCAGCCATAGTCGCTGACGCTGACGGCAACTTCGTTTTCGATGATGCGGGCGGCGATGTGCAGAAGACGATGGGCGGGTGGCGTCTCGCTCATGGCATCCATCGCGTTGCGCATCAGGTTGAGCAGCACCTGTTCCAGCATCAGGCGGTCGGCCGGCAGCAGCGGTAGCGGCGGTACGCTGGCTTCGATGCGGATCTGGCGCTTGCGGGTATCGGCCTCGATGAAGCCGAGACAGTCTTCAATCACGTCGCCAAGGTCGCAGGGGGCGCGCTTTGGTTCGCTCTTGCGCACGAAATCATGGACGCGGCGGATGATCCTGCCGGCGCGTTGGGCCTGGACGCCGATTTTTTCGAGCACCGGGCGCAGGTCGCCGCAGGAAAAGTTGTCGGTCGACAGCAGGTTCAGGCAACCGGTGTTATAGCTGGCGATCGCCGCCAGGGGCTGGTTCAGTTCGTGGGCCAGGGTCGAGGCCATTTCGCCCAGGGTCACCAGGCGGGCGGTGAATTGCAGCTGTTCCTGCTGCTGGCGGGCCAGTTCCTCGGCCCGCTTGCGTTCGGTGATGTCGAGCACCGACGCCATCCAGCCGGTGTGCTGGCCGTGGCCGTCGATCAGCTTGGCTTCGTAAACCAGGGCCTGGAAGCGTTCGCCGTTCTTGCGCATGAAGGTGATCTCGAAACCTTCGCTCGGTGCCTGACCGGCCATCACCGCCAGGTGCAGGGCCTGCGTGTCGTCCATGTGCTCGGGCGCCCAGTAGGGCATCGGCGGTTCGTGATCGACCAGTTCGTCGGCGGTAAAACCGGTCATCTTGCAGAAGGCCGGATTGACGTAAATGATCTTGCCTTTCAGGTCACGGGCCCGCATGCCGACCGTCAGCGAGTCTTCCATCGCCGCCCGGAACGCGTGCTCGGCGCGCAGCGCTTCTTCGGCCCGCGAACTTTTCTGCATCAGGTCGCGGACCAGCCACAGGCTCCAGAAAACGCCGCCAGCCAGCAGCAGGATGAAGATGGTGAGCAGGCGCTGCAGGCCGCCCGGCTCGGTGGCGTAATTGCTGACCTTGAGCCGCAGCCCCTGGCCCGGAGGTTCGAAGGGTATCTGGTAGCTGTCGGCGTTGACGCCTTCGAGGTGGGTCTTGCTGGCATACAGGGTGTCGTTGTCGTCGACGATCTCGACCTTGTACTTCTCGGTGAACCACCACGGCACCTGGCTGTTGAGCAGGTCGTTCAGCGGATAGGCAACCAGCAGCATGCCGCTCAGCCCCGCCTTGCCGTAGATTGGCACGAGCAGTTCGACGAAGCTGTCGCCGCCGGGAAGGACCAGCGGGGCGCTGTAAGTCGGTTTGCCGAGGCGGCGGGCGATGTCGAAGGCGAGCGCGGTGGTCGGCGGCGTCAGCAGGGATTCCTCCTGCGGGTTCCGGCCGGGCAGCGAGGCGACGCGCCGGCCTGCGGAATCGAGCCAGGAGATCTGCGAAATCTCCGGGCTGTTTTTCAACAGGTGAGTCGACCTGAGCTGGAACAGTTTTTCCCGCTCGTCGGGGTTGGCCATGTCGACGGCGAGTTGTTGCAGGAGGTCGCGGTTGCCTTCGAGGTGGAAACGCAGGTTCTGCTCCAGCCACAGCACGTCCTTGATCAGGATGTTGCGCTGTTCTTCATGCTCGGAGCGCTGCAGCAGCCAGAGCAGGGCGAGCAGCGCGATCATCAGCAGGACCAGGCCGAGCTTCGGCAGGGTCAACAACCAGCGCAGGCGGCGCTTTTCGGGGCGGTATTTGAGGGTGATCGGAGGCATGGCGCCGATGTTAACCCGCAGTGCAGGATGTGGATATCCACAATACGCAGTTGTTGGTCCTTTCGTAATACTTTGCATCAGTCGCAATTCAATCTTCGCGACATTCCAACTTCAGGAGGAGATAAACAATGAAAGTTTCCAAGCTTCTCGTCGGCCTGTTTGCCTGTGCCGTTTCGCTCGGCGTCTACGCGCAACAGCCGATCGTGATCAAGTTCAGTCACGTCGTCGCCAATGACACGCCGAAGGGCAAGGCCGCCGACTTCTTTGCCCAGAAGGCGGCCGAACTGACCAAGGGCAAGGTCAAGGTCGAGGTTTACGCCAATTCGACGCTGTACAAGGACAAGGAAGAAATGGAAGCGCTGCAGTTGGGTGCAGTGCAGATGCTCGCCCCGTCGCTGGCCAAGTTCGGCCCGCTCGGCGTGAAGGAATTCGAGGTCTTCGACCTGCCCTACATCTTCAATGGCTACGACGACCTGCACAAGGTTACTACTGGCCCGGTTGGCAAGAGCCTGCTGGCCAAGCTCGAACCCAAGGGGATCAGCGGCCTGGCTTTCTGGGACAACGGTTTCAAGTCCTTCTCGGCAAACACGCCGATCAAGATGCCGGATGACCTGAAGGGCAAGAAGCTGCGCATTCAGTCGTCGAAGGTGCTCGAAGAGCAGATTCGCGCGCTGAAGGCACTGCCGCAGGTGATGGCCTTCTCCGAGGTCTATCAGGCGCTGCAGACCGGTGTTGTCGACGGGACCGAGAACCCGATTTCCAACCTCTACACCCAGAAGATGCACGAAGTGCAGAAACATCTGACGCTGACCGAACATGGCTACCTGGGCTATGCGGTGATCGTCAACAAGAAGTTCTGGGACGGTCTGCCGACTGACATCCGCAAGCAGCTCGACGAGGCGATGGTGCAGGCGACCCGTTACGCCAACCAGATTGCCAAGGTCGAGAACGACAACTCGCTGGAAAACGTTCGCAAGAGCGGCAAGACCCAGATTTACTCGCCGACGGCGGCTGAACGTTCGGCCTTCAAGAAGGCCCTGGTGCCGGTGCACAAGAAGATGGAAGGCCGGATCGGCAAGGAAACCATCGACGCGGTCTACAAGGCCACCGGTTTCGATCCGAACAAGCTGTAAGCAACATTTGACCTCCGACGCCCGCTGTTGCGCTCTGCCGCAGCGGGCGTTTTTGCAAGGAGAGGGGATATGGGAAAAATCATTGACCGGCTGGAAGAGTTCATCATCGCCACCCTGATGGCGGTGGCGACCGTGGTCATCTTCGTTTCCGTGGTGCATCGCTACGGTACGGGTTTCGAGATTCCGGGGGTGCAGGACTGGCTGCTCGAAATCAACATGGGCTGGGCCCAGGAATTCTGCATCATTCTTTTCGTCTGGATGGCCAAGTTCGGCGCCGCCTACGGCGTGCGCACCGGCATCCACGTTGGCGTCGATATCGTGATCAACAAGCTGCCGAACAAGCCGCGCGCCGTCATGGTGCAACTCGGCCTGTTCTGCGGGGTGGTATTTACTGCGGTGATTGGTGTTTTCGGCGCTGCCTTCGTCTGGGAAAACGGCATGGCCTACGAGACGCTGAGCCTGTTCGGCAGCGACCCCGGCGCGCATTTCGAGGGACCGACCACGCCTGACCTCGAATGGCCGACCTGGATGGTGTATTCGGCGGTGCCGCTGGGCTCCTTCCTGATGTGCTTCCGTTTCATTCAGGTGATGATCAAGTTTGCCCGCAGCGGCGAGTTGCCGACCCATGACCACGGTCACGTCGAAGGCCTGGAAGAGGGTGAAGTGCTGGTCGTCGGCGAGGCGATTGCCATTGCCGAACAGCGCGAACACGCTCATGCCGGCCTCTCCGACGCCGACTGGGAAAAAGAGCATGGCGCGGAAGACGCGGCCAACAAGGAGAAATAAGCGATGAGCGCACTGATTATCTTTGGCCTGCTGCTGACCCTGATGGTCATCGGCATGCCGGTCGGCGTCGCCCTCGGCCTGACCGTCCTCGGCTTCATGTTCGCCTTCACCGAGACGCCGATCGCTTCGGTGGCGCTGAAGATGTTCACCGGTATCGAGAAGTTCGAGATCATGGCGATCCCCTTCTTCATCCTTGCCGGCAACTTCCTCACCCACGGCGGCGTCGCCCGGCGCATGATCAACTTCGCCACCTCGATGGTCGGCCACCTGACCGGCGGTCTCGGCATGTCGGCGGTGCTGGCCTGCGCGCTGTTCGCGGCGGTTTCCGGTTCGTCGCCGGCAACCGTGGTGGCGATCGGCTCGATCCTGATCCCGGCCATGCTCAAGCAGGGCTTCCCGATGAACTTCTCGGCCGGGGTCGTCGCTTCGGCCGGCGGCCTGGGGATCCTGATCCCGCCGTCGATCGTCATGGTGATGTACGCGGTGACGACCAACTCGTCGGTCGGTGCCCTGTTCATGGCCGGTGTCATTCCCGGCCTGCTGCTGGCGCTGACGCTGGGTGTCACCACCTGGTGGCAGGCACGCAAGGGCGGTTACCCGACCCTGCCCAAGGCTTCCTGGGCTGAGCGTCTGCGCACCTTCCGCGAAGCCTTCTGGGGCTTGATGCTGATCGTCGTGGTCATGGGCGGGATCTACTCCGGCATGTTCACGCCGACCGAAGCGGCAGCGATGTCGGCGGTCTACGCCTTCTTCATCGCGGTGTTCGTGTACAAGGACCTGACCCTCAAGCAGATTCCCAAGGTGCTGCTCGACTCGGCCAACATGAGTTCGATGCTGCTGTTCATCATCGCCAGCGCCATCCTGTTCAGCTTCATCCTGACCTCGGAGCAGATCCCCCAGGATATCGCCGACTGGATCGTTCATCTGGGTCTGGGGCCGATCGGTTTCCTGGTTATCGTCAACCTCCTGCTGCTGGTTGCCGGCAACTTCATGGAGCCGTCGTCGATCATCCTGATCCTGGCGCCGATCCTGTTCCCGGTTGCCGTCGCCCTAGGCATCGACCCGGTGCACTTCGGCATCATCATCACGGTGAACATGGAAATCGGCATGATCACGCCGCCGGTTGGTCTGAACCTGTTCGTCGCCAGCGGCATCACCCGCCGCGGCCTGTCCGAGATGTCGGTGGCAGTGCTGCCGTGGCTGTACGCGATGCTGGTCTTCCTGATCGCCATCACCTACATTCCGGAAATCTCGCTCTGGTTGCCGCGTACCCTGGGCATGCTGTAAAACCGCTGGCGAATCGTTGCAGGCTGGCCGCGCCCTTTGCAAGAGGGCGCGGCCTTTTCGTTCGCTGTGGCACAATTCCGCTTCCGCCGCCCTACTGTCCATCATGAAACTTGCCCTTTCCATCCTTGCGCTGGTCATCGCCGCGCTGGTCGTTCCTTTCCTCATTCCCGGCCTGGGGCAGCGTGACGGCGTCGATCCGAACGCCAACCTGCCCTGGCAGATCGAGCTTGATGGTCAGGGTGGCAGCCGTGTTTTCGGCATCCGGCCCGGCACCCAGACCCTGGGCGAGGCACGCGCAGTGCTGGGGGGCGAGGCGCCGGAAGTCGCCATCGTCGCGGCGCCGGATGAAGTCGGTACGCTGGAGGCTTATTACAACGAAGTGGCGCTCGGTTTCGTGCTCGGCAAGGTGGTCCTGACCATCGACGCGACGCCGGAAATGATCACGGCGATGCGTGAGCGTGCGCCAAAGGGGGAGTACATGGAGAGCACGACGCGCAAGATCTTCCTCCATCCGGACGACAAGCTGGCTGCCGATGCCTTGCCGGTGCGGGCGATCAGCGTCATTCCCAAGGCCAGCCTGGACGAGGCGACCCTGGTCCAGCGTTTCGGCGCGCCCGGGGCGCGGGTGCCGTTCGGCGACAAGCGCGTGCATCTGCTGTACCCGGAGAAGGGGCTCGATGTCGTGGTCGATGCCGCGGGCAAGGAGTTGCTGCAATACGTTGCGCCGCGCGATTTCGAGCGCTTGCGCGAACCCTTGCAAAAGGCAGCCGCCGGCCAGTAAGGCGGGTGCATGCCGGCCTTATCTGCTAAAATTTCCCGTTTTTCAAACGACTAGCTTTTTTCGGAGCAAAACCATGGCTATCGAGCGCACCCTTTCCATCATCAAACCCGACGCCGTCAAGAAGAACGTCATCGGCCAGATCTACTCCCGTTTCGAAGGCGCCGGCCTCAAGGTCATCGCTGCCCGCATGACCTGGCTGTCCGAGCAGGAAGCCGGCCAGTTCTACGCCGTGCACAAGGAACGTCCCTTCTTCAAGGATCTGGTCTCGTTCATGACTTCCGGCCCGGTGATGATCCAGGCGCTCGAAGGCGAGAACGCCATCGCCAAGAACCGTGAGCTGATGGGCGCCACCGATCCGAAGAAGGCCGACAAGGGCACCATCCGCGCCGATTTCGCCGAGTCGATCGACGCCAACGCCGTGCATGGTTCCGACGCCCCGGAAACCGCTGCCGTGGAAGTTGCCTTCTTCTTCCCGGGCATGAACACCTACGCCGGTCGTTGATTTGTGCTTGGCGTGCCGGCCGCTGAGGCTGGCACGATCCCCGGGATGCAGATGCAGAATCTCCTTGATTTAGATGCCGACGGCCTGACCGCCTGGTTTGCCGAGCAGGGCGAAAAGCCCTTCCGGGCGCGCCAGGTGCTGCGCTGGATGCATCGTTCCGGGGTGGCGGATTTCGATGCCATGACCGACATCGCCAAGAGCCTTCGCGAGAAGCTCAAGGCGCGGGCGGTCGTGGCGCCGCCAAAGGTGGTCTCCGACAAGCTGTCGGACGACGGGACGCGCAAGTTCCTGATCGATGTCGGCAACGGCAACGCGGTCGAGACGGTGTTCATCCCCGAGGATGAGCGCGGCACCCTGTGCATTTCCACGCAAGCCGGTTGTGCGCTCGATTGCGCCTTCTGTTCGACCGGCAAGCAAGGTTTCAACCGCAACCTGACGGTGGCGGAAATCATCGGTCAGCTGTGGCAGGCCAACAACGCGCTGGGCGCGGTCCACGGCGACGAACGGGTGATCTCCAATGTCGTCATGATGGGCATGGGTGAGCCGCTCGCCAACTACGACAATACCGTCGCCGCCCTGCGCCTGATGCTCGACGACAACGCCTACGGGCTGTCGCGGCGCCGGGTCACGGTGTCGACTTCCGGTCTGGTGCCGGCGATCGACCGCTTGCGCGAGGAATGCCCGGTGGCGCTGGCGGTCTCGCTGCACGCGCCGAACGATGCGCTGCGCGACCAGCTGGTGCCAATCAACCAGAAATATCCCCTGCGCGAACTGATGGCCGCCTGCCGGCGTTACCTGGAAAAGGCGCCGCGCGACTTCATCACCTTCGAATACACGATGATGGCCGGCATCAACGACAGCGACGCCCACGCCCGCGAGTTGCTGGCGCTGGTGCGCGAGGTGCCGTGCAAGTTCAATCTGATTCCGTTCAATCCCTTCCCGGGTTCGCCGTTCCGGCGCTCGCCAGCGGAGCGGGTGCGGCGTTTCGGTGAAATCCTGATCCAGGGCGGCATCGTCACCACCACGCGCAAGACGCGCGGCGACGACATTGATGCCGCCTGCGGCCAGCTGGCCGGGCAGGTCAAGGACAAGACCCGGCGTACGGCCGGCGCTGTCATTCCCATTCAGGAGTCGAGGTCATGAATCAAGGTATCGGGTTGTTCGGATTTGTCCTGCTGGCCGGCTTGTTCGGTGGTGGGCCGGCTTTCGCACAGTTTGATGGCGCGTTGCCGGCGGCAGCGCAGCCGCCGCTGCGCGAAGAGAGCCAGCCGCTGACGGTGGCCGATCCGCGGACCCGGGCCAAGGTCCATACCGAACTCGGCGCCTTGTATTTCCAGGGCGGCAACCCTGCGGCTGCGATCGATCATCTCGGACAGGCCCTGGAAATCGACAGCAGCTACTTCCAGGCGCTCAGCGTGCGTGGCCTGGTCTATGCATCGCTCAAGGAGTTTGCCAAGGCTGACCGCGATTTCGCCGAAGCGCTGGCGCAGGCCCCGAATGACCCCGAAGTCAATAACAACTACGGCTGGTTTCTCTGCGAAACCGGCAAGCAGCGTGAAGCCATCGCCCATTTCGACCGCGCCCTGCGCGATCCGCTCTACGAGACGCCCGATCTGGCGCTGACCAATGCCGGCAACTGCCTGGTCAAACTGGGCGATGCCGATCAGGCGATGAACTACTACCTGCAGGCGGTGCGGGTTTCGCGCACTGGCGCGGTGGCGGCCCGGCTTGGTCTGGCCGGCCTCATCCACAAGCGCGGTAATTCGGGCGAGGCGCGCGTCTATCTGAACGAGGCCCTGCGCATGATGGAGCCGCCGACTGCCGAAGCGCTCTGGCTGGGCATCCGGATCGAGCGCAAGCTCGGCGACCGGGCGGCCGAGAGCGGTTTTGCCGCCCAGTTGCGCAGCCGCTATCCGACTTCGAACGAATATCAGGAATTCCTCAAGGGCAAGTTTGAATGAGTGAGCAGATCGAATACTCGTCCATGCCGGAGCTGGACGAGCCAGTGCCGTCGGCGGCCTACACTTTGTCCGTCGGCAGGCAATTGCAGCAGGCCAGGGAAGCGCGTGGCCTGACCGTGGGCGATATCGCCCAGGCGCTGAAACTCGGTCCGCGCCAGGTCGAGGCGCTGGAGCGCGATGAATGGACGGATTTGCCGGGAACCACCTTCATCCGGGGTTTCGTGCGTAATTACGCACGCCTGGTCGGCGTCGATCAGCAGCCCCTGATGGCGCATCTCGGCAGCTTGCTGGAAAAGCCGGTCGATACCCTGAACGTACCGGAGGCTGCGCCGGCGACGATGCGCAGCGGCGGCCGCTCGCGCGATCGGGCGGTGGTTGCCATCGGCGTCGGTCTGGTGGTCGTCGCGGTGCTCGCCTATTTCCTGTTGCCCAACGATCTCGCCGCCTGGCGAGCCAGCCTGCAGTCCTTGCTCGATGCGGATCCGTCTACGGAGGAAACCGCCGCCGTGCCGGCGGCGCAGGAGCCGCTTTTTCCACCGACTGACGCTGCCGCGCCGGCACCGGTGCCAGCCCCGTCGCAGCCGGTGCCTGCGCCTGTCGTGCAAGCCCCGATGGCGGCGCCGGCCCCTGCAGCGCCCAGCGTCCTGCCCTCGTTCCCGGCTACGCCGGCGCAGCCAGCTGTGGCCGGCGATACGGCAGGGCAGCTGCGTTTCCACGTGGCCCGCGAATCCTGGGTCGAAGTGCGCGACCGCGACGACGTGGTGGTGTTTTCCCAGCGTCTGCCGGCCGGTAGCGAACAACAGGTCGGCGGCAAGGCGCCGCTGTCGGTGACCATCGGCTATGCGCCTGGAGTCAGCCTGATGGCGCACGGCAAGGTCGTCGATCTGGCGCCGCATACCCATGGCGATGTCGCCCGTCTGCTGGTGGAATAAGCCGTGACCGCCGTTCCCAAGCGTCCGACCCGCGCCACCGCCATTGCCCACGTCCGCCTCGGCGGCGACGCGCCGGTGGTCATCCAGTCGATGACCAACACCGATACCGCCGATTACCTCTCTACCGCCATCCAGTGCGCCGAACTGGCCCGGGCAGGTTCCGAACTGGTGCGCATCACCGTCAATTCGCCGGAGGCGGCGGCGGCGGTGCCGAAGATCCGCGATCATCTCGACAAGATGAATTGCAACGTGCCGCTGATCGGCGATTTCCACTACAACGGCCATCGCCTGCTCACCGAGCACCCGGCCTGCGCCGAGGCGCTCGCCAAGTACCGGATCAATCCCGGTAACGTCGGTTTCGGCAAGAAGAAAGACGAGCAGTTCGCGCAGATGGTCGAACTTGCTTGCCGCTACGACAAGCCGGTACGCATCGGCGTGAACTGGGGCAGCCTCGACCAGGAATTGCTGGCGCGGATCATGGACGAGAACTCGCGTCTGCCGCAGCCGCTCGACGCGACCGAGATGATGCGCCACGCGATGGTCACCTCGGCGCTCGAATCGGCGGCCAAGGCCGAGGAAGTCGGCCTGGCCGGCGAGAAGATCATCCTGTCGTGCAAGGTTTCCAGCGTCCAGGACTTGATCGCCATCTACCGCGAACTGTCGCGCCGCGCCGATTACGCGCTGCACCTGGGGCTGACCGAGGCCGGCATGGGCTCGAAGGGCATCGTCGCGTCGACCGCCGCGCTGTCCGTGCTGCTCCAGGAAGGCATCGGCGATACCATCCGCGTTTCGCTGACCCCGGAGCCGGGCGGTTCGCGCAGCCAGGAAGTCATCGTCGCCCAGGAAATCCTGCAGACCATGGGCCTGCGCGCGTTCACGCCGATGGTCGCGGCCTGCCCCGGTTGCGGCCGGACGACCTCGACCTTCTTCCAGGAACTGGCCGGCGAGGTGCAGGACTTTGTGCGTGCCCGCATGCCGGAATGGAAGCTGCACTACGACGGCGCCGAGAACATGACGCTGGCCGTCATGGGCTGCATCGTCAACGGCCCGGGCGAATCGAAGCATGCCAACATCGGTATCTCGCTGCCGGGCACCGGCGAAGCACCGTCGGCGCCGGTCTATGAAGATGGCGAGAAGACCGTGACCCTGAAGGGCGACAACATCGCCAACGAATTCAAGGACATCATCGAGCGCTACGTCCAGCGCACCTACAAGAAGAAACTGCAAGCATGAGTCAAGTATTGCAAGCCGTGCGCGGGATGAACGACGTCCTGCCGGAAGAAGCGGCATTCTGGGAGTTGTTTGAAGACACCGTCCGTGCCTGGCTGAAAGGCTACGGCTATCGGCCGATCCGCATGCCCATCGTCGAGCCGACGCCGCTCTTCAAGCGCGCCATCGGCGAAGTGACCGACATCGTCGAGAAGGAAATGTATTCCTTCGTCGATGGCCTCAACGGCGAAGCGCTGACTCTGCGCCCGGAAGGCACGGCCGGCTGCGTGCGCGCCGTGATCGAGCACAACCTGGCGGCGCGGCAGACCCAGCGCCTCTACTACATGGGCCAGATGTTCCGCCACGAGCGGCCGCAGAAGGGGCGTTACCGGCAGTTCCACCAGGTCGGTGTCGAGACTTTCGGCATTGCCGGCCCGGACATCGACGCCGAGCTGATCCTGATGGGTGCCCGCCTGTGGGCCGACCTCGGCCTCGACGGCATCGAACTGCAGATCAACAGCCTCGGTCAGCCGAGCGAGCGCGCCGAACACCGGGCCGCGTTGATCGCCTACCTGGAACAGCACGTCGAGGTCCTCGACGAGGACGCCAAGCGTCGTCTGTACACCAACCCGCTGCGCATCCTCGACACCAAGAACCCGGCGTTGCAGGACATCTGCGCGGCGGCGCCGAAACTGATCGACTTCCTCGGTGCCGAATCGCTCGCCCATTTCGAGGGCGTGCAGCAGGTGCTGCGCGATGCCGGCCAGCCGTTTACGATCAACCCGCGTCTGGTGCGTGGTCTCGATTACTACAACCTGACCGTTTTCGAATGGGTCACCGACAAGCTCGGCGCCCAGGGCACGGTCTGCGCCGGCGGTCGTTACGATGGCCTGGTCGAACAGCTCGGCGGTAAACCGACGCCAGCCTGCGGTTTTGCCATGGGCGTCGAACGGCTGATCGCCTTGATCAAGGACTCCGGCGGCGCGCCGGCCGAACCGGCGCCCGACGTCTATGTCGTGCACCAGGGCGAAGCTGCCGGCCGGCTGGCTTTCCGCGTCGCTGAAGGCCTGCGCGACCAGGGATTGGACGTGCTGCTGCACTGCGGCGGCGGTTCGTTCAAGTCGCAGATGAAGAAGGCCGACGGCAGCGGCGCCGCCTTCGCGGTGATTATCGGCGACGAAGAAGCGGCGACCGGCGAGGCACAATTGAAGGCATTGCGCGAAGAAGGCGTGGCCCAACGTAAACTGAAGGTCGACGAACTGGCGGAAGCCATCATCGACCACATGATTGATTCGGACGAAGAGGAATAAACAGCATGGCGCATTACGACCTCGAAGAACAGGAACAGATCGACACGCTGAAGACCTGGTGGAAGATGTACGGCAATCTGGTCACCTCGCTGTTGACCGCTGCCGCCCTGGCGGCCGCCGGCTGGCAGGGCTGGAACTGGTACCAGAACGATCAGTCGGCGAAGGCGGCGGCGGTTTTTGCGGCGCTTGAGCAGGCGATCGAAGCCGGCGACGCACAGCGACTGAAGGCGACTGCCGGCGAACTGACGGAAAAATTCCCGCGCTCCGGTTATGCCGGTCTCGGCGCCATGGTCGCCGCACGCAGTTCCTTCGATGCCGGCGACCTGAAGACGGCGAAGGCGCAGCTCGGCTGGGTCGTCGACAACGCCAAGGACGAACTGCGTGACATCGCCCGTCTGCGCCTGAGTGCCGTGCTGCTCGACGAGAAGGCCTACGACGAGGCGCTCAAGCAGTTGGCCGAGGCTCCTGCATCTGATTTCGCCGCCCGCTTCCTGGAAATGAAGGGCGACGTGCTGAGCGCCCAGGGCAAGGCAGCGGAAGCCCGCGCCGCTTACCAGGAAGCCATCGGCAAACTTGGTGCCGACGCCGAAGGCGCCGGTCGCGAACTGCTGCAGCAGAAGCTCGACAGCCTGGGAGAAAGCGCATGACGCGTCGTCCACTTTTCCTGCTGGCGGCTGCAGCTCTGGCGCTGGGTGGCTGTTCGACGATTTCCAACAGCCTGGATGCGATCAACCCGTTCGCGCCGTCGGCCCCCAGGATGTCGCCGCTGCCCGAACTGGGCAAGTCAGAACAGGCGGCGAAGACGCTCTGGTCGGTCGACGTTGGCGATGCCAAGGCCTATGACTTCACGCCGGCGATCGTCGGCGAGACGGTTTATGTCGCCGAACACAAGGGCACGCTTTACCGCCTCGACAACGGCAAGACGACCTGGAAGATCGATGTCGGGCAGCCATTGTCGGCCGGTGTCGGTGTCGGCGCCGGGATGCTCGTCGTCGGTACGGCGAAGGGCGGCGTGCTGGCTTTCGATGCGGAAACCGGGAAGGCGCTGTGGCAGGCCCAGGTGAGCAGCGAAGTCCTGGCGACGCCAGCGGTCAGCAGCGATGGCGTTGCCGTGCGCAGCGGCGACAACCGGATCTTCTTCCTCGATGCCCGCGACGGTTCGCGCAAATGGCTTTACCAGCGCCCGATGCCGGCACTGTCGGTGCGTTCGACCGGGGCGCCGGTGTTTGCCGACCGCTACCTGTTCGCCGGTTTCCCGGGCGGCAAACTGGTCGGCCTGTCGCTACAGAACGGCGCGCCGGTCTGGGAAGGCACCGTCGCCCAGCCGAAGGGGACGACCGAACTCGATCGCGTCGCCGACATCGTTTCGGCGCCGGTGATCGACGGCACGCAGATCTGCGCTGTCGCCTTCCAGGGCAAGGTCGCCTGTTTCGACATGGGGCAGGGCGGGGCCATGGTCTGGTCGCGGGACATTTCCTCGGCCCGTGGCGTGGCGCTCGACGGCCGCTATCTCTTCGTCACCGATGACGACGGCGTGGTCTATGGGCTGGACCGTCTGAGCGGCGGCAGCCTGTGGAAGCAGGATAAGCTGCGCAATCGCGCGGTGACCGCCCCGGCGGTTCGCGGCGAGGCGGTGGTGGTCGGCGATGCTGAAGGCTACGTGCATTTCCTGTCGCGCGAAGAGGGCGCTTTCCTGGCCCGCCAGAAAACCGACGGCACCGCCATCCGGGTCGCCCCGCAGCGACTCGGCGAAGCCGTCCTGACGCAGTCGTCGGGCGGTGACGTCAGCTTGATCGGGATCCAATGAAACCCACCATCGTTCTGGTCGGCCGCCCCAATGTCGGCAAATCGACGCTCTTCAACCGGCTGACCAAATCGCGCGACGCCATCGTCGCCGACCTGCCCGGCTTGACCCGCGACCGCCACTACGGTCATGGCAAACTCGGCAAGAAGCCTTTCCTGGTCGTCGATACCGGCGGTTTCGAGCCGCTGGTCAAGGATGGCATCCTGCACGAGATGGCCAAGCAGACGGAACAGGCGATTGCCGAAGCCGATGCGGTCATTTTCGTGGTCGATGGCCGGATCGGGCTCACCCCGCACGACAAGGAAATCGCCAACAAACTGCGCTGCATCGGCCGGCCGGTGCTGGTCGCCGTCAACAAGGCGGAAGGCCTCAACGCCGGCATGGTCGAAGCGGATTTCCACGCCCTCGGCCTTGGCGAGCCGTATGCGATCTCCGCCAGTCACGGCGAAGGCGTCCGCGGCCTGATCGAGCTGGCGCTCGAATCCTTCCCCGAGCCAGAGGACGACGAGTGGCATTCCGACGCGATCCGCGTCGCCATCGTTGGTCGGCCGAACGTCGGCAAATCGACGCTGGTCAATACGCTGCTCGGCGAAGAGCGCGTCATCGCCTTCGATGCGCCGGGAACCACCCGCGATTCGATCGAGATCGATTTCGAGCGCGAAGGGCGCAAGTACGTGCTCGTTGACACCGCCGGCATGCGCAAGCGCGGCAAGGTGTTCGAGGCGATCGAGAAGTTCTCGGTGGTGAAGACGCTGCAGTCGATCGAGGACGCCAACGTGGTGATCCTGATGGTCGATGCCCGTGCCGACATCTCCGACCAGGATGCACATATCGCCGATTTCATCGTCCAGTCGGGGCGCGCCCTGGTGGTCGCGGTCAACAAGTGGGACGGGCTTGACGCCTATGTCCGTGAACAGACCCGGCAGATCCTGCAGCGCAAGCTGAAATTCCTCGATTTCGCCAAATTCCACTTCGTCTCGGCGCTCGAAAACGTCGGTCTGAACAACCTGTTCCGTTCGGTGGACAGTGCCTACGCGGCAGCGATGACCAAGCTGTCCACGCCGCGTCTGACGCGCGTGCTGGCCGATGCCATCGCCCGCCAGGCGCCGCCCAAGCACGGCCTGTTTCGGCCGAAGCCGCGCTACGCGCACCAGGGGGGCTCGAATCCGCCGATCATCGTCATCCACGGCAACGCCGTCGACCAGATCGGCGACAGCTATCGTCGCTATCTGGAACACACCTTCCGGGAAGCCTTCAAGCTGCAGGGAACGCCCCTGCGCATCCAGTTCGTCGCCGGCAAGAACCCGTTTGCCGAGAAGGAGCCACGCCGCTGAATCATTGTCACAAATAACGCACAAAAATTTTCGCATCCACCGACTAATTTGGGTACATTAGGACCCTCATAACAACACACATGGAGTTCCACACCATGAGCAACAAAGGGCAACTTTTACAAGACCCCTTTCTCAACGCACTGCGTCGCGAGCACGTTCCCGTTTCCATCTATCTGGTGAACGGCATCAAGCTGCAGGGGCAGGTTGAGTCTTTTGACCAGTACGTCGTCCTCCTCAAGAACACCGTCACCCAGATGGTGTACAAGCACGCCATCTCCACGGTTGTCCCGGCGCGCCCGGTCAACATCCATCAAGAGCAGGCCGCAGAATAAGGCGGCTGGTCTGGCAGCCTCCGATGTCCGGGGCTGTTTTCTCCGCAGGAATTTCCGATGCTTGAACGGCCGGCTGCCGGTGAGCGGGCCGTTGTCGTACAACTCGATTTCGGCCAGCTGGATATCGAAGACCAGCTCGAAGAAGTTCGCCTGTTGACCGAATCCGCGGGAGGTGCGGTGGTCGGCGAAGTTCGCGGGCGACGTCAGTCGCCGGACCCGAAAACCTTTGCCGGCAGCGGCAAGGTGCAGGAAATTGCCGCCATGATCGCCGGCTGCGCAGCGCAGCTGGTGATCTTCAATCACGCCCTGTCGCCGGTGCAGCAGCGCAATCTCGAGCGCGACCTGAACTGCCGGGTGGTCGATCGCAACAGCCTGATTCTCGACATCTTCGCGCTACGCGCGGCGAGCGCCGAGGGCAAGCTGCAGGTCGAACTGGCCCAGCTCGAACATCTGTCGACCCGCCTGGTGCGCGGCTGGACCCACCTCGAGCGGCAACGCGGCGGGATCGGCATGCGCGGCCCCGGCGAAACCCAGCTGGAAACCGACCGTCGGCTGCTCGGCAACCGGGTCAAACTGCTCAAGGAGCGCCTCGCCCGTCTGGCCCGCCAGCGTGGTGTGCAGCGCAAGGCGCGGCGCCGCGGTGATGTGTTCAATGTTTCGCTGGTTGGCTATACCAATGCCGGCAAGTCGACGCTGTTCAATACGCTGACCCATGCCGGCGTATACGCCGCCGACCAGTTGTTCGCCACCCTCGATACGACCTCACGCAAGCTGTGGGTGGAGGGGGCCGGCAACATCGTCATTTCCGATACCGTCGGTTTCATCCGCGACCTGCCGCACTCGCTGGTCGATGCTTTCCACGCGACGCTGGAAGCGGCGGTTGATGCCGATCTGCTCCTGCACGTCGTCGATAGCGCAAGCCATGCCCGCGACGAGCAGATGGCCGAGGTCGATCGGGTGCTCGACGAGATCGGTGCGCGCGACGTGCCGCGGCTGGTGGTCTGGAACAAGATCGACCTGACCGAAGCCGGGCCGGGGGTCGAGCGGAACGAATATGGTAATATCGCCCGGGTTCGCGTCAGTTCGCGCACTGGCGAAGGCTTGGAACTATTGCGCGAAACCCTGGCCGAATACGCCCGGGCCAAGACCGCGTCGCGGCGCCAGGCGCAAGATGCGGAAGCCTGTCCGGCAAACCCTGATTTCATTGACTGAATCCCCAAAAATCATGATTCCTACGCTAGGTATACTCATGTCGATCAACGATCCGCGCTGGGGCAACCGCGGTGGTGACGACGGCCAGGACGGCGGCGGTCCGCGCCGGCCGAACGACGGTCCCCCGGATCTCGAAGAACTCTGGCGCGATTTCAACCGCAAGCTGTCCGGCATGATGGGCAAGAAACGGGGCGGTGGCAACGGTGGCGGCGACGGGCCGCGCATGCCGCCGGTCGACTTCGGGCCGAAAATGCTCGGTGGCGGGATCGGTGTCCTGCTCGGCCTGATCGTCCTGGTCTGGCTGGCTTCCGGGTTCTACATCGTCGACGAATCGCAGCGCGGCGTTGTCCTCCAGTTCGGCAAGCGTTACGAGACGACCGAGCCGGGCCTGCGCTGGCGTTTGCCCTATCCGATCCAGTCGCATGAACTGGTCAATCTGACCGGTGTGCGTACGATCGAAATCGGCTATCGCGGCACCGAGCGCAACAAGGTGCTCAAGGAAGCCCTGATGCTGACCGACGACGAGAACATCGTGAACATTCAGTTCGCGGTGCAGTACATCCTCAAGGATCCGGTCGAATACCTGTTCAACAACCGTCATCCCGACGAAGCGGTGGTCGGCGCCGCGGAAACTGCGGTGCGCGAGATTGTCGGCAAGAGCAAGATGGACTTCGTGCTTTACGAAGGTCGCGAACAGATCGCCAGCGAAGCTGCGAAACTGATGCAGGCGATCTTGGATCGCTACGATGCTGGCGTGCTGATCTCCAAGGTGACGATGCAGAACGCCCAGCCGCCGGAACAGGTGCAGGCCGCCTTCGACGATGCGGTGAAGGCCGGTCAGGATCGGGAACGCCAGAAGAACGAAGGTCAGTCTTACGCCAACGACGTGATTCCCCGGGCGCGCGGTACGGCCGCCCGCCTGCTGCAGGAAGCGGACGGTTACCGGCAGCGGGTGATTTCGACCGCCGAGGGTGACGCTTCGCGCTTCCGCCAGATCGTCACCGAATACGCCAAGGCGCCGGAAGTGACCCGGCAGCGCATGTATCTCGACACCATGCAGCAGATTTACGCCAATACCACCAAGGTCATGGTCGATACCAAGGGGCAGGGCAATCTGCTTTACCTGCCGCTCGACAAACTGATGAATGTTGCCGCCGGGACGGCGGCGCAGCAGCAGGCTGGCGATGCACACAACGCGACGGCGGCCGGCCGTCAGCCGTCGGCCTTCGCCGGCCAGGTGCCGCCGCAGCTCGAACAGGCGCCGGCGGTAACAAGCAAGTCATTGTCGTCCAGCGAACGTTCGCCGCTGGGCTCGCGTGATCGGGAGGCCCGCTGATGAATTCGCGTCTCAACCTGCTGGGAGGTGTCGTCCTCCTGATTCTCGTGGCGGTCTCGATGTCGGTGTTTACCGTCGATCAGCGCCAGTACGCCCTGGTGTTTCAACTGGGTGAGGTGAAGCGCGTGATCACCGAGCCGGGATTGAACTTCAAGGTGCCGATGATCCAGAACGTGCGTTTCTTCGATCGTCGTATCCTGACGCTCGACAGCGCCGATCCCGAGCGCTTCATCACCTCGGAAAAGAAGAACGTCCTGGTCGATTCCTACATCAAGTGGCGGATCATCGATCCCAAGCTCTATTACGTGTCGGTCGGTGGCGATGAAACGCGGGCCCGTACCCGCCTCAGCCAGACGGTCAATTCCGGCCTGCGCGAGGAATTCGGCAAGCGTCTGGTGCACGACGTGATTTCCGGCGAGCGCGACAAGATCATGGACCAGATGCGGGAAAAGGCTGATGTCGACGCCCGCCGCATTGGCGTGCAGATCGTCGACGTGCGCCTGAAGCGCGTCGAGTTGCCGGAAGAGGTCAGCGGCGCGGTCTATAGCCGGATGGAAGCCGAACGCAAGCGGGTCGCCAACGAACTGCGTTCCGAAGGTGCGGCCGAAGCAGAAAAGATTCGCGCCGATGCTGATCGGCAACGCGAGGTGATCATTGCCGAAGCCTATCGCGATGCCCAGAAGGCAAAGGGCGAGGGTGATGCCAAGGCGGCGGCGATCTATGCCGAAGCCTTTGGCAAGAATCCCGAGTTCTACGCCTTCTACCGCAGCCTTGAAGCTTACCGGAACAGCTTTGCCAACAAGAGTGACGTTCTGGTGGTCGAGCCTTCGTCCGATTTCTTCAAATACATGAAGAACGTCGGCCGCTGAGTTCGTCAATGGCTTCCAACCTGTTGCTGGCGTTCGCGCTGATGCTGGTGCTCGAGGGCCTGATGCCCTTCGTGGCACCGGCCGCCTGGCGTGAAACCTTTCGCCGCCTGATCCAGATGTCCGACGGCCAGATCCGTTTCATCGGCCTGACCTCGATGCTGGTCGGGCTCATTCTCCTCATTCTCTTCTCATGAACTGGCTGCTCCCCGAATATATTGCCGACGCGCTGCCGTCCGAAGCGGCGCGTATCGAAACCCTGCGCCGCTCGCTGCTCGACCACTGCCGTCTCCGTGGCTTCGAGCATGTGATGCCGCCGCTGCTCGAATATCTCGAATCGCTGCTCACCGGTGCCGGTCAGGATCTAGACCTGCGCACCTTCAAGCTGGTCGACCAGCTTTCCGGGCGCACCCTAGGCGTGCGCGCCGACATGACGCCACAGGCGGCGCGCATCGACGCCCATCTGCTCAACCACCAGGGGGTCACCCGCCTGTGCTACTGCGGCAGCGTGCTGCACACTCTGCCGGCGAACATTTCGGCTGGCCGCGAGCAACTCCAGCTAGGTGCGGAAGTCTATGGCTACGCCGGCGTCGAGGCCGATCTTGAAATCGTCCGCCTGATGGCTTCCGCCTTCGAGCGGGCGCGTCTGCCGCTGGCGCGCATCGACCTCGGGCACGTCGGAATTTTCCGCGCGCTGGTCGAAGCGGCCGCGCTGACTGACGACGCTGAAGCCGAATTGCTGGCCCTGCTGCGCGACAAGGATGTGCCCGGCCTGGCAGCGGCGACGGCGCAACTGCCGTCGCCCTACCGCGAAGCGCTGCTCGCCTTGCCGACGCTCTATGGCGGCAGCGAGGTGCTCGACCGCGCCGCCGAAGTGCTGCCGGCGTCGCTGCCAGCCTTGCGCGCCGCGCTGGAGCAACTGCGCCACCTGATCGAGAGCGCGCCGGAACTGCCGTTCTCGATCGATCTCGGCGACCTGCACGGTTACCATTATCACAACGGCATCGTCTTTGCCGCCTACGTGCCGGGCTATCCGGCGGCGATCGCTCGTGGCGGCCGTTACGATGGCGTTGGCAAGGCTTTCGGTCGGGCCCGTCCGGCCACAGGCTTCTCGCTCGACCTGCGCGAACTGGCGCGACTGCTGCCGCCGGTCAAGCCAGCGGGAGGCATCCTGGCGCCGTATGCCGGCGCTGACCGCGTGCTGGCCGGACATATCGCCGCCTTGCGCGAGCGCGGCGAGATCGTCGTTGAACTGCTGCCGGGCGAAATCGCCTGCGAAGGTCCGCAATGCGACCGCAAGCTGGTGCTGGTCGGCGGACACTGGATTATCGAAGCTATACAAGAGGACTAGAAAATGGCCAAGAATGTCATCGTCGTCGGCACCCAGTGGGGCGACGAAGGGAAGGGGAAGATCGTCGACTGGCTGACCGACCATGCCCAGGGCGTGGTGCGTTTCCAGGGCGGTCACAACGCGGGCCATACGCTGGTCGTCGGCGACAACGTCTACAAGCTCAACCTGGTGCCCTCGGGCATCGTCCGCGATGGCGTCGATTGCTACATCGGTAACGGCGTCGTCCTTGACATCCACCACCTGATCTCGGAAATTGCCGAGCTGGAAAAGGGCGGCATCAATGTCCGCTCGCGCCTCAAGATCAGCCCGGGCTGCCCGCTGATCCTGCCTTACCACTCGGCGATCGACAAGGCGCGCGAGGGGGCCAAGTGCGCCGACAAGAAGATCGGTACCACCGGCAAGGGCATCGGCCCGACCTACGAGGACAAGGTGTCGCGGCGCGGCCTGCGCGTCTATGACCTGTTCCATCCGGAGCGCTTCGCCGACAAGCTCAAGGAGGTGCTGGAGTATCACAACTTCGTCCTGACCCAGTACTTCAAGGCCGATCCGGTCGACTTCCAGACCGTCTACGACCAGGCCATGGCCGACGCCGAAATCATCCGGCCGATGGTCGTCGACGTCTCGGCGGCGCTGTACGACGCCAACAAGGCCGGCCAGAACATGCTGTTCGAAGGAGCTCAGGGTACCCTGCTCGACATCGACCACGGCACCTATCCCTTCGTCACCTCGTCCAACTGCGTAGCCGGTCAGGCGGCCGCCGGTGCCGGCGTCGGCCCCGGCATGCTGCACTACGTGCTGGGCATCACCAAGGCCTATTGCACCCGTGTCGGTGGTGGTCCCTTCCCGAGCGAGCTGGATATCGACACCGAAGGTACACCCGGCCACCAGATGTTCTCGGTGGGCAAGGAATTCGGCACGGTGACCGGGCGCAAGCGTCGTTGCGGCTGGTTCGACGCCGCGCTGCTGCGTCGTTCGGCGCGCATCAATGGGCTGACCGGCCTGTGCATCACCAAGCTTGACGTGCTCGACGGCTTGAAGGAAATCAAGATCTGCACTGGCTACAAGCTGGGCGACAAGGTGGTCGACCTGCTGCCCATCGGTGCCGATGACGTCGCCCTGTGCGAACCGATCTACGAAACCCTGCCCGGCTGGGAAGGCACGACTTTCCGCGTCAAGCGCTGGGAAGACCTGCCGGTCAATGCCCAGGCCTATCTGAATCGTCTCGAAGCGCTTTGCGAGGTGCCGATCGCCATCGTGTCGACCGGCCCCGAGCGTGACGAGACCATCCTGCGCGATCACCCGTTCAAATAGGACGGTAGCGCGCTGATACAGTAACGGGGCCGTTTGGCCCCGTTGTCGTTTAACGGGCCGGAACCGAAACCCAGCCTTCGGGGCAGGCGTTGGTATAGGGATAGTACTGGCCGGAAGAGCGGCAGTAATACCAGTTGCCGGCGGGCGGCGGGGAAACGATGTAGGCCGGTGGCGGGGCCGGCGGTGCTGCGCTGTTGATTGCCGCACCAATGGCGATGGCGCCGAGGGTGACGACGGCGGCTGGAGCGATCCAGTCGTAATGGCGATGCCGGTACCGGGGGGGCGGCGGCGGTGCGTAGTGGTAATGCCTCTGGATGTGGCGTGGCCGGTAGTTGTCGTAATAGCCGTGATGATCCGGCCGGGCGTTGGCCTGACCGACCGCGCCGAGCGCCAGGGAAACGGCGATCAGGGTGCTGGCGATTGCTTTCATGATTGATCTCGCAGGGTGGTGTATGTGCTCAGGATAGCGAGCCGGCACCGCCCTTGCTGCAACCAGATGTTAGTAATTGTTAAGCGCCCGCATTCCCTGTGCTGTGAGACAATGCGCGCCATGCAAAGAAAGCGTCCGGAAATGAAAAAAGGCCTTGCCGAAGCAAGACCTTTCAACAAAATCGCTGGTGCCCAGGAAGGGACTCGAACCCCCACGGAGTTACCCGCTAGTACCTGAAACTAGTGCGTCTACCAATTCCGCCACCTGGGCACAGGTGCGAAGAGCCGCCATTATAGAGAAGAGAAAACCGATGTCAAGAAAAAAGATCAGCAAGATTCGCCGTGCCGACCCCTTCTACGAGCGCGAGGCACAGCGCTACGAATTTCCCCTGCCGTCGCGCGAGTACATCGCGCAGGTGCTGGCTGACGAAGGACGGCCGTTGTCCTTCGATGAACTGTGTGGATTGCTCGACATCGCCAAGGCCGAACGCGAGATGTTCCAGCGCCGGCTCGGGGCGATGGAGCGCGAGGCGCAGCTGATGCGCAACCGCAAGGGCGATTACATCCTGCCCGAACGCGCTTCGCTGACCGCGGGGCGGATCCAGGGCCATCAGGACGGCTACGGCTTCCTGATTCCCGACGACGGCAGTGCCGACATCTTCCTCGACCAGCGCCAGATGGGCAAGGTGTTGCACGGCGACCGCGCGCTGGTCCGGGTCATCGGCCTCGATCGCAAGGGGCGCCCGGAAGGCAGCATCGTCGAGGTCACCGAACGCGCCAACAGCCGGGTCGTCGGCCGCGTCTTCGTCGAGCACGGGGTTGTCTTCGTCGTCCCGGAAAACAAGCGCATCGCCCAGGACATACTGGTGCCGCCGGAAAAGAAGAGCAAGCTCAAGGTGCAGTCCGGGCAGGTGGTGATGGTCGAGATCATCGAGCAGCCGAGCAAGCATTCGCAACCGATCGGGCGCATCGTCGAGGTGCTGGGCAATTACGCCGATCCGGGCATGGAGATCGAGATTGCGCTGCGCAAGCACGATCTGCCCTTCGAATTCCCGAAGGCGGCGCTCGAGGAAAACAAGAAAATGCCCGACAAGGTGCGCAAGACCGACCTCAAGGGGCGCGAGGACTTGCGTGAATTGCCGCTGGTGACGATCGACGGCGAGACCGCGCGCGACTTCGACGACGCGGTCTACTGCGCGAAGCAGGGGCGGGGCTGGCGGCTGGTGGTGGCCATCGCCGACGTTTCGCACTACGTGCAGCCGGGCATGGCGCTCGACCGCGAGGCCTTGTCGCGCGGCAATTCGGTTTACTTCCCGCGCCGCGTCATCCCGATGCTGCCGGAAAAACTCTCCAACGGCATCTGTTCCTTGAACCCGGACGTCGAACGGCTGGCGATGGTCTGCGACGTGGCGATCAGTGCCGCCGGCAAGATTGGCAAGTACCGTTTCTATCCGGCGGTCTTCCGCTCGCATGCGCGGCTGACCTACAACCAGGTCTGGTCCTGGCTGAGCGGCGAGAAAACGCCGGAAAGCGAAGCCCAGCGCAACGTCCTGCCGCAGGTGCAGAACCTCTACAAGCTCTACCAGGCCTTGCACAAGGCCCGGGGCCAGCGCGGCGCGATCGATTTCGAGACCACCGAGACGATGATGCTGTTCAACGACCAGGGCAAGATCGAGAACATCGTCCCGGTGGTGCGCAACGATGCCCACCGCATCATCGAGGAATGCATGCTGGCCGCCAACGTCTGTGCCTCCGATTTCCTGGCCCAGCACAAGCAGACCTGCCTCTACCGCATCCACGAAGCGCCGTCCGAGGAGAAGCTGCGCAACCTGCGCAGCTTCCTCGGCGAATTCGGGCTCACGCTTGGCGGCGGCGACGATCCGCGAGCCAAGGACTACGCGCTGCTGCTCGAAAAGATCAAGCCGCGGCCGGATTTCCAGCTGCTGCAGACGGTGATGCTGCGCTCGCTGAAGCAGGCGATGTACAGCCCCGACAACGTCGGCCATTTCGGGCTGGCCTACGAGCATTACACCCACTTCACCTCGCCCATCCGGCGCTATCCGGATCTGTTGGTGCACCGGGCAATCAAGGCCGTGCTCAGCGGCGGCAAATACGAACCGGGCCAGGCCTGGGACGAGATCGGCCTGCAGTGCTCGGCGACCGAGCGGCGTGCCGACGAGGCGACGCGCGATGTCGAGAACTGGCTGAAGACCTTCTTCATGAAGGAGAGGATCGGCGAAGTCTTCGATGGCACGATCTCGGCAGTCACCGCCTTCGGCATCTTCGTGGCGCTCGACCAGGTCTATGTCGAGGGCCTGGTGCATGTGTCGGAGCTGGGCCAGGACTATTTCCAGTTCGACAACATCAAGCACCAGATGCTCGGCGAACGTACCGGCGAGCGCTTCCGGCTCGGCGACCGGGTACGGGTCAAGCTGGTGCGCGCCGACCTCGAGTCGAACAAGATCGATTTCGTGCTGGTCCGCGAGGAGCGCACGCTTGCCGCCGGCAGCAAGGGCAAGCGCAAGCCGGCGCGCCAACGCTGAATCGCCGGCGGCCCCGGGCCTGGTTTACAATGAATGCTGGGGTAATCGCCAGAGATGAGGATGACGGGGGAAGCAAGCATGTTTGCCGTGCGGTTCGGTATCGATCCGGCCGCAACGGAGTTGCCGGCGGCACTTGAGACCGGGAATGCGAGGATCGATCGGGACCATCGCCAGTTGCTGGCACTGCTCGGCGAGTTGCGGCATATCTGCCGGGATATGGCCGGTTTGCCTGACTGCACGGCTTGTTCGGCCGCTCAGCAGCTACTTTGCGAGGGGCGGCTGATTCCGTTGCTCGGCGACCTGTTTGCCTGCATGCTTGATCATTTCGCTGGCGAGGAGTTGCTGATGCGTGATACGCAGATGCAGTTTGCCGACAGCGAGCACTGTGCGGCGCATATCGAGGATCACGCGGCGATCGCCCAGACGGTGCAGGAGCTGGTTGCCCGTCTCGACGTCGTGCACACGGTGGAACGCATCCGCGAGCTGGACGCTTTGCTGGCCCGCTGGGTTGTCAATCACATCGAAATGCATGACGACCTGCTGGTTCGCTGGCTGGCGAAGCGGGGGATTCCGGGGGCTGCCGCGTAGGGGCTGCGGTGAGCAGGTGGGCGGGGTAAAATGCGCCTCCCTGCCTGTTCGAGTTGCCCATGTCTACCCGCCTGATCTACGGCTTTCATGCCATCACCGCCAAGCTGCGCCAGGACCCCGAGTCCCTGCGTGAAATCCTGATCGACGGCGACCGCCAGGACGCGCGCGCCCGCGATCTGCTGCGCCACGCCGAACTGCAGGGCGTGCGCGTCATTCTTGCCGACGGCAAGCGGCTCGACGATCTGGCCGGTGGCGGCCGGCACCAGGGGGTGGTCGCCCGCCTCGATGGCGAGCGCAAGGCAGCCCACCTCGACGACGTGCTCGATACGCTGGAGGAGCCGGCTTTCCTGCTCGTCCTCGACGGCGTCACCGACCCGCGCAACCTCGGTGCCTGTCTGCGCGTCGCCGACGCCGCTGGCGTCCATGCGGTGATCGCGCCGAAGGACCGCTCCGCCGGCCTCAACGATGTCGCCATCAAGACCGCCTGCGGCGCCGCCGAGAGCGTGCCCTACGTGATGGTCACCAACCTGGCGCGGACGCTGCGTGAGCTCAAGGAACGCGAGATCTGGGTGGTCGGTACCGCTGGCGAAGCAACGCAGGACCTTTACGCCGCCGAGTGGCCGCAGGCCGTAGCCTGGGTGATGGGCGCCGAAGGCGAGGGCATGCGCCGCCTGACCCGGGAGACCTGCGACCAGCTGGTCAGCATCCCGATGCACGGCAGTGTCGATAGCCTCAACGTTTCGGTCGCCGCTGGCGTCTGCCTGTTCGAAGCGCGGCGCCGCCGCATTTGATGACCTGATGACGCATCGCCGCGCGGTCTGGCTGATGGTGCTGGTGACGCTCCTGTGGAGCATCGCCGGCGTCGTCGCGCGTCACCTCGAGGCGGCTGCCGGCTTCGAAGTCAATTTCTGGCGCAGCGCCTTCAACGCGCTGGCGCTGCTCGCCGCACTGCGCTGGCTGCGTGGTGCTGCCGTCTGGTCGGCGTTACGCCAGGCGCCGCGCGTGGTCTGGGTGTCCGGGCTGTGCTGGGCGGTGATGTTCACCGCCTTCATGCTGGCGATAACGCTGACGACGGTGGCGATGGTGCTGGTGACGATGGCGATCGGGCCGATGGTCACCGCGCTGTTTGCGCGGATTTTCCTGAAGCAGCGCCTGCCGGCGCGGACCTGGGCGGCGATCGTCGTTGCCGCCCTCGGCATTGCCTGGATGTTCGGCGGCGGTGCCGGAAACGGTAGCCTGTTGGGGGCGCTGGTCGCCTGCGCGGTACCGGTGGCGGCGGCGGTCAACTGGACGCTGCTGCAGAAGATCGGTCGGGCCACGGAAGAAGGTCCGGACATGCTGCTGGCGGTGCTGATCGGCGCCTTGCTGTCCGCCTTGTGCACCCTGCCGCTGGCCTGGCCCTGGCAGGCGACGGCGCACGACCTTGGCCTGCTGGCCTTGCTCGGCGTCGTTCAACTGGCGATTCCCTGCCTGCTCGTGGTAACCCTGGCGCGCGTCCTGCCGGCGCCGGAAGTAGCCTTGCTGGCTCTGCTCGAAGTGATTTTCGGTGTTGCCTGGGCCTGGCTGTGGGCCGGCGAGACGCCGTCGACCAGCGTGCTGGCCGGCGGTGCGCTGGTGCTGGCGGCACTGGTCGGCAACGAGGCGCTGGCGATGCGCCGGCGCCATGCGGACGGCGTCGCCGCCGTCCGTTCCCAAGCCTGAATCAGCCGGCGACCGGCTTCCAGCCGCCGCCAAGTGCCTTGAACAACTCCACCGCCGCGTTGAGGCGGGCCTGGCGGGTGGCGATCGCCGCCAGTTGCGCGTCGTTGGCGCTGCGCTGGGCGTCGAGGACTTCCAGGAAGCCCGAATAGCCGGCGTCGTAGCGTAGCTTGGCCAGCTCGTGCGCCTTCTGCGCGTTATCGACGCGCTGCTGCTGCGCGGTTTCGGCGGCGCCGTTCTCGCGCAGGTTGACCAGCGCGTCGCGGACTTCCTTGTAGGCGGTTTCCAGCGTCTTCTGCCAGGCGATCAGCGATTGCTCGTTGAGCGCCTTGGCCTGGTCGACGCGCGCCGTCGTCTTGCCGAAATCGAAGATCGGCATCAGTAGCGAGAGGCCGCCGGTCCACGTGCTGGCGCCGCTGGAGAAGAGGTCGGACAAGGTCTTGCTCTCGCTGCCGAGAACGCCGGTCAGCGTGAACTTCGGGTAATAGCCGGCCTTGGCGACGCCGATGTTGGCATTGGCGGCGACCAGTTGCTGTTCGGCCTGCTGGACGTCCGGGCGCGCTTCGATCAGGTCGGCCGGCAGGCCGGCCGGCGGTTGCGGCGGCAGCGGCAGTTGCTTGAGGTCGCCGGCGGCGATCTGCAGGTCCGGCTTGCCGGTGAGCAGTGCCAACTGGTTCTCGGCCAGCGCCCGCGCCCGACGCAGGTCGGCCAGTTGCGCCTGCAGCGTGGCGACGGCGCCGTCGGCCTGGTACTGGTCGAGCGGCGAGACGAGACCGGCATCGACCCGGGTCTTCACCAGCTTGGCGCTTTCCTCACGGCTTTGCAGGGATTCGGCGGTGATTGCCAGCTGCGCGTCGAGGGCGCGCAGATTGAGGTAGTTGCCGGCGACCAGCCCGGCGACCGAGAGGCGGATGGCGTCGCGGCCGTAGCGGCTGGCCAGCAGGTTGGCGCGCGCCGCTTCGTTGCTGCGGCGGACGCGGCCCCAGATGTCGAGTTCGTAGGAGAGGCTGAGGCCGGCGCTGCGCGCGCGCAGGATGTCCGGCGAGTTGGCGTTCCAGGTGGCGGTCTTCTCGCTCAGTTTGCTGTTACTGCCGGCGCCCTGCGCGTCGATTTCCGGGAACAGCGAAGCGCCGGCCTCGCGGGCGGCGGCATCGGCTTGCTCGACGCGAGCGACGGCACTGCGCAGGTCGGCGTTGCCCTGCAAGGCTTGATCGACCAGTTCGTTCAGGGTGGCGTCGTTGAACAGCGTCCACCAGCGCTCATTGACGGCGGGATTGGCGGCGGGCGCTGCGGCGACGGCGGTCGGCGCTTCCTTGAAGGCGGCCGGCAGCCAGTTGGCCGGGCGCAGGTAGTCCGGGCCGACGGCGCAGCCGGAGAGCAGCACGGCCAGCGCCAGCGGGGTCAGGCGGAATACGGAGCGGGACATCATGCTTTCTCCTCTTCGACGTCGAGATGCCTCGGATCGATCTGTTTGCCGCGCTCCAGCCATTTGAAGAAGAGCGGGATGAAAATGGTGGCGATGAAGGTCGCCGCGATCATGCCGCCGAAGACGCCGGTACCCATCGACTGGCGGGCCGCAGCGCCGGCGCCGGTGGCCTTGACCAGCGGGAAGACGCCGAGCACGAAGGCGAGCGAGGTCATGATGATCGGCCGCAGGCGCAGGCGGGCGGCCTCGACCGCCGCTTCGGCAACGCTCATGCCCTCGGCGTACTTCTGGGCGGCGAACTCGACGATCAGGATGGCGTTCTTCGAGGCGAGGCCGATCAGCACCACCAGACCGATCTGGAAGTAGATGTCGTTCGGCATGCCGCGCAGCCAGATTGCCGTCAGCGCGCCCATCAGCGCGAACGGCACAGCCATCACGACGGCCACCGGCAGCGACCACTTTTCGTACTGGGCGGCGAGGATCAGGAAGACCATGATGATGGCGAAGCCGAAAGCCTGCAGCGACGAGCCGGAGGTCTGCTTTTCCTGGAAGGCCTGGCCGGTCCAGGAAATCGCGTAGCCCTCGGGCAATGTTGCCTCGGCCACTTCCTCGACGATGCGGATGGCGTCGCCGGAGCTGATGCCGGGCTTCGAATCGCCCATCACCTTGGCGGCGACGAAACCGTTGAAGCGCTCGACCTGTTCCGGACCGATCACGCTCTTGACGGTGCTGATCGCCGACAGCGGAATCATCTTGCCGCTGCTCGTGCTCTTCACGTAGACCTTGCCGATGTCGTCCGGCTTCATCCGGTAGTTGGCCTCGGCCTGCAACTGCACGCGATAGACGCGGCCGGCCTTGTTGAAGTCATTGACGTAGAGGGCGCCCATCGTGCTTTGCAGCGTCGAATAGACGTCGGCCAGCGGAATGCCCAGGGCGAGCGCCTTCGGCTCGTCGACCTCGACGAAGATCTGCGGCACGGTCGGCCGGAAGAAAGTCGAGATACGGGTGAATTCCGGATGCTTCTGCAACTCGCCCATGAAGCTCTGGACCACTTCGTGCAGCTTCTTGGCGTCGCCGTCCACGCGGTTCTGGACATAGACCTCGAAGCCGCCGGCGGTGCCGAGGCCCATGATTGGCGGCGGGTTGAAGACCAGACCCATGCCGTCCGGCTGCATCATGCCGATGCCCATGAACTTGCCGGCCAGGTCCTGCGCCTTGCCCTGGCGTTCCGACCAGTCCTTGAGCGGAATGAACATGGTGCCGGCGTTCGGCTTGTTGCCGCCGCCGATCAGGTCGAAGCCGGAAACGACGAAGGTGTGCTTGACCGCTTCGTCCTTGGCGATCATCGAGCGCATGCGTTCGCCGGTTTCCTGGGTGCGCTTGAGCGTCGCCGCATCCGGCAGCATCAGCGCCGAGATCAGGTAGCCCTGGTCTTCGGCCGGCACGAAGCTGCCCGGGATGATGCGGAAGAAGAAGCCGGTGACGGCAATCACCCCGACGAAGACGAGCGAGCCGACGATGCCGTGCTTGAGCGTGAAGCTGACGGTGCGGGTGTAACTGTTGGTGAGGCGCTCGAACAGGCGGTTGAACGGCGCGAACAGCTTGCTCTCGGTGTGTTGCGCCTTGAGCAGGATGGCGCACAGTGCCGGCGTCAGGGTCAGCGCAACGATGCCGGAGAGCACCACGGCGACGGCGACGGTGACGGCGAACTGCTTGTAGAGCTGGCCAGCGATGCCGCCAAGGAAGGCGACTGGGATGAACACCGCGCACAACACCAGGACGATCGCCACCAGGGCGCCGGAAACCTCGCTCATGGCCTTGATCGCCGCCTGACGGGGCGACAGCTTTTCCTCTGCCATCAGGCGCTCGACGTTTTCCAGGACGACGATCGCGTCATCGACGACGATACCGATCGCCAGCACCATCGCGAACAGCGTCAGCGTGTTGATCGAGAAACCGAACAGCCAGAGGCCGGCGAAGGTGCCGATCAGGGAGATCGGCACGGCGACCATCGGGATCAGCGTCGCCCGCCAGCTCTGCAGGAAGATGTACACCACGGCGATGACCAGCAGCGCCGCTTCGACCAGGGTCTTGACCACTTCGTTGATCGACGCCGAGACGAAACGGGTGGTGTCGAAGGGAATGACATAGCTCATGCCCTCGGGGAATTTCTTCTGCAGCGTGTCCATCTTCTCGGTGACGCGCTTGGCGACGTCGAGCGCGTTGGCGCCGGTCTGCAGGAAAACGCCCATGGCGATGGTCGGCTTGCCGTCCAGGGTCACGCTCTGGTCGTAGCTGTAGGCGCCGAGTTCGATGCGCGCGACGTCGCGCAGGCGCAGCACGCCGCCCGGGCCGCTGGCGCGGATGACGATGTTGCCGAACTCTTCCGGCGTCAGCAGGCGGCCCTTGGCGGTCACCGTATAGACCAGTTGCTGGTCGCTCGGCGCCGGTTCCTGGCCGATCTTGCCAGCCGCGTTCTGGGCGTTCTGGGCCTTGATCGCGTTCGAAATGTCGGCGGTGGTCAGCCCCAGTTGCGCCATGCGGTCGGGCTTGAGCCAGATGCGCATCGAATAGTCCTGAGCACCGAAGATGGTGACATCGCCGACGCCGGGAACGCGCTTCAGTTCATCGACGATGTTCAGGCTGGCGTAGTTGGACAGGAACAGGGTGTTGTACTTGCCCGATTCGGAATCGAGGGCGATCACCTGCAGGATGTCGTTCGAACGTTTCTGGACGATCACGCCGTTGCGCCGGACTTCTTCCGGCAGGCGCGATTCGGCCGCCTTGACCCGGTTGTTGACGTTGACCGCGGCGTCGTCGACATCGGTGCCGACGTCGAAGGTGGCGGTGATGCTGATGCTGCCGTTGGCCGAGGCCGACGAGGTGAAGTAGGCGAGGTGCTCGACCCCGTTCAACTGTTCCTCGATCGGCGCGGCGACGGTGCGGGCCAGAGTTTCGGCGGAAGCGCCGGGATAGGTGGCGGTGATCAGCACGGTCGGCGGCGCGATCTGCGGGTACTGCGCAATCGGCAGCACCTGCGCAGCGACCAGGCCGGCGATGACGATGATGATCGAGATGACCGAAGCGAAGATCGGTCGATTGATGAAGAACCTGGACATGATCGCCCCTTATTTCTGTGCCGCAGCGTTGCCGGCGGCCGGTGCCGCACCCGGCTTGCCGCCGGGGGCAGCGCCTGCACCGGGTGCGCCGGGCGGATGCGGGGCGACCGGCACGCCCGGTCGCAGCTTCATCAGGTTGTCGACGATGACCTTGTCGCCAGCCTGCAGGCCGCCCAGGATGACCCAGTCCTTGCCGTGCCATTCGCCGGTCTTGACCGGGCGCGGCGCCACCTTGCTCTCGCCGTCGGCAGTCATCACCAGCGTGCCCTGTTCGGTCTGCAACACCGCCGCTTGCGGGACCAGGAAGATGCCGTCGCGCTGGCCGGTGAGCAAGCGGATGCGGACGAACTGGCCGGGCAGCAACTGGCCGTCGGGGTTGGCGAACTCGGCGCGTAGCGCCTGGGTGCCGAGCGTGGTGTCGATGTTCGAAGCGACGAAATTGAGCTTGCCCTTCTGTTCGTAAACCTGGCCGTTGGCCATCACCAGTTCGACGCCGCTCACCAGGTTTTCGGTGACGCGGCCGCCGGGCAGCTTGGCGAGGTCGCTCTCGCCGAGCGAGAAGCTGACCCACATCGGGTTGGTCTGGTAGATCGAGGTCAGCAGGCTGTCGCTGCCGGTGCTGACCAGGTTGCCTTCGGAGCGCACGGCGCGGCCGCTGGTGCCGCCGACCGGCGCGGTCACCGTGGTCCACGAGAGGTTCAGTTCGGCCTGGCGCAACGCCGCCTGTGCCATCGCGTCAGCGGAAGTGGCGTCGTCGTAATCCTTCTGGCTGATCGCCTTGGCGTCGGCCAGTCCCTTCAGCCGCTGCTTCTCGCGCGCCGTCTGCTCGGCACGGGCTTTCGCCTCGGCCAGTGCAATTTCGTAAGGCGCGCGGTCGATCTGGAACAGCGGCTGGCCGGACTTGACGACGTCGCCTTCCTGATAGAGGCGCTTGACCAGGATGCCGCCGACGCGGGCCCGGACTTCGGTCTCGCGAGCGCCTTCGGTTTGCGCCATGACCTCGATCGAGGTTGGCACGGTCTGCGGCTGCATGTCGAGGACGGTGACCGGCATCGGTCCCATCTGCGGCGCGGCCGGTGCATTTTTGTCCGAACAAGCGGCGAGCAGCAGGCTGCCGACGAGGGCGGCGATCAGGGTAGGTTTGTTGGTATGCATGGTTGGGGTTCTCCGGCGGGGAAGTTTTGGGCTATTATATACAAACACGAATGTATGTAAAACGCCTCAGTGGCTTACAGCAAAGCATTTTTGTGTTGCAAATTGTAGTTGCTGCCGGCCGGCAGCAGGGAGAACGAGATGGTCAGAAAAACCAAGGAAGAAGCTGAGCAGACGCGCAAGGATATCGTCACCGCAGCGCGCAAGGTCTTCCACGAATGCGGTGTCAGCCGTTCGTCGCTGGACAAGATCGCCAAGGCGGCCGGTGTCACGCGTGGTGCCATTTACTGGCATTTCCAGGACAAGGCGGAAGTCTTTTTTGCGATGCGCGACGAGGTATTCGAGCCGATGCTCGGGTGCACCGACGCGGTGCTCTACGATCCTTCCCTGGTCAATCCGCTCGATGCGATCGAGGGCTCGATCAGGGAGTTCTTTCGCGTTCTGGCGACCTGTCCGGATTTCCGCGAAACCTTCGAGATCATGATTTCACGCTGTGAATACGTCGAGGAGTTCGCCAGCGTGCAGGAGGAAGTCGGCCGGCCGGCGCTGGAGTTCCTCGAAAAGATCGAGCGCATGTACCGCCTGGCGGCGGAAAAAGGCTACCTGCGCGACGGCCTCGATCCCGACGCGGTGGCCAGCGATACCTGGGCCTTCACCAGCGGCCTGCTGCACCTGACGCTGGGTTGCCGCAAGAACACCGGGCTGGAGCGGGAGATTCCGCAAATGATCGCTGCCCACATGGCCTTGCGCCGACGTGGCTGAGTTGCCAAACCCGGTCAGCCGTTCGCAGCGCCCGGCGCGCTTGTCCTGACTGCCTGGCGCAACAGCCAGGCCGGGATTTCCGTCTTGGGGACGGTGATCGGCTCGCGCACCGGGTCCTGGATGAAGCGGTTGATCAGCAAGGCCATTTTCGATGCCGTAAACCGCGAATCGAAGACCATGTCCGCACCAGCCTGGCAGAGCCGGGCCGGCGTATCCTTGTCCAGTGCGGAAATCTCGCCATGGGCGATGATGCGACCGGCAGGCATTTGCCCCCGCAGATAGACGATGGCCTTCAGGGCATCGCCGAGTTTATCGGCGCCGATGACCGCCAGCCGCAACTCGCCGAGCCTGGTGTCGCCCGTCAGTTCGGCGAGCGCGGAAATTTCGTTCAGCACGTAGGGTTTGCCGGTGAGTTCAAGGGCGTGGCGCAGCATCTGACGCCTGCCAGGGGTGCTTTCCAGTGACAGGATCTGCATGCTCTGCTCCTTCCATTTCGATGACATGGACGCAGCATAGCGTTTGCCGGATTGCCGGAATATCGGTGGATGCCAGTGCTGGTATCGGTAATTACCCATGGGAGAATGCATTTCGCCAATTGACCTCAGGGTTAATACGGATATCTCCCGGTGTTTTTTCGCATGGCCGGGAAGGCGCTTTCCGGGCACTCTGACCGCACATCAATTCAGGAATGCAGCGGCCATGCGCGTCCTTTCCCTGGGTTTCTTTTCCGGCGTGGTTTTTCCCGTCACCTACCAGAGTCTGTTCACCTATTTCCTGCTGCTTTCCGGCGCACGGAACGGCGCCCGTGGCCTCTTCCTTCTTGCCTTGCTTGGCATGGCGATGACTGCGCAAGTGAACTTCGTCAGGTTCGGAAGATGTTCCGTGCCCGGTTTTCCGGGGCGGGGGCTGCCGCTGCTGGTGGCGGTTGCGGTGGCGTTGATGCAGACGGCGTTTTTCCTGGCGCTTTCCTGAATCCGCGCCGGATGCGGCAACTGCATCGCGGTCGGCAATCGGTCGCCGCGGCGCTCTATAATCGATGCGAAAACAACTTAACGGCCTGCTGGCGGGGAATTGCGGAATATGGACGGGGAAGTCCTGAAAGGGGAAATCACGAAGGAAGAGGGGCCCGCGCAGGACGCCTTAGGCGCGCGCCATTTCGTCGTCGGCATCGGTGCCTCGGCTGGCGGTCTGGAAGCCCTGTCGGCGCTGATCGCGCGCTTGCCGGAAAATCTCGGCGCCAGTTACGTCATCGTCCAGCACATGTCGCCGAACCACCGTTCGATGCTGGTGCAACTGATTGCCCGGGAAACCCTGATGCAGGTCGGCGAGGCTGCCGAAGGCGAGAGTCCGCAGCCCAACCACATCTACATCACGCCGCCGAACCGCAACATTGTCCTGCAGGACGGCGTTTTCGTGCTCACCGAGCCGGCGGCGGAAGTCATTCCCAAGCCGTCGATCAATGTCTTCTTCACTTCGCTGGCCGAAGACCGTGGAGAAAACGCAATCGGCGTCGTCCTCTCCGGGACGGGCTCGGATGGCGCCGTCGGCGTCCGGGCGATCAAGGCGTCGGGCGGCCTGGTCTTTGCCCAGGAACCGCGTTCGGCCAAGTATTCCGGCATGCCGCAGGCGGCGATCGACACCGATTGCGTGAACTGGGTGATGACGCCCGAGCAGATCGCCGCCGAAATCGAGGTGATCGTCCGCGCCCAGGGCGCGATCGCCCTGCCCGAGACCGGCGGATCGGTGCCGGCGACGCTGCGCAGCCTGCTGCAGAAGGTCATGCGGTATGCCCGGGTCGATTTTTCCGGCTACAAGGAATCCACTGTCTGGCGGCGCATCCTGCGGCGCATGGTGAGCAACCGGGTGCATACGCTGGAGGAGTACCTGCAGCTGACCGAGAAGAATCCCGACGAGCTGAATCAGCTGTGCAAGGAAATCCTGATTTCGGTCACCTCCTTCTTCCGCGACCCGCTGGCCTTCAACGCGCTGCGTGAGCCGCTCGGTGAATTGCTGGCCCAGAAATCGCCTGGCGACGAAATCCGCATCTGGGTTGCCGGTTGCGCCACCGGCGAGGAGGCCTACAGTATCGCCATCCTGGTCAGCGAGCTGCTGGGCAAGGATATTTCCGCGTACCGCATCCAGATCTTCGCCACCGACATCGACCTCAACGCGATGGCGGTCGCCCGGCGCGGCGTCTATCCCGAGTCGGCGCTGGCGGAGATGCCGGTCGAGCTGCTGGAACGCTATTTCATCCGCCGCGAGGGCAGCCTCGAGTTCAACAAGTCGCTGCGCGACCTGGTCGTCTTCGCCCGCCAGGATCTGGTCCAGGATCCGCCTTTCCTGAGGCTCGACCTGATCACCTGCCGCAACGTCCTGATCTATTTTCAGGGCAGCCTGCAGGAGCAGGTGCTGTCTACCTTCCATTACGCGCTGCGGCCACGCGGCCTGCTTTTCCTTGGCAAGTCGGAAACCGCGCATCAGCGCGACGGCCTGTTCGAATCGATTTCCCGCGAGGCCAAGCTGTTCCGGCGGCGCCTCGGCGATTCGCGCCTGCCGACCCAGATGCTGACTTCCAGTTCGACGGTCGTCGCCGAAACCAAGGTGCCGGTGGCGCGCGGTCGCTTGCCGGGACAGGACGAACAACTGCTCAGCGCCGTCATCGATGCCAGCCTGTCGCCGTCGGTCGTGGTCTCGCCGCAGCTCGACATCCGCCACGTCTTTGGCGACGTCTCGCCTTTTCTCAACCTGCAGCCGGGGCGTCCCGACTTCAATCTGCTGTCGCTGATCCGGCCGGAATGGAAGATCGAGGTGCAGACCCTCCTGTACCAGGTGATCCAGCGCAAGACCCAGGTTCTGAGCCGCCTGCGCGGCACCGGTGGGAGCAGTGCGCGGGTTTCCGTGCGGCCGCTCAATTTCAAGCTGTCCGGGGGAGAGGATGCCTTCCTCGTCGGTTTCGAACTGGTCGAGCAGGTTGACGACGAGCATCTGGCGCCCGGCGAGGCCGGCAGCGCGCGCAGCGTCGAGGACGAACTGATTGCCACCCGCGAACACCTGCAGACGGTGATCGAGGAACTGGAAACCTCGAACGAGGAGACGCAGGCGCTCAACGAGGAACTGCAGGCTTCCAACGAGGAGTTGCAGGCCTCCAACGAGGAACTGCAGGCCTCCAACGAGGAGTTGCAGTCGACCAACGAGGAACTGACGACGGTCAACGAGGAATTGCAGATCAAGACCGCCGAACTCGCCGACGCCAATGCTGACCTGGAAAACATCCAGAACAGCATCGGTTTTCTCATTCTCGTGGTCAACGACCAGATGCGCCTGGTCCGCTACAACCTCGCCGCCGCCCAGTGGCTGAGTCTGGGCCAGGGGGCGATCGGCGACAGCCTGCGGGCGGTGTCGAGCGTTGCGCACTTCCCGGAACTGCTGCCGACGGTCGAGGAGGTCCTGCGCGAACGTCGTTCCCAGGAACGCCAGCTCGCCCACGAAGGGCGCCATTACCTGCTGCGCGTGATGCCGCGGGTGATGTCGTCGCGCGAATCCTCGGGGGCGGTGATCACGCTCAGCGAGGAGTCGGAACTGATCGAGGCGCAGCGCCGTCTGCGCGACAGCGAACAGCGCCTGCGGGCGGTGATGAGTCATTCGCTGACGGCGGTGGCGGTGAAGGATCTGTCCGGCCGCTACGAATACGTCAATCCCAAGTTCGGCGAGATCTTCGGCATCAAACCGGAGGCGGTGCTGGGACGGACCGATCAGCAGCTCTTCGATGCCCGCCTTGGCAACCTGTTGCGCGAGCGCGATCTCGATGCCATCCGCAACGACGGCCTGCTGATCACCAGCGAAGTGTTGCCGCTGGCGAGCGGCGAACGCAACTTCCAGGCGATGCGTTTCCCGCTCAAGGGCGAGGACGGCGTCAGCTATGCCGTCTGTGTCAAGTTGTCAGCCGACAGGCCGTTCGACGCGGATTGAGGGCATGCATTCGGGAATCGCTCTGCTGGGCACGCGCCCTTACAGCGAACTGCTTGCCGTTGCCTGGGATCCGCTGCTGATTGTTGCCTGCGACGATTACCGCATCGTCGATCTGAACCCGGCGGCCTGTCGTCTGTACGGTCTGCCGCGGGAGCAGCTGATCGGCACCAGTTTCGCGACGCGTTTCTCGGAGACGCGCTATCTCGACGAGATCGTCTCCCTGCATCGCGATTACGTTCCGCTACGCTACCAGCGCGGTCGTGGCGAGCGGCATTTTCCGGTCGAACTGGCGATCCGCTACTTCCACGGTGAGGACGGCGCCGAATACGCCGCCATCGCGCTGCGCGACATCAGCGAGCGGATCGAACGCGAACGCATCGACAACGAGAGCGAACGCAAGTACCAGTCGCTGTTCGAGGCCTCGCCCTATCCGATCCTGATCCTCAACATGCAGGGGATGATCGTGGACGCCAACCGCTGCGCCCAGGGCTGCTACGGTCTCGAACACGAAGCGCTGGTCAGGATGGGCTGGGAACAGCTGGAGCCGACGGCCAGTCCGCTGCTTTTCGTTTCCCGGCCGACCATGCTCGGGGCGCGGCAGCATCGCCGCAGCGACGGTTCGCTGTTCATGGCAGAGGTGATGCTTTCCTACTTCCGTCTGCGCAGCCAGTCGCTGATCCTCGCCCTGGTGCGCGACATCACCGAGCACTGGAGAACCTTCCAGCAGTTGCAGGAGAGTGAGGCACGCTGGCGCTTCGCGATCGAAGGGGCGGGCGACGCGATGATCGACTGGCCGTTGCAGCGCGACGGTTCGCATTTCGTCTCGCCGATCCTGAGCAGCATGCTCGGTTATGACCCGGAAGCGGATGAAGGCCTCGACGCCGACGGCTGGATGGATCGCGTGCATGCGGATGACCGGGAGATGCTGACGGTACGCCTGCAGGCCCACCTGAGGGGCAGCGAGCCGATCCTGCAGGTCGAATTCCGGATGCTGGAATGTGCCGGCGGCGAACGCTGGATGGCGCTGCGGGCAAAAGTGATCCAGCGCGGTGGCGAGCCGGTCGGGCGGCTGATCGGCGCCATCCGCGACATCCATCGCAGCCGCATGCGCCAGCTGCGCGAGGCGACGCAACGCGAACGCATCTTCCGCCTGGAACGGATGGCGACCGCCGGCGAAATGCTGTCGGCGCTGGCGCACGAGGTCAACCAGCCGCTCACCGCGATCAGCAACTACAGTTCGCTGGTAGTCCGGCAGTTTGCCCGCGATCCTGGCGACGAGAGCATTGCCCGCTCCCTGCGCGTGATCAGCGAACAGGCCCTGCGCGCCGGCGAGATCGTCCGCCGCATCCGCGATTTCGTGCGCCGCGCCGATCCCTGCTTCTGCCTCGCCGACCTCAACAGCCTGATCGTCCGGGTTGCCGGCTGGTGCGAGAACGACGCCTCGAACGCCGGCATCCAGATCGTCTGCGATCTGGCGCCCGACCTGCCGGAGATCGAACTCGACATCCTGCAGATCGAGCAGGTACTGTTCAATCTGCTGCGCAACGGCATCGAGGCGATGCACGACGAGAAGCTCAGCCGGCCGCGGCGGCTGCTGATTTCCTCGCTGTGGGATGGCGAAGCTTTGCAGGTCAAGGTGCGCGATCACGGCGAAGGGATCGACGAGGCGGTCGCCGTTGCCATGTTCGAGCCCTTCGTCTCTTCGAAGCCGGAGGGCATGGGGGTCGGCCTGGCAATCTGCCGCACCGTCATCGAGGGGCATGGCGGTCAGATCTGGGCGGAATCGCCGGTCGGCGAGCGGGGGACATGCTTCAATTTCACGTTGCAGGCCAATGTTGGTCGGTCAAGGAAGGTGGAGGGGGTAAATGCGGGCTGCTGACCAGGCGTTCGAAGTGGTTTGCGTGATCGACGACGATGCCGTCGTTCGCGAATCGCTGAAACTGTTGATCGAGACCCAGGGGGCGCGCGTTCTCGATTACGGAAGCTGTGCCGAATTTCTCGACGATCCGCGGGCGCTGCACTGCGCCTGTCTCGTCCTCGACGTCCGCCTGCCGGGAATGTCCGGCATCCGGTTGCAGGAGCGCCTGCGCGAGCGCGACGAGGTGCCGCCGATCATCTTCATCTCCGGTCATGCCGATGTGCCGACGGCGGTCCAGGCGATGCGTTCCGGCGCGCTCGATTTCCTGCAGAAACCCTTTCCCGAACAGGTGCTGCTCGACCGTGTCGAACAGGCGGTCGAACTCTACCGCCAGCGCCAGGGCGCGCGTTTCCGGCGCTCCACGCTGCAGGCGCGCTATGCCCAGCTGACCGCCCGTGAGCGCGACGTCCTCGAATGCATGCTCGCCGGCCGCGCCAACAAGCTGATCGCCGACGAACTGCTGATCAGCGTCAAGACGGTCGAACAGCACCGCGCCAAGGTGATGGAGAAGATGCGCGCCAGTTCGCTGGCCGAGCTGGTCCAGTCGATCCAGTGGTTGCGCCAGCAATGAGCGATGACCGTGGTTTTCCCGCAGACGGCGAGGAGTTCGGCCTCTCCTACTGGCTCGACGTCGGCGACGTGATCGTCGAGGTGTCGCCGGGCTGGGAGGATTTCGCCCAGGAAAACGGCGGCGACGGCATCGAGGCGAAGAAGGTCCTCGGCCGCAACCTGCTCAGTTTCGTGCATGGCGACGTGACGCGGATGTACGTGCGCAGCCTGGTGCAGTCGGCGCGCATGCTGCGCCGTCCGATCTGCCGTACCTACCGCTGCGATTCGCCGGACATGCGGCGCTTCATGGAAATGCGGCTGACCCTGGAGAATTCCGGCCTGTTGCGCTGGGAGCATCGCACCCTGCGTACCGAACCGTTGTCCCGGCGCATCGAATTTGCCGTCGGCAGTGCCGGGAGAAGCCGGCGCATCGTCGTCCGCTGCAGCATCTGCAACCGGCTGAAGGCGTCCGGCGGCTGGTGCGAACCGGATCGCTACGAAGCTCCGCTGCCGGCCGTCGAAGCCACGGTACCGGTGATTTACGGCGTCTGCCCGGATTGTCTGGGCGGCCGTTCGACGATATCGGCATCCGGGTAATTACGGAAAGCTCCCGGTGTTTCCTCGGGTTTTTTCCCTTCCGGCGGTGTGGATAATGTCCATCAGACGTACACCCCACCCCACGGAGAAAAAAATGAATGCCCGCCTCATGAAGACGGCTCCGGAGTCGCTGCAGCGACAAGCCGAGACCTATTCCGCCACTTGCCTGCTGCTGCTTGAAACGAGCAGCCGTTATTTCGACCTGCACGTCGCCAGCCTGCGTACTTCGCTCGAACGCCTGCGCGAAAGTGTGGCGGTCGCCGCGCAACTGGAAGGGAGCGCAGCCTTCCAGCACTATTCGGCTGCCGTCACCCAGTCGCTTGCCGACACCAGGCAGTACGTCCGGCAGTCCGGCGCTCTGGCGGCCGAGACGCAACGCCAGTTCGGTTCGCTGATCGAAGCCGGCTGGCAGCAGAGCAAGGCCCTGTTCCAGCAGGCGGCGGAAGAGCAGCTGGCGATTTCGCGCGGCATCGCCGCGGCGATCGCCGAGGGCGGCGTCAGCCGCTGAGTTTTTCCGGCGTGGCCGGCGGGCGGCGTCGCAACTGCCGCCACATGGCCACGCTGAAGACCAGCAGGCCGAGCCAGATCAGGCCGAAGGTGATCAGTTTTTCCGGCTGCAGCGCCTCGCCGAAAACGTAAATCGCAGTCAGGAACTGCATCGTCGGGTTGATGTACATCAGCATGCCGACGGTCGCCAGATCGAGGCGTTGCGTCGCCGCAGCAAAGGCGATCAGCGGCGCCGCGGTGAGGATGCCGGCGCCACCGAGCAGGGCGCCGGTGGTCCACGGTTCGACGATGAACACCGCGTGCCCGGCCTGCCATTGCCAGGCCGCATAAGCCAGGCAGAGCGGCAGCATGAGCAGGGTTTCGAGGAAGAGGCCGGACAGCGCATCGACCGGAATCTGCTTGCGTACCAGGCCGTAGGTGCCGAAGCTGCCGGCCAGGAAGAGCGAAACCCAGGGCAGGCCGCCGAGCGTGGCAATTTCGTTGGCGAGGCCGGCGCTGGCCAGACCGATTGCCAGCCATTCCAGGCGATTGAGCCGCTCCTTGAGGAAGACCAGGCCGAGCAGCACATTGACCAGCGGCGTCAGGAAATAGCCGAGGCTCGATTCGACCACCCGGTGCTGCCCCACCGCCCACAGGAAGACCAGCCAGTTGCTGCCGACCAGCAGCGCCGCCAGCGCCAGCATCGCCAGTTGCCGGGGGCGGCCGACGATTGCCCGGACCTTCGCCCACTGGCGCGTCGCCGCCAGCAGCAGGCCGACGAAGACGCAGGCCCAGAGGGCGCGGTTGACCAGGATGTCGGCCGGTGCGACATGGTTCAGCTGATGGAAATAGAGCGGGAAGAAGCCCCAGATGCCATAGGCGAGCAGGCCGTAGCCGATGCCGGCCAGCGCAGTCTTGCCGGCCATCGTCAGGCGTTGTCGCGCAGGACGGCCAGCGCTGCCGAGCGGTAGTCGCGGCGGTAGAGGATGATGCAGACAGCGAGCGCCAGACCGCCGAGGAGCAGCGGATGGAGCAGCCAGCCGGCGGCGGCGAGACCAAAGTAATAACCGCGGATGCCGCGGTTGAAATCGTCGCCGGCCAGGGTGTTGGCGCCGGCCACCCGGCGCGCGTAGCGGTCGATCGCGGGGTCGCCGGCCGCACCGGTGGGGGCAGCGCCGACCAGGATGGAAAGCAGGTTGAACTGGCGCAGCGACCAGGTGAACTTGAAATAGGCGAAGACAAAACTGCCCAGTACCAGCATCAGCTTGATTTCCAGCAGTTCGCGGCTGCCCGGCCCGGCAAACGGCAGGTCGGCGGCGAAGCCGAGCAACTGGTCGGCGGCACCGAGCGCAGCGACGAGGCCGGCGATGATGTAGATGGTGGTGTTGGCGTAAAAGGAGACGCTGGTCATCAGATTGCCGATCAGCGTCGAGTCGGTAACGCGGACGTCGCGCTCCAGCATGCGGTAGGCCCAGTCGAGGCGGTAGCGCTGGCTGGTGTGGATCAGGCCACCGGCGCCGCCGGCACTGTGTTCGGAAAACCAGGCGTAGCCGCCCCAGCAGGCGAAGAAGACCGCCAGCGACAGCCAGTCGAGCGTGGAAAGGTGGGGAAGGGCATGCATGGCGCCAGTTTGCCACAAGGGCCGGCAGGCCAGGGAAGGCGATCCGGTCTAAAGTGCCACAAAAAACAAAATTGATGTTTTATTTTGTTGTTTTACAATAGCGGCGATTTTGTTAATTATTTAGACCGAGAGTGAGCCAGTGAACGCCCCTGAAAACGCCGCCGACCGCTACGGCATCGCCGCCCTGGTGCAGGGAACGCCGGTGGCCACCTTCGTCATCGACACCGAACACCGCGTCACCCACTGGAACCGTGCCTGCGAACTGGTCACCGGTCTGTCGGCCGCCGGCATGATCGGCAGCAGCGATCACTGGCGCGGCTTCTACCCGGCGCCGCGACCGATCCTCGCCGATTACATCGTCGCCGGTGAAATCGAGCAGGCGATGGCTTGTTACGAAGCCGGGCATTGCCGGGCCTCGGCAATCGTCAGCGGGGCTTACGAAGCGGAGGGCTTCTTTCCTGCGCTGGGCGACGGCGGTTGCTGGCTGTATTTCACCGCCGCTCCGCTGCATGCCGCGGACGGGCGACTGATCGGCGCCATCGAAACCTTGCAGAACATCACCGGCCGCAAGCGCGCCGAATTGCGCCTGCAGGCGCACAGCGACGAACTGGCGCAACAGGTTGCGCAGCGCACCGAAGAACTGCAGCAGCGCAACACGGAACTGGTCGAGCTGCTGCGCGAGCGCTGCGAACTGGAAGAGCGCGTCGGGACGGCGAGCAACGTCGCCTTTTCGGCGATGAGCAGCATGGGTGACATGGGCGTGCTGCTGCAGGCGATGCAGGGATTCAACGAGAGCGCAACGGCGGAGCGACTGGCCGAGGTCGTCCTTGATGCGTTGGCCAAGTACGGCCTCGAGGGTGCCGTCCAGCTACGGCCGGCGGGGCAATCGGCACGCATCCTGCCGGACGGCCACCCACTGGCCGAGGCGACGTTCAGGCATCTGGCGGAGATGGGGCGGATCGTCAATTTCCACCGCCGGATGGTGGTCAACTTTCCGCAAATTTCGCTGCTGCTGACCAACCTGCCGCCGGCCGACGACGAGCGCTGCGGCCGCATCCGCGACAACGTCGCGCTGCTCGCCGAGGCTGCCGAAGCCCGCCTGCAGGCCTTGCACAACGAATCCGGTCGGCAGGCCGGAGCCAGCCTGATCGCCGGCACCCTCGACGAGATCCGGGGCTTGCTCGATCAGCTCGACCGGCGCCAGCAGTCGTCGCTGACCGGTGCCCGCCTGGCAATTCATGCCATGGAAGAAAGCCTGGAAAAGCTGTTCGTCCATCTCGGCCTGACCGAACAACAGGAGAGCGCGCTGATCGCCACCGTGCGCGACGGACTCGACGCCTTGCTCGAGGCGCAGTCCGGGCAGGGCGATTTTCACGCAGTCCTCAGCGGCATCACCCGCCGGCTCGGTAGCTTCGCCTGAACCAGCTGCCCTTGTCGCCTTTGCCGCGAGTTTGTCGGCGATGCGACAGGAAATTGCCTTGCGGCAGGCGGTGCAAGCGCCAGCAAGGCTCTGCCCGGGCTGGCGCCGCTCTTGCTTGATCCAGGCATTGCAACTTCCTGTAGAGCGCATGCTTCCCCGTGAATCTTTGAGCTATCAGTGCATCTCCCCCGCATCGGCGGCGGCGATGATCCGTAGCGACGCCGCGGCAACGGTTTTCGACGTACGCGATCTGGCCAGCTATCGCCAGGGCCATCTCGATGGCGCGGTCCACTTGCAGATGGAGCGGGTGGCGGCCTGGCTCGGCCGCCTGTCCCGGGAAACGCCGCTGATCATCTATTGCTACCACGGCAACGCCAGCCAGGTTTATGCACAGATGTTCTGCGATTTCCGCTTCAGCCGCGTCTACAGCGTCGATGGCGGCTACGAGCGACTGGCCGCCGCGCTCGCCGGCTGATTGGCGCGGCCGGCGCAATCGGCTACAGTGCGCACCGGATTTTTTCGGGAAGCCCGCCGTGTATCACGTCGTCGAAAGCAGCAAGTCGTTTCAGGAAATCCTCTTCGAACTGGAGCCGGCGGTGCAACGCCTGGGGCTGAGCGTGCTCGCCGTGCACGACTTGGGCGCCGCGCTGGCGCGCCGCGACAACGGCTTCGACGAGGACTACGCGATCTACGACATCATCGGCTGGCGCCAGGCCGAGCAATTGCTGAGCGACGATCTGCGCGCCGGGCTCTTCCTGCCGTGGCGGCTCGCCGTCTATACCGAGAATGGCGCGACCTACCTGGGGTTCCTGCGTCAGCCGCCGGTCGCCGATCCGCGTCTGCAACGCAGTCTGGACGAGGCCGCGGCGCGCCTGCTGCAACTGCTCGACGAAATGCGCTGAGCGGGCCGGCTCAGCCGCCTTCCGCCGCACGTGCGGCAAGAACCATCTCTTCCGGGGCACCGACCCGTTCGAGCAGGTTGCCGCGGTCGAGGTGCACCAGTTCGCTGATTGCCAGCAAGTCATCCGGCAGGGCAGGGTTTTGCCAGCCGGTCGCGGTGTGGCGGGCGAGGTCGACAGCGAGATTGACGTTGCGCACGTTGGCGATGTCGGCATTGGCCGGGTCGAGCAGCGACAGCAGCAGTTCCGGCAGGCCCCAGAGACCGATCAGTTCGCGCATGATCTCCTGCGGCGGGGCGCCGAAGACCTCTTCCTGGATCGCCCGCGTGCGCAACCCGGGATGCGAGGCCAGGCGCTCGCGCACCGTCGTCGCCAGGCTGGGGGCAAAGCAGTGCATGAGGATTTCGACGAAGTCGTGAAGCAGCGCCGCCAGCGAGATTTCCTCGAAGCGGGTGTTCTGGCGCAGCAGTGCCCAGTCGCGCGCCCAGATCGATGCCTGGCGCGAACGGGCGATGACCTTGAGCAGGCCGAGCATCGCCTTTGGGTAGGTCTTGAGCTGGTGCTCGATGATCGGCAGGTCCTGGCAGCTATCGTAGAAGCGCTGCGTGCCGATCATCATCAGCGAACGTTCGATCGTCGTGATCTCAGCGTTCTGGCTGCGCGAGCGGTTTTCCTTCATGAAACGGAAGATGCGCAAGGTCATCAGCGGGTCATGGACGATGATGTTGGCCAGCTCGCGGGTGTTGATGACGTCGGCGCTGTCGCGCAGTTCGGCCAGGCGGGTCGAAGTCAGGCGCAGGATGGGCAGCTCGACTTCCTTGAAGTGTTCCACCCAGGCCGCGGTGCCGGGGAAGGGAAAATCGATCATCAGGGTCATGCGGACCTTCCTTCCTGGCGTGCGATCATGGGGTGAACAACCTCTTCAGGAAATTCTCGACGTAGGCCGGACGGATCGGCTTCACCACGTAGCCGCGCGCGCCGAGCGCCGCCACCTGTTCGACCAGCTTGCGCGAAGTGTCGCCGGTGACCATGACGACCGCCGTCTCCGGGCTGGCGGCGCGGATTTTCGGCAGCGCGTCGAGGCCCGAAAGGACCGGCATGTTGACGTCGAGGAAGAGCACCTGCGGCTGGTGCTGCAGGGCGGCGCGGATCGCTTCCTCGCCGTTCGCCGCCTGGGCGACGACGTCGAGGCCGAGTTCGCTGACGACGCCCTTGAGCAGCAGGCGGATCGAAGCGTTGTCGTCGACGATGACGGCGCTCGGCCGGCCGCCGTTTTCCCGGCGCGGCGCTGGTGCAGGGCTCACGTTGCCTGGCGCTGCCGTTGTGGCCGGCGTTGGGTTGCTGCCGGCTTGCGCCGCCTGCCGCGCGGCGGCAATCTGTTGCAGTTCGTCGAGCACCTGCTTCTGGCCGAAAGGCTTGCGCAGGAAGCCGGCGGCGCCGTGATCGGCCGCCCGCTGCTCGATCGCCTCGTCCTCGCAGGCGGTCATGAAGACGACGTCGATCTCCGGAAAACCGCTGTTGATCTCGGCCAGGATGTCGAGGCCGTCGCGGCCCGGCAGCAGGTAGTCGAGGCAGACGACCGCCGGGCGCGTGCGGCGGATCGCCTCGATCACCCCGTTGCCGTCCTCGAGTTGCCCGACGACCTGATGCCCCTGGCTGGCAAGCAGGGTGGCCAGCAGGCTGCGCATTGAGGCATTGTCATCGACGATCAGAACGTTCATGGCGATTGTGGCAAGGAATTTGACAGTATGTTAACCGCGAAAGCGGCGGAATGGCAGGACGAAAAAAAGCCGGCTCGCCTTGAACGGGCTGCCGGCCGGGTGTTTGCGGGAAGTGCTTCAGAGAATCATCCCGGCGCCCACCGTATTGTTGCTGCTCTCATCAATGACGATGAAGGCGCCGGTGCCGCGGTTCTCGGTGTAGGGGTCGACGAACAGCGGCTGCGCCAGCTTGAAAGTCACTTCGGCGATGTCGTTCATCGCCAGCTTGTCGGCGGCGACCTTTTCCAGGGTGTTCACGTCGAGGCGGTGATCGATGCCGGTCAGCTTGGCCTTGGAGTCGCGCGTCGTGTGGCGGATCAGGTAGGTGCGGGCGCGATCCAGGGGCGCTTCGGCCAGCCAGCAGACGGTAGCGCGGATTTCCTTGACGGCGGCCGGTGCTTCGGCGGTCTTGACGATCATGTCGCCGCGCGAGCAGTCGATTTCGTCGGCGAGCAGGATGGTCACCGATTGCTCGGTGAAGGCGGCGCCGATGTCGACGCCGCCGATCTGCACGGCCTTGACGGTTGATTCCAGGCCGTTGGGCAGCACGGTGACCTGGTCGCCGACCTTGATGGCACCGGATTCGACGCGGCCCATGAAGCCGCGGTAGTCGTGCAGCTCGGGGTTGGCGGAATCCTGCGGGCGGCAGACGTACTGGACCGGGAAACGGAAGGGCTCGGCGTGCTCGGTATGGGCGGCCGGGGCAGCTTCGAGGATTTCCATCAGGGTCGGGCCGTCGTACCAGTCCAGGCGGTCGCCGCGCTCGACGATCATGTCGCCGTTCAGCGCCGACAGCGGGATGAAGCGGATGTCTTCGATGCCGACCTTGGCGGCGAATTCGAGGTAATCGGCCTTGATCTTCTCGTAGGTTTCCTGCGAATAATCGACCAGGTCCATCTTGTTGATGGCGACGACCAGGTGCGGGATGCCCACCAGCGACGCCAGCTTGGAATGGCGGCGGGTCTGCGTCAGCACGCCCTTGCGCGCATCGATGAGGATGATGGCGAGGTTGGCGGTGGACGCGGCGGTGACCATGTTGCGGGTGTACTGCTCGTGGCCCGGCGCGTCGGCGATGATGTACTTGCGCGTGCCGGTGCTGAAGTAGCGGTAGGCTACGTCGATGGTGATGCCCTGTTCGCGCTCGGCTTGCAGGCCGTCGGTGAGCAGCGACAGGTCGACCGCGCCGAGGCCGCGCTTCTGCGAGGTCTTCTCGATGGCGTTCAGGGTGTCGGCGAGGATGGTCTTGGTGTCGAACAGCAGGCGCCCGATCAGGGTGCTCTTGCCGTCGTCGACGCTGCCGCAGGTCAGAAAGCGTAGCAGGCCGTGGTCTTCGATGTGTGTGCTCATGTCAAATCCTTGTTTTCACCGCAGAGACGCAGAGGACGCAGCGTTTCGCAGAGGATTCTCTCTGCGTTCCTTGGCATTCTCTGCGCCTCTGCGGTGAGCTTTAGAAGTAGCCTTCTTTTTTGCGTTGTTCCATCGAGGCTTCGCTGGTCTGGTCGTCCAGACGCGTGGCGCCGCGCTCGGTGATGGTGGTGGTGGCGGTTTCGACGACGATCTTTTCGACCGTGTCGGCGTCCGATTCGACCGGCGCCGTGCAGGAGATGTCGCCGACGGTGCGGAAGCGTACCAGCTTGTCGATGATCTGTTCACCGGCCTTGGGCAGGTTGGTCAGCTCGCCGGAGACGAGCGGCACATTGACCGGTACGATGGCGCCTTGTCGGATGACCACCGGGCGGGTGTGGGCGAAGTAGATGCTCGGCAGTTCCAGCTTCTCGCGCTCGATGTATTGCCAGACGTCCATTTCCGTCCAGTTCGAGATCGGGAAGGCGCGGATGTTCTCGCCTTTATGGCTGCGGGCGTTGTACAGGTTCCACAGTTCCGGGCGCTGGTTCTTCGGGTCCCATTGGCCGAACTCGTCGCGGAAGCTCATGATGCGTTCCTTGGCGCGCGCCTTTTCCTCGTCGCGCCGCGCGCCGCCGATGCAGGCGTCGAAACCGAATTCCTCGATGGCTTCGAGTAGCGTCACCGACTGGTGCTTGTTGCGCGATTCGCCTTCGTGCTTGAGGACGACGGTGCCGCGCTGCATCGAGTCTTCGACGGAGCGGACGATCAGGCGCTCGCCCAGTTCGGCGGCGCGCTTGTCGCGGAAGGCGACCACTTCCTGGTAGTTGTGGCCGGTGTCGATGTGCATGAGCGGGAAAGGGAACTTGCCCGGGCGGAAGGCCTTTTCGGCGATGCGCAGCATGCAGATCGAGTCCTTGCCGCCGGAGAAGAGCAGCACCGGGTTAGCGCACTGGCCGGCCACTTCGCGCATGATGTGGATGGCTTCGGCTTCCAGCCAGTCAAGGTGGGAGAGTGTCTTGCGTTGGGTCATTGCTGGGTAATCCGCAGGGATTGTCGAATGGAGCGCATTGTAGCAAGGGCTTAATTCTCAACTAAGAACGTATCATCATCTTGTTATTACTAATTTGAATAAACGGATCGGCAGCTACCGTTCATCCAGTCAGTCCACTGCCTGTGCTAGATTCGGGGCATGACCACGATCAGCACCCTGTTCCTGCTGGCCGGCCTGCTGCTTTTCATCAGCGTCCTTGCCAGCACCGTGTCCGCGCGCCTCGGTTTGCCGCTGCTGCTGCTGTTCCTGGGCGTCGGCATGCTCGCCGGCGAAGATGGGCCAGGCGGCATCCTGTTCAGCGATTTCTTCACCGCCAACTTCGTCGGCCAGCTGGCGCTGGCGGTGATCCTGCTCGACGGCGGCTTGCGTACCGACGCCGCCACTTTCCGCGTTGCGCTGAAACCGGCCGCCGTGCTGGCCACCTGGGGGGTGGTCGGCACCGTGGCGCTGCTTGGTGTGTTTGCCACCTGGGTGCTCGACGTCGATTGGCGCCTCGGCCTGCTGCTCGCCGCCATCGTCGGCTCGACCGATGCGGCGGCGGTGTTTGCCCTGCTGCGTCATAGCGGTGTGCGCTTGAACGAACGGGTGAAAAGCACACTGGAAATCGAGTCCGGTTCCAATGACCCGATGGCCATCCTGCTCGTCACCGTGATGGTCGAGGTTCTGCTCCATCCCGAGCGCGCCGGGGTCGCCGCCTTTGCCGTGCTGTTGCTGAAGCAGGCCGGGATCGGTTTGCTGTTCGGTCTGCTCGGCGGCAAGATTCTGGCCGCCCTGCTGCGCCGGCTGAACCTGGCCGAAGGCCTGTACGCGCTGCTGATTCTCTCCGGCGGCCTGCTCATTGTCGGCGCCGCCAACCTGCTCGATGGCAGCGGTCTGCTCGCCGTCTACATCGCCGGGGTGATCGTCGGCAACCGGCGCAGCCACGCCACCGAGCATGTGTTGCGGGTGATGGACGGGTTGGCCTGGCTGGCCCAGGCTGGCATGTTTGTCGTCCTCGGTCTGCTGGTGACGCCGTCGCACCTCGCCGAGCACGCCTGGGAAGCGCTGGCGATGGCCTTGTTCCTGATGCTGGTGGCGCGGCCGCTGGCAGTGCTGATCGGTCTGCTGCCTTTCCGCTATGCGCGCAACGAGGTCGCTTTTGTCAGCTGGGTTGGCCTGCGCGGCGCGGTGCCGGTGGTGCTGGCGATCTTCCCGGTGGTGATGGGGGTGCCCGATTCCCGGCTGCTGTTCGATGTCGCCTTCTCGGTCGTCCTATTGTCACTGCTGGTGCAGGGGGCGACCATTCCGGCGGCGGCACGGCTGCTCAAGGTCGAACTGCCGCCGGCCGACGAGCCGCACGACCGGCGCGAAGTCTGGGTCGGCGAGGAGGCGGCGCTGCCGCTGTTCGAATACCGGGTCACCGCCGGCTCGGCGGCGGAAGGCCGCCATCCCGATGATCTGGCGACAGAATTTGCCGCCGGCGAAGTCCGCTGCATCGCCGTCGTGCGTGACGGCAAGGCGCTCGAGATGGGCGGCGGTCTGCACCTGCGTCCCGGCGACGGGGTCTGGTTCCTGGCGCCGGAAACGACGGTCGAGCGACTGGCGCGCCTGTTCGGCGCAGCGTCGCAAGATATCGGTCGCAACCTCAGCTTTTTCGGCGAGTTTGCGGTGGCGCCGGATTGCCTGGCCGGCGATCTTGCCGCCGCTTACGGTTTTGCGCTTGCCGACGGCGAGGCCGGGCAGCGGCTCGATGTCGTCCTGCTTGAACGTCTCGGCCGTCCGGCCGTGGTCGGCGACCGCGTCAGCATCGGTGGTTTCGTGCTGGTCGTCCGCGCCATGGGCGACGACGGCCGGATTGCCGGCATCGGCCTGAAATGCCCGGTGGCGCTGCCCTTGCTCGGAGACTGACGCAGCTTCAGACAGCGACCAGCACGTCGCCTTGGGATTCCATCAGCAGGTGCTTGGTCGTGCTGCCGAGCAGCAGTTCCTCGATCATGTGCATGCCGCGTTTGCCGACGACGATCAGGTCGCAGTCCTGTTCCTGCTCCTGTTCGAGCAGCAGGCTGGGCGCGTTGCCGTGCAGGGCGAGCAACTGGCAGCTGGCCGGCAGTGCCTGCTGGCGTGCCAGTTCGCGCAGGCGCTGCATGCCGTCGAGCTGGGCCTGGATGCGGTAGCGCTGGATGATCTCGGGATCGACACCGGCATACTGCATTTTGCCCTCGAACGGCAGTTCGACGGCATGGACCAGGACCAGCGTCGCTTCCGGCGCCAGTTGACGGGCTGCGGCCAGCGCAGCGAGCGAGGGCGGCGAGAAGTCGATGGCAACCAGCGCCCGGCGGTAGGGCTCGTGCGGCGCCTGCTTGACCACCAGTACCGGCTGCCGGCTCTTGCGCAGCAGGCGCGAGGCGGTTGAACCCAGCGTCAACTGGCGCAGGAAACCCTCGCCGCGGGCGCCGAGCACCAGCAGGCCGGCGTCGATGGCGGCGGCGTGGGCGGGCAGGGCGTCGGTCGGGCGGCCGCTGACGACGGTGCATTGAGCGGCGATGCCCCGGGCGTGGCGCGGCTCGGTATTAAGCGCCGCCAGTTGGGCGGCGGCGGTTTCGGCCAGCGCCGCGTCGAGCGACGGCGCGGCGCTGCCGAGCAGGGCCTGCAGGCCATCGAACAATCCGGGAGCAATGGCGTGCACCAGGTGCAGCGGCCAGCCGTGCTCGGCGGCCAGCCGGTAGGCGCGGTCCACGGCATGGCGGGAGGGCGCCGAAAGGTCGGTGGCGGCCAGGATGCAGGGAGTCATGGGCGTTCCTCCTCGGGACGGATCAGGGTGACGAAATGTTCGACCGTGTAATCGACGGCATCGCGCATCGGGTAGAGCACGGTCGGCGCACCGGCCTGCTTCAGGCGCAGGCCGTGGGTGTCGTCGCGGGCGACGAAGGCCACTTCACCGCGGAAGCGGCGTTCTTTCAGCGCCTGCAGGAAGGCGATGTTGGAATCGACGTCGGGCAGGGTGCTGACCACCCATTTCGCGTCGTTGAGCGGCAGTTCCTCGAGAAAACCGGACTCCTGGCCGTCGCCGTAGTGCACCGGGATGCCCGCCTGGCGCATGGTGCTGACGCATTCCGGGTCGAAGTCGATGCCGAGGACGCGGATGCCGGCTTCCTGCAACTGCTGGGCGAGGCGGCCACCATAGCGGCCGAGGCCGAAGATCACGACTTCCGGCGCGTTGCGGTCGGCGCGCTCGTCTTCCACCGTCTGTTCGCGGAAGGGATTGCGCCGTTCGAAGAGCCCGAGGCAGGGTGCCAGCCGCTGATAGAGGTGGTGCGAGTAAAGGATCATGTAGGTCGACAGGGCAATGGTCACCAGGCCGACCAGCGTCGTCAGGCCGAGCGCCTCGACCCCGACATGGCCGAGCGAGATGCCCATGGCGACGAAGACGATGGAGAATTCGCTGATCTGGGCGACGGTCAGGCCGGCGAGGAAGCCGGTGCGCTTGCGGTAACCCATGTAGCCCATGATCGCCATGACGATCAGCGGATTGCCGATCAGCACGAAAAGGGAGAGCACGACCGCCGGCAGGATTTCGCCGCCGAGCGTCGAAAAATCGAGCTTGGCGCCGAGGTCGATGAAGAAGAAAAGCAGCAGGAAATCACGGATGCCGGCGAGGCGCGCGTTGATCGCGTCGCGGTAGGCGGTCGAGGCGAGCGAGAAACCGGCCAGGAAGGCGCCTGCCTCCTTGGAAAAACCTGCCCCTTCGCCGAGCGCGGCGAGACCGGTGCCCCAGGCGATGGCGAAGATAAGCAGCAGTTCCTGCGAGTGCGCCATCGCCTTGACCAGACCGGGCAGCAGCCAGCGCATGAGGATGAAGAGCAGCGCAGCGGCGGCCAGGATGCGCCAGGCCAGCGACAGGATGACTTCGCCGGGCGCCGCTTCGCCGCCGCCGCGCAGGGCGCTCATCGCCATCATCGCCAGCACTACGGCGAGGTCCTGAACGATCAGGAAACCGACGGCGATGCGGCCGTGCAGGGCGTCGAGTTCGCGCTTGTCGGAGAGCAGCTTGACGATGATGATGGTGCTGGAAAAAGTCAGGGCGATGGCGACGTAGAGCGCTTCCATGACCCCCTTGCCGAGCAGCAGGATGAGCGCGAAGCCGCCGGCGATGGTGAAGGCGAGCTGGCCGAGGCCGGTGGCCAGCGCCACCGGGCCGATGTGGCGGACATGATGGAGGTCGAGCTTGAGGCCGACCAGGAAGAGCAGCACGGCGATGCCGACCTGGGCCAGCAGATCGATCTGGTCGTGGGCCGAAACCAGGCCCAGTACCGCCGGTCCGACGACGATGCCGACGACGATGTAGGCGATGATCACCGGTTGCCGCAGGCGTACCGAGATGGCGCCGGCGATGGCGGAGATGATCAGCAGCAGGGAAAACTCGCTGAAGGCACTCATGTCGTTTTTCCGGTGGCGCCCCGAGGCCGCGCTGGTACGGGGAAGAAGCGTGCAGGGTGTGAGGTCGAGCTTAACAGAGATCGCCGGCCGGCAAATTTTTTACGACATTTTTACGCGGCTGTTGCCAGAATGCGCGCACGCTTCATTGCGCCTCATGCAGAGTGCCGCCGAACATGTCACGCCTTGCCACCGATCATCTCTCGCTGCGTCAGAAACTGGCGCTGAGCGTCCTTGCCTGCGTGCTGGTCGCCATCGTCGCCGCGCCGCTGCGCGAGGTGCTCGACCTGGCCAACATGGTGATGCTCTTCCTGCTCGTCGTCCTCGTCGTCGCCGTCAGCCTCGGGCGCGCTGCAGCGGTGCTCGCCTCGGTACTCAGCGTCCTGCTCTTCGATGTCTTCTTCGTGCCGCCGCATTTCTCGCTGGCGGTCAGCAACCTGCAATACCTGATCACCTTCGCGGTGATGCTGGCCACCGCTCTGATCACCGGTCACCTGACGGCAACGCTGAAGGAGCAGGCGGCCGAGGCGCAGCGGCGCGAGCGGCGGACGCGGGCGCTTTACGAAGCGGCCAGCCGCCTGGCCGGGGCGCTCGAGATGGGACAGGTGCGCCAGATCGTCGATGGCTTTGTCGCCGGCGAACTGGGCGGACGTTGCCATCTGCTGCTCGGCGACAGCCCGGCGGCGATCCGTGACGCTGCCAGCACGTTCTCGGCGGCGCTGGCGGAAGCAGTGCTGGGCGATGGCTGCCGGCGCACCGACCCGGCAGCCGGCGATCGTTATTACCTGCCGTTGCGGGCGCCGATGCGGGCGCGCGGCGTGCTGGTCGTCGACAGCGGCAGCCCGCCGGGCGAAGACGAACTGGCCTTGCTCGACGCGCTTGCCGCGCTGACCGCGATCGCCGTCGAGCGTCTGCACTACGTCGAGGTGGCGCAGCAGAGCGAGGTGCAGATGGCGACCGAGCGCCTGCGCAGTTCCATCCTCTCTGCCTTGTCGCACGATCTGCGCACGCCGCTGACGGTACTGGTCGGGCTGGCCGACTCGCTTGCCCTGGCACCGGCGGTGCCGGCAGCGCTGCAGGAAAATGCCCGGACCCTGCGCGACCAGGCCGCTCGGCTGGCCGGCCTGGTCGCCAACCTGCTCGAGATGGCCCGCCTCAACGCCGGTTCGGTGACCTTGCGCCAGGAGTGGCAGCCGCTCGAGGAAGTCGTCGGCAGCAGCCTGAAGCTGCTCGGCGCTGCGCTGGGCCGCCACCGCCTGCAGGTCGACCTGCCGCGCGACCTGCCGCTGTTGCGCTTCGACGCGGTGCTGATCGAACGCGTGCTGTGCAACCTGCTCGAGAACGCCGCCAAGTATTCGCCGGCCGATGGCGAAATCCGCATTGCTGCGGCGCTCGCCGGCGACTGTGTCGAACTCTCGGTGAGCGACCAGGGGCCGGGATTTCCCGAGCCGGATGGCGGTCGGGTCTGCGAGATGTTCGTGCGCGGCAGCGGCGAATCGACGACGCCGGGTACCGGCCTCGGCCTCGCCATCTGCCGCGCCATCGTCGATGCCCACGGCGGCCGGCTGCGCCTCGAGAACCCGGCAGGCGGCGGGGCGCGCGTCGTCGTTGCGCTGCCGCGCGGCGAACCGCCGGTGATTGAAGCGGAGGTCCTGTGAGCGACAAGCCGCGTGTGCTGATCGTCGAGGATGAGGCGCAGATCCGCCAGTTCCTGCGTCAGGCGCTGACCGCCGACGAGTGCACGGTGCTTGAGGCGGGGCGTCTGGACGAGGGACTGGCGCTCGCCGGTGGCGGCGGCATCGCTCTGGTGCTGCTCGACCTCGGCCTGCCCGACGGCGACGGCATCGATTTCATCCGCGCCTACCGCGGCTGGTCGGACGGGCCGGTGCTGATCCTCTCGGCGCGTACCGAGGAGCGGCACAAGATCGACGCCCTCGACGCCGGTGCCGACGATTACCTGACCAAGCCCTTCGGCGTCGGCGAACTGCGCGCCCGGGTGCGGGCCCTGCTGCGCCGGCGCGCCCGCAGCGGCAGCGAAGCGTCACCGCTGGTCGCCTTCGGCGAGGTCGTCGTCGATCTGGCGCGGCGCCTGGTCACCCGGCGCGGCGAACAGGTCCGCCTGACGCCGATCGAGTTCCGCCTGCTGGCGATGCTGCTCGCCCATCCCGGCCAGGTGCTGACGCAGCGCAAGCTGCTCGCCGACATCTGGGGGCCGTCCTACGTCGAGAGCAGCCACTACCTGCGCGTCTATGTCGGCCACCTGCGCCAGAAGCTCGAAGACGATCCGACCCAGCCGCGCCATTTCCTCACCGAAACCGGCGTCGGTTACCGCTTCCAGCCCGACTCATGAACCGTTACGCTCCCGTCCTGCGGGCGCTGGGCATGGTCGTCATGCTCTTCGCGCTGACCCTGCTGCCGCCGCTGGTTCTCGCCTGGGTTGCTGATGACGGCGTACAGGCGGTCTATGACGAGGTGTTCGCGCTGACCCTGCTCTGCGGCCTCTTTCTCTGGTACCGCTACCGCAACGTCAAGCGCGAAATGAACGTGCGCGACGGCTTCCTGATGGTGGTGCTGGTGTGGACCGTGCTGCCGGCCTTTGCCGCGCTGCCCTTCATGCTGCAACTGGGGATCAGCCACACCGACGCTTATTTCGAGGCCATGTCCGGCCTGACGACGACCGGTGCCACCGTGCTTTCCGGCCTCGACCAGTTGCCGCTGTCGATCAATCTGTGGCGTCACGAACTGGTCTGGGTCGGCGGCATGGGCCTGATCGTGCTGGCGATCGCCATCCTGCCGCTGCTCGGCATCGGCGGCCGCCAGATGTTCAAGGCCGAAACGCCGGGGCCGATGAAGGATGCCAAGATGACGCCGCGCATCGCCAGCACCGCCAAGGGGCTGTGGGTCGTCTATGTGGCGGTCACCGTCCTTTGCGTGCTGGGCTACCGGGTTGCCGGCATGGACTGGTTCGACGCCGTCTGCCATGCCTTTTCGACGATGGGCCTGGGCGGTTTCTCGACGCACGACGCGAGTTACGGCTACTTCAACTCGCCGGCGATCGAGGCGGTGGCGATCGTCTTCATGCTGATTGCCGGCATGAACTTCGGCACCCTGTTCGTCGCCGTCAGTCGGGGCTCGCTCAAGCCTTACGTGAACGATCCCGAAGCCGGCTGGTTCCTCGGCGTCTGCCTGGTCTCGGTGCTCGGGATTGCGGTTTTCCTGCGCGCCAACGCGGTCTATCCGGATTTTGCCGAGGCGCTGCGGCACTCGGCGTTCAACGTCATCTCGATCGCCACGACGACCGGTTACGCCAGCGTCGACTTCGCCCAGTGGCCCTTGTTCGCGCCGCTGTGGATGCTCTTCCTGTGCAGTTTCGCGACCAGTGCCGGGTCGACTGGCGGCGGCATCAAGATGGCGCGGGCGCTGCTCCTCTACAAGCAGGTGTATCGCGAGATTGTCCGCGCCCTGCACCCGAACGCTGTCTACAGCGTGCGCATCGGCGGTCAGGTGGCGCCGCAGGGTATCCTGTTCGCGGTGCTCGCCTTCGGTTTCATGTACATGGTCAGCATCGTCTCGCTGACCTTGCTCATGGTTTTCACGGGGCTCGACGTGGTCACCGCCTTCACGGCGGTGGTCGCTTCGGTCAACAATACCGGGCCGGGCCTCGGTGAAGTCGGTCCATCGACGACTTTCGCCGTGCTCGAGGATTTCCAGACCTGGGTCTGCATTTTTGCGATGCTGCTCGGCCGCCTGGAAATCTTCACCCTGCTCGTCGTCCTGACGCCGGCCTTCTGGCGGCGTTGAACCAAGGCAAAACCGCATGAACATCCTCATCCTCGGCGCCGGCCAGGTCGGCGCCAGTCTCGCCGAAGCGCTGGTTTCGGAAGCCAACGACATCACCCTGGTCGATCTCGATGCCGGGGCGCTGGCGCAACTGGCCGACCGCCTCGACGTGCGCACGGTCACCGGCAACGCCGCCTTTCCGTCGGTGCTGACTGAAGCCGGTATCGAGAGCGCCGACCTGATCGTCGCGGTGACGCAATCCGACCAGTCCAATCTGGTCGCCTGCAAGCTGGCGCACAGCCGCTTCGCCGTGCCGACCCGGATTGCCCGCCTGCGTTCGCCCGACTTCCTCGACCCGACGCTGTTGTCGACCGACAACTTCGCGGTCGATTTCGCGCTTTGTCCGGAACAGGAAATCAGCGACTACATCGGCAAGCTGGTCGAATACCCGGAAGCCCTGCAGGTGGTCGAGTTCGCCGAAGGGCGGCTGACCATGGTTGGCCTGCGCGCCTACGAGGGCGGTCTGCTGGTCGGCAAGCCGATCCGTGCCATGCGCGGCCACCTGCCGTCCGGTGTCGATGCCCGGATTGCGGCGATCTTCCGCGACACGCGGGCGATCAACATCGACGGCGACACCGTCGTCCAGTCCGGCGACGAGGTCTTCCTGCTTGCCGCCACCGAGCATATCCGGACCGTCCTCAAGGAATTGCGGCGCATGCAGAAACCGGTGCGCAAGCTGATGATCGCCGGTGCCGGCAACGTCGGCGCGCGCGTCGCCGGCCGCCTGGAAGGAAGCTGCGAGGTCAAGCTGGTCGAAAGCCGGCCGGCGCGCGCTGCGCTGGTCGCCGGCTGGCTCAACCGGACCCTGGTGCTGACCGGCGAGGCGACCGACGAGACCTTGCTGGCGCGCGAGGACATCGGCAACATGGACATGTTCCTGGCGCTGACCAACGACGACGAAAACAACATCATGGCCGCCTCGCTGGCCAAGCGCCTCGGCTGCCGCCGCGTGCTCGCCCTGATCAACCGCGAGGCCTACGCCGACATGGTGCAGGGCGGGCCGATCGACATCGGCCTGTCGCCGGCCCAGGTGTCGATCGGCGGCTTGCTGACGCACGTTCGCCAGGCCGACGTGGCGCGCGTGCACAGCCTGCGCCGCGGCGCCGCCGAAGCGCTCGAACTGGTGGTGCGCGGCGAGCGCGGCAGTTCGCGGGTGATAGGCCGACGCATCGAGGAACTGCCGGAAATCCACGGCGCCAGCATCGCCGCCGTCGTGCGCGACGGGCGGGTGATCATCCCGCACCACGACACGCTGATCGAAGCCGGTGACCATGTTGTCGTTTTCTGCACCCGCAAGCGCTACATCGCCGCTGTCGAGAAGCTGTTCCTGCCGACGGCCTCGCTGCTGCCCGGCTGGTTCCGCTGAACGCCGCCGCTCAGCGGCGCTGCAGCAGCACCCCGCACTCCAGGTGGTGGGTGTAGGGGAACTGGTCGAAGACCGCCGCCGCCGCGATGCGGTGCGTCGCCTGCAGGGCGGCGACGTTGTCGCGCAGGGTCTGCGGATTGCACGAGATATAGAGGATGTTGGCGAAGCCGGCGGCGATTTCCAGCGTCGCCGGGTCGAGGCCGCTGCGCGGCGGATCGACGAACAGGGTGCTGAATTCGTGGCTGGCGAGGTCGATTTCGCGCAGGCGCTGGAAGCTTTCGCGGCCGGCCAGCGCGGCGCTCAGTTCCTCGCTCGCCATGCGGACGATCGCCGTGTTGGCGATGCCGTTGCTTTCCAGGTTGTGCAGCGCGGCCTTGACCGAGGTCTTGCTGACCTCGGTGGCCAGCACCTTGCCGAACAGCGGCGCCAGGGCAACCGTGAAATTGCCGTTGCCGCAATACAGTTCGAGCAGGTCGCCGCTCAGCCCGGCGGCCTGGGTGCGCGCCCAGGCCAGCATTTGCCGGTTCACGCCGCCGTTCGGCTGGCTGAAGCTGCCTTCGTATTGCCGGTAGTGCAACTGGCGGCCGTCGAGTTCAAAACTTTCGTCGACCCAGTCGCGTTCGAGCACCAGCTTCTGCCCCTTGCTGCGGCCGATGATGGCGACGCCGAGTTCATCGGCCAGGCGGCGGGCGGCGGCTTCCCAGTCGGCGTCGAGCGGACGGTGGTAGATCAGGGTGAGCAGCAGGTCGCCGCTCAGCGTGGCGAGGAACTCGACGCCGTAGAGCCGGCGGTGCAAGGTCTCGCTGGCCAGGCTGGCGTCGCGCAGGCGTGGCATCAGCGCGCAGATCGCCGCGTCGGCGGCGGGGAAGTCGCGCATCAGCACCGGCTGGCGCGGGTTTTCCGGGTCGAACATGGCGTAGTCCCAGACTCCGTCGTGGTGCCAGGCGCGGAATTCGGCGCGCAGCCGGTAGTGCAGCGGCTGCGAGGCGTGGGCGGTCGGCGGCGGCAGCTCGCAGGCGGCGAAATCGGCGGCAAAGGCGGCGAGCTTGGCGGCCAGTTGCTGGTCGTAGCGGGCAGGGTCGAGGTCGGGCAGGGGCATCGGGCGGCGCTCGGGACGGCGTGACGGAAAACGGCGGACTATACCGCGCCCGGCCCCCGAGCGGCAAAGCCGGCGTGCCGGGACGGGCCTTACTGGTAAGCGGCCCGTCAGGCAATCCGGATTATGATTCGTGCCATGCTTTCCTCAATGCTTCATCGCTATCCGGTAGCGGTCATCGCGCTGGCCCAACTGCTCGGCACCTCGCTGTGGTTTTCCGCCAACAGCGCGGCCGACGATCTGGCGCGCGACTGGGGTGTCGGCGTCGGCGGCATCGGCGCCCTGACCGCCGCCGTCCAGCTCGGCTTCATTAGCGGCACGCTGGTTTTCGCCCTCAGCGGGCTGGCCGACCGCTACCCCGCCAGCCGCATCTTCGCCGTCAGCGCCGTCCTCGGCGCGCTCGGCAACGGACTGTTCGCAGCCGGCGCCAGCGGCCTCGGCAGTGGCCTGCCGCTGCGCTTCCTGGTCGGCGTCTGCCTGGCCGGCATCTATCCACTGGGCATGAAGCTGGTGGTGAGCTGGGTGCCCGAGCGGGCGGGCAGTGCGCTGGCCTGGCTGGTCGGCATGCTGACCCTGGGCAGCGCGCTGCCGCACGGCATTCGTTATCTGGGCAGCGAACTCGCCTGGCCGTGGCCGGTCGCCGCCTCGTCGCTGCTCGCCTTGCTCGCCGCCGGGCTGATCCTGCGCCTTGGCGACGGGCCGCACTTGCCGGCTGCCCGGCGCGGCGCGCGGCTGCACTGGGGGCGGGTGGTCGAGGCCTTCGCCATTCCCGAGTTCCGCGCTTCCGCCTTCGGCTATTTCGGCCACCAGTGGGAGCTTTACGCGTTCTGGACGCTGGTGCCGATGCTGCTGCTCGCCAGCGGCGCCGCGCCGGCCGGCAGCGCCGCCTTGTCCGGGCTGGCCTTCGCCGTCGTCGCGGTCGGCGGGCTGGCCTGCGTGCTCGGTGGCTACTGGAGCCGACGCATCGGCAGCGCCCGCGTCGCGGCCGCGGCACTGGCCGGCTCGGCTGTTTGCTGCGCGCTGTTCCCGCTGTTCGCTGGCGGGCCGCCTTGGCTGCCGCTGTTGCTGCTGCTCGCCTGGGGCTTCTGCGTGGTCGCCGATTCGCCGCATTTTTCGGCGCTTTCGGCGCGCGCCTGCCCGCCGGCCATGGTCGGCAGTGCGCTGGCTTTCCAGACGGCGATCGGCTTCGCGGTGACGCTACCGGCGATCCATCTCGGCACGGCGCTGGTCGATACGCTGGGCACCGCTATCGCCTGGCTGCTGCTGCCCGGTCCCTTGCTCGGCCTGGTCGGTCTGGCGCCGCTGTGGCGACGGGGGTGAAAACGCGGTTACTATTACTAAAGGCAGACATGCCATCGTCTTGGCGTTAGAATGCCGCCTTGCACTTCGCGTCCGGCCCGGTGGCCGTTGCCGTTGAGGAAGTGTGATCGGGATTTGCCGAGGTTTCTCCTGCCATGACTTCTGTTTCAGCGCTACGCCTGAGCGACATCGCCAGTACTTCGGTGCTCACCGTGCCGCCCGATCTGCCACTGTCGGCGGCGATCGGGCGCTTTTCGGGAGCGCGCGTTTCGTCGTTGGTCGTTGTCGCCGAGGGACGGCCGCTCGGCATCCTCACCGAATGGGATTTGCTGCGCCTGCTGCGCGAGGGGGCGTCCGACGAGATGGCGGTGGCCGAGGTGATGAGCACGCCCTTGGTCACAGCGCGGCCGGAAATGGATTTTGCCGCCGCCCAGTTGTTGATGAACAGCCGCGGCATCCGTCATCTCGTCGTCGTCGATGGCAACGGTCGCCTGTTCGGCATCGCCAGCGAGAGCGATTTCCGGCGCCAGCTCAATCAGGACCTGTTCGAGTTGATCCGTGACCTGAAGGCGATCACCGAGCACGCCGAACCGATGGTCGAGCCGGAATGCCCGATGCAGGCGGTGCTCGAACTGATGGCAGGAGGGCGCCTCGACCATGTCCTGGTCGGCCGCGACGGCAACGCCGAAGGGATCATCACCGAGCGCGACCTGCCACGGCTGATTGCCGTCTGGGGCGATCTCGACCGGCTGACTGCGGGCAATGTCATGTCATCGCCGTTGCATGCCGTCGACGAGGACGTTTCGGTGGCCGACGCGGCGCGCCGCATGGATGCCGATCAGTTGCGCCACCTCGTGGTGCGCGGTCGCGACGGCCGGCTGATCGGTGTCGTCAGCCAGCACCGGCTGCTCGAACGTCTCGGTTCGCTGCTTGCCGAGAAGGGACGCAGCCGGCTGGCCGGTCAGCTTGACATGGTGCTCGAGGCGACCGGTGTCGGCACCTGGGAATACGACCACCGACGTGACCTGCTGACGCGCAGCGTGGCGCTCAACAGCGTCTTGCAGATCTCCCGCGACAGCGTTTTTGAAGCCTTCGACGAGGTGCTGCAGCGGATCGAACCGGCCGACCGCGAACGGGTCAGCGCCGCGTTTCGCGGCGGGCTGCACGGGCCGGACGGACAGTTCGTCGTCGATTTCCGCGCCCGCGACGCAGCCGGTGGCGTGCGCTGGTTCAGTTCGCGCGGCAAGGTGATCGAGCGCGACAGCGCGGGCAAGCCGCTGTTTTCGGCCGGTGTGTCGATCGACATCGACGCCCAGAAGCGTCACGAAAGCGAACTGCAGCGCAGCGAGGCGCGTTTTCGCAGCCTGCTGGAAAACGCGCCGCTGCCGATGTTCTATCTCGACGCCGGGCAGCGCATCGTGTTTACCAACCGCCGTTTCCACCAGTTGTTCGGCTACGCGGCGGCGGAAATTCCCGATCTGCGGGCCTGGGCCCAGCGTGCCTTCCCGGATCCTGGCTACCGCGAGGCGATCGACCGCCAATGGCAGGCCACGTTGCGCGCGGTGAAGAGCGGCGGTGAGCTGCGCCAGCTCGAATGCGACGTCACCTGCCGTGACGGCCAGGTGCGCAGCGTCGGCATCTCGGCGGCGATGCTCGGCGACGACTGCCTGGCCTCCTTCATCGATTTCACCGAACAGCGCTTCCAGCAACGCCTGCTCGAATTCGGCAACGATATCCTGCACCTGATTTCGATCGCTGCACCGCTGCCCGATGTGCTGAGCAACATCTGCCGGCGCATCGAGGCTGCCGGCAGCGGTCTGCATTGTGCGGCGATGCTGCTCGACGAGGATGGCGTCCGTCTCCGGCCGGGCGCGGCACCCAGCTTGCCGGCTGCCTACACGGCGGCGATCGACGGTCTGGAAATCGGGCCGGCGGTCGGCTCCTGCGGCACCGCTGCCTTCCTGCGCAAGGAGGTTTTCGTCGGTGACATTGCCGGCGATCCCTTGTGGTCGAACTACCGGGGACTGGCCGGTGAATTCGGCATGGCCGCCTGCTGGTCGCTGCCCATCCTGTCCACCGATGGCCGCGTGCTCGGCACTTTTGCCATCTACTGGCCGACGCCGGCGCCGACGGTCAGCCCCAATGTCCGCCGCCATGTCGAAGCGGCGACGACGCTGGCGGCGATCGCCATCGAAAGCACCCGGCGCGAGGCGGCGATGCTGTCCATGCTTGAAGAACGACGCCAGGCCGGCGCCCTGGTCCGCCGCCTGTCACAGGCGATCGAGCAGAGCCCGGTGGCGGTCGTCATCACCGATCTGCAGGCGCGCATCGAATACGTCAATCAGGCTTTCGTCGCGGTCAGCGGCTATCCCGCCGATGCCTTGCTCGGCCGCAATCCGCGAGTCCTGCAGAGCGGACTGACGCCGCGCGCCCAGTTCGAGGCGATGTGGGAAACCCTGTTGCGCGGCGAGATCTGGGAAGGGCAGCTGACCAACCGCAACCGCCAGGGCGAAATTTATTACGAGTACGCGGTGATTTCGCCGATCCGCGAACCCGATGGCCGGATCACCCATTACCTGGCGGTCAAGCAGGACATCACCGAGCGCAAGCGGATCGGCGAGGAGCTTGATCGCCATCGTCACCATCTGGAAGAGCTGGTCCGCCAGCGCACCAGCGAACTGGAGGCGGCGAAGGCCAATGCGGAAGTCGCCAGCCGCGCCAAGTCGGCTTTCCTGGCCAACATGAGCCACGAGATCCGGACGCCAATGAACGCCATCGTCGGCCTCGCCCACCGTCTGCTGCGGCAGGCGCAGGGCGGGCTGGAAAAGTCGCACCTGGAGATGATCAAGGCCTCGGCCGATCATCTGCTCTCGGTGATCAACGACATCCTCGACCTGTCGCGCATCGAAGCCGGCAAACTGGCGTTGGCGCAGACCGATTTCAACCTGCCGGAACTGCTCGAACGGACCCTGTCCCTGGTTCAGGAACGGGCGCAGAGCAAGGGACTGCCACTCCACCTCGATGCGCCAGAGCTGCCGCTGCTGGTGCACGGCGATCCGACCCGCCTGTCGCAGGCGCTGCTCAACTACCTGAGCAACGCCATCAAATTCACCGATCACGGCTCGGTACTGCTGCGCGTTCGCCTGCAGTCGCGCGATGCCGGGCACTACAAGCTGCTGTTCGAGGTCTGCGATACCGGTATCGGCATCGACCGGGAAACCCAGTCGCGCCTGTTCAATCCTTTCGAGCAGGCCGACAGTTCGACCACCCGCCTGCACGGCGGCAGCGGCCTGGGGCTGGTGATCACCCGCGAACTGGCCGAACTGATGGGCGGCAGCGCCGGTTGCGAAAGCACGCCGGGGGCGGGCAGCAGCTTCTGGTTCACCGCCGCTCTGAAGGTCGCCAGCGGGGTGCCGGCAGCCCGTCCCCAGCTCGCCGGCGAACAGGCGGAAGCCAGCCTGGTCCGCGATTGCCAGGGGGCCCGCATCCTGGTCTGCGAGGACAACCCGGTCAATCAGGAAGTGGCGCGCACGCTGCTCTGCGACATCGGTCTCGCCGTGGCCACCGCCGATAACGGCGCCCTCGGTCTGGGTCTGATCGAGCGCGAATCCTTCGACCTGGTCCTGATGGACGTGCAGATGCCGGTGATGGACGGCCTCGAAGCCACCCGCCGCATTCGCGCCTTGCCGCAGGGGCGGGCCTTGCCGATCCTGGCGATGACCGCCAACGCGTTTGCCGAGGACCGCAAGACCTGCCTTGCCGCCGGCATGAACGATTTTGTCGCCAAGCCGGTCGATCCCGACGCGCTGTACGCCGCACTGCTGCGCTGGCTGCCGCGTCGCTCGCCGGCAGCAGTGCCACCATCCGATCCGGAGAGCGCCCTGGCGGCGCTGCCGGGCTTTGATGCTGCCGCGCTGCTGCGCATCGTACGCGGCCAGGCCGGGCGTGCGGTCAAGCTGCTGCGCATGTTTGCCGACGGTCACCACGACGATGCGGCGCGCCTGGAGGCGCTGCTGGCTGCTGGCGAAACCCAGGCGGCGCAGCAACTGGCGCATGCCTTGAAGGGGGCTGCCGGCAGCCTGTCGCTGCATGTGCTGCACGGCCTGGCCGGCGAAGTCAGCGATCGCCTGCGGCGCGGCGAGGCAGTGACGATCGATGCGCTGGCGCTCGAACTGGCCAGCGTCTGCAGCGGCATCGGCGAACTGCCCGAAGGCTGAGGCCTTGGCGGCTGGCGCCGCTCAGGCGGCCCGTGGGTGCAGGCGTTCGATCTCGCTTTTCAGTGCTGCCGCGTTGACCGGTTTTGCCACATAGCCGTCCATGCCGGCGGCGAGGCAGGCTTCGCGGTCGCCGGCCATGGTGTTGGCGGTCATCGCGATGATCGGCAGCGGGCGGCGGCCCCTGATGCTTTCCTGCTGCCGCCACTGGCGGGTGGCTTCAAAGCCGTCCATCACCGGCATCTGCAGGTCCATCAGCACCAGTTCGAAATCCGGGTTCGCCGTCAGCAGGTCGAGCGCTTCCTGGCCGTGGCCGGCGATGCTGATCCGGTGCCCCTGTCTTTCCAGTAGTGCGCTGGCCAGGCGCTGATTGATCGGGTTGTCCTCGACCAGCAGGATGTTGAGTCCCTCCGGGTCGGCGGCGGGCGGGGCGGCCGGGTTGTCTTCCCAGGCCCGCCGCTTGTCCGGCCGGCGCGCCTGGTCGCGGACTTCGCGCTCGGCGGCGAGCAGGTCTTCCGGCAGCAGGGGCTTCGGTAGTTCGCGCGAGGCGAAGCTGCGCGACGCCGACGGCGCCGCCGCATTCATCGGGATCAGTGCCAGGACGACGGCGCCGGAACGCAGCCCGCTGCGATAGAGCGGCATCTCGGCGAAGCTCGCGGGTAGCCAGTCCTGTTCGGCAACCAGCACGTCGTAGCGTGCCGTCTCGCCGAGGCGGGCGCTTTGCTGCAATTGCTCGCGCAGGGATTCGCTGCTGGCGCACAGTTGCACCTGGCGGCGCTGCTTGCGCAGGCCGGCGGCGAGCAGCTTGCGCAGGCGCTCGTTGCGTACGGCGAGCAGCCACAGGCTGTCGATGCCGGTTTCGGCGCTGCTCGGCGGCGCGGCATCGGCGTCGGCGGCGAGCGGCAGTTCCAGTTCGAAATGGAAGTTGCTGCCGGCGCCGGGGGTGCTGTCGACGGCGAGTTCGCCGCCCATCAGGCGGACGATTTCGCGGCTGATGGTGAGGCCCAGGCCGGTGCCGCCGAAGCGCCGGGTAACGCTGGCGTCGGCCTGGCCGAAGGCTTCGAAGATCGTCGCCTGCTTGGCGTGGTCGATGCCGATGCCGGTGTCGATCACTGCCAGGCGCAGGCGGCATGGGTTGCTGCCGGTGCTGGCGAGGGCGATGCGCAGCGTGACTTCACCGTGTTCGGTAAACTTGATCGCGTTGCCGATCAGGTTGAGCAGCACCTGACGCAGCCGGCCGGGGTCGCCGACCAGGGCGTCGGGAATTTCCGGGGCGATGTCGATCAGTACCTCCAGCCCCTTTTCAGCGGCGCGTGCGGCGAGCACGCGGGCGGTGCCGAGCGCCAGCTCGCGCAACTTGAACGGCGTCGCCTCGAGGACCATGCGGCCGGCTTCCATTTTCGAGAAGTCGAGGATGTCGTTGAGGATCAGCATCAGCGATTCGGCCGACTGACGGACCAGATCGAGGTACTGGCGCTGCGTGGCGTCGAGCTCGCTGTCCAGGGTCAGCGCGGTGAGGCCGAGGATGCCGTTCATCGGCGTCCGGATTTCATGGCTCATGTTGGCGAGGAAGGCGCTTTTCGCCTGGTTGGCCGCTTCGGCGTCGGCGATGGCCTGGCGTAGCCGCCGTTCGTCCGCCTTGCGCTGCGTGATGTCGCGGAAGGCGGTGACCGAGCCGGCGATGCGCCGGCCGTCGTAGAGCGGCGTGCTGCTGACTTCGACCGGCAGGCTGCTGCCGTCGGCGCGCGAGAACTGTTCTTCGCCGAAGAAATGCTTGCCCTGCCTGACGCTCTGGTAGATCGGGCATTCTTCGAGCGGGCCGCAACCATTATTGCCGTGGCGGTGAAACAGGTAATGGCCGACTTGGCCGATCAGCGCCTGGCGCTCGAAACCGAGGAGGCTCAGTGCCGAGGCATTGACCAGTACGACCTTGCCATGCTCGTCGAGCACGTACAGGCCGTCGCCCATGGTTTCGGTGACAGCGACCAGGTTGTGCTGCTCGCGCAGCACCCGTTCGCGCGACTTGATCAGGCGCAGCAGCAGGAAGAGGAGGATGCCCAGGGCGGCCAGCATGAGGACGAACTGGGTCAGGAACTCGTGGCGCAGGACGTCGATGTAGGGCGCCCGGGTGTAGGAAAGGATGTAGGCGCTGGACAGGCCGGAAACGTCCTTGACCGGCAGGAAACTGACCACCCAGGGTTGGTTTTCGATGCTGACGCTGATTGAAAAGGCGCGGAACTCATGCATGCCGTTCTGGACTTCGTTCAGTTCACGCAGCTTCTGGTTGATCGCCTGAACTTCCGGCGTCGGTGCCGCCGGGCTATCGGGCAGGACGACTTGCGGATCCTCGACCAGGAAATCGGGATGGACGCCCGATTCGCCATAAAGCCAGCGCTCCGATTCGAACAGCACGGGCAGCGTCTGTTCCTTGGCCAGCATGAAGTGGAACTCGCGCGACGGTTGCAGCTGATGCATGGCGTCGCGGATGAAGCGGAAACCGATGCTGGTCTCGACACTGCCGAGCAGGCGCTCGCCGTCGAGCAGCGGATGGACGAAGCGGAAGCCCGATTTGACGCGGCCGGCTTCAAAGCCCTGCACCGGTCGGCGGGTTTCCAGCACCTGGCGGATCGAGGGGCGGGTGGCGAGCAGGTTGTCGCCGTATTTCTGCGGCTCGTGGAAGCGCAGGAAGCTGCTGCCGTCGGCAGTCTGGAAATGCAGCTGGCGGATGCCGAGCTGACGCAGGTTGCGATAGGTCGGCGAGAGCAGGCGGAAGAGTCGGGCGCGGTAGGGAATCTGCGCCTCGCCTGTGCTTTGCGAGGCGGCGCCGACCAGTTGCAGGACTTCGTCCTGCTTGATCCGTTCCGAGAACAGGATGCTGGTTGCCTTGGCGTAGGTCTGCAGGCTGGCCTCGTAGATGGTGGCGAGCGCCTGGGTATGCTGCTCTTCGTGCAGCCGCTGTTTTTCGAGCTGACTCTGATGCAGCAGCCAGGTGCCGATCATCAGCAGCAGGAAAAAGATCGGCAGCGCCCAGCGATGACCGATGCCGCCAGCGGGTTTGGCCATGGCGTCAGGCATCGTCAGAAATTGCCCTTTTGCGGAATGGTGGCCTGCTTGCGCAGCCGGCGCACGACATCGTAGTCCGCGTCGCGGGCAGCGATGGCGCCATGGCGCAATTGTTCGCCCCAGCCGGCGAGCAGCTTGCGCTCATTCCCTTTCGGGTCGAGCCCGGTCAACAGTTCGCGCAACTGTTGCAGACGTTGCGGCGCAATGCGCCGGCTGTTGGCGATCAGGGCGAAGGCGGGCAGCGGCGGTGTCTCGTCGAGGATGGTGATGCCCAGGTGAGCGTAGCGCAGGGCGATTGCCGTCTTGATGCCGCCGAAATCGAAATCGCCGCGGGCGACGGCGAGCGCCACCTCGTCATGCTTGTCGAGATAGCGGAAGCGCTGGTTTTCGAGTTTTTCGCCGCGCTCGCGCAGCATCGCATCGACGGCCAGGAAGCCGCAGGTCGACAACGGCTGGGTCAGGGCAAAGGTCTTGCCGCGCAAGGGGCGGGCGAGTTTTTCGCCGGCGCTGATCAGGGCGCAGGAATACGTCGCCTGGCCGTTCTTTTCCAGGAAATGCACCAGCGGCTCGGCTTGCGGGTAGTTGTCGCGCAGGCTGACGTAAGGCAGCGGGCCGAGGTAGGCGAGGTCAAGCTGGCCAGTGCGGAAGCGCTCGAGGATTTCGGCGTAGGAGGTCGAATAATGGATTTCGATCTTGGTTCCCAGGCGCTTTTCGAGGTAGTCGAGCATCGGCTTGAACTGCTTGACCACTTCTTCCGGCTGTTCCATTGGCAGCGGTGCGAAGTACAAGGTCTGAGCCTGCAGCGGACGATGACCGGCAAAACCCAGGAGCAGGACAAACAGGAAAACCAGGCAGCGGGACGCGGCGGCAGACATGATGGGCGTCGAACGGGACAAAGCCCCATTCTACGCCGATCACCCGTGAATCCGCAGGGCCGCCAGGGTTTTCCCGAGTTCAGGCCCGGCTCTGGATTTCCTCGATGTAGCCGAGCATGCCGGTCTGGATGTTGCCGGCGTTGCCTTCGTCGGTGTCGATGTGCATGGCCAGCCGGAAAGCCGGGTTCACGCGCACCACGACGTCGCCGAAGATCAACTGGCGCTCGCCTTCGACGCGGACGCGGACGACGGTGTTGTCGCGCACCCGGAAGCGGATCGCGTCTTCCGGCGACATGTGGATGTGGCGCTGCGCGCAGATCACGCCGCGCTCGATCTGGCTGCTGCCGTACGGACCTTCCAGCGTCAGCCCGGGGGTGCCGGCGAGGTCGCCCGACTGGCGGATCGGCGGCTGCACGCCGAGCTTGAACTGCTCGGTCATCGCGATCTCGACCTGGGTTTCCTTGCGCGTCGGGCCGAGCACGCGGACGTTGGCGATGCGCCCCTTGGGGCCGACCAGGTGTACCTTTTCCTCGCAGGCGTACTGGCCGGGCTGCGACAGTTCGTGCATCGGCGTCAACTGGTGGCCGGGGCCGAACAGGGCCTCGACGTCGGCTTGCGCCAGATGCACGTGGTGGGCCGAGATTTCGACCGGGATCGCCGGCGCGTCTTCGGCCTGGGCTTCCAGCAGCAGTTCGTTGCGTTCGATGGCGCGCAGGGTTTCCCAGGCGACCAGGCGCTCGTCGTCGTTGGCGACGACGAGAATCTGCACCGGCGAATCGTCGGCGGAAATGACCGCGTAGGAATCGAACTTGCCGAGGTGGCGGTTCTTCTCCTCGTCGAGCTTGATGCCCATGTAGCCCAGGCCCTGGCAGGCCAGGCTGCGCACCGTCGCGCTGGTTTCGCCGATGTCGCCGGTGAAGGCGAGGACGTCGATGCCGCCCATCGCCGCCGCGTAGGCGCCGATGTTTTTCCTGACCTGGTAGCAGAAGGCCTTGTGCGCGAGCAGGGCACGGTGGTGGCCGTCGGCGGCGGCGGCCTCGATCTCGTGCATGTCGTTGGAAATGCCGGAGATGCCCTTCAGGCCGCTGTCGCAGTTGATCAGCGTGGACAACTGGGTCGGCGACATGCCGTGTTGTTCCATCAGGTGGATCATCACCGCCGGGTCGATGCTGCCCGAGCGGCTGGGCATGATCAGGCCGTCGGTCGGCGTCATGCCCATCGTCGTGTCGACCGAGCGGCCGTGGTCGATGGCGCACAGCGAGGCGCCGATGCCGAGGTGGCAGGAGACGATTTCCAGTTCGCCGAGCGGGCGCTGCAGGACTTCCGCCGCCTTCAGCGAGACGTAACGGTGCGAGGTGCCGTGGAAGCCGTAGCGGCGGATGCCGTGCTGCTTGTAGAGGTCGTAGGGCAGGCCGTAGAGGTAGGCGTAGGGGGCCAGCGTCTGGTGGAAAGCGGTGTCGAAGACGGCGACTTGCGGCACGTTCGGGAACTGCTGGAGGGCGACGCGGATGCCGGCGACGTTGACCGGGTTGTGCAGCGGCGCGAAGACGGCGAGTTCCTCGATGTCGGCGATCACCGCCGGGGTGATCACCGCCGAGCTGGAGAAGCGGTTGCCGCCGTGGACGACGCGGTGGCCGATGGCGACGACGTCTTCCGGATGGAAGGTGAAGGCCTTGCCGAGGCGGGCGGTGGCTTCGCTCATCACCTTGAACAGGTCGGACAGCTTGAAGCGCTCGTGTTCGAGCGTCTGCCGCTGCGGCCCGACCATGACCGTGATCCGGGCGTGCTGCTGGTCGGCGTTGTCGATGATGCCGTGGATGTCGGCGCCGCTTTCCTCGGTGTCGTAGATACCGAAGTGGATCTGGCTGATGCCGACGTTGAGGGCGACGACCTTGCCCGGCTGGCGGGTGGTCAGCGACAGCAGGTCGCCGGCCTCGGTCTTCGCCTTGCCCTGGCTGTCGGCGAGTTCGCCGGCACTGATCGCCCGCGTCCGTTCGGCGAGCAGCCGCGACAGGTAGGCGACTGCTTTCGGATTGACCAGGATGTGCGAAGCGAAGACTTCCTGCGGCACCATCAGCACGAAGCAGCGATTGCCGGCGATCACGTCGGCGGCGATGCGATCGCCAGTGAGCAGCGACAGCACGCCGAAGACGTCACCCGGGCCGAGCTGGGCGATGACGGTGCGGGTGCCGGTGTTGTCGGCATTCGAAATCTCGGCGTGGCCGCTGATCATGATGCCGAAATGGCGCGTTTCGTCGCCGGTTTCGAGCATCGCCTCGTTGCCTTCGAAGGTGGCGAGCCGGGATTTGATGACGATTTCCTCGACCTTGTCGGCCGGGAAGCTGGCGAACAGGGGTACCTGTTCGAGGAAGAAGCGTTTCAGGTCGATTTCGCTCATGCTGTGCTCCGCGTGGGGGGACGCTGATGGTATCGCGGCAAGACTACCATCTTGTTGCGGTGCAGCAAAGGGGCGAAATGGGTTGTGTGGTGAGTTGAAAATAGATGGAATGGTTTTTGACAACAAGTTTCATTGGAAATCTAGGGGTTTGGTGAATTTTTATTAGTGGGTTCTTCTGGATAAACGGTGCGGAAGCTCAAGAATCCGATTTTGTTGATAGTGTATTCATCGAGTTGTTCTATAAAACCGGCCATGGAGTCATGAATGTAACCGCCGAGAAATGTTTCTATATCATTGCGTAGTGAAGCTGTGTTGATTCTTTGGGCGACTTCCTTGGCATGCCGGTCCGATAGTTTGTTATTGTTTTTATTTTTGGGGTCGAAATCTTTGGCTAGCACCATTTTTGTTTTTTCGTATTCGAGGCGTGTGACCAATGGAGGAGGGGGGGGAGAAGGGTGGTTAAGCGAGCTATGAAATGTTTTTGATTTATTTCAAGATCTCTAAGCTGTTTTTTGTTCTTTGTGTTTTTGTAAAATGGTAGAGTTTTAAACTGACTACGGTATTTGAATCTATAACTGAAGTAGTAGGCCATGTGTTTTCGTCCAGCTTCTTTGACTGTTCCTTTCGTATCGGTAGCATCCATGTATGCCTTGAAATGTTGCAAGGTTTTGTCTGATGGAATGAGGTCGCTTTTGTAATATGCATTTATCTTCAAGGGTACTCCGGCGTTGCCTGCATGCGCATGCATATTCCTTCCCGGGATGATCGATATGAGTGAATTCGCGCTTAGCGATACGCCAAGCTCCCCGGGAGCATAACCTCCACCAACATCGGAATGGCTTCCGGGGTACATCACTTCTATCAAAGTTTTTGGGCGCATTTTGGCATCGCGCCAGATGGAATCCAGCGGAAAACAAGCGCGGATTTCATGTCCGGCAACAAAATGCACACAACGCTTGACTGCTGGATGGATTTTCAGTGCTTTTTTGTTTGCCCAGCTATAATGACCCGTATTAATTGTTTTTTTTGAAATATTTGCTATTCCGACTGAGGCGACGGTGTCGAAGATGCCAAGAAACTGGAGGTTGATCGGGATGCCGGCAAGCGTCCATTGTTTTTTGCCTTTGTTGTACTTGCAAATCTCGAATAGCCAGTTGACAAAGACGCGCGCTTGGGCTGCGCCACGTGAAAATCCAAAGACCGAAATATTTATTTGGCACGCCTTCTTTCCCCCTTTACGCTCTTGAAGCGCTTTGGTTAGTTGGTCAGGCAATCCTTTTATTAACCCGGCAAATATATAGGGCGTTTGTGGTATGATATTGGCATGGATAAAGAAGACGCCCGCAAGCTCAGTCCAGAGCAACAAAAGGAGAAGCGCAAGATAGCGCTTCGCATGCGAATGAAC
>NZ_JAYREB010000010.1:3707-154565 GCF_041909095.1 Azonexus sp. | reverse complement strand
CAGCGTCTCGCCCTCTTCCTGGGCGTGTTCGAACCAGCAGAACAGGCCTTCTTCGATCAGCAGGCGCTTCAAGAAGGCGAGATCGCTTTCCTGGTACTGCACGGTCATCCCGCGCTTCGGGTAGATGGCCGCGTCGGCCAGGTCCCAGCGCCAGGCCGGCACCAGCTTGCCGCGGCCGTGCCAGTCGCCGAGGAGTTCATCGACGATCTCGATGACGCTCTTGTCCTGGAACAGGTAGTTGTCGGTGTTGTGGTCGAGGAAGGCGAGCCAGGGTTCGATGCGCAAGCGGTAGCGGGCGAAGCCGCCGTTGGCGCCGAGCCGTTCGACGCCGCTGATGTGGCCGTGGAAGGGCCGGTGTGCGGTGCGCGACAGCGCGTGTCTATGGCGAAAATATTGCCGAACCGTCACTGTTTCAAGGCGCCAGTCCTTCAGGTATCGCTGCGCATGCAGGAGAACGATTACTTCCCTACCATGTGCGCAAAGTAAAACGCCCCATAGACGCCCGCTAGCCACAACGGCATTCCCAAGGTAATTGCAACGGCGTATAGAGGTTTTTCCCATGTTGCCGCCGGTGGCGTGACGCTCTTGACCGGATCGAACTTGAGCAGTTCGGGGTAAGCGGCTTCTTCGGCGGGATCAGGCGTCAGTTCGCTAGCCGGGATGCCGGACCAGTCCGCTCCCTTGAGGCGACCATGGGCGTAGGTAATAAATAACCAGGGGAGAGCGACGATGATGCCGAAGAAAAGGGTTACCACGATACCTAGCGGAATCTTGATGCCCCCCTGGCGAATCAGGGCGCGGCCCCAGCGGGCGGGAAAATAGTTGCGCATAACCGCAAAGTAACCGTAGGCCAATTCTGGCGAACGGACCTGTACCGGCCAACGCTCGAATTCGCCGTCCATGTAACGACGCAGGTATTCCCAGGCGGCCTGGCTGTCTTCCGGAAAAGGGGATGTGACGCTGAAGTTGTGAATGTAGCGAATGATCTTGTGGTCCGGGTCGTAATCCACTAGGTCCAGATAACCGTTGGCTGCCGTCACGGTACCGACGCGGTGGTGGCAGGGAATGAGGTCGTCGAAATTGGAAACCACAAGGCGACCGAAACGCCAGGCGTAGAGCTTGCGGCTGCGGCGGCTGAAACGATAGTGCATGTCACGATTGTCTCGCCAGTCCATGAGAAACATTTGCAGACCACCGACGATGCACATAATGATTCCAGCGGGGCCCATAAATGCAATAAACCAATCAAGCTGATTAGTTTCTGGGTCGATTGCGTGCCGAATTGCCGCCATAAAAAAAAATAAAGAACCAGGACCTGTAACAATCAAAAATATAAAAATTCCCAAGCCCGCAATGAAATCCATTCCCGCCCGCGTTTGTAAAAACGCCGTATCGGCATGCTCGATGAGTCCCTGAGAAGCAATGCTTTTTGTCGGGGTCTTGGTCAGTTTTTCGAGAACCCCGACCTTGCGCACGTGCAACGCCGTTTCGGTTTCGAATACTGGCACATTGCGTACTTCGCAACCCAGTTTAATTTTTTCCAAGACTATCTCGCTTTTCCGTACGCAGGAGCACATCGTCCGGAAGCCACGCACTCAGCCGCACGCTTTTCATTGGCCGCCTTCCGGTCAAGCGCTTGTTTGATGAAAGCAACCCCGGGATGGGAGAGGCGGTCAATGCGCCCCTCCTCACTAGGTAGTACTACCTCGGGTTGATTCAACTGATCAGGCCAATATCGTGATTTAACGTCCACTCGCGTACAAATTTCCTTGTTGGCAGGCAGTTTTGGGCCAAATTCACCGATCGGATTGGGAACTTCTTGCCGGAATTCAACACTGGCCTCCAGTACACCATCCTTAGCCTTGCCCGATACACGTGCCCCCTCACCGTACCGGAACGCCATATTCGGCGGCTGAATGTCAGTTCGCAAGCCATTGGGCCCGATTACCACCATGATATCGACTACGCCACTTTCTCGGAAAAAACGAATATCTAGCACCAGGCTAGCGTGTTTGCTTACTTCTCCTGCTTGCGCATTCAACTTGAATATTTCCCCGAATGAGTTGCTCATGAGTTCCAGTCCACCGAACATGGGTTGCTCTACCGTCCATTGCATATCCACATTCCACTCGATGGCGAAAATCTTGCCATACCGCTCCTGCTCCATGGGCCCCGTCCATTCAGCATTGCGGTATTTGCCGAAGGCACACTGTTTCAACCACGACTCCATGGGGTCGTCGCGGGATTTTTCGGTCTCATAAATAAACCAGATTAATGCAATCGTTCCTGCAGCAGCCAACAATAGCCACCCCACCGGCCCAAAACCAAGAAATGTGACATAAGTGCCTGTATAAGCAGAGGCGGCCATGGTCACTCCAGCAAATGACGAGGCAACAGAAGCAGCCCCCAATGCAATCTGTTGTTTCATCGTATTCCGAGCCGCATCCAGATCTCCCGCCGCCACAAGCACATCTTTAGCAATCCCCAACTGCCAAACCCCCACGAAACCCGAGGCCGCCCCGACCAGCTCCCCTACACCGGCAATCATCCCGACCCGCTTTGCCAGTGCCTTCATCGCTTCTTCACCGGCTTTCTGCGCGGCCTTTTTTTTCGCCACCTGGGTCGCAGCCGCGACAATTTCGATGGTGAAGCCGATTGATGCCACAGCTGCGCTGGCCATGGCCGCGTGAGCATTCTTGACTTCTTGGGTGGTTGGTATTTTCAGCGCATTGAGCGACTGGTAGGCGCCGTTAAAGCTGTAGGCCTGAAAAGCCAGGGCGACACTGGAAATTGAACCACTGACATAGGTATTGCCAACCATCTTGGTCACCAGTTCGCGATTGGCCGCCCACCAGTTGCGGCTGGCATGAGCGATGTTCTCCACGCCACGTCTGGCCGTGGTGCCGATCCGCGTTCCGATACCGGGGCCGCTGGGCGGTTTGGGGATGTTGGCGGGCGTGCCTTGCGGCGCGGGCGTGGCGTTCGGATTCTGCAGGGTCAGTTCGTAGGGTTTGAACAGATTGGTCGGGCTCCAGACCGTCCCTTCCCGGATGCGGGTGATGACAAATTGGGTGAAGGTGATTTTCGCGGTTACCTGAACATCGGCGGCCTGCATCAGTTGCAAAATATCGACCCGCCATTGGGTTCGGGTTGCCGTACTCTGCCGAACCTCGAAAAAACTGCCCACCGGTTTCCAAATGACCTCGCGCTGCATGCCGATGATGCGCTTTACCGTGTCTTCAACCTTGACCGGCAGCAATTCCACACCATGCAGATAGGCACAAAGCAGGGTCGCTCGAATAAATTTCAGAGCATTGTCTTGAGCCGCACCTTGCAGCATTTGCAGGGACAACAGCAAGCGGTTATAAGCGGTAGTGTAGGTTTGCCCCCCATAAGGACTGACTAGGCCAGCCGTTTGCAGCTGATTCAATTCGGCGAGACGATCCTGCTTGGCCAGCCACTGGTCCAATGAGGAATAAAGCCACTTGGCAGCGTTGTATTCGGTTGGCTGGTTGCTGGCGCTTTTGAGGAAGGCGGCCAGATTCGGCTGGTTCAGAATCGTGGCGCGCCAGAGATAGTTCCGCTCGTTGTCTGGGTTGATCGCCACCGGCAGCCACTGTTCGCGCTCCACCTTGCAGTCACCGACCCCCATAGCGGCCCACACAGCAGCGCAGCGAAACTCTTGCGAGTCCCGCATGGAACCACCGAAATCAAGGTCCATGACATTCTGCAGTGCTTCACTCAGGTTCCATTTGACCCAGTCTTCGGCTGCCGTGTCGATCAGTTTTCGGAACTTTTCACGCTCGGGTTTGAGCTTTTCCTCGAACTTGGTGACGTTTTCCCATAAAACTGCATTCTTGTAGGTGGATTTCCATTTCTCAGCGAGTTGGCTATTTTTCTTGGCCTGCATCTCCAGCGACCGCAGTGCCGAGGTCGAGAATATCTCGCGTTCGTGCTTTTTGTCATATTCCGTTTCGGCTCCGCGGGCAGTATTCCTCCGAGCGTTCAGGGAGGCGGTCATGCCAATCGGATCGTGCAGCGCCAGAATAAGTCCGGGGAGCTTGAGCGTTCCACTATGCGCCAGCATGTGCTGCGCTATTTCCTTTTCCTGTCCCGAAAGATCGACTAGATTCAGACTCTCCGGAAGAGAGTCATTCAGTTGTTTGACCAGATCGGGGTTGAAGTTGGCGATCCAGGCCTTGAGCAAGTTTGCATTTGCTTTTTCGGCATGATCGAAGTCACTGCCGTCCAGTTTTGTAATTGCCTGCATACGCTTCTCCGGCGCTTGGGCAATCTTGTTCCGGACAGTTTTGTCCCATTTGTGGCGACTGAATGCGACCCAGACGGTGTCTTTGATATCGTTCGGTGATTCAATGGTGAAACATTTGACGGCGAGGCTGTTATGGGCGCGACGAATGCAGGTTTTCTTGAGTTCAAGCTCTGGCGGTTGGTCCGGCATGTCCTCCTTGGTCAGGCTGGGGAAATACAACATGGCGCCCTCAGGGTCTACCAGGTAACCGCGCCAAACGTTGTTGGGATACAGAAGATAGAGATAGCCTTTGGGCAGATTGCGCAAGAAGTACTTCGAATTCTGCAAGGTGACGTCGGTAACGCCTTTGCCAAAATTCCCGGAGGGCGGCACAAGCGGAGCCACATCTGCAACATCTTTTGGCGCTGCAGCATACAAGGCTGGAAAAATCGCCAGTCCTTTGCGTTGGCAACCATCACATAGTTCGTTCATAGAATCACTCTCTCAATTCCAGTTTCTGCAGTCGGTCGTTCCGATTTTCCGGCGCTTTGTTGATTGTTCAGCCAACACACGATCTCCTGCCAATGTTCATCTTCAATCTGCTCAACCAGGAAAGAAAAATCCGGTGTTTCGGCGTTTTTGTCGCCAATTCGAGCAAATATCGCCTCAACATCCGGATGCACATGAAAATCGGCATGCCATACCAGCGAGCAATAGGCAAAGGCGAGAATATCCTTGTCGCTTGTCAAGCCGCGTAACAAGGCCGTACTGGCAATCTGCTCAATGAGTTGGCGTGTTGCGGGGCTGGGCAGTTCCCATCGGTAGGCTGCCGTTTCAATTCGATTGCTCCACCCCAGATGCTCAATGGCACGAAACTCTCGCTCAGTCAGATGCAAAGGCAGTTTGCGAGGTTCCATCACGGCAGCTTGCACTGTCGAGGTCAACGGAACGACGCCTTCTCGGGCATCCGGCACCCACCAGGAATTCCATGACTCTCCGGCCAGTGCACGCCATCCTTCCAGTCCGATGAGGGAGATCAGCTTGGTGCTCAAGCGGCTATCGTAAAAACGAAAAACTTTTAACGATCGAGAACTCGGCACTTTTACCAAAGCGTTTTTCCCAATCTGCATGGCGAGCGCAAGCAGGCTCAAATCCATCTGGTCCATTCTCAACCAGGCATGAACGCTACGTGCAACGCCTTTGGAAACACCAGACAACTCGCTGCGTGCAAGCTCGATGGAGGCAGACAACAAGCGCTCGGCATCACGCGGGTTATCAGCTTTCAGCAGATAGGGGCAATAACTTTCGGAAAACGGCAACCGAATATGCTGTTGTGCGGCTTGACTGTCCATTCCTTCAAGCAAGCTTTCGCCTGGGTCACCCAGCGTTGGATCGATCAGAACGCACCAATTCAGTGGCGAGGATTGATCGCTCAGACGCGTGAAGGCTTGGTCAGCAAAGTTGGCGACAACGGTCATGGGTTCGGTTTTCAGGAGGCGAAAGGCGTGCCATTTTTTGCGGCATTGGTTATTTTTTCCGAGCACCCCTTCACCTCCCCCGCCTTCGGCAAACTCAAACTACTCGAATCGCTCTTCGGTCCCGTCCAGTTCTTGCTGCTGGCCTTGAATTCCACCTTGCCCGGGGCGTGGAGCTGGATGTTGCTGCCTTCGAGCTTCAGGTAGGCGCCCTGGGCGGTGGCGAGGACGTGTTTGGGGGCGCCGACCGTGAGGCTGGCGTGGGTGCTGGCGAAGGTAACTTTCTTGTCGGCGGCGGCCATCGTCTTGCCGCTCTGGCTTTGCAGGCTGACCTTGCCGCTGGCGGCGTGCAGATGGGTGCCGGTTTCCTGGTTGGGCTTTTGGGGGTTGCCGGCCTTGCCGACGGTGAAGATCGCGATGCCGTCCTTGACGGCGATGCTCTGGTTGCCCTGGGCGATCAGGTTGCTGTCCTGGCCGCTGGCGATCGACAGGTTCTTGCCGGCGAACAGGAAGTGGTTGTTCGGCGTCAGTTGGGCGATGCCGGCCGGGGCGGCGTAGTGCAGCCGCGGTTCGCTCCAGGCCGGGACGGTGCCGTCGCCGCCGCGCGTGGTCTTGATCGGGCCGTCGGCAGCTTGGGCGGGGCCGCGGGTGCTTGTGGTTTCGAGGACTTCGATGCTGTGCTTGAGGGCGTCGAGGGCCGGGAGTTGCTCGGCGGCGGGGTCGCCTTTGAGGGCGGCGTTCTGTTTGGCGGCGACGTCGGCCAGGCTGCGCGAGAGGCTCAGCGCGTTTTCCGTCTGGGCGATCGGTTCGCGGCTGTCGAGGTGGGTGCTGCTGGCGTTGTTCCTGGCGTCGGCGCTGATCAGCAGGCCGCTGCCGGCGCGCAGCGCGGCACTCGCCTGGGTGGCGAGGTCGGCGCCGTGGCCGCGGTGGTTGAGCCGGGCGTTGTCGTCCTGTTCGCGCAGGTGACCGAGTTGCAGGCGGCTCTGGTATTCGGTGGTGGATAGTTCGATGCGCGCCTGGCCCGGGGTGTCGTCGAAGACGAGCTGGTTGTAGCCGCCCTGCCCGTCGCGCGTGTTGGCCAGTTGCTGGGTCTTGAGCCCGGACAGGCTGGCACCGTGGCTGTGCGGTTCGGCTTGTTCGCCGGCGAAGAAGGTCGGCGCGTTGGCGCTGGCGTTGAGCGTGCTGCCGGCGATCCGGTTGCCCTGGGCGTCGCCCTGCCCCTGGCCGTTGTAGACGGTGCCGACGATGACCGGGCGGTCGATGTTGCCGTTCTGGAAGGCGACGACGACTTCCTGGCCGGGGCGCGGCGTCAGGTGGCCGCCCCAGTTGGCGCCGGCGACCGGGGTGGCGACGCGCAGCCAGACGCCGAGCGCGTCGCTGGCCGGGGCGTTGTCAGCGCCGGTCGGGTGGCTGTGCCGGCCGCCGGCCTGGCTGCCGCGTTGCCAGGGAAACTGGACGCGCACGCGCAGGTCGCGGTCGGTGTGCGTGGGGTCGCCGGGGCCGACGACAACGGCGGTCAGCGTGCCGCGCCCGGTCGGCCGCGGGGCGATGTGGCGGCCGTGGGCGTCGGCGATCAGCGCCCGCCAGGGCTGGTCGGCGGCGACGGTTTCGAGGCGGTTGCGGTAGAGGTCGGCCGGCTTGGCGAAGTGGTCCGGGGTTTCGTCCGGGGTTTCGTCCGGCGCCGGGCCGAGCAGTTCGCTGAGTTGCGGCACCCGCTCGTTGAGGTTGTTGCGGGCGCGGTGGCTGACGGCGGTGATCAGGTAGCGGCCGTCGCCGGCCGGATGATCGGCAAGCGTGAAGACGCAGCCGGGCATGGCCGTGCGCACGCTGCCTTCGGCGCTCTGCCGGGCGAGCCGGGCGTCGAGCGCCTGGCGCAGGTTGCCGAGCATGCGTTCGCCGTCGGCCTGGCTCTGCCAGGCGTACTGGCCGGGGTCGTGCCAGGCGGCGGTGGCCGGCAACGCGCCGGCGGCGCGCGCGCTCAAGGCGCTTTGCGGGCGGCCGGCGAGGCTGCGGTAGTCCCAGCTCTGGCTCAGGCTTTCCGCGGTGTCGATGCGCTCGCGCGCCAGCCAGCGGTCCACGCTGTCTTCCGGCAAGGTGGCGCCGGGCTGGGTGTAGCGGATGCGCGGCTGGGCGTTGTCGGTGAAGGCGCCGTTGTGGTCGGCGATGACCAGCGTGTGCTTGCCCAGCGTCTCGCCCTCTTCCTGGGCGTGTTCGAACCAGCAGAACAGGCCTTCTTCGATCAGCAGGCGCTTCAAGAAGGCGAGATCGCTTTCCTGGTACTGCACGGTCATCCCGCGCTTCGGGTAGATTGCCGCGTCGGCCAGGTCCCAGCGCCAGGCCGGCACCAGCTTGCCGCGGCCGTGCCAGTCGCCGAGGAGTTCATCGACGATCTCGATGACGCTCTTGTCCTGAAACAGGTAGTTGTCGGTGTTGTGGTCGAGGAAGGCGAGCCAGGGTTCGATGCGCAGCCGGTAGCGGGCGAAGCCGCCGTTGGCGCCGAGCCGTTCGACGCCGCTGATGTGGCCGTGGAAGGGGCGGTGTGCCGTGCGCGACAGCGCGGTCTGCAATTCCAGCCGGGCCGGCTGCCCTTGCAGCGCTGTCAGCGACTGGTGGGCGTCGGCGGTGAGCACGGTGAGGTCGATGCGAAAGCCGGCGTGGCCAGCGACCGGCCCGAGCGCTTCGTCGATGTGCGCTGTCTCGGCCAGCAGCGCGTCGGGGCCGGCCGGGGTGGTCAGCGTCAGCAGGCGGTCGGTTTGCCGCCAGCCGGCTGCGCCGCCGATCAGGTCGAGGAGCCGGTTCATGACGCCAGGCTGTACTTGAAGTTGCCGTTCTTCGCCGCGCTGACGCGGATACGGCCGATCGCCGTGCCTTCCGCCATGCGCGTCAGCACCGCTTCGGCAATCTCCGGCAGCAGCGTGCCGTTGAGGATGTGATCGACGTTGCGGGCGCCGGAATCGACTTCCGTGCAGCGCGCCAGCACTGCTTCGACCAGCTTGTCGTCCCAGCTGAACTCGGCCTTGTGGTTGGCGGCAATGCGCGCCTGGATGCGGCGCAGCTTGAGTTCGATGATCTGCAGCAGCACCTCGTCGGAAATCGGGTAGTACGGCACCACCTTCAGGCGACCGAGGAAGGCCGGCTTGAACGACTTGTAGAGCACCGCGCGCAGCGCTTCGGCCAGCGCGTCGGCAGCCGGCAGTTCTTCCGCCGGCTTGTTCAGGCAGGCCTGCATGATCTGGCTGGAGCCGACGTTGCTGGTCAGGATGATCAGCGTGTTGCGGAAATCGATCTCGCGCCCTTCGGCGTCGTCGAGCACGCCCTTGTCGAAGACCTGGAAGAAGAGTTCGAGCACATCCGGGTGCGCCTTCTCGACTTCGTCGAGCAGCACGACGCTGTACGGGTTGCGGCGCACCGCCTCGGTCAGCACCCCGCCCTCGCCGTAGCCGACGTAGCCCGGCGGCGAGCCCTTGAGGCCGGAGACGCTGTGCGCTTCCTGGTACTCGCTCATGTTGATGGTGACCAGCTTCCGCTCGCCGCCGTAGAGGATGTCGGCCAGCGCCAGCGCGGTTTCGGTCTTGCCGACGCCGGACGGCCCGACGAACAGGAAGACGCCCTTGGGCTTGTTCGGATCCTCCAGGTTCGCCCGCGCCGTGCGTACCCGCTGCACAATCGCCGCCAGCGCATGGTCCTGGCCGATCACCCGTTCCTGCAGCAGCGGCTGCAGGTTGAGCACGGTCTTGATCTCGTCCTTGACCATCTTGCCGAGCGGAATCCCCGTCCACGCGGCGACGATTTCGGCCACGACATGGCCGTCGACCTGCAGCGGCACCATCGGCGTCTCGCCCTGCACTTCGCGCAGGCGGGCCATCGCCTGGTCGAGTTCGGCATTGCCGGAGGTCGGCGAACCGGCCTTCTTGCTGCGGCGCGCGGGTTTCCTGGCCTTTTCCGCGTCGGCCGCGGGCGACGGCTCGCCGGCTTCGAGCGCGGCGCGCAGTTCGAGAATGCGGGCGACAAGCGCCTTTTCCTCGTCGAAGCGGGCGCGGTGGATGGCCAGATCGCTTTCCAGCGCGGCAATCTGCGCCTTCAGTTCGCCAATCCGCGTATCGTGCCAGGCGCCGCTGGCGGCTTCGCGTTCGAGCGCGGCGAGTTCGGCGCGCTCGCGCAGCAGGCGCTTCTCGGTTTCGTCGATCAGCGCCGGGTTGGCGCTCTGGCCGAGGGCAACCTTGGCGCAGGCGGTGTCGAGAACGCCGATCGCCTTGTCCGGCAGTTGCCGGCCGCTGATGTAGCGGTGCGACAGGCGGACGGCTTCGGTGACGGCTTCGTCCATGACGCGGATGCCGAAGTGCTTTTCCATCAACGGCACCATGCCGCGCAGCATGGCGGCGGCGAGCGGCTCGGACGGTTCTTCGACCTTGACCACCTGGAAGCGGCGGGCAAGCGCCGCGTCCTTCTCGAAGTACTTCTTGTATTCGGCCCAGGTGGTGGCGGCGACGGTGCGCAGTTCGCCGCGCGCCAGCGCCGGCTTGAGCAGGTTGGCGGCGTCGTTCTGGCCGGACTGGCCGCCGGCGCCGATCATGGTGTGGGCTTCGTCGATGAACAGGATGATCGGCTTCGGGCTTTTCTTGACCTCGTCGATGACGTTCTTCAGGCGGTTCTCGAACTCGCCCTTGACGCTGGCGCCGGCTTGCAGCAGGCCCATGTCGAGGCTGTGCAGTTCGACCTCGGCGAGCGGCGGCGGCACGTCGCCGGCGGCGATGCGCAGGGCCAGGCCCTCGACCACGGCGGTCTTGCCGACGCCGGCTTCGCCGGTAAGGATCGGGTTGTTCTGGCGGCGGCGCATCAGGATGTCGATGGCCTGGCGGATTTCGGCATCGCGGCCGATCACCGGGTCGACCTTGCCGTCGCGCGCGCGCTGCGTCAGGTTGGTGGTGAACTGGTCAAGCGCCGGCGTCTTGCCGGCCTGCGGCGCGCTGCCCTGCAACGGGTCGCCGCCCTCCTCCTCGGCCGGCTTGCCGGACAGGCCGGTCACTTCGGCGGCTTCGGCGGAACCTTCGGTGATTTCGTCGAACTTGTGCTTGAGTTCGTCGAGCCGGACCTTGGCCAGCAGATGCGCGCCGCGGGTCGCCAGTTGGGCGAGTTCAGGTTCGGTGAGCAAGGCCAGCAACAGGTGCCCGGAGCGGATGCGCGGCAGGCGGGTGTCGAGCGAGGCGATCAGCCAGGCTTGCTCGAACAGCTTGATGATGTGCGTGGAAAACACCGGCGTGCGCGTGTTGCCGTTGCGGAAGCGGCCGACTTCGTCGTGCAGTTCGCGCTCCAGGCCGCTCGGGCTGATCTTGCTGCGGCGCAGTATCGTCGTCAGGTCGCTGTCCTGTTGTTCGAGCAGGGCCAGCAGCAGATGTTCGAAATCGACTTCGTAATTGCCGCGCGCCATGCACAGGCCGGCGGCGCGTTCGGTGGCCTGGCGGCAGGTGGTGTTGAGTTTGCTGATCAGGGTTTTCAGGGAGGTGCTCATCGGTGCTTCTTTCGCTGGGAATCGCTAATGAATGGTCTGGGTCAGGTAACGGCAATCACTGCGGTCGCGGGTTTCGGGGCGGCTGATCAGGAAGCTGTCGTAGCCGAGGCGGCCGCCGTTCAGGGAGACCGGCCTGACGTCCGGGGCGCGCAGGATGGGACGGATTTCGTATTCGAACTGGCCGCCGGTGGCCAGCTCGAGCAGCTTTTCCAGGGCATGGGCGAGTTCGCCGCGCGGCATGAAGCCCATGTACTGCTCGTGCGCCATCGGCCCGATATGCAGGCGGATGCGCAGGTTGCGCTGCCAGACGCGTTCGCCGACCAGGGAATCGACACCCAGTGTGCAGTTCTGGCCGCCCAACGTGGTCCATTGCGCCCGTGGCACCACGTACCAGCGGCCGACGAACTGTTCGACACGAACCGGGGTCCGGAAATAGGCGGCAAGCACCCGCGCCATCGCTTCGCCGGAAACCGGCCGCTGCCGCAGCAAGGTGGCGAAATAGGCGATCGATTCGTCTTCGATGGCGCCCGGCGCGTCGTTCAGCCGGTCGCGCAGGGCATCGAAGCCAACCCCACCGAGGGCCAGGATCAGCGGCAGGAAGCGGTTGCGGCGATTGGTCTCGTACTGGATGGGCAGGCGGTATTTTTTCCAGGCGCGGTAGAAATGGCCGACGGCACGGTTGGTGAACAGGTCTAGGAAAGCGCGCCCCGAGGTATCGCGCTTGAAACGTTCGTGGTCGATGACCTGCTCGGTGTAATGAACGGGCAAGGTGCCGTTGACGCCGAGCATGCCCATGAAGCTGGGCGTGATCTCGACCTGCTCCAGTTCGCCGGTCGCGTTGCCGTCCTCGTCGAGGCGCTCATGACTCTGCATCGCGTCGACCTGGCTGGGGGCAAAGCCGAGACGCAGCGAGTTGCGGAAGCGGATGCGCTCGCTGACGGCATCACCGCCTTGCCGGGCGAAGACGATCTCGTACAGGCGCACGAGCTGGAAGAACTCGAAGCGCTCGGGCGCCTCGCGGGTCTGCTCGATCAGCCCAGGATCGATTCGCCGTTGCGGGGTGCGCATCGGATCAACTCCTCTCCGGTTCGTTTGGAAACAACAACCAGTTGAATGAAGCTGTTGAGGCTGACGTAAAGCCCGAAGAAGCGGTCGGCACAGCGGGTGAAGACATCGAGACCGCTGCCGGCGAAACTTGATTCGTCGATGGTCAGGCGGATTTCCAGGCCGCGGATGAAGCAGGCGAAAGGTTTGCCCGGCATCCAGACGGTACGCTGCAGGTGTTCGACGCCGAGCACGCCTTCGATCTGCCGCCGGGTACCCGCGGTACGCGGCAGGTCGTAGAGCGCCAGCATTTCCTGCAGGGCTTTCAGCCCGTTGCCGGTGAGCGACAACTGGTTGAGCGACAGATGCGAAATGATCCGCCACTGCCCGTCGCGCCGGTGGTCGAAGCGGTGCGGCGCGCTCGGCTTGCGCAGCAGGCGGATCGAGCGCACGCCGGAACCGCCTTCGAGGAAAAGGTCGCCGGAAGGCAGGCCGACCGACATCATGGTCGGCAATTCACGGTTGGTACAGGTCAGCTGCAGGCTGAGCACATCGGTCTTCGGCTGCACCGGATCGAAATCGGCATCGACGATGGCAAGCGAGGTTTCGTAGCCGGGGCTGCTTTCAGCGACGATCGGATCACGTTGGGCATACCAGTAATAGCCGTTCTGCTCCGGCGTTTCGCCGTGACGCAGGGCAAAGAAGGGACGGAACTCGGTGATGGCCTCACCCTGCGGCGTCTGCCGGACACGGCGTACCGAGTCGATGGCATAGACTTCGTAGGCGTAAGCGCGGCGCCCGTCGGCAACGACCGGGTAGGACGACAGTCGATGGCTGACGCGGATCGGATCGCCACGTTGGGGAAACAGATTGACCACCGGCACGCAGCCCAGGCGCAGGTTCTTCGTGGTCAGCGTCTGCATCAGGCGCGAGGCATCGCTGTCCGCGCGCAGGTTGCCGAAAACGACGTGCAGGCGGACCTTGCGCTCGCCGCGCAGGCGCGCTGGCAATTTGCCAAGATCGAGTTCGAAAAAATTGAATTTCTCGGGAAAGCAGAAATACTCGGTGAGATAGCGATAGGCGTCGTGTGCGGTGTCGGGCATCTCGATCAGCGCCTCGTCGGCGGCGAAACCGACTTCGCCGATCATTCCCCGGTCGACGGCATGCCAGCGCTCGTCGGCACCGGCCGCATAGACTTTCAGCGTGCGCAGGAACAGAGCGTCGCGCAGTGCCGAAGCGACCGATGGTTCAGCATCGATGTAGAAACGCAGCTTGCCGATGCGCTGGAAACCCTCGTCGCCGTGATGTCCGCGCACGCCCAGCGAGAAGGAAAACAGCGCGTTGCTGCCAACCGGCAGGCGGATGTCGCTCGGCGCGCTGGCAATCGGATTGAAAACGAGTTGATCGAGGTCGACCGCCGCCAGCTTGAGCGCCCAGGCGGTGCGGAACTTGCAGACGGCACCGCGAATCGGCCGCGAATGCAGTTCGGTATGGCGGGGAACGATTGTCGTCATGTCGGTGTTACCACCGTCGTCGAAATGCGCAATCGAACAACAGGGAAAAGGCCGCAGGTAATGCGGATAGAGAACGTTGAGCAGCGCCTCGGTGAATTGCGGATAGCTGTCCTCGAGCTTTTTCGAGACGCGCGCGGTCAACAGGGCGAAGGATTCGATCATCCGCTCGACGTGCGGATCATCACAGCCTTCGCCAGACAGCAGCAACTGTGCCGCCAGCTTCGGGTAGCGCTCGGCAAACTGCCGGGAATGCTGGCGGAGGAAAGCCAGTTCGCGTTCGTAGTAGGGAAGCAGGTCTTCCAATTACATTCCTGGGCGAGGCTTCTGCCGTTGTACCGAGTACTGCAGGCTGGTCGGCTGCAGCAAGGCGTCGAAGGCAACCGGCTCCTGTGCGGGCTTCACGTGCAGCACGGCGGTGATCGAGAAAAACAGCGCGTTGATCGTCTTGCGATGCAGCTCAAGGTTCACCCGGACATCCCGCAGCCGCGGTTCGTGCGCGGAAATCGCCTGCTCGATGGCGCTGCAGATGCGCTTGCGGTCGTACACGCTGGCCAGACTCAGGCCGGCGAAATCGCCCATGCCGAACGCTGCCACGGAACGGCTGGCCAACGGAAATTCGGCATTCCTGAATTCGTCGATCAAGGTTCGGGTATTGAGCAGCGACTCAAGATCGCGGGCAACGGTGTCCTTCAACTGTTCGATCGACAGCCGCCGCCGCGCTGCGGCGACCGGTCGGTCGTCGAACAATTTGTCGAACAGGGACGGCTCGAAACCTTGGTTCATAAAAAAGGCGGAAACGAGTTCCGCCATTTCGGGCACACCGAAAAAATCAGGTCAGGCTCGGCGTGTTGGTGGCCAGGTTCCAGGCACCCTGAATGTTGACCTTGCCGGACTTGTTGCCGTCGATGTTCAGTTCGTCGTAGGTCCACTTGATCGCCGAATACTTGAGCGAGAAGGTTTCGGACGGAATGTCCTCGCTATCGACCGACGGCGAAACGGACGCGATGATCACGTTCTTCAGTTCGATCTTCAGGTATTGATGGCGGTTCTGCGTGCCCGACGGGGTGCCGGTCGTGTTCTTGCCGCCGAAAGCGCGGTAGAAGTAGATCACCACATCATTGACGACGAGACCGGAAGAACAGGCCTGGTAGAGCTTCGGGCTGGAACCGTCGATGTCCTTGGTGAAGAACATTTCGCCATGCTCGACACGCTCGGCGGTATGACCACCGGCACCGGAAGCGGTGGCCGACTTCGGCTGACGCATCGTGTGGCTCCAGGTCGAAACTTCAACCTGATCCTTGTGTCTGGCATCACGGGAATCACCCTTGATGTCGCTACCCTTGAACTCAACGTATATATCCTTCATTTCCTACTTTCTCCTTGGTTAAAAAGACAAGATCAGGCTTTGCCAGACTGCGGCAACTCTGCGACGAGACGCAGTGAAACGGAAAGTTCATCCAGCTGGAAATGCGGCCGGATGAACGCTACTGCCCGATACACGCCGGGGCGCCCCGGAACTTCTGCAACTTCGATCGAGGCCTCGCGCAACGGGAATTGCGCCTTGGTTTCCTGCGAGGCGGAATCGTCGGCCGTCACGTATTGATCCACCCAGCGCTGCAGATAGTTCTGCACGTTCGCGGCCGAGGCAAAGCTGCCGATCTTGTCGCGCATCATTGCCTTCATGTAGTGGGCAATGCGCGACACCGCGAACATGTACTGCAACTGCGCCGAGAGCGAAGCATTGGCATTGGCGGAGTCGGTATCGTATTTCTTCGGCTTCTGGGTCGATTGCGCGCCGAAGAAGGCGGCGTAATCGGTGTTCTTGCAATGCACCAGCGGAATGAAGCCGAGATCGCTCAACTCCTTTTCCCGGCGGTCGGTAATCGAAACCTCGGTCGGGCACTTCAGCGCAACCTCGCCATCGTCGGTGCGGAAGGTATGCGTCGGCAGATCCTCGACCAGGCCACCGCCCTCGACACCACGGATGGCGGCGCACCAGCCGTAGTTTTCAAAAGCCGAGGTCAGCCTTGCGGCAAAGGCAAAGGCGGCGTTGCACCAAAGGTACTTGTCGTGATTCGTGCCATCGACTTCCTCGACGAAATTGAAGCCTTCCGTCACTTCGCCATCGATCGGGTTAAACGGCAGACGCCCGAGGAAGCGCGGCAGCGCCAGCCCGACATAACGCGAATCTTCCGATTCCCGGAAGGACTTCCATTTGGCGTATTCGACGGTATCGAAGACCTTGGACATGTCACGCGGCTTGCTCAGGTCGGTGAAACTGTCCAGCCCGAAAAGTTGCGGCGACGCCGCCGTGACGAAGGGCGCATGCGCCGCCGCCGCGATATGCGACATCTGCTCGATGAAGTACATGTCCTCGGCCTGGCGGTTCAGTTCATATTGACCGATCAGGGCGCCGAACGGGGCGCCGCCGAAAGTGCCGAATTCCTCTTCGTAAACTTTCTTGAACAACGCGCTCTGATCGAAGTCGATTGCCGTCTTGAAGTCCTTGACCAGTTCGCGCTTGCCGACATTGAGCAGCTTGATTTTCATCATCTCGCCGGTCGACGTCTGCTTGCACAAGTAGTGCAGCCCCGTCCAGGCGCTTTCCAGTGCCTGGAATTCCGGCGCGTGCATGACCTCGCTGAGTTGCTCGGAAATCAGACGGTCGAGTTCGGCCACCCGTGCATCGAGCGATGCAGCCAGGTTCTCCGAAACGACTACCTCACCCTGCAATACCTGGCGCACCAGTTCGCTGATGATGTCGCGCGCCCGGTGCCGCTCCTGATCGGACTGAGCGACCCGGCTTTCGGCGATGATCTGGTCGAGAATCCCGGCCTGCGCCTGGGCGGCCGGTTGGGCAACTGCTTGCTGCATGCTCATTTTTCGCCCCCGTCCAGTTCATGCAATTGTTCGGTATTGCTCAGGACATCGCTGAGCAGATCCTCGAGTTTCTCGTTACCTGCCAGCTTGTTGCGCAGGTCGGCCAGCTTGGAACGGGCTTCCTGCAATTTGCGCAGCGGCTCGACCTGCTGCACCACGGCTTCCGGACGAAAATCCTCGAATTTCTGGAATTCGAGATCGACGCCGATTTCCCCGCCCTCCGGTGAAAGGCGGTTCTTGACCCGATACGTTGCGCGCGGCGTCATGCCGGTCATCACGTCATCGAAGTTGTCGAGGTCAATGTTGACGAACTTGCGATCGCGCACCCGCCCCTGATCGACCTTGCTCTGGGCGGCAAAATCGCCCAGCACGCCGACGGCGAAAGGAATTTCCTTGATCTCGACGGCATCGCCGATTTCGACATCGTAAGTAAGTTGTACACGCGGCGGCCTGACCTTTTGCAGACGCTTCTGGACGCTTTCTTTCTTTGCCACAAATATCTCCCGATGGATCGAAAAATGCCTCGGCTTACCGGTCCGTGGCGACCGGCGCCCCCCTGCCCTCTACTTCAGATTCTCGAAAGGATTCCCGGTTGCTGCCGCTGCCTGAGCTTCCCGCGCCTGTGGCTGCGGCCTGCTCCTGACAACCGGCGGACGCGCGGCAAGCGCTGCCTCCCGCCGCGCCCGGGCTTCACGGCGCTTCCTGGCTTCCAGTTCCGCCGGAGGAACCAGCACATCCTCACCGAGAATGTCACGCATGGTCATGGCCAGACCGGTTGCATCGGCGCGGGCATTGCCCTTGAGTTCGGCATCGTTGCGCAGGTCTGCCAGCGACTGGGCGGCGACCCGCAGGCCGGAAACTGCCCGGATACTCTTGGCGGTACGGTCACCGTTGTCGATCTTGAGCGCCTCGTCCGCGGCAACGATGGCCTCGGCATAGTCGGTCGCATCAAAATGCAGCTTGGCGATCCTGATCCAGGGCTCCTTGCGTCCCGGATTCGCAGTTGCCAAGCCATTTACAATGCGAACCGCATCGTCTTTGTTGCCCTTCTCGAGCGATTCGGAAACCTGGATTTCGGTCTGCATCATCAACTCGGAAAACTGCTCATCGGATGAGGCCGAAGGGGCTGTTGCACACCCACTGAAAATGGCAGTGGCACAAAGGGTTAGCGCAGAAAAGAGCCTGGCTGGGCTGGTCATGCTTGCTCCATGTGAAATACCGGCTTGTAATTGTCATGACACATAATGCCGATGGGTTTGCCTGAAACAGGGAGGCATAGTACATTAACGACCTCGAAAAAATCAACACGTTTGCATATATGCCATTGTTGTTTTTTAGCATCAAATATGATTTGCATCGTTCGCGGCTGACCGCGGCCCGCCCTCTGCTGGCGAGCCTTCTGCTGGCAACCACCCTGGCAGGGTGTGCCACCTCCGGGGTGCAAATGGCTGGCGCCGCGATTGGCGCGGTTCTGGAAGCCGGCGGAATCATCAAGCGCGACGGACGCCCGCGCGACATCAGCGTCAAACTGCTGGCGGACAAGACACTCAACCAGACCAGCGAAGGCATTCCGATGTCGCTAGTGACCAAGATCTACGTCCTGCGCTCCCCGGAAAGACTGAGAAGCCTGAGTTACACTGAATTGTCGGAGAGCGCTTCGGACGGCGCGATTTTTGGCGAGGACCTGATCTCCACCCGCGAAGTCGTGCTGATTCCGGGAAAGTCTTATGACCTCAGCCTCAAGATTCCCAGTGATGCCAGAACCCTCGCCATTGTCGGCATGTATCGCTCGCCCTCGGCGAATCGCTGGCGGATTGCACTCGATGCCCAGGAGTCGGTGTCCGACGGCGTCGTCGCCAGCGCGCATGCTTGCGCCTTGAGCCTGAGCGAGGGAATTCTCGTCAATGACATCAGCGCCGAATCGGTTCGCTCGCTGTCCGACGTACGCTGCAATGGTTGACCGGAAGGGAATGCAATGAAGGGAGCCCAACTGCTGTGGGGCGAGGGACTGTTCCTGCGCCCCCAGCATTTTCAATTGCAGGATCTGCACTGGAATGCCACGGCCAGGCAGGTACTACTGTCGGCGAATCCTTACGCCTGGGGCGTCCGGGAACTGGAAATCGATCGCGACGCCTTGAAGAACGGGGTTCTGCGCTTCAATCGTGTCGATGTCCTGTTTGCCAACGGCGATTCCCTGCTTGCCCCGGAAATCGACCAGTTGCCGCCACCGCTGGCACTTGCCGATGCCGTCAGCGAAGACGGCACGACCGAGTTCTTCCTGGCCCTGCACCATCTCAACCCTCACGGTGGAAATACCGCCGACAGCCAGGAAACCGCGACCCAGGCACGTTACCTTTCCCTGCCACTGGAAGCGACGGACCTGTTTACCGACGCCGCCGAGGCCGAAGTCACCACGCTGAGCAAGATTTGTCGCATCAAGTCGGCCAGCGAGCCACGTGACCAGTATCTGACCCTGCCCGCTGCCCGCATCAAGCGTACCGCCAGCAACGGCTTCGAAATCGACCCCTCCTTCCTGCCGCCATCGCTCAGCCTGCGCAGCGCGCCCAGTCTGCTGCAGATGCTGCGCCGGCAGATCGACGCCTTGCTCGCCAAGGTTGACGCCTTGTACGGCTTCCATCGCGAACCGTCGCGCCATGTGATCGAGTTCCGCTCCGGCGACATCGCCTCGTTCTGGCTGCTGCACACGGCGAGCAGCGCCTGCGCGGCACTGACGCATCTTTTCCGCAATACCGAAACCGCACCGGAACGACTTTTCCAGGAACTGCTGCGTCTCGCCGGCGGCCTGATGACCTTCTCCAAGACCCATACCCTGAACGACCTGCCGACCTACGACCATGCCCAGCCCGGCCCGGCCTTCTGGCGCCTTGATGCGATCGTCCGCGAACTGCTCGACACCGTCATTTCCACCCGTTATTTCGCGATTGCCTTGAGCCAGCCCAAGCCGGCTTTCCATGCCGGCCATCTCGATTCGGAACGGATCAACGGCGACACCGCCTTCTACATCTCGGTGTCCGCAGCTCATCCGCAATCGGAAATCATCGAATCGGTGCCGTTACGACTGAAGGTCGGCGCGCCTGACGATGTGGAAAAGCTCGTGCTTTCTGCCATGTCCGGAGTTCGCCTGAGCCACGCGGCGCAGGTGCCGGCGCCGATTCCCGTGCGTCCCGGCGCCTGCTATTTCGCCCTGGATGCCCACGGCGCCCTCTATGAACGAATGCTCAAAGCCCAGTCGGTGATGATTTACGCACCGGAAAGCTACCGCGAACTGAATCTCGAACTGATTGCCGTCACACCATGAATCCCGCCCCCAGCCTGCTCTCGTTCCCGTCAACCAGCCTGCCGCAGGCGGAGTTCCCGCAGCAGGAAAGCCAGGGCAAGAACCTGGTCGACCTTCTTTACGATGGCTTTTACCTGCTGATCCTGCTTCGTGGCCGCAGCGTGCCGACCGACGCCAACGCCTTCTCGTCGAGCATCCGGCAGTTTCTTGAAGACTTCGAGCGCACGGCGCGCAAGCGCAACTTCAGCGCCGACGACGTATTCGACGCCAAATACGCGCTGTGTGCGGCGGTGGACGAGGCGGTCCTGACCTCGAAGATGAACATCCGCGACATCTGGGAGCGGCGTCCGCTGCAACTCGAACTGTTTGGCGATCAACTGGCCGGCGAGCATTTCTTCGACCGTCTGGAGACTGCCCGTAACAACGGTGCCTCACGGATCCAGGCGCTCGAGGTCTTTCACATGTGCCTGCTGACCGGGTTCAAGGGCCGCTACCTGCTCGAAGGGCCGGAAAAGCTGAAATACCTGGTGGCGCAACTGGGCGAACAAATCGCCCACATCAAGGGCCGGGCGGCAGCTTTCGCCCCGCATTGGATGGCACCCGACAGCATCAGCAACACGATCAAGCGCGATGTGCCGCTCTGGGTGATCAACTCGGTACTGGCCCTCTTCGGGCTTGCTGCCTACGCCGGCATGGCCTGGTATGGCGCCAGACAGGTCGAGGAAACACTGGCACCTTACCTGAACATCGTCCAGTTGGCGCCACGTGCACCAAGTCTGACCATCACCCTGCCCTGAGCAGCTCAGGGGGCTTTGCGCGCAGCAGTGAGCAAGGCCACGATTTCCGAATTGCCGGTGCGCTGCGCCAAGTCCAGCGCACTTTCTCCACGGTCGCTGCGCTTGCCCGCATCGGCACCGCCGGCCAGCAGCAAGCGGGCGACCGCCAGGTGGCCATTGCGGGCGGCCGCCATCAGCGCCGTCATGCCGTTTTCGCTGACAGCATTGATGTCAGCTCCTTTTTCCAGCAGGTAAGCGACGATCTCCTGGTGACCGCCGAACGCGGCATAGACCAGCGGCGGCCAGCCGGCAACAGTCTGCGAAGCCCCTGCAGCGACTAGTATCTCGACGATCTTCCGCTGCCCGCGCAAGGCCGCCATGGCCAGTGCGGTATCGCCAGCGGCGTTGCGGGCGTTCAGCTTGGCGCGGTAATCGATCAGCAGCCTGGCCAGTTCCTCATGACCGTCCCGGGCCGCCAGCATCAGCAGGGTGTTGCCTTCGCCGTCGGTCGTATCCACCGAGGCGCCCCGCGCCAGCAAAGGCCGGATCGCGGCGGCGTCTCCCATTTGCGCACCATGGACCAGGTCGTCGTAGGTTCCCGCCACGACGCTGAAGGGCGCCGCGGCGAGGAGCAGGATCAGCAGGTGTTTTTTCATCAGCTCCATCGCTCAGGAAACCCCGGCCGGAACAGCCGGATGAAGTTCTCGGTGCTGGCAGCGGCAACAGCCGCAGGCGACAGATCACGCAAGCGGGCAATTTCCTCGGCCACGTAGCGCACGTAGGCGGGCTGGTTGGGCTTGCCGCGGAAAGGCGCCGGCGCCAGATAAGGTGCGTCGGTCTCGACCAGCAGGCGGTCAAGCGGGCAGCGGCTGGCAACTTCCTTGACGACGGCAGCGTTCTTGAAGGTGACGATGCCCGAGAAGGACAAGTAAAACCCGATGTCCAGCGCCTGGCTGGCAATCTCCCAGTTTTCGGTGAAGCAGTGCATGACGCCGCCAACCGCTTCCGCACCTTCTTCGCGCAAAAGTCGTATGGTGTCTTCAGCCGACTCCCGGGTATGCACGACCAGCGGCTTGCCGCAGGCACGGGCCGCCTGGATATGGGTACGAAAGCGTTGCCGCTGCCATTCCGGGCGATCCTTGTGCCAGTAGTAATCAAGACCGGTCTCGCCGATCGCCAGCACCTTCGGATGCTGCGCCAGCGTCACCAGCGTGGCGGCATCGGGCTCCTGGCAATCGGTGTATTCGGGATGCACGCCAACCGAGGCGTAAAGGTTGTCGGCTTGTTCGGCGACAGCCAGCACGGCAGGCAGGTCTTCGAGATTGACGCCGATCGTCATTGCCGCACCCACCCCGGCCTCGCGCATTGTCGCCAGCACTTCGGGAAGACGTTCGTTCAAGCCCGGAAAATCCAGGTGGCAATGGGAATCGACCAGCATTGCGTGTTACAGGGTATGCGTCGGGCGAGCCGATTGCAGGACGCCGCCGAGCAGGCCTTCGATCTTGCGCCGTGCCTCCTGGCCGCTTTCGTCATCGTTGAAATGCACGCCGATGCCTTGCGCCCGGCCGTTCTGGGCACCAGCCGGCGTCACCCAGATTACCGAGCCGGCGATCGGCAGCTTGGTCGGATCGTCCATCAGGGAGAGCAGCATGAAGACTTCATCGCCCAGCGCGTAGACACGCGTCGTCGGGATGAAGATGCCGCCATTGCGCAGATGCGGCATGAACGCAGCATAGAGGGCGGACTTTGAATTGATGTTCAGCGACAGGACGCTGGGACGTTGCGGTACGGGTTTGACTTCGCTCATCCGGGATCAACGGCTAAACATGGCTCGATAGTCCAAAAAGACACTTTCCAGAAACAGTCGTGCGTTGAGAGGCTGTTCCGCCTCGCGGCGACGCTGGTTCATGTCCCGGTACTGATGGATCAGACGCACAGGCGGAATCATAGCAGCGAGCGCTGATATTTGGGACTGCTGTGCCAGAAAATATCTGATTGGCAAGCCGTTCCCGGCCAGCGCCAGGTCGATCGTCCATTTCTGCAGGACTTCGACGATTTGCTTGAGTTGCAAACCGCCCTTGCTGTCCTTGATCGCCTTGTCGAGTTCGCCAGCGCAGGCCAGCGCATCGACCCTGCCGCCGCCGGCGAGATTCTTCGTCAAGCGGTCAAGCCAGGCAGCCTGCCCGGATTCAGCCAGTTCCAGGGCGAGCCTTGGCGAGCCACCGCTGATCGCCAGCCAGCGTTCGGCGTCGCGCAGGCCGGCAGCACCGAGAATGCGTGCCGCAGTTTCCGGCGATGGGGTGACGAAGGGGATAGCCTGGCAACGACTCCGAATCGTCGGCAAAAGCCGAGACGGGTCACTTGAAACCAATAAAAACAAAGTATTTGGCGGCGGTTCTTCAAGTGTTTTCAAGATCGAATTCGCGGCATTCCGGTTCATCGCTTCCGCCGGATTGACCAGAACGATGCTCAAGCCGCCACGGTGACTGCCGACACCGAGAAACTCGTCGAGCTCGCGCACCTGATCGATGGTGATCTGCTGGCTCGGCTTCTTCTTGCTCTCCTCAGCCGCCACTTCCTCGCTCAGCGCATCGGGCTGCAACAAGCGGAAATCGGGATGGTTGCCTTGAGCGAACCAGTTGCACGCCAGGCAGCTAGCGCATGCCCGACCATCCGGCGCCCCGGTCTCGCACAACAGCGCGGCGGCAAACTCGCGGGCCAGAGCGTACTTGCCGAGGCCCTTCTGGCCGATCAGCAACAAGGCGTGCGGCAATTTTTCACGCCGCGCCAAAAGACTGGACCAGAGCTCCTTGTGCAGATCAAAAACGTTTATCAACATAGCGTTGAAACGATCTCTTCAAGTTTTTTCCGAATATTTTCCAGCGTATTGTCAGCCTGGATCACGCGCATCCGAGCGGGATGGGCATGGGCCCGATCAAGGTAGGCCTGACGTACCCGTTCGTGGAAGTCTGCCCTTTCCTGTTCGAACTTGTCGAGCACCCGGTTGGCGAGAACGATGCGCTCGCGCGCCACTTCCAGCGGCAGATCGAAGAGCAGGGTCAGATCGGGTTGCAGGTGCTCATGGACCCAGTGCTCCAGCGCCAGGAACTTGCTCTTGTCGAGCCCGCGACCGCCGCCTTGGTAAGCCCAGGTGGCATCGCTGAAGCGGTCGCAGATCACCCACTCGCCGCGCGCCAGTGCCGGTTCGATGCGGCTGGCCAGGTGTTCGCGGCGGGCAGCGAACATCAGCAGGGTTTCCGTCTCCAGATGCATGGACTCGTTCAGCAGCAGCTCCCGCAAACGCTCGCCGAGCGGCGTACCACCAGGCTCGCGGGTGACCAGGACGACATGCCCCTGGCGGCGCAGGTACTCGGCCAGCCACTCGACGTGACTGCTCTTGCCAGCGCCGTCGATACCCTCGAAAGTAATGAACTTGCCCCTCATTTGCCGCCTCGCTGATAACGGTTGACCGCCCGGTTGTGTTCGTCGAGCGTCCGCGAAAAATGGCTGCTGCCGTCACCGCGCGCGACGAAATACAAGGCATCGCTGGCCGCCGGCTGGAACGCGGCGCGCAGCGCAGCCGGGCCGGGCATCGCGATCGGCGTCGGCGGCAGGCCGGCGCGGGTGTAGGTATTGTACGGGGTGTCGGTCTGCAGATGGCTTTTGCGCAGATTGCCGTCGAAATTCTCGCCCAGGCCATAGATCACCGTCGGATCGGTTTGCAGGCGCATGCCCTGGCGCAGGCGGTTGATGAAGACGGCGGCGACATGGGGGCGGTCTTCCGGGCGCCCGGTTTCCTTTTCGATGATCGAAGCCATGATCAGCGCCTCGTCCGGCGAACGGTAAGGCAGACCGGCGGGCCGCCCGGCCCAGGCTTCGCCAAGCTGCTTCTGCATCGCGGCAGTGGCCCGGGCGATCACTTCGAGATCGCTGGATTCCTTGTCGAACAGATAGGTATCGGGCAACAGCCGGCCTTCAAGCTGCCGCCAGGGCAAGCCGAGGCGTTCGCCGATCTCGGCCTCACTGAGCGCGCGGCTATCGTGGCGCAACGCCGGATGGGCGTCGAGGCGGGTCCGGAACTGGCGGAAGGTCCAGCCTTCGACCAGCGTGATGCTGGCCTGGCTGACCCGGCCTTCGACCAGCTTGACGAGGAGGGTATAAGGCGTCTCGCCGCTCTCGGTGGCATAGCTGCCGGCCTTGATCGCGTTGACCTTGCCCTGCCAGCGGGCCAGCAGTTTGAACAGGTCGGCCTGCAGCGGGATGCCGGCCGCGTTGATCTGCTGGATCGTGCCGTGCAGGCTGCTACCGGGCGCCACCCGGAATTCGACGGCTTCGCCGGGCAAGTCCAGCGGCCGGTTCGCCCACCAGACGAAAGCGGCGGCAAGCGCAGCAACAGCGAGCAGGAACAGGGCGACAAGGCGAAACACAAAATGCATGGGAACTCGCGGGCGGAAATCGGGTCTTGCCGGTCGGAAACCGCACGGCAAGGCGCATCGGGCGGCTGGCAAAACGGGCGATATAATAGCCCAAACCTCAAGGAGCCCCCATGAATCCCAACTGGCGCAGCTTTCTCGAATCGGCCGAAGCGAACTTCGCCGCCGACGCGACCGACGTACTCGACTTTGGCGACGCTGCCGGCGAACTGCTCGCCGCCAGCCGACAGACCGTCCTCGTTCCCCTCACCCACCTCGCACTGCTCAGCGCCACGGGCGAGGATGCCACGCGCTTCCTGCACAACCAGCTGACCAACGACATCAACCACCTGGCCGAGGGCAAGGCGCAGCACGCCGGCTGGTGTACCGCCAAGGGACGGATGCAGGCCAGTTTCGTCGTCTGGCACAGCGCCGGCCGCTACGCCATGGTGCTGGCCGCTGACCTCCTGGAGGCCACGCGCAAGCGCCTGCAGATGTTCGTGCTGCGCGACAAGGTCAAGCTCGCTGCCGGCGACGACACGGTACTGCTCGGCCTGGCCGGCGCCCAGGCTGGCGAAGCGCTGGGCGATGCCGGCCTGGCCTTGCCCGATGCCGCGCTAACGATCGCCGTCAGCGGCGACATTACCGTCCTGCAAATCGAAGCGCAGCGTTTCATCGTCGCCGCCCCGCTCAGCGCCGCCCCGGCGCTATGGCAGCAGCTCGGCGGCAAGGCGCGGGCGGCCGGCGTGCCGGCCTGGCGCTGGCTCGACGTGCAGGCTGCCTTCCCGCTGGTGACGCTGGCGACCAAGGAAGAATTCGTGCCGCAGATGGCCGACTTCGAGAAGATCGGTGGCGTCAGCTTCCACAAGGGTTGCTACCCGGGCCAGGAAGTCGTCGCCCGCACCCAGTACCTGGGCAAGGTCAAGCGCCACCTCTACCGTCTCAGCGCCGACGTCCCGCTCAAGGCCGGCGACGACCTGTTCTCGCCCGACAATCTGGAGCAGGCGGCCGGCAAGGTGATGACCGCGGCGCCGTCGGCGACTGGCGGTCACGTCGCGCTGGCCGTCGTGCAGTCCAATTTCGCGGCCAACCTGCGGCTCGGCTCGCGTGAAGGAGCGCCGGTCTCGGCGGTCGCCGTCAATCCGGCCTGAGCGCCGGGCATGTGCCTGATCGTCGTCGCTTGGCGGGTGCATGCCGATTACCCGCTGGTAGTCGCCGCCAACCGTGACGAGTTTCATGCCCGGCCAAGCGCTGCCGCCGGCTTCTGGCCAGCGGAACCGGAGATCCTCGGCGGCCGTGACCTCGAAGCCGGTGGCACCTGGCTGGGCGCAACGCGCGGCGGCCGCTTCGCCGCCGTCACCAATGTCCGCGAACCGGGCCGGCCGGCCGGCCGGCGCTCACGCGGCGCGCTGACGGCGGATTTCCTGCGTTCGGCCAACTCGCCCACCGACTACGCAACAAATCTCGTCCTCGACGATTACGCCGGCTTCAACCTGCTGCTCGCCGACAACGACAGCTTGCTCTATCTCTCTAACCGCGACGCCGGCCCGCGCCCGCTGGCGCCCGGCATCTACGGCGTGTCGAACCATCGTCTCGACACGCCCTGGCCCAAGCTGCTCAAGGCCCGCCAGCGCTTTGCCGCGGCCATCGCCACCCTACCCGATCCCGATGCCTGCTTTTCGTTGCTCGCCGATCGCGCCGTCGAACCTGATCACCGCTTGCCCGACACCGGCGTGCCCTTGCCCTGGGAACGTCTGCTTTCGGCGGTCTTCGTGCAGTCGGCGGATTACGGCACCCGTGCCTCGACCGTGCTGCTGCGCGGCAAGGACGGATCAATCACGATATTCGAGAAAAGCTTTAACTCTGACGGACAAGTGATTCAATCTTCAGTGATTTCAACTTCAGAATAGCAGGGAACGTAGTCGAACAACTCGACGATGTCGGCGTTGCGCATGCGCACGCAGCCGTGCGAACCGGGAACGCCCATTTCCGCGCTATCCGGCGAACCGTGAATATAGACGTAGCGGCGCATGGTATCGACGCAACCGAGGCGGTTGTGGCCGGGCAGGCAGCCGGACAGCCAGAGGATGCGGGTGAGTATCCAGTCCCGCCCGGGAAACTGTTCGGCGAGCTCCGGCGTCCAGATTTCGCCGGTCGGCCGGCGGCGGACGAAAACCGTGTTGGCCGGCTGGCCGGCGCCAATCTTGGCGCGAATGATGTGGCGGCCGCGTGGCGTCTGGAAGCTGCCGGAGATTTCACCGACGCCTGCCTTGGCGGTCGACACCGGGTATTCGCGCAATATTGCGCCAGTCTCGTCGACGAGCTGCAAAGTCTGGCGAGCGACCGAAACCAGCAGCTTCATTGCGCTCTCCGGCGCCGACCGGCGAAGAAGGCGGAAAGCAGCCGGCTACATTCGTCGGCGAGCACGCCGCCCTCGACCGTCGCATGGTGATTCAGGCGCTCGACACCGAACAGGTCGACGACGCTGCCATGAACGCCAGTCTTCGGATCACGGGCGCCGTAGATGACGCGGCTGATCCGCGCATGCATGATCGCCCCGGCACACATGGCGCAAGGTTCGAGCGTGACGTAGAGCGCGCAGCCGGGCAGCCGGTAATTGCCGAGGTTGCGGGCGGCATCGCGCAGGGCGGCGATTTCAGCGTGGGCGGTCGGGTCGTGTTCGCCGATCGGCGAGTTGAAGCCGCGGCCGACGATCTTCCCATCAAGGACGACAACCGCCCCGACCGGCACTTCGCCAAGGCATTCGGCGGCTTGCGCCAGCGAGATCGCCTCGCGCATGAAATATTCGTCGCCCAGGGCGGGAAATGAGGAGTCAGCAGAATTTTCCGAAGTCATCGTCCGAGGCGCTGCGGCAAGGCGGGGGCGTAGTATACCGCAGCCACTTCATCAGCTTCCCGGCCCCTTTTTGCGCAGACCAGACCTATGTTGGAACATCTCCTGTTTTTCATCCTCGGCCTCGCCGCCCTGACCCTGGGCGCCGAACTGATGGTTCGCGGCGCCGCCCGCCTGGCGCTGACCTTCGGCATCTCGCCCTTGGTCGTCGGCCTGACCATCGTCGCTTTCGGTACCAGCGCGCCCGAAATGGCGGTCTCCGCCGGCGCCGCGCTCAGCGGTTCGGGCGACCTGGCGATCGGCAACGTGGTCGGCAGCAACATCGCCAACGTCCTGCTGATCCTCGGCCTATCGGCGCTGATCGTGCCGCTGGCGGTCAACGAGCAGATCATCCGTCAGGAGATCCCGATCATGATCGGTGCCAGCCTGCTCTTCCTGGTCCTGGCGCTCGACGGCAACCTGAGTCGTGGCGAGGGCGCACTGCTGTTCGCGCTGGTGATTGCCTACACGGTCTTTCTGGTGACCCAGTCGCGCCGGGCCAGCAAGGCGGTAGAAGCCGAATTCGCCGACGAAATGCCTGATACCAGCAGCCGCTGGGACGCGCACTGGAGCGTCCAGTTGTTGCTGGTCGCCGGCGGCCTCGGCCTGCTCGTCCTCGGCGCGGACTGGCTGGTCGATGCGGCGGTGGCGGTCGCCCGCGCCTTTGGCGTCAGCGATCTGGTGATCGGCCTCACCGTCGTCGCGGTCGGCACCTCGATGCCGGAAATCGCCACCTCGCTGGTCGCCGCCTGGCGCGGTGAGCGCGACATCGCGGTCGGCAACGTGGTCGGCAGCAACATCTTCAACGTTTTCGCAGTGCTCGGCTTCGCCAGCCTGATCGCCGACGGCGGCATCGTCGTCTCCGAGGCGGCGCGTAATTTCGACCTCTGGGTCATGCTCGCGGTCGCCTTCGCCTGCCTGCCGATCGTCGTCACCGGCCGTGAGATCGCGCGCTGGGAAGGCGGCGTCTTCCTCGCTTACTACGTCGCTTACACGCTCTATCTGGTGCTTTCGGCAACGCAGCATGAGAGCCTGCCTGCATTCTCGTCGGCGATGCTGGGTTACGTGCTGCCGCTGACGGTGATCACGTTGATCGTCAGTTTCGTGCGTAACGGGATCAAGACGCCGCCGGCGGCCTGAGTCCGGCGGCCAGGAAGTCGATCAGCACGCGGACCCGGTGCGGCACGTGGCGGTTGCCCGGAAGTAGCGCGTAGATCCCGAGTTCCGGCTGCGGAAAGTCCTCCAGCACGGTCTCGATGCGGCCGGCGGTGAGCGCCGCCTCGACGATGAAATCCGGCTGCAGGGTGATGCCCAGGCCTTGCGCCGCCGCCTCGACCAGCACATCGCCATTGTTGGCCTGGATCCGGCTGCGCACGGGAAATGCCCGTAACTGACCGTCAACCGTGAACTGCCATTGCTGGGTATTGCCACCTGCCGCGTAGGCAAGGCATTCGTGGTGCAACAATTCGCCCGGATGGCGCGGCCGGCCGTGGCGGGCCAGGTAATCCGGCGCCGCCACCGCGTGCAGGCGGATGCTGCCGATGCGGCGGGCGACATCGCCACCGGCCAGTTGGCGCGTGATACGTAGCGAGAGGTCAATCCCCTCTTCAATCAGTTTCACCGGGCGGTCGCTGTAATCCATGTCCAGCGTCACTTCCGGGTAGCGCCGGGCGAAGTCGAGCAGGAGCGGTGCCACCCGCTTGAGGCCGAAACTGAGCGGCACGCTGACGCGCAGATGACCGCGCGGCGCCTGGTTTTCATCGCTCAATTCGCTTTCCGCCGCCTCAACCAGGTTGAGAATGACCCGGCATTTTTCCAGGTAGGCGGCGCCGGCAGCGGTCAGCGACAGCCGCCGCGTGCTGCGCGCCATCAGCTTGACGCCGAGGCGACTCTCCAACCCGGCAACCTGGCGCGTCACCACTGAACGGGCGACGTCGAGCTGCAGGGCGACGGCGGAGAAACTCCCGAGTTCGGCGACCCGGACGAACAGGCGCATCGCGTCGAGACGGTCCATTGTTGCATATCCAGCAATAATAATTTCCATATTGTCGGCTATTTCGCTCAGGCGATGGCGAATAAAGTACGTCCATCGCACAGGAGTCATGCCATGACCTTACCGCTTCCCACCCTCTTCGTTCCGCACGGCGCGCCAACCTTCGCGCTCCGGCCGGGCGCCGCCGGCGCCGCGCTGGCCCGGCAGGCAGCGACGCTGCCGTTGCCGCGGGCAATCGTCGTCGTCAGCCCGCACTGGGATACCGCCGTCGCCACCGTCGGCAGTGCCGAACGCCTGGAAACCATCCACGATTTCTGGGGTTTCCCGCCCGAGCTCTACACGCTGAACTACCCGGCCAGCGGCTGCCCCGAAGCCGCCGCCGAAGTCGTCGCCGCTCTGAGGGCCGCCGGCCTGGCGGTCGACATCGACCGCAATCGCGGCCTCGACCACGGCGCCTGGGTGCCATTGCGACTGATGTTCCCGGACGCGCAGATCCCGGTCATTCCGCTGTCGCTGCAGAGCCGCGGCGGGCCGCAGCAGGCCTGGCAACTGGGCCGGGCGCTGACGCCGCTGGTCGAGCGCGGCTTCCTGATCGTCGCTTCCGGCAACATCACCCACAACCTGCGCGACTTCCAGCGCGCCTACGCTGCAGGCGGCCAGACGCCCGCCTACGTCCGCGAGTTCGCCGACTGGCTCGATGCGCAACTGGTCGCCGGCAAACGCGACGCCCTGCTCGACTATCGCCAGCTAGCCCCCGGCGCCGTTCAGGCCCACCCGACCGAAGAGCACCTGCTGCCGCTCTTCGTCGCCCTCGGCGCGGCCGGCGACGACGCCCACTACGAACGTTTCCATGCAGGCATCGACGACTACGTGCTGGCGATGGATGCCTACCAGTTTCTGCCCCAGCAAGGAGCTTGACCATGAAAAACCATTACACCGCCACCGCCAAGTCCCTGCACTGGGTCATGGCCGTCCTGATCATCGGCCTGCTCGCCCTCGGCTTTTACATGCAGGACCTGCCGCTATCGCCCGAGAAGCTGAAGCTCTATTCCTGGCACAAGTGGGCCGGTGTCACCGCCTTCCTGCTCGTCCTCGTCCGCCTCGCCTGGCGCGCCGGTCATCGCCCGCCGCCCTTGCCAACGAGCATGGCGAAGCCGCTGCAACTGGCGGCGCACGGCGGCCACCTGGCGCTCTACGGGCTGATGCTGGCGATGCCGCTGTCCGGCTGGCTGATGAGTTCGGCCAAGGGCTTCCAGACCGTCTGGTTCGGCCTGCTGCCGATCCCCGACCTGCTGGCCAAGGACAAGGCACTGGGCGACCTGCTGCAGAACGTGCATGCGACGTTGGCCGTACTTTTCGTCCTGATCCTCGTCGGCCACGTTGCCGCCGCCCTCAAACACCACCTCATCGACCGCGACGACATCCTGACCCGGATGTTGCCTGCCCGCCCCACCACGGAGAACTGACATGAAACACGCCATATCCACCCTCGCCCTGCTCGCCGCGCTGTCACCACTGAGCGCCGGCGCCGTCGAATACAACCAGGTGCTGCCGGCCAAGAGCAGCGTCGCCTTCACCTACCAGCAGATGGGCGTCGCAGTCGACGGCCAGTTCCGCAAGTTTTCCGGTCAGCTATCGTTCGACCCGGCCAAACCGACCGCCGCCCGCGTCAGCTTCGACGTCGAACTGGCCAGTGTCGACACCGGTGCACCGGAAGGCGACGCCGAAGTCGCCGGCAAGCCGTGGTTCAACACCGCCGCTTTCCCGGTCGCCCGCTTCGTTTCCAGCAGCGTCAAGGCACTCGGCGGCAACCGCTACGAAGTCGCCGGCAAGCTGACGATCAAAGGCCGCACCCAGGATGTCGTCGTTCCTGCCACCTTCACCGCGCAGGGCGCCAGCGGCGTCTTCGAAGGCGCCTTCACGCTGCGCCGCGCCGATTTCGCCATCGGCGAAGGTAGCTGGGCCAAGTTCGACATCGTCGCCAACGATGTCCGCCTCAAGTTCCGTATCGCCGCCAGCGGCAAGTAACCCCCAACCCCAAGGAGAAAACCCCATGAAAAAGCAACTCGCCAGCCTCGTCCTCGCCCTCGCCGCCGCCAGCCCGGTCCTCGCCGCGCCGGAAACCTACACGGTCGACGGCACCCACACTTTCCCGCGCTTCTCGTACAGCCACTTCGGCTACTCGACCCAGCTCTCACGCTTCAACAGCACCAGCGGCAAGGTCGTCTATGACGCCGCCGCCAGGACCGGCACAGTCGACATCGTGATTGACGCCAAATCCGTCGACACCGGCTACGCCACCTTCAACGAACACATCCAGGGCGAGGATTTACTCGACACCGCCAAATTCCCGACTGCCACCTTCAAATCGACCAAGGTCGTCTTCGAGGGCGACAAGCCGGCCAGAATCGAAGGCCAACTGACGATCAAGGGCGTCACCAAGCCGGTCACGCTGACCGTCACCGACTTCAAGGCGGCGCCGCACCCGATGCTGAAGAAGAAGGCCATCGGCGCCAACGCCTGGACCGTGATCAAGCGCTCCGAATTCAACGCCGGCAAGTTCGCCCCCTACGTCGGCGACGACGTGCGCATCGATGTCGCGATAGAGGCGATTGCGCAGTAAGCGACTGATCGGGAAATGAAAACGGCGCCTTGCGAGGCGCCGTTTTTGTTGTCAGCCGGAGGACGGATCATTCATACTTGCACTGAACCCATTCGGCAGCCTTATCAACGGAATACATGACTCTGCAAGCAAAATCGTGATCGATGCCTAGCCGCCAAAGGAGGTGCTAGCGATGGAAACTGGTGGAGTGCGTATCGTGATTGAGGGCGGGATCGACTCCTATATCGCCGCCGCCAATGAAACGACTTCCAAATTGCTGGACTCAAGCGCCCCGATAGTGGTGGCACTTAGGGAATACGACACATATTTTCGTGAAGGACTTTGGCAGGAACATCAACTCACCGCAGTCCCGCTCGTGCTATGCATGAACGCGTACCAACTCTTCCTGGCTGGCTCGCGCATGGCCCTGAGCGGCCATTGTGCCGCTGTTTTTCCGCTACTACGCACGGCACTCGAATCGGCAGCCTATGCCAGTTTGATGACGCATGACCCTGATTTGCAAGAGATTTGGTGCCGCAGACATCAAGGAGAAAAGGAAAAAAAGGCTTGTCGAAAAGCATTCACATTCGAGAAAGCAATCGCACCATTGAAGGAGCGTGCTCCCGATATTCATGCGCTCGCTGCTCTCGGCTACGAAGGTGCCATTGACTACGGCGCACATCCCAATATCAAAGGTATTTTCGGCCATGTGTCCATAGGCGAGCAGCCGGCTGACCGCTTTATCGCGGTGAGCCATACCAGTCTTTACGGAGCAAGCCACATCGAGACGATCCGCGGTCTTTGCGCCTGCCTCGATTTCGGCCTTGCAATCATCGCCATCATCGCTTTGTCATCCCCTGTGATCAGCGACACGATGCTGGCTGAGCTTGATCATCTCAATGAAGCGAAGAACGTCGCAACTGAAAGTTACACACTGGAAGTCGATTCGTCGCGAACAAATAACGAATAACGAATAATCGCGCGATAAAAAATATTCCCAAGAAACACCAAAAGAAATCAAAAAAGCCCGCAATGACGCGGGCTTAGATGTCTATTCTACTCGTTGCCATCTGGTGGCACGGAATCATTCCCACTCAATCGTCGCCGGTGGCTTGCCGGACACGTCGTACACCACCCGGTTCAGCCCGCGCACTTCGTTGATGATACGGTTGGAAACGCGGCCGAGCAATTCGTACGGCAGGTGCGCCCAGTGCGCGGTCATGAAGTCGCTGGTGACGACGGCGCGCAGCGCAACCACGTTCTCGTAGGTGCGGCCGTCGCCCATGACGCCAACGCTCTTGACCGGCAGGAAAACGGCAAAGGCCTGACTGGTCAGGTCGTACCAGGTCTTGCCGATGTCGGCCTCGGTGCAGGCACCGGTGGCGACATCGCGCTCGGTGGCAACCGTGGCGCGCAGTTCGTCAATGAAGATCGCATCGGCGCGTTGCAGGAGGTGCGCCGCCTTGAGCGTGACTTCACCAAGGATGCGCACACCCAGACCGGGGCCGGGGAAGGGGTGGCGATAGACCATCTCACGCGGCAAGCCGAGCGCCACGCCGAGCTCACGGACTTCGTCCTTGAACAACTCGCGCAGCGGCTCGAGCAGCTTGAGGTGCATGTCTTCCGGCAGCCCGCCGACATTGTGGTGGCTCTTGATGGTATGGGCGCCCTTCTTGCCCTTGCCGGCCGACTCGATCACGTCCGGGTAGATGGTGCCCTGAGCCAGCCACTTGGCCGACACCAGCTTCTTCGACTCGGCCTGGAAGACTTCGACGAACTCCTTGCCGATGATCTTGCGCTTCTGCTCCGGGTCGGAGACGCCGGCCAGCTTGCCCATGAAGTCATCGACCGCATCGACGCGGATGACCTTGACGCCGAGGTTGCGCGCGAACATGTCCATGACCATGTCGCCTTCGTTCAGGCGCAACAGGCCATGATCGACGAAGACGCAGGTGAGTTGATCGCCAATGGCGCGATGGATCAATGCTGCGGCAACGCTGGAATCGACGCCGCCGGACAGACCGAGAATGACGTCGTCGCTGCCGACCTGGGCGCGGATCGCCTCGACGGCTTCGGCAATGTAGTCGCCCATCACCCAGTCGGTACCGCAGCCGCAGATGCCATGCACGAAGCGTTCGAGGATCGCCCTGCCCTGCAGTGTGTGGGTGACTTCCGGGTGGAACTGGACAGCGTAGAACTTGCGGCTCTCGTCTGCCATCGCTGCAATCGGGCAGGACGGCGTGGACGCCATGGTCTTGAAGCCGGGCGGCAGTTCCATCACGGAATCGCCGTGGCTCATCCACACCTTGAGCATGCCGTGGCCTTCGGCCGTGGTGAAGTCGGCAATGTCCTTCAATAGCGCGGTGTGACCATGCGCCCGCACTTCCGAGTAACCGAACTCACGCGCCTTGCCGGCCGCTTCGGCAGTCATCACCTGGCCGCCCAGTTGCTGCGCCATGGTCTGCATGCCGTAGCAGATGCCGAGCACCGGAATGCCCAACTCGAAAACGATTTTCGGCGCGCGCGGCGTGTCGCCCTCGGTCACCGAGTTCGGACCACCGGAGAGGATGATGCCCTGGGCGCCGTAGTTGCGGATGAAATCATCCGAGACGTCGTAAGGATGGATTTCGCAGAAGACCTTGGCTTCGCGCACGCGGCGGGCGATCAGCTGGGTGACCTGGGAACCGAAATCGAGGATGAGGATTTTCTGGTGGGACATATTCACAACCTTGAATGAAAAAGGCGGCTGAATTAGCCGCCCTTCTGGACACTGGAACGATCAGTCGAGGTGATAGTTCGGCGCTTCCTTGGTGATCTGCACGTCGTGCACGTGCGATTCGCGGATGCCGGCCGAAGTGATTTCGACGAAACAGGCCTTCTCGTGCATGTCGGCGATGGTCGGCGTGCCCAGGTAACCCATCGACGAGCGCAGGCCGCCCATCAGCTGGTGGATCACGGCGAGCACCGAACCCTTGTACGGGACGCGGCCTTCGATGCCTTCCGGGACGAACTTGTCGACGTTGCCGGTGTTCTCCTGGAAGTAACGATCTGAGGAGCCAGCCTGCATCGCGCCAAGCGAACCCATGCCGCGGTAGGACTTGTACGAGCGGCCCTGGAACAGCTCGACCTCGCCCGGCGCCTCCTCGGTGCCGGCGAACAGGCCACCGAGCATGACCGTGTCGGCACCAGCGGCAATCGCCTTGGCGATGTCGCCGGAGTAGCGGATGCCGCCGTCGGCGATCATCGGCACGCCGGTGCCCCTGAGGGCTTCGGAAACGTTCTGGATGGCGGTGATCTGCGGCACGCCGACACCGGCGACGATACGCGTGGTGCAGATCGAACCGGGGCCGATGCCGACCTTGACGCCGTCGGCGCCAGCATCGACCAGCGCGCGCGCGGCGTCGGCGGTGGCGATGTTGCCGCCGATGACCTGAATCTGCGGGAAATTCTGCTTCACCCAACGCACGCGATCGAGCACGCCCTGCGAGTGACCGTGGGCGGTATCGACGACGACGACGTCGACGCCGGCTTCGGCCAGCAGTTCGACGCGCTCTTCCGTACCGGCACCGACGCCGACCGCAGCACCGGCGCGCAGGCGGCCGCTGGCATCCTTGTTGGCGAGCGGATGTTCGGTGGACTTGAGGATGTCCTTGACGGTGATCAGACCGCGCAGTTCGAAGGCGTCATTGACGACCAGAACGCGTTCCAGACGATGCGTGCGGATCAGTTCCTTGGCCTCCTCGACGCCGGCTTCCTCGCCGACGGTGACCAGACGCTTGCGCGGCGTCATGATCGACTTGACCGGCTGGTCGAGATTGGTCTCGAAACGCAGGTCGCGGTTGGTGACGATACCAACCACCTTGCCCGACTTGTCGATCACCGGCAAGCCGGAAATCTTGTGCTGGCGGGTGATTTCGAGCACGTCGCGCACCGTCATGTTCGGCGTCACGGTGATCGGATCGCGCAGGATACCCGACTCGAAACGCTTGACCTTGGCCACTTCGGCAGCCTGGGCGCGGGACGTGAGATTCTTGTGGATGATGCCAATGCCACCTTCCTGGGCCATGGCAATGGCCAGACGGCCTTCCGTCACGGTATCCATGGCGGCGGAGAGCAAGGGCAGGTTCAGGGTGATGTTGCGCGTCAGGCGGGTAGACAGGCTGACATCGCGCGGCAGAACTTGAGAATGAGCGGGGACGAGCAGGACGTCGTCGAAAGTGAGGGCTTTTTGCAGAAGTCGCATGGCCTTTGATCCAAGGTCACAAAATCGTATTATACAGAAATCCGAGCCACGCCTTCACGAGCCAATCATGAACAAAGCCCTGTTTGCCGCACTATTGGTCGCCCCCGTCGTCATGCTCAGCGCTGCCCATGGGCAAACTTACCAATGGAAGGACAGCAGCGGCAAGACCGTGATTTCCGACACCCCACCACCCGGCTCAGCCAAGGGCAGCCGTTCGATCGGCGCCAAGCAGCCGGCAGTCGTCACCGGCAGCGCAGAAAACGCAACCGAAAACGGGACAGCGGAAAAAGCCAAGGCTGCGAGCAGCGAGCCACAGACCGTGGCCGAGAAGGAGCTCGATTTCCGCAAGCGGCAACAGGAAGCCCGGGAGAAGGCCGAGAAGGAAGAAAAGGAAGCCGCTGCCGCTCGCCAGAAACGCGAAACCTGCGAACGCGCCCGCAACAATTACCGGATGCTGCAGTCCGATACGCCGATATCGCAGGCGGACAGCAAGGGAAACCTGCAGACCATGGATGCGGCAAGGCGCAGCCAGGAACTTGAGCGTACGCGGCGCATCATGCAGGAAGCCTGCAAGTAGGCAGCGCCGACCTCAGCGCAATCAGGCGTCGGCGTCCCCGGCGCCTTTTTTCATGACCTTGCCTTCGGCAGCACGCTGCTTGCGCACCTCCTTAGGGTCGGCGATCAGCGGCCGATAGATTTCCACGCGATCGAAATCGCGGAGCACGGCATCGAGCTTGGAAAGCTTGTTCCAGATGCCGAACTTGTTTTTCTGGAGGTCGATTTCCGGATACTTCGCCAGCAAGCCGGAAGCCTCGACCGCCTGCTGCAAGGTGGCACCCGACGCCAGACGCAGACGAATCACCTCCTGGCGCAGTGACAGCGGGTAGCAGACTTCGACATTGATCATTTCATCAGCCATGACTGGCTCCATAAACCTGCGCCGCACGGCGCACGAAGGCATCGACAAAGGTATTGGCGATGTGGCTGAACACCGGACCGATCACCTTTTCAAACAACTTGCTGGAGAACTCGTAGTGCAAGCGGAATTCGATCTTGCAGGCGTGCTCGGCGAGCGGCCGGAAGTGCCAGGCACCTTCGAGACGGCGGAAAGGACCATCGACCAGGCGAATCTTCATCAGGGTCGGAATTTCCTTGTCGTTCTCGGTGGTGAAGCTCGACTTCACCGCATGGTAGTTGATATGCAGGGTGGCAATCGTTTTCCGCTCGTCACGGTGCTTCAGTTCGGTACGGCTGCACCACGGCAGAAAGGCGGGATAATCCTCGCAACGATCAACCAGTTCGAACATCTGCAACGCCGAGTATTCGATCAAGACGGTTTTTTCGACCTGGGCCATGCTGCGGCGGTATTCCTGTAATCCTGTAGAATTGCGGATTTTAATGGAACGCGCGGCAGCATGAGCATCACGGTCAATAAAAAAGCCTTTCACGACTACTTCATCGAAGAGAAGTACGAGGCCGGCATCGTGCTCGAAGGCTGGGAGGTCAAGGCGATCCGCGCCGCCCGGATGAACATCAAGGAATCCTACGTGATCATCCGCCACGGCGAATTGTTCCTGATCGGCATGCACATCACGCCGCTATCGACCGCGTCCAGCCACAACCACCACGATCCGGTACGCACCCGCAAGCTGTTGCTGCACGCCCGCGAGATCGGCAAGCTGATCGGCAAGGTCGAACGCGCCGGCTATGCACTGATTCCCCTCGACCTGCACTTCGTCCGCGGCCGCATCAAACTCGAAATCGGCCTCGCCAAGGGCAAAAAACAACATGACAAACGTGCCGACCAGCAAGAGAAGGAAGGTAAACGCGAGGCCCAACGGGCGATGAAGGAGAAATTGCGGTGATCGGCACGTTTTCGGCGCAGGCTAACTCGCGTAGCGATGTTAAGCCGCGTAGCGGCGGCCGTAGCCACAAACGTGCCGACCAACAAGAGAAGGAAGGCAAACGCGAGGCCCAACGGGCGATGAAGGAAAAGTTGCGCTGAGCGCAACGCGCATGGACACCCTGCTCTACTGGGTCGGCATGGCAGCAGTTGCCGTCAACGCCCTGACCGGCGTACTCGATTCGGCACGCAAGCGGATGGACCTGATCGGCGCCCTGCTGGTCGCCGTCGCCACCGCGCTCGGCGGTGGTACGGTGCGCGACCTGCTGCTCGACCGCAACGTCTTCTGGGTAGTCGACCAGACCTATCTGATGGCCGCACTGGCTACCGCCATCCTCGCCTTCATCATCGTCCGCCATCGCCACCTGCCGGCCAATCTCTTCCTGATCCCGGACGCCATCGGCCTGGCGCTGTTCACCATCGTCGGCACCCAGGTCGCGTTGCAGTGGCATACCCCGTGGCTGGCGGCCAGCCTGATGGGCGTCATCACCGGCGTCGTCGGCGGCGTGTTGCGCGACATCCTGTGCAACGATGTTCCCAGCGTATTTCTCAAGGGCGAGCTGTATGCGACGGCTGCCTGGCTTGGCGCGCTGTCGTTGATCGCTTTGCAAACCCTGGGCATGGCGCCGGTAAGCGCGGCCTGGGTGGCGATGGGCATCGTCCTTCTATTGCGGCTGCTGGCCTTGCGTTTCCGGTGGACGCTACCGGCTCTCGGTTAAAATCGGCATACCACGTAAACCTGGCAACACAAAAGCAATGCTTTCGCATATGCTTTCCATGAAATGAAAAGCGTCCGTATCGTACTCGCCGATGATCAATTGCTGGTTCGCGCCGGCATCCGAGCCTTGCTTGAAACCCTCCCCGGTTATGCCGTTGTTGCCGAATGCGCCAACGGTGCCGAGGTTCCGGCGGCAATTGCCACGGAACAACCGGATGTCCTCTTGCTCGACATCGCCATGCCCGGCCCTTCGGGCATTGAAGTGGCAAAAACGCTGCGCGGGCACGACAACAGCTTGCGCATCCTCGTCCTGTCCAGCATCGAACGGCGGGAAATTGTCGAACAGGCGCTCAACGCTGGCGTCAACGGCTACCTGCTCAAGGACTTCCTGCTCGATGAGCTACAGGAAGCACTGATGACGGTACTGGCTGACAAGCCCTTCCTGTCGCCAAAGATTCGGGAGATCGTCCAGCCCCACACGGGATCGGACAGCGAGCGCGGCGAACGTCTGACGACACGCCAGATCGAAATCCTGCGCCTCGTCGCCGGCGGCCGGACAACCAAGGAAATCGCCCGCCAGCTCGAGATCAGCCCGAAGACCGTCGAATTTCACCGTGCCCGCCTGATGCAGCGCATCGGTGTCCATGATGTGACCGGCCTTACCCGCTTCGCAATCCAGAACGGCTTGATCTACTGAACGCTCAAGGCGTCACCGCGCCACTGCCTTCGCCAAGATAGTTCAGCAATTCGGCGCGAACCCGGGACAGCGAATCGCGCAAGCGTCCACTGCGCGACAGCCAATCGACCTGCACGCCATCACGCCGATGGCAATAAAGCATGTATTCCAGCTCACGAGCCAGTGCCACCGTCTGATGGGCGGAAAACAGCACACAACTGCTGCGGATGTCATGCGCCGCGTCCTGCATCGCCAGAATGTCGTGATCGGCGGCAGCTCGCTCAAGACGCGCCACCAACTGCGGATAGTTTTCCAGAAAAATGCGGATAAGTCGTTCTGCGGCAGCTCGATTGCGCCCCAGATTCACCAGCAGGTAATCCAGGTTGCACGCTTGCCCGTCTTTGTTCTCGTCGATTGCTTCCGACATGGACGAACACCTTCTTGTTCTTTGTGTTGTTCGTCATAGCTTAGAAACAAAGGGAGGATCGGGGAACCGGGTATTACCCTAGGGGATCAGGTATTCCCGCTGCGCAGCAGGCGCCGGGCGAACAAAAGATCCTCCCAGGCCTTGCCCTTGTCGAACTGATTACGCAACAAATACGCCGGATGATAGGTCACGGCGACCGGTATCCCGGCATATTCAAAACGCTTGCCGCGCATTGCCGCCAGTGCGCTATCATTACCGAGAATGGTGTGCGCAGCCGCCTTGCCGAGCAGCACGATGACCCGGGGTTTGAGCAGCACGATCTGCCGCTCCAGCCAGGGACGACAGGCCGCCATCTCGGCTGCTTCCGGAGTGCGATTGTTGGGCGGACGGCACTTGACGGCATTGGCGATATACACCTTGTTGCCGCGCGTCATGCCCAGCGCCTCCAGCATCGCGTCGAGCAACCTGCCGGCCTGGCCGACGAAGGGTTCGCCGCGCGCATCTTCCTCGGCGCCCGGGCCTTCGCCGATGAACAGCCAGTCAGGATTGCGGTCGCCGACCCCGGGTACGACCTGGCGGCGCTGCTTGCACAGTTCGCAGGCACGGCAATCAGCGATCCCCGCCAGCAAGGCAGGCCAGTCGAATTCGGCCACTGCACCAGGCGGAGCGATCGGCGCCGGCAGCACCGGCTGCGCTGGCGTTGCCGGCGCGACCGGGGCAGCCACCGCAACTGGTTCAGGCGTTTCCGAAGAAACCGGCTCACGCAGCATCCACAAGGGCGAAATCCCCATTTCGACCAGCATTTGTTCGCGGCTCAGCGGCATGCCGGCAACTCCTTCTCGAAAACCAGCGCATCCTCGCGCCCCTGGTGTGCCGGATAGTAATCCTTGCGCCGGCCGATCTCGTGGAAACCGAAATGCCGATACAGCGCCACGGCACGCGCATTGCCCGGGCGAACCTCGAGAAACATCCGGTGCGCGCCGTTCTTGGCGGCATTCGTCATCGCCTGGCGCAGCAGACGGGCACCGAAACCGTGGCCCTGATGTTGCGATGCGATACCGATGTTGAGCAGATGCGCTTCGTCGAGTACCTGCATGACCACTGAAAAGCCGATCACCTCGCCGCCGATGCTGGCGATCCAGGCACTGTATCCGGCATGCAGCGAGTCAGCGAAGTTGCCCCGCGTCCAGGGAAAATCCTGCAACGCAGCCTCGACTGCGGTGACCGCGTCGAGGTCGGCAACGGCCATCGGAAAAAACTCCAGCGGAAGTACCGCGACGCCGTTCACGCCCGACCGCCTTCGCGCAGGCGCTCGGCGACGGTTTTTGCCACCTTGTCGCGAATGTAGAGGGGCGCTGCCAGCGCCGGATCGATGCCGGCACCGGCTTGCAGACGGGGCGCCGCCAGACGCGCCACCCAAGCCGCCTGGGGCAGCGCGGTCGGCAGCAGCGCAAAGCCGGCGGACACCAAGCGTTCGGCCAACGCCGGATAGGCCGCCAGGGCATTGCCGCAAGCCAGCCAGCCAGCACCACTCTCCTGCCAGGCCAGTTCGGCAGGCGGAATGACGCGAATCTCGTCGATCAGAACAGGCGAAGCATCAGCATTCCGGTAGGCTGCCGCATAAACCTCACCCATGCGCGCATCGAGCAAGCTCAGCACCTGGCTGCCACCGCTGGCTGCCGCCATGCACTCCAGGCTGGTCACTGGCAGCAGCGGCAGATCGGCCGCCAGCGCCAGTCCCTGGGCAGCACCGCAGGCAACGCGCAAGCCGGTGAAAGCCCCCGGACCGACGCCGAAGGCGATGCCGTCGAGCGCATTGACCGTCGTTCCCGCCCGGGCAAGCAGTTCGCGCACCAGCGGCAACAGGGTTTCTGAGTGCGAGCGCCCATCCGGGCAAACGCTTTCGAGCAGGTCGCCGTCGCGCCACAGCGCGCAGCCACCGTGCTCGGTCGAAGTTTCAAGGGCCAGGATCTGCATGGGCCGACATTCTACCGGAGCCGGCCGGGGTTCAGTCGCGGCGATGTCTCCGCTCGTAGCGCCAGTCCCGATCCTGCCTTTCGTGCTGCTGGCGCATCTCGTCGCGCAAGCGCTGCCGCTCTTCCCGTGGCCACTCCTGCCAGCGCTGCCCGGGATCGTCGCGCTGCTGGCGCCGCTCGTAAGCATCCTGGCGCCAGTTCTCGCGCATCTGCCGACGCAACTCCCGGCGGTCGTCGGAAGGAAAATCATAGCGACGGTCGCCGGCAGCCGCTGGCCCTGCCGGCAGCAGCAGTAGCATGGCGAGAAGCGGAACGATCAGGCGGGCTTTCATCTTGCGCAGCATTTTATAGCGTTTTACAGACGCATCCATTGTCCGACTTGACGCCAGATGAAGGATGAATCGAGTTGTAATCGAATGTTTCCCGCGCCCGACGGAGATATCCTTTGTTACCATTTCCCGCACTGCCTGCCGGCGCAACCCTTATCCTTGCCGCATGAACGAAAACAACCAGCACATTCTCGTCGTCGATGACGACGCCCGCCTGCGTGACCTGCTGACCCGCTACCTCGGCGAACAGGGCTTCGTCGTCAAGGCGGTCGGCGACGCCCAGCAGATGGAAAAGACACGCAGCCGCGAGCACTACCACCTGATCGTCCTCGATCTCATGCTGCCCGGCGAGGACGGCCTGTCGATCTGCCGTCGCCTGCGCGGCCAGGGCGACCGGACGCCGATCATCATGCTCACCGCCAAGGGCGACGAGGTCGATCGCATCGTCGGCCTGGAAATGGGCGCCGACGACTACCTGCCCAAACCCTTCAATCCGCGCGAACTGCTCGCCCGCATCCACGCCGTGATGCGCCGCCAGGGCAACGTGCCGCCGGGGGCGCCGGAAGAAGCACCGGAAGCCGTCCGCTTCGGCAACATCGAGGTCGATTTCTCGGCTCGCACACTGAAGCGCGGTGACGAAATCCTGCCGCTGACCACTGGCGAATTCGCCGTCCTCAAGGTACTGCTGCAGCATCCGCGGCAGCCGCTGTCGCGCGACAAGCTGATGACCCTGGCCCGTGGCCGCGAACAGGGGCCGTTCGACCGTGCCATCGACGTCCAGGTGTCGCGCCTGCGCAAGCTGATCGAGAACGATCCCTCGCAACCGCGTTACCTGCAGACGGTCTGGGGCTTCGGCTACGTCTTCATGCCGGACGGCGCCGCCCGGGAAAGCTGATGCCGCGCTCGTTGCTGGCGCGCACCTTTTTCCTGCTCGCCTTGCTGGTACTGTCCAGCACCGCCGGCTGGCTGGCACTGTTCAGCCACATCGACGTCGAGCCGCGGGCTCGCGAATCGGCGGCGATGGCGACCTCGGCGGTCAACCTGATCCGCGCCTCGATCTTCGCCGCCGCGCCGGACAAACGGCCGCGCCTGTTCGCCGAGTTCGCCTCGACCGAAGGCATCCGCCTGCTCCCAGCCGAAGAGCAGGACCAACTGGTGCCGATGCCGGATTCGCGTTTCCACGAGTTGATGCGGGACACGATTGTCGCCCGCCTCGGCCCGACGACGCGGATTGCCGCCGAGGTCAATGGCGAACCCGGCTTCTGGGTCAGCTTCCGTTTCAATCCGAAGGACGAGGACGAGTTCTGGCTGGTCCTGCCGCGCGAACGGGTAACCCGGGATTTTGCGGCACGCTGGTTGAGTTGGGGCGCCTTGGCGGTGGCCTTGGCGCTGATGGTCGCCTGGCTGATTGCCTCGCGTCTGAGCCGGCCGCTGAAGGCACTGGCGCGCTCGGCACAGGCCGTCGGCCGCGGGCAGACGCCAACACCACTAGCGGAAGACGGGGCCGAGGAGCTGCGCGCGCTGGCCGCCGCCTTCAACACCATGGCCAGCGACCTCGCCCGCCACGAGAAGGATCGCTCGGAAGTGCTCGCCGGCATCTCGCACGACTTGCGCACACCGCTCACCCGTCTGCGCCTCGAGGCGGAACTGAGCGTCAGCGACGAAGCCGCGCGTCAGGGCATCGTCGCCGACATCGATCAGATGGAATCGGTGATTTCGCAGTTCATGGATTACGCCCGCGCCGAATCGGGCGAGGCGCCGGAGTTCACTGACCTCGCTGCGCTGCTGGCGGCGATCGGCGAACGTCAGGCGGCCATTGGCCGGCCGCTGGACGTCGACCTGGACGGCGTGAGCAGCGCCAAGATCCGCCCCAAGGCGGTCAGCCGGGCGGTGATCAACCTGATCGACAATGCCTGGAAATACGGCGGTGGGGCGGTCAGCCTGAGGGCCAACGCAATCGACGACGAAATCCGCATCGAAGTCGCCGACTGCGGTCCGGGCATCCCGGAAAGCGAACTGGAGCGCCTGAAGCGCCCGTTCACCCGGCTTGAGGTCGCGCGCACCGATGTCACCGGCACCGGCCTCGGCCTCGCCATCGTCGAGCGCATCGCCCGCCTGCACGGCGGGCGGCTGGAACTGCTGGCCAATCCGGCCGGCGGCCTGCTCGCCCGGCTGGTCCTGAAGTCCGCTTAGGGCCGAATGGTCGACTTGCCGAGGCGGCGCGTTGCGGACAAGATTTTCATGCGGCGTGCACCGGGAAAGGGTAGTGCTGGACGACACGATAACGCGATCCGCTCGCCGACAAGTGCGAACGAACCAGCACGAAGCCCTGACACCGCCATCCCTGCGGCGCTTCCAGCGTGCTGGCCGGCGGTGCCCGCATCGCCTTGCGCAGCAGCGTGAGATGCGGGAAAAATCCCGCGCTTCCGCGGTCGACCGGAAAACCCGCCGCCATCACCCGCGCGCGCAGCGTCGCCGCCAGTTCAAGGAGCCCGACCGGCGGTGCGCTGCAACCGGCCCAGACGATGCGGTTGTGCGGCCAGTAGCCGAGTCGATCCAACGTCAACTCGAATGACGGCAGCGCCAGCCCCTGTGCTGCGGCAGCAAGTTCGGGCAGGCGGGAGGCGTCAATTTCGCCGACGAAGGCCAGCGTCAAATGCACGGTATCGGTGCGCGTTGGCTTGCCACCGCAGAGTTGTGTCAATTGTCCGGCCAGCCCGGCGAGGTCGTCAGCCAGCGCAGCCGGCGGCCACAAAGCGAAGAAAACGCGGGCAGTTTCAGTCGCCACGGACGACGAGGACTACTGCCTGCGCTTCGATCGCCTCCTCGCGACCGAGGTAGCCGAGCTTCTCGTTGGTCTTGCCCTTGAGGTTGACGCAATCGACGCCGATACCGAGGTCGGCGGCGATATTGGCGACCATCGCCGGCGCGTGCGGCGCCAGCTTGGGTTTCTGGGCAATCAGCGTGGCGTCGACGTTGACCGGTTTCCAGCCTTTCTCAGCGAGCAGCGCGACGGCGGCGCGCAGCAGGACGCGACTATCGGCACCGGCATAGCGCGGATCGGTATCCGGGAAATGGCGGCCGATGTCGCCGAGCGCTGCGGCGCCGAGCAGCGCATCGGTGATCGCATGGAGCAGCGCGTCAGCGTCTGAATGACCGAGCAGCCCGGTCGGATGTTCGATCTCGACGCCGCCCAGAATCAGCTTGCGCCCCGCGACCAGTTTGTGCACGTCGTAGCCCTGCCCGACCCGGATGTTCATTTGCGTCCTCTCAGGATCATCGCGGCCAGCGCCAGGTCGGCCGGAAAAGTGACTTTCAGGTTGGTCGAATCGCCGCGCACCAGTTTCGGCTTCAAACCCAGCGCTTCGATGGCACCGGCTTCGTCGGTGACCGCATTGTGCTTGGCCAGCGCCTCGACCAGCCGACCATAGCGGAACATCTGCGGCGTCTGCGCCTGCCACAGGCCGTCACGCGGCTCGGTGGCGGCGACGCGTTGGTCGGCATCGGCGCGTTTCAGCGTGTCAGCGACCGGCACTGCGAGGATGCCACCGACCGGGTCGTCGGCCAATTCATCGCACAGTGCGTCGAGCATCTGCCGACTGAGGCAGGGACGCGCCGCGTCGTGGACCAGGATCCAGTCGTCGTCGGCTGCCAGCGCGGCCTTGAGGCCGTTGCCGACGCTTTCGGCACGGGTGGCGCCGCCACAGCGCACGGTTTCCAGCTTGGGCCCGAGTTCCGACCAGTCGTGGCGCGGCCACCACGGGTCGTCCGGCGCCAGCACCACCCAGACGCGCTCGATCGCGGGATGCGCGGTCAAGGCCGCCAGGGTGTGGAAAATCAGCGGCCGGCCGAGCAGGTCGAGGTACTGTTTCGGCTTCTCGGCGCCGAAGCGCGCGCCGCTGCCGGCAGCGGGAACGATTGCGTAATGTCTGGGCATGGCTTAATTTTAACGAAGAACAAGGAAAAGAGAGGCAAGCCATGAGTTTCGTCGTTCCCGAACTGGCCGCACCGGTCGAGGCATTCGCCACCGCGCTCGGCATCGGCCTGCTCATCGGCATGGAGCGCGAACGGCGACCGGACTCCGCCGCCGGCCTGCGTACCTTCTCGCTGGTCGCCATGCTCGGCTGCCTGTTCGCCATGCTCGGCGAGAAAAGCGGAGGACCATGGCTATTGGCCGTCGGCCTCGTTGTCGTCGCGGCATCGATGGTCGCCTCCAACTTCTCGTCGCAACAGGAGGAGCAATACCGCGGCTTCACCTCGGAAGCGGCGATCATCATCACCTACGGACTCGGTGCCGCGGTCTGGCTGGGTTACGCGACGCTGGCGGTGATGCTGGCGATCACGACGACGGTCCTGCTCTACTTCAAGGCCGAACTGAAACAGCTCAGCGAACGGACGACGCCGAAAGATCTCAATTCCATCCTGCAGTTCGCCGTGCTCTCGCTGGTCATCCTGCCCATCCTGCCGAACGCCAGCTTCGGCCCCTACGCAGCGATCAACCCGCGCCAAGTGTGGTGGATGGTGGTGCTGATCTCCGGCCTGGCGCTCGCCGGCTACCTCGCCCTGCGCATCATCGGTGCCCGCCACGGCGCCGCGGTACTCGGCATCTTCGGCGGCCTGGCGTCGTCGACGGCGACGACCATGATGTTCTCCCGCCACGCCGCCGAACACGGTCACCTGGTTCGCATGTCGGCGATCGTCATCCTGATCGCCAACGTCATGGTCATGATCCGCCTCGGCATCATCGCCAGCATCGTCGCGCCCGGCCTGATCGGGCCGGTTGCCACCGTTTTCGCCTGCGGCATCGTCCCCGGCGTGATCATGGCGCTGTACGGCTGGAAGATCCTCAACGAGGCCGGCGAGCTGCCGATGCCGGAAGTGAAGAACCCGACCGAACTGAAGACCGCCGTCTCCTTCGGCCTCCTCTACGCCGTCGTCCTGCTCGCCGCCGCCTGGCTGCAGGACATCGCCGGCAACAGCGGCCTCTACATCGTCGCGCTGGTTTCCGGCCTGACCGACGCCGACGCCAGCGTGCTGTCCACGCTGCGCATGTTCAACCTGGAACGCGTGCTCGGCGCTGACGCGGTGATCGCCGTGACGTTGGCGCTGGTCGCCAACCTGGTGTTCAAGATCGGTCTGGTGGTCAGCATCGGCGGCCGTACATTGGCCCGTCACGCCTTGCCCGGCCTGCTGGCAATCGGCGCCGGCATGGGCGTCGGCCTGTTGCTGGTGTGAAGGAGGAATGATGAACGCGATCCGCCCGCCGGCCGTCGCCGGCATGTTCTACCCGGCGTCGCCGGCCAGCCTTCGTATCGATGTCGACCGCCTGCTCGCCGCGGCGCCGGCAAGCACCATGACGCAACAGCCGAAGGCGCTGATCGTGCCGCACGCCGGCTACGTCTATTCGGGGCCGACCGCTGCCCGCGCCTACGCGACGCTGGCACCGTGGCGGGCGACGATCCGCCGCGTCGTGCTGCTCGGGCCGACGCACCGGGTGCCGGTACGCGGTCTGGCGCTGCCGGCCAGCGAAGCCTTCGCCACGCCGCTTGGCGAGGTGCGCGTCGATGCCACCGCCCGCGCCGCGCTCGCCGGTCTGCCGCAGGTCGTCGTCAGTGAAACGGCACACGCTCAGGAACACTCGCTGGAAGTCCACCTACCCTTCCTGCAACGCACTCTCGACGATTTCAGCCTGCTGCCGCTGGCGGTCGGCCAGGCCACGCCGCAAGCCGTCGCCGAAGTGCTGGAACGCCTGTGGGGCGGTCCGGAGACGCTTCTCGTCATCAGCTCCGATCTGTCGCATTTCCTGCCCTACGCGACAGCGCAGCAGGTCGACGACGAGACCAGCCGCCACATCCTCGAGCTGGCGACCGATATAGACCCGCACCAGGCCTGCGGCGCCTTCCCGCTCAATGGCCTGCTGCTCGCTGCGAAACGTCACGGACTGCAACCCAGCCTGCTCGATCTCTGCAACTCCGGCGACACCGCCGGCGACCGCCAGCGTGTCGTCGGCTATGCTGCCTTCGCCTTCCACGAGGCCGACCATGGATGAACTCGGCAACGCCCTGCTCCGCCACGCCCGCGCCGCCATCGCCGAAGCGCTCGGCGAAGCGGCGCCCGCCGCCCCCGACCTGGCTGGACTGCACGACCCCGGCGCGACCTTCGTCACCCTGACCCAGGGTGGCGAACTGTGCGGCTGCATCGGCAGCCTCGAAGCGCACCGGCCATTGCTCGACGACGTGCGCGCCAACGCCCGCGCCGCCGCCCTGCGCGATCCGCGCTTTCCGCCCTTGATGGCCAGCGAACTGCAGCGCACCCGCGTCGAGGTCTCGCTGCTGACACCGGCCGAACCGCTGCCGGTCGGATCGGAAGCCGACGCCTGCCGTCAGTTGCGCCCCGGCGTCGATGGCGTCATCCTCAGCGCCGGCGGCCGGCGCGCCACTTTCCTGCCGCAGGTCTGGGAACAACTGCCGGCGCCAGCCGATTTCCTCGCCCGCCTGCGCCAGAAGGCCGGGCTGCCGGCGAACTACTGGGGGCCGGACGTCCGCCTGGCGCGCTACGCGGTGCGCAAATGGAAGGAAGACCCATGCTGATCCCCGAATCGGCGCATCCTGGCCGCTGGTGGCACGCCTTGCCGGACGGTCGCCTGCAGTGCGATCTCTGCCCGCGCGACTGCCAGCTGCACGAAGGCCAGCGCGGCGCCTGCTTCGTCCGCCGCATGGTCGATGGACAGATGCGGCTGACCACTTACGGGCGCTCGTCCGGCTTCTGCATCGACCCGATCGAGAAGAAACCGCTCAACCATTTCTACCCGGGCAGCAGCATCCTGTCCTTCGGCACCGCCGGCTGCAACCTCGCCTGCAAGTTCTGCCAGAATTGGGACATCTCGCGCTCCAAGGACATGGACCGCCTGATGGACGCCGCGTCCCCCGCCGCGATTGCCGACGCGGCACGCCGCCACGGCGCCGACGCGGTGGCCTACACCTACAACGACCCGGTAATCTTCGCTGAATACGCGATCGACACCGCGCTGGCCTGCCGCGCCGCCGGCGTGCGCAACGTTGCCGTCACCGCCGGCTACATTCATCCGGCCCCGGCGCGCGAGTTCTTCGCCGTGATGGACGCCGCCAACGTCGACCTCAAGGCCTTCACCGACGACTTCTACCGCAGCCTGTGCGGCGGCCGGCTGCAGCCGGTGCTCGACACGCTGGCGCTGATCCGCCATGAAACCGATTGCTGGCTGGAAATCACCACCCTGCTGATCCCGGGCAAAAACGACGGCGACGGCGAAATCGACGCGCTGGCGAAATGGGTTCACGCTGAACTCGGCGCCGACGTGCCGCTGCATTTCACCGCCTTCCATCCCGACTGGAAACTCGACCAGTTGCCACCGACGCCGGCCGCAACGCTCACCCGCGCCCGCCGGATCGCCCGCGACGCCGGCCTGAAACACGTTTATACCGGCAACGTGCACGACAGCGACGGCGGCACCACCTTCTGCGCGCACTGCCAGGCACCGCTGATCGTCCGCGACTGGTACGAGATCCGCCGCTACGCGCTTGACGAAAATGGCGCCTGCCCGCACTGCGGCAGCGCGCTGGCCGGCCGCTTCGGCCCGGCGCTCGGCGATCACGGCAAAGCCTTCGGCGCCCGCCGCGTGCCGGTGCGGATCGCCGCATGAGACGCGACCTTCTGCTCGATACGCCGAGCGGCCGCCTGCACGGTCAACTGGCGCTGCCGGACAAACCGAAAGGCCTGGTGCTGCTGCCCCGCCCGCACCGGGTCGAGGTCGACGATGCCGTCGGTACGACCTTCCAGCAGAACGGCTATGCCGTGCTGGCGATGGAATTGCTGAGCGCTCGCGAGATGCAGTTTGCCGACGCGACGCAGGATGTCGCCCGCCTGACCCGGCGCCTCACCGACATCCTCGACCTGATCCGCGACGACGGCGACATGGAGCGCCTGCCCTGCGCCATCCACGCCCGGGACGAATTGGTGCCGGCTGCCGTCCGCGTCGCCGCCCAACGCGACCGCCAGGTGCTGGCGCTCTGCGTCTGCGACGGATTGATCGACCGGGCCGGCGTGCAGGCGCTCGAATTGCTGACGGCGCCGCTGCTGATGCTGTTTTTGGCGGCGGAAGAAAATTCGTCGCAAGCCTGGCAACGGGCGCTCAAGTATCTGTCCTGTCCGCTCGAAGCACGGCGCCTGACGGCCGACGACAATCCCGCCGTACCGGCGGTGCAATGGTTCGCACAGCGCCTGCCGGGCGCCGCTACTTCTTGAGCTGTTTCTTGTACTCGGCGAACTTGGTCGCCCATTCGACAAAGGATATTTCTTCCAGGCTGATCTGGCGACGTTCCCCGTTGCGGCGTTCAACCCCGTATTTCGGAGTGCCATGCGGATTGTTGCGGCGTTCGCGGCCGGCACGTTTTTCGTCAAAGATGGTCATGGGATTGAAACAAAAATGCAAATGGTCTGAACGCGATAGCGCGATCATATAATGCAGCCCTCAACTTGCGCATCCCCCTTAAGGTCTCATGTTCCGCAAATTCCGCATCCTGATCCTGCTCCTCGCCCTGGCCACAGTTGCCCTCGCCGCCTGGCGCGCGGAAAGCCGGCTGACTTCCTGGGAGCACACCGTCCATGTCGCGCTCTATCCGCTGGCCGCCGACAATTCGCCGCAGACCGCGGACTACCTGAAGAATCTGGACAACGACAGTTTCGCAGAAATCGGCCAGTGGATCGATCAGGAAATGCTGCGCCACGGCAAACGCGTGCTGCAGCCGGTCGTCGTCCGCGTCGCCCCGGCGCAGCAGGCCTTGCCACCGCTGCCGCCAACCGGTGGCAGTGCCCTCGACAACATGCTGTGGAGCCTCAAGCTGCGCTGGTGGGCGACGCAGCATGACGACATCGCCGGACCGCCGCCGCAGATCCGCCTTTTCGTCCTCTATCACGATCCGAAAAACAACGAGCGGCTCGATCACTCGGTCGGTCTCAGCAAGGGCCAGCTCGGGCTGATCCACGCCTACGCCCACCCTCGCCAGCAGCGCCAGAACGCCGTCGTCATCGCTCACGAAATGCTGCACACCTTCGGCGCCACCGACAAGTACGACCTGCGCAGCCTGCAGCCGCTCTTCCCCGATGGCTACGCCGAACCGCAACGGCAACCGCTGCTGCCGCAACGCCAGGCCGAAATCATGGGCGGCCGCATCCCGCTGACCCAGGATCAGGCCGAAATGCCGGCCAGCCTGCGCCACACGATGATCGGCCCACTGACCGCGCGCGAGATCGGCCTGACGCGGTAGGGGGTGGGCGCGCCAGCGGCTATAATTCCAGCCCCGTCGTTTCACCCTGCCGCCGTGTCCGCTGCCCCCTCCCTGATTCAGCTTCCCAGCCTGCCCAAACCTGGGCAACGCGTCGATCTCGCACCACTCGCCGGCTCGGCCGACGCCCTGACCCTGGCCGGACTGGCCGCCGCCCACCCCGGCCGGACGCTGGCTGTGGTCACCGCCAGTGCCGCCGACGCGCAGCGCCTGCTGGAAGAAATCCCCTGGTTCGCGCCGCAGCTCAAGGTGCGCCTGCTACCGGACTGGGAAACCCTGCCCTACGACCATTTCTCGCCGCACCAGGACCTCGTCTCCGAACGCCTGGCGACGCTGTGGGCGGCGTTGCAGGGCGAGGTGCAGATTCTGCTGGTACCGGCGGCGACCGCCGTCAACCGGCTGGCGCCGCCGGAATTCATGGCCGCCTACACCTTTGAATTCAGGAAGGGCCAGACGCTCGACGCCGACAAGTTCCGCGCCCAGGTGACGCTGGCCGGCTACGCCAACGTCACCCAGGTGGTGTCGCCCGGCGAATACTCGATCCGCGGCGGCCTCATCGACCTCTTCCCGATGGGCTCGCAACTGCCCTACCGGCTCGACCTGTTCGACGACGAGGTCGAGAGCATCAAGACCTTCGACGTCGACACCCAGCGCACCGTCTACCCGGTACCGGAAGTCCGCCTGCTGCCGGCGCGCGAATTTCCGCTCGACGACAAGGGCCGTACCCATTTCCGCCAGGCCTTCCGCGAGCGTTTCGAGGGCGACCCGGCCAAGTCCGGGATCTACAAGGACATCTCGACCGGCATCGCCAGCGCCGGCATCGAGTACTACCTGCCGCTCTTCTTCGACGAGACGGCGACGCTGTTCGACTACCTGCCCAAGGACGCACTCCTGGTCAGCCATGGCGACGCGCCGGCCGCGATCACCGCCTTCTGGAACGACACCCGCTCGCGCTACAAGCTGCTGCAGGGCGACAAGGCGCGGCCGCTGCTGGCACCGGAAGAGCTGTTCCTGACCGACGAAGCCTTTTTCACGGCGGCAAAATCTTACGGTCGACTGGCCCTGGAAGGAAAAAACGCCGGCGCCGGAAAATTGCCCAACGTCGCCGTCGACCGGCGCGGCGACGATCCGCTCGCCGCCCTGAAGAACCATCTCGCCAGCTATCCCGGCCGCGTGCTGCTGCTCGCCGAAACCGCTGGCCGCCGCGAGACGCTGGCCGCGATGTTCGCCGAATATGGCCTCAGGCCCGCCGCCTGCGCCGACTTTGCCGCCTTCGCCGCCGGCAGCGAACGGCTGGCGCTGACCGTCAGCCCGCTGCAGCAGGGCTTTGCCCTCGACCAGGTCGCCTTCGTCAGCGAAACCGAACTGTTTGCCGGCAGCCCACGCCGCACCCGGCGTGAAGCGGCGCGCAAGGCGAGCTTCGACAACTGGCTCAAGGACCTCACCGAACTCAAGGTCGGCGACCCGGTGGTCCATGAAAGCCACGGCATCGGCCGCTATCGCGGCCTGGTGCGCATGGACCTCGGCCTCGGCGAGCAGGAATTCCTCGAACTGCACTATGCCAACGACGCCAAGCTCTTCGTGCCGGTGGCGCAACTGCACGTGATTTCGCGCTATTCCGGCGCCGAGCCGGACGCCGCACCGCTGCACACGCTCGGTTCCGGCCAATGGGAAAAAGCCAAGCGCAAGGCCGCCGAACAGGCGCGCGACACCGCCGCCGAGCTGCTCGCGCTGTACGCCGCGCGCGCAGCCCGTCAGGGCCACGCCTTCGACTTCTCGGAAAACGACTACGAGGCTTTCGCCGACGGCTTCGGCTTCGAGGAAACCGCCGACCAGGCGCAGGCCATCGCCGCCGTCATCGCCGACATGAAGTCGGGCAAGCCGATGGACCGGCTGGTCTGCGGCGACGTCGGCTTCGGCAAGACCGAGGTCGCCTTGCGCGCCGCCTTCTGCGCGGTGGCTGGCGGCAAGCAGGTGGCCGTGCTCTGCCCGACGACGCTGCTCTGCGAACAGCATTACCAGACTTTCGTCGACCGCTTCGCCGACTGGCCGGTCAAGGTCGCCGAAATCTCCCGCTTCAAGACCGCCAAGGAAACCGCGCAGGCGCTGCAGGACCTGGCCGAGGGCAAGATCGACATCATCATCGGCACGCACAAGCTGATCGGCAAGGACGTGAAATTCAATCGCCTCGGTCTGGTCATCATCGACGAGGAACACCGCTTCGGCGTGCGCCAGAAGGAAACGCTGAAGGCGATGCGCGCCGAGGTCGACGTGCTGACCCTGACCGCGACGCCGATCCCGCGCACGCTGGCGCTGTCGATGGAAGGCCTGCGCGACTTCTCGGTGATCGCCACCGCGCCGCAAAAGCGCCTGGCGATCAAGACCTTCGTCAGCAAGTTCTCCGACGGCATCATCCGCGAAGCGGTGCTGCGTGAATTGAAGCGCGGCGGCCAGGTGTACTTCCTGCACAACGAGGTCGACACCATCGAGAACATGCGTGAAAAGCTCGAAAAACTGGTGCCGGAAGCGCGCATCGTCATCGGCCATGGCCAGATGAACGAACGCGAGCTGGAAAAGGTGATGCGCGACTTCACCGGCCAGCGCGCCAACCTCCTCTTGTGCACGACAATCATCGAAACCGGCATCGACAACCCGCACGCCAACACCATCCTGATCAACCGTTCGGAGAAATTCGGCCTCGCCCAGCTCCACCAGTTGCGCGGCCGGGTCGGTCGTTCGCACCACCAGGCCTACGCCTACCTGCTGGTACAGGACGAAAAGGCGATGACCAAGCAGGCGAAGCAGCGCCTCGAAGCGATCCAGATGATGGAGGAACTCGGTTCCGGCTTCTTCCTGGCCATGCACGATCTGGAAATCCGCGGTGCCGGCGAGGTGCTCGGCGACAACCAGTCGGGCGAGATGCAGGAAGTCGGTTTCACCATGTTCAGCGAGATGCTCAACCGCGCCGTCGCCCACCTGAAGCAGGGCAAGGTGCTGGAAACCGCCGACCTGACGCAGCCGATCGGCGTCAGCGGCGAAATCAACCTGCGCACCCCGGCGCTGCTGCCCGACGCCTACTGCCCCGACGTGCACGAGCGGCTGACGCTATACAAACGCCTGGCCAACTGCGAAGCCGACGACGACATCGATGCCCTGCAGGAAGAACTGGTCGACCGTTTCGGCGAACTGCCGCTGCAGGCGCAGGCGCTGGTCGCCACGCACCGGCTGCGCCTGCTGGTCAAGCCGCTGCTGGTGCAGAAGCTCGACGCCGGCAACGACCAGGTGACGATCCAGTTCGCGCCGGAATTCTCGAAGAATCCGCCTATCGAGCCGATCAGGATCATCAATTTGATCCAGAAGAACCGCAGCTATAAGCTGGCCGGACAGGATAAGATTTCACTTTTGCGCCACTGCCCGGCCTTGCAGGACAAGGTTACGGCGGTGAAAGACATGATACGCGAGCTGACCAAATGACCCAGATTCTAGAAAACATCAACGTTTCCGCCTTCGATCCGATGCCGAGCCCGGCGGAAATCCACCAGAAACTGCCGCTCTCGGCCAAGGCCGAAGCCACCGTCAGCGAAGGTCGCGACCTGCTGCGCAACATCCTCGACCGCAAGGATCACCGCCTGTTCGTCGTCGTCGGCCCCTGTTCGATCCACGACCCGGTCGCCGGTCTCGACTACGCCCGCCGCCTGAAGGCGCTCGCTGACGAAGTCGGCGACACGCTGCAGATCATCATGCGCGTCTATTTCGAAAAGCCGCGCACCACCGTCGGCTGGAAGGGCTACATCAACGACCCGTTCATGGACGACTCCTTCCAGGTCGACGTCGGCATGCAGAAGGCCCGCGACTTCCTGCTTCAGGTCAATGAACTCGGCCTGCCCGCCGGCACCGAAGCGCTCGACCCCTACGGCCCGCAGTACTACGGCGACCTGATCACGTGGACCGCCATCGGCGCCCGCACCACCGAATCGCAGACGCACCGCGAGATGTCGTCCGGCCTGTCCACGCCGGTCGGCTTCAAGAACGCGACCAGCGGCGACCTCACCGTGGCGACCAACGCCATCCTCTCCGCCTCGCGCCCGCACTCCTTCCTCGGTCTGAACAACGAAGGCCACGTATCCATCGTCCGCACCACCGGCAACCCGCACGGCCACGTCGTGCTGCGCGGCGGCGACAGCGGCCCGAACTACGACACCGTCTCGGTCGCCGTCGCCGAAGCGGCGATGGTCAAGGCCAAGCTGCCGACCAACATCGTCGTCGACTGCTCGCACGCCAACAGCTCGAAAAAGCCGGAACTGCAGCCGCTGGTCATGGCCGACGTGGTCAACCAGATCCGCGCCGGCAACAAGTCCATCCTCGGCGTGATGATCGAATCCAACATCGAAGCCGGCAACCAGCCGATCCCTGCCGACCTCACCCAGCTCAAGTACGGCTGCTCGGTCACCGACGGCTGCGTCGGCTGGGAAGCTACCGAGAAGATGCTGCGCGACGCCGCCGTGCTGCTGCGCGACGTGCTGCCGGAGCGCATCGCCGACTGATCCGGCGAACTGCCGCCATCGCCCGGCGATGAGAAATCACTCGCCGTCGATGAATTCCAGCAACTCGCGGACGAAGCGTTCGCGTTGCCACTGGTGCGGCGAATGGTCGCTGCCTTCGTAGATGTTGAGGATGGCGTTGGGGATGGTGTCGGCGACGTAACGCGCCGTTTCGCCGCCGTAGAAATTGCTCTGCCCACCATAGACGAGGAGCGTGGGCAATGGAATCCGCGCCAGCACGTCGCGGTAGTCGGCGGCGGTCAGGCTTTGCCAGCAGTGAATCAGCGGTTCCGGATTCTGGCCGCGCAAGGCCTGGCGCAAGCGTTCCCAGCCGCTGGCGTTCTCTTCGTATTTCTGCCGGGCGCGCTGGTTTAGGCCGAGCGCCGTCAGCTTCAGGACACCTTCGGCAAAATCCTCGCGCAGCCAGTCGATCAACTGCCGGTTGCGGTCAGCACCGAAATTGCCATAGATGCCATGGTCCCAGTCGTCGTCGGTGAGCAGCCTGGGCGATTGGTCGATCAGGCACAGCTTGCCGAGGCCATGCGTACCGTGGTCGCGCAGGTATTGCCACAGCGTCAGGGCGCCCATCGAATGGCCGACCGCCGTCGCGTTGGCGATCTTGTAGTGGTCGATCAGGTTCTTCAGGTCGCGGGCCATCCGCTCGACCGTCGCCGAACCGGGATGGGCCAGCGCATGCCCGCCGTGGCCGCGGGCGTCCCAGCGATAAACCCGGTGCCGGGCGGCAAGCGCGGCAAGAAATGGCGTCCATTCCTGGTGGCTCGACGTCCAGCCGTGCAGCAGGATCAGCGGCGAGCCTTCGCCGGAGACGTGAAGATGGATGTTTTCGCCGTCGTCGGCGGGGAAATGCGTCATCGGAGTGGGCGCGGAAACTCGGAGGCCCGCCAGTATAATCGGGGCCCCCAATACTAAAAAAGCCAACGAGGAGAACCCATGTTTGACTGGCGCGATTACAAGAACGGCATCTACGCTTTCGATGCAGGCTATGTGCGACCGATCCTGGCGGCGATTCACCTGCTGGTCGACGACGGGCGGGTCGCCCTGATCGACACCGGGAGCAACGATTCGCTGCCCAACGTCCTGGCGGCGCTCGAAAAACTCGGCCTGGGCCGCGACGCCGTCGATTACATCATCCTGACCCACATCCACCTCGACCACGCCGGCGGCGCCGGCACGCTCATGCGTGAACTGCCGAACGCCAGGCTGGTGGTGCATCCGCGCGGTTCCCGCCACATGGCCGAGCCGTCCAAGCTGGTCGCCGGCGTCACCGCCGTCTATGGCCAGGACTATGTCGATCAGGTCTATGGCGAAATCCTGCCGATCGCAGCCGAACGGATCATCGACGCCCACGAAGGGCTGACCTTGCAACTCGGCGGCCGGGAACTGCTCTGCATCGACACGCCGGGCCACGCCAAGCATCACATCTGCATCGTCGACCGCAAGACCAACAGCATTTTCACCGGTGACATGTTCGGCCTGTCGTACCGCGAATTCGACGTCGACGGCCGCCAGTTCATCCTGCCGACCACCTCGCCGACGCAGTTCGACCCCGTCGAAATGCATGCCTCGATCAACCGCCTGATGAGCTTCACCCCGACGGCGATGTACCTGACCCACTACGCGCAGGTGTACGACGTGACGACGCAGGCCGCGGCCTTGCGCCAGCGCCTCGACAGCCACGTGGCGATTGCCGAAGCCCACGCCAACGCCGGTGCCGGACGGCATGCGGCAATCAAGCAGGGCATCACCGACGCACTGCTGGCCGACTTGCGGACACATGGCTGCAGCTTGCCGGAAGCAGACATCATCGACGTCCTGGCGACCGACCTCGAACTGAATGCGCAAGGGCTGGCTTACTGGCTGGATCATCGGCTGTAGCCGCACTGCCACAACTAAGCAAAGGGGTTGAACACCTCAACGCCAAAGACATTGAAATCCACCACATTTCTTGTCGCCACCGTCAGCCCGTGTACTTTCGCCGTCGCGGCGATCATCGCGTCTTCGTAAAGCGTATCGGACTTTCCGTGCATCAATTTCGCCCAGGCCCTGAAAACCGTCGCATCCATCGGCAGGACGTTGTAGGCACCCGCCACCAGTTCCAGCCAGGCCTCGATTTCCTTGGCCTTGTCCGGGTCTTGTTCCCGCGTTATCTCGATGCCGGCCTGAATCTCGCCCAGAGTCACGGCGGACAGGTAGAGCTGGGCGTCGTCCAGCGATTCCAACCAGGCCAGCACGCCACCATGCGGGCGCGGCCTGCGCAGTTCGGAAACCACGTTCGTATCCAGCAGGTAGATCGCCGTCACGGCATTTGCTCGACGGTGCGGCGCTTTGCCAGCCCGCGCGCCGGGACGATCAGGTCGGCGCGAGCCTGCTCGGAGAGCAGCAACTGCTTCAGGGAGGGACGTGCCGCCGTCTGCAGACGCCGCCATTCCCGGACCGGCACCAGCACTGCCGTTTCGGCGCCTCTTCGCGTTACCATCTGGGGGCCTTCCTGCAGGCAGGCATCCAGAAACTCGCTGAAGCGCGCTTTCGCATCCTGAACTGGCCATGTATGCATAGCAACCTCGCCAAAACTAGTCATCTGCCTAGTCTGCAGGCATCAACAACGACTGTCAAACCAATTTCAACGCACCACTACCTCTGCAAGTCTTGATCCCCATGCCTACCCTCCTCACCTTCCCAGGCATCGGCAACTCCGGCCCCGAGCACTGGCAGTCGTGCTGGGAGCGAGCCAACCCGGACTTCGTGCGCATCGCGCAGCGCGACTGGGACAACCCTGTATGCAGCGAATGGACCTCGGTGCTGGAAAGCACGGTGCTTCGCCTCGGCCCGTCGGTGGTCGTGGTCGCCCACAGCCTGGGCTGCCTAGCCGTGGCGCACTGGGCGACGCTGCCGCATGCGCCGATCCGGGCGGCTTTGCTGGTGGCAGTGCCCGATCCCGACAGCGCGGCTTTTCCGGTCGAAGCAAGCGGTTTCTCGCCGCTCCCGATGCAGCCGTTCTCCTTCCCCAGCATCGTCGTCGCCAGCAGCGACGACCCCTACAGCTCGCCCGAACATGCGGCGGTCTGCGCTGCGGCATGGGGGAGTCGCCTGGTCGAAATCAGCGCCGCCGGCCACATCAACGCCGCCAGCAATCTCGGCGACTGGCCGGCGGGCATGGCACTGTTGCAACAACTGTGCGCCTGAACGATCATGGTCGGCAATGTGTAATTCATGTCAGTGCTCATCCACTCGCTCGCCTCACCCAATGGCGGCTTGACAGCACCAGGAGCCCCCCAATGACCCATACCGAACTCGCCGCCATGCCTGTTGCCGAGAGAATCCGCCTGATGGAGACGCTCTGGGAGAGTCTGGATTCCGAAGATGCTGTGACCGCTGCAGTGCCTGACTGGCATCGTGAAGTTCTTGCCGTGCGTGGCGATTTGCTGGACCGGAACGAGGAAGCTTCATCGACGCTGGAAGAAGCGAAGCAAAGGATCCGCAATCTGGTTGGCAAAAGGTAAGTGGAAATTCGTCTGACGCGTTCTGCCGAACGCGACCTGCTCGACGGGCATGCCTTTTACGAGCGACAAGCGCCCGGCGTCGGCACCTATTTTCTCGACAGCCTGTTTTCCGATATCGACGCCCTCGTCCTTTACGGCGGCATTCACCCCAAACCGGACGGGCGCTTTCACCGTACCCTGGCAAAGCGCTTTCCCTATGCCATCTACTACGAGATGGCGACCAATTCGATCACGGTAGTTGCCATTCTGGACTGCCGGCAAAAACCCTCCAGAATTCACCAAAAGCTACTGCAACGATGACTTCCCAAGCCTCAACCATGAACTTGATTATCCAGGGCGGCGCCCTGCCCACTTTCCTGCTCGACCGCATTCTGGGCGCCACCGGCGCCGCGGCTGCCGAACCGCTACCGCCGCAGGTGGTGCGCCTGCGCGAGGCGCGGCGGACACCCGAGTTCGATGCGCTGATTCCGCTGATCGAGGCGGAAAGGCTCGACTGGGCCTTCGTCGAGGCCGGGCGCAAGCTGTCCGATTTCGGCCTGATCTGCTTCGACATGGATTCGACGCTGATCACCATCGAGTGCATCGACGAGCTGGCCGATTTCGCCGGCAAGAAGGCCGAGGTGTCGGAAGTGACCGAGGCGGCGATGCGCGGCGAGATCGATTACCGCGAGAGCCTGCGCCGCCGCCTGGCGCTGATGGGCGGGCTCGACGCCCGCATGCTGGCGCGCGTCTTCGGCGAGCGCCTGCTGCTTTCCGACGGCGCCCGCGAACTGCTCGAAGGCGTGCAGAACGCCGGCCTGCGCACCGCCATCCTGTCCGGCGGCTTCACCTACTTCACCGAGCGGCTGCGCATCGAACTCGGTTTCGACTTCGCCACCTCGAACGAGCTGGAAATTTCCGGCGGCAAACTGACCGGCCGGGTCGTCGGCGACATTGTCGATGCCGCCGCCAAGGCCTACCATCTCGGCCGCCTGCGCGACGAACTGGGCTTGCGCCGCGATCAGGTGATCGCCGTCGGCGACGGCGCCAACGACCTGCTGATGATGGCCGAATCCGGCCTCTCGGTGGCTTTCCACGCCAAGCCGGCAACGCGCGCCAAGGCCGACGTGGCGATCAATTTCGGCGGGCTGAACGCGCTGCTCAACCTGTTCGAGGACTGACCTCGCGCTTGCGCTGCAACAGCGGCGGCGCCAGGTTGTCGGCAAGGAGCAGGCCGACCGCCAGCACGGCACCGGTGAGCAGCATTTCGGTGATCAGGGAAATGCCGGCGGCACTGTCCTGCGCCAGCAGTGCATGTACGCCGCGAAACCCCATGCTGCCGGGCACCAGGGTGATCAACCCGGGGCTCTGCACGAGCAGCGACGGCCGCCCGCTCAGTGCGTGGTAGAGGTGGCCGCCGACGCCGAGCGCGAAGGCGCCGCAGAATGCGCCGACGACATAGCCCATCGCCGCGCCCGCCAGCGAATATGCGGCCCAGGCGAGCAGGCAGCCGCCGGCCGAAACCAGCACCGTGGACCACGGCGCCTGCAGCACCGCCAGTAGCGAAACGCCGAGCACCGCCACCGTCGGCCAGATGGCCCAGGCCGGCAGCGGCGTAACGACGCCCTGCGCCGCCACCGGGTAGAGCGTCTGGGCGATCTGGGTGCCGATCGCCAGGCCGGCGCCCATCAGGAAGAGTTGCAGGAAGGCGCCGGTCAGGCGGCCGCTGCCGGCCAGATAGTTCTGCGTCGCCAGTTCCGACATGGCGACGGTAAGCATGAAGCCGGGCAACATGAAAACGACGCCGGCGACCGCCGAAACGAAGGGATTCTGCTGCGGGAAGAACCAGGCCAGCGCCTGCGCCAGCAAGGCCGCCAGCGTGCACAGGATCACCGGCACCGCCGGGCCGAGTCTGGGGAAACGCGCGCAAACCAGCACGCCGGCGACGAAGGCAGCACCGACCGCGCCGCCGCACAGCATTTCCATCCAGCCGCCGCGCAGCAGTAGCGCGACGCTGGCCGACAGCAGGCTGCCCAAAATGACGAAAGGCAGGCCGGACCACGGCACCGGCAAGGCCATGGTCGCCGCCAGGCGCTGCTCGTAGTCGGCGAGCCGCGCGCTGCCGTCGATTTCGCCGCACAGCGCTTCCAGCTCGATGAGGCGGGCCATGTTGTAGTCGTAGGGCGGCAGGCGCAGCAATTCGACCCGCCGTTGGCCGTCGCTGTCGACCAGAGTCAGCGCCAGGAAGGTGAGCACGGCGAAGCCCTCAACCTCGACGCCAAGCCGGGCACCGACCGCCTTCAGGCGGCGTTCCAGTTCCTGCGCCGGCGCACCACTGACGTGCAGCGCCCGACCGAGATCGCGCAGGAAGCGGCCGAGGCTGGCAAGCTCGTCTTCAGTCATCGCCATCGGCGGTTTTCCGGCGCGCCAGTTGGCGGGCGAAAGCCTCGTCGCTCTTGGTCACGCGGCGCACCGGCTGCGGGCCGGTGGCATCGACCAGGCGGACGAAATCGTCGAGCGGCAGCGCGTCCGAAACGTCGCTGTCCTGGCCGTCGATGCGTTCGCGCAGACGGAACAAGCCGTTGCCGGTCATCACCATCAGGTAGTGCCGCCCTTCGCTGCGCCGGTTGAGGCGGGCGACGGCGGCGGTGGCGCGGGTCGAGCGCATGGCTAGCGGTACTTCCGGTAAACGGTCCGGGCGTCGAGATGCGCCCGGTCCAGCGTGCGGATTGCGGGATTGTCGTCGTGGCCGCTGAAATAATCGTCGGCCTGGGCGCGCATCACCATCTTGATCGCCGCCTGATCGGCCACATCGTATTTTTCGGTGATCAGCGTCGTCACCTCGTCGAGGTGTTCTTCGTAGGTCATGACGGCTCCTGGATGGCTTGCGGAGTGTAGTAGCGGGCGCGCACGGCGACGCAGTCGCTGTCGCCCATCGCGAAATCGCGGCAGATGTCGGGGCGATCTTCGTAAATGGTGCAACGCATGCTGGCGCGGTCGAGCGCCGCGCACCAGCCGTCATCGAGACGGCGCATCACCTGCCCGCCCCAGCGATCGTCGGCGGTCAGGCGAGGCGGGATGTCGCGGTCGCAGATCAGCATGACCTCGAGCTGGCAGCAGCAGGCGTCGCAATCCTGGCAGGTGATTTCGGGAGATTCCCGGCTGGGCGAAGGATTCATGGGCGGCATTGTCCCACGACTGGGCTTGCGCCGCGTGGCGACAAGGCGCGAATGCACCATCAAGGTGCCAAGAAAAGTTCATTCCCTTTTCCTGTGCCGGAAAGCAGCGGAAATCGCCCTCCAACACGGGCGAGCGACAGGCATGTCGCTTGCTTTACTGAATGTGTTTCAGGAATCTGCGGGAGATAGGCGTGGCAAAGTACAAGGGAATCGAGGTCGAAGATGCGGTCCGGCCACTGTTGCCACACATGCCGCTGATCGAGGAATACCGGGAAATGCTGCAGTCGCTGCAAGGCATCTGGGACAACCTCAACCTGCTCGGCCAGTTGTCCGGAACGACGGCGGAAATCGGCCAGACCCGCGAGGCCTTCGCCAGCCTGACCGGCGAACTGCTCAACAACCTCGCCGAGCAGACGCTGGCCAAGCGCGAACAGGAGATGAAGGCGCGCTCGCAGGTGGTGATCGACATCCTGATCCGCAACCTGTTCGAACGTACCGCCGACATCGGCTTTCTTGCCACCGACGGGGCCATCCGCCAGTTCGCCGCCAGCCCGGACGATCCCTGGGCGCTGCAGCAGCGCTTCCGCGAATACGTGCGCAAGTATTCGGTCTACGACGACATCGTCCTGCTCGACCGGAACGGCCGCATTCTCGTCCGCCTCGCCGAGGACGACCGGATCGCCGCCATCCGCGACACCTGGGTGCGCGAAGCGGCGGGCACCACGGCGGCCTATGTCGAGAGTTACGCCCATTCCGAATTATTCCCTGAACGCGAACGTTCGCTGATCTATGCCTACCGGATCCGCTCGGAGTTCGGCGAAACGCTCGGCGTGCTCGCCCTCTGCTTCCGCTTCGGCGACGAAATGCAGCGCATCTTCCACGGCCTGACGGTGCACGACGACCCGGCCGTGATGACGCTGCTCGACGCCGACGGCTGCGTCATTGCCAGCAGCGACCGCTGGCAGGTGCCGGTCGGCGCCGAACTGCGCGTCGCCTCCGGGCAGATGCAGCGCATTCGTTTTGCCGGCCGTGCCTACCTCGCCTTCGCCAGCGACACCAAGGGCTACCAGGGCTACATGGGCCCCGGCTGGCGCGGCCTGGTGATGATGCCGGTCGACCAGGCCTTCGACATCCAGGACGACGACGCACTCGATATCGACGATCCGGCGCTGCTCGCTTCGGTGATGTCGGGCGGCCGCGCCTTTTCCGAACCGCTGCGGGCGATCCCGCGCAAGGCCGAGGCGATCCAGCGCGACCTCAGCCGGGCGGTGTGGAACGGCACGGTGCGCCATGGCGTCGCCACCTCGGCGGTGGTCAACAGCGCCTTCTCTAAGATCCTGCTGCGCGAGATCAGCCGTATCGGCATGAACATGCGCGAGGTTTTCTCGCGCTCGATCGGCAAGCTGCAATCGACGGTGCTTTCCTCGCTGCTCGCCGACAGCCAGTTCTTCGCCGGGCTGGCCATCGACATCATGGACCGCAACCTCTACGAGCGGGCCAACGACTGCCGCTGGTGGGCGCTCGACGACCGCATCCGCGCCCTGCTCGCCGACCCGGCGGCGAAGGGCCGGCGCGAAGGGCTGGAGCAGGTGATCCGCTACATCAACAGCTTGTACACGGTCTACGACAACCTGCTGCTCTTCGATACCAACGGCGTCGTCATCGCCGTCTCCAACCCGGCCTACGGCGACCTCGTCGGCAAGGCACTAGACGCCCCCTGGGTTGGCGAATGCCTGGCCTTGCGCGACAGCCAGTCCTATGCCGTGTCGCCCTTTGCGGCCAGCGCGCTGTACTGCGGCAAGCCGACCTACACCTACCTTGCCGCCGTGCGGGCGCCCGGCGAAGAGCGCGTGGTCGGCGGCATCGCCATCGTCTTCGACGGCACGCCGCAATTCGCCAACATGCTGCGCGACGCCCTGCCGCGCGAAGCCTCCGGGGAAACGGTGGCGGGCAGCGTGGCGCTGTTTGTCGACGACGCCGGCACGGTGATCGCCAGCAGCGACGACAGCTACCGCGTCGGCCAGACGGTCAGCCTGCCGACCGAACTGCTCAAGCCGGACGCCACCGGCTGTGCCCGGCTGATTGCCCTTGACGGTCAGGTGACCGCCGTTGGTGCCTGGCCGTCGGCCGGTTACCGCGAATTCAAGGGCGCCGACGACGCCTACCGCAACGCGGTCACCGCCCTCGTCTTCATCCCGCTCGGCGCCTACGACCCGCAGGCGCGCAGCATGGCCGTGGAAGGCGAAGTGGCGATGCGCCGCACCAGCCAGCCGGCCGATGGCGAGATCCGCGAGATCGCCACCTTCCACCTCGCCGGCCACTGGCTGGGGCTGCCGGTGACGGCGGTGATCGAGGCGGTTGATCTGGTCGGCGTCGCCTGTCTGGCCAATGCGCCAAAGCAGGTCTATGGCGCGCTGATCTATCGCAACGAAACGCTGCCGATCTACAACCTGCATGCCGCACTGGGCCTGCCCGACGACGAGCAGCCGGGCATCCGGCGCCAGGTGGTGGTGGTGCGCGGCGCATCGGGCGGCAATTTCGGCATCCTGGTCGATCGCCTGGGCGAAATCCTCGAAGTGCCGAGCAGCGACATCAACGACCTTGCCAACATCTACGTCGGCGTGGCTTCGGTGCTGGCTTCAGTGGTGACGACGCACGGCGGCGGCACCCAGCCGATGCTGGTCCTGCTCTCCGAGGCAACGATGCGCGAACAGTTGCGCGGCTGCCCGTTGCCGGCGCCGCAGTCGGCCTGATCAGGCGACTTCGTCGATCCAGGCCTGCTGGATGGCTTCGAGGATCTTCTCGCCGCAGTGCTTGGGATCGTCGTCGAAGCCGGGCAGCGCCAGCACCCAGTTGCGCAGGTCGACGAAATTGACCTTGAGCGGATCGGTGTCCGGCCGGCTGTCGGCGAGTTCGATGGCGATGTCGTTGATGTCGGTCCACTTCATTTGCGGTGCCCTTCCTTCGCCATGTTGATGCTGTACTTGGGGATTTCGACGACCAGCGGCGTCTCGCCGACGATCGCCTGACAGCCCAGGCGCGAGCAGGGTTCGAGCCCCCAGGCCTTGTCCAGCAGGTCTTCCTCGATTTCGCTCGCTTCCTCCAGCGAGGCGAAGCCCTCGCGGACGATGACGTGGCAAGTGGTGCAGGCACAGGACATCTCGCAGGCGTGATCGAGTTCGATGTCGTTGGCCAGCAGGTTCTCGCAGATCGACTTGCCGGCGTCCGCCTCGATGACGGCGCCGTCCGGGCACAACTCGACGTGCGGCAGCACGATGATTTGCGTCATTCTTCCTCTCCCGTGCTAATTTCCTCGACCTTGCGGCCGGAGAGCACTTTCTTGATGCTTTGATCCATGCGGCGGTGGGCGAATTCCTGGGTTTCGAAGCCGAGGTCGTCCATCGCGATGTTGATCAGGCGGCGGTTGTCGCCGGCCGCTGCTTCCTGCAGCTTGGCGATGGCGTTGCGGATCTTGGTGGTCTCCGCTGCGTTGAGCAGATGCGGGTCTTCGGCCAGTGCCGCGGCGGTCGCTTCGATCATCCGCTCGGCCTCGACCTGTGCCTCGCGCAGGGCGCGGGCCATCGCGTCGTCCTTGGCGTGGGCCAGCGAATCCTGCAGCATGCCGGCGATCTCGTCGTCGGACAGGCCATAGGACGGCTTCACCGTGATGCTCGATTCGACGCCAGTGGTCTGCTCGCGGGCGGTGACCGACAGCAGGCCGTCGGCATCGACCTGGAAAGTGACGCGGATGCGCGCCGCCCCGGCGACCATAGCCGGGATGCCGCGCAGTTCGAAACGGGCCAGCGAACGGCAGTCGGCGATCATCTCGCGCTCGCCCTGGACGACGTGGATCGCCATCGCCGTCTGGCCGTCCTTGAAGGTGGTGAATTCCTGGGCGCGTGCCGTGGGAATCGTCGAATTGCGCGGGATCACCTTCTCGGTCAGCCCGCCCATCGTTTCCAGGCCGAGCGACAGCGGGATGACATCGAGCAGCAGCCAGTCGTCCTTGCCGGTCTTGTTGCCGGCCAGCAGGTTCGCCTGCGTCGCGGCGCCGATGGCGACAACCTTGTCCGGATCGAGGTTGGTCAGCGGGTCCTGGCGGAAGAAATCGCCGACCGCCTTCTGGATCTGCGGCATGCGCGTCGCGCCGCCGACCATGACCACGCCCTTGACGTCGTCGACGCGCAGACCGGCGTCGCGCAGCGCCTTCTTGACCGGCTGCAAGGTCTTCGAGACCAGGGTACGGGTGATTTCGGCGAAGGTCGCCACGTCGAGGCGCAGATCGATGTTTTCGCCGGTGGACAGGCGCAGCGAGATCGGTGCTTCCGGGTTCTTGGTCAGGAACTCTTTGGCTTCGCGGCAGCTCATCATCAGGCGCCGCGCGTCCTCGGCGGAGAGCGGCTGCAGCTTGGCCAGCTCGATCGCCCAGCAGTAGATGCGATGGTCGAAATCGTCGCCGCCGAGCGCCGAATCGCCGCCGGTGGCCATCACCTCGAAGACGCCCTTGGTCAGCTTGAGGATGGAAATGTCGAAAGTGCCGCCGCCCAGATCATAGACCGCGTAAATCCCCTCCGCCGCGTTGTCGAGGCCGTAGGCGATGGCGGCGGCGGTCGGTTCGTTCAACAGGCGCAGCACATTGAGGCCGGCCAGGCGTGCGGCGTCCTTGGTCGCCTGGCGCTGCGCGTCGTCGAAATAGGCGGGAACGGTGATCACGGCGCCGACCAGTTCGCCGCCGAGCGCCGTTTCGCCGCGCTCCTTCAGGACCTTGAGGATCTCCGCCGAGACTTCGACCGGGCTCTTGACGCCGGCCTGGGTACGAACCCGGACCATGCCGGGGCCATCGACGAAATCGTAGGGCATCGCCTCGACGTGGGCGATGTCCTTGAGGCCGCGCCCCATGAAGCGCTTGACCGAGACGATGGTGTTCTTCGGGTCGAGCGCCTGGTTGCGCCGCGCCTCGTGGCCGACTTCGGTCGAACCGTCGGCGTGGTAATGGACGACCGACGGCAGCAGCGGCCGCCCCTGATCGTCGTTGAGGCAGACGGCGATGCCGGAACGCACCGTGGCAACCAGCGAATTGGTGGTGCCGAGGTCGATGCCGACAGCGAGCTTGTGTTCGTGCGGGGCGGCGGATTCGCCGGGCTCGGCGATCTGGAACAGGGCCATTGGTCTTTTTCTTTCAGTCGTCCAGCGACGCCAGGGCGTCGTCGATTTCAAACAGCAGTTTTTCCAGGAACATCAGGCGCCGCACCCGGTCGGTCACCGCGGCGTAGTCCTGCGCGTCGTCGAGCAGACCCGCCACTTCCTCGTAGCGACCGGCGATGTCGTCCGTCAGGCGCTGGAACAGCCGCTCCAGCTCGTGGTGATCGCCGCCGGCACGCGCTTCCATCACCGCCTCGCGCCATTCCATCTGTTCGATCAGGAAATCGGCCGGCATCGCGGTATTGCTTTCCGCCTGCAGGTCGTGGCCGGCCAGTTCGAGCAGGTACTTCGCCCGTTCCAGCGGCTTTTTCAGCGTCATGTACGCCTCGTTGGCGCGCGTTGCCCATTGCATCGACAGCCGCCGCTCGGTCTCCGGGGCGCTGGCGAAACGGTCCGGATGCACCTGCGCCTGCACGTCGCGGTAGCGCGAATCGAGTTCCGACAGGTTGAGCCGGAACGCCTTCGGCAGGTCGAACAGGGAGAAGAAATCAGCGGTCAGGTCCAAAGACAAACCTCGGAAAGGCAGCGCATCAGGATGCGACAAACGGCAAAGCGAAGGCGGAGCAAGGCGAGCCCCGCACAGACAGTACGTCAGTACGGCAAGCGGGGCTCAACGCCGCCCCGCCGAGCCATCCCCCAACACAAATCAGACGTTGAAGGACTCGCCACAACCACACTGATCCTTGACGTTGGGGTTATTGAACTTGAACCCCTCGTTCAGGCCTTCGCGGGTGTAGTCCAGTTCCATCCCCTCGAGATAGGGCAGGCTCTTCGCATCGACGATGACCTTGACCCCGTGGGTTTCGAAGACCTGATCGTCGGCGTTGAGTTCGTCGACGAACTCCAGCTTGTAGGCCATGCCGGAACAGCCGCTGGTCCGCACGCCAAGGCGCAGACCGATGCCCTTGCCGCGCTTCTGCAGGAAACCGGCGACGTGCTTGGCTGCCTTGTCGCTCAGGGTGATTGCCATTTTCCTATTCTCCGTGCTTTTTCTTGTAATCGGCCACGGCCGCCTTGATGGCGTCCTCGGCCAGGATCGAGCAGTGGATTTTAACCGGCGGCAGCGCCAGTTCCTCGGCGATGTCGGTATTTTTGATGTCGAGCGCCTGATCGACGGTCTTGCCCTTGACCCATTCCGTGACCAGCGACGACGAAGCGATCGCCGAGCCGCAGCCGTAGGTCTTGAACTTGGCGTCCTCGATGACGCCCGACTTGTTGACCTTGATCTGCAGCTTCATCACGTCGCCGCAGGCCGGCGCGCCGACCATGCCGGTACCGACGTCGGAATCGTCCTTGTCGAGCGAGCCGACATTGCGAGGATTCTCATAGTGATCAATGACTTTAACGCTATAGCTCATGTTGTTTCTCCGTTAATTCGTTAGTGGGCAGCCCACTGGACGGTACTCAGATCGATACCTTCCTTGTACATGTCCCACAGCGGGGAAAGGTCACGCAGTTTCTGAATTTTCTCGTGCAACAGCTTGACGGCAAAGTCGATTTCTTCCTCGGTGGTGAAGCGGCCGATGGAGAAGCGGATCGAACTGTGCGCCAGTTCGTCGTCGCGCCCCAGCGCACGCAGCACGTAGGACGGCTCCAGGCTGGCCGAGGTGCAGGCCGAACCGGACGACACCGCGAGGTCCTTGATCGCCATGATCATCGACTCGCCTTCGACGTAGGCGAAGCTGATATTGAGGTTGTGGGCGACGCGCTGTTCCAGATCGCCATTGACGAAAGTTGCTTCGATATCTTGAAGTCCTTTCAGAAGTTTGTCGCGTAAGGCTTTGACTCGATTGTTTTCTTCGACCATTTCCTCGCGCGCAATGCGGAAGGCTTCGCCCATGCCGACGATCTGGTGCGTGGCCAGCGTGCCGGAGCGGAAACCGCGTTCGTGACCGCCGCCGTGCATCTGCGCTTCCAGCCGGATACGCGGCTTGCGCCGCACGTAGAGCGCGCCGATGCCCTTCGGGCCATAGGTCTTGTGCGCCGAGAAGCTCATCAGGTCGACCTTGAGCTGGCTCAGGTCGATGTCGACCTTGCCGGTCGCCTGCGCCGCATCGACGTGGAAGATGACGCCCTTCTCGCGGCAAATTTCGCCGAGTTCGGCGATCGGCTGGACGACACCGACTTCGTTATTGACGAACATCACCGAGGCGAGCACGGTGTCCGGGCGGATCGCCGCCTTGAACACTTCGAGGTCGAGCAGGCCGTTTTCCTGCACGTCGAGGTAGGTCGCCTCGAAGCCCTGGCGCTCCATCTCGCGCACGGTGTCGAGAACCGCCTTGTGTTCGGTCTTGACGGTGATGATGTGCTTGCCCTTGCTGGCGGCGTAGAAGTTGGCGGCACCCTTGATGGCCAGGTTGTTCGATTCGGTGGCGCCGGAAGTCCAGACGATTTCCTTGGGGTCGGCGCCGACCAGCGCAGCGACCTGCTCGCGCGCCTCCTCGACGGCGGCTTCGGCCACCCAGCCGAAGCTGTGCGAACGCGATGCGGGATTGCCGAAATGCTCGCACAGGTAGGGGATCATCTTTTCGGCAACACGCGGATCGACCGGGGTGGTGGCCGAGTAATCGAGGTAGATAGGCAGTTTCATCGTCTTTCTCGCTGGGTCGGTTCAGGCGGTAACCGCCTTCAATCCCTGCAGGCGTCCGACCGTGACCCGCAAGGCGTTGATGAATTGTTCGACATCGGCATCGCTGTTGCCGGCACCGAGGCTGACGCGCACCGCACCGCGGGCGATTTCCGGCGCCACGCCCATCGCCCGCAGCACGTGCGACGGTTCCGGGTTGGCGCTGGAGCAGGCGGCACCGCTGGCGACGGCAAAGCCTTCCCGGTCGAGCTTGCCGACCAGGGTTTCGCCGTCGATACCAGCAATCGCGAAATAACTGGTGTTCGGCAGGCGTCGCGCGTCGACCGCGAAAATGCTCGCCCCGAGTGCGATCAGCCCGCGCTCGAGACTATCCTTCAGGGCGGCCAGACGCGCTGCCGCTTGGGCAACGCGCTGCGCCGCAAGTTCCGCGGCGACACCGAAACCAACGATCGCCGGCACGTTCTCGGTCCCCGAGCGCAGACCGCGCTCGTGACCGCCACCGGCGATCTGCGGCTGCAGTTCGATGCGCTTGTCGACGAGCAGCGCCGCCGCCCCCTTGGGGCCGTTGATCTTGTGCGCCGAAACGGTTAGCGCGTGCAGGCCGGCCGCGTTGAGCGTCCGGAAATCGATGGGCAGCTTGCCGAAAGCCTGCACCGCATCGCTGTGCGTCCAGGCGCCGGCGGCGCGCGCCGCGGCGGCCAGGGTCGCGACATCCTGGACGACGCCGGTCTCGTTGTTGGCGAGCATCACCGAGACCAGCTTCGGCTTCAGTTGCAGCACGGCGGCGAAGTCCGCGTCGTCGATCCGCCCTGCTCCATCGACGGCGATCTCGCGCAGCGTCCAGCCCTGGCGGACAAGTTGCGCCGCCGGCTTGAGCACGCAGGGATGCTCGACGGCGCTGACCGCGACGACGCCGGGGCGCAAACTGGCGGCGGCGCCCTTGATGAAGAGGTTGTTGGCCTCGCTGCCACCGCTGACAAAGATGACTTCAGTCGGATGCGCGCCGAGCGCCGCGGCGACACGCTGACGCGCCTCGTCGATCGCCTGGCGGGCGCGCCGACCGTATTCGTGGCGGCTAGACGCGTTGCCGCACAGCCCGTCGAGCCACGGCAACAGCGCCGCCCGCACCGCCGGATCGAGCGGTGTGGTCGCGTTGTGGTCGAGGTAGACGGGCGCGAACATCGGGAATCAGGCGGCGACTGCCGTCTTGTCGCGGATCGTCCGGCGCGGATGCGGGCCGAGCGGGCGCTGGTCGGCGATCACCGATTCGCCGCGAGCGGCGGCCTTGGCTTTTTCCCGCTCGACGAGGTCGGCCAGGGTCACCGAGGCCAGGTATTCGAACATCTTGGCGTTGAGCGTCGTCCACAGGTCGTGGGTCATGCAGCGGTGATCGTCCTGACAATTTTCATTGCCGCCACACTGCGTCGCATCGAGGTTCTCATCGACGGCACGGATGATGTCGGCGACCGTAACCCGGGCCAACGGCTGGGCGATGCAGTAGCCGCCGCCGGGGCCGCGCACGGAATCGACGAGCTTGTAGCGACGCAGCTTGCCGAACAACTGCTCAAGGTAGGAAAGCGAGATGCTCTGCCGCTCGGCGACGCCGGCCAGGGCAACCGGCCCTTCGCCGCCGCGCAGGGCAAGATCCATCATCGCTGTCACGGCAAAACGCCCTTTGGTGGTCAAACGCATTGCGGTCTCCCGACTAATAACCAAGTATTGCGGTCAACTATAGCCAAACCAGACAAAATCAGTCAACTATTTTGCTCAGGTATTTCGCGTCGAAATCGTCGCTCTGCTGCACTTCCTGGTCGCACTTGACGCCTTGCGCGTCGAGCTCCTTGAGCAAGGAAGCCAGGCGCCGATCGGTTTCGGCGGCGTGGTCGAGCAGGCCGTGGATCGCCTTGGCCAGCGGATCGTCCTGGTCGCGGGCGACGGCGTAGGCCGAGAAGCCGAGCTTTTCCGCCTGCGCTTCGCGCTCCTTGCTCTGCGCGTCGATGATGCGCGCCGGGTTGCCGACCGCAGTGGCGCCGGCCGGCACCGTCTTGGTGACCACGGCATTGGAGCCAACCTTGGCGCCGGCCGCGATAACGATGGGACCTAGCACCTTGGCGCCGGCGCCGACGACGACGCCGTTCTCCAGCGTCGGATGACGCTTGCCCTTGGCCCAAGAAGTACCACCCAGGGTGACTCCATGGTAGAGCGTGACGTCGTCGCCGATCTCGGCGGTCTCGCCGATGACGACGCCCATGCCGTGGTCGATGAAGAAGCGGCGGCCGATGGTGGCGCCCGGGTGAATCTCGATGCCGGTCAGGAAACGCGCCAGGTGCGCGGTGAAGCGCGCCAGCCAGCGTAGCCGGTGGCCCCACAGCCAGTGCGCGACGCGATGCAGGATCAGCGCGTGGATGCCGGGGTAACAGGTGAGCACTTCCCAGAACGAGCGGGCCGCCGGATCGCGGTCGAAGACCGCGCGGATATCCTCACGCAAGTGCCGGAACATGGGGTGCTATCTCCCTATCGAAAGGGGGTGAATTCTAGAATACTCGACTGAATTTGTCAGCTATTTAGCGCAAACCGGCAAGGATGCCAATACGTAAGCGCGACCTGTTAGACCCAAGCGGTAATGTCCGCTCCGTGCAAAGCAGTAATCTCCGGTTTAGGAGGAATCGGACACGGGGTCACAGGAGATAGGCTTGAACGAGCGGGAATTGAAACGGCACGGTGTGCTGGAGCGGGTGAAGGCTGGTGCGCTGAGCCAGCTTGAGGCGGCTCGGGAACTGGGATTGTCGGTCCGGCAGGTCAGACGCTTGCAACGTCGTCTGGAAGCGGCTGGGCCGGCCGGGTTGCGCTCGGTCCGGCGAGGCAAGAAGCCCAATAACTGGATCGACGAGGAACGTCGGAAAGCGGCGGTGGCGGTGATCCGGGAGCAGTACGGTGATTTCGGACCGACCCTTGCCCGAGAGATGTTGCTTGAGCGCCACGGTCTGGTTTTCTCGGTGGAGACGACCCGCACGCTGATGCGCGAGGCCGGGCTGTGGCGGGCCAAGCGCCGGTCGGTCCGCTTCCATCCGCCGCGAGCACGACGGCCCCGTTTGGGGGAGCTGGTACAGATCGACGGCTCGCCCCACGACTGGTTCGAAGGCCGGGCGCCGCGCTGCACGCTGCTGGTTTTTGTGGATGACGCCACCAGCCGCATTCAGGCGGCCCGCTTCGTGGCGGCGGAAACGACGGCTGACTACATGGCGCTGGTAGAGGAGTACATCGGCCGGCACGGCTTGCCGCAGGCGTTCTACAGCGACCGGCACAGCATATTCCGGGTCAATGCCGCCGAGTCGGCGAAGTCGTCGCTGACCCAGTTCGGGCGGGCGCTGGGCGAGTTGGGGATCGAAGGCATCTGTGCCAACTCGCCACAGGCCAAGGGGCGGGTGGAAAGGGCCAATGGGATCTTGCAGGATCGTCTGGTCAAACTCATGCGCCTGGCCGGCATCGCCAGTTGGGAGGCGGGAAATGCCTTCCTGCCCGCATTCCTGGCTGATTACAACAGCCGCTTTGGACGGCCCCCCGAGGAACCGGAAGACGCCCATGCCCCGGCCTGTCCGGCGGAACAGTTGCGCGGCATTCTGTGCCAGAAGGAGCGCCGCAAGCTATCCCGGCAACTCACCTGCCAATACCACCAGCAATGGCTGCGCATCCTTGCGCCCAAAGGTTGGGAGCGCCGCCTGGTCGGCGCCCAGGTGGAGATCCGAGCCCACCTCGACGGGAAGTTGGAGGTCCGCCAGGGGGATCGGGTACTTGCCTACGAGTTACTGGCGGCACGGCCCCAGGCTCCGGTGGCTGATGCCAAGGTGGTCCAGGCTCGCCCGGCACCGGCCAAGCCTGCGCCCAACCATCCCTGGCGCCAGCCGGTTCCCCCTGCAGCCGCCGCGCGCGTCATGGCCGAGCGGAATTCCGCTCGGCCATGACTCCCACTACCGGACATCTCTGCTTAGCAGGAGACCGGACATTTCTGCTTGGGATTGACATACGTAAGCGCGACCTTGCCGCCAGATACCCACCGTGCCAGCCTTGCCTCGAAATATCGAAGCGCATTGCTTTCGGCAACGGTTAAAATTAGTCCGTTTGCATAAACCGACACGAAAGGACATGACCCCATGTTCAAGTCAGCCCGCCCATTACTTTTTGCGCTGTGCCTTGGCGTTCCCCTTCACCCTCTTGCCGAAACCAGACTGGCCCAGCCACTGCCCGATTCCCAATCGCTGGTCATCGAAAACAACAATCTGAGCGCCAGCGATTTCTTCGCCGCCTTCATGAGCAAGAACATGATGGAAAGGCGATACGCGCAGATGTATCTGGTCGGTGTCCTGGATGCTACCGAGGGAAACGCATGGTGTGACTATCACCGGATCAAGACGATCTCGCTGAACGAGGCCGTCTACGAGGGTCTGAAAAATGCAGAAGCAAGCCAGCTTCGGAAGCGGGCCGCGCTAGTCATTACTGACATTCTGAAGAAGGATTTTTCCTGCAAGGAGAAGCACAAATGAACCTTTCCTTCGCAAGCCTGAAAAGCAACCACTACACGTCGGACATTTACCGGTCTGACTACGTTTCTGGCGATACGCTTTACAGCGAACTTGGTTACGATCAAAAAGCCCTGATCAAACAAAACAGCGGATACCAAAACACCTGCGCCACACGGATGAGCCTGGCCTTGATCAAATCCGGCGTCACGATTCACGGGCGCCTGAAGATCAAAGGCGGCACGCACAAGGGACAGTTGTTCGAGCCCGGCGCAAAACTACTTGCCGATCAACTTGCCAGGCCGCAAGTCCTGGGTAAGCCACAAGTATTCAAAGCCGCCGATGCGCCTGCCAAATTGGCCGGCAAGAAAGGCATCGTATTTTTCTGGAAGATCGATGGTTACGGTGGTGGCCATATCGACGTCATCGAAACGACAAACGGCACGCAGGTATGTAATTCGGCATGCTATTTCTCGTCAAAGGAAATCTGGTTCTGGCCGCTGGATTGATCCGGCCAGACTTCAAATCTCAATTCATCAACTGCCCGTGACGAAATCGGCCAGAATTTTTCCAACCCCGGCCAGACAGGCCTCGCACGCCGCCGGCTCGGCCGGGCTGTCGCTCAGGTAGGCGGCCACCAGCAGCGGCGGCCGACCGGGCGGCCAGACGATGCCGACATCGCTGGCGTCGCTGCGATTGCTGCCGGTCTTGTCGCCGATCCGCCAGTCCGCCGGCAGCCCCGCCTTGAGCCGGCGTTCGCCGGTGACGCAGGCAAGCAGCCAGTCCTGCAATTGCCGGCGTGAGGCCGGCGACAGGAGGTCGCCGAGCAGCAGCCGCTGCAGCGTCGTCGCCATCGACCGGGGCGTCGTCGTGTCGAAATCCGGATCGGCACCGGGCTGGTTCAGTTCGGGTTCGCGCCGGTCGAGCCTGGTGACGTCGTCGCCGCTGCCACGCAGGAAGGCGGTCAGCGCTGGCGGCCCAGCGAAGCTGTCGAGGATCAGGTTGGCGGCGGCGTTGTCGCTGGTGGCGATGGTCGCCGCGCAAAGCTCGCCGAGCGTCATGCCCTGCCCGTCGGCGAATTTTTCGGTCACCGGCGACCAGGGCAGCAAGGCCGAGCGGTCGAAGACGATGCGCCGGTCGAGACGATCCAGCCCGGCATCGACGCGCTGCAGCACGTAGGCGCCAGCGAGCACCTTGAACGAACTGAGCAGCATGAAGCGCTCGTCGGCACGGTAACCGACGCTGTCACCAGTCGCGGTATCGATGATATGCACGCCGAGGCGACCGCCGACCGCCGCTTCCAGCGCGCGCAGGCGATCGGTGACGGAGCCGTTGGCCAGCGCCGCGCGCGGGGCGGCAGCGATCAGGCCGATGGCGGAAAGGGTGCGGAGAAAACGGCGGCGCGACATGCGCGCATTGTGCCAGCCGCTCAGGCGCTCGGCCAGATGACCGGCTTGCCGTCCGCGCTCAGGCTCATCCGGCCATCGGCGGAAAACTGCAGCGCAATCTGCGCGGCCGGCCGGTTGTCGGCGAACAACCAGGCGTATTTGGCGACCACGGCAGCGGCTTCGGCTGACGATGCGGCGGCGGTGTATTCCTCGTGGAAAGGCAAACTCTTCTGCATTTCGACCTGATGCGAGGTCAGCGCAGCCGCCGTCTGCATGCTGCGCGCCAGCGCCGGTTCTTCGGCCAGCGCCGCTTTGAACTGCTCGACGTAGGGATAATCGGCCGGCAACTGGAGCAGCCCATGGCGGTCATAGCTGACGCTGGCCGGCGCCTCGGGAATGCCGTTGGCAGCCAGGAAGCCCGGCATTTCCTGCGATACGTAATCACCCAACGCCTGGATGTTGGCCGGCGACGGCAGCAGCAGCGGCGGCAACTCGGTGAAGCCGCCGGGCGGCGGCTGGAAATAGGCTTCGATGTCGATGTCGACCGATCCCTGGTTGGTATCGAAGGTCGCCGTACGCGCCGAAGTGGAAGCATTGCTCTCGGCAGCCAGACGATCGCGGGCTGCCTGCGAGATGCTGACCGTGCCGGCAGCATTTGCCGTTGTCGTGGCGGCAGTTGCCGTCAGCGACTGACTGCGGGTTGCTGAAGAAACAGGGGAAATGGCGGCAGACCAGGGATTGGCGGCTTGTACGAGCATGGCGCAAAACTCTCGGGCAATGAAGTTGCAGCTTGCTCTGCAAGCCTCATGCCATTTCCGCCTGCGCGGCGGCGACGGCAAGCCGGCGCACCAGTTCGGGAATGATCGCGGCTTGCGCCATGCCGTAGCCGAGGACCAGTCCGTTCTCACCCTGACCCTCGGCGCTGTAGCGACTGAGTGCTCGCGCGGCGACGCCCTGCCCGGCTGCTGCGGCGACGATCGCCGCATCCGGCACCCGTCCCGGCAGATGCAGCACCAGATGCAGGCCGGCGTCGCCGCCGGCGATGCGGGCGCCGGGAAAATGCTGTGCCAGCGCCGCCCGCAAGACCTGCTGACGCTCCCGATAGATCGGCGCCATCGCCCGCAGGTGGCGGGTCAGCCGGCCGCTGTCGAGAAAGCGCGCGAGCGCCCGCTGCTCGACCGCCTGACCGCCGCGATGCAGTTCGCCGAGCGCCTGCCCGAAACTGTCGACGGCCCAGCGCGGCAATACCAGGTAGGCGATGCGCAAGCCAGGATAAAGCAACTTGCTGAAGGTGCCGAGATAGACCACCGGCGCTTCCGGGCGCAGCCCCTGGATCGCCGGCAGCGGCCGGGTGTGGTTGAACTCGCTGTCGTAGTCGTCCTCGATCAGCCAGTTTTCTCCGGGCACCAGGCGGGCCAGGAAAGCCAGCCGCCGCTCCAGCGCCAGCACGCTGCCGCCCGGGTACTGGTGCGACGGCGTCAGGTGCAGCAGGCGCGGTGGCCGCTCCCGCCACAGCGTATCCGGCGCCGCCATGCCCTGCCCGTCCACCGGCACCGGCTGCACCGTCAGCCCGGCGGCGAGCAGCGTGTTGCGGGCGACCGGATAACCCGGCGTCTCGACCCAGGCAATGTCGCCGGGATCGGCCAGCAGGCGGGCGCAGGCGTCTAGCGCCGCCTGGGCGCCGGGCAAGATGAAGACCTGCGCCGCCGTGCAGGCAACGCCGCGGCGGGCGGCGAGGAAGCTGGCGACGGCCTGGCGCAGCACCGGCTCGCCGCCGACTTCGGCATAGGCCAGGTGACGGGCGCCGACCGCGCGCCAGGCGTCTTGCAGCAGGCGCGCCCAGAGCGGCCAGGGAAAGGCATTGAGGTCGGGAACGCCGGGCGCGAACGGCAGGGTCGGCTCACCATGGGCACTGGCCGAGAGCGCCGCCGCCCGCCGCGACAGGATGCCGGCCGCTGGCACAACTGGCGCCAGCGTCGCTGGCGCCGGCAAATTTGCCACCCGGGTACCGCCACGGTCAGCAACGAGAAAACCTTCGGCGAGTAGTTGCTGGTAGGCGTACAAGACGCCGTTACGCGCCATGCCGGCGTCGACCGCCAGCCGCCGGCTGGCCGGCAGGCGCAGGCCGGCGCCGAGGCGACCGTCGACAATGGCCTGCTTGAGCAGGCGGTACAGGCGTTGCTGGCGCGCTTCGCCGGTGGCCGGTTGGCGCAGTTCGTCGAGAAAGAGATCGAGCGCCATCTGGCTCCATCAGCAAGGGGTTTCGTGGCTCCGTCGATGGTGCCACAGCCGGGCTATGCTGGCCGGACTTTTTCAGGAGAACGCAATGAAACCCGACGCCCCCAGCCCGCGAACGCAGATTCGCCGCAAGCCGCAACGCGGCCATTACGATTTCGCCACCGTCGCCGCCATCGTCGACGCCGCGCAGATCTGCCAGATTGCCTTCAATGAAGGGGGCAGCGTGCATTGCCTGCCGACCGCCAGCTGGCGCGTCGGCGATCACCTGTACATCCACGGCGCCAGCAACTCGCGGCTGACCCGGACCCTGACCGGCAGCGACTGCTCGGTCTGCATCGCCCATCTCGACGGCCTGGTGCTGGCCCGCTCGGCCTTTCACCATTCGATGAATTTTCGCTCGGTGGTCATCTACGGCCGTTTTGTCGCGGTCGACGACCCGGAAGAGAAGAAAAAGGCGCTCGCCGCCTTTGTCGAGCACGTCAGCCCCGGGCGTTCGGCACTGGTGCGCGCGCCGACACCGGCCGAACTCGCCGGCACCTGCGTCCTGCGCCTGCCGCTGGACGAAGCCGCGGCAAAAATCCGTCACTGGGGTGTCGAAGACGATGCCGGGGATCTTGGCATCGCTGTATGGGCGGGTGTCGTACCACTACACACCGCTGCCGGCGCCTTGCTGCCGGATGAAGATTGCGCCGCCTTTACGGAACCGGCGCTGCCCGATCTTGTTGTTTTGCGGGCTTGATGAAATTCGCCGGCCAATGCCGGCGAATCCCCCCTGATTTTGCTGCTGTTGTCAGTGCGCCCCTTGATGCGGCTTCGCCGACGTGCCACTCCCTTCCTTATTGGCTTGCTTGGCGGCATAAATGCCGATGTAGATTGCCATCACGATGATGAACAGAATTGTGAACAGGCTGAGCAGACCAATGTCGGAAGTGAAAAGAAGATTCCACGCCATGACCATTCTCCGTTTGCATTGTTGGATGAAAAGTGCCGTTGAAGCGTGTAACTGCTTGCAATTAACATGCCCAGCTGCGACCTTTGGTCGCAGCCCGACCAGGAGCCCGGGAAAACAAGGAAAACGTCCATGCCATGCGGGTTTCGGCAGAGCAACAGAAGATGAAGCAAAGGTCGGCGCGGAACAAAATTGCCATTATTGGCACGACTCTTTTGCCATGCACGCCATTTGTGACACAACAGATAAAACAAAGGCGCCTGTTGGCGCCCTTGCTCCGTGCAAGACGCAGGGATTCAGAGGCGGAATGATGCCTGCAGCGATTCCTCTGCCTGCAACACCGTACGCTGCAGCACCTGGGCCTGCGACTCGCTGCCCTGCGAGCGCCGTGCCGCTTCCTCGGCGGCACGGGCCACCGCCTCGACATCGACCGACAGGCTGTTTGCCGCCTGCGCCTGCTCCTTCGTGGCGTCCGCTATCGCACGCACATCGCCGCGCGCGGTATCGATCGCCTCCAGGACATGGGCAATTTCGCTGCTGACCTCTTCCGCCAGTTGCAGGCCCTGATCGATACTGGACTGCACCGCCTGCATTTGCTCGGTGGTACGCGCCGACTTGTTCTGCACCTGATCGATGATCCTGCGGATTTCGCCGGTTGACGACGAGGTCCGCTCGGCGAGCTTGCGCACTTCGTCGGCAACGACAGCAAAACCCCGCCCCTGCTCGCCCGCCCGGGCAGCCTCGATGGCCGCATTGAGGGCGAGCAGGTTGGTCTGTTCCGCAATGTCCTGGATCGCCTGGGCAATCGCCGAAATCTGACGCGTGTTCTCGATCAGGTCGAGCACCGAGCTACTGGCCTCACTGGAAATGCTGGCGATCGTCCGGATTTCCTCGGCGGTCCGCTGTATCGTCTGGCTGCCCTCGGTCGCCCGTTGATGCGCACCGTCGGCACGCTGATCGGCCAAACGCGCCGATTCGCTGAGTTGCTCGATGCTGGCCGAAAGCTCCTCGATCGAAGCCGCCATCCGTTCGGCGCTGGACGCTGCCTGACGAACGCTGTCGCCGGTGGCGGCGGCATCCTGCAATTGTTCGTCGGCCGCCGAACGCACCGTCGCCAGCGCCTGTTGCTGACGCTGGATAACCTCGCGAATCGCAGCCCGCAGGCGATCGACCCCGGAAATCATCTCGCCCAGTTCGTCATTGACAGCGCCGACAGCGACACCACCGAGCACACGCTCCTCCGCCACCTGGCGGACGATCGTCCGGCCGGCGTCGAGACGATGGCGCAGGCGCCGGTCGGTCCACAGGGCGATACCAATCGCCATCGCCACCACCAGGCCAATGGCCAGTTCGACGATCAGCAGCGACTGGCTGGCCGCTTCGCGCTGCGCCTTGAATTCCTCCTGATTCGCCTGCTCCCGGGCCTGCCCGGCTTCTTCGAGGCGGCTCTTGAGTTTGCGCCAGTTTGGATTAAGTTCCTTGGCAATCAGACGCTTGGCTTCCTCGACGTTGTTCTGCGCCAGCGCCTCCTGCACGGCGATCACCTTGGGCGCAACCTGTTCCCGCCATTCCTGGGCCGCCGAGCGGGCGAATTCCTTGACCGAGTCACGACGCGCCTTCTGTTCGAGGTCTGCCATCAGGGCGGGAAACTCTTCCAGGCTGGTCGTGAGGTTCTGGCGCGACTGGACGTCATCCGGAATCAGCACCGCCGCCCGCACTGCCGCCTGGACCTGGATACCGGCACGATTGGCCTCGCGCAATGCGGTCGCGTTCGGAATGATCACCTCCTGGGTGCGTACCATCTGCTGATCCAGCTGACTGACTGCCATGTAGGCAACCGCCCCGCTGCCTATTGCCGCTACGGAAATCGCCACCATGGAAATGCCGATGATGCTTCGCAAACTGGCCATGCTTTTGCCTCCCCTATATTGCCAACAGCTAATGAAGAGCTGGATTTTGCATGGACCGGAAGAGTCGAACAAGAACAAAATCCGGCGCATTCAATCGGCATCGAGGCAAATCGGGCGTTTTGAGCGCTCGCACCAAGGCCGCAACAGCCAGCACCAGAGTGGCGGACTCAGTGCTCCCGGCAATCCGCCGGCGCCGTTTCGCCGCGTTGCCAGCAGGCGCTGACCGCCTGCGGCGCCGGGTGTGGCGTGCCTTCGCGGTCGATCCTGGCGACGACGATGCGCGAACTGACGACGCCGGTCTTGTCGAGTTCCAGGCGCAGCAGCCAGCCGGTGTTGTTGAGTGGGTCGTCGAAGCCGTCGAAGACGAAGTTGCCGAGGCTGTAGATCACCGGCTTGCCGCGGTAGATCTCGATTTCCTGGGTGACGTGCGGATGGCCGCCGACGACGGCGTCGGCGCCGGCGTCGATCATCCGCCGTGCCAACGCTTTCTGCCGCTCGCTGGCCCGGGTTTCGTGCTCCCAGCCCCAGTGCATCACCGGAATCACCAGATCAGCGCGGTCGCGCTGGCGCGCCTGGCGGATGTCGAGCAGCACCTGCTCGTCCTCGCTCCAGGCAATGCCCGGCTGGTTGTGGCCGGCTTCGAAGCTGCGCGGGAAGAATTCGTTGTAGCCGAGGAGCGCAATGCGCAGCCCCTTGCGCTCGACGATCAGCGGCCGATGGGCGTCGGCCAGCGTGCGCCCGCCGCCGAAGTAGCCAAGACCGGCTTTATCGAGGTGGCCGAGCATTTCGCCAAAGGCCGCCGGGCCGAAATCGCCGGAATGGTTGTTGGCCAGGCCGACGGCGTCGAAATGGCGTTTCACCAGCTTCAGCACGCGCGGCGGTGCGCGGAAGGTGTAGGGCTTGTCGGCTTCCGCCTTGCCGCCGTGGGCGACGACGCATTCGAGGTTGGCGATGCGCAGGTCGGCGCTGTCGAGAATGGCGGCGAACGGCGCCAACGGGTCGCGACCCTGGCGGATCACCTTGCCCGGCGTGTCGTCGAGCATCACGTCGCCGACGAAGGCGACCGAAACGGTGCTGGCATCGGCCCACACCGGAACCGGCAGCAGGCAGGCGGCGAGCAGGAGCAGCGATCTCATGGGCGGACACTCGTCAGGGCGCAGTCGTACTGCAGTTCGCGCCCGAGGATGGGCGAATAGAGGCGCTGTTCGCCGGTCAGCGAACGGCCGTCGGCGATCGGCGCGCGGTAGGTCGCCTGCTGCAACAGGATGGGCTGGCCGCGACGCTGGTAATAGGCGTAGATCTTGACGTACTCGGCGATGCCGTCGGCTGCGACGACGACGGCCTTGAAGTGGAAGTTGTCGTTGATGTTGGTCGCCGGCACCCGGTAGATGTCGGCGGCCGGTCCGTAGTCGAGAACCTGGACGGTATTCGACTGCTCCAGCCGGCAGCGCAGCCACGGCCCATCGGCGGCGACGGATAGAGCCGGCGCCCCGAGCAGCGCAGCCAGCAGACAAAGCTCAAGACGCATCGCGTTTCCCTCCCCTGTGGCCGGCATCATAACCGGGAAAGCGCCGGCGCCGGCTCAGTGGAAATCCCGGCTGCGGGTTTCCAGCCGCCCCAGCCAGGCCGACAGGTCGACCAGGCGCTGGGCAACCAGATGCACGACGCCGTCGGCGCATTGCAACTGTCCATAGACGCCGAGCAACGGCGCGGCGAGCAGTTCGCGCCGCTGTTTCTCGACCAGCGCCGGCTTGACGACGACGTTGGTCCAGCCGGTCTCGTCCTCCAGCGTGACGAAGACGATGCCGGTCGCCGTGCCCGGTCGCTGGCGGCCGGTGACGATGCCGGCGACACGGACCAGCGCGCGGTCGCCGCGTTGCGCCAGTTCGCCGGCAGTGAGGAAACGGCGCGCCGCGAGATGTTCGCGCAGCAGGGTCAGCGGATGCGGGCGCAGGCTGTGGCCGAGCTGCTGGTAATCGGCGACCAGGTTGTCGGCCAGCGTCGGCGCCGCCAGCTCAACCGCTGCTTCCGGCGCCGGCAGGCCGGCGAAGAGATCGCCCTGGATCGCCCGCCGGCCGCTGTCGGCGACCGCCCAGGCGGCCTGGCGGCGATGCCCGGCCAAGCTACGCAAGGCATCGGCGGCAGCGAGCTGATCCAGATCGCGCTTGCCCAGGGCGCAGCGCGCGGCAAGGTCGGCGACGTCGGCAAATGACACCCGTCGCCGCGCATCGGCAATCCGATCGCCCGCTTCCCTGCCCAGCCCCTTGATCTCGCGCAGGCCGAGGCGCACCGCGCCGCCCTCGTCGATGCGGCTATCCCAATCGCTGGCCGTGACATCGGCGGGCAGCACGCTGACCCCGTGGCGGCGCGCATCCTGGATCAGCATAGCCGGCGAATAGAAGCCCATCGGCTGGCTGTTCAACAGCCCGCAGAGGAAGGCCGCCGGGTGGTGGCGCTTGACCCAGGCCGAGGCATAGACCAGCAGCGCGAAGCTGGCGGCGTGCGATTCGGGGAAGCCGTATTCGCCGAAGCCCTGGATCTGGGCGACGATGCGCTCGATGAAGGCGGCCGGCACGCCGTTGCGCGCCATGCCGGCGCGCAGCTTGTCCTGGTAACGGGCGAGATTGCCTTTACGGCGCCAGGCCGCCATCGCCCGCCGCAGCTCGTCGGCCTCGCCGGGCGTGAAGCCGGCGGCGACGATGGCCAGTTGCATCACCTGTTCCTGGAAGATCGGCACGCCGCAGGTGCGCGCCAGCACCGCGTCGATGGCCGGTGTGATGCGCTCGATATCCTCCTTGCCCTGGCGCCGCTTCAGGTAGGGATGCACCATGTCGCCCTGGATCGGGCCGGGGCGCACCAGCGACACCTCGATCACCAGATCGTAGTAATTGCGCGGTTTCAGGCGCGGCAACATGCTCATCTGCGCCCGCGATTCGACCTGGAAGACGCCCATGCTGTCGGCGCGGCACAGCATGTCGTAGGTCGCCTTGTCGCCTTCGGGGATTTCGTTCAATGCCAGCGGCCCGATCATCGCCAGCATCCGGCGCAGCGCCGACAGCATGCCGAGCGCCAGCACGTCGGCCTTCATCAGGCCGACCGCGTCGAGGTCGTCCTTATCCCACTGGATCACTGTGCGCTCGGCCATCGCCGTGTTCTCGACCGGCACCAGCCGGGCCAGCGGCCCGCGCGACATGACGAAGCCGCCGACGTGCTGGGTCAGGTGGCGGGGAAAGCCGCGTAGCTGCTCGGCCAGCCACAGCCACTTGGCGACACGCGGCGACGCCGGGTCCAGCCCCTGCTCGGCAAAGCGTTCCGGCATCTGCTCGCGCTTGTCCCACCAGGCGAGCGAGGCAGTCAGCGCATCGATGCGGGCGATGTCGAAACCGAGCGCGCGGCCGGCGTCGCGCAGCGCGCCCTTGGTCCGGTAAGTGATGACGGCGGCGGCCAGCGCCGTGCGCTCGCGGCCGTATTTTCCGTAGATGTAGGCGATGACCTCGTCACGCCGCTCGTGCTCGAAATCGACGTCGATGTCGGGCGGTTCGCCGCGCTCTTTCGAAACGAAGCGCTCGAACAGCATCGCCGAGCGCGCCGGATCGACTTCGGTAACGCCGAGCGCGAAACAGACCGTCGAATTCGCCGCCGAACCGCGCCCCTGGCAGAGGATGCCGGCGCTGCGGGCGAAGCAGACGATGTCGTAGACGGTCAGGAAATAGGCTTCGTAGTTAAGCTCGGCGATCAGCCGCAATTCGTGCTCGATGCGCTCGCGCACCGCGGCCGGCACGCCCGCCGGATAGCGCCGGCGCAGCCCGGCCTCGGTTTCGTGGCGCAGCCAGGAGGTCGGCGTGTGGCCGGCGGGGACGATTTCCTCCGGGTATTCGTAGCGCAACTCGTCGAGCGAGAACGTGCATTTTTCCGCGATGCGCAGCGTTTCGGCCAGCAGTTCGGGCGGATAGAGCCGCGCCAGGCGCAGGCGCGAACGCAGGTGGCGCTCACCGTTCGGGAACAGCGCGTGGCCGGCATCGAACACCGAGGTTTTCAGGCGCAGCGCGGTCAGCACATCCTGCACCGGCCGCCGCGCCCGCACATGCATGTGCACGTCGCCCGCCGCGACCAGCGGTAGACCGCAGGCGGCGCCGAGCGCCTGCAGTTCCGCGAGTTTCGCCGCATCGTCCGGCCCAGCGTGCAGTTCGACGGCAATCCAGCAACGGCCGGGAAAACGTTCGGCCAACCAGCGTCCGTCGGCGACCGAGGGCGTCGCCTCGGGCACCCACAGCACCAGGCAGTCGGGCAGCGCGCCGTTCGGCGAGATGGCGTTCAGGTCGTGGCGCTGCAGCGTGTAGGCGCCCTTCTCCGCCCGCCGCCGAGCGAGCGTGATCAGCGCCGACAGGTTGCCGTAGCCCTCCCGGTTCTGCGCCAGAAAAACCAGTTTCAGGCCGTCGACCGTGCGCATCTCGCTGCCGATAACGAGGCGCGTCGTCCCGCCCTGCGCCCGGAACGCCTGATGCACGCGCACCACGCCGGCCAGCGAGCACTCGTCGGTCAGCGCCAGCGCCGCGTAGCCCTGCGCCACCGCCTGCGCCGCCAGTTCCTCCGGATGCGAGGCCCCGCGCAGGAAGCTGAAGTTGGACAGGCAGTGCAGCTCGGCGTATTCGGGGAGCGCAGGCGGGACGGTCAAGGCGGGCCTTTGGCAAATAACTGTATTTCCATACAGTCATTTTAGCCCAGCCTGCGTTTCAGTCCCAGCGCTGCTGATAGGAAAAAGTCGGCAGCTTCCAGGCGAAGCGCAGCGCCAGCATGCGGAAGGCGAAACCGGCGCCGAAGCAGACCAGCGTGATCAGGTCGCTGTCCCAGCCGAGCCCGCGCAAGATCAGGAAGAGCACGCAGACGAAGAGCGAGACGCTGGCGTAAAGCTCGCGGCAGAAGACCACCGGCACCTGGTTGCACAGCACATCGCGCAGCACGCCGCCGGAAATCCCGGTGAGCATGCCGGCCATGATCACGACCACCACCGGGTAATCGAGTTGCAGCGCGACGTTGCAGCCGATCAGCGAGAAGGCGACCAGGCCGAGCGCGTCGAGCATCAGGAAGAGGCGCTTCATGTGGTGCATGAAGCGGGCGATCAGCGTCGTCGCCAGCCCAGAGAGGATGACCAGGTAGACGTATTCGGGATGCTGGGTCCAGCCGATCGGGTAATGGCCGAGCACGACATCGCGGATCGTGCCGCCACCGAGCGCGGTGACGAAGGCGATGACGGCGACGCCGAAGAAATCCATGTCGCGGCGGCCGGCGGCGAGCGCGCCGGACATCGCCTCGGCAGCGATGGCGACCAGGTAGACGACCAGCAAGAGGTCGAACTGCTTGCTGGCGAGCGGTTGAAAAACGAGGGCGAGACTGTCGAACATCAGGAGGCTTTCGTCAAAAAAGCGGAAACCCCCAACGGGTGTTTCCGCAACGCCTCTCCCCCTGTCCTTTTACCTGAGAGTTTCGGCTCCTCGGAGCCTGCCCCTTCGGTGAATTGCCAAGCGCCGAGACGCTCGCAACTACTCTCCAGCCGGCGAATCATGTCTGCAGTTCGGCATGCCTGAGCGATTATGGGAGTTTGCGCCTTCGGCGGAGCCTGGCGAACCAGCGCTCTCTCTCCTGCAGAGGGGCAGGATTATCGGCAGCGCCGGGGGCGCCTGTCAATCGGCTGGTGGCCTGCCAAGCGCTGACACAGTACGCCGCCTGAATCAGTCGGTTTGACCGAATCGAACGATTTGACTACATTAAGGCTGTCATAGCAGCACCGTGAGGACTGAGCATGCAAACCTATACCGCCAATGAAGCCAAGACCCGTTTTGGCGAGTTTCTCGACCGTGTGCAGCGCGAGCCGGTGCGGGTGATGCGCCATGACCGGGTGGTGGGCGTCATGGTGAGCGCCGAGGATTACGAGGCGATGCGTGCCTTCTATGCGGATCGTCTGCTGAAAACCATGGACGAAACTGCCGCAGGCGCAGAGCGTGCCGGGTTGACCCCGGAAAAGCTGGCCGAACTGCTCGCCGACGAGAGCTGAACGGAGCATGCGTCCGGCTTCTGCGGGTTGCGCGGTGGTCATCGATACCAATGTCTGGATCAGCGGTTTGCTCTCCGCCAGCGGTGCGCCCGCGCAGTTGACGCGGCAGGCGGTGCGAAACGGCTGGCTGGTGTTTTCGGCCGAGACCTTTACCGAACTCAGGGAGCGCTTATGGCGGCCAAAATTTGACCGCTACATCACGCTCGAACAGCGCAAGCGCTTCCTGCTCGATCTTGAATCCATTGCTTGCTGGGTTGATGTGCCGCCAACGATTGCCGGCCAGCCACTGTGCCGCGACCCGGCGGATGACAAATTCCTCCATCTGGCGCTCGCGGCCGACGCCAACTGGCTGATCACCGGCGATCAGGATTTGCTGGTCCTGGCTGGCAGCGCCGCAGCGCAGGGGGTACGCATCCTCTCACCAGCCGAAGCCTTACGTCTCGCTCCGTTTTCCGTCTGACCCGAGCACGAACAAAACCGAAACGCGCCTGCAATTTCAACGCCTTGCTGTATCTCGTGTTCGTACAATATATTGATGATTAGCCTCATCAATAAACACTTTATTGATCATGCCTCGCGCCAGTCACAGCCTAATCACGCTCCCGGACGAAGCCCTGCACGCCCTCGGCCAGCTCGGCTTGCGCCTGCGCGCCTGGCGGCTGGCGCAGAACCTGACCATCGAGCAGATGACCGAACGCCTGCTCTGCTCGCCGACCACCTACCGCGCCCTCGAAGCCGGCAAACCCACCGTCAGCCTCGGCCTGCTCGCCCATGCGCTATGGCTGTCCGGCAAAACGGCCGAACTGGACGGGCTGTTTCCGCTGGAAATCGGCATGCTGGAGAACAAACGCAAGCAGCGGGCGCGCCCGGCGATGAAGGGAATCCGCGATGACGAACGGGATTTCTGAATTGCTCGGAGGACAACATCCGCCTTCGGCCAGAAGCGGCCATTGAGTATTCCTTCCGATAGCGGACCTCCATGGCGGCGACGTCCCATTTTTTTGCACATCCGCGGATCGCATGAGCATAATCAGGGCGCCAGCATTCATGAACGGCCCATGCCGGTCTATTAAATCCTCATGTACGACACCCGCACACTAGGCCCTGTTACGCTCCAACTGTTTAAACAGATGAAGAGCCATGTTTCGATATCAGATTTCTGCGCGACCGCAGCAACGGTCGAGTTCGCAGCGAATGAAGGCTTGCTTGAGAACAATCTGATTCTTTTTAAGTTATCCTTTCCTGGCTTCGAGTTAGAAGCCAGATGCCGTGAAGGCATGGTTTTTATCCGACGAAACGGTCAATATCAGCACAGCGAACAGATTCGCGGGCGTGATCGTCTTCACGTTGCCATTCAATGGGACGTGGAATCCATCGGCTGCGGGATTGCCCCATGGACCGGTGATTGGAGTGCGATGGACAGGCACATGCGAGCAGTACGCACTCCGTACACGGTTCCCCCCTTGGAACTTCATCGCTCACTCAGAGCACACAACCTTTTGGTTGGCACGACGTACAAGTCGGCAGATGACGTCTTCGCAACTGTCCTTGACTGCCTTCACCTTTGCGAGGAGGACATACGGAAATTTGGAGCAGAGCGTTTTGTATGGGGGAAACAAGGCATCGATGATCGACCGCTTGATGAGCCAGAAATCTCGCGCTTTGTCGCTTCATTCTTGGCTTCATATGGAGCGGCTAGGAATTTCGATGTGAGCTGTGAGCCAGTCTCCGGTAGTGGCAACGTAGACTTCTGGGTCGTTGCACCTGTGTCTAATGCAGGACTGGCTAAGGTTGCGATTGAAGCAAAGAAGGCTGACAGCCCGAATCTAGCTCACGGCCTCACGGTTCAACTCCCTGCCTACATGACTCGACTAAAGGCACAACACGGGATCTATCTTGTCTATTGGCTTAAGTCACCGACCTACCCCCGTCCGGGCAGCAATTCATATTCCAAATTGGAGATTGAGGTTCTTCATCCACTACGACGCGCACCGGGCATCAGATCCATCGGTATTGATCTTTCAAGAACTGCAAGTCCGAGCCGCGCATGAAAGCCCCTGTTTATTCCGACGGAATTCAATTGGCGGCCATTGAATTCAAACGCTGAGCGTCCGCTTTCCCTGTTCGCCCAGGTCCGTTTAGGGTCGGTAGCTGTCTTTTGCAGATTCTCAAGCCTCAATCCCCCAAGCTCACCCCAGCCGCCTTCGCCCGCGCCGCGTGCGCCTTGCGGTAGCTGTCAAGCAGCCGCTGGTGGCGGTCCTGGCCTTCCAGTTTCATGCTGGTCGGCGTCAGGCCGTGGAAGCGGATGCTGCCGTCCACTGAGCCAATGACCGCATCCATGCGCTCCTTGCCGAACATGCGGCGGAAGTTGGGCTCGTAGTCTTCCAGCTCCAGTTCGTCGTCGAGCAGCACCTCCAGCACCACGTTGACCGCCTGGTAGAACAGGCCGCGCTCGGCGGTGTTTTCGTTGTATTGCAGGTAGGCTTCGACCTGCTCCTTGGCCGCTTCGAAATCCTGCAGCGCGAGGTTGATCAGCAGCTTGAGTTCGAGGATGGTCAGCTGGCCCCAGTCGGTGTTCTCGTCGAATTCGACGCCGATCAGCGTGATGATGTCGGTGTAGTCGTCGAGTTCGCTCTCTTTCAGGCGCTCCAGCAGGGCTTCCAGTTGGGCGTCGTCGAGGCGGTGCAGGTTGAGGATGTCCTCGCGGAAGGCTAGCGCCTTGTTGGTGTTGTCCCAGATCAGGTCGTCGACCGGGTAGATTTCCGAGTAGCCGGGCACCAGGATGCGGCAGGCCTGGGCGCCGAGCTGGTCGTAGACCGCAACGTAAACTTCCTTGCCCATTTCTTCGAGAATGCCGAACAGCGTGGCGGCTTCGTCGGCGTTGGAATTCTCGCCCTGGCCGGAGAAATCCCATTCGACGAAGTCGTAATCGGCCTTGGCGCTGAAAAAGCGCCACGACACAACGCCGCTGGAGTCGATGAAGTGCTCGACGAAGTTGTTCGGCTCGGTAACGGCGTTGCTCTCGAAGGTCGGCCGCGGCAGGTCGTTGAGGCCTTCGAAGCTGCGCCCCTGCAGCAGTTCGGTGAGGCTGCGTTCGAGCGCCACTTCCAGGCTCGGATGGGCACCGAAGGAAGCGAAGACGCCGCCGGTGCGCGGGTTCATCAGGGTCACGCACATCACCGGGAACTGGCCGCCGAGCGAGGCATCCTTGACCAGCACCGGGAAGCCCTGATTTTCCAGTTCGGTAATGCCGGCGACGATGCCCGGATATTTGTCGAGCACCTCGGCCGGCACGTCGGGCAGCGCGATTTCGCCTTCGAGGATTTCGCGTTTGACCGCCCGCTCGAAGATTTCCGACAGGCACTGCACCTGCGCCTCGACCAGCGTGTTGCCGGCGCTCATGCCGTTACTGAGGAAGAGGTTGTCGATCAGGTTGGTCGGGAAATACACCGTCTCGCCGTCCGACTGGCGCACGTAAGGCAGCGTGCAGATGCCGCGCTCGGTGTTGCCGGAGTTGGTGTCGTAGAGGTGCGAGGCGCGCAGTTCGCCGTCCGGGTTGTAGATGTCCAGCGTGTAGTCGTCGAGCAGGCCCTTGGGCAGCGCATCCTTCTTGCCCAGCTTGAACCAGCGCTCGTTCGGGTAATGCACGAAGGGCGCGTTGGCGAATTCCTCGCCCCAGAACTGGTCGTTGTAGAAATGGTTGCAGCTCAGGCGCTCGATGTATTCGCCCAGGGCGGACGCCAGCGCGCTTTCCTTGGTCGCGCCCTTGCCGTTGGTAAAGCACATCGGCGAATGCGCGTCGCGGATGTGCAGCGACCAGACGTTGGGCACCAGGTTGCGCCACGAGGCGATCTCGATCTTGATGCCCAGCCCGGCGAGCAGGGCCGACATGTTGGCGATGGTCTGCTCCAGCGGCAGGTCCTTGCCGGCGATGAAGGTCTGCGTGCCCGCGTCCGGGTTGATGCTCAGCAGCGCCTGCGCATCGGCATCGAGATTCTCGACTTCCTCGATGATGAACTCGGGGCCGGTCTGCACCACCTTCTTGACCGTGCAGCGGTCGATCGAGCGCAGGATGCCGAGGCGGTCCTTCTCGGAAATGTCCGGCGGTAGCTCGACCTGGATCTTGAAAGTCTGCTTGTAGCGGTTTTCCGGATCGACGATGTTGTTCTGCGACAGGCGGATGTGCTCGGTCGGGATGTTGCGCGTGTCGCAGTAAAGCTTGACGAAGTAGGCCGCGCACAAGGCCGACGAAGCCAGGAAGTAATCGAACGGCCCCGGCGCCGAGCCGTCGCCCTTGTAGCGGATCGACTGATCGGCGATGACCGTGAAGTCGTCGAACTTGGCTTCCTGACGAAGCTTGTCGAGAAAATTGACCTTGATTTCCATGCGGGGAGTTCCAGAAATGGCGTGCAAAACGAATTGGCCGCCATTATCCGGGTTTCCCGCCGGCAGACGGGGAAAAAGCCCGGCTCAGGCAAACAGTCCGTGCAGATACCAGCCCTGCGCGTCGCGGAAGATCCAGGCCCAGCGGCCTTCGCCGTTGCGGGCGACGAAGTAGTCGCGGCGGATGTCGCCGGCCGCGCCGGGCTCGCCGCTGTCCCACCAGCCGCTTTCCAGACGCTCGCCGCGCGTGACGAGTTGCAGCGGGCCGTGCCAGTGCGGGCCGTCGGCGCGTTCGGTGAGCGGCTGCGGCACCGGCAGCAGCCAGAACGGGCGCGGCATGGCACCGCTTGCATCCGGTGCGGCCTTGGCCGCCAGGATGTCCGCCGGATCGGTGCTGCGCGTCGCGCATTCCGGGCGGTGGTCGGCGCGCACCGCCAGGCTGCGCACGGCGTCGTCGCCCAGGCGGGCACGCAGGCGTTCGAGGCAGGCGGCGGCGCCCTCGCCGCTCGCCGCCTGCTCGAACAGGCCGGCGCTGGCGCCGGGCCGGGCGACGACTTCGTCGGCATCCAGTTGCAGCGCCTCGACCGGCGCCGCCAGTTGCAGGCGGCCGAGGTGTTCACGCAGCAGGCGCATGAAGCGGCCCTCATCGGCGCAGGGCTCGCCGAAGCGCAGCGGCAGCGCGCTGGTCGATCCGTCGTCGTGGGTCAGATGCAGCGTGCACGCGCGCAACAGCGACTGGCGCACCTGCAGCCAGCCGGCCAGTGCGGAGAACAGGCGCTGCGCGGCGAAAGCCAGGCCTTCGGCGAAATCGACGCGCGACGGCAGCTCCAGGCCGGCGGCGAAGCGTTCGGGAAAGACAAAGGCGCGCTGCGGATCGGGCAGTTCGCCACGGGCGCGCAGCAGGTCGTCGACCGGGCCGTTGCCGATGCGCCGACGCAAGCCGGCGGGCGAGGTCAATTCGCCGAGACGGCGCAGACCGAAGGCTTCCAGACGGGCGACGACCTCGGCCGGCCAGCCGGGCACGGCACACGGCAAATCGGCCAGCGCCGCCTGCAGCGTGGCCAGGTTCTCGTAGCTGGCCGCCGCGTCGGCGCGCGCCAGCCAGCGGGCGCCGAGCGGCGTCGGTGCAACCGCCCAGGCGACGCTCCAGCCCTGCGCCCGGCAGCCGTCGAGTGCCGCCTCAACAATGGCGGCGACGCCGCCGAACAGCCGCCGGCAGGCGCCGATCTCCAGCAGCAGCGCATCCGGCGACGCCAGGCTGACGGTCGGCGTGAAGCGCCCGGCCCAGCAGGCGAGATCGGCGAGCGCCCGGGCTTCGCGCGCCGGGTCGCGCTCGTTGGCGCGCAGCCCGGGCAACAGGCCGAGCGCAGTCGACAATTTCTGGCCGGGCAGAATGCCGGCGGCGGCGGCGACCGGGTCGGCGGCCAGGACCCGGCCACGGGCCGTGACGACGCTAGGCGACTGCCGCGATGGCAGGGCTTCCAGCGTCAGCAGCGGAAAATGCAGGGCCAGCCACAACACGTGCTTTCCTTCCCGGTCGGGGGATGTCGATCTGCAACAGGCGCGACGCCGGCCGACCGCGCCGCTTCAGGATGCGCAGCGCCAGGCCAGCGCTCCCCGCCGCCAGCGAGAGCCGCAAGGGTGCCGGCGACGGCGTTGCGGCGTCCGCACTTGAACGCCACAACACCGCCAGAACCGTCTGCCCCTCGGCCGCCACCTGCAGGCGGCGCAGTGCCCGGGCGTCGATGCCGGCATCCGGCCAGGCGAGCAGTCCGGCAAAACCGCCGCATCTGAGCAACTGCTCGACGCACCAGGCAGCCTGTTTGCCCGGACGGATCACCAGCAGGCGCTCCGGCGCCACCCCGGCCGCCGCCCAGGCCGGTGCGTGCGGCAGCCAGGGCGGCGCAACCAGAGCCAGGCGACCGCCCTCACCCGACAGCCGGGCCAGTGCCGGCAGCAGCAGGCTGATTTCGCCGATGCCGCTGCGATCCACGAGAATTTCGGTGAGATTGCCGCGCGGCCAGCCGCCGCCCGGCAGTTCGGCGTCGAGTTCGGCGTAGCCGCTGGCGACGGTGCCCGCCGGCAGGCCGGGCAAGGCATCGCCGCGCCAGATGTCGCCGCGCGCCAGGACCGCCGCCAAATCTACCGGCGACGGCTGCGCGCTCATGACAGCTTGGCGACGGCTCCGCGGATCAGGCCGACGGCGACGCCCTCGATGGCGAATTCGACTTCGCCGGGGTTGATGACAATGGGTTCGAAATCCGGATTTTCGGCGATCAGGCGGATCTGGTTCTTGCCGCGCTCCAGGCGCTTGACGGTGACTTCCTCGTCGATGCGGGCGACGACGATCTCGCCGTCGCGGGCCTGGTTGGTCTTGTGCACCGCCAGCAGGTCGCCGTCGAAGATGCCGGCATCGATCATCGACAGGCCGCGCACCTTCAACAGGAAATCGGCGCGCGGGTTGAACAGGCCGGCGTCGAAGTTGTAGCGCCCCTGCACGTTCTCGACGGCGAGGATGGGCGAGCCGGCGGCGACGCTGCCGATCAGCGGCAGACCGAGCTGTTCGACGAGACGGATACCACGCGCCGAGCCGGGTTCGAGGTTGATTGCGCCCTTCTTGGCCAGCGCCTTGAGATGGTCCTCGGCGGCGTTCGGCGAGGCGAAACCGAAGGCGGTGGCGATTTCGGCGCGGGTCGGCGGCGCCCCGAGGACTTCGACGGTGTTGCGGATGAAGTCGAGGATTTCCTGCTGACGCGGGGTGAGTTTCATGGCGGGGCTCCGGCAATTTCCGATGACTGTATTTTTGTACAGTTATCAGAAATTGGCAAGCCCGACGTCGATCAATCCTGGATCGTGCTCGAAAAAGCCTGGACAACATCGACCACCCGGGTCGCCCCGTCGCGCATCTGCTTGATCGCCGCGCCGGCGCTGTTGGCCAGTTCGACGCCGGCACGCACTTCGGCCAGGCCGTTATTCATGCTCGCCGTCACCGAACCGGTTTCCTTCTGGATGGTCTGGATCATGGCGGCGATTTCGCCGGTCGATTTACCGGTCCGCTCGGCCAGCTTGCGCACCTCGTCGGCCACCACCGCGAAACCGCGCCCCGATTCGCCGGCGCGCGCCGCCTCAATCGCCGCGTTGAGCGCCAGCAGGTTGGTCTGGTCGGCAATCTCGCGGATGGTGCCGACGATCGACGAGATGCGGGCCGTCTGTTCGCCAAGCACGGCGACCAGCGCCGCCGATTCGTCGACGATACCGGCGATGTGCTGCATCTTGTCCACGGTGTCGAGGATGATGCCCTCGCCCGACTGGGAAATTTCCCGCGTTTCCAGCGCCACCTTGTAGGCGGTTTCGGCGCCTTCGCGCTCGGCCATGTGGCGGCGGATTCGCTCACTGATGTCGGTGGCGAACTTGACCACCTTGACGACCTGGCCGTCCGGCCCGAACACCGGGTTGTAGCTGGCTTCCAGCCAGACTTCGCGGCGCTGACGGTCGAGCCGCAGGTACTGCCCGGAACAGAATTCGCCGCGCCCCAGGCGAGCCCAGAACTGCGCGTACTCCGGCCCGCGCACGAAATCTTCCGGACAAAAAATGCGGTGATGCTGACCGGCCAGTTCGCGGGTCGAATAGCCCATGGCCCGGCAGAAATTGTCGTTGGCGCGCAGGATGCGGCCGTCGGTGGCGAATTCGATGACCGCCATCGAGCGCTCGATGGCGTCGACCATGGCGCGCTGACTGGCGGCCTCGATCACCTGCGGCGTGACGTCGGTGGCGAACTTGACCACCTTGACCACCCGACCATCCGCCCCAAGGACCGGGTTGTAGGTAGCTTCCAGCCAGACATCCCGGCCGTCGCGCTGACGGCGGTGCACGGGGCCGCGGAAGAACTCGCCGCGCCGCAGCGAGGCCCAGAAGCTGTCGTATTCCGGCGAGCCGGCATAGACCGGGTCGCAGAAGCGGCGGTGATGCTGGCCCTTGAGTTCGGACAGCGTGTAGCCCAGGGTCCGGCAGAAATTGTCGTTGGCGTCGATCACCGTGCCGTCGGGCATCAGTTCGACGATCGCCATCGAGCGCTGGAGCGCCGCGTGCAGGGCGTGACAATCGGCCAATGCCGCTTCGAGTTCGCCGATCTGCTGCCGATACTTGTTGCCGAACATTCCATCTCCCTGTCTGCTTGAAGGCGCCGATGCTACCAAAACCCGCCCGGACGCGACACGCCTTGCTAATATCCGGCGCTCCGCGCTACAGGATCCAGCATGAAACTCCAGCATCTCGCCATCGGCGATCGCTTCGAATACGAGGGCAAAATCTTCGTCAAGACCGGCCCACTCACCGCCTCGTCGGATCAGGGCGGGCAGCAGATCATTCCCCGCTACGCGGTGCTCAAGCCGCTCGACCAGGTGCAGCCGGAAAGCCGGGCCGGCGGCCGCGACCGCCTGAACAAGGCGGCGGTGCTGGCGGCCTTCGACCGTTTCTACCGGACCAGCGAACGCCTCTGCGACCCGGCCGCGCAGGCCGAACTGGCCAGAGCGCGGAAGGAATTCCTCGCCATCTTCGAGTGATCAGGTCGGCAGGTCGAAACCCTTGAGCTTGCGGTACATGTCCACCGCGTAGGAGTCGGTCATCCCGGCGACGAAATCGGCCACCTGCAACAGGCGCACGTAAGGGTCGGCAGCGGGCTTGCCGCCGTGGCCGAGGAACTGCGGCGGCAGCAGGCGGAGCAGCATTTCCTCGCGCTTGGTCATGTGCAGTTCGGGCACCGCCGCCGCCTCGACGGCGTGGGTAAACAGCCCGAGCAGCGCGCCAAGCACCTCGAAACCGGCGGTTTCGATTTCCAGCGCCGGCCGCGCTGTGTAGATCGTCTCCTTGGCCACCTGCAGCACCGCCTGCAGCGGCACGCTGACCGGCGACTGTTCGAGCAGTTCCTCGTCGAAACTGCCGTCGAGGATGGCTGCCTCGTTTTCCAGAAAAACCGCCGCCGCGCCCTCCAGCAGGCGGCCGATGGCCTTGGCGCGCAGGTATTCGAGGCGCTCCTTCGGGTCGTGCAGGCGGTCGAGGCGGCTGCCGTTGATCGTCGAACCGGCGAGGTCGGCGAGCAGGCATTCGGCGTCCTTGTAGGGCACGAAGCCGAGGCGCGCCGCGTCTTCGAGATCGACGATCAGGTAACAGGTGTCGTCGGCGACCTCGACCAGGAAGGCCAGCGGATGGCGGCGCCAGGCCTGCCCCGGAATGCGCTCGACCAGCCCGGTCGACTGGGCGACGCGGGCGAAATTGTCGGCATCCTGCTGGAAGAAGCCGAATTTCTTGCCGCTCTTGCCGTCCAGCAAACCATCGACCGCGGAAGGCCGCGGGTACTTGGTGAAAGTCGCCAGCACCGCGCTGGTCAGTTGCAAGCCGCCAGGATTGGCCGGGCTCTGCAGGCGCGAGACGATGCGAAAGCCCTGCGCGTTGCCCTCGTACCTCTCGAAATCGGCGCGCTGGGCCGGCGTGAATTGATGGCGCTCGAACAAACCGGAATTGCGGAACCACTCGCGGATCGCGTCCTCGCCGGCATGACCGAAGGGCGGATTACCGATGTCGTGGGCCAGGCAGGCAGCGGCAACGATCGCCCCGAAATCGCCCGATTCGACATCGTGCAGGCCATGCCGGGCGATGATCTCGCGGCCGACGACGGCACCCAGCGAACGGCCGACGCAACTGACTTCCAGGCTGTGCGTCAGGCGGGTACGCACGTAATCGCTCTTGGACAACGGAAAGACCTGCGTCTTGTCCTTCATCCGGCGGAAAGCCGAGGTGAACACGATGCGGTCGTAATCCTGCTGAAAGGCGGTGCGCTCCGCCGTTCCCGGCGCCTTGCCAGCCCCCAGCCGTTCGCTGGAGAGGAGTCTTTCCCAGATTTTTCGCTTGCCCATGCCGATTCCGTCGCTATCCGATGGGCGCCGAGTTTACTCCGCTTCGAGCAAGGCCCGCACGTGATCCGGCAAGGGCACCGACTTGCCGGTCTGCGTGTTCATCCACACCACCTTGGCGGCGCCCTCGGCGTACAGCTCGCCGTCGATCAGCATGTCGACGTGCGTCTGGCAGCTCGAGCGGCCGATCGCGCCAACATAGGTGCGCACCTCGACGGTGCCCGGATAAGTCATCGGGCGCAGGAAAGTACACGCGGCATTGACGATCACCGGCCCGTCACCGCCCGGGCGGACCAGCACCTGCATGTCCTCGATCCACTCGACCCGCGCCTGCTCCATGTAGCGGAAATAGACCGTGTTGTTGACGTGCCCGTAGGCATCCATATCACCCCAGCGGATAGGCAGGCTTGTGGTGTGAATGAGCTTTTTGCGTTGGTTCATGAAACGATCGTTTTAAAATGGATTGAAGAAAGGCTTTCCATACTGTAGCGTATTGAAAACAAGCCAACAATAATCGAGGAGACAAGCATGGAACGCGAAGCCATGGAATACGACGTGGTCATCGTCGGCGGCGGCCCCGCCGGACTGGCCGCAGCCATCCGCCTGAAACAGCTGGCCGGCGAGAACGGCGAGGACTTCTCGGTCTGCCTGATCGAGAAAGGCGCCGAGATCGGCGCCCACATACTGTCCGGCGCGGTGATCGACCCGCGCGCCCTCGACGAGCTGCTGCCCGCCTGGCAGACGACCGGCGCGCCGCTCAACGCCCCGGTCAGCGAGGACCGCTTCCTGATCCTGTCGGAAACCGGCGCGACGCAGGTACCGAACGCCTTTCTCCCCGGCTGTTTCCATAACGAAGGCAATTACGTGATCTCGCTCGGCAACCTCTGCCGCTGGCTGGGCGAGCAGGCCGAAGCGCTCGGCGTCGAGATCTACCCCGGCTTTGCCGGCGCCGAAGTGTTGTTCGACGAGAACGGCGCGGTCAAGGGCGTCGCCACCGGCGACATGGGCCGCCTGCATGATGGTTCGGAAGGGCCGAATTTCCAGCCGGGAATGGAGTTGCACGGCAAATACAGCTTCTTCGCCGAAGGCTGCCGGGGTCATCTCGGCAAACAGTTGATCGCCCATTTCAAACTTGACCGCGACGCCGACCCGCAGACCTACGGCATCGGCCTCAAGGAACTCTGGGAAATCGACCCGGCCAGGCACCAGAGCGGCCTGGTCATCCACAGCGGCGGCTGGCCGATGCAGCCCGATACCTACGGCGGCGGCTTCCTCTACCACCTGGAGAACAACCAGGTCGCCGTCGGCTTCGTCGTCGGCCTCGGCTACCAGAATCCACACCTGTCGCCCTACGAGGAATTCCAGCGCTTCAAGACGCATCCGGCAATCCGCCCCTTCCTCGAAGGCGGCAAGCGCATCGCCTACGGCGCCCGGGCGCTGGTCGCCGGCGGCCTGCAATCCTTGCCGGAAACCGTCTTTCCTGGCGGCGTCCTGGTCGGCGACGACGCCGGCTTCCTCAATGCCGCCCGCATCAAGGGCTCGCACTGCGCGCTCAAGACCGGCGCGCTGGCCGCCGAAGCCTGTTTCGCGGCGCTCTGCGAAGGTCGCCAGCGCGACATCCTGGCTGCCTATCCGGAAAGCTTCCGGCAAAGCTGGTTGTACGACGAACTGCACCGCGCGCGCAACTTCAAACCATGGATGGCCAAGGGCCTGTGGCTCGGCTCGCTGATGTTCGGCATCGACCAGACCCTGCTGCGCGGCAAGGCGCCGTGGACGCTGCACCATGCGGCGCCCGACCACGCCAAGCTGAAACCGGGCGCCGACTGCCCGCCGATCAACTACCCGAAACCGGACGGCGTGATCACCTTCGACCGCCTGTCGTCGGTCTTCCTCTCATCGACCAACCACGAGGAAGACCAGCCCTGCCATCTGACGCTGAAAGATGCATCGGTACCGATCGCCGTCAACCTGGCGACCTACGATGCGCCGGAACAGCGCTACTGCCCGGCCGGCGTTTACGAGATCCTGCGCGACGAGGCCGGTACGCCGCATCTGCAGATCAACGCGCAGAACTGCGTGCATTGCAAGACCTGCGACATCAAGGACCCGACGCAGAACATCGTCTGGGTCGTGCCGCAAGGTGGCGAAGGGCCGACCTACCCGAACATGTAGGCGTTATAGCCGGGCTTTTATCGGTTTATAATCTCGCGGCTAAACCCCTTAGGGAGAATAAACACATGGGCTTTCTCGCCGACAAGAAGATTCTGATCACCGGGCTGCTGTCCAAGCATTCCATTGCCTACGGCATTGCCAAGGCCTGCCACCGCGAAGGCGCCCAACTGGCGTTCACCTACCAGACCGAACGCTTCGAAGACCGCATCAAGAAATTCGCTGCCGAATTCGGCAGCGACATCACGATTCCGCTCGACGTCACCAGCGACGAACAGATCGACAACGTCTTCGCCGAACTCGGCAAGCGCTGGGACGGCCTCGACGGCCTCGTCCATTCGATCGCCTACGCGCCGACCGAAGCCATCGAAGGCGACTTCCTCGACGGCATCTCGCGCGAGTCCTTCCGCATCGCCCACGAAATTTCCGCCTACAGCTACCCGGCGCTGGTCAAGGCCGCCCGGCCGATGATGCGCGGCCGCAAGAGTTCGGCGCTGGCGCTGACCTACCTCGGCGCCGAACGGACGATGCCCAACTACAACACGATGGGCGTCGCCAAGGCCAGCCTCGAAGCCGCCACCCGCTACCTCGCCTTCTGCCTCGGCCCCGAAGGCATCCGCGCCAACGCCATCTCGGCCGGCCCGATCAAGACGCTGGCGGCCTCCGGCATCGGCAACTTCGGCAAGCTGCTCGCTTACAACTCGCACAACGCCCCGCTGCGCCGCAACGTGACCATCGAGGAAGTCGGCAACGCCGCCGCCTTCATGCTCTCCGACCTGGCCAGCGGCGTCACCGGCGAAATCATGTACGTTGATGGCGGCATGAACACCGTCGCCCTGGGCAACGCCGACCCGCTGCCGGCCTGACCGGCCTTGCGGTCACCCCGCACACAACGCCGACCTGGCTCCGCCTGGTCGGCGTTTTTCATTGCTGCCAGGAGATGCTGATGCGCCTGCTGCCCCGCTGGGCCAGTCCCTACCCCCGACAACACCTGGCCAGCGACCTGCTGGCCGGCATCATCGTCACCATCCTGGTCATTCCGCAAAGCCTCGCTTACGCGCTGCTCGCCGGCCTGCCGCCGCAGGCCGGGCTGTACGTGGCGATCTTCCCGGTGATCGCCTACGCGCTGTTCGGCAGCAGCATGGTGCAGGCGGTCGGCCCGGTGGCGATCACCTCGATCATGACCTACTCGGTGCTGACGCCGATCGCCGCCCCCGGCTCGCCCGAATACATCGCGCTGGCGGCAACGCTGGCGCTCGCCTCGGGCCTGGTGCTGCTCGGCTGCGGCCTGCTGCGCCTCGGTTTCCTGGCCCGCTTGTTGAGCCGGCCGGTGATCGCCGGCTTCGTCTCCGGCTCGGCGGTGCTGATCGTCTTCAGCCAACTGAAATACCTGTTCAACGCCCACCCGGCGGCGAGCGACGCATTGACCGTGCTCAGTGCCCTGTTCACCGAAGGGCGCATCGACGTCAGCACCGCCATCGGCCTCACCGCCATCGCCGTGCTCGCCTTCGCCCGCACTAGCCTCGCCGGCCTGCTCGGCAAGGCCGGCATCAAGCCGGGCGCCGCCGCCTTCGTCGTCCGCCTGGTGCCGCTACTGGTCGTGCTGCTGGCGACGCTCGCCGTGGTCGGCTGGAATCTCGACCGGCAATATGGCGTCGCCGTCGTCGGCAGCATCGTCGAAGGCCTGCCGGCGCCGGTCTTCTTCCTGCCCGACGCCGGCGACCTGAAACGGCTGGCGGTGCCGATCGCCTTGATGGCGCTGATCGGCATGGTGCAGAACATTTCGATGGCGCAGGCGCTGGCCATCCGCCGCCGCGAGCGTATCGACGCCAACGCCGAACTGGTCGGCCTCGGCGCCGCCAACGTGGTCGCCGCCTTTCACGGCGGCATGCCGGTCGGCGGCGGCGTCTCGCGCTCGGCGGTCAATGTCGCGGCCGGCGCGCAGACGCCGCTGGCCGGCATCGTCGCCGCTTGCGCCATGCTCGTCGTGGTGATCGGCGCCGCCCCGCTGTTCACCCGCCTGCCGCTGGCCGTGCTGGCGGCCAGCATCATCGTCGCCGCGCTCAGCATGATCGACCTGCGCAGCCTGCGCCAGGCCTGGCATTACGACCGCGCCGACGGCATCGCCGCGCTCGGCACCGGCGCCGGCGTCTTCGTTCTCGGCCTCGAAGCCGGCATCGGCCTCGGCATCCTGCTCTCGCTCGCCACCCTGCTCTACCGCGCCAGCACGCCGCACATCGCGGTGCTCGGGCGGATTCCCGACAGCGAGCATTTCCGCAACGTCGAGCGGCACACCGTGCAGACCCTGCCCAACGCCCTCTTCCTGCGCACCGACGAAAGCCTCTTCTTCGGCAACCTGGACGCCGTCGAAGCCCGCCTGCTCGCCGAGATCGAGCGCAACAGCGGGCTGCGCGACGTGGTGCTGATCATGAGCGCGGTCAACCGCGTCGACGCGACGGCAATGGAAGTGCTGCACGACCTCGACCGCGAACTCGGCGCCCGCGGCATCCGTCTCAACTTCGCCGAGATCAAGGGACCGGTGCACGACCGCCTGCGCGACACCGCGCTGCTGCGGGAACTCTCCGGCCGGGTCTTCCTCTCGGTCAACGACGCCTACGAGGCGCTGCAGGCCTGAGCCCAAAGAAAAAGGCGGGTTTCCCCGCCTTTTTCTTGCTTCCTCGAAGGTTCGTTCAGCGCTCGCTGCTGTTCAGCGCCTTCTCGTTGATTTCCACCTTGTAGCGGCTGCGCAGCGCACTGACGTACATCTGCATGTCTTCCTGCGCCGCCAGCGAACGCAACTGGCCGAGCAGGCCCTGACGGCGGACGTCGTCGAGCTTCTCGCCGGCTTCGACCTTGTTCAGACGGTAGAGCATGTAGCCGGTGCCGCGGATTTCGACGCCGGCGTAAGACGGCAGCTTGTCGGTATTCATCCGGAACACCACCGGCACCGCCGGCGGCGGCAGGCGGCTGGAATCCATGCGCGAGACACGCTTGGCAGCACCCCAGGCCTGCTTGTCTTCACCCTTCTTCAGTTCGGCGAGGCGGGCCTGACCATCAGCCAGGGCGAGCTTGAAGGCTTCCTCATTGCGCAGCATGCTTGCAATCTCGGCCTTGACGCTGTCGAAGGGCTGCAGCGCCGCCGGCTTGTAGTCGACGATGCGCGCGGCGGCCAGGGTGTTGGGGGCAATCTCGACGGCTTCGGTATTGCGCTTGTTCTTGATCGCGTCGTCCGAGAACAGTGCCGCCAGCAGCTTGGGGTTGGCCAGCGGACCGTTCGCCGGATCGGCCTGACGACCGAGCCAGCCGCTCTGCTGGACCTTCAGCTTGAATTGGTCGGCTGCCGGCTGCAGGCTGTCGGATTGCTCATAGACCGCGTTGCTGAACGCTTCGGCAGCTTCGGCGAACTTGCGGCTGGCAGCGGAGGCTTTCAGTTCCTTCTCGATCTCGCCGCGCACTTCGGCGAGCGGCTTTTCGCGGGCGGCGCGGATGCTTGCCAGACGGATGATGTGGAAGCCGAAATCGGATTCGACGATGCCAGAGGTCTCGCCTTCCTTGAGTGCGAAAACGGCATCCTCGAAGGGCTTGACCATCATGCCGCGACCGAAGAAACCAAGGTCACCACCCTGGCCAGCGGAACCCGGATCGTCGGAATTCTTCTTCGCCAGCTCGGCGAAGGCGGCCGGCGTCGCCTGCACGTCCTTCAGCACCTGCTCGGCCTTGGCGCGGACCTGCGCCTTGTCCTTGCCTTCGGTGGCGATCAGGATGTGGCTGGCGCGGCGTTCCTCGGGCTGCTGGTAGCGGTCCTTGTGACCGTCGTACCAGGCCTTGATCTCGTCGTCGCCGACCTTGACCTCGAGGCCGTCCAGGGTCAGGACGACGAATTCGGCGCGGGCCTGGTCGGGCGTCTCGAAGCGCTTGCTGTTCTCGTCGTAATACTTGCGCACCGCATCATCGGCCAGCTGCACCTTGCCCTGATAGGCGTCGAGGCCGAGCAGGATTTCCTGGACCTCACGCTGCTCGGTCTGCAGGGCGAGGATGCGTTCGCCGACGGTGTTCGACAGCACGCCGGACTGACCGATGCTACCGGCCAGTCGTTGCAGCGTCATGTCCTGCCGGACCTGCGCTTCGAAGCCTTGCGGCGACATGCCCTGGGCACTGAGCAGGGCTTCGTAGCGCTGATTGGAGAACTTGCCGTTTTCGTGGAAGGCATCGATCGAGGCGATCGCGTTGCGCACCGCGTCGTCGCTGACGAAGAGGCGGCGCTTGCCGGCCTCGATCAGCAGCAGACGGCGGTTGACCAGGTCGTCGAGAATCGCCTTGCGGAATTCCGGGTTCTCGAACATCTTGGGATCGACCTGCCCCAGCTGGCTGCGCACGCGATCCTGCTGTTCGCGCAGCGCCTGCTGGAATTCCTGCTGGGAGATATGGACATCGCCGACCTTGGCGACATCGGCACCGACGCCGCCGCCATTGAAATACGAATCGAGGCCGAAGAAGGCAAAAGGCAGCATGATCAGCACCAGGAAGCCCTGGACGATCCTCTTGTTGTTGCGGACTGCGTCGAACATGAGCAGAAAATCCTTCGAGTACGTTCACTGCAGCGGCACGGCTGCCGCCGCAAAAGCGGCAATGATACCGTAGTTACTCAAGCCCTGCCCTCCTTCACCGCGCTTTCGCCGCCTCCGAAAATGCGCCCGAGGCGACGGATGGCATCGTCGATTTCCGGTGTATGCGGATTACCGCAGTTCAGGCGCAGACAGTTACGGTACATGCCGCTGGCCGAGAACAGTTCGCCCGGCACGTAGGACAGCCGCTCGCGCAAGGCCCGCCCGTGCAACTGGGTGGTGTCGATGCCCTCCGGCAGTTCGACCCACAGCACGTAGCCGGCCTGCGGCTGGGCAATCCGCGTGCTCGCCGGGAAATAGCGGGAAACCGCCGCCTGCATGCTCTCCACCTGGCGCCGGTAGGTCCGGCGCAGGCTGTGCAGATGCCGGTCGACGGCGCCCGATTCGAGGTATTCGGCGAGCACCATCTGCGTCAGCGGGTTGGTGCCGCCGCTGGTGATCGTCTTCTGCAGGGCCACCGCCGCCTTGTGCCGGCCGGCGGCGATGAAGCCGATGCGCAGCGACGGCGACAGGCACTTGGAAAACGACGCACAGAGCATGACGTTGCCGCTGTCGTCGAAAGCCTTGACCGGCCACGGCCGCTCGTCGCCGAAATGCAGGTCGCCGTAGATGTCGTCCTCGATCACCGGGATGCCGCGCGCCGCGGTGAGCGCCGCCAGGCGCCGCTTGCGCTCGTCGGGCATGACGCTGCCCAGCGGGTTGCTGCCGTTGGCGACGAGCAGGCAGGCGGCGACGCCGCCGTTGCGGGTGGCGAGTTCGAGCGCCTCGACCGACATCCCGGTGCGCGGGTCGCAGGGAATTTCCAGCGCCTTCAGACCGAGCGTCTCGAGCAGTTGCAGCATCAGGTAATAGGCCGGCGACTCGACGGCGACCGTGTCGCCCGGCCGGGTCACCGCGCGCAGGCAGAGGTTGAGCGCCTCGGTGCAGGAGTTGGTGATGACGAATTCCTCCGCCGCCAGCGGCCCGCCCCAGGCCAGCGAGCGGCGCACCAGTTGGCGGACCAGCGGCGGCAGGTCCATATGGACGTGGCTGCCGGTTTCGAGCAGCTGCGGATGGCGCCGCGCGACGCCAGCGTAAAGGCGATGCAGGGCGGCGATCGGCAGCAGCTCGTTGGCCGGCAGCGCGGCGGAGAGCGGCGCCACGCCGGGCTTGGCGCCGGCCTGCAGGACGTGCACCAGGCGCTGCGAGATATCGACCGGCATCGGCCCATCCGGCGTCGCCCGCGCTTCCGGTTCGCGCCGCGCCATCGCCGGCGGCCGCACGAAATACCCGGATTGCGGTCGGGCCTCGACCAGCCCGCGTTCCTCGAGCTGGCGCATGGCCTGCACCACGGTGGACACCGACAGCCGGCGCTCCTGCGACAGGCGGCGCACCGAAGGCAGGCGGTCGCCGTGCTTGAGGATGCCGTCGCCGATCATGCCGGCCAGCTCGCCAGCGAGTTTCTCGTAACGAAGGGGTTCTACGGCCATGGGACACCATTACAGTTGTCATTGAAAAACACCAGCACAGTTGCCGACACCCGGCACTGTGATGGTCACAATTTCGTTTCCGTGTGACTGTATCATTGATTCATCCGCCCCTAAACTGTGCCTGCATTCAGAAAGGAGATGCGAGATGAAGATCAAGTTTGGCGAAGGTGAGGTTTATTTGCGGGAACACTGCCCCCTGCGGCTGTCCGAGGCGCGCGGCATGGTCGTCCGCTGCACCAGCGGCGTGCTCTGGATGACGGTCACCGGCGAAGCCGGCGACATCGTGCTGGCCGCCGGCGAAAGCCACCGCGTGCGGGTGGCCGGTCGCGTCGTCATTGAAAGCATCGGCAGCGACGCCCGCGTTCGTTTCGAACCCGGCACCGGCGAGCGCATTGCCCGCGCCGCCGGCGCCATGATCAGCAGCATGCGCCGTCTGGCCGGCATGCATCGTGCCGCCAAACATCTGACCGCCTAGCAGCCTCTCGGACTTGATGGGTCGCAGCGAAAAAAGTGGGAGACGAGGGCAGTTTTTCACGGGTTTCAAGCGAATAGTCGTTCTATTCGCGCAGAAACACGGGGAAAAATGAACCGTCTTCCCGCTTTTTGCAGCCGACTTGGTCAAGTCCGACAGGCTGCTAGCGCCGGCTCAGGTTCCGAGGTAGCGGCCAGCCTTGTGGTTGGCCGCCAGCACCAGGTTGAGCGCCAGCGCGCCGACGATCGACAGCCCCACCGTCAGGGGATCGCGGATCACCAGACCGGCGAGCAGGATCGCCGCATCGGCCGCCATCTGCACCTTGCCCGCCGACCAGCCGCGACGCTGCTGCAGATACAGCGCGAGCACGCCGAGGCCGCCGAGGCTGGCCCGGTGGCGGACGATCATCAGCAGGCCGACGCCGATCAGGAAACCGCCCATCACCGCAGCGAACAGCCGATCGACCCAGGCTACCGAGACGACCAGCGGCAGCAGCGCGGTATACAGCGAAAGCAGACCGACACAGAAAAAGGTCTTGAGCGTGAACACCATGCCCATCGCCCGCCAGGCGAACAGGTAGAACGGCAGGTTGGCGACGAACAACACCCAGGCCATCGGCCAGCCGGACAGGTAATGGACCAGGAAGGCGACGCCGACCGTACCGCCGGTGAGCAAGCCGGCCTGCTGCAAGAGCATCACCGCGAAGGCGACGAACATCGGCGCCACCAGCAGCGCCTGGGCGTCCTCGAACAGGCTGTGGCGGGTCGGCGTTTCCGGCCGCATGCCGCTCAATCGGGGCGCGCCAGGCGGCGGATCGACGACGACATGGCAATTCGTCCGCTACCGGTGAAGGCTTCCAGGTTGCCCTCGATGTCGTCGAGTTCGTAGCGGTAATTGACCATCATCCCGAACGACTGGGCGAAGCCCTTGGGCGCCGTGTCGGCCAGGTAGTTCAGGCGCTCGATGCGGGCGCCGTTGCCGAGGTGGAAGCGCGATACCGGATCGTAGGGCGGCGCGTTGTCGCCGTCGCCGCGCTTGGCCGTCGCCAGGTAGCGGGCGGCCAGACGCTGCAGCGGATCGCGCAACTGGCGGGCGATTTCCTTGTCCTCGGCCCAGGCGCCGGCCGCCAGTTGTTCGAGGCTGAAATCGATGCCGACTTCGCCGAGCACCTGCGGGTTGTGCCGCAGCCAACTGGCCAGCGCCGGAATCGGCGACAGCGTGGCGAACTTGTCGAGCTTGGGAAAATCGCGCTTGAGGTCGTCGATGACGCGCTTGAGCAGGAAATTGCCGAAGGAAACGCCGCGCAGGCCGATCTGAGTGCTCGAAATCGAGTAGAAGATCGCCGTGTCGGCCTTGCGGTTGTCGAATACCGGCGCATGCACATCGAGCAGTTCCTGGACATTGCCGGCCAGGTGGTCGGTCAGCGCAACCTCGACGAAGATCAGCGGCTCGGCCGGCATGCGCGGATGGAAGAAGGCGTAGAGCCGGCGATCGGCGTCGAGGCGGTTCTTCAGGTCGTCCCAGGACTTGATCTCGTGCACCGCCTCGTACTCGATCAGCTTTTCGAGCAAGGCCGCCGGCGAGTTCCAGGTCAGGCGCTGCAATTCGAGGAAGCCGACGTCGAACCAGGCGTTGAAGCGCGACTCCAGTTCGCGGTCGAGTACCGCCAGCTCGCGGTCGTCGTGCAGGTAGCGCAGCAGGTCGGCGCGCAGGTCGACGAGAAACTTGACGCCCTGCGGGATCGCGTTGAACTGCGTCATGATGCGGATGCGCGACGAGCGCATCGCCGCACGCAACGCCGCTTCCGCCTTCCACTGGCCGGGCGTGCCGACCGCCGCCTGATAGGCGGTGTGGGCGGCGGCAACCTTCTCCGGCGTCGGGCCGAATTCGAGGGCGATCAATTTCAGGAACTGCTGGCGGCCGGCGTCGTCGAGGCCGAGATAGGTTTCCGCCAGTTTCGCCGCGCGCGTCCGCGCCGAAACCTCACCGCCCTGCCCGGCAGCGCATTCACCCAGTTGTGCGCGCAGGCGTTCGAGCCCTTTCGCGGTCAGCGAACTGCGACGCTGTCCGGGAACGATCAGCGAGCGCAAGCGCTCAACGATGCCGTCATTAGCCATGGTGCTTTCCTCCTTCCCGGCATTTTGCCCGAGAAGCCCCGCCCCGTCAGCGTTTACGAAGGAAGCACGGCTCTGGCGGAATTTGCATGCAAGCTGTCCGGCCATGCAATCGCCGGGAGCATGCCCGGGGACTATCATCGTTTCCTGATCAACACACCCGGAGAAACGCATGCTCGCCTTCCAGGATTACTACCCCGAAAACGTCGCCCACTGCTACGGCTGCGGCAAGCTCAACGAACACGGCCACCAGATCAAGACCTACTGGGACGGCGACGAAACCGTCACCCGCTACACGCCGCGCCCGGAACACACGGCGATTCCCGGTTTCGTCTATGGCGGCCTGCTCGCCTCGCTGATCGACTGCCACGGCACCGGCACCGCCGCCGCCGCGATGTACCGCCAGGAAAACCGGGCGATGGACAGCGAGCCGCCCTTCCGCTTCGTCACAGCGTCGCTGCACGTCGATTACCTGAAGCCGACGCCACTCGGGCCAGAGCTGGAAATCCGCGGCAAGGTCAAGGAAATCCGCGGCCGCAAGGTGATCGTCGAAGCTACCGTCTACGCCGACGGCGTCGCCACCGCGCGCGGCGAAATCGTCGCCGCCCAGATGCCGCCCAGCTTCGCCGCCTGAACCCCGGCAACAGATCGTTACAGACGGCTACTGTCCAAACCCCGGGGCCGTCGGCAAAATGCGTCGATCACCAACGACGAGACATCGCCATGACCCCGGAAAACGCCATCCTGACGATCAGCCTGTTCGCCGCCTTCGCCGACGGCAGCAACGATGACCGCGAACGCGAACACATCCGCCGCTTCGCCGAATCGATGGGCGACACCGCGCCCGAACTGCCGAAGCTCTACCAGGACGTGCTGTTCAAGCGGGTGACGCTGGACGGCGCCGTGCAGACGCTGGGCGAACTCGGCCAGCGCCAGTTCGCCTACGAGATGGCGGTCTGCGTCTGCGACGCCGACGGCGTGCAAACGGCCGCCGAACAGGCCTTCCTCGCCAACCTGAAAACCCGCCTCGGCCTTGACGGCAACGCCGAGGCCAGCGCCTTCGCCAGCCAGGCCGACACGCTGGCGGCCGCTGCTGCCGTGCCGCCGCCCGCCGCCGCGCCGGCAGCAACAACGGCAACGGTCAACGACGCCGAACTCGACAAATCCATCCTCAACTACTCGATCCTCAACGGCGCGCTCGAACTGCTGCCGCAATCCTGGGCCTCGGTGGCGATCATCCCGCTACAGGTGAAGATGGTTTACCGCATCGGCAAGGCCTACGGCGTCGAACTCGACCAGGGCCACATCAAGGAATTCCTCGCCACCGTCGGCGTCGGCCTGACCTCGCAGTACCTCGAACAGTTCGGCCGCAAGCTGCTCGGCGGCCTGCTTGGCAAGATGGCCGGCAAGACCGCGGGCAAAATCGGCCGCGCCGCCACCGGCATGGCCTTCTCGTTCGCCAGCACCTACGCCCTCGGCCAGGTCGCCAAGCGCTACTACGCGGGCGGCCGGCAGATGAGCACGCAATTGCTGCAGGAAAGCTTCCAGGGCCTGCTCGGCCCGGCCAAACAGCTGCAGAGCCAGTACCTGCCGCAGATCGAGCAGCGCGCCCAGACGCTCGACGCCGGCCAGGTGATGAACCTGGTGCGCGGCGGCAACCTCTGAGCATGTTCCGCCGGCTCGCCTGCCTGTTGCTGCTGGCAACGCTGGCCGGCTGCGGCACGGTCAATCCTTACTACAACGCGGACAAGGCGCATCACCGGCCGAACGGCTTCGTCAACAACGACGCGACGGCCGGCGTCGGCGGCGCGCCCTGGTACGAAGTCCTGTTCCGGCGCTGGCGCGGCGATTTCCAGCCGGCCGCCGAACCCGAAGGCGGTTATGCCGCCTTCGCCGCGCGCTGGGTGGTGGCGCCCGACCGCGCCCAGCTCGACGCCCCCGGCGGCCCGCCGCGCCTCACCTGGCTCGGCCACGCGACGCTGCTGCTGCAGGCTGGCGGGCGCAACCTCCTGATCGACCCCAACCTCGGCGACTACGCCGGCCCCACGCCCTGGCTCTCGGCCCGCCGCCTGGTGGCGCCGCCGCTGCGCGTCGCCGGACTGCCGCGCATCGACCTCGTGCTGATCTCGCACAACCACTACGACCACCTCGACCAGGCGACACTGCAGGCCCTGCTCGCCCGCGGCGACCGCCCGCAGTTCATCGTCCCGCTCGGCGTCAAGGCGTGGTTCGACGAACTCGGCATCGACCGCGTGCGCGAGGTCGACTGGTGGGACCGTGTCGACCTGGGCGACCTGACAATCCATTTCACGCCCGCCCAGCACTGGAGCAAGCGTGGCCCCCTCGACACCAACGCCACGCTGTGGGGCGGCTTCTGGCTCGACATTCCGGGCGACGGCGCGCCGACCTCCTTCCTGTACACCGGCGACACCGGCTATTCGGCGGACTTCCGCGAAATCCGCCGCCGCCTCGGCGCCCCCGACCTGCTGGCGGTGCCGATCGGCGCCTACGAGCCGCGTGAATTCATGCGCCGCCAGCACGTCAACCCGGACGACGCCCTGCAGATCGCCGAAGACCTCGGTGCCGGCCATGTCGTCGGCGTGCACTGGGGCAGCTTCGCGCTGACGCAGGAAAGCCTCGACCAGCCACCGCGCGACCTCGCCGCCGCGCTGCAGCACCGGCAGTTGCCGGAAAGCCGCGTCTGGTGGCTGCGCCAGGGCGAGACGCGAATTCTTCCCGGACGCTGAATTTCGCACAAATTTTTCCTTCCCCCTTGGCAAGCTCCCTTTCCTGCCTTATCATTCGCCCCCTTTCGACGCCTGCCCAGGTGGCGGAATTGGTAGACGCACTAGTTTCAGGTACTAGCGGGTAACTCCGTGGGGGTTCGAGTCCCTTCCTGGGCACCAACGAAAGATCGGGCGCATCGCGTCCTGTCCGGCAAAACCGGCGAAGCTCTGGTGGTGAAATTGGTAGACACGCTATCTTGAGGGGGTAGTGCCGCAAGGCATGCGAGTTCGAGTCTCGCCCAGAGCACCAGGAACAGCTATCCTCAGGCTTTCCGCAAAAAACCCCACCGAACATGACGCTGCACACCTGGTTTGCCTTCTTCGTCGCCTGCTGGGTGATCAGCCTCTCGCCCGGCGCCGGAGCCATCGCCTCGATGTCGTCCGGCCTCAGCTTCGGCTTCCGCCGCGGCTTCTGGAACGCGATCGGCCTGCAACTGGCGCTGCTGCTGCAGATCGCCATCGTCGCCGCCGGCGTCGGCGCCCTGCTCGCCGCTTCCGAACTGGCCTTCTCGCTGATCAAGTGGTTCGGCGTCGCCTACCTGCTCTACCTGGGCTGGAAGCAATGGATGGCGCCGGCCGGCGATCTTGCCACCGAAACCGTCGACGCCCGCCGCGGCCGGCCGCTGGCGCTGGTGCTGCGCGGCTTCATCGTCAACGCCAGCAACCCGAAGGCGATCGTCTTCATCCTCGCCGTCCTGCCGCAATTCCTCGAATCGACGCGCCCGCTGCTGCCGCAGTATCTGACCATGGCGGCTACCATGGTCGCCGTCGACCTGGTGGTGATGGCCGGCTACACCGGGCTCGCCGCGCGCGTCCTGCGCCTGTTGCGCCAGCCGGGGCAGCAACGCCTGCTCAACCGCATCTTCGGCGGCCTCTTCGGCGCCGCCGCCGCGCTGCTCGCCAGCGTGCGCCAGGCGACGCACTGAACCTTGAAACCCCAGTTGACCACTTGTCTCTCCTGGTGCAGCCGCATGAATGCTGACCTCTGAGTCTGCTATTGGACTCACCCTTTGGGTGATGGCGCTACGCGGCCGCGCCCCGCCCAACTGAGGTTTCAAGGTTAAATCAGAACAGCGGCTTGCCCCGCCAGCGGAAAACCCCGGCGCGCAGGTCGTAATCGCCCAGATAGTCGAGCGCACCGCCGATTTCCGCCGGCGCGTAGGCCATCAGGCCGAGCCGTTCGAGCTGCAACGCCAGCGGCGTTGCCGGCACCCCAGCCATCGCTGCCAGCACCTCGGCCGCCGGCCAGACGCCGGCATAGAGGCCGATCGTCACGTGCGGCACATAGTCGCCGCGCAGGCGGTTACCGGCCTCGCCGGCGAGCGCGGCGCGTAGCTGGCGGATGCCGCCGTCGCGGTCGCCCAGCGTCAGGTAGGGGGCCGAGGCAAAGCTCGCCGGACCGCCGACATCCACCGTCAGCGGCGGCACGGCCGCCGCTTGCAGACGCTGCAGGCAGGCGGCGAAATGAACGGCATCGAACTCGTCGTCGGCGACGGCAGCTGCGGCGGGAAAACCGCACAGGTCGAGCGTCACGTGCGGCTGGCGGAAATAGTCCGGCAGCAGGCGACCAGCAAGGCTTGCGGCGGCAACCGCCAGCCGCTCGCGCACCACCGGCAGATCGACATCAAGCGCCCAGAAGACGTAAGGCGAACGGCCGCGGTGCCATTCGACGAAGTCGCGGCGCTCGCTGGGCAGGGTCAGGGAAAAATCAGCAGGACCTGTCATTCGTCATCCGGGAAATGGCAAGGCCAGCCGCGAATCCGGGATAATCGCGCCATTGCCTCTACCGGAAATGCTGCCATGCCGCGCCTTCCTCCGCAATGGAACACGGTCGCCCAGACGGCCTGGGAAGAGAACCGACGCAACGACGCGATCCAGACCCTGGTCGGCGAAATCAACGCCAGCGGCCCGGAAAAGCCGGAAGCGACGGTGCTGCAACTCGCCTACTACCTCTTCCTGCTGGGCGACTACCGCTCGGCGGCGACCGTCCTCGAAACCCGCCTCGCCAACACGACCAATCCCGCCATCACGCTCAACCTGGCCGTCTGCTACCTGCGCCTGCGTCGCTTTGCAGACGCCGTGGACATGGCGCAACGGACGCTGGCTCGCCAGCCCGACGACATCGTCGCCCAGGACACCCTGGCCAGCGCCAGCTTCGGCCTCGGCGACCTCACCGCCGCCCGCCAGGCCGGTACCCGGGCGCTGCAACTGAAGGCGGCGGCCGCCCGGCCGGCGGCCAGCGACTGGCGACTGCCGGCCGGCGGCCCGGCAGTCTGGGCCGACCAGCCGGGCAAGTCGCGGGTGATCGCCTTCTCGCTGTGGGGCAGCCAGCCGCGCTACCTGCGCGGCGGCCTGCGCAACCTGCTGCTCGCTGCCGACCTTTACCCAGGCTGGCGCCTGCGCTTCTACCACGACGCCACGGTGCCGGCCGAGTTCATCGCGCTGATCGGCGAACTCGGCGGCGAAGCGATCCGCCAGCCGGACGGCCAGAGCCTGCGCCAGAAGCTGTGCTGGCGTTTTCAGGTTGCCAACGACCCGACGGTCGGGCGCTTCTTGGTCCGCGACGTCGATTCGGTGTTCAGCCTGCGCGAAGCCAACGCCGTCGCCGAATGGCTGGCCTCGGAACACTGCTTCCACGTGATCCGCGACTGGTGGACGCATACCGACCTGATCCTCGCCGGCCTCTGGGGCGGTATCGCCGGCGTCCTGCCCGACCTCTCCGCCATGCTGGCCGACTACGATTCGCAGCGCATGGAGACGCCGAACATCGACCAGTGGTTCCTCGGCGAGCGGGTCTGGGGCTATCTCCAGCACAGTTGCCTGATCCACGACCGCTGCTTCGATCAGCCCGGCAGCCGCCGCCTGCCGCCGCCCGGCGACGACCGCCACATTGGCCAGAACGAAGCGGTGCTTGCCCAGCAGGAGCGCCTGCTGGGCCCCTGGATCGAACGTCATTCCTGCCTTGGCGAACTGCCACCGGCAACCTGAATGCCCTTCGCCTCGCCACACGGCGCGGAAATTGCTTCCCGGGTTTTCCGTTTGCTCAATGCCGCCATTTCTGTCGACAACCCGACATAAACCGGCCGAGCGACATCCTCATTCACCACTGCAAGTGCACAGGAGAAAACCCGATGTCCGTTGCCAACATCAAGGCATTTTCCGAAAAAGCCCGGGCCGATGCCGCCCTCGGCGCAGCCCTCAAGGCCTGCCAGAAACTCAAGGAACTGCGTAGCCTCGCCCGCGAGCACGGCTTCGAATTCGACGAAGACTCGCTCTACCCGCCGAACGAAGCTCAATTCACCCATGACCAGCTTTCCGAACGCCTGGTCAAGAACCTGCTACCGAGTTGATCGTTGAACAAAAAAGCCGGGATTTTCCCGGCTTTTTTGTTGGCAAGAACGAGAAGAGTCAGGCTTCGCTGACGACGAAATCGATCTCGCCACCGACCTGAACAATTTTCTTCACAGCACACTGACCGATCGATTCCAGCACCGCAGCACGCTGCTCGGCGGAAAAATGTTCGGGAAAACGGACTTCCGTCTTGAACCTGGCCAGCGACATCGGCCCCTTGGCGCCAGCGAAAGGCTTGCAATCGATCTCGATGCCCGCTGCCGACACACCCATTTCCATGCAGGCCTTCTTGGCATAGACCGCCGCGCAACCGGCCAGCGTGGCATAAAAACCTTCGAGCGGATTCATCTCCGCCCCGTTCATCGCAAAACGGACTTGATGACGACTGGTGGCGACCGTGATCACCGGCGTATCGTCGACGTGTATGGCAAACATGCTTTTCTCCGAGGGAAATGGCACAACCCCGACGGGGCGGCCTGTAAATCAGAACTTTCTTATGAAGCGAAGTTTAAACCAGCTTATGTTGCACTGCAACAATGGAGCACTCTCTACGCCAACCAGGTACCGAGCAGCCCCGGAAGAAAATTTCTTGCGAGAGGAAAAAGGGTATGCGAACAGCTATCGCTGAACGAAGTCCTGACCCTGCTCCTGCCGCTGGAAGGGCAACTCGGGCGGAAGATCAACCCCAACTGCTATACTCAATCCGAATACGCAAAACGCTTGGCCGAGCCGGATTCCTTCATCAATCGCATCCTCGCCCAGCCGACCCTGCCCCTGATCGGAGGAAACCTTGCCGCAAGCGGCGCTGGATAACCTGGTTCGCATCGGCCAACTCAAGGTCGAAGCCCGCAACGACCACGAAATCGCCCGCCTGCTGAGCATGGCCCGGAACCGCTTCGCGGACCCACAAGTCGCCAGCATTTCCGCCGAAGGCCGCTTCACTTCCATCTACAACGCCGCCCACGCCGCCGCCCTGGCCGCGTTGCGCTGGCACGGCTACCGCAGCGAAAACCGCTACACCGTCTTCCAGTGCCTGCCCCACACGCTCGGCTGGTCGGCCGTGCAATGGCGCATTCTGGACAGTGCGCATCAGAAGCGGAATTTGGCCGAGTACGAAGGATTTCTTGAGGTTGAAGAATCGACCATCGCTGAGTTGTGCGAACTGGTTAAAGCGCTGATCGCGGTGGTTGATCGACTAACCGAGCATCGCTCCTTTCCACTTTAGACACCTGAAGCACCAAAAAACCGCTTGCGCGCCTTTCCGGAGACGGCTAACCTCAGCCTGGCAATATCTTTTATATTCAATGGCTTATTCAACAATTTGTTGAATTTTTTGGAGTCAAACATGAAACAGATTCTTGAAATCACCTCTTCCGACCTCCCTGAGCACGCATCCATCGCGGCTATTTGCCCGGATGGATACAGCGATGTCGTATGGGAAAAAAGGTTGTTGGCGCCACTGTGCTCAATGGAAAACAAAGGCAAGCCTATGACCAATCAGCTATGCGTCAGCATTCCGGACTTTTCGGAATCAGGCTTGCAGTCCCTTTACGCGAAGCTTCTTGAGATCGACCCTTCGCTCCCTCTCCATTGGTGCGGTACGCCCAGGCAAAACCGAATCAAAACCATGCAATCAAAAAAGGCCGGGATCGCTCCCGGCCTTTCTTTTACACCATGCTTGATCGCGGCAATCAGCCCTTCTTGTGCGTCGCCAAGCGCGTCCAGGTATCAACCACGGTGTCCGGATTCAGCGAGATCGAGCTGATGCCCTGATCCATCAACCACTCGGCGAGGTCCGGGTGGTCGGACGGGCCCTGGCCGCAGATGCCGATGTATTTGCCGGCCTTGTTGGCCGAGGCGATGGCCATGGCCAGCAGCTTCTTGACCGCAGGGTCGCGTTCGTCGAACAGGTTGGCGACCAGACCGGAATCACGATCGAGGCCGAGGGTGAGCTGGGTCAGGTCATTGGAGCCGATCGAGAAGCCGTCGAAAATCTGCAGGAATTCGTCGGCAAGCAGCGCGTTGGACGGGATTTCGCACATCATGATCAGCTTCAGGTCATGTTCGCCCTGCTTCAGGCCGTGTCCCGCCAGCAGGTCGACGACGGCCTGGCCTTCGCCGACGGTGCGAACAAACGGCACCATCAGTTGCACGTTGGTCAGGCCCATTTCCTCGCGCACCTTCTTCATGGCGCGGCATTCCATCTCGAAGCAGTCCTCGAAGGTCTTGGCGATGTAGCGCGAGGCGCCACGGAAGCCGAGCATGGGGTTTTCTTCTTCCGGCTCGTACAGTTCGCCGCCCAGCAGCTTGCGGTACTCGTTCGACTTGAAGTCGGAGAGGCGGACGATCACCGGGTTCGGCCAGAAGGCGGCGGCGATGGTGGCGACGCCCTCGACCAGCTTCTCGACGAAGAATTCCTTCGGGCTGGCGTAGCCGCGCGCACGGCGCTTGATCTCGTCGCGCTTGGAAGCCGGCAGACGCTCGACGTCGAGAATGGCCTTCGGGTGAATGCCGATGACGTTGTTGATGATGAACTCGACGCGCGCCAGACCGACGCCGGCGTTCGGCAGCTGGGCGAATTCAAAAGCCAGTTCCGGGTTGCCGACGTTCATCATGACCTTGACCGGGACGTCCGGCATGGCCGAGATGTCGCGGGTAGTGACTTCGAAGTCGAGGCGGCCGCGATAGACGTGGCCGGTGTCACCTTCCGTGCAGGAGACGGTGACGGTTTCGCCTTCGGTCAGCGTCTCGGTCGCGTCACCGCAGCCGACAATGGCCGGGATGCCCAGTTCGCGGGCGATGATCGCGGCGTGGCAGGTGCGGCCACCCCGGTTGGTGACGATGGCGGAAGCGCGCTTCATCACCGGCTCCCAGTTCGGGTCGGTCATGTCGGCGACGAGCACGTCACCCGGCTTGACCTGATCCATTTCCTTCGGGTCCTTGACCACGCGCACCGGACCGACGCCGATTTTCTGGCCGATGGCGCGACCGGAGGCGAGCACCTTGGAGAAGGACTTCAGCTTGAACTTCTGCTGCTTGCCGGCGGAAGCCTGCGACTGCACGGTCTCCGGACGGGCCTGCAGGATGTAGAGCTTGCCGTCGACGCCGTCCTTGCCCCACTCGATGTCCATCGGACGACCGTAGTGGGCTTCGATGATCTGGGCGTAGCGGGCCAGTTCCATGACTTCTTCGTCGTTGATCGAGAACTGGTGGCGCAGCGATTCTTCAACTTCTTCGGTGATCGTCGACTTGCCGGCGACCTTTTCGGCAGCGAAGGTCATCTTGATCATCTTCGAGCCGAGGTTGCGGCGGATCACGGCCTTCTTGCCCTGTTCGAGCATCGGCTTGTGCACGTAGAACTCGTCCGGATTGACGGCGCCCTGCACCACCGTTTCGCCCAGCCCGTAAGAGGACGTCACGAAAACGGCATCGCGGAAGCCGGATTCGGTGTCGAGCGTGAACATCACGCCAGCAGCGCCCTTGTCTGAACGGACCATGCGCTGAATGCCGGCCGACAGCGCGACATCGGCGTGCACGAAGCCCTTGTGCACGCGGTAGGAGATGGCGCGGTCGTTGTACAGCGACGCGAACACTTCCTTGATCGCGTGCATGATGTTTTCCAGGCCGACGATGTTCAGGAAGGTTTCCTGCTGACCGGCAAAAGAGGCATCCGGCAGGTCTTCGGCGGTGGCCGAGGAGCGCACGGCGAAGGACATGTCGGCGTTGGATTCGGCGACCAGGCGCTGGTACTGCTCGGTGATGGCGATGGTCAGGTCCATCGGGAACGGCGTGTCGAGAATCCACTGGCGGATTTCGGCGCCGGTCTTGACCAGGGCGTTGACGTCGTCGACATCGAGCGCGTCGAGCGTGTCGTTGATCTTCTTGTCGAGGCCGGACTGCGCCAGGAACTCGCGGTAGGCGTGCGCCGTCGTGGCGAAGCCGCCGGGAACGCGAACGCCGGTATCGGCGAGCTGCGAAATCATTTCGCCAAGCGACGAGTTCTTGCCGCCGACCTGGTCGACGTCGGTCATGCGCAGTTTTTCGAAGGGGATGACAAGGGCTTCCATCAGTGGGTCCTTTCGGTGGGAATTGAAAAATTGAAAAATCAGGAGGTCAGGAAATCGGTGTTCAGGCGGCGCTCGGCGGTTTCGCGGCGAGCGACCGAGCGCAGCGTCTGCGCCAGCGTCTCGCGGACGAAGTCGATGTGCGTCTCGGCGGCGGCGCGCGCGGCCTGCGGCTTCTTGTCGACAATGGCGGTGTGGATCGCGGTGTGCTGGCTCATCAGAAGCTTGCCGGCGGCGGGCACGCTCTTCAGTTCGCCGAGGTTGAGGCGGATGTTGTCGTGCATCAGGCGCAGCAGCGCCGCCGACAGGTGGCCGATCAGGACGTTGTGCGAGGCGTCGCCGATCGCCTGGTGAAAGGCAATGTCGGCGGCCGAGCGCTTGTCGGTGTCGTCGTTGTTGAACGAAGCCTGCAGCGCCGCGTAAGCCTGCTCGAGACGCAGCAGGTCGGCGTCGGTAGCGCGCTCGGCGGCCCATTCGGCGGCCTGGCCTTCGATCATGCGGCGGAATTCGAGCATGTCCTCGCGCAGGTTCGGGTAGGAACCCATCATTTCCTGCCAGGGGTCGAAGAAACTCTTCTCCAGTGCCGCCGTGACATAGGTACCGCCGCCCTGGCGGCTCTGCAGCATGCCTTTCGAGGCCAGTTTCTGGATCGCCTCGCGCAGGCTCGGCCGCGACACGCCAAGCTCAAGCGCCAGTTCGCGCTCAGCCGGCAGACGATCGCCCGGCTTCAACGAACCTTCGAGGATGCGGCGCTCCAGCGTCGAAGCGACGGCATCGGAAATCCGCGGAACCTGCACCTTGTTCGGCATTGGTAAGACCACCTTGATTGGTAAGACCGACAAATTCTAACCAGCTCAAATGCAAAGTGCAAGCACTGGGGTTTTCCCTTGCGCATCGCCCCGTGGATTGACCCGGCAGCGGTTTTGCCTTAAATTTTCAGACAGCGGAATTATTGGTCTTACCATTTACCCATAAACCAGAACCCGGAGCGAGGATGACAAACCCGACAACCCAGACCAGCCGGCCAAGCGACGTCTATTTCTTTGCCACCTGCGTCGTCGACCAGTTCTTTCCCGGCGCCGGCCTCGACGCCATCACCCTGCTCGAACGCCAGGGCATCCGCGTACACTTCCCGGAAGACCAGACCTGCTGCGGCCAACCGGCCTACAGCAGCGGCTTCGAGGAAGAAGCCCGGCGCGTTGCCGCTCATCAGCTAACGCTGTTTCCCAACGACTGGCCTATCGTCGTGCCGTCCGGCTCCTGCGCCGGCATGATGAAGCACCATTACCCGAAACTGTTCGCCGCCGACCCGGCCCGCAAGGCGGTTGCCGAACGCCTGTCGGCGCGGGTCTACGAACTGACGCAGTTCCTCGTCGAGGTCCTCGACTTCCAGCCGCAGGATTGCGGCGGCGACTGCAAGGTCGTCCTGCACACCTCGTGCTCGGCGCGCCGCGAGATGGGCGTCCATCTCACCGGCCGCAAGCTGCTGGCCGGACTGGAGAAGGTCAGCGTCGCGCAACAGGACCATGAATCGGAATGCTGCGGCTTCGGCGGCACCTTCGCGGTCAAGCAGCCGGAAATCTCCGGCGCCATGGTCGAAGACAAGGTCAAGGCGCTCAAGGCGACCGGCGCCGAGCGCGTGGTCAGCGCCGACTGCGGCTGCCTGATGAACATCCTCGGCCACGCCGCCTGGCAGGACCAGCAGGCCGGCCGCAGCGAGCCCAGTCTGCCCGGCGAACACATCGCCAGCTTCCTGCTGCGCCGCACCGGAGGTGGAAAATGAACGCCCGCGACCGCATCCTCGGCAAGCTGCGCCAGCACATGCCGCAAGCCGCCAAGCCGCTGCCCGACGTCGATGGCTGGTACGCCGCGCATCGTCCGCTCGAAGCGGCCACCGACAAGGCAAAGCGTTTCCGTCATTTCATCGAACTGGCGCACGCCGAAGTCCATGCCGTGACCGCCGCCAACTGGACGGAGACGCTGCACGCCGTGCTCAAGGCGCGCGCCATCGACAAGCTGCTAGTCGCCGAAGGCACGCCGCACGGCGACGCGGCGCTCGACGCCCTGCCGCCGCGTGGCATCGAATGCAGCGTCTACGACATGGCGATCGAGGCCTGGAAGTCGGAGATGTTCAACGAAACGCCGGCCGGCCTGACCGCCGCCCGCGCCGCCATCGCCGAGACCGGCACGCTGATCCTCTGGCCGAACGCGCTGGAGCCGCGGCTGATGTCGCTGGTGCCGCCGGTGCACATCGTGCTGCTCGACGCGGCGAAAATCTACAACACCTTCTTCGAGGCGATGTCGGTGGAAGGCTGGAAGAACGGCCTGCCGAGCAATTCGCTGCTCATTTCCGGCCCGTCGAAAACCGCCGACATCCAGCAGACGCTGGCCTACGGCGCGCACGGCCCGAAGGAACTGATCGTCCTGCTGCTGGAGGGCGAGGCATGAGCGAACACACTTTGCACTTCAAGCCGGCCGAAGGCTTCCGCGCCCGCTCCAAGGCGGTCGTCGACAATCCTTTCCTGCGCCAGAGCTTCCGTGGCGCGATGGATTTCCTGATGAGCAAGCGCGCCGCCCAGTTCCCCGACGCCGAGGAACTGGAAAGCCTGCGCAGCCTGGGTGAAGCAATCCGCCAGTACAACTTGGCCAGGCTGCCCGAGCTGCTCGAACAGCTCGAAGCCAACCTGACCCGCAACGGCGTCAAGGTGCATTGGGCGGAAACGCCGGACGAGGCGAACGCGATCATCCTCGGCATCATCCAGGGCCACGGCGCGACCAGGATGGTCAAGGGCAAGTCGATGGTCAGCGAGGAAATCGAGCTGAACCACGCCGCCGAAGCGGCCGGCATCGAGGCGCTGGAGTCCGACATGGGCGAGTACATCGTCCAGTTAGCGGGCGAAAAACCCTCGCACATCATCATGCCGGCGATCCACAAGACCAAGGAAGAAATCGCCCGCCTGTTCGCCGAAAAGGTGCCGGGCGTCGATTACACCGACAACGTCGATGCGCTGATCCAGATCGGCCGCAACGTGCTGCGCCGCAAGTTCCAGGAAGCCGAAATCGGGCTGTCCGGCGTCAATTTCGCCGTCGCCGAGACCGGCACCCTGTGCCTGGTCGAAAACGAAGGCAACGGCCGCATGTGCACGACGGCACCGGCCATCCACATCGCCATCACCGGCATCGAGAAGATCGTCGAGAAACTGGAACACGTGCCGCCGCTCTACTCGCTGCTGACCCGCTCGGCGACCGGCCAGAACATCTCGACCTACTTCAACATGATCTCCTCGCCGAGAAAACCCGGCGAGAAGGACGGCCCCGAGGAAGTCCACCTGGTGCTGCTCGACAACGGCCGCAGCCAGGCCTACGCCGACGAGCAGTTGAGGAAGACGCTGCAGTGCATCCGCTGCGGCGCCTGCATGAACCACTGCCCGGTCTATACCCGCATCGGCGGCCACGCCTACGGCACGACCTACCCCGGCCCGATCGGCAAGATCGTCTCGCCGCACATGCTGGGGCTCGACGCCACCGCCGGCCTGACCACGGCGTCGTCCTTGTGTGGCGCCTGTGGCGAAGTCTGCCCGGTGAAGATCCCGATTCCCGAGCTGCTGGTCCGACTGCGCAACGAAGCCTTTTCGGCACCGCGCGCCAAGCCGGCGATGCGCGGCCAGGGCGCCGCCCACTCATCGCTGCAATCGGCAATCTGGCGCGGCTGGGCGACAGTCTACGGCTCGCCCGCGCTGTACCGGGCCGTTTCCTGGCTGGGCAGCCGCTTGCGCTGGCTGACACCACGCCACCAGGGTGCCTGGACCTCGGTCCGCACGCCGCTGCAGCCCGCCCCCAAGCGTCTGCGCGACCTGCTCAGGGAACGCAACTGACCCCTCCTGCCCGGCACGCCCGGACCGACCTTGCCGACTCATCTACAAGACAGAAGAGAATGAACGCCCTGATCCAGACTCTCGCCGCCAGCCTGCCGCCCCACCAGGTCATCACCGACGAACTGCGCCGCCTCGCCTACGGCACCGACGCCAGCTTCTACCGGCTGATTCCGCAGGTGATCGCCATCGTCGAATCGGAAGACGAAGTCCGCACCGTGCTCGCCGCCGCCCACCGGCACGCCACACCGGTCACCTTCCGCGCCGCCGGCACCAGCCTCTCCGGCCAGGCCATCACGGATGGCGTGCTGGCGCTGATCGGCGAAGGTTTCGCCAGCTTCGAACTGGCCGACGACGCCGGCCAGGTCCGCGTCGGCCCCGGCATGATCGGCGGCGAAGTCAATCGCCGACTGGCGCCGCTGGGCAAAAAGATTGGCCCCGACCCGGCATCAATCGGCGCCGCCAAGATCGGCGGCATCGCCGCCAACAACTCGTCCGGCATGTGCTGCGGCACGGCGCAGAACAGCTACCAGACGCTGGCCGGCCTGCGCGTCGTGTTCGCCGACGGCAGCCTGCTCGACAGCGAAGACCCGGCCAGCATCGCCGCCTTCCGCGCCACGCACGGCGCGCTGCTCGCCGAGCTCGAGCGGCTCGGCCGCGAGACGCGCGCCGATGTCGCGCTCGCCGAGCGCATCCGGCGCAAGTTCAAGATCAAGAACACCACCGGCTACAGCCTCAACGCGCTGGTCGATTACGAAGATCCGATCGACATCCTGGCCCACCTGATGATCGGCTCCGAAGGCACGCTCGGCTTCATTTCCCGCGTCACCTACCAGACCGTCGCCGAAGACCCGTACAAGGCCTCGGCGCTGGTTTTCTTCCCGGACATCCGCAGCGCCTGCGAAGCGGTGATCCGGCTCAAGCCGCAGCCGGTCGCCGCCGTCGAACTGCTCGACCGCCCGGCGCTGCGCTCGGTCGAAGACAAGCCCGGCCTGCCGCCGGTGATGCGCACGCTGGGCGACGGCGCCGCGGCGCTGCTGATCGAGGTCCGCGCCGCCGACGCCGACCTGCTGCAGCAACGCATCGCCGCCGTCGGCGCGGCACTCGCCGACATTGCCACAATCGAACCGCTCGCCTTCTCGACCGACCCGGCGACCTGCGAGATGTACTGGAAGGTGCGCAAGGGCACCTTCCCGGCAGTGGGCGCGGTGCGCCGGCCAGGCACGACGGTGCTGATCGAGGACGTCGCCTTCCCGGTGCCGGCGCTGGCCGACGCCACGCTCGACCTGCAGGCGCTGCTCGGCAAGCACGGCTACCACGAGGCGATCATCTTCGGCCATGCGCTGGAGGGCAACCTGCACTTCGTGTTCACCCAGGATTTCGGCGACCCGGCCGAAATCGAGCGCTACGCCCGCTTCATGGATGAGGTCTGCGCCCTGGTGGTGCACAAGTACGACGGCTCGTTGAAGGCCGAACACGGCACCGGCCGCAACATGGCGCCCTTCGTCGAGCTGGAATGGGGCAAGCAGGCGACCGACCTGATGCGCCGGATCAAGACCCTGTTCGACCCGGAAAACCGCCTCAACCCGGGCGTCATCATCAACGACGACCCGCACGCCCACCTCGCCAACCTGAAGCCGATGCCGGCCGCCGAAGACCTGGTCGACCGCTGCATCGAGTGCGGTTTCTGCGAACCGCTGTGCCCGTCGCACCGGCTGACGCTGAGCCCGCGCCAGCGCATCGTCGGCGTCCGCGAACTGGCGCGCCGCGCCGCCGCCGGCGAAGCGCCGGGCGAACTGGCCGCCGACTACCCTTACTTCGGCCTCGACACCTGCGCCGGCTGCGGCCTCTGCTCGACCGCCTGCCCGGTCGGCATCAATACCGGCGACCTCACCCGCCGCCTGCGCGGCCGCCAGCTCGGCAGCCTCGGCCGCGCGGCAGCCGCCTGGAGCGGCGAGCACTTCGGTGCCTTCAGCAGCCTCGCCCGGCTCGGCCTCAAGGCCGGCCACGCGGCGGCGGCCGTCCTCGGGGAAAACACCGTCGCCCGCATCGCCGGCCCGGCCTGGCGCTCGCCGATGCCGCGCGCCGGCCGGACGCCGGTCGTGCGCCACGGCGCGGGCGATCCGGTGGTCTATTTCCCGACCTGCGGCGCCCGCATCTTCGGCCCGACCGCCGACGGCGAAGCGCAGCTCGGCGACGTCGTCCAGCAACTCTTACTGCGCGCCGGCTACGCGCCGATCCTGCCGCAAGGTTTCGAGCACCTGTGCTGCGGCCAGATGCTGGCGAGCAAGGGCATGGCCGCCGAAGCCGACGCCATGGCCGAGCAGCTCGGCGCCGCGTTGCTGCAAGCCTCCGACAACGGCCGCCTGCCGGTGGTGATGGACGCCAGCGCCTGCTCGGCGCGGATGCGCACGCATCTCGCCGGCAAGCTGCAGGTCCATGATTTCCACGAATTCGCCCACGACGCGCTGCTGCCGCGTCTGGTCATCCGCAAGCAAAGCGCACCGGTTGCCCTGCACGTCAATTGCAGTGTCAAACGCAGCGGTGCCGACGGCAAGCTGCGCGCCCTGCTCGCCGCCTGCGCCGAACAGGTGATCGAACCGTCGGAAATCACCTGCTGCGGTTTCGGCGGCGACCGCGGTTTCGCCGTGCCTGAACTCAACCGCCATGCGCTGCGCCACCTGCACGACGCCGCCAATGAAAAGGCGCTGGCCGGCTGTGCCTGCGGCGTTTCCACCAATCGCACCTGCGAGATCGGCCTTTCCGCCGAAAGCGGCATCACCTACCGCTCGGTCGCCTACCTGCTCGAAGCCTGCTCGCGCAAGGAAGACATCATGGCCTGCTGAAGGCAAACGGAGTCGCCGCCACGGGATTCTTGACGACTTCGCAGCGGATTTCACTGCCTGCCAGTACCGACAACTGGCTACAATCGCCGCTGTTTCTTTTTTTTATCCTCCCGGGAATTTCCATGTCTGATTCCGCGTCCGACCCGCGCAAGGACGAACCCCTGCGCAACGACATCCGCCTGCTCGGCCGCCTGCTCGGCGACACCGTCCGCGATCAGGAAGGCGACAGCATCTTCGCGATCGTCGAAAAGGTCCGCCAGACCGCCATTCAGTTCGCCCGTGACGGCGACCCGGCGAGCCGCGCCGAGCTCGCCGCACTGCTCGACCCCCTGCCGCGCGACACCACCCAGGCCGTCGTCCGCGCCTTCAGCTACTTCCTGCAACTGGCCAACATCGCCGAAGACGAGCACCACATCCGCCGTCGCCGCGCCCACGACCTGGTCGCCGCGCCGCCGCGCGCAGGCAGCCTGCCGTTCGCGCTCGATGCGCTGGCCGATGCAAGGGTCTCGCCCGAGGCGATCGCCGACTTCTTCGCCCACGCACTGGTCGCCCCGGTGCTCACCGCGCACCCGACCGAAGTCCAGCGCCAGAGCCTGCTACGCAATCACCGCGACATCGCCCGCCTGCTCGAGCAGCGCGAACGCCTGCAGCTGACGCCGGAAGAGGAAGCCGACAACGAACTGGCGCTGGCCAACGCCATCCTCACCCTGTGGCAGTCGCGCATGCTGCGCCCGACCCGCCTCAAGGTCATCGACGAGGTCAAGAACGGCATCAGCTACTTCAGGGAAACCTTCTTCAGCGAACTGCCGCGCCTCTACATTCAGGCCACCGAACAACTGCAGAAACGCTACCCGCAACAGCGCTGGGCACTGCCGCCCTTCTTCCGCGTCGGCTCGTGGATCGGCGGCGACCGCGACGGCAACCCCTTCGTCACCGCCGAAATCCTGCGCGAGGCGCTGCGCCTGCAATCGGCCGCCGTCATCAACCATTACCTCGACGAAGTCCATGAACTGGGCGGCGAACTGCCGCTTTCCGAACTACTGGTCGACATCACCCCGGAACTGCGCGCACTCGCCGAACGGTCGCCCGACCGCTCGCCGCAACGCATCGACGAACCCTATCGCCGTGCCCTCTCCGGCATCTACGCCCGTCTCGCCGCCACCGCCCGCACCCTCGACCATGTCGAACCGGTCCGCCACGAGATCGGCCAGGCCGAACCCTATGCCAACCCGGGCGAACTGCGCCACGAACTGAAGGTCCTCGCCATCTCGCTCAAGCTCAACGGCGGCGCCCGCCTGGCCGGCGGCCGCCTGCGCCGGCTGCTGCGCGCCGTGCAGGTGTTCGGCTTCCACCTGGCGCCGATCGACCTGCGCCAGAATTCCGAAGTCCACGCCCGCACCGTCGCCGCCCTGCTCGCCGCCGCCGGCCGCTGCCCGGACTACGAGGCGCTTTCCGAAAACGAGCGGGTCGACCTGCTGTGCGCCGAGATTGCCTCGCCGCGCCCGCTTTATTCGCCCTGGCTGAACTACGACGAGGAAAGCCGCGGCGAACTGGCGATCTTCTTCGCCGCCCGCGAACTGCGCGAGAAATACGGCAGCGCCGCCCTGCCCAACAGCATCATCTCGAAGACCGACGGCGTCTCCGACCTGCTCGAACTGGCGCTGCTGCTCAAGGAAGCCGGCCTGCTGCGGCCGGGCCCGGAACCGGCGCTCGACGTCAACATCATCCCGCTCTTCGAAACCATCGAGGACTTGCAGAAGAGCGCCGCGATCATGGACTGGCTGTTCGCGCTGCCGGCCTACCGCCGCCTGGTCAGCGCCCGCGGCGACGAGCACGAGGTCATGCTCGGTTACTCGGACAGCAACAAGGACGGCGGCTTCCTGACCTCCGGCTGGGAGCTTTACAAGGCCGAAATCCAGCTCGCCGCAACCTTCGCCGAACACGGCATCCGCCTGCGCCTGTTTCATGGCCGCGGCGGCTCGGTCGGCCGCGGCGGCGGTCCGTCCTACCACGCCATCCTGGCCCAGCCGGCCGGCGCCGTTTCCGGGCAGATCCGCCTGACCGAACAGGGCGAAGTCATCTCGACCAAGTACGGCAACCCCGACACCGGTCGCCGCAACCTCGAAGTCCTGCTCGCCGCCACCCTGGAAGCCAGCCTTACCGACCACGAAAACCGGGTCGAGCCGGCCAGCCAGTTCCACGGCGTGATGGACGAACTGTCGCAGCGCGCCTTCAATGCCTACCGCGGCCTGGTCTATGAAACCCCGGGCTTTACCACCTACTTCCGGCAATCGACGGTGGTTTCCGAAATCGCCTCGCTCAACATCGGCAGCCGCCCTGCCTCGCGCAAGGCTTCCGAGCGCATCGAAGACCTGCGGGCAATTCCCTGGGTTTTCTCGTGGGCGCAATGCCGGCTGATGCTGCCCGGCTGGTACGGCTTCGGCAGCGCCGTCGACGGCTACCTCGCCGCCAACCCGGACGGCCTTGCCACGCTGCGCCGCATGCTCAAATCCTGGCCCTTCTTCCAGAGCCTGCTCTCGAACATGGACATGGTGCTGGCCAAGACCGACCTCGCCATTGCCTCGCGCTATGCCGAACTGGTCGGCGACGGCGAACTACGCGAACGCATCTTCGGCCAAATCCTCGCCGAGTGGCAGCTGACCCGCCGCCACCTGCTGGCCATCCTCGAACAGGACGATTTCCTCGCCGACAACCCGATGCTCAAGCGCTCGCTGCAACTGCGCGCCCCCTACATGGACCCGCTCAACCACCTGCAGGTCGAACTGCTCAAGCGCCATCGCGGCGGCGACACCGACGAGCGGGTCGCCCGCGGCATCCACATCACCATCAACGGCATCGCCGCCGGCCTGCGTAACAGTGGTTAAACTCCCCGCCATCATGCCCAATCCGATCAAACGCACCGTCTTTTTCGTTTCCGACGGCACCGGCCTCACCGCCGAAGCCCTCGGCCACAGCCTGCTGACCCAGTTCGAGGAGGTCGAATTCCGGCAGATCCGCATTCCCTTCCTCGACAGCATCGACAAGGCCCAGGAAGCACTGCTGCGCATCAACGCCCAGGGTGAAGCCGACGGCATGCGGCCGATCGTCTTCACCACGCTGGTCAACCAGGACCTGGCGACGATCGTCCACCAGGCCGACGCCTTCTGCCTGTCCTATTTCGAGACCTTCCTCGCGCCACTGGAAGTCGAACTCGGCCGCAAATCCAGCCACACCGTCGGCCGCTCGCACGGCACGGCGGAAAGCTCGGAATACAAGACGCGGATCGAGGCGATCAACTACACGCTGGCGCACGACGACGGCATCACCGACCGTGACCTCGAGGAGGCCGACGTCATCCTGGTCGCCGTCTCGCGCTGCGGCAAGACGCCGACCTCGCTCTACCTGGCCATGCAGTTCGGCCTGAAAGCCGCCAACTTCCCGCTGATTCCGGAAGACTTCGACCGCGGCCGCCTGCCCGGCACGCTGGAAAAGCACCGCAGCAAGCTGTTCGGCCTCACCATCCAGCCCGAGCGCCTGCACCAGATCCGCGAGGAACGCCGCGCCGGCAGCAAGTACGCCGCGCTGCCCAACTGCCGCTACGAAATCGCCGAAGCCGAGAAGATGATGCGCCGGGAAGGCATCCGCTGGCTCGATTCGTCAACCAAGTCGATCGAGGAAATCTCGGCCACCATCCTGCAGGAGCTGAACCTGCGCTGACCGACCGGCTCAGGAAACCAGCGCGTCCGCCAGTTCATGCAGGGCGCGGCGCGTGCGCTGCGGCGCGCCCTCGGCCTGGGTATCCCAGATGAAATAGGCGGTATCGCCGGCCGGCTCGCCAAGCTGACGATAGACGCCGGCCATGATCGGCACATGATCGCCATACCAGCAAAAACGCGCCGGCTTGCCGCGAGCGGCGAGAAAGGCCTGCAGTTCGCCGGCCATCCGGTCGGCATTGCGCAGATGCCGCAGGTAGACCGTCAGGTCTTCGCAGCCGGACGGCGGGGCCGGTTCATAGAGGGCAGCAACATCCGCCGCCGTGCATTTTTCCAGATGCAGCGGCCCGTGATTCTCCATCGTGATGACGAACACGAACAAGGGCTGGCCGGCCTGCGCGAAGAGGCCCTTGACCCGCTCCGCCAACGCCGTATCGGCAACGAAAGGGCCGCAACGGGGCGCATCGGCGAAGGCAGCGATATCGATGAATTGGTCAAAACCGAAGTGCGGGAAAACCCGGTCGCGCCGATAGAACGAGGCCGGGTAAGGATGCACGCACACCGTCCGGTAACCCGCGGCCCGTGCCTGCTGCGCCAGGGTCTGGATATCGCTGGCGAGGGCGCCCCGGTAGGGATTGAAGCGATGCACGCCTAGCGCCGACGCTGGCAGGCCGCTGAGAAAAGCGAATTCGCTGCGTACCGTGTTGGCGCCCCAGGCCGGCACGCTCAGGGGGCCCGAGTGCATCGCCTGTTGCGAAATGCCATCGAAGGTCGCCAGCACATCGCGCCGGATGCCGTCATATAACGGACGCGGGTCGAAAAAGGATTCGCTCTGCACGACCAGCAGGTCGCCACCCGATGCCAGATAAGGGGCGGCAGCCCTTTCCTTGCTGCTGACCAGGGGCCGTCGCTCGGCCACCCCGTAGAACCACAGACAGGCAAAAAAGCCCCAGCGCGCCAGGTCGGCTGCCGGATCGAAGCTGGGCTCGACCTTGCCGTGACCGACAAACAACAGGCTGGCCCCGAGCAGGGCGAGAATGATCGCCGGCCAGCCCGCACCAGCGGCCGCAAAACGCTCCGCCGCCAGTGGTTCCAGCCACAATCCGGCAAGCAGCGCAGCGCTGACGACGACGACGATGGCGGCAAACTTCCCCCAGCCGAGAAAAGGAATGTACAGCCGCGGATGCCGGATGGCATCGGTGAAGTACTCGAAATCCTGAAAGACGAAGGCCTCGCGCAGAGCAAGATGCTTGGCGTTGCTGACCTGTACCAGCAGCATCACGAAAGCCAGCGCCAGGCCCAGCGAGAACCACGGCCGTCCCAGCAGCAGCAGCAAAACGCCATAAGCAAGGCACCACAAGCCGGCATGCATGGCCAGCCCACGCCAGTGCCAGCGCCAGGGAGCGGGCAGGCGGGGACGCAGCAGCGTCAGCAGCAGGAAGGAAAGCAGAAGACCGCAGGCGGCCACGGCGGACGCCATCATCGGCCTACCCCCGGTAACCCAGCCAATCGACGATGCGAAGCGAAAGCGCAGCCGGCAGGACCGCCAGCAGCCAGCTGCCAAGGTTCAGCGGGAAAGGAAAACTGATCCGTGCCCGATCGCGGGTCAGGCCTTCGCGGATCGTCCTTGCCGCGGCCGGCGGAAAACGCAGGAAGGGTTTGGGACCGGGCATGCCATCGCACATCGGCGATTTGACGTAACCCGGCATGATCACGCTGACGCGGATGCCCTCGGGCGCCAGCCAGCCGCGCAGGGCTTCGCCATACGCCTTGATTCCCGCCTTGCTGGCGCAGTAGGAAGGCGTCACCGGCAGACCGAAGTAGCCGGCCAGCGAACTGAGCAGGGCAATCTGCCCGGACTGGCGGCGGCGCATCGAAGGCAGCACGGCATCGACGGTCGCCATCGTCGCCAGCAGATTCACCTCGATCAGGTTCTCGCTGTCCGGCCACGGCTCGCCGGCACGATCCGCACCGATGTTGATATTGACGCCATTGCAGACAATCAGCAGGTCGATCGGTTCGCTGGCGCAAAGCTCGGTCAGCCAGGCACGCAGGGCATCTCGGTCGCGCACGTCGAGCGCCTTGGTCAGCACTAGGGCACCGTGTCCCCGACATTCCGCTGCCAGCTCGTCGAGGCGCGCCGTCCTGCGCCCCTGCAGGATCAGCATCGTTCCCGGTTGCGCATACTCGAGTGCCAGCGCGCCGCCGATCGCTCCCGTCGCCCCGGTAATCAAGACCCGCCGCAGCGGGCCATCAGCAGCACTCACGGACAAACCTCTCCTGCCAGGACCAATAAAGTGCCATGCCGAACCCCAGACAAACCGTCACGTTAAGCGGAATCAGAAAATAACTCTTTTCGCATACTGCCGCCACAATCGCGAGCAGGGAATAGAAAAAAGTGAATAGCTCGGAAGCAATGAGCACGCTGTTGATGCGCGGGCGTCGGCACGACTGTTCGTCGGTCCCCTTCGGAGTCCGGTAGAAACTGCCGTAGACGCCGAACATGGCGCGAATGCCGCCAGCAAAGTAATAGAGGGACATGGGCAGGAACATCGCGACATAGCGATAGTTGTCCCAATGCACCAGCCATCCGCGACTGCGCTGCCCTGCGCCCGCCGCACCGTCGGAACCGACCGAATTCTGCAGCGCCCACAGCGTGACCAGGCCAAAAAAGCCGAGCAGCCCCCAGTTGAACCAGGGGGCATCGTCAAACTCGGCCAGAAAAGCCATCGGCAGACTGAGCAGGACCAGCACATAGATCGCCGCCAGCAGCCAGGATGAGAACATGACCGAGATTGCGTGCAGGCGCTTCATCAACGGCATGCGCAGCCTGAGCATCGCCCCGGCATGCACGAAGGAACTGTGGATCAGGCCGCGCCCCCAACGTTCGCGCTGGACGCGAAACGCGCTGATCGTTTCCGGCAGGATCGACATCGATACCACGTCGCGCATGAAAGCGTACTTCCAGTCGCCGAACTGCGCCTTGTAGCCGAGATCGACATCCTCGGTCACCATCGAGGCGTTGAGCCCGCCCACCGCCTCGATGCAGGATCGCCGCCAGACACAGGAACTCCCGCTCAGCGAGGCGATGTCACCGTCTTCGCTGAGACCGACCGTCACATACTGCTGGTGCCCCATTTCCATCGCCTGAAAGCGGGTCAGGAAGGAAACGTCACGGTTTTCGTAATCGATGCCGGTCTGCAGGAAACCTAGTTGCGGATCCTGAAAACAATGGATGGTGCGCAGGAGAAAGTCTTCCGGCGGCACGAAATCAGCATCGAAGATCGCAAAAAATTCGCCCGCCGCCTGGCGCATGCCGTTGACCAGGTTACCGGCCTTGTAACCGCTGCGGTCTTCCCGTCTGATGTAGTGGATATTGACGCCGGCCACGGCGTGCTCCGCCACCTTGACCAGCGCCATCGAAGAGGTGATGTCCGACGAATCATCGAGCACCAGAATTTCAATCCGCCCCGCCGGGTAACGCAAGCGGCAGGCCGCATCAATCAGCCGCTCCACCACCGAGGACTCGTTGCAGATCGGCAACAGGACGCTGACCATCGGGGAAAAATCGGCCGGATCAGCGCTCTCCGTCGGCGAAATTTCCGCCAGACGGCGCCGCTCGACGCGGCGAGAGATGAGCAGCACCCGCAGTTCGAGCAACACGTAGAGCGCGAAATACGCGATGACCAGAAAGAACAGGCCCTGGGCGAAATAGGAGAAAAATTCGCGCATCAGGAAACTCAGATCCCCACCACGGCGCAGATTTCTCCCAGACGATGCCCCCAGGTATGGTTCTCCCGGACATAGCGCGCGCCGGCAGCCGCCCGCTCCAGGTCAGCAGCTACCGGGCCGCTGGCCAGGCGCGACATCAGGGCGGCGATTTCCTCGCCATCGGAGACAACGTGGCAGAAATCGGCAAAGTATTTGTCGACGCAACGCCCGGGATTGGTCATCACGATCCCGCCACAGGCCAGGATTTCCAGCAGGCGGCGCGAGCACATGGTCTCCGAATCGGTCACCGAGTTGACGTTGATCGACAAGGCATAGCTCTTGTACAAACGGGCCGTTTCCCGATGGCTGATGCGCGGATGCAATTTCAATCCGGGTCCGGACGGGAAGCGGAACTCGAAGTAACGCGACAGCCGGTCATGATTGCGATCGAAGACGTGAACCGGATTGCCGGTCTTGCCGGCAGCGGAAAAAACCTGGTCGAGGTAGGCGCGCCGATTGTCGAGAATCTTCCGGTAATAGCTGCCGGTGAAGCAGGCCGACCGGATCGAGAAATCGAAACCGGTGAAACTGTGATAGGCCGGTTGATAAGGCATCATCAGGGTATTCACCGTCGTCGTCTGCGACACCCGGGCCCGATACTTGGGCAGACAGTTCAGATCGCTCGTGAACACATGGTCGAAGTGGCTGGCAACGTCGATGAAGGCATCGAAGAAGGCCCCGTCATCCTTGTTCCAGAACACCGTCGGAATCTTCAGCTCGCGTGCCCGATCGACCACCCGGAAAATCGCCGTCGGTCGCGTCAGGCGCAACCAGCGCGGCTGCTTGGCAAGCTCGTAGCGCCAGCTACCGCCGGCACCATGAAACACCGACTCAACAAACAGGAGGTCCGGTTTCCAGTCTTCCAGCACCTCCCGGTAATTCGCCGGCGTCACCGCGCGAATCCGGCATTCGGCAGCCAGGCAGACCTCGGTGAAATGATCGACGATGACGGCGATCTTCAGCTGATTGAAAGGCCCGTTCAATTCGTCCGGAACATCGACGGCGGGATGCTTGTAAACCGCATTGCTGAGCTTGCGTATAACCCTTGCTATCAAACGACCTTCCTCATGCCATCAACCGCTTCTGCCACGCCACGCGCGAACGCCTGCCAGTTCCGCCTGGTCTCTGCGTATTCGCGCGCCCTGTCGCCCATCTTCACCAAGCGGTCACGATCCTGCAGTGCCTGCGCCAGCGTGTCGGCGAGAGACTGCGGATCATCCGCCCGGAAAAACCATGCACACTCGCCGCCAGCCAGTTCGTCGCGAAACACCGGCAGGTCCGGAACAACAACCGGCTTCGCCATGGCCAGCGCCTCGACCAGCTTGATCGGCGGAATGATTTCGCACACCCGGTAAGGCTTTCTCGGGATGCATACCAGACTGGCTTCCAGCACCTTCGCCCTAGCTTCCTCCGGCTTGAGCCTGCCGAGAAAGCTGACCGTCTCACCCAAACCCAGGCGTTCGGCCAGCGCCAGCAGCGACTTCTGCGCTTCGCCGTGGCCAACCACCTGAAGCTGCAATTTTACCCCTTTGTCCTGCAAAAGGGCACATGCCTCAAGCAAAGTATCGAGACCTTCGTAGCCGATCAGCGACCCGGCATAGACCAGTTTATGACGTGAGGCTGGCGGTATTTCACCAATTTCGAAATTCGCCGGATCGACGCAATTGGGCAACAGGGCAATCTTTTCCCGGGGAATCCCCCATTCCCGGACCGCATGCGCCGCCAATTGCTCGGAAATCACGAACACCCGATCCGCCTGCCGGGCAACGAAACCTTCAAGATCCAGCCCCAGCCTGAACTCCTCACGCTGATCGAAACCCGGAAAGCGCGAGGCCTTGGTCAACTCCCACAGACCGCGCATCTCGTAAAAAAAGGGAAGCCCCAGACGACGCGCCGCATACAACGCCGGCAAGGCATTGACGTGATTGGACGCGGCATGGATCGCCGCCACCCGCTCCTCGACCGCCACCCTGGCGATCGCCGCCGAAGCCTGGACCACGAATTGCAACAAGGGGCGCTGGTTGTTCGGTGCGGCCAGATGCCGGTACTCGACCTCGTCGATCACCGTCCTGCCCCCCTCCGGGGCACCCGCGCTGTCCTGCCTGTCCCAGGGATAGCCGGTACGGGTCAACACCCTGACCTGTAGCCCGGCCTTGATCAAGGCACGGATCACCGCATGGGTGCGCGTCGTGTAACCGCTGGTATGGTAAGGCAGACAGGAAGCGGCGACGTAAAGCAGCCGCCCTGGCGTCACCGACAGTTGTCGGCCCCGGGCGGCGGCAACGTAACGCCGCAACAGGAACGAAAGTCCGGAAAACGTCAGCTTGCGGTAGAGGAAAAACCAGCAATCGCCGAAAAAATTGTAGAACCGCTGCATCGACTGTTTCTTTCCTGGCCATCCGTACCCGCTCAGTGGCCCTTCAATGCCGACAACACACATTGGCCAGAAAAGCGTCGCGTGCGCAACCGGACATGCTGCGCGGCGGCCAGCATGCCAAAGAAATCCGGCCGCTGACGCCACATCACCTTGTAATTACCCACAATTGTAATCTCCAGCGCTTGATTTGTCCGAAAATCAGAAAATTGTCAGGATCACGATGGCATTCAACATCGCCAGGCTCTTGAGGTAACATACCGCCCTTCTGACAACAGGCTCCCTTGGCAAGCGCCCCACCTCAGGATGGCGCCCCGCCCGCGATCCGAACAAAATTGGCAGCCTGACCGGCGCCAGGCAACTGCAGGAACCCGACTTCCAGATGAAGCAAGATTCAGCGCAATTTACGCCAGACGGCAAGCGTCCCTCTGCCGGGAACTTCCCGGCGTGACACAGAAGCACGAACGCATGGCAGTCGACATCGAAACCATGCGCGACCTCGGGAAATGGGAACGGCCGGTACACCGGCACGCCAGCCTGGCGGACTTCCTCGCGACATCGACCCTGGCCGACGGCATCCACGCCATTGCCTACTGCGGCTACTACCTCGAGTTGAACCTGTATCGCCGCGCCTCGCGGGCTATGCTGATCTTCTTCAGCGCCGCCCTCTCCTCCCGCAATGAGCATCTCAAACTCCCGGTCTTCTCCGGCGCATCGGCCTTGAAAGCGACCGACGCCAGCGTGCTGATGGTCAACGACCCCGGCCTCTATCTGGATGGCGAAATCCGCCTCGCCTGGTACGCTGGCGCCGCCGGCATGCCCCTGCAAAGCGACCTCGGACGGGTGCTGCGCCACGCCCAGGAAGTCCTATCGATCGAACGCATGATCCTCTATGGCGCCAGCGGCGGCGGCTTCGCCGCGCTTTTCTATGCCCCCTTCCTGCGCAATGCGATTGCCGTCCCCTGCAACCCGCAGATCGATCTGCTCGCCTATTCCAGACACCTGCTCTCCAAGTACCTGAAAGCCGCCTACGGCTACCAGGGAGCACCCGCCGCATTCATCGACGCCCCCCTCCCCTGGCGTCCCACCGTCAAGCTCGATGCCAGCCACCTCGGCGACACCCGGATCGTGTATCTGCAGAATGCCCTTGACAAAACACATCTCGAGCGTCACTTCCAGCCCTTCCTGAAGGATTTCGGCATCGACCGCGGCAAGGCGCTGATCGAAGTCCATTCCGGACATCAGGTATCGATCTGCAGCGACGGGTGGGGCGAAGGGCACCGCGCAGCCCCCGGCAGTTTCGTCTACCCCCTGCTGCACCAGCTGACCCAGGCCGACGGCTGGGAGAAACTGCCCGAGTTCGTCCCCGAACTGCACGCCCAAACCACCAATCCGATTCGCCAGGTCAGCCTCACCTTCGACCAGAACGGCTTTCACGTCCGCGTCAGCCTTGCCGACACACATGCCGGCGGAACGCTCACCGTCGGCCTGCTACGGGAAGGTGTCGAGATCGAAACCCTGCAAATCAGGGACGGAGAACCCGGACAATTCACCAGCCAGGCCACTGCCGGCGAATACTGCGCGCAGGCCAGGGTCGAAAGACCCCCAAGATCATGGAAGGAACGCGCCTCAGCGCTGCTCCGGAAGAAAAGGATGTACGACGAAATGAAATCCCGCATCGTGCTGGTCAAAGCGCCATGAGCCGTAAAACCCGCTATGCGATGCTGACGGTCGATACCGAAGCCTTGCCCCGCCGGGCCGCTGCCGAGCACGTAAAAAGGCTGATCTGGGGCGAGCATGTCGGTGGCACTGCCGGTATCCGGGAAATGTGCCGGATTGGCGACGAATTCGCTGCCCCTCACGTGTTCTTCGTCGATGTCTGCGCCGCCCAGGCCTACGGCGGCGAAATGGACGAAGTGATCCGCTGGCTGGACAAGGCCGGACACGACGTCCAGTTGCACGCCCACCCCGAATACCTGCCGGCCGAATTCTGGCAGGAACACGGCTTCGAATACCGGCCGCGCTTCATGAACCAGTTCGACCTCGCCAAGGCAGAATTCACCCTGCGCCACTTCGGCAAGCGCATCTCGGACATCACCGGCAAGCCGATCCTCGCATTCCGTGCCGGCTCCTTCCGCTGGAACGCGAACACGCTGCGTGCCCTGGAAGGGCTCGGCATTCCGCTCTCCTTCAACAATTCGATGCGGGCGCTGGAAGACGGCGTATGTCCGCACGCAGAGCCGACCAACTCGCCCTTCGCCTGGTCCAACGGAGTCATCGAAATCCCGGTCACCGAGCGTTCAACCCTGCCCTTTTCCCGGCGCCTTGGCTGGCAACGCGCCTCCTTCCCCCACTCGGGCCGCTTCTTCTCGGCCCCCTGGCATGCGCTCCATCCATTCACCTGGAACGGCGACGACGATTTTCTGGTCCTGCTGCTGCATTCCTGGAGCCTGCTCTACTGGGATGAGAACGATCATGCCCAGTACCAGGACGACCGGCGCATCGAAAGCTACCGCCGGCTGGTCCGCAAACTGAGCCGCGACTACGACATCATCACCAGCAGCGAATTTCTCGATCTGCACGCCCGGGACAAGATCAAGACGCCGCGCAGGGTGGATCTGGCGCTGACCGAGTTACGGGTACCGGACAGCCAGGGCAAGATCATCTGGTAAACCCGCTGCGAGCTTGAGCGATGCGATATCACACCCCGCTTCGCTCGTCTTCAGCATCCAGACGATCCAGAATATCGAGCGCCCGGTTCACATCACCCGTCACAGCAAACGCCCGAAAGTGGTTTTCGGTATCCCAGGCCGCCAGCGCATACGCACTCAACTCCTCGACCAGCTTATTCGTGCTCAAGCCCCGGCTCTTGGCCAACGCCTTCAGACGCTGCGCCGTATCGTCTGGCAAACGAATTGTCAATGTGCTCATTACCATACCTCCAGACATTGAGCGGGTGTCACGATTTGCAGCGAACCCAGTTTCAATTCGCCTCCACGCACATCCCGCACGTTATGCGTCACAATCGCCGCCGCATTTCCTGCCAGAGCCAGTTCGATCAAGTGATTGTCCCCTTCGTCCGGCAAGTTGGGGCGCCAACCGTAATACAACGTCACCCACCGGCCACGTTGTGCCAATGCCGCAAGAACCTCGATACGCTCCGATTCCGAAGTCGAATCACCCCAAACCGGGCGCCCCAGCAGATCACGATATTCCAGCCACAGAGCATTACCAAACAAGGGCTCGTAACGTCCTGTCAACGCACGCCGCAGCACTTCACGCGAGGCCCCACCAGCCGAACGTAAAGCTGCCACAAAAACATTCGTGTCGATCACCAAAGAAACCATAGCGACAGCATATGTGCCATCAAAATACTTTTCAAGGTGTCTACAGCCCCTCGCTCAAAGCCACCACCCGGGACCCGCGATAACGCCAGGCAAGGTAACGGCATTTGCGGGCTGAATAATCCTCGCCCTCACCGCTCAGGAACGGCAAATACTCCACCTGCCAGCCAAGGCGCGAGAAAAAGGCGAAATCCGCGCAATCGGTAAGCAGCACGGGCAGGCAGCTGCCTCCCTGCGCCACCAGGGTCTCTCGCAGTTCCAGACAGGCCGCATGCTGACGCTCCCGATCGCCGACGCCGACCGCCCAGATCAACAGCACCTCACGTGCCTCGGGCAAGGGCGCATGCTTGAGCGCCGGCGACCAGTCATAGCGGGAAACGTAAGGCGGCGCCAGACGCAGCACGGCAAGCAGCGCGCGCCAGCGCCGGTATAAACGGTCGCGCCAGGGCAGATCGGCCTTTTCCCGCAACAGGTCATGGGATACCAGCAGACGCCACTCCGGTTCCAGCGAACCATTGGCAAAGCCACTGACCCAAGCTTGAAAAAATGCGCAGGAAAGCGGCGGCTTCATGAGCAACGCTCCCGGCATTCCGGAAAGCTCGTTATCTTCTCCATCACGCCCCGCCCTCCGCCAGCGTCAGGATGGCATCGGCGGCCAGACGCGCGCCATCAAGCGAAATGCCGGAAGGCACCGACAAACGCGGTGGCAAGGCGAGAAGCTGCGCCAACGCAGCGCATCGCTCCGCCTCCGACTCGCAGGCAGAAACCACGGCCGGCGCATGCTGCGCAACAAGATGGGCGCGCCGCACCTGATCGTCGGCCAGTTGATCGTTGGGCACCAGCAAGGTCGGCACCCCGGCCTGCACAACCTCGCAACAGGTGTTATAACCGGCAGCCCCGACAAACACGTCGAAGGCCCGCAGGTAGCGGACCAACGGATAGACGGAGAGCGGCAGAACCCCGGCCGGCAGTTCGACATCGCGGACCGAAATCGGCGCGCGAGTCCACACCACCTGAAACCCCTCCGCCTCGAAGTCGCGGATCAGGGAATGACCGATACCCGATACATCCTTCAGGTTGCCGGGCCCCAACGAGAACAGCGCCAGGCGTCCGCTGGCCGGCAAGCCGAGCGCCTGCCGGGCCGCCTCCCGCCCCAGCAACTCGTCGTCATCGAGCAGCCCGACCGGCGGCACCTGGATCTTCCTGACGCCCGCTTGCAGCGATTCCTCGTAACCCGCACCCAGTTCGCCCGGCACAATGACCAGATCGAAAACCCCTTCCGGCACCGGCACCCTTGCCGCATCTGCCTTCAGGAAACCGCGATTCGACCAGATGATCCGCAGCGGCCCGCCATACTCCCGGCAGGCCGCCAGGAAGCCCTGAAAAGGCCAGGTCCCGTCGAACACCACGGCCGCCGGCCGAACCCGCTCCAGCATCATCCCGAAACGCACCGCCAGTTCGCTGTTCCACGCATAACTTGAGGTATCGGACCAGTAAGGCGAAACGAAATAATCCGCTTCGAAGCCCATCTCCTCGATCACTTCGATCGCCGATGCCAACGAGAAAAACACCGGCTGCGCCCGCCCACGCAAACGTCGGGCATAGGAAAGGCAACGGTTCATGTGGCCAAGGCCGGAACCGTTGACGTTGAAAAAGAGAATTTTTTGCCCTGAGCGCACCACCGATGGCGCACTTACAATCAATCTAGGCGTCCCCCCCAAATAAATCTCGCGTGTAAACCTTGTCGACAACATCTTCTAACTCAGTAGTGCATCGGTTAGCAACGATAATGTCCGCTTCCGATTTAAACACCTCTAAATCGCTTACTACTTCAGAATGATAAAACTCTGAATCCTTCAGTACTGGCTCATAAACAATTACCTTGATACCCTTGGCCTTGATACGCTTCATAATCCCCTGAATGCTGGAGGCCCGGAAGTTATCTGACCCAGCCTTCATGATCAGGCGATAAATTCCAACCACTGCAGGCTTCCTCCGAAGAATTTCTTCGGCAATGAAATCCTTGCGCGTGGAGTTTGCCTCGACGATAGCATGAATGAGGTTCTGCGGTACATCACGGTAATTAGCCAGCAATTGTTTGGTGTCTTTGGGCAAACAATAACCACCATAGCCGAATGAAGGATTATTGTAGTGATCACCAATACGCGGATCGAGACAAACACCATCGATGATCTGTCTGGTATCTAGGCCATGGGTGGCGGCATAGGTATCCAATTCGTTGAAATAGGCTACCCGCATGGCAAGATAAGTGTTAGCAAAAAGTTTGATCGCCTCTGCTTCGGTGCTATCGGTGAGCAAAACAGGCACATCTTCTTTGATAGCCCCCTGTTTGAGCAAAGCTGCGAAGCACTCAGCCCGCTCCGAACGCTCTCCGACAACTATACGTGAAGGGTATAGGTTATCGTAAAGCGCCTTACCCTCACGTAAAAATTCCGGCGAAAAAATGAGATTAGTACTACCCGTATCCCTTCGAAGTTTATCCGTATAACCAACAGGTACGGTTGATTTGATCACCATTACCGCTTGCGGGGCAATCTCCATAACATCGCGCACAACCGCCTCCACGGAAGCAGTATTGAAATAATCTGTTTCTGGATCGTAATCAGTCGGCGTAGCAATGATGACGAAATCAGCATCCGTATACGCGTCTTTCTTATCCAAAGTAGCGCGAAAATTCAATTTTTTATGTGCAAGGTAATATTCGATCTCCGCATCCACAATGGGCGACTCTCTACGATTGAGCATTGCCACTCTTTCTGGGACGATATCAATCGCAATCACGTCGTTATATTGCGCAAGCAACACGGAGTTGGACAAGCCAACGTACCCAGTACCGGCAACAGTAATTTTCACGAGGTTAACCATATTTACTTGATTCTCACGGAAACATTCCCAAGACGGAGGGGATGTACAAGTAATGCACAGACAAGAAAAACGCACTGTTGCAACGTCCAACGGTTCACATTCCGGACTGAAAATTCACAAGCTTCGTAATGCTCTGGACAAATTACCATCATGGCATTACCTGATAACAGGACTTGATTCGTACCTATATCTGGACAAGTTATTTTGCCGAAGTACCGAGAGGCTTCTAACGTGAGCCGTCCGTGCCAGTTCCCTTAACCGCCACCAACTATCGATAGGAAATAAACATCCAATCCACAGCACACTCAAAATAACCAACAGCGAACCGCTATTGATCAACTCTAGCTCAAAAGAGCTCCGTAAATTACCAGATCTAGAAATCCAAAGCTCGCCGAAGAGATGGTATTGTTTCAACACCATTTTTTAAACAGTAACTCTTCCAATCCGAAAACTCAGACCACTGACTGACAAATACAAAATCTAATCCTCCTTCCACAGCTGCAATATGATCATAACGACTGTCGCCAAAATAAACAGAATTGTCGGAAATATTAAAACAAGAGCGCTCTCTTCTAAAAATAGTCACCTTATCATCGGGACTACCAAAAATACCTCCATCAAAAAAACCGCTCAGACCCCTAGCCGAAAAAACGCTCCTAAGCTCCTCCTGGTCCCCACCAGACACGAGGAGCCATTTCGTGCGGTCAAATTTATTTCGCAAAGCACTCAAATCCGGCTCAACCTCACAAGAAGCCAACCCGTCACTAACGTAATCGGAGTATTTTTTTAGCAAAACACTCAGGCTAGGACCTTTTTTTCTTCCACAAACTATGCTGTTTAAAAAATACTCAAATTTCTTATATCGTGAGACACCACCATTTGCCAAGTGATAATTCACGAACTCCTTAGCACAAGCTTCGCCATAATCGATAACACTACGATAAAATGCATCAGTTTTTACTCTATTAGAATTCAAAACCACACCATCACAGTCAAAAACCATAGTGTCGTATTTCATACTTGAGTAATACCTTTCTCAACCATGCTTTCAGCGATCAAAAAATCTTCTGGCCAATCAATATCAAACCCAACAAATCTATCCATTTCGAATAAAAATGGACGAAGACCAATACGATCCCCAAAAGTCTTATACACATTGGCAGGAGCAAGAAAAACGGCACTATTAACCTCAAACAACGGGTTAAGCGTCTGAGTTCTTGGCCATTTTTCTATACTTCTATCATAATTTACCGCCTCGTCGCTTCTCCATAAAAACGACTGCAAACGACAAACGGTCATTAACGAATCATAACCTCTTTCAAGTTGCGAAAAATATTCATCAATTATTAGATCATAATGAACTGCCGTCACGAATGGCGAAGTAACATGCGTCCAAAGAATATGCCCATCCAATATGAGATCAAAGGCATGATGCACTAGTGCATCAGTACTTGTATCACTTGACGAAAGCGCCTCCTCCCGCCGATGGAGATGAATTTTTGGGGAACGGAGAGAATTAGCATAATCCAGAATAATACTATCATTCGTACTCAGTATGATTTTTTCAATTCGAGAGCTGGCAAGCAGTTGTTTGAGCTTAATCTGTATCAAACCAAACTCAAAACCAGCGAAAAGTTTAGTATTTTTATTTGGAACCCTTTGACTACCTTGCCTACATGGCAAAAAACATGTGATCTTATCCATCATTTAACAAAACCATAAACACTTGCAACGGGTATATCATAACGAGTATTCGTGATACTCAACAAAGGTATCGAACCTACGTTATTTAAATAATCCTTAAATAAGTTATTATTTTCGTAGTTCCTTGGATCTTCACCGTCATAACCGTCAAAACCAGCCAGAAAAATTCTTGATGCTTTACCGCTAGTAGCGATGGCAAGGGCATAACCAACAACCAAGGATGACGGCAGTACACTAAACGTGCTCGCAAACATAAATTTATCTTTTTCGAGACCTATTCCGAAATCAAGAACCTTCTTGTTCCGAAGTGCATTGCGAACTTCATCGGGTAACATTGAATAAGGTGTAATTAAAGGCTGAGGCAAACCTGCATGTGTTTGACAATCAGCCAAAAGGCGTATTGGGTGACATGCAATTCGATAATCAATCAAACCAGAATCAATGGAAGACTGCGTATTAAGTGCAAGAACAATAGGTTTATTATTCTTAATAAAATCTTGAAGCGCAAGGCGATGCTTCTCCACCCCTGGCCCAGTACCAAGAAGCAAAACATCCCGATCTTTAAAAACCGTATCCGGAGCCCATGTCCCACTTGGCTCACCGCGATAAAATTCCCGCGCGTCATCAAGCAAATTCAAGCTGAATTTCTTACCACCAACCCGTCGCAGATAATCAATAACCGCAAAAATATCCTCCTCACTAAACCGAGGATCACTGAGCATCTCCTGGACATATGTAGGGTGAATACCATACTTTCCCGCCAGATAGTAATACGGATTAGTTCCCCAGCCGCACTTTTCTTGAAGTGGCTTAAAGCTTTCCCTTATCAAAGCCATCAACGGCACCAAATTTACTTGCTTAGATGATAACTCCCCAAGCTCAATCACTAATTCTTCGGTTCGTGCATTACCCGGCCCTCGTCCCATACCTGTAACGGTAGAGTCAACCCAACTAACACCGACGCTTAAGGCCATTAACGTGTTAGAAAGTGCCAATCCTAAATTATCGTGCGTGTGAATACCCAATGGCCCCTCCCACTTCGAACGTAACAGTTGAACTAGTTCGGAGACTTTCTCGGGCCCCATGCTGCCCATACTATCCGCAAAATACAATACGTCTAATGGGTAATTACTGGCAGAAGCAGCCAGTTCTAATATTTCACTTTCAGATCTATCCGCTACCTGCATGAGATTAAACCCAACGAGGTATCCTTTATTTTTTAACCATTTTGCTGCTGGCAAAGCTCGGGAAAATTCATGAACATGACACGCCACCCGAACCAGAGCCACAGGTGATTCTTCTGCGCAAGAGGGGAACAGATTCTCCAAAACCTCGACCAGAGAATTTTCTCCAAAAAACTCACTGGCATTAACCATCACCCCTAGCTTAATACCCTCAGGAATATTCAACGTAGCGATAAAAGAATCACTTGTAAAAGCACAAGGACCTGCGTACCCAGAATTTTTCAACGAGCGCAAACCAAGTTCAACCACATCAACGCAGGCAGCTTTCATCGCGACGAGATATTGATTAATCAGAGACGGCGAGAAATCCCAAGAATTGTAATAACCACCATCTCGAAGCGTACAATCTAAATGCGTAATTTTCATATCACCACCAAAATTAACAAAATTAGGAAAACTCAAAATAACCACCTACAACATTTTTTGAGTCAACAGAAGCGATTAGTTTATCCAGCATTGGCAAACATGATGTTGAAACTTCATTTTCCCCCTCTTTAGATAGAGATTTTGATATTCCAATATTTAACTGAGATTTTTCAGGATTGAAACGAGACAGTTGGAAATTCTTATCAATTCCCAAAAGGTCACATAGTTCAAATCGATATTCACCACTTCTAACGAGACGTTGAAAATCAACAAATTTAATGCGATTTTTTACATCATTTTCGAGGCAATTATAACTATTTATAAATTGTGAAATTTTATTGACAAACTGCTTAGAAAATTTTTTAGCCCCCAAAGCATCGTTACTATGACCGTAGTATGAAATCCAGTCTATCATCATATCCGCAGGATTCCTAACAGTCACAAACTGATAACTAATTTTAAAAAAACCAAGCAAATCTATGTTGGCTGCAGCAGGGTCATTGCGCATTAATGGCAACGCGTTAGTTCGTCCGCTTCTTAATATTGCCAAATCAGAAATTCTCTTTATAAAATCATCGAGCAATACACGAAGAGATATAAAACCAAGATTACTTTTTAAATACAAATCTGCCACAGATTCAATAAACCAATCAACAATCTCATTGTAGCCAGAGCCAAGATATCCTCTGACCCTAGCATTTCTAATGAAGTCGTGATGAACAGGAGGCTGAAATTGACTGTGAGAGTCTCTGGAAACCCCAAGCAAACAATCTCGTATCAAATCCCATTCAACAAATAAATTATTTTTCTGAAAATTACCCAAGACAGCTCTCAAGCCCCATTTACTTCGAATAATAGCCGATTCTGTAAAATCATAGCCGATTTGACAGATGTCTTTGTTATCAGCCAAAAAATCTACTAGCGCTGTATTTCCACTATGACCGAACCCACCAATATTAATCACCCCCAACCTCCAACTTGCTCATAACTTGAAAAAGACCATCTTCGAGACGAGCATTTGCCATTTTCAAAAATTCATTCTTATTCTTGATGTATTTGGCAACTTCAAGCCAGTGCTTTTCATAGATAGCATCAACAACGCTATTATCCAGTTGATCAATCAACTGCTTGAACTGTTTCAGAAATCTGACTTTTAAATCAAACATTTCAAAACCAAAAACCTTATTGCTAACACTGGATGGTTGTGGATTCAAACGAACACCAGACTCTGTCGTTATACCAATATCAAACAACTCGAAAAACCGCAAGTTGAATTCCAAATCCTGGTGACGCCTATAAGATTCATCAAAACCATTAATTGCCAAAACTGCCTTTCGTTTATAAGTTGCCGTATCAGTGTGAAGATAATGTTTTTTATAGTCCAACAGCAATATTTCCGCGGTGAGATCTCCCGATTTATACCGGTTCAAATCGTTTGAAGGAGAATTCCAGCCAATGAATCCGCAATAAACCCCCCCTTCTTTTCCATTTGAAGATTTGAGCACCTCAACACTTTTTTCCAATCTACCGGGCAGGTAAACATCGTCATCATCCAAAAAACATACATATTCACCCGTTGAATGGATGATGCCTGTATTTCTTGCAGCTGAACCATTTCTGTTTTTCGAATGCTCTATGTATTGCGAATCAACATTAGGGAAATCCGACGCCACTCTTTCAAAAACAGCTTTGGTTTCTTCATTATATTCAGATCCGGCACCGTTATCATTTACAACAACAACTTCAAAATCCGAGTAATTTTGCTCAAAAACAGATCGCAATGCGAGCTCTAGATTGCTCGGACGCTTGTATGTCGGCACAATTACCGAAACGCGTCCTGATACAATTTCCCGAGAGGGGAGCGAAATCGGACTGATTTTTGTCGAGTTTTTGTTAGCTAATCCCAGCACATAGCACATGTACGAATCGATGTCGGATTCAGTCAGGGTGATCGACTCATCTATTATTCCGGCAAAATCAGCGGATGGAACGATATTTTTACTATAATCAAATTCATCAATATCATAATCAGCCGGAAGAATTTGCGGATTATGCAAAGGTCGAAAACCATCCGAACTGGCGTAATAAAGCCTGAGCTCAACAGGGAGACGCGAACCTCGATCGAAACTCTCGAAATATTTCAAATTCGTTTTCGAGCTGATGATCAACGCCAAGCTAACACGCGGATATGGATAATTATACTCACCAACATTCCACTTCATTTTCAAACCGTGAGCGTACTGGCATCTCCCCCCTCGGATCGAGCTGCTGCCAACATCAGGCATAACTATATTTGGATAGCTGACAAAACACTTTCCTATATATTTTTCGTAAATTTCACCAAGCGGCAAATGATCGAAAGGAGCCTCAAAGTAGCTTTCAAGCTCAATTAATTCATCGACAATCGAATGATCAAACGCAATCGCAAACGAGCCACATGTATCCAAACGTCTTGGATAATAATAGCCACATTTTTGAGATTCAACTAAATCAACACTCTCCCATCCATATTGAGATGCCCCTAACTGGAGTACTTTCCAATCCAGAGGCAACCCCGCCAAAAACCCATCAAAAGCGGACAAAAAATCCCGGCAGAGAATTACATCGTCTTCTAATATTAAAAACTTTTTATACCCCCTATTTTTTGCATCGCGAAGAATATTCAAATATGTATGGATATACCCAATAGCTCCTGGCGACTCAATAAAATGCCCACCTCTTCTAACCTCTCTCGAATTCCATTCAGCAAATCTAGTCATGCTACCCAGGGGCTTATTTACATAATCATCAAACTGTAATTTCGGCGCCCCGACGTAACCATTTACTGCCTGAACTAGCTCAAAGCCTATCCCAAACTCCCGGAGTTGTTTCGTAATCTTAAATTTTTTTTCCGTGTGATGTCTCAAGTTCACAACATAAATCTTATCGAAATACTTTGCCAATGGCGAGGATTCAGAAAAACTTTCTGCTTTGAGTTTCTTCTGGCAAATTTTTATGTTGGCATCAACAACTTTTTCACCCACAAAATCTTTTGCTTTGTTGTATAAAACCAAAGCCTCAGAATAGTTAGCATCCAAAAAAGCCTTATTTGCCGCAGCAAGATATCTCATAGCCACCACCAAAATAACATTACAATTATTAAACTAGCCGAAGCTCCAAGCCCCACCCTGAATAGAAAAATTATTTTTAATGGCGCTTTGTACACACAATCATTTGAGTCCCTTGTCCAATATTCGTAATTCTATGATCGACAATATCAAACCAATCAGAGACATACCGCCGAAACTCTATATACGACCACTCGCGTACATGTGCCAAGTTAGCGGGTGGCCCCATGTCTTCAAAACCCCGAACAAGATTCCTGTCAGGAGTCGACAAAACCAAATATTTGAAATCCTGGCGCTCTAGAAAAAACATCAACTGGTTCGGATCAACCAAATGCTCAACAACATCTGAACATATTACCAAGTCTGTTGAAAAAAAAACGTTTTCAGAAAAAGACGAAGGGCACCAATTTCTGTCAGGGTATTTATCTCTAAGCTTATTTACATTATCAAGCAATTCATAACCGGTCGTTTCAAATTCACCCAAATATTTAATTAATTTGAATCCAGAACCACAACCATAGTCAACGACACTTTTTAGCTCATGCTTTTTCATCAGAGAATATGCATGTAAGTAAACCTCTAGCTGCCATTTATCCTCTTCTTCCATGTCGTCGTAATGATTGTATTCCCCACGACATCGATAGCCGGGCTTTATATAGAAGCTACTAACATCACCAATCAATGCATCAGCTTGGAATGGCAAATTTCGCTTTCCTGCTGCATCACCCAAGAAATCTTTTCTTGCAATGTAGTTAAATAAAGCCCTGTATCGACCAACCTCGATTGCCTGTTCGCGCCATCTAGATACAACTTCATTAGAAATGAGAGATTTTTCTCCCTCTGATACTGTAAGAATGCTCCAATTCGCTGACTCTCCAAGAACCAGCGACTCGCTACCCATTCTTGCCCTAGTAGCCAATCGAATATCTATTTGAGGCATCACTAGTGATATCGAAACCTCAAAATAACCTAATGCTTTATTGCTACCGTTAAGTAGTTGGGCACGAGCCAGCGAATTGTAAACACCAGCAGCCAAAACCTGATTCACCAATTTTTCATTGCAGCCAAAATCTCTAGCAACGGCAATAAACTCTCTTGCGTCTTCGGATAAGCCAAGCTGGAACTTTCCAGCAGCGGCAAGCAATGCCAGTTTAGCTCTATCCGGGTGATGCCTTAGGACATCTTTGGTGATACGCCCGAGGCTTTCCCAGTCGCCAAATAACCACTGATTTCTAGCCTTTTCAAGCAAAGCTTCATCATAAGGCACTACCGTTTCGCTCTGATCAAACGATTCATATTCATTGCCGCCAGGGTCTGAAACAGAAGCTGACGACAAAACCCTCCGCTTATTCATAGACTCTGCTCTCGCATCATAATTTCTTTAATCAATTCAATTTGAGCTCCCGCCTTAACCAACTCCTCTTCCAACAATTTTTGTTTTGTCCTTAGATCATCGGAGTTTTTCAACTCTAATTTGTATTTGTCACTAGCAACATTTAGTTTATTTTCAAGTTGAGCAACCGAACTAGCAAGCTCCTCTTTTTTTCGAGCAAATTCGTTTTTTTCCTTTTCCAAAGTTGTGTTTCTTTGTTTGAGTTGTTCCACTTCCTGCACCAGTTGCTGGGCGCGCTTGCTCTGCTCGTCGCGCGCTGTGGTCAGCGCTCCCTTGTCCTGCTCCAGCTGTGCCTTGCCTTGCTTGAGCTGCTCCACTTCCTGCGCCAGTTGCTGGGCGCGCTTGCTCTGCTCGTCGCGCGCTGTGGTCAGCGCTCCCTTGTCCTGCTCCAGCTGTGCCTTGCCTTGCTTGAGCTGCTCCACTTCCTGCGCCAGTTGCTGGGCGCGCTTGCTCTGCTCGTCGCGCGCTGTGGTCAGCGCTCCCTTGTCCTGCTCCAGCTGTGCCTTGCCTTGCTTGAGCTGCTCCACTTCCTGCGCCAGTTGCTGGGCGCGCTTGCTCTGCTCGTCGCGCGCTGTGGTCAGCGCTCCCTTGTCCTGC
>NZ_JAYREB010000010.1:0-3607 GCF_041909095.1 Azonexus sp. | reverse complement strand
CCTTGCCTTGCTTGAGCTGCTCCACTTCCTGCGCCAGTTGCTGGGCGCGCTTGCTCTGCTCGTCGCGCGCTGCGGTCAGCGCTCCCTTGTCCTGCTCCAGCTGTGCCTTGCCTTGCTTGAGCTGCTCCACTTCCTGCGCCAGTTGCTGGGCGCGCTTGCTCTGCTCGTCGCACGCTGTGGTCAGCGCTCCCTTGTCCTGCTCCAGCTGTGCCTTGCCTTGCTTGAGCTGCTCGACTTCCTGCGCCAGTTGCTGGGCGCGCTTGCTCTGCTCGTCGCGCGCCGCAATCAAGGTGGTTTTGTCGTTTTCCAACAACTGTTTGTCCAACCGCAATTGCTCTGCTTCGTTGGTCGATTTCTGAGCGCGCGCTGCTTGCACATCGCGGTCGGTAGCCAAGACGGTCCAATCACGCTCCAACTGCGCCTTTGCCAGCCTGAGCTGATCCAGTTCCAGGGCAAGTTGCCGCAGTGCGTTGCCTCGCTCATCGCAGGCTGCAGCAAGAGCATTCTTGTCCTGCTCCAGTTGCGCATTGCCAAGTTTCTCCTGCTCAAGTTCACGGACCACTTGCGCCAGATTCTCACGCATCACTTCCCGGTCCAGACGAATCTGCTGCTCGACACGCGCCTGCTCCCCGCGAGCCAGAATCAGGAAGGCCTTTTCTTCATCGAGTTGGGCGAGCCGATGCTGCATTTCTCCAATTTCCCGGGCAAGTTGGTGTGCTACTTCTCCCAGTTCTTGCCTAGAGGCGACCAATTCGGCGTTCTCGGCTTCCAGGTGGGTCTTTGCCGATTCGAGCAGATTGAGATCGCTAACATAGCGATGAATCAAGGCATCTTTTTCTTCCAGCGCAAGAGTCAAGCGCTGTCTTTCCTGCTCAAGTGCAGAGGTGGTCTGCAAAGCTGCAGAGATTTCCTGAGCACGACTCGCCAGCTCCTTCTGCAGGCTCTCTTGGTTGAAGAAAACCTGCTCAAGCTCTTCCTGAACCTGGTGGAGGTTCTGCAGCAACAGCTGGTTTTCCTCGGATTTTTCGCTCACTTGCGCATTGGCTTTGGCCAATTCTTCATTTGCTGTCTTTTGCTGCTCCTGCAAACGATGCTCAAGTACCTGCTGCGCCTTCATCAGGGCGACTTTTTCCTGCTCGAGTTTTGATGTTTCTTGTTTCAGCGCTTCGACTTCCTTGGCAGATGCACCAAGATTCTTCTCTGCTTCCTGATGCTTGAGGAAAAGCCGTTCGAGTTCCTCCTGAACCTGATGCAGGTTGAGCAAGAGCAACTGGTTCTCCTCGCTCTTTTCCTTCACCTGCAGGTCGAGCCTGGCAATCTGGGCTTTGGCCGCCTTCTCCTTTTCCCGAAGCTGCTTTTCCAGGGCTTGCCGGGCTGAAGCCTGAGTGGCCTTCTCCTGCTCAAAGGATTTCGCGTACTCTGCAACCAGTGCTGCCTTTTCCTTTTCCAGCTTTGCCCTGGCGTCTTTCAACGCGGCGAGTTCCTTATCCTTATGCTGTACCAGCCGCGTCTGTTCATCTCGCGCCTTGGTCAGCGTTTCCAGGGATTTCGCGTACTCTGCGGCCTTGCTCTTCTGCTGCGCCTGCAGCCCATCGCGCTCCGCAGTCAGCGCTGCCTTTTCCTTTTCCAGCTTTGTCCCGGCATCCTTCAACGCCGCCAACTCCTCGTCCTTCTGCTGTACCAGCCGCGTCTGTTCGTCCCGTGCCTCGGTCAATGCCTTGAATTTGCGTTCGGCTTCCTGGCGCCTTTCGACATAGGCAGTCCGCGTACGCGCTTCGTGCAAACGGGCATTTTTGGCGTCCCAGCGCAATTGGTTGACGTGACGCTGTTCCGAGTCGCTGAATTTGGTATCCGCCGGCAACAAGTCGAGCATGGCTTCCGCTTCCAGCAACTCGCCCGCTTCATGCAGGCGAAATGCCAGCCATTTCAGGCGGAAATGGCGCGGGTCGTTTTCGTAAGCAAGAAGCGCTGCCTGTGCCGCTGCCTTGGCATCCCGCTTCAACAAGTGACGGGCAAGTGCCGTGTAAGCGTTGGCCCGCACAACTTGCGACAACGGCGTCGAAAGCAGCAGCGCGCTAACCCCCGGGAAACCGTCTTTTTCGTAAACGGCTGTGACCTTGTCGAATTCCTTGCCGCCCAAGGCCTTGGGCGGCACCTGTTTGCGCGATTGACGCCAGGCAGCAAGCAGTTTTCCAGGCACGCCCAGGACGTTAGCCGGCTTGTCCGCCGCGTCAATCAGGATGTTGCCCAACTGCGCATTCAGATTTTTCCGTGATTCGATCTCGAAGCAACGCTTCCGGACCTCGTTCAGGGTACGCAGGCGTTCGACCTCGGCATGCAGTTCAGGCAAATCCTCATCCACCCAGGCGACGGATGCTGCCGGAGCGCTGGCCGGTAGCTTATTGCTGTTCGGCACACTCTGACTGGCCAGGAAATAACGCTCCAGTTCCTCCTGCACCTGGTGCAGTTGCAGGAGCAAGAGTTCGTTCTCCTCCTGGAGATCCTTCAGCTTCGCTTCGTTGGCTGTCGTTTGCGGATTCGTCATTGCTGTGCTTTCCAGATACCAATGCTATCGATCAATCGTTGATGTTTGGCGGGAGTGAATTCGCGCTTCTTGAACTCGGCGTGCTCGACCAGAAGAACGATGACCGAGCTTTCCCGGCACGCCGTCTCCAGGTCGGTGAGGGCGACATCCAGATCGGCCAGGGTCTGCGGTACGTTCTCGATATTCGGCTCGACTGCTTGCACCTGACCCGGATACCGTCTGGCCAGAGCTGCCGTAATGGCCAGCGCAGGACTTTCCCGCAAGTCGTCCACATCCGCCTTGAACGCCAGGCCAAGGCAGGCAATGCGGAGCTTTTCTTCGGCCACTCCCTGATGTTTCAGCGCGTCGACTGCTGCTTCAACCTTGTCGATGATCCAGCCGGGTTTGGTGTCATTGACTTCGCGCGCGGCGCGCATCAGCGTCGCCTGTTCGGGGCTTTTCTTGATGATGAACCAGGGATCGACGGCAATGCAGTGCCCGCCGACACCGCAACCGGGACGCAGGATATCGACCCGGGGATGCCGGTTGGCCAGCTTGATCAGTTCCCAGACATCGATGCCCAGCTTGTCGCAGATCATCGAGAGTTCGTTGGCGAAGGCGATGTTGACATCGCGGAAGGCGTTTTCTGCGAGCTTGCACATTTCCGCGGTGCGCACCCCCGTCTGCACGCATTCGCCCTGCACGAAGCTGGCGTAAAGGCTGGCAGCCAGTTGTGCGCATTTCGGCGTCATGCCGCCGATCACCCGGTCGTTGTCCACCAGTTCGCGCAGGATGCGGCCGGGCAGGACGCGCTCCGGGCAATGGGCGATCCGGATGTCGGAATCCTCGCCCGCACTTTGCGGAAAGCTCAGGTCCGGCCGCAGTTGCGCCAGCCATGCCGACATCTGTTCGGTGGCGCCGATCGGCGAAGTCGATTCCAGGATGACCAGGTTTCCCGGGCGCAATACCGGTGCCACGGAGTTGGCTGCGGCTTCGATATAGCTGAGGTCGGCTTCGTGGCACGCATCGAAGGGCGTCGGTACGGCAATGATGAAGACATCGGCCGGCAGCGGTACGCCCGAC
>NZ_JAYREB010000009.1:0-155822 GCF_041909095.1 Azonexus sp. | reverse complement strand
GTGGTCATGCTGGTCTATCCTCGCGAAGTATTGCAAAATCGCCGCCATCACCATGACGGAGGCGTTATGCAGGATAAATCAGCGGTGGGCGGTGGGTTTACTCTCCGCGTAGCGGCTTCGTTCAACCCGGCGGTACGGCAATCTGCAGCGCCAGCCAGCCGGTCAGCGCGTAGAAGAGGGCGAGCAAAAAGTTGTCGCGCAATCCAAAAGCCATTTCGATATTTTGCTTCTCTGATAATTTTCCCATTATAAGCAGGCTTTGCCGCCCCGGTCAGGCTGCCGGCATGCCGCAGGCTGCGACAATCCGCCGCAGCGGCCGGGCACGCACCGCGCCGGGTAAATCGCCGATAATCCGCGCATGCCACTGATCGCCCCCACCGCCGACAGCAGGGAGTACCTGCTCAACCTGCGCCGACTGTTCGCCCTGCGCTGGGCGATGCTGGTGGCGATGGCGCTGCTGGTGGTGGTCGCCCCGCCCTTGATCGGCATCGAACTGCCGCGCCTGGTGATGTTCGCGATCCTGCTCGTGGTCGCTCTGCTCAACGGCTTCGGCCAGTGGTACGCGGCGCGCAGCCAGGCCGCCAGCGCCAGCGAACTGTGCAGTCAGCTGCTGATCGACATCGTCGCCCTGAGTGCACTGATGTTCTTCAGCGGCGGCGCCACCAATCCGCTGGTCTCGCTGCTGCTGCCGCCGGTCGCCATCGCCGCACTGGGTTTGCCGCAACGGCTGGTATTCCTGGTCGGCGCCAGCGCAGTTGCCGCCTACTCGCTGCTGATGCTCTACTACCTGCCGCTGCCGATCGCCGACGCGGCACGGGCGACGCAATTGCACCTGATCGGCATGTGGCTGACCTTCACCGTCTCGGCGCTGCTGATCGCCTGGATCATCCTGCGCATGACCCGGCTGATCCGCCAGCGCGACGCCGAACTCGCCACCGCGCGCGAGCAGGCGCTGCGCGACGAACGGGTGACGGCGATGGGCACGCTGGCCGCCGGCGCCGCCCACGAACTGGGCACGCCGCTGGCGACGATGGCGCTGATCCTCGGCGAACTGGCCGGCGACGAACGCCTGCCGGCCGACGCCCGTGACGACCTCGGCCTGCTGCGCCAGCAGGTCGCCGCCTGCAAATCCATCATCACCGGCCTGTCGCGGCGGGCCGGCGCCGAGCGCCTGGAAGCCAGCCACGCGCAGCCGGTCGACCAATGGCTCGACGAACTGCGCTGTCAGTGGCAGGCGCTACGCCCGACGGCCAGCTGCCGCCTGCAAGTGCTCAACCAGGATGCGGCACCGCGCCTGGCGATCGACCCGCGCCTCGAACAGGCGCTGCTCAACCTGCTCAACAACGCCGCCAACGCCAGCCCGGCGCCGGTGGACATCCGCCTGACCTGGAACCGGCAGCGCATCGAAATCGAAATCCGCGACCGCGGGCCCGGTTTCCCGGACGAGGTACTGCGCCTCTGCGGCCGCCAGAAACTCCCGGAGCACGCCGGCGGCTTCGGTGTTGGCCTGCTACTCACCAGCTCGGCACTCGGCCAGCTCGGCGGCGAACTGCAATTGAGCAACCCCGCCGACGGCGGCGCCCTTGCCCGCATCCTGCTACCCATCGAGAAGAAATGACTGCACCGATCCTGATCATCGACGACGACCCGACCTTCAACGCGATCCTGATCCGCACCCTGGGCCGCCGCCAGCAGTCCGCGGTCGGTGCCCACAGCAGCGAGGAAGCCCTGCAACTGGCGCAGCAGCACCAGCCCTCGCGCATCGTCCTCGACCTCAACCTGGCCGGCGTTTCCGGGCTGTCATTGATCCCGCAACTGCTGGACATCAATCCGCAGGCGCGCATCGTCGTCCTCACGGGCTACGGCAGCATTGCCACCGCGGTCGAGGCGATCAAGCGCGGCGCCACCCAGTACCTCGCCAAGCCGGTCGAGATCGAGGCCATTCTCAGCGCCTTCGACGACGCCGAACTGTCCGCCAGCGACAGCACGCCGGACGAGCCGCTGTCGGTCGACCGCCTGGAATGGGAACACATTCAGCGCGTGCTCAAGGAAAACGACGGCAACGTCTCGGCCACCGCCCGCGCCTTGAAAATGCATCGCCGCACCCTGCAACGCAAGCTCGCCAAGCACCCGGTCCGCGCCTGAAACCGGACGGACCCGGACAGTCGTTCCGGAAAAACCGAAGTTTCATTGTCCAGCCCCGCCTTGGTGAATCCGCAAAGCGACCCTTATACTGGCCGCTCCACAGCTTGATCGTGGTCTCCCGCACTGCCACCGCAGCATTTGTTCACCGTGACATCCGGAAAGAGAGCCCATGAGCCTGGCGCTGATCGTCATCCTCCCCTTTCTCGGCGCCGCCCTGCCGGCGCTGCTCATCCGCGCCGGCCGCAACGCCTGCACCACCGGCACCCTGGCCACCAGCCTGCTCGCCTTCCTGCTGCTGTTGACGCACGCCCCGGCGGTGTTGCGCGGCGAGGTGCTGCAGGCGCGCTGGGAATGGATCCCGCAACTCGGGCTCAACGTCAATTTCTTTCTCGACGGCCTGGGCTTCTTCTTCGCCGGCCTGATCCTCGGCATCGGCCTGCTGATCATCGTTTACGCCCGTTTCTACCTGAGCAAGGAAGATCCCATGGGCAGCTTCTACAGCTACCTGCTGCTCTTCCAGGGCGCCATGGTCGGCGTCGTGCTGTCCGACAACATCCTGCTGCTGGTGATCTTCTGGGAACTGACCAGCCTCTCGTCCTTCCTCCTCATCGGTTACTGGAAACACCTGCCGGCCGGCCGCCAGGGCGCCCGCATGGCGCTCACCGTCACCGGCGCCGGCGGCCTGGCGATGATCGCCGGCATGCTGATCCTCGGCAACATCGCCGGCTCCTACGATCTATCGACGATCCTGCAGCACAAGGAGGCGATCCAGGCCTCGCCACTCTACCTGCCGGCGCTGCTGCTGATCCTCACCGGCTGCTTCACCAAGAGCGCCCAGTTCCCCTTCCATTTCTGGCTGCCGCACGCGATGGCGGCACCGACGCCGGTCTCCGCCTACCTGCACTCGGCAACCATGGTCAAGGCCGGCCTCTTCCTGATGGCGCGGCTGTGGCCGGTGCTCGCCGGCACTGACGAATGGTTCTACCTGGTCGCCAGCACCGGCCTCGTCACCATGCTGATCGGCGCCTGGATCGCGCTGTTCAAGGATGACCTGAAGGGTCTGCTCGCCTACTCGACGGTCAGCCACCTCGGCCTGGTCACCTTCCTGCTCGGCCTCGGCTCGCCGCTCGCCGCCGTCGCCGCCGTCTTCCACATCCTCAACCACGCCACCTTCAAGGCGGCGCTGTTCATGAACGCCGGCATCGTCGACCACGAAACCGGCACCCGCGACATCCGCCAACTCGGCGGGCTGATGACGCTGATGCCGATCGCCGGCACCCTGGCCACCATCGCCGCCGCGTCGATGGCCGGCCTGCCGCTGTTGAACGGTTTCCTGTCCAAGGAAATGATGCTCGAACAGGCGGCGCACACCGCCTGGCTCGGCCAGCCCTGGCTGGTGCCGCTGCTGGCAACGCTGGCGGCAACCTTCTCGGTGGCGTATTCCTTCCGCTACATCGTCCATGTTTACTTCGGCCGGCCAGCCGGCGAAACACCGCGGCATCCGCACGACCCGCCCTTCGGCATGTGGGGCCCGCCGGCGCTGCTGGTCGTCCTGGTCGTCCTGATCGGCCTCTTTCCGGCGACCGTTGCCGGCCCGCTGGTCGCCACCGTTGCCGGCGCGGTGATCGGCGGCCCACTGCCCGACTACCACCTGGCGATCTGGCACGGCCTGACGCCAGCGCTCGGCATGAGCGCGATCGCCGTCGCCAGCGGTCTGCTCCTGCTCGCCGCCTACGCCAAGCTGCGCCGCCTGTGGGCGAGCGGCCCGCATCCGGAAGCCAAAGCCATCTTCGATGCCAGCGTCGGCGCCGCCGTCGGCCTCGCCCAGACGCTGACGCATCGCCTGCACAACGGCTCGCTGCAACGCCACCTGGCCTTTGCCATCGGCAGCGCCGTCGTCGTCGGCTTCACCGCCTTCGCCATGGCCAGCCATGCGCCGGGCGCGCGCCCCCTGCTGCCGGCGACGCCGGTGGCCATCGTCGCCTGGCTGTTGCTGCTCGGCGCCACCGGCGCGCTGCTCGCGCTGCACCGGCGGCGCCTGCTGTCGCTGGTCGTGGTCGGCGTCATCGGCATGGTCGTCTCGCTTGCCTTCGTCTATCTCTCGGCGCCGGACCTGGCGCTGACGCAGATCTCGGTCGAGGTCGTCACCGTCATCCTTATGCTGCTGGCGCTCAATTTCCTGCCCAAGGAGACGCCGCGCGAAAGTTCCGGCGGCCGCCGCCTGCGTGACGGACTGCTCGCCGCGCTGGCCGGCATCGGCGTCGGCGGTGCCGCCTGGGCGATGACGACGCGCGACGCGGCGACGCTGTCCGGCTACTACCTGGAAGAATCGGTTCCCGGCGGCGGCGGCACCAACGTGGTCAACGTGATCCTGGTCGATTTCCGCGGTTTCGACACCTTCGGCGAGATCATCGTGCTGGGCATCGCCGCGCTGACCATCTATGCCTTGCTCGACGGCGCCACCCGCGGCGCGGTCGGCCGCAAGCTGGCAGCCTGGGCGCCCGACCAGGCACGGGCCGCCGACCGTCACCCGCTGCTGCTGGTGGTCGCCACCCGCGTCATGCTGCCGCTCGCCTTGCTGGTCGGCGCCTTCATCTTCCTGCGCGGGCACAACGTGCCGGGCGGCGGCTTCATCGCCGGCCTGGTCGTCGCCATCGCGCTGATCATGCAGTACATGGCCAGCGGCCACGGCTGGGCGGCGCAGCGGATGAAGGTTGATTACCACGCGCTGATCGGCGTCGGCGTCCTGACCGCCGCCGCCACCGGCGTCGTCGCCTGGCTCGCCGAACACCCCTTCCTGACCAGCGCCTTCGGCCATTTCCACCTGCCGCTGGTCGGCGAATTCGAACTGGCATCGGCAATGGCTTTCGACACCGGCGTCTTCCTCACCGTCATCGGCGCGGTGATGCTGGCACTGGCCAACCTGTCGCGCATCGGCAACCTGGCCGACGCGCCGCCGCCGCAGGAGGGACCGATGGAACCGCTACCGGCAAACGCCCGCGCCGAGGAACACTGACATGGAATTCCTGCTTTCCTCAGCCATCGGCCTGCTCACCGCCGCCGGCGTCTATCTCGTGCTGCGCGCCCGCAGCTGGCCGGTCGTCCTCGGCCTGGCGCTGCTCTCCTACGCCACCAACCTGTTCCTGTTCGCCACCGGCCGTCTGGTGCTCAACCTGCCGCCGGTGATCTCGGCAAGTGCCGCCGGCTACACCGACCCCTTGCCGCAGGCGCTGGTCCTCACCGCCATCGTCATCTCCTTCGGCATGACCGCGGTGATCGTCGTCATGGCCTTGCGCAGCTTCTTCGAGAACGGCAGCGACCATGTCGACGGCAAGGCGGAGGACGCCGCATGAACCACTGGATCATCGCCCCCATCCTGCTGCCGGCGATCATGGCGCCAATCCTGCTGATGAGCGCCCGCCACGACATCGTCCTCGCCCGCGTCTTCTCGCTCGCCTCGACCGTCGCCCTGCTCGGCATCGCCCTGGCGCTGGGCAGCATGGTCGGCGACGGACAGATCCTGACCTACGCGCTCGGCAACTGGGTTGCCCCCTTCGGCATCGTCCTCGTCGCTGACCGGCTGTCGGTGCTGATGCTCGTCCTCAGCGCGCTCCTCGCACTGGCCGTGCTGTTCTTCGCCATCGACGGCGGCGACCGCGACGGCCGCCATTTCCACGCCCTCTACCAGTTCCAGTTGATGGGCATCAACGGCGCCTTCCTGACCGGCGACTTCTTCAACCTCTTCGTCTTCTTCGAGGTGCTGCTGATCGCCTCCTACGGGCTGATGGTGCACGGCGGCGGCCCGGCCCGGGTCAGGGCCGGCGTCCAGTACGTGGTGATCAACCTGGTCGGTTCGACGCTGTTCCTGATCGCCGTCGGCATGATCTACTCGGTCGCCGGCACCTTGAACATGGCCGACCTGGCACTCAAGGTGCCGCAGGTTGTCGCCGCCGACCAGGCGCTGCTGCAGGCCGGCGCCCTGCTCCTGCTGCTCGTCTTCTGCATCAAGGCGGCGCTGGTGCCGGTGCATTTCTGGCTGCCCGGCACCTACGCCAACGCGCCGGCACCGGTCGCCGCGCTGTTCGCGATCATGACCAAGGTCGGCGCCTACTGCGTGATCCGCCTCTACGTGCTGGCCTTCGGCGAAGAGGCCGGCGCCGCCGCCTGGCTGGCCGCGCCCTGGCTGCTGCCGGCGGCCCTCGTCACCTTGACGCTGGGCATGCTCGGCGTCCTCGCCGCCCGTCGTCTTGGCCAGCTTGCCAGCTTTGCGGTGATCGGCTCGATGGGCATGCTGCTCACCGGCATCGCGCTGTTCACCCCGGCTGCGCTGGCAGCCGCGCTCTACTACCTGCTGCACTCGACGCTGGCCGGCGCCGTGCTGTTCCTGATCGCCGATCTGATCGCCCGCCGCCGCCCCGGCCTTGACGACCAGTTGGCGCCAGCCCCGCGCTTTGCCCAGCAGAGCCTGCTCGCCACCGCCTTCTTCGTCGCCGCCATCGCCGCCACCGGCATGCCGCCGCTGTCCGGCTTCGTCGGCAAGCTGCTGATCCTCGACGCCGCCCGCGCCAGCGCACTGGCGGCGACAATCTGGACCTTGATCCTCGGCACCTCGCTGCTCGCCATCATCGGCTTCGGTCGCGCAGGCAGCACGCTGTTCTGGAAAAGCACGGCGCAGCCGGGCAGCTTCCCCGCCCCGGCCAGCGGCAATGTGCTGGCCCTGGTCGCCATCGGCCTGCTGCTCGCCGGCAATGTCGCGCTGACCTTGTTCGCCGGCCCGCTGACCGCCTATCTCGAGGCGACGGCGCAACAGGTTTTCGCCCCCCACCGTTATATCGAAGCCGTACTCGGCAACACTGTTCTGCCCGGAGGACTGCTCTGATGGCTCATGCATCCGCGCCACGGCCGACCCTGCTCCGTCGCTGGTTTCCCCATCCGCTGCTCAGCCTGACGCTGACGCTGCTCTGGCTGCTGCTGATCAACGGCGTCTCGGTCGGTGGCCTGCTGGTCGGCCTCGTCCTCGGCATCGCCATTCCGCGCCTGACCGGCAGTTTCTGGCCGGATCGGCCGGGTATCCGCAACTACGGCAAGATCTTCAGCTACGTGTTGCTGGTAGTCTGGGACATCATCGTCGCCAACCTGCAGGTGGCCAGGATCATCCTCTTCCGGCCGCTCGCCAGCCTGCACACGCGCTGGGTCTGCGTGCCGCTGGCCCTGACCAGTCCGGAAGGCATCGCCGTCCTCGCCGGCACCATCACGATGACCCCGGGCACCGTCAGCTGCGACCTGTCGGCCGACGGCAGGTCGCTGCTCGTCCATTGTCTCGACGCGCCGGACCCCGAAGCCACCGTGCGCGACATGAAGGAACGTTACGAATCCCGGCTGCTGGAGATCTTCCCGTGATCGAATACGCCATCTACTACGCCTACGTGGCGATCAGCCTCGGCCTGCTCTTCAACCTGTGGCGGCTGTTCGTCGGCCCCACCCCGACCGACCGCGTGCTGGCAGTCGATACCATGGTGATCAATGTCATCGCGCTGATCATCGTCTACGGCATCCAGACCGGCAGCACGATGTACTTCGAAGCAGCCCTGCTGCTCGCCATGTTCGGTTTCGTGTCCACCGTCGCCTACTGCAAGTTCATCCTGCGCGGCAACATCATCGAATAGGAAAACGCATGGCACTGTTCAACGAATTGCTCGTCTCGGCGCTCATCATCATCGGCGCCAGCTTCGCCCTGGTTGGTTCCTGGGGGCTGGTCCGGCTACCCGACCTAATGAGCCGGCTGCACGCGCCGACCAAAGCAACGACGCTCGGCGTCGGCGGCGCGCTGGTCGCCTCGATGGTCTATTTCCTGGCCGGCAACGGTACCTTGTCGATCCACGAACTGCTGATCTCGCTCTTCCTCTTCCTGACCGCGCCGCTGACCGCCCAATTCCTGGCCAAGGCCTGGCTGCACAGCCAGCGACCGGACGACCTGCCGCCAGCGGCTTGCCGCGGCTGGTCGACCTTCGACGCCGGCGGGGCGGCAGCCGACCCGCCGCCGCTCAGTGATGCGCGTGATTCATCGGCATCGTCGCCGGCATCGCCCGCGTCACCCTGACCTCGACCGACTTGCTGCTGCCGTCGGCAAAACCGAGCGTCAGCGGCACAACCTGCCCCTCGCTGAGCGGCGCCTGCATGTTGATCAGCATCACGTGCAGGCCGCCCGGCTTGAGCGCCGTCTCGCCGCCGGCCGGAATGGCGATCTCGGCCACCTGGCGCATGCGCATCACGCCGTTGTCGTTGATGTGGGTGTGCAGTTCAGTCAGCTGCGATGCCGGGTTCGCTGCCTTGACCAGACGGGCCTCCGTCTTGCCGGAATTCTTCAGCACCATGAAGGCGCCGGTGGCGGTCGCGTTGGGCGGCGCCAGGCGGATGTAGGGATCGACGACGCTGACGTCGTCGGCACTGCCGGCGAGGACAGCACTCGACAGGCCGAGGGCGGCAATCAGCAGCGACAGGCGTTTCATGGCAGGACTCCTTGTTTCAGTTCAGGTATTGACGGATCAGCGCGGCCATCTGTGCCGGCGGCGTGCCATGCGCCAGGCGCGCGCGCAACCGGCCGTCGGGGCCGACGAGGAAGGTTTCCGCCGAGTGATCGACGGCGTAATTGCCGCCCTCGCCCGGCGGCTGCAATTTGTAGATCACGCCGTAGCGGGCGGCGATCTCGGCGATTTGCGACGCTTCGCCGGTGACACCGGCGAAGTCGGGATCGAAGAATTCCAGATAGGTCTTCAGGTGCGCCGGCGTATCGCGTTGCGGATCGAGCGAAACGAAGAGCACCGCCAGTTTCTGCCGTTCTTCCGGCGTCAGCAGCGCTTTCGCCTCGACCAGCGCGTTGAGCGTCGTCGGGCAGATGTCGGGGCAGAAGGTGTAGCCGAAATAGACAATGACCAGACGGCCGGCGTAATCGTGCAGCGCGACCGGCCCGGCCGCCCCCTGCAAGCTGAAGTCGCCGCCGGCCGGTAGCGGATTGGGCGGCGTCGCCGGGCGGCCGCCCGGATCGGGATGCCAGAACAGCAGCAGACCGAGGATCAGTGCGGCAAGCGCGGCAGCAATGGCGGCAAGGATGCGTTCAGACATGTCAGCCCGTCACGAAACGAAAGGGAACGGCCACCCGCGAACCGGGCAGATCGACCAGCACCGTCGCCTGCCAGGTCATGCGGCCGGTGACGCAGACCGGCAAGCTTGCCTCGCCGGTAAACACCCCCGGCGTCAGCTCCTGCAACTGCGGCCGGTTGAAGCCCATGTCCATCTCGACGCCGGCGAAATCGATCTCGACCCGGCGGGCGCCGCTTGCTTCGACCGTTACCGGAAACGCCTTGACCAGCGGAATCGGCCGCGTGCCGATACTCAGCGAAATCTTGCCGCCGCCGGGCAAGGCCACCGCACAGTCAGCTTCCTGCAGCTTGCAGGCGGCATCGGGCTCGACCGTCAGGTCCGACTTCGGCAGCAGCAATGGCGACAGCTTGTAACCGATGACGACGACCAGCAGGATCAGCAGGATGCCGATGAGGTCGAGAAGTATCTTCCTGTTCACTTGTTTCCTTTTGCAGCGTCCTGCCGCCGGGCTTCCCGGCAGGACCGGCGGCGATTCTGGCACAGCCCCGCCGCGCCAAACTGCGACAAATTGTCGCAGATCGCCGGACAGCTCATTCATCGAATGCTAATATTCAGCCCCCTGGCCCTTACCCCGACTGCCCCGTGAAGAAACTCCTCGCCACCCTTGCCCTAGCCCTTCTCTCTTCCCTCAGCGCCGCCCAGCCGGCACCGGACAGCGCGCCCTTCTTCGGCGCCACGCTGGCCAATGCCGACGACCGGCCGGTAGCGATGAGCCGTTACCGGGGCAAACCGGTCGTGGTCAACTTCTGGGCCCGCTGGTGTCCACCGTGCCGGGCCGAGATTCCCGAACTCAACAGCTTCGCCAAGAAACACGCCGGCAAGATTGCGGTAGTCGGCATCGGCATCGAGGACGACGCGGCGGCGGTCAAGGCCTTCGCCCGCGACTTCCCGATCCAGTACCCGGTCTATCTCGCCCGCGACCAGGCGCATGCGCTGATGTCCGGCCTCGGCAACGCGCGCGGCGGTCTGCCCTACACGCTGTTCATCGACCGCCAGGGCAAGGTGATCGGTGCCAAGCTCGGCATGCTGCGCCAGGCCGACCTCGACACCGCGGCACCGCTGCTGCTGCGCTGAGCGCGGCCGCTCAGGAGCGATCCTGACGGCCATCCCGGGAAAACAGCATGGAGATGCCGACGCCGATCGGGATCAGTGGCCACCAGGTGCCGATCAGCTGGAAGATGTTGACGTGAAAGAGGTCCAGGTTGGCGCCGAGGGCAACGACGCCGACGGAGATCAGGACGATGGCAGCAACGTTTCCCTTCATCGGGGACTCCCTGGATTCAGGCACGACGGACGCCGACAACGCCTTCGACCTCGTGGATCAGGCCGAGGGTTCGTTGCAACTGGCGCAGATTGACGATTTCGACGGTAAAGCTCATGTGCGCGTTGCCCTGGCGTGACTGGGTATTGACGCCGACGACGTTGAGCTTTTCGCGGGTGAAGATTTCCGAGATGTCGCGCAGCAAGCCCTGGCGGTCGTGCGCATCGACGATGATGTCACAGGCGAAGGTGCCGGTGGTCTCGCTGCCCCAGTCGGTCTCGATCACCCGCTCCGGATGCAGGGCGGCAAGGTTGGCGAAATTCGGGCAATCGGCGCGGTGGATGGAAATCCCCTTGCCGCGCGTGATGAAACCGTGAATCTCGTCGGGCGGTGCCGGCTTGCAGCAGCGCGCGAGCTGGGTCAATAGCTTGTCGACACCAACGATCAGGATGCCCTGATTGCCGTCGCTGTGCTTGCGTGGCGCCCGCGTCTGCACCTCGTCCGGCAGTTGCGTGTCGGTCGCCGCTTCGCCGCGTGCCGCCGCCTGGAACAGGCGCAGGTTGAGTTCGCCGCGGGCGGCGGCGATGTAGAGGTCGTCGACCTTGGCAAATTCCAGGCGACGCGCCAGTTCGTCGAGGTTGGCACCGGTCTGCCCGGCGCGCTGCAATTCCTTGGCCACCAGCGCCCGCCCTTCGGCCAGCGTCTCTTCCAGCGCCAGGTTGGCGAACCACGCGCGCACCTTGACCCGCGCACTCTTGGTGTGGATGTAGCCGAGCGCCGGATTGAGCCAGTCGCGCGACGGCCCGCCCAGTTTGGCGGTCAGCACTTCGACCTGCTGCCCGGTTTCAAGCGGCGTGTTGAGCGGGATCAACTGGCCGTTGACCTTGGCGCCGCGGCAACGGTGGCCAAGATCGGTGTGGACGCGGTAGGCGAAATCGACAGCGGTCGACCCCGACGGCAGGTCGACGACGCGGCCCTGCGGCGTCATCACGTAGATGGTCTCGTCGAGCGCCGCCTGCTTGTAGTGATTGACCCAGTCGGAGCTGTCGGCGACCTCGTTCTTCCAGGTCAGCAGCTGGCGCAGCCAGGCGATCTTCTCGTCGTAGGCATCGGCGCCCGGCGCCCTGGCGCCTTCCTTGTAGCGCCAGTGCGCGGCGACGCCGAGCTCGGCGTGCTTGTGCATGTCCCAGGTGCGGATCTGGATTTCCAGGCTGCGCCCGTCAGGACACTCGACCGCGGTATGCAGCGAGCGATAGTTGTTGCCCTTGGGCTTCGAGATGTAGTCGTCGAATTCCTTGGAAATCGGCGTCCACAGGTTGTGCACGATGCCGAGCGCGGTGTAGCAATCCTTGACGTCGTCGACAATGATGCGCAGGGCGCGCACGTCATAGACCTCGGCGAAGCCGACACCCTTCTTGCGCATCTTGTTCCAGATGCTGTAGATGTGCTTGGGCCGGCCGTAGATTTCCGCCTGGGCGATGCCGGCCTCGGCCAGTTCGGCGCGGACGCGGGCGACGGCGTCGGTGATGAAGGCTTCGCGCTCGCTGCGTTTCTCGTCGAGCTGCCTGGCGATCGTCTTGTAGATGTCCGGGTGGATGAAGCGGAAGGAGAGGTCCTCCAGTTCCCACTTCAATTCCCAGACGCCGAGCCGGTTGGCGAGCGGCGAATAGAGTTCCAGCGTCTCGCGCGCCACCTGCACGCGCAGGTCGTCGGAATTGGCCGCGTAGTGGCGCAGCGTCTGCGTCCGGCTGGCCAGGCGCAGGAGGACGACGCGGATGTCCTCGACCATGGCCAGCAGCATCTTGCGCAGGACTTCGACCTGGGCGCGGATTTCCGCCGGGTTGCTCTCGCCGGCCTCGAGATCGACGGCGACGAAGCCCTTGGCGATCGGCCGCAGACGGTTGAGCCGGAAGATGCCATAGACCAGGCTGGCGACCGCCTTGCCGAAGCGTTCCTCGATGTGGGCGACACCGTGCTCGTCCTGCGCCGGCACCGCGAAGAGCAGCGCGGCGATGCGCGAATCGGCATCGAGCCGCAGCCCGGCGATGATTACCGCCATGCCCAACGCGTGCGGCCAGATACCCTCGCCGCTGCCGAGCAGGCTGTTGCCGTAAACCTGGGCGGCGAAATCGACGGCGTCCCGGAGACGCCGGGCATCGGCTTCCGGCAAGCCGGCCGTGAGCACGGCCAGGGACTGTTCAGAATCGCCGTGGGCGGCGACGGAGTGGACGACGGAAACCATGGCCGCGATTATAGGTCTGAGCGATCAGGAATGACAGATACGGACGCTGGATACCGCGCAAGCTCAAGGCTTGCCAGGTGCCGCCCGGGGAGTACCATCGGGGTTTACCCCAATCCCCGCCCCACCGTTTCTGTGGGACCGTGGACCACCGTATGCGCCGTTTTGGCCGCCTGCCCGAGGTCACAAGCCGGAACGGCACTGCATCGTCCTTTTCACGTCACCCGTAAGGAGCAAACATGAAGAAATTCACCGTCCTGGCTTCCGCCCTCGCCGTCATCGGCGCCCTCGGCAGCACCCCGGCCATGGCCCAGCAGAAATTCGTCACCATCGGTACCGGCGGCGTGACCGGTGTTTACTACGCAGCCGGCGGCGCCATCTGCCGCCTGATGAACAAGGACCGCGCCAAGCACGGCATCCGCTGCTCGGTCGAAAGCACCGGCGGCTCGGTGTACAACGTGAACACCATCAAGGCCGGCGAACTCGATTTCGGCGTCTCGCAATCCGACGTCCAGTTCAATGCCGTCAAGGGCCTGGCCCAGTTCAAGGACAGCGGCGCGATGGGCGACCTGCGCGCCGTCTTCGCGCTGCACCCCGAGCCGCTCACGATCGTTGCCCGCAAGGAAGCCAACGTCAAGAAGTTCGAGGATTTCAAGGGCAAGCGCTTCAACATCGGCGTCCCCGGCTCCGGCCAGCGCGCGACGATGGAAGTCCTGCTGCCGGCAATCGGCATGAAGACCGCCGATTTCTCGCTGGTCTCCGAACTGAAGCCGGACGAGCACGGCGCCGCCCTCTGTGACAACAAGATCGACGGCTTCGCCTTCGTCGTCGGTCACCCGGCCGCCAACATTCAGGACGTCACCACCACCTGCGGCGCCCAGCTGGTCAATGTCACCGGCCCCGGTGTCGACAAGCTGATCACCAGCTTCCCGTACTACGCCAAGGCGACCATCCCGGGCGGCCTCTACGCCAACAACCCGAACGGCGCCACCACCTTCGGCGTCGTCGCCAGCATCGTCTCTTCGGCCAAGGTTTCCGACGATGTCGTCTATACCTTGGTCAAGTCGGTGTTCGAGAACTTCGAGGAATTCAAGAAGCTGCATCCGGCTTTCGCCCACCTCGACCCGAAGACGATGATCAAGGACGGCCTGTCGGCCCCGCTGCACAACGGCGCGGTCAAGTACTACAAGGAAAAGGGCTGGATGTAAGCGCCCCGCGTCGCGCTTCGCCAGCGGCGGAGCGTGACGGCTCGGCGGCGGCTTGCCGGGGGGCAGTCCGCCGCCTTTCTCGAAACACCCGGAGAACCTCAGCATGACGAGCCCGGAAAAAAACAATACCGTCCATGAACTGAGCGAAGAACAGCTCAAGCAGATCGTTGCCGAAGCCGATACCGGCGGCCGCAAACCGACCGGCATCGCGGCCAAGCTGCTGGTTGCCGTCGCCCTGGCCTGGTCGCTGTTCCAGCTATGGATCGCCTCGCCGCTGCCTTTCTCGCTCGGCATCTTCGTCCTCAACGACACCCAGTCGCGCGCCATTCACCTGGCCTTTGCCGTATTCCTCGCCTTTGCCGCCTATCCGGCGTGGAAGCGCTCGCCGCGCGCCTACATTCCCGCCGTCGACTGGTTACTGGCTGGCGTCGCCGCCTTCTGCGCCGCCTACCTCTTCCTCTTCTACAGCGAACTCGCCAGCCGCCCCGGCATGCCGACCACGCTCGACCTGGTGGTCGCCGTCACCGGCCTCGTCCTGCTGCTCGAAGCCGCCCGCCGCGCCCTCGGCCTGCCGATGGTCATCCTCGCCATCGTCTTCCTCGGCTACATCTTCCTCGGCCCCTACATGCCGGAAGTCATCGCCCATCGCGGTGCCTCACTGAGCAAGGGGATGAGCCACATCTGGCTGACCACCGAAGGCGTCTTCGGCGTCGCGCTCGGCGTCTCGGCCAGCTTCATCTTCCTTTTCGTGCTCTTCGGCGCCCTGCTCGAGACCGCCGGCGCCGGCAACTACTTCATCAAGTCGGCGATCGCCCTGCTCGGCCACATGCGCGGCGGCCCGGCCAAGGCGGCGGTGGTCGCCTCGGCCAGCACCGGGCTGATATCCGGTTCATCGATCGCCAACGTCGTCACCACCGGCACCTTCACCATCCCGCTGATGAAGAGCGTCGGCTATCGCGCCGACCAGGCGGCATCGGTCGAGGTCGCCTCGTCGGTCAACGGCCAGATCATGCCGCCGGTGATGGGCGCCGCCGCCTTCCTGATGGTCGAATACGTCGGCATTCCCTACACCCAGGTGATGAAGCACGCGATCGTCCCGGCGCTCATTTCCTACATCGCGCTGTTCTACATCGTGCATCTGGAAGCGCTGAAGATGAAGCTCGAAGGGCTGCCAAGGCGCGAACCGCTGCCCTGGCAGAAAGCGCTGGTGTCCACCGTGATGACGGTATCCGGGCTGGTCATCCTGTCCGCCGTCATCTACTGGGGTTTCGGCTGGATCAAAACGCTTGCCGGCGACGCCGCCTTCGCCATCGTCAGCGTGCTGATGCTCGGCGCCTACATCGCCATCGTCCGCTTTGCCGCCCGCTATCCGGAGCTGCACATGGATCGGCCGGACGAGAAGATGGAGTTCCTGCCGGAAATCGGGCCGACGCTGAAGTCCGGCCTGCACTTCCTGCTGCCGGTCGCCGCGCTGGTCTGGAACCTGATGGTCGAGCAGCTCTCGCCGGCCCTGTCCGCCTTCTGGGCCACCATGTTCCTGATGTTCATCCTGGTCACGCAACGCCCGCTGTTTGCCTTCTTCCGCGGCCAGGGACAATTCGCCGCCGCCACCCGCCAGGGCTTCCAGGACCTGTTCGACGGCCTGGTCACCGGCGCCCGCAACATGATCGGCATCGGCATCGCCACCGCCACCGCCGGCATCATCGTCGGCACCGTGACGCTGACCGGCGTCGGCCTGGCGATGACCGAACTGGTGGAAATCCTCTCCGGCGGCAACCTGATGGTGATGCTGGTGCTGGTCGCCGTGATTTCGCTGATCCTCGGCATGGGCCTGCCGACCACCGCCAACTACATCGTCGTGTCGACGCTGATGGCGCCGGTGATCGTCGAACTCGGCGCGCAAAGCGGCCTGCTCGTGCCGCTGATTGCCGTCCATCTGTTCGTCTTCTACTTCGGTCTGATGGCCGACGTCACGCCGCCGGTCGGCCTGGCCTCCTACGCGGCGGCCGGCATCGCCAAGAGCGACCCGATCAAGACCGGCTTCACCGCCTTCGGCTACAGCGCGCGGACGGCGATCCTGCCCTTCATGTTCATCTTCAACACGCAGTTGCTGTTGATCGGCATCACCGATGCCTTCCACCTGATCCTGACCGTCGTCAGCGCGACGCTGGCCAGCCTGATGTTCGCCGCCGCGACGCAGGGTTTCTTTCTGGTCCGCAACCGCCTGCATGAAACGCTGCTTCTGCTGCTCGTCACCTTCAGCCTGTTCCGCCCCGGCTTCTGGATGGACATGATCTATCCGCCCTTCGACGAAGCCGCCCCGACCGAACTGACGCGCCTTGTCGAAGCGGCGCCGAAGGACGGCAAGCTGCGCGTCTGGGTCGAAGGTCTCAGCCTCGAAGGTCAGGAAGTCACCAAGGGCGTGCTGCTCTCGCTCGGCGCCCCGGGCAAGGCCAGCGAACGGCTGGCCAGCATGGGCCTGACCGTGATGACGCTGGGCGACCAGGTGCAGGTCGCCGCCGTGCGCTTCGGTAGCCCGGCGGAAAAACTTGGCCTGGAACAGGGGTTCAACCTGACCCGCATCGAGATTCCGCACCCGGATCGTCCGGACAAGGAATGGATCTTCATCCCGGCGCTGCTCCTGCTGGCGCTGGTCTGGTTCATGCAGAATGCCCGCCGTCGGCGCGAGGCCGCCTGAACCGTCACTGAAAGGAGTTCCCGATGAGCCAACCGCGCATCCCGCCCGCCAGCCTGGGCGGGCTCTCCTACCTCGATCCGGCCGCACCGGAGCCGTGGGCCAGCTTCATCGAGCAGATCGAACGCGTGCGCCCCCACCTCGGCCCGCTCGAACGTTGGGTCGAAACCCTGAAGCACCCGAAACGGACGCTGATCGTCGACATCCCGATCGAACGCGACGACGGAACGATCGCCCACTTCGAGGGCTACCGCGTGCAGCACAACCTGTCGCGCGGCCCCGGCAAGGGCGGCATCCGCTACCATCCGGCGGTGACGCTCAACGAGGTGATGGCGCTGGCCGGCTGGATGACCGTCAAGAACGCCGCCATCGGCCTGCCCTTCGGCGGCGCCAAGGGCGGCATCCGGGTCGATCCGGCAACGCTGAGCAGTGGCGAGCTGGAACGCGTGACCCGCCGCTTCACTTCGGAAATCGGCATCATCATCGGCCCCGACCGCGACATCCCGGCGCCCGACGTCGGCACCAACGCCAAGATCATGGCGATGATGATGGATACCTTCTCGATGAACCGCGGCGGCACCGCCACCGGCGTCGTCACCGGCAAGCCGGTCGCCCTTGGCGGCAGCCTCGGCCGCCAGGAAGCCACCGGCCGCGGCGTCTATTTCTGCGCCCGCGAGGCCGGCAAGCGCCAGCACATCGCCATGGAAGGCGCGCGCATCGTCGTCCAGGGCTTCGGCAACGTCGGCGGCATCGCCGCCCGCCTGTTCCGCGCCGCCGGCGCCCGGGTGATCGCCATCGCCGACCACACGGCGACACTGGCCAACGAAGCCGGCATCGACATTCCAGCTGCCCAGGCCTGGGCCGCCGAACACGCTGGCCTGGCCGGTTTCCCGGGCGCCGCGCCGATCGACATCGAGGACTTCTGGCAACTGGAGTGCGACTATCTGGTGCCGGCCGCGCTGGAAGGCCAGATCACCCCCGAACGTGCCGCCCGCGTGCGCGCCCGGGTCGTCGTCGAAGGCGCCAACGGCCCGACCACGCCGGCCGCCGACGACGTCCTGCGCGACCGTGGCGTGCTGATCGTTCCCGACGTGCTGGCCAACGCCGGCGGGGTTACCGTTTCCTACTTCGAATGGGTGCAGGATTTTTCCAGTTTCTTCTGGACCGAAGACGAGATCAACGCCCGGCTGGAGCGCATCATGGTCAGCGCCTTCGATGCGATCTGGCAGGTTGCCCAGGAAAAACAGGTCCCCTTGCGCACCGCAGCCTTCATCATCGCCTGCCGCCGGGTCCTCGAAGCCCGCGCCGAACGGGGACTCTACCCCTGATCCACCACACCGTCGAACCCGTGGTCGACGGTGCCGCATCCCGCCGACCATGCCGAAATTCCTGACCAATCCCTACCTGCTGCTGACCCTGACCGCACTCTTCTGGTCGGGCAACATGGTGCTCGGCCGCGGCATCCGCGCCGACGTGCCGCCGCTGGCGCTCGCCTTCTGGCGTTGGGCGATCGCCTTCCTGCTCGTCCTGCCGCTGGCGCTGCCGCACCTCAAGACGCAATGGCCGCTGCTCAGGAAAGGCTGGCGGCCGGTACTCGCCCTCGGCCTGTTCGGCGTCGGCGGCTACAACACCTTCGCCTACCTGGCCCTGCAGACGACGACGGCGACCAACGCGGTGCTGCTCAATTCCTTCATCCCGGTCGCCACCATCGCCATTTCCTGGGCCTTCCTCGGCAAGCGCCTGACGCCGCTGGCGGCGACCGGCGTCGTCGTTTCGCTGAGCGGCGCGCTGGCCATCGTCGCCCGCGGCGAACTGGGCGTGCTGCTCCATCTCAACCTCAACATCGGTGACCTCTGGATGCTCGGCGCCGTCGCCGTCTGGGCCATCTACACCGTCGGCCTGGCCTGGCGCCCGGCCGGCGTGCACCCGATGCTGCTGCTCGCCGCCTTCACGCTGGTCGGCCTCGCCGCACTGTTTCCCGCCTACCTGTGGGAGATGGCACAAGGGCGGACGATCAACGTGCACACCGGCTCGCTGCTCTCGCTCGCCTACGTCGGCATCTTCCCGAGCTTCGTCGGTTACATCTTCTACAACCGCGGCGTCGCCGAAGTCGGCGCCAACAAGGCCAGCCTCTTCATCCACCTGATGCCGGTGTTCGGCACCCTGCTCTCGGTCGTCTTCCTCGGCGAAATCCCGCATTCCTACCACTATGCCGGAATCGCGCTGATCTTCACCGGCATCTGGCTGACGATGCGGAAAGGCTGAGCGGCGGATGGGCCTGTTCGACTGGCTGCGCCGCCGCCGACCGGCGGCGATTCCCGACGCCCTGTGGCAACGGACGCTGGCCGGCCAGCCCTTCTTCACCGCGCTCGACGCCGACGAAGCGCGCCGCCTGCGGGCGCTGGCCGAACGTTTCCTGGCCGAGAAGGAATTCACCGCCGCCGGCGGGCTCGAACTGAGCGACGAAATCTGCGTCGCCATCGCCGCCCAGGGCTGCCTGCCGGTGCTCGAACTGGGCCTGGGCGCCTACGGCGACTGGGTTGGCATTGTCGTCTATGCCGACGAGTTCGTCGTCCCGCGCGAGTTCGCCGACGACGATGGCGTGGTGCACCGTTACACCGACGTGCTTTCCGGCGAAGCCTGGGAAGGCGGCCCGCTGCTCGTTTCCTGGCAGGACGTGCAGATGGCCGGCGGCGACTACAACGTCGTCATCCACGAGTTCGCGCACAAGCTCGACATGCTCAACGGCGAAGTGGACGGCATGCCGGCGCTGCACTCCGGCCTCAGCGTCGAGCGCTGGGAGCAGGTGTTTTTCGCGGCTTACGACGATTTCTGCGCCCGCGTCGACAGCGGCGAGGAAACGATCATCGACCCCTACGCCGCCGAAACCCCCGGGGAATTCTTCGCCGTCCTCAGCGAAAGCTTCTTTGGCATCCCAGACGTCGTCGCCGCCGAATACCCGGCACTTTACGCACTGCTGCGCGATTACTTCCGGCAGGACCCGCTGGCCCGCCAGCAGAAAAAATAAAAGCCGGCGCGCAGGCCGGCTTGGCGTCCAAGTCGAAGACTCAGACCTTGTTCACCAGATTGGACAGCGTGACGTTGGTGGTCATCTGCGCCAGCAGCTTCTGCAGGCCGACGCGGGCCTTGAGGTTGATGATCAGCGGCGCGCGCAGGCTGGGGGCGACGCTGCCGCCTTCTTCCTGCTTGTAGAGGGTGATCATCACCGCCACGTCGTCGGCAGCCGGCGACTGCAGCAGGGCGTTTTCCTCGTCGGTGAGTTCGAGCTCGTAGTTGAAGCCGAGCGCGGTCGGATCGATGATCTGGAAAGCCAGCGCCGCGTCATCCACCGACTGCAGCGTGAAGCTCTGCGGCTCACCCTTGCCTTCCTCGTGAGCGAGCATGAACTGCTTCTTGTCTTCGAAACCGATCAAGCCATTCGGAAAGTTGATGACCTTGTCTTCTGCCACATCGACGGTACCAAACAGATAGGTATTCACTTGCATGTGCTCTCTCCTCTTGAGTTGGGATGTATCAATTGGCATCCTACACCACTCCGCGGAGAGTTGTAATTCACCTACGGATTACGGCATCATTGCCGCCCCCTTCCGTTGTCGTCGCCCCCATGCTCGCTCCCATCGAACACCGCATCGCCCTTGAACTCAACGTCCGCCCGGCCCAGGTCAAGGCCGCTGTCCAGTTGCTGGACGAAGGCGCCACCGTGCCCTTCATCGCCCGCTACCGCAAGGAAGTCACCGGCGAACTCGACGACACGCAACTGCGCACGCTGGAAGAGCGCCTCGGCTACCTGCGCGAACTCGAAGACCGGCGCGGCGCGGTGTTGGCCAGCATTGAGGAACAGGGCAAGCTGACGCCGGCACTGCGCGACGAGATCGAAAACGCCGAAACGAAGCAGCGCCTGGAAGACCTCTACCTGCCCTACAAGCAGAAGCGCCGGACCAAGGCGCAGATCGCCCGCGAAGCCGGCATCGAGCCGCTGGCGCTGAGCCTGCTGGAAAACCCCGAGCTGACGCCGGAAGACGAAGCCGAAAAATACCTCAACGCCGACGCCGGCTTTGCCGACGCCAAGGCGGTGCTCGACGGCGCCCGCCAGATCCTGATGGAGAAGTTCGCCGAAGACGCGCAACTCTTGCAGACGTTGCGCGACTACCTGAAGGAACATGGCCTGCTCAAATCGACCGTCGTCGAAGGCAAGGAAACCGAAGGCGCCAAGTTCCGCGACTGGTTCGACTTCGCCGAGTCCATCGTCGACATGCCCTCGCACCGCGCGCTGGCACTCTTGCGCGGGCGCAACGAAGGTTTCCTCAACGTCGCCCTGGTGCTCGACTCGGAACTCAACGAAGAAGCCATCAAGCCCGGCACCAACCCGTGCGAGCAGCGCATTGCCGCCCGCTTCGGGATCAAGCACCAGAACCGCCCGGCCGACAAATGGCTGCAGGACACCGTGCGCTGGACCTGGAAGGTCAAGGTCTATACCCACCTCGAACTGGAACTGGTCAACGAACTGCGCGAGCGCGCCGAGGAAGAAGCGATCCGCATCTTCGGCAAGAACCTGAAGGATCTGCTGCTCGCCGCGCCGGCCGGCCAGCACGTGACCATGGGCATCGACCCGGGCATCCGCACCGGCTGCAAGATCGCCGTCGTCGACGCCACCGGCAAGCTGCTCGACACCGCCACCATCTACCCGCACGAACCGCGCAACGACTGGGGCGGCTCAATCTCGACCATCGCCCGCCTGGCCTCGGCGCACGGCGTGACGCTGGTCGCCATCGGCAACGGCACGGCCAGCCGCGAGACCGACAAGCTGGTGCAGGACGTGATGAAGAAGTACCCGGAAGCCCGGCTGCAGAAGATCGTCGTCTCGGAAGCCGGCGCCTCGGTCTACTCGGCCTCCGAACTGGCGGCCAAGGAATTCCCCGACCTCGACGTCTCGATCCGCGGCGCGGTGTCGATCGCCCGCCGCCTGCAGGACCCGCTGGCCGAACTGGTGAAGATCGAGCCGAAGTCGATTGGCGTCGGCCAGTACCAGCACGACGTGTCCCAATCCAAACTGGCGAAGAACCTCGATGCCGTCGTCGAGGACTGCGTCAACGCCGTCGGCGTTGACGTCAACACCGCTTCGGTGCCGCTCCTGACCCGCATTTCCGGGCTCAATGCCAGCCTGGCCGCCAACATCGTCGGTTACCGCGACGCCCACGGCGCCTTCAAGTCTCGCGACGAGCTGAAGAAGGTGCCGCGCCTCGGCGACAAGACCTTCGAACAGGCGGCCGGCTTCCTGCGCGTGCCCAACGGCGACAACCCGCTCGACGCGTCTTCCATGCACCCGGAAGCCTATCCGCTGGTCGAGAAGATCATCGTCGACCTGAAGAAGCCGATCAAGGAACTGCTCGGCAACAGCCAGGCGCTCAAGGGCCTCAACCCGAGCAAATACACCGACGAACGCTTCGGCCTGCCGACCGTGCAGGACATCTTCAAGGAACTGGAAAAGCCCGGCCGCGATCCGCGCCCCGAGTTCAAGACCGCCACCTTCGCCGACGGCGTCGAGGAAGTGAAGGACCTGCGCCCTGGGATGATCCTCGAAGGCGTGGTGACCAACGTCGCCGCCTTCGGTGCCTTCGTCGACATCGGCGTGCACCAGGACGGCCTGGTGCATGTCTCGGCGCTCTCCAACAGCTTCGTCAAGGACCCGCACGACGTGGTCAAGGCCGGCCAGGTGGTCAAGGTCAAGGTGCTCGAAGTCGACCTCGCCCGCCAGCGCATCGCGCTGACCATGCGCATGAGCGACGAGCCGAAGAAACACGATGCCGGCAGCCAGCGCGGTGCCCCGCTGTCGAAACAGCAGGCCCGCCACAACGCGCCGGCGCCGGCCGGCAACGCAATGGCCAACGCTTTCGCCAAGCTCAAGCGATAGCCGGGGCAAATCCAGCGCATCGGCATTGTCAATTGGCGAGGCGGTAACGCCTTGCCGACAATGACGGCATACCGATTCAGGAGGAAACCGCCATGACCCGCCTCGCCACCACCGTTTTCCGGAAGCATCCGTTCCGTTTCACTGCCGGCATCGCCATCAATCTGGGCGGCGTGCTCGCGCTCGCCGCCCACTTCTAGTCCCGCCTAGAACCCCAGGCTACTGCCCGCACCGAGCAAGGTTGCCACGCCAAGCACGGCGAAGATGGCGGCGGCGATTGCATGCACGACGCGCACCGGTATCCGGTTGGCGATGCGGTCGCCGAGCAGGACGGCCGGCACGTTGGCGATCATCATGCCCAGCGTGGTGCCGGCAACGACGGCGACGACCGCCTGATACTGCGCGGCCAGCGCCACCGTCGCGACCTGCGTCTTGTCGCCCATCTCGGCCAGGAAAAAGGCAATCAGCGTCGTCCCGAACACCCCGTAACGCGCCAGCCCTGCTTCGTCGTCGTCCATCTGGTCGGGAATCAGCGTCCACACCGCCATCGCGATGAAGGACAGGCCGAGCACCCAGCGCATCGTCCCCGGCGCCACCAGCGAGGTGATCCAGGCACCGAGCGCGCCGGCAAAGGCGTGGTTGGCGATGGTGGCGACCAGGATGCCGGCGATGATCGGCAGCGGTTTGCGGAACTTGGCGGCGAGGATGAAGGCGAGCAGTTGCGTCTTGTCGCCGATTTCGGCCAGGGCGACGATGCCCGTGGAGATGAGGAAAGCTTCCATCTGAAGATACCTGGCCGGATCAGGACGATTGACCACGTTGCTTCTCCGGCCCGGGAAAGCGACATGGTCAAAGGTCTTGCCAAGTACGGAACCGCCTGCGCCATGCCCGCTAAGGACAAGTCTGTTGACGCAGGCCTCTGGCGGATGCAGAGCGGCTACTCCCCAATGACGGGGCGGATTATACACAGCTCGCGAAGCTCTCGCCCTGCAATATCGCTTGCATTTGCTTACATCCCGAAACCGCCAGCCGGCAGACTGCGCCGAGGGGCCCGCGTAGACTTGAGGCTTCACGAAAAGGGAGAAAAACAATGAAACATCCGCGCTTGCTGCTCGGCCTGTTGCCGCTCGGCCTCTGGGCCGCTTTTGCCCTGCCCGACCTGCTGACTGCCGAACAGTCCGGCCCCTGGTTCTGGCGGCGCAACCTGATCCTGCTCTCCGGCATCGTCGCCCTGTGGTGGATGAGCGCCGGCATGCTGCTCGCCACCCGCGCGCCCTGGCTGGAAAAGCGCTTTGGCGGGCTGGACAAGCTCTACCGCCTGCACAAGAACATCGGCATCGGCGCCGGCCTCCTGGTGCTGCTGCACTGGCAACTGGAATGGTTGCCGAAGAAGCTTTCCAAGGCCGGCCTGATCGCCGGCCCGAACCGGCCGCGCGCTCCGCACGTTCCCGATTTCTGGATCGACCTGGCCAAGGATGTCGGCGAATGGGCCGGCTACCTCCTGATGGCGCTGGTCGTCGTCGCCCTGCTCCGGCGCCTGCCCTATCACTGGTTCCGCCTCGTGCACAAGGCTTTCGGCCTGATCTTCCTGGGCGGCGCTTTCCACGGCCTGCTGCTGATGCCCAAGGAATTCTGGCAGACGCCGCTGGCCTGGGCGACGCTCGCCGTCGCCGCGCTCGGCGTGGTGCCGGCGCTGCTTTCGCTGAGCGGGCGTATCGGCCGCCGGCGCCAGCATTCGGCGCAAGTTGAACAGGTCCGCCAGGCCGACGGTCAGGTGCTGGAAATCGTCTGCCGTCCGGCCGCCTCCTGGCCCGGCCATCAGGCCGGCCAGTTCCTGCTGGCCGATTTCGGCGTGCGTGGCGAAGGCGCCCACCCCTTCACCATCGCCTCGGCCTGGAATGCCCAAGCCGGCACCCTGACGCTCGCCGTCAAGGCGCTCGGCGACTTCACCGGCAAGCTGCCGCAAAGCCTCGCCGCCGGCCAGACGATCCGCCTCGAAGGCCCCTACGGCCAGTTCGATTTCGCATCAACCTCATCCCGCCAGATCTGGGTTGCCGGCGGCATCGGCATCACGCCCTTCCTCGCCCGCCTGCAGGCGCTCGCCGCCAATGGCCAGCGCGTTGACGCCGACCTCTTCTACTCCAGCGCCAGCGACAGCCCCTTCCCTGAACAGCTTGACGCGCTCTGCGCGCAAACCGGCGTTCGCCTGCACCGTCGCCAAAGCGAACGCGACGGCCCCTTCACCGGCGAGGAAATCGCCGCCTGCCACGGCGACGGCAGCAGCGTCTGGTTCTGCGGCCCGCGCCGCTGGGGCGAAGCGCTGGCCCGCCGGTTCCAGCAGCAAGGCCTGGCGCGCGCCGACTTCCACCAGGAAGCCTTCGAGTTCCGCTGAAACTAGCCGCCCGGCTTCAGCACCTGTAACAGCGCATCGCGCATACGAGAAGCGCTCGCACGGTAGTAAGGATCGCTCTCGCTGGCCAGATAGTCGTCGAGCAGCGCCAGCTTGCCCGGGTACTCGCGGCAATCCTGCACCCGCCCGAGCGCCGCGTCGAAGCGCCGGTGCGCCAGACCGGCGGCGCTGCGCGTCTGCTGCGCGAAACATTCGAGAAAGCGCGGCAGCCGCGCCGCCAGGTATTCCCCCCAGGCAGCCACATCGTCCGCCGTGTAGTAATGCAACCAGATGTCCTGGGCGTACACCGCCGGTTGCGGATCGGCCCGGTAACCTTCGAGGACAATCTCGTTGCCGTCATCAGTCACCGTCACCACACAGGCATCGGCCAGCGTCCCCGGCAGGCGGGCGATCACCGCGTTGTTGCGCTGGCGCAGCTCGTCCAGCTCGGGAAAGCCTTCGAGCAGCTCGCCAATCCGTTCGCGCCGGCCACTCAGGCGCTGCGCCGCATCGGCATCGCTGGCAAGAAGGAATTCCAGCGTGAAGCGCGAACCCCAGCGCGCATCCCAACCCCACTTGTCACACTGACACCAGAACGCCAGCACGCCCGCCGCGCTCTCCTGCTGCCAAGCGGCAACATTGCCCGGCGCTGCGACAAAGCCGGCCGGCAAGCGGGGCGAAATCGCCGCCCGCAACAACTTGTACACCGCCTTGCCGCTCAGCTTCATGGCTGCCCGCCCTCCAGCACCACGACCCGGCACCGCAAGGGCCAGCCCGCCTGCCTTGCTGCTTCCGTCAAGGCCGATGCCGCGGCTGCGGCGCTCGCCACATCGGCAAGCGGAAGCAGCACGCCACCGCGAGCATGCGCCAGCGCTGCGGCCACCGCCGCCTCGCCCGACGTCAGCCCAAGCTCGGCCTGCAGCACCTGTTGAACGAACAGCAGCGGCGTCTGGTCGTCATCCAGAATTTCCACGCCCTGCGCAAACGGCTCCTCAGACACACCACCCAGCGCCGGAAAAGCGCAACCCGGCGGAATCACGCACGGCGCAGTCTGGCGCCGCCACCACAACATGAAGCGCTGCCCCAGCGACATCGCCGTCTCCCCTCAACGAGCGCTCGGCTTCGCCCGCAGATACTGCTTCGGCCAGGCCGCCTCGACCCCTAGTGCCTGCGCCGCCTGCAACGGCCAGCAGGGATTGCGCAAGAGTTCGCGGCCAAGCAGCACGAGGTCGGCCTCGCCGTTGGCGACGATGGCCTCGGCCTGCGCCGCCTCGGTGATCAGCCCGACCGCCGCCACCGGCAGGCCAGCCTCGTGCCGGACGCGTGTTGCGAACGGCACCTGAAAACCCGGCCCGGCGGGAATCTTTGCATCGGCCACCAGGCCGCCGGTAGACACATCGACCAGATCGACGCCGTCGTCCTTGAGCAGACGACAGAGTTCAACCGTCTGTTCGGCATCCCAGCCACCTTCCACCCAATCCGTCGCCGACAGCCGGATCAACAAGGGCATGCCGACCGGCAGCACCGCCCGCACCGCGCCCACCACCTCGCGCACGAGCCGCGTGCGGCCGGCAAAATCGCCGCCGTAGCCGTCGTCGCGCAGATTGGACAGAGGCGACAGGAACTGGTGCAGCAGGTAGCCGTGCGCAGCATGAATTTCCACCGCCCGGAAGCCCGCCCGCACCGCCCGCCGTGCCGCCGCCGCAAAAGCATCGACAACGCGCCAGATGCCGTCGGCGTCCAGCGCCAGCGGCGCCGCATAGGTGCCGAAGGCCAGCGGCGAAGGCGCCACCGCAAGCCAGCCACCTTCCGCCGCCGTCAGCGTGCGCTGCGCCTCCCAGCCGAGGCCGACGCTCGCCTTGCGCCCGGCATGCGCCAGCTGGATCGCCGGCACCGCCCCCTGCCCCTCAATCAGCCGCAGCACGCGCGCCAGCGGCTCAACCTGCTCGTCGTGCCAGAGCCCGAGATCACCCAGGCTGATCCGGCCTTCCGGCAACACCGCCGTCGCCTCGACGATCACCAGCCCCACCCCGCCCACCGCCCGGCTGCCGTAATGCTGCACATGCCAGTCGTTGGCGACGCCCTCGCAGGCAGAGTACTGGCACATCGGCGGCATGCCGATGCGGTTGGGCAAACTCAACTCACGCAGCGAAAAAGGGGAGAACAAGGCGGACATAGGAATCTCCGGACAAGGACAGGAAATGGTAGAAGCAGCGGGCATGCCACGGCAGGATAAATGCCGACATGGCAACACATTGCTTTCGTCAGCAACGATGCTACTCTCAAGCCGCCGCCGGCAGGAAGCCATCGCGGCATTGCGCAAACGAACAACTACCGAGAGGTCATGATGAAAAAACTGCTTATGGGATTGCTGGCCGGCCTGTTCTCCGCCAGCCTCTGCTTCGCCCAAGCCACCGACTGCGAATCAAAGGCCGTCAGCAAGGACGGCAAGCCCCTGGCCGGCGCTGCCAAAGCCTCGTTCATGAAGAAATGCCAGGCCGAAAACAAGGGCGACACCAAAACCGCTTGCGAAGCCAAGGCCAAGGACAAAAACGGCAAGGCCCTGGCCGGCGCCGCCAAGACATCGTTCATGAAGAAGTGCGAAGCCGGGCAGTAAGCCCCCAACCCGCGGCAACACGGAAAACGCGGTCTCTGGAAAACTGCAATCTGGCCGAGGCCCGGCACCCTGCCCTGGCAGATTGCAGCGCCTTGGCCGAAAGAACCAGGAGGCGCGCACCATGCCCCAAATACCCGCTGACAAAAACGAAACCCCCACCCCGCAACTGACGCCAGACGAATCCGCCAGATTGATGGAAGACCCACCGCTCAGTCTCGATCAAGACGACGAAATACTCGCTAGCTGGATCGAAGAAGCCGAACGCCGAGGCGATGAGTACGAGCGAGGTGAAATGGGCGCGATAGATTTCGACGAAGCCATTGCCCTGGCACGCGCCCGGATCGCAAGCTTTGAACGGGAAATCGCCAGGCGTGCCGCACAACTCGATAGCGGCGAAGTGGAAACAGAGCCCGTCAAACCACTCATCGCCGAACTGCACGCCACCGCCCAATCCTCTTCACACCGGCACAAGAAATGAAGAAAAGCACTGCCCGGTGAAATTGCCTGAAGCCGCACGAGCCGCTCCCAGCAGGATGGCTATTGAATCGGGTCGCCGGCAACATCCAGGCCAAAATCGGCAAGCTCACGCTCAAGCGTTTCCGCTGTCGAGCGAATCACTGCCACCCCACTGCGCCCCAAGAGATCGATCATTTCGCTGACGGAAACATCAGCCAGCCTCGCCGCCTGACTGAGAGAAATACGCTCATCGTCGAACAGCCTGATCGCCAGCGCCAGCCCCAACCCATCGCTGAGCAGCGCTTCATCACACGAAACAGCAACAAACACCGGCTTTCCCCGCCGGGTAACCACCGACAACTCGCCATTCTCAGCCCTGCGGATCAACTCACCGGCATGTTCACGCAGATTGCTGATGGTAAAAATGTGCATGAGGAAATCCCAACAATCTCGAAACACGTGCCAAACGATATCGCAAATCCCCGCGCACGATCAAAATTTATAAGTACGCAAATTGCAGGCGCGGCCTTTACCTGGTGGAGGCAATCAACTGGATTTTCCAAGCTGCCTATCCGGCAGTGACGTCCCAATAGACCCGGTTGCTCGCTGTCACCTCTTTCTGAGCTGCCTATCCGGCAGTGACGCGCCACCCGCGCGCTTGCCGCATCGTCATAGGTTTCTGAGCTGCCTATCCGGCAGTGACGTTTGCCGATTTCCGGGTGTTCGATCAGTCGTTTTTCTGAGCTGCCTATCCGGCAGTGACGTGGCGGCGCTGCGCAAGCTCTGATAAGCGCATTTTCTGAGCTGCCTATCCGGCAGTGACGTCGTTGGCGTCATCACCGGATGCTTTTCTGCTTTTCTGAGCTGCCTATCCGGCAGTGACGCGGCGGCGGTGGCCGCCATGGGTCATATCAATTTTCTGAGCTGCCTATCCGGCAGTGACGTGATCGGCGCCCGCTTCGCTCTGCCGTTCATTTTTCTGAGCTGCCTATCCGGCAGTGACGTCGAGTTGTTCGCTGTATCGCTCGTTTTCCCTTTTCTGAGCTGCCTATCCGGCAGTGACGTGGTGATCGTGGCCATTTGAAGCCTCCTTGATTTTCTGAGCTGCCTATCCGGCAGTGACGTCGCCTGGCGCCACCCGGCCAACAGCCGTGTTTTTCTGAGCTGCCTATCCGGCAGTGACGAGATGGAAACCAAGCCGCTCGATATCGACTGTTTTCTGAGCTGCCTATCCGGCAGTGACGACGCGCGGCGCTCGGCTGGGGGAATCGCTGATTTTCTGAGCTGCCTATCCGGCAGTGACGACGGTACGACCTGTGTCGGTTCCGGCAAAGGTTTTCTGAGCTGCCTATCCGGCAGTGACGCCTATGCCGCCCTTGTTTCTTACTGGGTCGATTTTCTGAGCTGCCTATCCGGCAGTGACGAACTGCTTGCCGCCGACGAACTCACCGCCATTTTTCTGAGCTGCCTATCCGGCAGTGACGTTAGCGTCCACACCTCTGCCACACCTCGCCAATTTCTGAGCTGCCTATCCGGCAGTGACGTTGATAGACGATGCGTCGGGTGTAGTGGTTGCTTTCTGAGCTGCCTATCCGGCAGTGACGGGCCCACCCTGTCGCCTCATGGGACGAACTCATTTCTGAGCTGCCTATCCGGCAGTGACGCGACAACGCGATCACGATCCCGCCGGAAGATTTTTCTGAGCTGCCTATCCGGCAGTGACGATGGATCCGCGTTGAGCGCGATTTCCTCGCCTTTTCTGAGCTGCCTATCCGGCAGTGACGAATGGCTACTACTGAGGGGGTTTGACGATGAATTTCTGAGCTGCCTATCCGGCAGTGACGATTGGCCAGTTAATATCGGTCAGCCATCAGCATTTCTGAGCTGCCTATCCGGCAGTGACGGACATCGGCGTGCGCACGGCTGGTGCCTTCTCTTTCTGAGCTGCCTATCCGGCAGTGACGGCGGTAGATTCCTGCAGGGGCGTCATCTCTTTTTTCTGAGCTGCCTATCCGGCAGTGACGTTGATTGACTACCCGACCGATGGCGTCGGACATTTCTGAGCTGCCTATCCGGCAGTGACGAGCTGACCGCCGCGCAGGAAGTGACGCTGATGTTTCTGAGCTGCCTATCCGGCAGTGACGGAGATGGCTTTTTTAAGCCACGGGATCAGGATTTTCTGAGCTGCCTATCCGGCAGTGACGGCCTCGAGGAATTCGCGCACGATGTCAGGCCATTTCTGAGCTGCCTATCCGGCAGTGACGCATGAGGGTTGAGCGATGAAAATAGGCGATATTTTCTGAGCTGCCTATCCGGCAGTGACGTCCCGAAGGGACAAGCCAGGACGGGTTATCCTTTTCTGAGCTGCCTATCCGGCAGTGACGGTAAGGCGATCCCGGCATGCTTGCCCACTCCCTTTCTGAGCTGCCTATCCGGCAGTGACGAATTCCTTTCGACACCTCTTGCATTTTCGTCATTTCTGAGCTGCCTATCCGGCAGTGACGTCGGCCAGTATCTACCCATACGATGACGGCGTTTTCTGAGCTGCCTATCCGGCAGTGACGTTTTCAGGCTTCGCTGATCACCCGCGACGCGTTTTCTGAGCTGCCTATCCGGCAGTGACGTCGGAAGGCGGCGAAATCGAGGTGCAGGCATTTTTCTGAGCTGCCTATCCGGCAGTGACGTGCTGTTCGTCATGCTTGCAAAGGCCTGATATTTTCTGAGCTGCCTATCCGGCAGTGACGGCGCTGAGGCCCGGTAGCTGGATGGTGGCGATTTTCTGAGCTGCCTATCCGGCAGTGACGACGACGACTCGATTACTGGCGGCATCGAGAACTTTCTGAGCTGCCTATCCGGCAGTGACGGCAGGGCAACCGCTACGAACTCAGCGCCGCCATTTCTGAGCTGCCTATCCGGCAGTGACGACGTCGGCTGCCACTTTGTTGTTTTGCGTCCTTTTCTGAGCTGCCTATCCGGCAGTGACGGCGAAACGCGGCTTTCCGTCCATTCATCGACATTTCTGAGCTGCCTATCCGGCAGTGACGCGATTCACGCCGGGCGGTGCTACATGTCGTCGTTTCTGAGCTGCCTATCCGGCAGTGACGTTTGGCTCAAGCGCCTTTTCCCACATCGCCCATTTCTGAGCTGCCTATCCGGCAGTGACGAACGCTGGCCGATTGACTATCGCGTCATCTATTTTCTGAGCTGCCTATCCGGCAGTGACGGATCGGGCGCTCGGCGCGGCGCCACTTGCTTATTTCTGAGCTGCCTATCCGGCAGTGACGCCGGCGGTTTGGAGCGCGATGATTGCGGGCATTTTCTGAGCTGCCTATCCGGCAGTGACGCTCCACGCGATCCTCTCCGACATCGCCTGCCATTTCTGAGCTGCCTATCCGGCAGTGACGTCGGAAACCTTCTCTTCCTTGGAAACCGGCCTTTTCTGAGCTGCCTATCCGGCAGTGACGCTGGTGTGCCAGGATCAACGCCTGGAATACCATTTCTGAGCTGCCTATCCGGCAGTGACGGCGAGATCGGTCGTCGAGGAATCGAACGACATTTTCTGAGCTGCCTATCCGGCAGTGACGCTGCCATCGGTCGGGTGCAGGAGGCTGGTCAGTTTCTGAGCTGCCTATCCGGCAGTGACGTTATCATGCCGCCCAGCGAGGCGGCAGCGAGGTTTCTGAGCTGCCTATCCGGCAGTGACGATCAGGTTGTGATCGGTCCCTTCCTTGCCCTTTTTCTGAGCTGCCTATCCGGCAGTGACGCGGGCGGCCGCGCTTCTTCGGGACGGGGGGCAGTTTCTGAGCTGCCTATCCGGCAGTGACGCTTACGGCTTCCAGGTATTGCTCTATCCCTTTTTTCTGAGCTGCCTATCCGGCAGTGACGGATCGCCTAAAGCAACTTGGCTTTGGCGCCCTTTTCTGAGCTGCCTATCCGGCAGTGACGACCATCGGCTGGTTCTGGACGACGTGGGCTGATTTCTGAGCTGCCTATCCGGCAGTGACGCCGGCGTCAGTCCGTTGCCAATCACGATCTGCTTTCTGAGCTGCCTATCCGGCAGTGACGGAGCGAACACATTGGCGACGTGGAATCGATCATTTCTGAGCTGCCTATCCGGCAGTGACGAGCGACGAATTCTTGCGCGCAAAGGCCGATATTTTCTGAGCTGCCTATCCGGCAGTGACGCAATACGGCTGTCTGTACCAGGTCACCGACCATTTCTGAGCTGCCTATCCGGCAGTGACGTCACGGAAGGCTACGTTTCTGATTTCCCTCCTTTTCTGAGCTGCCTATCCGGCAGTGACGGTGATCGGCGATCCGTTCAGCACCCATGACATTTTCTGAGCTGCCTATCCGGCAGTGACGAAATTGTGCCATTTGGATTACCTCTTAACGTTTTTCTGAGCTGCCTATCCGGCAGTGACGGCTGACGGGCAATGGTTCCCCCGCGTTCGCGGTTTCTGAGCTGCCTATCCGGCAGTGACGGAAAGGGTATTTCAGTGCATGGCGCGGCTTGATTTCTGAGCTGCCTATCCGGCAGTGACGGGTATTGTTTCTCAGCACTTTTAAATGGGTCATTTCTGAGCTGCCTATCCGGCAGTGACGAAAGCTCGCGGCCATTCAAGCTGCGCAAGGCATTTCTGAGCTGCCTATCCGGCAGTGACGCATCTCCCGCATCGCCTGGGCCTCTGCCAACGTTTCTGAGCTGCCTATCCGGCAGTGACGGCTGACTGAGCCGGCGGCGCATGTCTCGGAAATTTCTGAGCTGCCTATCCGGCAGTGACGTTGAATGGCTGCGAGCTTTTCCGGGTCGTATTTTTCTGAGCTGCCTATCCGGCAGTGACGAATTACGGTTCGCGCAAGATGATGCACGAGCATTTCTGAGCTGCCTATCCGGCAGTGACGTGACGCCCATCTCTGAAATAATGTGCGTCATCTTTCTGAGCTGCCTATCCGGCAGTGACGAGAGCCGCGAATGGCTCGATGCCAATCATCCATTTCTGAGCTGCCTATCCGGCAGTGACGCATCTGCAGTGCGAGCCCTGCAACTCCAGCAATTTCTGAGCTGCCTATCCGGCAGTGACGTCGGCGCGGCGCCACTTGCTGAGGTAGTCAGTTTTCTGAGCTGCCTATCCGGCAGTGACGCTGACGCATGGCGTGGGTGAAGCCATGATCTTTTTCTGAGCTGCCTATCCGGCAGTGACGAGTTCGCCGACCCTGAGCCGGTCGCCCTCAAGTTTCTGAGCTGCCTATCCGGCAGTGACGCTTTCAGCGGCTGTAACCAGCGCCTGGCTGCTTTTCTGAGCTGCCTATCCGGCAGTGACGACGGACTGCATTTCGCCAGGCATGGCCTTGATTTTCTGAGCTGCCTATCCGGCAGTGACGGCCTTCGGGCTCCGGGGAGCCTTTTTGACCAATTTCTGAGCTGCCTATCCGGCAGTGACGGCGACAAGGTTCGCATCGGCGTCATTCCGGCCTTTCTGAGCTGCCTATCCGGCAGTGACGATCAGCACCTTCAGCGCATCGGCCAGTGCTTTTTTCTGAGCTGCCTATCCGGCAGTGACGCGTCGGTCCATCCTCGCCGACGAAGTATTCCATTTCTGAGCTGCCTATCCGGCAGTGACGCTGACTGCGTTCGACTGAGCGGCATTGGCTTTTTTCTGAGCTGCCTATCCGGCAGTGACGTTGGAGAAGTTGATGTCCATCCATACTGGGCTTTTCTGAGCTGCCTATCCGGCAGTGACGCGTACTGTTTTGAAATAGAGCGGCGCGGAATTTTTCTGAGCTGCCTATCCGGCAGTGACGTTGAGAAGAGATTATTTCAAGGAAAGGATGAATTTCTGAGCTGCCTATCCGGCAGTGACGACCGCCGGATGGTTCTGGGCAACGTGGGCCGATTTCTGAGCTGCCTATCCGGCAGTGACGGCAGCGCTTGATTGATGAGCCGGCATAGGTAATTTCTGAGCTGCCTATCCGGCAGTGACGGTGGCTTTCGCGTCGGCGAGTTGTTTCTCTAATTTCTGAGCTGCCTATCCGGCAGTGACGACCCCAACCTCAACGTTGGTTCAACCCCGTGGGTTTCTGAGCTGCCTATCCGGCAGTGACGAGCCAATCCGCTGTTGAACGACTGCGCGAGATTTTCTGAGCTGCCTATCCGGCAGTGACGGGGGCGGCCCAGCTATCCAGTCGAAGACAACTTTTCTGAGCTGCCTATCCGGCAGTGACGTCCCCGACCCGGCGGAACCGGGAATCCTGATATTTCTGAGCTGCCTATCCGGCAGTGACGTCCAGCGGCCTCGGTATTTCTTCGCTTGATCAGTTTCTGAGCTGCCTATCCGGCAGTGACGTATGGCACAGACCGGGGCGATTCACGCCGGGCTTTCTGAGCTGCCTATCCGGCAGTGACGGCAATCAGGGAGACCGGCGAGGCTGAGAATCTTTTCTGAGCTGCCTATCCGGCAGTGACGTCCCATCCTTCGGACCCGGCCTGCCACGTTGATTTCTGAGCTGCCTATCCGGCAGTGACGTTACTCAACAGGAGTTCAAGTCGTTGCGCGAGTTTCTGAGCTGCCTATCCGGCAGTGACGTCGACACGGACGAGGGAGAGGGAAAGATAACGTTTCTGAGCTGCCTATCCGGCAGTGACGGATATGTTTTAATGTGACAGTCACGAATTATTTTTCTGAGCTGCCTATCCGGCAGTGACGTTACGGAGTTCCGGCTTGCCGTCGATGTCCCTTTTCTGAGCTGCCTATCCGGCAGTGACGTTGCTCAATCAGGCTGGCAACTTGCGTGCGCATTTCTGAGCTGCCTATCCGGCAGTGACGGAAAATTGAAAACGATGGCAGCGACGAACATATTTCTGAGCTGCCTATCCGGCAGTGACGGTGCGCAATGACGAGGCGCAGCAGTCGCGGCATTTCTGAGCTGCCTATCCGGCAGTGACGCGACGAAGCCGGAAACGAATACATGGTTTATTTTTCTGAGCTGCCTATCCGGCAGTGACGTCCCTGCTCGACAGCCTGCTGATCATCTCGACTTTCTGAGCTGCCTATCCGGCAGTGACGGCGACAGTCCCTCCCACTCCTGCGTCCGAGATTTTCTGAGCTGCCTATCCGGCAGTGACGGACGAGATGCCGCGCTCTTCGGTGGGGATGGCTTTCTGAGCTGCCTATCCGGCAGTGACGTGCACATAACGGCCGATCAGCTTACGGATGTTTTTCTGAGCTGCCTATCCGGCAGTGACGACGACAGAGCCGGCCGGGAAGGTGAAATATTTCTGAGCTGCCTATCCGGCAGTGACGTGCCCGTGGTGTGGTTGTCGATGCACGCCATTTTTCTGAGCTGCCTATCCGGCAGTGACGCCCTGCTGGTCAGTACAGCGGCAATTGCCCGTTTTCTGAGCTGCCTATCCGGCAGTGACGTAGTCCTTCGGTTTCGGGGGAGCAGACGACGGTTTCTGAGCTGCCTATCCGGCAGTGACGCGTCGGATACCTCGATCCGCGCCCGTTGTGATTTTCTGAGCTGCCTATCCGGCAGTGACGGTTCGCACGGGCCAATGCACCAGCCTGGAACTTTTCTGAGCTGCCTATCCGGCAGTGACGTGACAGTCACCTTTAATAGCAAACATCAACCATTTCTGAGCTGCCTATCCGGCAGTGACGGGTATGCCAAGGACGCCCGGCGAAAGCCGGGTTTTCTGAGCTGCCTATCCGGCAGTGACGAAAATCGACCACACCCCGACCCCACCTGTCGATTTCTGAGCTGCCTATCCGGCAGTGACGACGAATGAGAAGATACGCACGGGTGCGTGATATTTCTGAGCTGCCTATCCGGCAGTGACGCCCGAGCTGGTGCGGCTTTCAGTAGTCGTCTCTTTCTGAGCTGCCTATCCGGCAGTGACGTGGAGGAAACGACATACAAGGTGCTCCCTGACTTTCTGAGCTGCCTATCCGGCAGTGACGACCACCGACGACGTCGATCCGTTCGACGCAAATTTCTGAGCTGCCTATCCGGCAGTGACGTTGAAGAGGAGTTTCAGCGCACGGAATCGGACTTTCTGAGCTGCCTATCCGGCAGTGACGGGTACAACTGCCGAAACGTCGGGTCGACGCTTTTTCTGAGCTGCCTATCCGGCAGTGACGATCGAAGCAGGCCAGCCGACCGAAGTATCCAATTTCTGAGCTGCCTATCCGGCAGTGACGGGCACCCAGCCGGCCGCCTGCATCGTTGCCCATTTCTGAGCTGCCTATCCGGCAGTGACGACGTTGCCCGCGACAACATCCGCGCGCACTTTTTTCTGAGCTGCCTATCCGGCAGTGACGGATGAACTACGGGAGCGTTGCGGCGGGGTGAATTTCTGAGCTGCCTATCCGGCAGTGACGACGCCAGCCGGATCGAAGAACAGTTCGAGCTTTTTCTGAGCTGCCTATCCGGCAGTGACGAAGCCTTTTACCTCGTTCCGCGAAGTGATTGATTTCTGAGCTGCCTATCCGGCAGTGACGTTATGCGACATGGTGTCGTCTAATTCGAGTTGTTTCTGAGCTGCCTATCCGGCAGTGACGATCTCGCTGCCGCAGTGCTCGCAGGCATACCATTTCTGAGCTGCCTATCCGGCAGTGACGGCGCCCGGCGGGCACGACTACCAGCGCAGCCGTTTCTGAGCTGCCTATCCGGCAGTGACGGTTCGCCGAAGGCATGCGTGGCGACAGCGAAATTTCTGAGCTGCCTATCCGGCAGTGACGGCAAGGTTGAATTGCTGTATCGGGATGCATCGTTTCTGAGCTGCCTATCCGGCAGTGACGGAATCTCCGCGCGGATTGGCGTCGCCGTAGTTTTTCTGAGCTGCCTATCCGGCAGTGACGTGCGTCGGGTGCCCTACGCGCTCGGCATTCGTTTTCTGAGCTGCCTATCCGGCAGTGACGATTCTGGCTGGAACTCGGCGGAGACCTGTGCCTTTCTGAGCTGCCTATCCGGCAGTGACGAAAGGGTTTCCGGTCGGCACTAGGAAAGGAATTTTCTGAGCTGCCTATCCGGCAGTGACGGAGACTTGGCAGGAGTCGTTGCACGAAACCAATTTCTGAGCTGCCTATCCGGCAGTGACGGGCGATTGTGCTGCTGGTTTCGGATGGGGTTTTTTCTGAGCTGCCTATCCGGCAGTGACGTTCAAAAAATTCTACCTACCAATCGAATTTTTAAAGAAAAATTCCAACTCGAACCGCAAAAACCAAAATCCGACACACCCAACCAACCCATTGATTTTTCAGGGGGATATTTCACCCCGCGAAAAAGGGTCTAAAACCACGGCACAGTCGCGGTAGAACTCAGCCCGTAAGCGCTAAACGCTCCCCCTACAGGCTCTTTCTGCACAGGAAGGTGCTCGACAAACAAGCGGAATTGCTGTTCCGTGCTTTGGCTGGAGAGCAGCAAGTAAGGCAAGCGAAGCATCTCGGCGGCGCTATCAGGAATCGCCTGAACCGCTGCCTCGGCGCTGATTCCCTTGCGGGCGATCAAGCGCCGCCGCTCCCGTTCCGGGCTGCTTTTGGCCTGAACACGCCGAACAACCCGATAAGCAGCGTTCGCGGGGACCAAATTGACCGAGCCACAGGAAAGATGATCGCGCATCCCCTGCAACCAGTTTACCGCCATCAACCGCTCAAGATCGGTCGCTGCTCCATGCAGGCGCAGCCGCGCTCCCAGACCGACACCTTTCTGCTCGACATCGGGAAAACTGACTCCGATCCGCCCTTCCCCGCTGCTGACCAAACCCCGGTGCAGCTTGGCGAACAACGCATTCATCAGCATGTTGGCGGGAAACTCCGGGTCCGGCAAAAGCTGGAGTTCGATGTAGGAATCCATGCCTCAGTCCTTTTCGCCGAAGACACCACCACGGATCAGGGTTGCCATCACGTAATGCTGGTTGCCCGCTTCCGGCACCCGGTCTTTCAGCACCCATTCGTCAAGCAGGTTGTAGAAATCAGCCTTCTGTTTCGGCTGGCGGTAGGCCTTGCCTTGCGAAGTCACCGAGCCATACGGTTCCACCGCAATCGGGCCGATGCTCCCGCTCTCTTCATCCGCCGGATACCAGGTATCGATGGTGCGCAGGGCATTGCCGATTTTCTGGCTGTGGATGCCGGCCACGTCCCCTACAACGTAGAGCGTCTTGCTCTTACCTGATTTCCCCTTGTCGAGAATCAGCTCCTGCGAGGGATAGATCTCTTGGCCGTCGCCCATCCGCACATAGGCAACGACTTCCAGCAAAGCATGCGCCGACCCCGCCAAGCCTTGCTCGATCACTTTGGCCAGCTCGCCCAAGGCCGGGCTGTCGGCGGAGAAATCGCGCAGCGAAAAATCCAGTGCGTCGAAAGACCAGCTCTGCGCGGACTCGCCCTGCGCTAGCTGGCGCACCTGGATTTCGATCTGTTCCGCCCCCATCCGGTTGCGCCACAGGAAGCGGCCATTGGCCAGGTTGCTGGCGTAACGCCGCGCCAGTTCGGCAAAGCCAACCTCCCTGGCGTATTGCTGCACCGTACCTTGCAGCTTGATCTGGTAATCGGCGTTATTGCAGGCAGAGGGAGTACCAGCGCCGCCCAGGATGCGCAGGGTAAAGCGCACGCGCAGCGTATCGGCGTCGTTGGGCAAGGTGGCCACATCAACCGTCTGCAAATTCGGCGACTGGATCGAGGCATCAAGCTTGGCCGGGTCCTGGTCCTTGGTAGCAAGCCGATTGGAGATCGTGCCGCGCACGGATTTTTCGCGCACGGTGACGGCCACCCATTTTTCGCCATTGCTACGCTCATCCCATTTCCCGGCGCTAAAAAGCGCGTCGGAAGGATCGAGCTTGCGTTCAAAGGCGAGGACGGAAGCGGTTTTCAGGTCGGTTTTAGCCATTTTGTTGCTCCTTGAAGTTGGCAAGCACGAGGTTATTCAAAGACTCGGAATAGCGATTGATGCAGCGATAAATGCCGTTGGCGGCGTCGGTCTCCTGTGTCCACAGCAGTTGGCCCAAATCATCGAGCCGATGCGGACTGACCCACTCGCCCAACGAGTAGAGACTTTCGACAAAGCGGAAAGGCGTGGCGGCGTCGCGGGCATTTTCCACCTCGCCCGGCGCATAGAGCGGTGAAATGCCGGCGTAGCCGATGGGCAATGGCACCAACCAGCCGGGCTTGCGGCGGATTTCCCATTTCACCGGCGCACCAGCCTCGTCCGCTTGGCTGACAACCGGCTCGATGTTGAGCCGCGAAAGATCGAGCAAGGCGTCAAGGGCGTTGCTATCCGGCTGTGTCGCCCGCATTTCCGCCAGATGACCAGCCAGCAAGTCGTCCCGCTGAACCAGGGCAAAACCCGGCAACAGGCGACGGCGCAGGCGGCGGAATATCCTGGCGTCGCCCTCGACATCGCCGGCCAGCGGCCACCATTGGGCCTGATAGCGTTTCCCCTCCTGGTGCAGCAGGCTGCCGCCAGCCAGGCGCATGCCCTGGGCGGCGTGGTGCAGCCGCTCGGCCAGTTCTTTGCCGTCGCCTTCGGACTTGTAGTCTCTGACGGCAATAACCAGGCTGACTTCCATATGGGCGCGGCCTTCTTCGACCAGAGCCTGCGTACCGCCATCCTTGCCGACCGGATTGCGGGTCAAACGGAACACCTGGGTACGACGCCCCGGCGGTTGAAAGACCTGCGGTTCGAAGTGGTGGCAGATGATCCCCACCCCAGCAAAGCCTTCATTCAGCTCCGCCGCGAACTTGCGTTCCAGCGCATGCGCAAACCCGGCAAAGGCAGTCGGCGAAGGAAAACCCCAGGACAACGGCCCGGAGATGGCATTGGCGTTCTGCACCCTGAGATGCGGCAACAGAACCAAGGCAAAGACATCACTCATCGTCGGCCACCTCATCGCGCATCAAGCGCATTTCCTCGTCCAGAACATCGCGCCAATGCGCCGCTTCAATCGCGCCCATCGGTGTGTTAGGAGTGGTCAGGCGGGCATTCAGCCAGTTGCCGAAGCGCCGGCAGATTTCGTCCTGCCAATCGCCACGTTGCCGCAGGCTGGCGAAATCGGCGTCCAGCTCGGTACGCTCCGGGTCCAGCCAGCATTGCTCGGCGCTATTGAGCAGGCATTCGGGCGACGCGCTCCAGCCCGGTTCCAGTTGCCGCAACTCGGCGGCGTATTGCAACGCCTCGTCGCGGATCAAGCCGGCCAGCTCGGCCCGCTTGTCGCGGATGCGGATGTTGGTCCCGGCATGCTCGACGCTGACTAGAAATTTCTGTAGGGCTATAACAAGTTCATCAACCTGTTTCCGCCCACCGAAAATGCCATCAAAAACGCTGTTCACCGCCAGCGGTGCGCGAACCTCGGCTGATATCCAACTCGGCGGCAGCGAAGGCAGGAGGTAGTTCTCCCCATAGCGCTCACTGTTCAGTTGGCTGATGTTCTGCGGTTTGGTGCCCCCGAAGTTCTGAATCGCCACATTCGGGTATTCGCAATAACCGTGCGGATGGGCAAGCCCGTTGCGTCTCGCCTCCCGCGCCGCCTTGGCCTCGTCAGAAAAGCGATCCTCGCGGATTCGCTTCCACAAGCCGTGTACCAACGAGGTCGGGAACAGTGGTGCGAGCAGATGGTAGTTTCGGTCTTCAATCGGCCAATACACCTGTTTGGCCAGCTTGTTGGAAGCCGGCTGTCCCTTGGCTTCGGTCAGCGATGCGAATGCCGCCATCCAGGCTTTCGCCAGATCGGCATCATCGGAAAACGCTGCTGCCAGAGCAGGATCAGCCGTTGCGGCAAGATCCAGGATGGTTTTTCCGCCCACCGAAAGGCGGAGAAATTTATACACATCCAGCGCCGCCGCATTGCCAACCACATCCGGCGCCAAGCGCTGGGCCACCGTATGCGTGCCAACGATTTCTTTACCAACCGCCGGATTGCCGGCAACGCTCAGACTGGAACCGCGCGCATCGGGGTGAGTAAATTTGAGGGCATGGGTGACTTGCTGAATCTGCCCAACTCGCCGGGCGGCATCGGGAATCCAGTTTGCCGGCAGGTAATCCTGCAGCAAGACTTGCCGCTGCTCATCCTCTTCCGGCTTGAGCTTTTCCAGCTTGGGCTGAAGACGCTCCTGTAGAAATGAAAGGATTACCTGTTTGACACTGTCCGCACCAGGCGGACTGTTGGAAGTCATGTTCACAAGCGCGTTCTCCTTCATGGGATCAAAACAAGGACTGCCGTACAATGCCCCCCAGCAAAAATCACTGGGGGGCCGGAACGCCTAATAAGGCGTGATGGTTGCTGGTCATCAAACTTCCCTCCTTAACGCAACTAACCCTGCGTTTTGGGCATAACCAAGAGCTGGTTTTTGCACCGAGTTGGGAGCGGCGGCCAGGCCGCTCCCAACTCACCCAGAACGCAGGTTAGCAGAGAAGAACAAATAGTCAACCAAGTAGTTTCGAGAAAGAAAATAAACTATCTACGCATCAATATACTCCAGCAACCTGAGATAATGCGAACACTGCTGAAGTAAGCAGCTCAGAAAAAGTAGTTACGTGAAAGCTACTACGTTACCCACTGCCGGATAGGCAGCATCTTCTAGACGGGGCTAGGCCACTAATTGCCCCGTCTGTTATTTCTTATGCCAGAACCCCAAGGCTGAGCAGTACCACCACTCTTCATCCACCCTTAGCCCACCCTCTACAGACTTCAACGGCAAATCCAGCCCGCCGAATTTCTCCGCGCACTCGCGCAGCTCCATATCCAGACGCTCGGCCAGACTCGCCAGCGCCGCCGGGTAATCCGGTTCGCCCCAGAAACCAAGGCCGGGGCCTGGTTCCAGGGCAATTCGATGCAGGAGGTTGTCGACCGCAACCGGCTTGCCGTCGTCGCCAAAGCGATAGAAACCAATCTCCCCATCTTCGTCCGGCAGCAGGCCGTAGCGTTGTCGGCCCAGCTTGTCCTGGCGGAAGGGATCGCGGCGCTGCAGGTAGCCGCTGAGGTGCGCGCCGGTCGTCCACCACAAGGGCACAGGCAGGCTGAGCGGCGTTTGTCCGGAAGACGGCGCCTGCATCAATTCACGCAAACGGGCATGTTCGAGATCGACAAGGTTGCCGGTCGGGCAAAGCGCGTCACGCTCGCGAATGCGACTGGAAGCGTCGATGTTTTTCAATTGCTCCGGTGTCAGCAGTTCGGCCAGACGATGACTCAGGAGCCGGAAACTCCTGGCCGCCGGATTGGCCGACTCGAAGCCGGGACGAAGGAAGGCCGGCTGGCTCATGCCGGTGGTCAGGTGCTGGATGTTGGCGTCGAGCAGCAACAAGTTGGTGGGCGTGTAGGCCTCCGGCCGATGGCGACGCACCCGGCCAGCTAACTGGATGATCGAGCGCATCGACGAGGGCTCGACAATCGCCCAGTCATAGTCATGATCGCGCCCGACCTCGGCGACGGCAGTGGCGAAAACGACGAAGAGATGGTCGGTTTCCGGGCCGGCGGCAAGCGCCTGCTGGATTTCCGGCTCGGCAAAGACGGCTTGCGGCTGTTTTCGGTTGAGCAGGCGATCCAGTCGATTTTCGATGGCCGAGCGCACCAGCAGCGGGTGCCGCGAGTGGTAGACGCACAGGTGGATACGCTGACCGCTCTCGGCACCGAGGCGGATCAACTCCCGCGCCACGGTAACCAGCGGATTGATGTTGGCAAAGCGCACCAGGCCAAAACTGATTTTCTTGCCGCTGGCCGGGTCGACCGTGCCATTCCACTGGTGCAGTCGGCTCATTTGCGGCCGCAGGACTTGCGCCAGTTCGGCACAGACAATTTCGCGCTTGGCTTGGGCAATCGGTAGCGGCTGGATTTCAGCATGCCGCCGCGCGTCGGCGCGCGCCAGCCGGGCCAGGCGTTTCTGCACGAAATTCTGGTGCTCGGCACGGTAAGTTTCGGCCCCAGCGTGTTCGGAAGCCACCGCCGAGAATTCATCAAACCAGGCGCAGCAGACATTGAGCGGCTGGCCGGGCCGGCCTCGATGCTGTTGAAACTGTTGCCGACCGGCCAGATAGGCCTGAAACAGGCCTTCGATCAGCGCCGGCGGCAAGGTGGCCGAAGAGAGCAAGACCCGGCTGCCCAGCATGCCGGCCCAATGCACCAGACGGCTAAGCGCCGGCAGGTCTTCCATGCCGAAATCGTCCGGCTCGTCGAGCACCAGATCGGAACTCATCAAGCGCAGCATGGGCGGAATCTGGTGGCCGCCGCGCGTGCCTTCGGTGGCTGGCATCAGGTGATCGATGGTGCACACCAGGATGGGCGCGTTGAGCAATTTGCTGGCTGGCTGGTTTTCGCCCAGCCAGCGGTTCAGCGGGCCATCCTCCAGGCTACCGTCGTAGAAAACCTGGTTGTATTCGGGCAGCAGTTCGGCGCTGGACTCTGAGCCGTTGGCCTGTAAGCGGGCTTCGGCTTGTTGCTGCTCATGCAGCGCCCGCACCGCAGCACCGCCGACCAGCACGGCCATTTCGTCGCTGCCGAGACGCAGGCGGTCGCGATAGGCATCGCCGGTTTGCAAGGTCAGCGTGCGCAAACCGAGGGCAACGGTGAACCGCGCCCCGCGCACCGAATCGGCCAGCGCGTAGAGAATGCGGCCGTTCGCCAAGGTCTTGCCGCAGCCGGTCGACGCCATGTTGATGCCGAAAAATCCCTGCTCCGCCGAACGGGCGCGCAGGCCTTCGGCCAGGTCGAAGGCGCGGTTCTGCCAGGCAAAGGCGTCCTTGCTGCGTTCGCGAAACCCTTTGTGGCGAGCCAGGCGCGGCAGTTGCGCCGCCAACCGGGGCAAGGCCCGCACGACTCGGCTGGCGTTCACCTCTACGCCAATCAGGTGTTCGTCGAGGCGTTGTTTGAGTTGGCCGGTTTTGCGGTCGGTGTTGGCGTAGACCGCATCCTTCTTGCCGACCTTGTCGCCGTAGCGCTCGTGGCTCGGTTCGCTGGAATAGTAGTGATCGGACAACATCAGCGCCATGCGGGAAAGGTGCAAGACGTAAGCCTCCCGTCGCCAGTCGCGCGGCGCCCTCCCGAGTTGTTGCAACAGAGCCGAGGCCACCTTGGCCGCATGCTTGCGCCAGTGCTTGCTGGTCAGCGGCAAGCCTTTGGGGAAATGCCAGCAGGCGGCAATCTCCTTTTGACTGGCGCCTTCGCGCGAGCCGCACCAGTTGGCTTCGATATTGGTGGGCAGATAAGCCAGCGCCTTGTGATGCAGGGTTTCCGGCGTTGGCATGCGGTGATGGCTGACGATCAACCAGCCGACCACTTGCGCCAGGGGCGGCAAGGTGGCAAACGGCGTCTTGATGTTGTTGGCGCCCAGCCCGTCCTTGAGCAAACGAGTTTCGACTTCCTTGGCTGCGCCATCCGGAAGCTCGACCAGCCGCGCCAGCCAGTCGGCATCGTCATCGCCATTGACGAAGGCTTCGAACAGGCGCAGCGAAACCCATTCGTGGCGATAGGCATCGGCCAGGGGTTTGCTGCTTTTTAGTTTGGCCTGAAAAGCTTCGCTGGCCTTGCCGAAGTCGTGGAACAGCGCGGCAATACTTGCGAGCAGGCGGATCACTTCGGCGCTGTGCCAGTCGTTTTCATCGTTGGCACGCAGGATGTCGCGGCTGGAGGTGTTGGTCGGCGTGGCGCCGCGTTCGTTGAATTGGCGGGCATCGCCGACGATCCAGATCAGTTCGCTGTGGTCCTTGCCGCGTATCCAGTGGCAGGCCACCGCCGTATTCTTGCGGGCAGTCTGGCGCAGCAGGCGGCGCAAGGTATCCAGGCCATTTTGGGTAATCGCCGTCTGCCAGGTGCGCTCGCCGCGCCGTTCGGCGAACTGGTCGAGGATGCGCCGGGTTTCGACCAGCGCATTCTTACTGCACTGGGAAATCAGCATGATGTTCATGACTCGGCCGCCCCCGTTTTGAGCGCAACGGCCTTGATCGTATCGATGGCGAAGTCGAGCGCCTCGGTCTGGGTAAAGCGTTCGATGCAGCCCTGACGGAAAGTCTGCTCATCGTCGCCGCGCATGGCCGAGATGAAGGCTTGCGGCAGAACCAACGCATCCTTGATCAAATCGGCGACATCAAAGACCAGTCCGCCACGCCGCGTCTTGCCGTGCAGGATCGCCAGCCCGTGCGGCAGGCCGAGCACCCAGGTAGCCGTCGCCCCGAGGCCGTAGGCGAGATAGTTGCCGTGATCGAGGAAACGATTCGCCGGATCGGTGCCGCCACCGCGTTTGGCGCGCGTGAATTCACCGTAGCCAACCGCGTTCACTGCCAGTTTGAAGAGATGCTTGGTCAGCCGCGCCTCTTCGGTCAGCAGCGCGGTGTTGTCGATTGCCGCTTCGACATGCTGGCGCGATGATTCCAGCGCATTGAGCAGGACCTGAGCATCGACCTGAAAACCGGCATCGGACAACTGCCGATTGTTGGTCCACTGCTTGGCAATGAAGTCGAGACGGACCCGCTGGAAGGCTTTCGCGGCTTCGAGGCGCTTGGCGTCGTCGAACCAGAAACGAACCCAGGCCTGCAGATACTCAGTCGGACGATATTCGCTTTGCGGCGAAAACCAGGCGACTTCGACATCGATTTCGTTGGCACTGAACAAGGGCGTACCGCCGCCCCCGCAGAAGCCGACCATCACGCCAGCCTTGGCCAACTCCCGCATGGCAGCTTGCGTGATTGACGTCCCCGTCCCGAGCATGACCGACGTGGTATTGGCGATGGGAATATTCCAATACATGGAGCGAGCTCCCTCGTCGGTCACGTATTCGACGCGACCACCATTGACCAGAACCCGGCAGTGTTCGAGGTAGTAGAGATTGGCCCGCTTCGAGTGCAGGATGGTTTTCAAGTCGGAGGGGGTGAAGTCGTCCATTTCGCTATCCGTTTGAGGTATTCAAAGGGCTAAGGCATAAATTTTCTGTCGATCCTACCCGCCCCCAGTCTCACCATCTGCGACTCCCCGATACATCCCCCGCGTTTCCTCCAGCAGCCCGATCACCCGCTGGCGCAGGGTTTCGGGTTCGAGGACTTCGCAGTCCGGCCCGTATTTGAGGATGTCCATGAGCAGTTCCGGGTCGGCGCTGTAGGGTAGGCGTAGTTCGTAGCGGCCGTCGGGGAGCAGTTGGCCCTGCTGTTGCGGGTGCCACTGTTCGCCGGCGACCCAGCGGGCGCGCATGGCGGAGAAGCGCAGGCGCGCCCAGCGTACTTCGCTGCCGGCGAAGATGCCGTAGCCGGCGGCGAGTTGGCGGTCGAGTTCGCTGTCGGCGATGTCCTGGGCCGGGGTGGCGAGGGTTCTTGCCTTTTCGATGGCGTCAACGGCAAAGCTGCGCAGCGCCTGCCGGGTGTGGCACCAGGCGTCGAGATACCAGTTGTCGCGGTAGTGGACGAGACGTTGCGGGGAGACTTCGCGGGTCGTGGTGGCGGCGCTGGCCCGGGCGCGGTAGCGGATTTCCAGGCGGCGGCGGGCGAGCAGCGCGTCGGCAACGGTCTGGAAGCTGGCGGCGTGGCATTGGCGCGGCGTGGCGGCGATGATGCGGATGCGCCGGGCGATTTCCTCGGCGGTGTGGCTACCCGCGCCGAGCATGCCGATCAGGCGCTGGCGCAGGGGTTGGAGCTGGTCGCGCAGGATGCCGCTGGCGTCGATGTTTTCCAGCAGCTGCTGCATGCTGAGCAGGGCGTGGATTTCGTCGGCGCTGAGCCAGACGCCAGGCAGTTCGGCGCTGCCTGTCGGGGCGCTCAGGCGGTAGGCGCCAAGTTCGCGGTCGAAGTCGACCGGCATGCCGAGGCGGTTACGGAGGAAGGCAATGTCGCGGAAGATGGTGGCCCGCGAGACTTCGAAGTGGGACATCAGTTCCTGCAGGCTGACGCTGCGGCGGGCGCCGAGCATGCTGCGGATGTGTTGATAGCGCTCGGTTTTCGCCAATTTTCTCCCTTTCCGGACAGCAATCCCTTGGCGTGGCTCACCAACGCCGCTTTGGCAGCGGATAAAAATCAGCCGGGACTGAACCCGGCTGTATTCGCTTCAGGCGTAGATCGGTCGCCCGGCGCTGGTGCGGGCGCGCAGTTCGGCCAGCATGTCGCGTTCGCGCAGGTCGGTGGCCCAGGCGGGGCGGAGCTGGAAGTGCGGCTGGTCGACGATGGTTTTCCAGCTGCCGCCCCATTCCAGGCCGAGGTCCATGCCGAGCGCGCCGACCGCCTTGTACTTCGGGGAATCGGCCAGGTAGCGGGCGCCTTCGAAGACGCCGATGTCGAAGGCGATGCCGAAGTTGTGGTTGGAGTAGCCGGCGCGGGCGTTGGTGACTTTCGGGCCGGGGGCGGTGCGGCCCTTGGCGTAGAGGGCGTCCTGTTCGGCGTAGCTGCGCAGGCCGCTGAGCACCTTGATGCTGATGCCGTGCAACGCGGCTTTCTGGACCAGGGCGCGGGCCATCGGCTGGACTTCGGGGAGCAGCGTCAGGATGTTCTTCTCGCTGCGCGGGTCGACCGGCGAGACGGCGACGCTGACCGCCGGGGTCGCCGCTTTCGGCTTGACGATGCGGGTGTGGATGGCGCTCCAGGTTTCCGGGCCGGCCTTGCCGTCCACGCCGACGCCGAGTTCCTGCTGGACTTCCCTGATCATTTCTTCGATCTTCATTTTTCGCTCCTCCAAGTTTCACATGGGGTTGCCCCGGTTGTTCTTCAGAAACGACAAAACCAGATGTCATGATGCCATCTTGCTACCGGAAGTTCCTGCCTTTTTTGCGGCCGGCGGGATGGCTGCGGCGGCCGCGAGCGGGCTGTTATCATTGCGCCCTGTCGCGGGCCCGGCCCGCTTCCTTACCTGCAGAGCCCCGGACATGAACCCAGCCTCCCCGAGCCAGCCGATCCTGTTCGGCATCAAGAATTGCGACACCATGAAGAAGGCCATGCACTGGCTGAGCGAAAACGGCGTCGCCTACGAGTTCGTCGATTACAAGAAGGCCGGCATCGCCGCCGCCAATCTGCCCGACTGGGCGGCGCGCGCCGGCTGGCAGAAGCTGCTCAACACGCGCGGCCTGATGTGGAAGAAGCTGTCGGAGGCAGAGCGCAGCGCTGTCGACGAAGCGAAGGCGCTGCAGTTGATGGCGCAGTATCCGGCGCTGATCAAGCGGCCGGTGCTCGATCTGGGTGGCGAGCTGCTGGTCGGTTTCAGCCCGGAAAGCTACGCGGAGAAACTGAAGTGAGCGGCGGCAGCGTACGGCGTTTCCTGTTCGAGGGGCTGGATATCCGTGGTGCCGTGGTGCATCTGGGCGAAGCCTGGCAGCAGATGCAGGCGGGGCGCGATTACCAGCCGCCGGTGGCGCAACTGCTCGGCGAGGTGGCGGCGGTCACGGCGTTGATCGCCGGCCAGTTGAAGCAGCCCGGGCGGCTGACGCTGCAGTTGCGCGGCAGCGGGCCAGTGCAACTGCTGGTGATGGATTGCAACGAGGCGCTGCAGATGCGCGGCATGGCGCGCAGCAACCCGGTGGTGCTGCCGGCGCCGATACCGGAACTGCTTGGCGCGCAGCAAGGCGGCCAGCTATTGATGAGCCTGGACCTACCGACCGCGCGCCAGCCTTACCAGAGCTACGTGCCGCTGGTCGGCGACAGCATCGCGGCGATCTTCGAGCATTACCTGGTGCAGTCGGAGCAGCAGCCGTCGCGCCTGTTCTGCACGGCGGCGCCGCAGGCCGCGGCCTGCCTGTTCCTGCAGAAGATGCCGGACGCCGACCGCCACGATGCCGACGGCTGGCAGCGCGTGACCCAACTGGCGTCGACGGTGAAGACGGCGGAGCTGCTGACGCTGGATGCCGAAGAACTGCTCGGCCGGCTCTTCCACGAAGAGATCGCGGCTGGCGGCGTGCGCGTCTATGACCCGCAACCGGTGGTCTATCACTGCCCGGAAGATTGGGACAAGGTGCGCGACATGATCCGCGGCATCGGCCGCGCCGACGCCGAGACGATCCTTGCCGAACACGGCGAAATCCTGATCCGCGACGATATCTGCAACCGCGATTACCGCTTCACGGCGACCGACGTGGCGGCGATCTTCGCCGCCAGCGAGGGCAAGGCGCTCAACTGAGCGCCCCGCTCACTTCTGGTAGACCAGCTGCACGCGGCGCATCAGCTTGCGGCATTGCGGCGAGCGACAGGCTGGGCTGACCTCTTCCGAGCCGACCGCCTCGCGCCGGATCTGCGTTACCGGTATGCCGGCGCCGCGTAGCACGGCGAAGACGGCGTTGATCCGCTGTTCGGCGATGGCCAGGTTGTAGGAGCGGCTGCCCAGGTGGTCGGCGTGCCCGACCAGGGTGACGACCAGTTCCGGGTCGGCCTTCAGGCGAGCGGCGTGTTCGAGCAGGCGCTGCCGCCCTTCAGCGTCGATCGTATTGCCCGACGAGGCAAAGAAGACGCTGTTGTCGACATCGACCGCCGCCATCGCGGCTTTTTCTTCCTGCGCCGGGTTGCTGGCCGGCCTGGAGGCATCGCTGCGCACGGGCTGAGTTTCCGGCGGCGGAGCTTCGCTGACTGGTGGTTGAGCGGCGCAAGCGCCGAGCAACAGGACAGCACCGAGGACAATCACTAGCTTGGTGGTCGGCAATTCAGTCTCCTTCGCTGTTCCTGACCATATCGGCCAGCGGCATGTTGGCGTATTTTTCGTCCTTGCCGGGGATATGCTGCAGCAGTTCCGCAAGATTGATCTGCAATGTTTTCAGGACGACTTCCGGCACCGCCGCCAGCGCCTCAGGCACGACACCTTCGGCCGGGCCGGGCAAGGCGGCCAGGGCCTCATGACCGCGCTCGGTCAGTTGCAAGCCAACCCGGCGCTGGTCGCCCTTTTTCTTCTGTTTGTCGAGGCAATCCTGGGCCACCAGCTTGTCCACCAGCTGGCTGCAGGTGGACTGGTGAACGCCCATGCGCTCGGCGAGCTCGCCGATGCCGATGCCTGGCGAACGCTGCACTTCCTGCAGCACCCACATCTGCGAACCGGACATGCCGCAGCGTTCTTCGACCAACCGGAAATGCCGGCGCATGGACCCGTAAATCAGGCGGAATTGTTGCAGGACATCAATGACCCGCTGCTCCTTGGAGCTACTCAAAGCGTTCAAAACTGGCTCTTTCGAATAATAGTATTGCGCGAATTTTAAGCCTCAATTATATTGAGCACCAATGGAGTTGTAACTTAGGTCATAACCCCATTCCTTTTCGACGAGGTTTTCCATTGGGGGGTGTAACCCCCCATTTTTTTCCCGCCCGTCGCCCAGCAGCGCGCGCCGCACCTTTTGCCGGCGCCCAGGATGCGTCAAAGAACGTACACAAATCGTCCCCGCCGGGACGTCAGGCTTAGCGTTGCCCGCCAACCGGAGCGACCTGGAGATGACAAACTGCACTTGGAGGAAGAGCCATGATCAAGATTGGACTCATTGGTTACGGCAAGGCCGGCCAGGCCGTTGCCAGCGTACTGCGGGAAGACCCGCGTTTCGAGTTGTGCTGGGTGGCACGCGGCTCAAGCAGCGAGGGCGTCGACGGCCTGCCGGCAGTGAAACTGGAAGCAGAGAGTTTCGGCGACTGGCTGGACGCCCACCCGGTGGACGGCATCATCGACTTTTCGAACCCGCAGGCGATCCTCGGCTACGGCGAAGCGGTCCGCCAGCGCGGCATCATGGTGGTGACGGCGATTTCCGGCTACCCGCCGGAAACCCTGGATTACATCCGCGACCTCGGTCGCGACATCCGCATCATGTCGTCGCCCAACATCACCCTGGGCATCAACTTCCTGCTGCTGGCGGCGCAGATCCTGCGCCGCATCGCCCCCTTCGCCGATGTCGAGATCGTCGAGCAGCATTTCCGTGACAAGCCCGAGGTCTCCGGCACCGCGCGCCGCATCGCCGAGGTGCTCGATGTCGACGACGAGCGCATCACTTCGCTGCGCCTGGGCGGCATCGTCGGCCACCATGAAGTGATCTTCGGCTTTCCCTACCAGACCGTGCGCCTGATCCACGACTCGATCCGCCGCGAGGCTTTCGGCACCGGCGCCGCCTTTGCGATCGAACAACTGTCGCGCTGCGAAACCGGTTTCTACACGCAGGACAAGCTCCTGATGCGGGTGATCCGCGAAGAACTGCAGGCCGAGGAAACGCTTAGCGCGGCCCGGGCAGTTTCCCCGGATTCATCAGACCACGCGGATCCAGTGCCTGCCTGATGGTGCGCATCAGGTCGATTTCCAGCGCCGGCTTGTAGCGCAGGATTTCCTCGCGCTTCAACTGGCCGATCCCGTGCTCGGCGGAGATCGTGCCGTTCAGCGCGTGCACCGTGTCGTGCACGATGCGGTTGACCTCCGGCTGGCTGGCCAGAAAGGCGGCGTTGTCGGCGGCATCCGGCTTCGACAGGTTGTAATGCAGGTTGCCGTCGCCGACATGGCCGAAGGCGACCACGCGGATGCCGGGGAAGGCCGCCGCCAGCGCGGCATCGGCGCGCGCCAGGAAATCCGGGATGCGCGAGACCGGCACCGCGACGTCGTGCTTGATGCTGACGCCCTCGACTTTCTGCGCTTCCGAGATGGCCTCGCGCAGCGCCCACAGCGCCCGCGCCTGGCCTTCGCTGGCGGCAAGGGTGCCGTCGCCGACGGCGCCGCTGGCCAGGCAGTCGGCGAGCCAGCGCTCGACCGCCGCCGGCTCGGCATCGGAAAACTCGGCCAGCACGTACCAGGGGCTGGCGGCCGCCGGCCGCCGGGCGCCGGGGATGTGGCGCAGGACGAGGCCGAGCGCGGTTTCGGAAACCAGTTCGAAGGCGGTCAGTTGCGCGTCGAAGGCACTGCGCGCGCGGTTCAGGAGATCGACCGCGGCGGCCGGCGTCGCCACGTTGAGCCAGCAGGTGGTCTGCGTCTTGGGCAGCGGGAAGAGCTTGAGCACGGCGGCGGTGATGATGCCGAGCGTGCCTTCGGCGCCGATGAAGAGCTGCTTGAGGTCGTAGCCGGTGTTGTCCTTGCGCAGGCCGCGCAGGCCGTCCCAGAGTTCGCCGCTGGGCAGCACCACCTGCAGGCCCAGCGTCAGTTCGCGGGTGTTGCCGTAGCGCAGCACCTGGACGCCGCCGGCATTGGTCGACAGGTTGCCGCCGATCTGGCATGTCCCTTCCGATGCCAGCGCCAGCGGAAAGAGCCGGCCGGCGGCGCGCGCCGCGCCCTGGACGGCGGCCAGCGTGCAGCCGGCTTCGACGGTGATCGTGTTGTTTTGCGCGTCGACGCCGAGGATGTGGTTCATCCGCGCCAGGCTGACGACCACTGCCCGACCGCTGTCGTCCGGGGTGGCGGCGCCGCACAGGCTGGTATTGCCGCCCTGCGGCACGATCGGCGCACCGGCAGCGACGCAGGCGCGGACGACGGCGGCGACCTCGGCACTGCTACCGGGCTGCACCACGCACAGGGCGCGACCGCGGTAGCGGCCGCGCCAGTCGGTCAGCATCGGCGCCATGGTGGCCGGATCACTGAGCACCCGGTCGGCGCCCAGCAGTTGGCGCAAGTTGTCGAGCAAAGCCTGCATCACGTCGTGCATCACGTCGTATTTCCGTCGATTGCCGCCCTTGGCGGCGCAAAGCGCATTGTCGGCAGCCACCGGCGCAGCGTCAAACGCTTTCCCGGCAGCGGCCCAGCCGCTATGATTCGTTCATACCCAAGGCCCGAACCCATGCCCCTGCCCGTCCTCGCCCAGCACCTTGCCCGCAATCGCCTCGCTGCCTATTGCGAGCAACGCTACCCCCCGGAACTGCAGGACAGCGTCCGCCTCGACCTGCGCTTCGAGGACGACGCGGTCGTCCTCTACGAATCACGCCCGTCGCCGCAGCAGGCCGGCGAGTGGATCCACCTCGACATCGCGCGTTTCCGCTACAACCTCGGCTCCGGCACCTGGCTGCTCGACGCGCCGAGTTTCGGCGGCCATTCGCCGTGGCGCCAGTATTCGCACCGCCCGGAGCGCGAGCTGCGCCGCCTGCTGGCGCTGCTCGACGAAGACGCCGAGGGCGTCTTCTGGTCCTGATCAGGCAGGCTGGGCGTAGAGGTCGTGGTGGTCGGCGTCGATGACGCGGACCTTGAGGAAATCGCCGGGCTGGGCGTCGAAGAAGCCATCGAGGTAAACGACACCGTCGATTTCCGGCGCGTCGGCCTTGGAGCGGGCGATCGTCCCTTCGTCGTCGACTTCGTCGACCAGTACCTCGATCACCGTATCGATCTTCGCCGCCAGCTTGTCGGCGGAAATGTCTTCCTGGACCTGCATCAGCCAGCGCCGGCGATCCTCGCGCACGTCTTCCGGCGGCAGGCCGGGCAGTTCGTTGGCGGTGGCGCCCTCGACCGGCGAGTAGGCGAAGCAGCCGACGCGATCGAGCCTGGCGTCTTCGAGGAACTGGATCAACTGGTCGAAATCCTCGTCGGTCTCACCGGGGAAGCCGGTGATGAAGGTCGAGCGGATGACCAGTTCCGGGCAGATTTCGCGCCATTTGGCGATGCGCTCCAGCGTGTTCTCGCTCGAACCGGGACGCTTCATCGCCTTCAGTATCTTCGGGCTGGCGTGCTGGAAGGGAACGTCGAGGTAAGGCAGGATCTTGCCTTCGGCCATCAGCGGGATGACGTCGTCGACCGAGGGATACGGATAGACGTAGTGCAGGCGGACCCAGATGCCGAAGGAGGCGAGCGCGTCGCACAATTCCTTCAGGCGGGTCTTGACCGGCTTGCCGCCCCAGAAGCTGGTGCGGTACTTGAGGTCGACGCCGTAGGCGCTGGTGTCCTGCGAGATGACGAGAATTTCCTTGACCCCGGCGCGGGCCAGGTTCTCGGCTTCGGCCAGCACATCGCCGACCGGGCGCGAGACGAGCGGGCCGCGCAGGCTGGGGATGATGCAGAAGGTGCAGCTATGGTTGCAGCCTTCGGAAATCTTCAGGTAGGCGTAGTGTTCCGGCGTCAGGCGGATGCCCTGCGGCGGCACGAGGTCGGAATACGGGTCGTGCGGCTTCGGCAGGTGCTGGTGCACGTGGCCCATCACCTCTTCCATGGCGTGCGGGCCGGTAATGGCGAGCACCGACGGGTGCGTGCTGTGCACGATGTCGCCCTTGGCGCCGAGGCAGCCGGTGACGATCACCTTGCCGTTCTCGTTCAGCGCCTCACCGATGGCGTCGAGCGATTCCTCGACGGCGGCGTCGATGAAGCCGCAGGTATTGACGATGACCAGGTCGGAATCGTCGTAGCTGGGCGAAATCTCGTAGCCTTCGGCGCGCAGCCGGGTGAGGATGAGTTCGGCGTCGGAGCTGGCCTTCGGGCAGCCGAGGGAAACGAAGCCGACGGTCGGCACTTTCTGAATTTGTGTCATGCGGGATTCCAGACTGGACCGGCCGGGCCGGTGGAGAAAACGCGTATTTTATGGGGAAACGCCGAGTAAAATCGCGCCATGATGCCGCCAGCCGACCACGACCCCGAACTGCCGCCGATCGCCACCATCGTCGCCACCGCCCGCGGCGCTGCCGATACGGCGCTGCGCGACTTCGTTGCTGACCTGCGCCGGCGCGGCGTGCGGGTGCGCGGCCTGCTCCAGGAAAGCCAACCGGACAGCAGCGGTTGTCGGCACCTCCTGGTCGACATCGAAAGCGGCCGCCACTTCCCGATCTCGCAGCAACTCGGCAGCCAGTCCAACGCCTGCACCCTCGACACCGCGGCGCTGGTCGAAGCGACCTCGGTACTGCGCCGGATTGCCGACGAAGGCGCCGACCTGGCGGTATTCAACCGCTTTTCCAAACTGGAAAGCAGCGGCGAAGGCTTCGCCGCCGAAATGCTGCAGGTCATGAGCAACGGCATTCCGGTGCTCACCATCACGCCCCCCGCCTACCTGGAAAGCTGGCGCCACTTCACCGGCGGCATCGCCCGCGAACTGCCGCCCGACGCCGGCGCCCTGAACGACTGGTTCGCTGCCTGAATATTTTGTGAACGGCATTGGCGGATAGCTGACAATCGTTATATACACTACAACATATCGTAACGAATCCGACACGGCACAACAACCAAACAGCCGAAAACGCATGGCATCACTTTTGCTGAGTGAAGGGTAGTCGCTATATATGCCCTTATATTTCTAGACGAGATCCCAACAATGCAGCAGCCGCAAACCGAACAGCAACGCCGCCTGGCCGGCGACCAGGAAGCCAGGATCGACTGGTTGCGCCTGTTGCCGGCCGAATGGCGCGACGCGGTGGACGCGCCGCTGTATTTCCGGCGCTACCGCGAATACGAAATCCTCGCCGAGCGCACCATCGGCTACGACGAAGACGCCCGCCCCTGTTTCATCACTCATCAATTCGCGCTGACCCGGCTGCTGAGCGACGACGACGAGGAGTTTTACGAAAGCGTCAGCCTGGCCGAGGAAATGACCGCCTGGCGCCTGCACGACGGGCGCTGGCTGGTGCTGCGCAACACACAACCCGACCCCGGCAGCAAGAATGGAGACTTCTATGCCATCCACCCCGACGCCCCCCGCTGACGAAGCCTTCGCCATCCCGCCCGGCGCCGCCCGCGCCCACGGCTGCTGTTGCGGCTGGCGAGCGCCCGGCGGACGACCGACGGCCGAGGTCATCGAACTGGCAACGGCGCAAGCACCAGTCAGCAACACCGAAGACAAAACGCATGACGACCCCGCGCGCTGAAACCGCCGCCCGCCAGCTCTCCTTCACCCTGCGCAAGCCGCTCAATTTCGCCTGCGGCGCGGCGCAGCTCGACGCCAGCCTGCGCCTGCCGCCGGGGCAGTGGCTGGCCCTGCAGGGGCCGTCCGGCGCCGGCAAGACGACGCTGCTGCGCCTGCTCGCCGGACTGGAAAACGCCACCGAAGGGCTTATCCGCATCGACGACGAAACCTGGCTCGACAGCCACCACAGCATCTGCGTTCCCACCCGGCTGCGCCGCGTCGGCGTTGTCTTCCAGGAACTCGGCCTGTTTCCGCACATGAGCGCGCGCCGCCAGGTCGATTTCGCGCGCCGGCCGGACAGCCAGGTGCTGCCGACCGGGCAGTTGCTCGAGCTGGTCGGCCTGGAAAAGCTCGCCGAGCGTTATCCGGCCGAACTCTCGGGCGGCCAGAAACAACGTCTGGCGCTGGCCCGCACGCTGGCTTCGGCGCCGCGCCTGCTGCTGCTTGACGAGCCGCTGTCGGCGCTCGACCCGGAACTGCGCCGCGCAATGCAGACGCTGCTGCAGGAAGTGCGCGCCAGCGCCCTGGTCGATTACGCGATCCTGGTCAGCCACGATTTCGACGAAGCCTGTCAGCTCGCCACGCGCATCGTCCGCCTGCAGCGCGGCCAGGTCTGCGCCGACACCCCGCTTTCCCTCCCCCTCGCCCAGCCCTCACTGTTCAAGGAAACCTCATGTCCCTCTTTCGCCGTCTGCTGCTGATCGCCGGCCTCTGTGCCGCCCTCCCCGCCTTTGCCCAGAACCTGCTGATCGCCGCCGGCGCCGGCTACAAGCGCCCGCTCGGCGAACTCTGTGCCGCCTTCCAGAAACAGAGCGGCATCAAGGTCGAGCAGGTCTACGGCAACATGGGCAACATCGTCGCGCAAACCAAGCAGGGCGGCGACATCGCCGTCATCTTCGGCGACCAGGCTTTTCTGGCCGGCGTCGACGAGCTCGACTTCGCCAGCTTCCTGCCGCTCGGCAACGGCCGCCTGGTCGTCGCCTGGCCGAGCGGCGGCAAGCTGGGCTCGCCGGCCGAGCTGGCCGACGCCCGCTTCGCCCGGATCGCCATGCCCAACCCGAAGGCGGCGATCTACGGCATCGCCGCCAGCGAGTTCATGGAACGCAGCAAGCTCAAGGCAGCGTTGCAGGATCGCCTGCAGGTCGTCGCCACCGTGCCGCAGGTTTCCGCCTACCTAATTTCCGGCGACATCGACGCCGGCTTCATCAATCTGACCGAGGCCCTCGCCATCGCACCCAAGATCGGCGGCTACCAGGAAATCGACGGCGCCCTGTATACGCCGATCCGCATCGTCGGCGGCGTCCTCCGGGCGCAGGCGCAACGGCCCGAGGTGCTGGCGCTCGGCCGCTTCCTGGAAAGCGACGAGGCCCGTGCCATCCTCAAGCGCAACGGGCTTTGAATGGAGGTTTCCAGCGCATTCCTGGAATTGCTGGCGACGCCGGGCAACCGGCAGATGCTGTGGCTGACCGCCCGCGTCGCGCTGGCCGGCACGCTGCTCCACGCCGTCTGCGGTCTCGCCCTCGGCTACGCGCTGGCGCGGCCGGGCTGGCGCGGCCGCAACCTGCTCGACATCGTGGTCACGCTGCCCTTGGTCTTCCCGCCGATGGCCACCGGCTTCCTGCTGCTTCTTCTGCTCGGTCGCCGCGGCCCGCTCGGCGAGCCGCTCCAGCAATGGTTCGGCATCGCCCCGGTGTTCGCCTTTTCCGGGCTGCTGATCGCCGCCTTCATCGCCGGCCTGCCGCTGGTCGTCAAGCCGGTGCAATCGGCCTTCGAAAGCCTGCCGAAAATCCTGCCGGAAGCGGCGCGCACGCTGGGCAAGAACGAATGGCAGATTTTCTGCTACGTGCTGCTGCCCAACATCCGCAACGCGCTGGCCGGCGGCCTGATCCTCGCCCTCGGCCGCTCGCTGGGCGAAGTCGGCATGACCATGATGGTCGGCGGCAACATCGAGGGGCGCACGGTGACCGCCTCACTCGACATCTACAATGCGGTGAGCAGCGGCGACTTCGCGCGCGCCGCCGCCGTCTCGCTGCTGCTCGGACTGGTCAGCAGCGGCCTGTTCGTCCTGCTGCGCCGTAATGCCCGCGCCCCGCTCGGCTGGTGAACGAAAAAGGCGGCCCGCCGGCCGCCTCGCGTTCACGCCCGGCGCAAGCTCAGGCCGGCACGCCGAGGATCACGTGACTGGCCTTGATCAAGGCCGTCGCCGGTTCGCCGAGCTTGAGGCCGAGTTCGAGCACGGCTTCGTTGGTCACCACCGAATGAACGACGGTACCGCCAGCCAGCGTGATGCCGACTTCGGTATTGACGGCGCCCTTGGTCAACGCGCTGACCGTGCCGGCGAGCTGGTTGCGTGCCGAGAAACGAACGTCCGGCGCGCCCGACAGCAGCATCACCCACGGCGCCTTGACGTAGGCGACAGCGTCCTTGCCGACCGCCAGACCGAGCGACTGGACGCTGGCCTCTGTGACGATTGCGACAATTTTGTCGCCTCCCGACAAAGTGAGTTCGACTTCGGCGTTAACCGCACCATCGGTCAAGGCGGTGATTTTTCCTGCAAAAACATTGCGTGCGCTGACATTCATGAGCTTCTCCTTGGTTATCAATCCGGCTGGCCCGCTTTTCGCTATATACCTTGGCAAGCAGCGGAATCATCCCGGTCTGTCGGCAATATAACGAAACCATTTATGCACGAGCAACCATAGCGCCCCCTGGAATTTCCGGTAAACTCGAATCCGCTATATATCGAAAGACATAACAGTATGGATCAAGCCCTTCCCCGCCTGCGCAGCAAACTCGAATTCGCCGGCCCGCTCGGCACCTACCTGGGCGACACCCGCATCCGCCTGCTCGAGGCAATCGACCACCAGGGCTCGATCTCGCAGGCAGCAAAAGCCGTGCCGCTGTCGTACAAGGCGGCCTGGGATGCGGTCGACGCCATGAACAACCTGGCCGAGCAGCCGCTGGTGCTGCGCTCGACCGGTGGCAAGCACGGCGGCGGTACCCAGCTGACCGATTACGGACGCAAGGTGATCGCCCTCTACCGGGCGCTCGAAGCCGAGTACCAGGCGGCGCTCGACCGCCTGACGGCAAGCATGAACGACGGCCAGGCGAGCGACTTCCAGCAGTTCAGCCAGTTGCTCAAGCGCATGTCGATGAAAACCAGCGCCCGCAACCAGTTCGCCGGCAAGATCGTCGGCCTGCGCGAGGGCGACGTCGATTTCGAGGTCCGCCTCCGGCTCGACGACGAAAACGAGCTGGTCGCCGTGATCACCGGCGAATCGGCGGAAAACCTCGGCCTAGCGATCGGCATGGAAATCAGCGCCCTGGTCAAGTCGTCGTCGGTCCTGCTGCTCAACGACCCGGCGGTCAGAACCACCGCCCGCAACCACCTGTGGGGCGAAATCACCCGTATCCACGAAGGCCCGGTCAATTCCGAAGTGACGCTGGCGATGCAGAACGGCAAGTCGGTGTGCGCCGTCGTCACCCACGACAGCGTCGACAAACTCGGCCTCGCCGTTGGCGGCACCGCCTGCGCGGTGTTCAAGGCTTCGTCCGTGATTCTCTGCAAGTACGCCTGACCTCTTCCAACCTTTCCAGGAGAACCCCCATGAAGCGCCTGTCCACCCTTGTTGTCGCCCTGCTCGCCGCTGTCGGCGCGCACGCCGCCGAAGTCCAGGTTGCCGTCGCCGCCAACTTCACCGCCCCGGCCCAGCAGATCGCCGCCGAGTTCGAACGGCAGACCGGCCACAAGGCCGTGCTTTCCTTCGGCGCCACGGGCAAGTTCTACGCCCAGATCGTCAACGGCGCGCCGTTCGAGGTCTTCCTGGCGGCTGACGACACGACCCCGGCCAGGCTCGAAAAGGAAGGCCAGGCCGTCGCCGGCACGCGCTTCACCTATGCCGTCGGGACGCTGGTGCTGTGGTCGGCGAAGCCCGATTTCGTCGATGCCAAGGGCGACATCCTGAACAAGGGCAGCTTCAACAAGCTGGCCATCGCCAACCCGAAAACCGCGCCCTACGGCGCCGCCGCCATCGAAACGCTGAGCAAGATGAAGCTGCTCGCCGCCGTGCAGCCGAAATTCGTCCAGGGCGAGAACATCGCGCAAACCTTCCAGTTCGCCAGCACCGGCAACGCCGACCTCGGCTTCGTCGCGCTGTCGCAGGTGTTCAAGGATGGCAAGCTGACTGCTGGCTCGGCCTGGATCGTCCCCGGCGCCATGCACGAGCCGATCCTGCAGGACGCGGTGATTCTCGGCAAGGGCAAGGACAAGCCGGCAGCCCAGGCATTCCTGGATTACCTGAAGACGCCGCGCGCCCACGCCATCATCACTTCCTTCGGTTACGCGCTGCGCTGAGCCAGGGCAAGAATGCTGACCGACACCGACCTCCAGGCCTTGTGGCTAACCGTCCGCCTGGCGGCAACGACGACCCTGATCCTGTTCCTGCTCGGCACGCCGCTGGCCTGGTGGCTGGCGCGCAGCCGGGCCTGGTGGAAACAGCCGATCGGCGCCGTCGTCGCGCTGCCGCTGGTGCTGCCGCCGTCGGTGATCGGTTTCTACCTGCTGCTGATGCTGGGGCCAAACGGCCCGGTCGGCCAGTTCACCCAGTCGCTCGGCATCGGCACCCTGCCCTTCACCTTCTGGGGGCTGGTCGTCGCCTCGGTCTTCTATTCACTGCCCTTCATGGTGCAGCCACTGCAAGGCGCCTTCGAGGCGATCGGCGAGCGGCCGCTGGAAGTGGCGGCGACCCTGCGCGCCTCGCCGCTCGACACCTTCTTCAGCGTCGCCGTGCCACTGGCGCTGCCCGGCTTCATCACCGCCGGCATCCTCAGCTTCGCCCACACCGTCGGCGAATTCGGCGTCGTCCTGATGATCGGCGGCAACATCCCCGGCGTCAGCCGAGTGGCATCGGTGCAGATCTACGACCACGTCGAAGCCATGGAATATGCCGACGCGCACCGCCTGGCCGCCGTCATGCTGATCTTCTCCTTCCTCGTCCTGCTGGCGATGTACGTCTGGCGGCCGGGTCACCGGAAGGGAGCTTGAGATGCCGGGAATCGCTGCCCGCTTCAAGCTCGACTGGCCCGGTTTCAGTCTCGACGTCGACCTGCACCTGCCCGGCAAGGGCGTGAGCGCGCTGTTCGGCCACTCCGGCTCCGGCAAGACCACGCTGCTGCGCTGCATCGCCGGTCTCGAACGGGCGGCGCACGGCCGCCTGGCATTCAACGGCCGCACCTGGCAGGACGCCGGCACCTGGCTGCCGACGCACCGCCGACCGATCGGCTACGTCTTCCAGGAAGCCAGCCTGTTTCCCCACCTGTCGGTGCTCGGCAATCTCGACTACGGACGCCAGCGGATCGGCGGTGCCGGACGGGTGGCGCTCGACCAGGCGGTGGAACTGCTCGGCATCGGCCACCTGCTGCAGCGCAAGCCGGACAGTCTGTCCGGCGGCGAGCGGCAGCGCGTCGGCATCGCCCGGGCGCTCGCCGTCAGCCCGGAAATCCTGCTCATGGACGAGCCGCTGGCTGCACTCGACCTGAAACGCAAGCAGGAAATCCTGCCCTACCTCGAACGCCTGCACGACGAACTCGACATCCCGGTCATCTACGTCAGCCACGCGCCCGACGAAGTCGCCCGACTCGCCGACCACCTGGTCGTCCTCGACGGCGGCCGCGTCGTCACTGCCGGCCCGCTGGCCGAGACGCTGGCCCGCATCGACCTGCCGATCCGCCTTGGCGAGGATGTCGGCGTCGTCCTCGAGGCCACGGTCGAGCACATCGACGAGACCTGGCAGCTGATGCGCGTCGTCTTCCCCGGCGGCAGCCTGTGGACGCGCGCCCGCGACCTGCCGCCGGGACGGCGCGTGCGGGTGCGCGTGCTGGCGCGCGACGTTTCGCTGGCGATCGACGAACCCGGGCCCAGCAGCATCCAGAACATCCTGCCGGCGACGGTCGACGCCGTTGGCCCGGACGAACACCCCGGCCTGCTGCTGGTCCGCGTCGCGCTCGGCGAGAGCCGGCTGGTCGCCCGCCTGACCCGGCGCTCGGCCGAGCAACTCGGCATCGTCGCTGGCCGGCCGGTGCATGTGCAGGTCAAATCCGTTGCCTTGATGGAGTGAAACCGTGAATCCCTACACCCTGCCCGATCCCGAACTCGAGCGCCTGCTCGGCGAGGACGTTCCCGCTGGCGATGCGACGACGCTGGCGCTGGACATCGGCGAGCGCCCCGGCCGCCTCGACTTTCGCGCGCGTTACGAAATGGTCGTCTGCGGCAGCGAGGAAGCCCGCCGCCTCGGCGAACTGCGCGGCCTCACCGTAAGCGGCGCAGTGGTCGCCAGCGGCACGCCGCTCGCCGCCGGCGCCACCATCCTCAGCCTCGAAGGCCCGGCGAGCGGCCTGCACACGGTCTGGAAAACCGCCCAGACGCTGATGGAATACCTGTCCGGGATCGCCACCAGCACTGCCGCCATCGTCGCCGCCGCGCGCCGTGGCGACCCCAATTGCGCGGTGGTGTGCACGCGCAAGAACTTCCCGGGCACCAAGGCGGCGGCCGTCAAGGCGGTTCTCGCCGGCGGCGCCAGCCCGCACCGCCTGAGCCTCTCGGAAACCCTGCTCGTCTTCGCCGAACACCGCGCCTTCCTCGACGCAACGCCGGCCGCCAGCATCGCCCGGCTGCGCCGCCGCTGGCCGGAGCGGGCGGTCGTCGTCGAAGTCGGCAACATTGGCGAAGCGCAAACCTGGGCGGCGGCCGGCGCCGACATCCTGCAACTGGAAAAATGGCCGGTCGAGGCAGTCGCCGACATCATCCGGCAATTGCCCGGCACGCGAATTGCTGCAGCGGGTGGTATCAACGCCAGCAACGCCGAGGCCTACGCCCGCGCCGGCTGCCGCATCCTGGTCAGCAGCGCGCCGTATTTCGCCGGCCCGCGCGATGTGGCGGTGACCCTGTCCGCGCTGTAGGCGCCTGTAGGTTTCCCGACAAATCGACCATGAAAATCGCCATCGCCACCAAGAACTACCTCGAAGTCAGCGGCCACGCCGGCCAATGCCGGCACTGGCTGCTCTACGACCTGAGCCAGCACCAGAGCAAGCAGCTATTGCCGGCGCCCGCCTTCGTCGAACTGGACAAGACGGAAATCCTGCACAGCTTCGCCGACGACCGCCCGCACCCGCTCGACGGCGTGGACCTCATGGTCTGCGCCAGCGCTGGCGACGGCTTCATCCGCCACATGAAGAAGCGCGGTTGCGAGGTGCTGCGCACCGGCGAAACCGACCCGGCGCTGGCGATCACCCGCATCCTCGCCGGTGAAGCGCTGTCCGACCCGCGCTTCGACATCACCACCTCGCTGTGCAAGCTGCGCGACCTCTTTTCGCGCCACTGACTCCAGCCAGTTAGTCAGCCAGCTCGATCTGACCGCTGACCGTCGTCGTCAACTGGCTTTCGCCGGCTTCCAGCGGCGCCGGCGCGGCGTCGGCCAGCATCGCCTTGGTCGCCCGGAAGACCGGCATCGGCTGCGGGCCGCCCTGCTGCGACACCGCCAGTTGCTTGATCTTCCAGGATTTGCCAAGCGCCGCGGCGATCACTTCGGCGCGCGCCTGGAAGGCGCGGATGGCGTCGCGCGTCGCTTCGTCCTCGACCTTGCGCCGGGTTTCCGGCGACGGCATCTGGCTGACCTGACCGACCGCCAGCTTGCGCTGCTGCAGTTCGCCGAGCAATTCGGAGACTGCCGCCAGATCGCGCGACTCGAGGACGAGTTCGCTGCGCATCTGCCAGCCCTCGATCTTCTGCTCCCGGCCATAGACCGGATAGGTGGACTGGTTGCCGCTTTTCGCCTGCACCCCGGCCTTGCCGCGGATCAGTTGCAGTGCGCCGGCGATTTCCTGATTGACCTGGCGCGCCAGCAGCGCCGGGTTGGCGCCGCGCGCCTCGACATAAACCACTGCCTGCACCTGGTCGTTGACGGCTGGCCGCGAGGCCTCCGCTGCCAGATCGACGGTGGTACCGGCCTGTGCCGCGGAAACACCAAGCAGGGCGAAGGCAGCAATGCGCGGAAAAAGGGTTTTCATGGGCGGACTCCAGCATTGATCTGGAACGATCATAGCGAGAGCCCAGTCGAAAGGACTGTTGCCAAAAGTAAAAATATGTTGCTTCGTAGTAAAGCGGAGATCGCTTTATCTTGTTTCCGACTCTGCCTTTTGTAATACTTGCTCCCCCATGATCAACGCAACCCACATCGATCAGCTGTCCGTCCACGAGACGCTTCCCGAAGAAGGCTCACGCCGCATCATCAACGGGGAAGAACGCGTCTACTACGACGGTTACTGGATCAAGGTCTATCAGGTGCCGGCGGATACGCTGGAGGCAAAGAAACGTCTGATCGATGCGCTGACCCGCCGTCTCTTCAACCACACCGAGCACGGCCTCAACATTCCCGGCACCCGGCTCGCCGAAGCGCGCGCCTCATTCGAAGCGGAAAGCGATATTGCCCGCCGCCGGATCAAGGGAGCAATGCTGGCCGGCGCGCTGTTCAACCGCGCGGCCGACATTTTCCGCAAGCTGGTCGAGTTGCAGGCCTGTGGCATCGAAATTCTCAGCGACAATCCGCTGATGCGTGAATGCGGTCGCTGCCTGCTGGAAGCGATGGAGCTGGGCAAGAACGTGCTGCACCGCAGCGGCGAGGAAGGCATCGACGAACTGTGGGGCGAGCCTTTCCGCGCCTTCTCGATTCCACTCGAGGATTTCTACGAAAGCCGCTACATCAAGATCGGTCAGACGATGCGCGACATCGACCGGATCGCCAGTTGCATGATCACCAACCTGGCCCGCCTGCCGGCCTTTGTCGGTGCCGAACCGGTGATCCTCGACCTGGCCCGGGCAGCCAAGATCAAGACCGAGACGCTGCGTACCGACCCCGACATTTTCGACGTCTGGGCCATCATGGTGACTGCCGGCGAACGCCTCGACGGCCTCACTCCGAACCCGCTCGACTGCAGTTGCAACGTCGTCCACGACACCGCGGTCGGCCTGCAGTTGCTGCGCCAGGGGCGCGACCTGATCTTCTACATCACCCGCGCCCGCACGCCGATGCCGAAGAGTACCCGGGAATTCATCGAGCGCTGCGCGGCCTTCCATGCCAGCGGCCACACGCCGCTGATCCATTTCCGCCAGGACTGAAACCCTTCAGTTCGATTCGCAGCGATTGCGGCCAGACGCCTTGGCCTTGTAGAGCAGTTCGTCGGCCTCGCGGAAAACCTGCTTGACCAGGCTGCTGGCCGGCGACACGCAGACCGCGCCGACCGACACCGTGACCCGCCCCCAGGCTTCGTTGCGTTCATGCGGCAGATTGAGTGCCGCCACCGCCTCGACAATGGCCATGCCGACACCGACATGCACGCCCGACGGTGCTTCCGGAATCACTACCGAAAACTCCTCGCCACCGTAACGCGCGGCAAACGCCCCCGGCGCCAGCCGGTCGGCATCGGCTCGCAAGGCCACCCCGTCGATAGCCTGGGCAACGGCACGCAGGCAGTCGTCGCCGGCCTGATGCCCGTAGTGATCGTTGTATTTCTTGAAATTGTCGACGTCGATCATCAGCAGGCTGAAGGGCTTGCCGTTCTGCACCGCGGTTTCCCACAAGGTATCGATGCGTAGATCCATGGCCCGCCGGTTGAAGAGACCGGTCAGCCCGTCATGATTCGCCTGGTCCTGCAGCTTGCCGTTGGCTTGCGCCAGACGCGAGCGCAGCGCGGCAATCCGCGACATCGCCTTCATCTTCGCCTGCAGCACGCTTTCCGGTGAACTCTTCGAGATGAAATCGTCACCGCCGGCCTCGATCGCGGTCACCAGGTTGGTATCGCTGTCAGTCGCGGTAACGAAGATGATTGGCGTCCAGGCCCAGGGTTCGTGTCCTTCCAGGCCGCGAATCCGCGTCGTCGTCTCGAAGCCGTTCATGCCCGGCATCTCGATGTCCATCAGGACGAGATCGAAGGATTCGTTGCGAAACATGTCGATCGCGGCCTGACCGTTGTTCGCATGGTGCACTTCGTGACCGAAGGATTCCAGACGTGCCGTCGTGATCATGGCGATCGCCCGCGAGTCATCGACCAGAAGGATTTTCATGACAATGTGAATTCACAAAAAGAGCCGACAGCATACCCTGTTATGTCGCACTGGGGTAGAACGAAAGTCGTATATCCCCTACGCTGGCAGCAAGTCCCCAGTCGCTGCCAGACCGCCGGCAGATTAATCTGGCTGTAACATTAACGCAACAAAATGAGCAGCTTGAAGCCTATACTTGAGAAACCCCTTCCGGATCGCGCGCCATGATCAACAACGACCAATCCTCACGCTTCCCGTCCGACAATTACCTGAACCGCGAACTCGGCCTGCTCGCCTTCAATCGCCGGGTACTCGCCCAGGCGCAGGACGAGAGGATGCCGCTGCTGGAACGCCTGCGTTTCCTGTGCATCGTTTCCAGCAACATGGACGAATTCTTCGAGATCCGTGTTTCCGGCCTGAAAGAACAAATCCGCGCCAAATCGTCGGTGACGACGATAGACGGCAAGACGGCGCAGGAAACCTTCCGCCTGGTTTCGGCAGAAGCCCATGCCATCGTCCATGAGCAGTACCAGCACCTCAACGACGTGATCCTGCCGGCACTGGCCGAACAGGGCATCCGCTTCCTGCGCCGTTCCGGCTGGAACGAAGCGCAGCGTGAATGGATCCGCGACTATTTCCTGCGCGAAATGGTGCCGGTGCTGACGCCGATCGGACTCGACCCCTCGCACCCCTTCCCGCGCGTCCTCAACAAGAGTCTCAATTTTGCCGTCGAACTGGAAGGCAAGGACGCTTTCGGGCGCAGTTCCAACATCGCCATCGTCCAGGCGCCGCGCGTGCTGCCGCGCGTCATCCAGCTCCCCGAGGAACTCGCCGGCTGCGCTTACGGTTTCGTCTTCCTGTCGTCGATCCTGCACGAGTTCGTCGGCGAACTGTTCATGGGCATGACCGTGCTCGGCTGCTACCAGTTCCGGGCGACGCGCAACTCCGACCTCTTCGTCGACGAGGAAGAAGTCACCAACCTGCGCACCAAGCTGCAGGGCGAACTGCCGCAGCGCCATTTCGGCAATGCTGTGCGCCTGGAGGTTGCCGACAACTGTTCGTCGGCGATCACCGAATTCCTGCTCTCGCAGTTCGCGCTGCAGCCGGTCGACCTCTACCGTGTGCATGGCCCGGTCAACCTGGTGCGCCTGATGCAGGTGCCGGACTGGGTCGACCGCCCGGACATGAAGTTCCGCCCCTTCATTCCCGGCTCGCCGAAAGGCCTGAGCAAGGGTGTCAGCATCTTCGACAGCATCCGCAAGGGCGACATCCTGCTGCACCATCCCTACCAGTCGTTCGCGCCGGTCATCGAACTGCTCAGCCAGGCAGCGACCGACCCCAGCGTGGTGGCGATCAAGATGACGGTGTATCGCACCGGTACCGATTCGGTGCTGATGGAATCGCTGGTCCGCGCCGCCCAGAACGGCAAGGAGGTCACCGTCGTCGTCGAACTGATGGCGCGCTTTGACGAGGAGGCCAACATCAGCTGGGCGACCAAGCTCGAACAGGTCGGCGCCCATGTGGTTTACGGCGTCGTCGGCTACAAGGTGCACGCCAAGGCGCTGCTCATCGTCCGCCGCGAAGAAACCGGCCTCAAGCGTTACGCCCACCTCGGCACCGGCAATTACCACCCGCGTACCGCCCGCCTCTATTCCGACTTCGGCCTGATGACCGCCAACGAGGAAATCACCCACGACGTTTCCGAAGTCTTCAAGCAGCTCACCGGCCTGGGCAAGGCGCGTACCCTGCGCCACCTGTGGCAGGCGCCGTTCACACTGCAGCCGAATGTCGTCGCGGCAATCCAGGCTGAAGCGGAAGCAGCGCGCAACGGTCAGAAGGCGCGCATCGTCGCCAAGATGAACTCGCTGGTCGAGCGCGAGGTCATCCACGCACTCTACGAAGCCTCGCAAGCCGGCGTCGACATCGACCTCATCGTGCGCGGCGTCTGCATGCTGCGCCCGGGCGTTCCCGGACTGTCGGAGAAGATCCGCGTCCGCTCGATCATCGGCCGCTTCCTCGAACATCACCGCGTGATGTATTTCTACGCTGGCGGCAAGGAAGACGTCTACCTCTCGTCGGCCGACTGGATGGACCGCAACTTCTTCAAGCGCATCGAACTCGGCTTCCCGCTGCTTGATCAGAAACTCAAGAAACGCGTCATCACCGAAGGTCTCAAGTTCTATCTGGCCGACAACCAGCAGGGTTGGGACATGAACAGCCAGGGCCACTATCAGCGCCGCCGTTCGGCCCGCAGCAAGCCGCACAACGCACAGGGCGAACTGATGCTGACACTGGGCGGCTGAGCCCACCACTCCGGCGCGGGCGCTGCCATGCCAACGCTGCGCGCCGGTCGACAGGGCAGTCCTACAAAATATTACCTTCGGCGTAGGCCGATCCCCTAAACTGGACCCTCCTTCAATACCGCTTCAGGAGTCAACACATGGCCAACAAGAAGATCGAGGACGTCGAGGGCATCGGACCGGTTACCGGGGAAAAGTTGCGTGCCGCTGGCGTCAAGGACACCGACAGTCTGCTGGAAAATGCGCGGACGCCGAAACAGCGCAAGGAACTGGCGGAGAAGACCGGCCTCACGGAAAAGCAGGTACTCAAGTTCGCCAACATGGTCGACCTGTACCGGATCAGCGGCATCGGCTCGGAATATGCAGAATTGCTTGAGGTTAGCGGTGTCGATACGGTGCCGGAACTGGCCCGGCGCAACGCCGCCAACCTGGCAGCGGCAGTCGCCGAAATCAACGCCGAGAAGAAGCTGAGCGGCCGCACCCCCGGCGAAACCGAAGTTGCCAAATGGATCGCCCAGGCCAAGGACTTGCCGCGCGTGCTCGAATACTGAGCGGCACCGTCGGGAAAAATCCAGGCAGGCCATACGGCCTGCCTTTTTTACGCCGCTTTACTGCCCGATGACGTCGGCACCGGCGGGCGGCGTGAAGCGGAACAGGGTCGCCGGCAGCGCTGGGTTGCGCTCGCTGCGCAGGAGCCGGATCAGCGTCGTCTGGCCGAAGTTGTCGAACAGCTCCATCGCCTTCATTTCCTTGCCGAGCAAGCCGATGCGCACCTTCTCGAAGCCGCTTTCGGTGGTTTTCGGCGTTGCCTCGACCCATGAGAGGCCGTCGCGTTCGCCCCCCTCCTTGAGCACGAAGTTCTTTTCCAGCGCATTGCTGCCGGCGAGCAGCGCCGCCGGCGTGGCGCCGATCGCTTCGCCGGCCGGGCGCACGGTGACCTGCTGCAGTTCCGGATCGTGGATCCAGATCTTTTCGCCGTCGCCGACCACCAGTTGCGGATAGGGCTTGAGGATTTCCCAGCGCAGCTTGCCCGGCCGCAGGATCGCCAGCTTGCCCGAGGACTCCTGGGGCTTGCGGCCGTTGCGGGCGAGCACCGACTGCTCGAAATCGGCGCGGTAGCTGCGGGTATCGTCGAGGAAGGCGCGCAACTGGTCGATGGCGCCGGCGTGGGCGAAGGCCGGAGCAAGGACGAAGGCGGCAGTAGCGAGGAGTTTTTGGGCGAGGTTCATGGGCGCAGCTTACGCCGGCTCAAAGGCCGGCGCTGTTTCAATGTGTAAGGGTTTGTCGTGCCGGCGGCGTCATTCGGCCGGCTTCTTCATCAGCACTTCGCGACCGCCGCGGCCGTCCATCGCCGACACCAGGCCGGCGTTCTCCATCGCCTCGATCAGCCGCGCCGAGCGGTTGTAGCCAATGCGCAGGTGGCGCTGCACCAGCGAGATCGAAGCGCGCTGGTTCTTCAGCACGATGTCGACCGCCTGGTCGTAGAGCGGATCACTCTCGGCGTCGCCGCCACCCTCGCCGGCCTCGCCGCCGCCCTCCTCGTCGCCGCCGGCGCCGCTCAGGATGTCGGCGACGTACTCGGGCGCGCCACTCGCCTTGAGGTGTTCGACGACGCGATGCACTTCGTCATCGGAAACGAAGGCGCCATGGACCCGCGTCGGATAGCCGGTGCCGGGCGCCAGATAGAGCATGTCGCCCTGGCCGAGCAGGGCTTCGGCGCCCATCTGGTCGAGGATGGTACGCGAATCGATCTTGCTCGACACCTGGAAGGCGATGCGGGTCGGGATGTTGGCCTTGATCAGGCCGGTGATCACGTCGACCGACGGACGCTGTGTCGCCAGCACCAGGTGGATGCCCGAGGCGCGCGCCTTCTGGGCGAGGCGGGCGATCTGCTCTTCGACCTTCTTGCCGACCACCATCATCAGGTCGGCCAGTTCGTCGATGATGACGACGATGTAAGGCATGTGCGTCAGCGGCTCGGGCGCTTCCGGGGTCAGGCTGAGCGGGTTCGGGATGTGCTCGCCGCGCTTCTCGGCGTCCTTGATCTTGGTGTTGAGGCCGGCGATGTTGCGCACGCCCATCGCCGACATCAGCTTGTAGCGCTTTTCCATCTCGGTAACGCACCAGTGCAGCGCGTTGGCCGCCTGCTTCATGTCGGTGACGACCGGCGCCAGCAGGTGCGGGATGCCTTCGTAGATCGACAGTTCGAGCATCTTCGGGTCGACCATGATGAGACGGACGTTTTCCGGCTCGGACTTGTAGAGCATCGACAGGATCATCGCGTTGACCCCGACCGACTTGCCCGAACCGGTGGTGCCGGCAACCAGCAGGTGCGGCATGCGGGCCAGGTCGGCGACCACCGGCAGGCCGCCGATGTCCTTGCCGAGGCAGACGGTGAGCGGACTGCCCATGTCGTTGTAGGGCTTGCTCGAAATGATCTCGGACAGCTTGACCATCTGCCGCTTGGTATTCGGCAGCTCGAGCGCCATGCACGACTTGCCGGGCACCGTCTCGACGACGCGGATCGACACCATGGCCAGCGCGCGCGCCAGGTCGCGCGCCAGGTTGACGATCTGCGCGCCCTTGACGCCGACCGCCGGTTCGATTTCGTAACGGGTGACGACCGGCCCCGGCAGGGCGGCGATCACCTTGACCTGGACGCCGAAGTCGGCGAGCTTGCGTTCGATCAGGCGCGAGGTGAATTCCAGGGTTTCGGCACTGACCGTCTCGGTCGCCGGCGGCGCCGGGTCGAGCAGGTGCAGCGGCGGCAAGGTGCCGCCGACGATCGCCTCGGGGAACAGCAACGCCTGCTTCTCGCGCTCGACGCGGGCTTCCGCCTTCTTCGACACCGGCACTTCCGGCGGCGGCGTATCGATGAAGATCGGCTCGTGCAATTCGACCCGCCGCTTTTCCTCCTCGACGACGACTTCGCGGCGCTGCGCGACCTCCTTGCCGATGCGCCGGTCACGCCAGGCGTCGATGCGGCCGTAGACAAACAGGGTCAGCGCCTCAAGCAGCAGGCCGAGCTTTTCGAAGGCCCAGATCCACGACATGCCGGAAAACGCGCTCCAGGCAACGCCGATCAGCGCCAACAGCAGTAGCGTCGCGCCGGTAAAACCGAACAGGCTGGCCAGCCAACGGCTCAGTTCGACGCCGAGCATGCCGCCTGCCGCCAGCGGCAACTGGACATCGAGGGTATGGAAACGCAGCGCTTCCAGCGCACAACTGGCGAGCAGCAAGACGATGAACCCCGGTACCGCCAGGTAGGGCGAATGCGCCGCCCCCTGCGCGCCGGCGTGCAACCTGCGGAAGCCCCACCAGACCAGCATGCCGAGCAGGACCACCCACCACCAGGCGGAGAGTCCGAAAACGTAGAGCAGCAGATCGGCGACCCAGGCGCCGGCACGACCTGCCGGATTCTGCGGACTGCCGTTGCCGATCGCGTGCGACCAGCCGGGGTCGGTACGCTGGAATCCCCACAACGCCATGACCAGGAACAGCGCCAGCGCGCCAACCCCCAGCCAGCGGGATTCCTGGAGCAGGCTGCCGATCTTGTCGGGCATCGGACTGGGGTCGTTTCGTCTTGCCATTGAATTCCTTAATCCCGTTCCATGACTACCACGAACGGTGTAAATCATTTCAAGTCATACAGTTAGCTGAGAATTATAAACCGGTTTGATAGATTGGTTACGATCCGGCATAAAACGGCGCTTCATTAGGCGGCTATAATTTTTGCCGTTCAACCCATAGGCAGAGACCAACATGACGACCCGTCACACCCCGCTGATCATTCTCGGTTCCGGCCCCGCCGGTTATACCGCCGCCGTTTATGCGGCGCGCGCCAACCTCAAACCGGTGCTGATCACCGGCATGGCCCAGGGCGGCCAGCTGATGACCACCACCGAAGTCGACAACTGGCCGGCCGACGCCGACGGCGTGCAGGGACCGGAGCTGATGCAGCGCTTCGAGAAGCATGCCGCCCGCTTCGACACCGAGATCATCTTCGACCACATCCACACCACCAAGCTGACCGAAAAGCCGTTCACGCTGGTCGGCGACAGCGGCACCTACACCTGTGACGCGCTGATCATCGCCACCGGCGCCTCCGCCATGTACCTCGGTCTGCCGTCCGAACAGGCTTTCATGGGCAAAGGCGTCTCCGCCTGCGCCACCTGCGACGGCTTCTTCTACCGTAACAAGCCGGTCGCCGTCGTCGGCGGCGGCAACACCGCGGTCGAAGAAGCGCTCTACCTGGCCAACATCGCCAGTCACGTCACGCTGATCCACCGCCGCGACAAGTTCAGAGCCGAGAAGATCATGCAGGACAAGTTGTTCCAGAAGGAAAAGGAAGGCAAGGTCACCATCCTCTGGAACAGCACCCTCGACGAAGTGCTCGGCGACGACTCTGGCGTCACCGGCCTGGCGATCAAGAACATGTCCTCTGGCGAAATAAGCAAGATCGACGTGCACGGCGTCTTCATCGCCATCGGCCACAAGCCGAACACCGACATCTTCATCGGCCAGCTCGAGATGGACCACGGTTACCTCGTCACCCAAGCCGGGCGCAACGGCAACGCGACGCAGACCAGCATCCCCGGCGTCTTCGCCGCCGGCGACGTGCAGGACCAGATCTACAAGCAGGCCTGCACCTCGGCCGCCAGCGGTTGCATGGCGGCACTCGATGCCGAGCGCTACCTCGACAACCTTGGCCACCAAGGCTGAGCAAAACGCGCTGAAAGACGGCCTGCGGGCCGTCTGGCGGCAACGCGCGGCGACCCCGGTCGCCGCGTCGCCCACACCACCGCGCGACACGGCGCCGGACCCCGGCAAGGACGACGAAGCTGCCCTCTTCCGCCAGGCGGTGGCTGGTGCCCGGCCGCTGCCCGACGCCAACCGGGTGATTCTGGAACAACCGCCGTCACGCCGCGTTGCCGTTTCCCGGCCGCCAGCCGCAAGCCATCCGGGACGCCCTGCGCCCCGCGACGACGCGCTGCCCGCCCGCTGGCAGGACGACACCCGCCCGCGGCGCCTGCCCGACGATCCCGAGCAGGCGGCTTTCGTCCTGGCGATGAGCGGCGTCGAGCCTTTGCCCGACCGCAATCTGGCCGCCCTCGACTCCCCCCGGCCACAGCCAGCGCCGCAGCAGTCGCTGGCCGACCGTCAGGCGGTACTGCACGAGAGCCTGCACGCGCCGATCGCCCTACAGGACCGCCTCGAGGGCGGCGACGAAGCGGCCTACCTGCGCCCCGGCCTGGCGCAGACGGTATTGCGCGATCTGCGTCGCGGCCGTTGGGTGGTGCAGGACGAGATCGACCTGCACGGCCTGAACCGTGAGCAGGCGCGCCACCTGATCGCCGGTTTCCTGCACACCTGCCTGCACCAGGGCAAGCGCTGCCTGCGCATCGTGCACGGCAAAGGGCACGGTTCGCCGCACAAACTGTCGGTGCTGCGCCAACTGGTACGCGGCTGGCTGGCGCAGCGCCACGAAGTCCTCGCCTATTGCCAGGCCAAGCCGCAGGACGGCGGCGAAGGCGCCCTGCTGGTCCTGCTGCGCGCGCCAAAAAGCTGAAGCAAAAAAAATGCGCCCCGCAGGGCGCATTCCTTGAACCGAAAAGCTGGCGATCAGACGATCAGCGGCACGATCAGCAGCGCGACCAGGTTGATGATCTTGATCAGCGGATTGACCGCCGGACCGGCCGTATCCTTGTAGGGATCGCCGACGGTATCGCCGGTGACCGCCGCCTTGTGCGCATCCGAGCCCTTGCCGCCGAAGTGGCCATCCTCGATGTACTTCTTGGCGTTGTCCCAGGCACCGCCGCCGGTGGTCATCGAGATGGCGACGAAGAGGCCGGTAACGATGGTGCCGACAAGCAGGCCGCCGAGCGCCTGCGGGCCGAGCAGCAGACCGACGACGATCGGCACGGCGACCGGCAGGATCGACGGAATCATCATTTCCTTGATTGCGGCAACGGTCAGCATATCGACCGCGCGCGAGTAATCGGGCTTGGCCGTGCCTTCCATGATGCCGGCGATTTCCTTGAACTGACGCCGCACTTCGACGACCACGGCACCGGCCGAACGCCCCACCGCTTCCATCGCCATCGCCCCGAACAGGTAGGGAATCAGGCCACCGATGAAGAGGCCGATAATCACCATGTGGTTCGACAGATCGAAAGTGAATACCTGGCCGGTCGCCGCTTCCAGCGCATGCGTGTAGTCGGCGAAGAGGACCAGCGCGGCAAGGCCGGCGGAACCGATGGCGTAGCCCTTGGTCACCGCCTTGGTGGTGTTGCCGACGGCGTCGAGCGGATCGGTAACGTTACGCACATCGGGCGGCAGCTCAGCCATTTCGGCGATACCACCGGCGTTGTCGGTGATCGGACCGTAGGCATCAAGCGCGACGACGATACCGGCCATCGACAGCATCGAGGTGGCGGCGATCGCCAGCCCGTACAGGCCACCGACCGAATAGGCGGCCCAGATCGAGGCGCAGACGGAGAGCACCGGCAGCGCCGTCGCCTTCATCGAAACGCCGATACCGGCGATGATGTTGGTCGCATGACCGGTCTGGCAGGCCGAAGCGACATGCTTGACCGGCGCGTATTCGGTGCCGGTGTAGTACTCGGTGATCCAGACCATCGCCGCCGTCAGCACCAGACCGATCACCGCGCAGGTGAACATGCTGGCGGTCGTTACCTGCACCGCCGCATCGCCTGCGCCGATCAGCCACGAGGTCACCGGGTAGTAGAAGGCCAGCGCCAGCACGCCGGCGACGATCAGGCCCTTGTACAGCGCGCCCATGATCTTGCCGCCGTCCGAAGTCTTGACGAAGTAGCAGCCGACGATCGAGGCAATGATCGACACCGCGCCCAGCGCCAGCGGGTAGAGGATCAGCGCATCGCCGAGGACGGCCGAGGTCTTCAGCATCAGCGCGCCGAGCACCATGGTAGCGACGACGGTGACGACATAGGTTTCGAACAGGTCGGCGGCCATGCCGGCGCAGTCGCCGACGTTGTCACCGACGTTGTCGGCGATCACCGCCGGGTTGCGCGGATCGTCCTCGGGAATGCCGGCTTCCACCTTGCCGACGAGGTCGGCGCCGACGTCGGCCCCCTTGGTGAAGATGCCGCCACCGAGACGGGCGAAGATCGAGATCAACGACGAGCCGAAAGCCAGACCGATCAGCGCGTGCAGCGCCGCATCCTGGCTCAGGCCGAAGGCCTGCATGCCACCGTAGTAGCCGGCAATGCCGAGCAGGCCGAGGCCGACCACCAGCATGCCGGTGATCGCGCCACCCTTGAAGGCCACGTCAAGCGCCGGCGCAATTCCGCCGCGTGCCGCTTCGGCGGTACGCACATTGGCGCGCACGGAAACGTTCATGCCGATGAAGCCGGCGGCACCGGAGAGCGTGGCGCCGATGACGAAACCGACCGCCGTCGCCATGCCAAGGAAGATGGCGATCAGCACCGCCATCACCACACCGACCATGGCAATGGTCTTGTACTGCCGGCTCAGATAGGCAGCCGCCCCTTCCTGGATCGCCTTGGCGATTTCCTGCATGCGCTCGTTCCCCGCCGGCAACGCAAGAATGGAACGACTGGACAACCAGCCGTAAATGACCGCCAACCCCGCACATAACAACGCCAACCACAATGCAGAAGACATTACTACTCCCTCTCTTTATTTAGACTGACAAGAATTGAACAGGCTATATCTCCGGGAAACCCTCCGGACAAGCGGCCTCCTCCCGGAACGGAAGCGCAAGACAGCGCGCGCCACGTTCCCGGATGGAAAACCTCCGGAAATGAAAGGAAAACGGGGTGTTATCGGTCTGTGCCGAATCGGGTCTTGACTGGAAAACCGCTTCGCTCGCGGCAGCACTTCCGGATACTGCGTGGAAGGCTGGCCGCGTCGTCATGCTCTGGCCCTTAATTCAGGGACATGGCGCAGCCGGACATACCGACCCTGCCATCGTCACATGCCTTGCGGCATGCCGGGAAGATTGGGGATGAGTGACGGCGGTTGCCGTCACATCTTCTCTCTACCTGAATGATGTTCATGAAATCCCGCTTGCCATTGAATCGTTGGAGAATCCTGACTGACGGATACGAGGAGAAAGCCTCCTCTGGCAAGGAAATTACCCGGTTTTCCCGGGGCGGTCAAACGGTTTGCTCAAGCTTTGCGCAAAACGCCGAAACCCACAAAATCAATACATAAGCATATCCTGATGCCCCTGCAAAAACGGGACGGCCGTGGCCGTCCCGTTCCTGAAACAACAGCAGGCGGATTTCAGATTGCCGCTTCGTTGGTCTCGCCGGTGCGGATACGGACAACCTGCTCGACCGAGGTGACGAAGATCTTGCCATCGCCGATCTTGCCGGTACGCGCCGCCTTGACGATGGCATCGATGGCCGGCTCGACCTGTTCGGTGGTAACGACGATCTCGATCTTGATCTTGGGCAGGAAATCGACGACGTATTCAGCCCCGCGATACAGTTCGGTGTGGCCCTTCTGGCGCCCGAAACCCTTGACCTCGGTGACCGTCAGGCCGGTGATGCCGACTTCCGACAGCGCTTCGCGCACTTCGTCGAGCTTGAACGGTTTGATGATGGCTTCGATTTTTTTCATGTCTGTTTCCCTCTTCTCGATTGATGCTCAATATTCGTCAGCATACCGGTTGGTGATCGGATAGCGCCAGTCCTTGCCGAAACCGCGCGGCGTGATGCGGATGCCGACCGGCGCCTGGCGGCGCTTGTACTCGGCAATGCGCAGCAGGCGGACGACGCGGCGCACGTCGGCCTCGGGCAGGCCGGCGGCGATGATCTCGCGCGGGCTGCGGTCCTCTTCCATGTAGGCGCGGACGATGGCGTCGAGTACCTCGTACTCGGGCAGCGAATCCTGGTCCTTCTGGTCCGGCTTCAGTTCAGCCGACGGCGGGCGGACGATGATGTTCTCGGGAATCACCGGGTCGCCGCCGCACAGGGTGTTGCGGTAACGTGCCAGACGATAGACCAGCGTCTTGTAAACATCCTTGATCACCGCAAAACCGCCGGCCATGTCGCCGTACAGCGTGCAGTAGCCGACCGCCATCTCCGACTTGTTGCCGGTGGTCAGGACCAGCTTGCCGGTCTTGTTGGAGAGCGCCATCAACAGGTTGCCGCGGATGCGCGCCTGGATGTTCTCTTCGGTGGTGTCGCTGGGCAGGCCGGCAAAGAGCGGCGCCAGCATGCTTTCGTAAGTGGCCATCGCCGGGGCGATGGCGATCTCGTCGTAGCTGCAGCCCAACTGGCGGATCATCTCGCGCGAATCGTCGAGACTCATCTGCGCGGTGTAGGGCGACGGCATCATCACCGCGTGCACCTTGTCAGCGCCAAGTGCATCGACCGCGACGCACAGCGTCAACGCCGAGTCGATGCCGCCGGAGAGGCCGATGGTCGCCCCTTTGAAACCGCTCTTGCCGATGTAGTCGCGCACACCCATGACCAGCGCCGAATAGGCTTCGGCCTCCAGCGCCAGCGGCTCGACGAGGTCGGCAGAGCGGAGTCGCGGCCCGTCGACCTCGACGATACCGAGCGCTTCCTCGAATTGCGGCAAGCGCATGACGACCTGGCGGCGGGCATCAAGGGCGAAGGAGCCGCCGTCGAAGACCAGTTCATCCTGGCCACCGACCAGGTTGCAGTAGATGGCGGGAATGCCGGTGGCGGCGATCCGTTCGCCGAGCACCTCGGCGCGTTCCTGGTGCTTCTCCAGGTGGCAGGGCGAGGCGTTGAGCACCAGCACGACTTCGGCGCCGGCCTGGCAGGCCTGTTCATAAGCGCCCTCTTCCCAGATGTCGGCACAGATGTTGATGCCGCAGCGGACGCCGCCGAGTTCGACGACACAGGCCGCGCGCCCGGCATCGAAATAACGCTTCTCGTCGAAGACGTCGTAATTGGGCAGGCGCATCTTGCGGTAAACGGCAAGCTGGCGGCCGTTTTCGATCACCGTCGCAGCGTTGTAGCAGGCGCCTTCATGTTCTTCCGGATGGCCGACGACCAGCGCAATGCCGTCGATGCGGGCAGCCAGATCATCGAGCGCGCGCTGGCAGGCGCGGTAAAAATCCGGGCGCAGCAGCAGGTCTTCCGGGGGATAGCCGCTCAACGCCAGCTCCGGCGTCAGCAGCACCTGGGCGCCGCGGGCCTTGGCCGCGGCAGCACAGGCGACGATGCGGTCGACGTTGCCGGTCAGGTCACCGACGACGGCGTTGAACTGGGCAACGGCGATACGCAGCATCTTAGTAGTTCGGCTTGTCTTTCGCGTCGTTGTAACGCTGGATGCCGGTCATGACTTCTTCGCGCGCGGCGTCGATGCCCTGCCAGCCATTGACCTTGACCCACTTGCCCGGCTCCAGATCCTTGTAATGCTCGAAGAAGTGCGCGATCTGCTGACGCAGCAGTTCCGGCGTGTCTTCGTAGGTCTTGACGTCGTTGTACAGCGGGGTCAGCTTGGACACCGGCACGGCGAGCAGCTTGGCGTCTTCGCCGCCTTCGTCGGTCATCGACAACTGGCCGAGCGGACGGCAGCGGACGACGACGCCCGGCGGCAGCGGGAAGGGGCTCATCACCAGGACGTCGACCGGGTCACCGTCGCCGGCGATGGTGTGCGGGATATAGCCGTAGTTGCACGGATAGTGCATCGACGTGGACATGAAACGGTCGACGAAGATGGCGCCGCTTTCCTTGTCGACTTCGTACTTGACCGGGTCGGAATGGGCGGTGATCTCGATGATCACATTGAAGTCGTCGGGAAGGGACTTGCCGGAGGGAACGTTGTTAAGAGCCATTGTTTTCTCTCTGCGTTTGGGTTTGAAAAAAAGCTTCGCGATTATAGCTTGCTGCGCTGCACTATCAGCCCCAGGCAGCAAGAAACTCGCGCCAGTGCTGGGCATCGATCCTGGCCAGTTGCGCCTTGATGAATTCCTGTTCGGCCATCTCCTCGTCGGCGGTGAACTCGCCACGCATGCGCCGGAAGCGGTTGTAGACCAGGTAGGTATTGACCACGTCGGTCTCGCAGTAATCGCGAATGTCGGCGGCCTGCCCGGCCTGCCAGGCGTCCCACACCTTGCTGCCGTCCATGCCGAGCTTGCCGGGAAAGCCGAACAGTTTGGCCAGCTCGTCGAGCGGCGCGTTGGCGCGACCGTTGTACATCGCCAGCAGGTCCATCAGGTCGAGGTGACGGGTATGGTAGCGGCTGATGTAGTTGTTCCACTTGAAGTCGCGCGAGTCGGCGTAGTCGCCGTCGCCCATGTCCCAGTAGCGCGGCGCGCTGACACCGTGCAGCATGCCGCGGTAGTGCAGCACCGGCAGGTCGAAGCCGCCGCCGTTCCAGGAAACGATCTGCGGCGTGAATTTCTCGATGCCATCGAAGAAGCGCTGGATGATCGCGCCTTCGTCGAGGTCGGGCTCGGCCAGCGACCACACGCGAAAACCGTCGAGCGTGCGCAACACACAGGAAATGGCGACGATGCGCTGCAGGTGCAGCGGCAGGAAGTCGCTGCCGTTCTTCGCCCGCCGTTGCTGGAAGGCCAGTTCGGCAACCTCGGCATCGGACAGTTCGCCCGGCAGTTCGTTGATCCGGCGCAAGCCGGGCACATCGGGAATGGTCTCGATGTCGAAGACAAGGATGGGTTTCATGATTTAAAGGCGCCTCACCGCAAAGACGCCAAGGCGCAAAGGAAACGCGAAGAAAAGGGACGAATTGCCTTTCTCTGCGCAATCTTCGCGTCTTCGCTTCTTTGCGGTGAAAGATTTTTCACGCTGGAAACACACCAGTCGACAGATAGCGGTCGCCGCGGTCGCAGACGATCGAGACGATGGTCGCGTTCTCCACTTGCGCGGCAATGCGCAAGGCGACGGCGAGCGCCCCGCCGGACGAGATGCCGGCAAAGATGCCTTCCTCGACGGCGAGCCGCCGGGTCATGACTTCGGCGTCGGCCTGGCTGACGTATTCGATGCGGTCGACGTTGGTCGGCGCGTAGATCTTCGGCAGATAGGCTTCCGGCCACTTGCGGATACCCGGAATCTGGCTACCCTCTTCCGGCTGACAACCAACGATGGTGATCGCCGGGTTCATTTCCTTGAGGTAGCGGCTGGTGCCCATGATGGTACCGGTGGTGCCCATGCTGGAAACGAAATGGGTGATGCGACCGCCAGTATCGCGCCAGATTTCCGGTCCGGTGCCTTCGTAATGGGCGACCGGGTTGTCCGGGTTGGCGAACTGGTCGAGGATGATGCCCTTGCCCTCGTCACGCATTCGTTCGGCGACGTCGCGGCACAGCTCCATGCCGCCGTCTTTCGGGGTCAGCACCAGTTCGGCGCCGTAGGCGCGCATGCTCTGGCGGCGCTCGACGCTCTGGTTCTCGGGCATCACCAGGATCATCTTGTAACCCTTGATCGCCGCCGCCATGGCCAGTGCGATGCCGGTGTTGCCGGAGGTTGCCTCGATCAGCGTATCGCCCGGCTTGATGTCGCCGCGCGCTTCGGCACGCTGGATCATCGACAGCGCCGGGCGATCCTTGACCGAACCGGCCGGATTGTTGCCTTCGAGCTTGGCCAGAATGACGTTGCCGCGGCCTTCGTTATCGGCGCCGGGTATGCGCTGCAAGCGAACCAGCGGCGTGTTTCCGACAAAATCCTGCAGGGTTTTATACATGTGCATGCAACCAGGCGATGTATTGGGAAACGCCCTCCTCGACCGTCGCCATCGGCGCCTCGTAGCCGGCTTCGCGCAGCCTGGTCAGATCGGCTTGCGTGAACGCCTGGTACTTGCCCTTGAGCGCCTCGGGAAAGGCGATGTATTCGAGCAAGCCCTGTGCCCGGAGTTCCTCGAGCCCGAGCGGCGCCTCGTTTCTTGCCTGGCGGCAGCCGTTGACCGCAGCCACCGCGACATCGTTGAAACTCTGCGCGCGCCCCGAACCGAGGTTGAAGATGCCGGATTTTTCCGGATGGTCGAGGAAGAACAGATTGACCTTGGCAACGTCGCCGACGAAGACGAAGTCGCGCATCTGGCCGCCGTCCGGGTAGCCGTGCGAGCCTTCGAACAGCTTGACCTTGCCGTCGGCGCGGAACTGGTTGAAGTTGTGAAAGGCGACCGACGCCATCCGCCCCTTGTGGTTCTCGCGCGGGCCATAGACGTTGAAGTAGCGGAAACCGACAATCTGCGACGACGGTTGCTGCGCCAGGCGCTGACGGACGATCTGGTCGAACAGGAACTTCGAGTAGCCATAGACGTTGAGCGGCCCTTCGCACTCGCGTTCCTCGCGGAAAATGCTGGACGCGCCGTAAGTCGCCGCTGACGACGCGTAGAGGAACTGCACGTCCTGGTCGAGGCACCAGTCGAGCAGGATGCTGGAGTAACGGAAGTTGTTCTCCATCATGTAGCGACCGTCGGTCTCCATGGTGTCGGAACAGGCCCCCTCGTGGAAGATGGCCTCGACATCGCCGTCGAAACAGCCGCTCTGGATGCGCTCGATGAAATCCTGCTTGTCGATGTAATCGACGATCTCGCAGTCGATCAGGTTCTTGAACTTCTCGGCCTTGCTCAGGTTGTCGACGGCGATGATCTTGGTCACGCCGCGCTCGTTGAGCGCCTTGACGATGTTGGAACCGATAAAACCGGCCGCGCCGGTGACAATTGTTTTCATAAGTATCTCCTGCCGGTTTCAGAGAAGGCTCATGCCCGCCATGGCGGGGGTGATGCCGGAACTAAAACCGGCCGCGCCGGTGACGATGGTCTTCATCTCTTCTCCTTAGAAGGCGCCCGCGATTTCGTCGCGGGTGACGACGGCAGTACCGAGCTTGCCGACGACGATGCCGGCGGCGACATTGGCAATGCGGATGGCTTCAGCCCAGTCGGCGCCAGCCGCGAGCATGACGGCAAGGGTGGCGATGACGGTGTCGCCAGCGCCGGAAACGTCGAACACTTCGCGCGCCTGCGCCGCCTGGTGGAAGGTCTGGCCGTCGGCGAAGAGGGTCATGCCCTCCTCGCTGCGGGTGACCAGCAGGGCTTCCAGCCCGAGTTCGCCACGCAGCTTGTCGGCCTTGGCGAACAGGATCTCTTCCGAGGCCCAGCGGCCGACGACGTCACGCAGTTCCGATCGGTTCGGCGTGATCACCGTCGCCCCGGCGTACTTTCCCCACTCGTCGCCCTTCGGATCGACCAGCACCGGCTTGGCAGCGGCGCGGGCGAGTTCGATCATCTCGGCGATGTGGGTGAGGCCGCCCTTGCCGTAATCGGAGAGGATGACGATGTCGCAATCGGCCAGGCGGCGCTCGTATTCAGCCAGCTTGGCCTGCAGGATTTCATGCGACGGGGTGGTTTCGAAATCGATGCGCAACAACTGCTGCTGGCGGCCGATGACGCGCAACTTGACCGTGGTGTCGATCTCGCGGTCGATCTGCAGGTCGGCGGCGATCCCCTCGGCGGCCAGCAGGCGGGATAGCGAACGGCCGGCGTCGTCGTCGCCGACCACCGACAGCAGCGTGGTCTGCGCGCCAAGCGAAGCGGCATTGCGGGCAACGTTGGCGGCACCGCCGAGGCGCTCTTCCATGCGCTCGACCTTGACCACCGGTACCGGCGCTTCTGGCGAAATCCGGCTGACCTCGCCGAACCAGTAGCGGTCCAGCATGACGTCGCCGACGACGAGCAGGCGCACCTGCGAGAGTTTTTCCAGCATCGAAGTCCTACAGGGATTGATCGAATTCCTCGCTGCGCCGCGGCGGACTGGTTTCCCAACCGCCGCAGGCCGGGCAGCGCCAGTAGAACTGACGCGCCTTGAAGCCGCAATTATTGCACCGATAGCGCGACAGGCGGCGGGTATAGCCCTGGACGATGGTCTTGCCCAGTTCCAGGTCACCGCGCACTTCCGGCGCCGCCAGCGGCAGGCGGGCGGCGATCAGCCGCTCGAGACCAACCAGCGTCGGGTTGCGCTGCAGCTCGGCGCGCACCAGGCGATAGGCGGCCTCGTTGCCCTCGTTTTCCAGCACCAGCTGGTAGACAACTTCGAGCAGGTCGATCGACGGATAGTGTTCGAGATAGCCCCGCAGCAGCGCCACGCCCTCGGCGAGCCGGGACAGCTTGCGGTAGGCGTCGAGCAGACGCTGGGCGACCAGCGACAGGTAGGCGGGATCCTGCTGTTCGATGCCTTGCCAGATGGCGATCGCTTCCTCGCTCCTGCCCTCCTGGGCACAGAGGTCGCCGAGCAGGATGCTGGCACGCACGCACTTGCGGTTTTCCTGGATCGCCACCTCGAGATACTGACGCGCCGACTCGTGGCGCGAGCGCATGATCTCGCCGGCCGCCAGTTCGCAGTAGTACTCGGCGATTTCCTTGTGCGTCGCGACATCGGGCAGCTCGCGAGCGATCTCGATCGCCTTCTGCCACTCCTTGCCGATCTGGTAGATCTCGAGCAGCGAGCGCTTGGCATCGGCCTCGCGGACGCCACCGAGCAGCTTGTTGAAAATCTCCTCGGCGCGGTCGAGCAGGCCGGCCTTGAGAAAGTCCTGACCGAGTTCGACCATCGCCTGCAGGCGGTGTTTGTCCTCGACCTCCGGCAGCTCGAGCAGGTTCTGGTGCATGCGGATCGCCCGCTCGGTCTCGCCACGCCGGCGAAACAGGTTGCCGAGCGCAAAATGCAGCTCGACGGTCTGCGAATCGACCTTGGCGACTTCGAGGAAGGAATCGATGGCCTTGTCCGGCTGCTCGTTGAGCAGGAAGTTCAGACCCCTGAAATAGGAACGCGGCAGCGCACGTGATTCGTGTACGACCTGCCGCATGTCGACACGCGCGGCAGCCCAGCCCATGGCGAAAAACACCGGGACCAGCAGGAGCTGCCAGTATTCGAAAAGTTCATTCATTGTTGCGGCGGCAGATCCGGCAGCGGGGCTTGCTCGACCTTGAGCAGGGCGCGTTTGAGACGGGCGATTTCGCGGCGCTGACGAAATATCGTGCCGACCAGGGAGAGCACGCCAAGCAGGGCACCAGCGCCGAAAAAGGCGAGCAGGACGATGACCAGCGGTGCCTGCCATTGGTAATCGAGGGCCAGGCTCAGGGTGACCGGCGCCGTGTTCTGGAGGGCAAAGATCACCAGAAAGGCAAAGATGATGAAACGCAGGAACCAGGTTAGCGCTGTCATGACATTCAATGAAAAGGGGCAGTGAAACTCACTGCCCCGAATCTACCACATTGGGCCAAGCCCGGCTTCAGATCGACTGATCGACCCGCTCGCGCAGTTCCTTGCCGGCCTTGAAGTGGGGAACCCACTTCGCCGGCACGCTGACCTTGTCCCCGGATTTCGGGTTACGTCCAACGCGCGGCGGCCGGTAGTTGAGCGCGAAGCTGCCAAATCCGCGGATCTCGATGCGATCTCCGCGCACCAGCGCTTCGGACATCGCATCGAGAATCATCTTGACTGCGAAATCGGCATCCTTCGCCACCAACTGCGGAAAACGCTCCGCCAGCCGGACGATGAGCTCGGATTTGGTCATGTCAGCCTATCAGCCTTGCTGGTTCAGCTTGGCCTTGAGCAGCGCACCCAGGTTGGTCGTGCCGGTAGCGGCGGAAGTGTCGGCAGAGAACTTCTGCATCGCTTCGTGCTGTTCGGCTTGATCCTTGGCCTTGATCGACAGGCTGATGCCACGGGTCTTGCGATCGACGTTGATGATCATCGCTTCGACTTCGTCACCGACCTTCAGATGCTGCGACAGGTCTTCGGTACGCTCGCGCGAGAACTCCGAGGCACGCAGGTAGGCTTCGTTTTCACCGTCCAGCGTGACCACGGCGCCACGGGCGTCGACCGTCTTGACGATACCGCGGACGATGCTGTTCTTCTCGTGCGTAGCGATGAAGTTGGCGTACGGATCACCATCGAGCTGCTTGATGCCCAGGGAGATGCGTTCCTTCTCGACATCGATGCCGAGAACCACGGCTTCAACTTCGTCACCCTTCTTGAAGTTGCGGATCGCTTCTTCACCGGTCGCCGACCAGGACAGGTCGGACAGGTGAACCAGACCATCGATGCCACCCGGCAGGCCGATGAAGATGCCGAAGTCGGTGATCGACTTGATCGCGCCGCGGACCTTGTCGCCCTTCTTGTGGTTCATCGCGAACTCGTCCCACGGATTCGCCTGGCACTGCTTCATGCCCAGCGAAATGCGGCGACGCTCTTCGTCGATTTCGAGGATCATGACTTCGACTTCGTCGCCCAGCGAAACGACCTTGGACGGGTGGACGTTCTTGTTGGTCCAGTCCATTTCGGAGACGTGCACCAGGCCTTCGATGCCCTGCTCGATTTCGACGAAAGCACCGTAGTCGGTCAGGTTGGTGACCTTGCCGAAGAGGCGGGTGCCGGCCGGGTAACGGCGGGCGATACCGACCCACGGGTCGTCGCCCAGCTGCTTCATGCCCAGCGAGACGCGGTTCTTCTCGGCGTCGAACTTGAGGATCTTGGCGGTGACTTCGTCACCGACGTTGAGCACTTCGCTCGGGTGACGGACACGGCGCCAGGCCAGGTCGGTGATGTGCAGCAGGCCATCGATGCCGCCCAGGTCGACGAATGCGCCGTAGTCGGTGATGTTCTTGACGACGCCCTTGACGGTAGCACCTTCCTTGAGGTTCTCCATCAGCTTTTCGCGGTCGGCGTCGGCGGTCGCTTCCAGCACGGCGCGACGCGACAGGACGACGTTGTTGCGCTTGCGGTCGAGCTTGATGACCTTGAACTCCATGGTCTTGCCTTCGTACGGCGTGGTGTCCTTGACCGGACGCATGTCGACCAGCGAACCCGGCAGGAAGGCACGGACGCCGTTGGACATGACGGTGAGACCACCCTTGACCTTGCCGGTGATGGTGCCGGAAACCAGGGCACCGTCGTTGAGGGCTTGCTCGAGGAAGTTCCAGGAGGCGATGCGCTTGGCGCGATCGCGCGAAAGACGGGTCGAACCATAGCCGTCTTCCAGCATTTCGATGGCGACCTGGACGAAATCGCCGATGGCGACTTCAACTTCACCCTGGTCGTTGAGGAATTCTTCTACGGGAACGTAGGATTCGGATTTCAGGCCGGCGTTGACCACGACGAAATTGTGGTCGATGCCCACCACCTCAGCGGTGATGACTTCGCCTTGACGCATTTCCTGGCGAGCCAGGGATTCTTCAAAAAGTTGAGCAAAAGATTCCATTACGGAGCGAGTTCCTTGCCACGAGCCGACAGGCCCACAGCGGGTTAAGGTGAAAAACAAGCTGCCGGCCACCATGGCCGGCAACACCGTGCTACGAGGTTGCTTCCGCGTACCAGTCCAGCACCTGTTTCACCGCCTGTTCGATGGTGAGATGCGTGGTTTCCAGCAGCCTGGCATCCGCCTCCTGTCTGAGCGGCGCCACGCTGCGCTGCGAATCGCGCGCGTCACGTTGCTGCAGGTCAGCCAGAAGGTCCGGGAGATTAGCAGAGAAACCTTTTTCGATCAACTGCTTATAGCGCCGTTCAGCGCGCGCTTCGGCAGTCGCCGTGAGGAAGACCTTGAGCGGTGCCTGCGGGAAGACGACCGAGCCCATGTCACGGCCGTCGCCGACCAGACCGGGCGCCGTGTTGAAGGCCCGCTGGCGGAACAGCAGCGCCGCGCGCACCGCCGGCAAGGCCGCGACTTTCGAAGCGCCGGCCGAGATTTCCTCGGTGCGTATGGCATCGCCGACCGCCACCCCAGCCAGGCGGATGTCATCTTCGGTGAACACCACGTCGAGCCCGGCGGCAATCGCTGCGACGCCGGCTTCGTCGTCCCAGGCGACGTTCGCCCGCAGCGCGGCGAGCGCGGTCAGCCGGTAAAGTGCCCCGGAGTCAAGGTAGGCAAAACCGAGCGCGGCGGCGACGCGCGCCGCAACCGTGCCCTTGCCGGAAGCCGACGGGCCGTCGATGGCGATCACCGGCGCGGCGCGAGTGACTGCAGCAAAACACTCGAAGTAATCGGGAAAGGTCTTGGCGACGCACTTCGGATCGTTGATGCGCAGCGGCGTCGCGAAAGCGGCGAGCGAGAAGCACATCGCCATGCGGTGATCGTCGTAGGTATCAATGGCCGCAGGTTTGACGGTCGCCGGCGTGATCCGGATGAAATCCGCGCCCGCCTCGACCTCGGCGCCGAGCTTGCGCAACTCGGTCGCCATCGCCGCGATGCGGTCAGTTTCCTTGACCCGCCAGCTGGCGATGTTGCGCAAGGTAGTCGGGCCTTTGGCGAAAAGCGCGGCGGTGGCCAGCGTCATCGCCGCGTCGGGAATGTGGTTGCAGTCGAGATCGACAGCGACCAGGCCGCCGGCCGGCGCGCGGGCGGACATCCAGTTCGGCCCGGTTTCGATGATGGCGCCCATCTGTGCCAGCGCCTCAGCGAAGCGGACATCGCCCTGGATCGAATCGGCGCCGACGCCTTCGACACGCAGCGGCCCGCCGCCGATGGCGCCGAGCGCCAGGAAGTAGGACGCCGACGAGGCGTCGCCCTCGACATAGACGGTGCCCGGCGACACGTAGCGGCTGCCGGCATGGACCGTGAAACGCTGCCAGCCGTCGCGCTCGACGACGACGCCGAAGCGGGCCATCGTCGCCAGCGTGATCTCGATATAGGGCTTGGAAATCAGCTCGCCGACGACGTCGAGCGTAACCGTCGCGCCGGTCAGCGGCAAGGCCATCAGCAGGCCGGTCAGGAACTGGCTGGAGACATCGCCGCGCACCTGGATCGCGCCGCCCGGTCGGATCGTTGCCGGCTTCAGTTGCAGCGGCGGATAGCCGGCGTTGCCCAGGTAGGTAACGTCGGCGCCGAGCTGGCGCAGGCCGTCGACCAGATCGCCGATCGGCCGCTCATGCATGCGGGCAACGCCCTTTAATACGTAGTCACCGCCGGCCAGCGCCAGCGCCGCGGTGAGCGGGCGAAAAGCGGTGCCGGCGTTGCCGAGGAAGAGTTCCGCCTGACGGACCGGGAAACGGCCGGCGCAACCAGTGATCCGCCAGTGTTCGCCACCCAGGGAGGTGACGCCAACGCCGAGCGTCCGCAGGGCTTCGAGCATGCGCTCGGTGTCGTCGGAGGCAAGCAGGTCGCGCACCTCGGTCTCACCCTCGGCGAGCGCGGCGAGCAACAGGACGCGGTTGGAAATGCTCTTCGAACCGGGCAGGCGAACTGTGCCAGCAGCGGAGAGCAATTGGGGAAGGTCTAGGAATTCCATGGCGGGCCTGACGATGAAAAATGCGCCAGTTTACCCGGGGACCGTGAAAGTCCGAAGTCCTCTGCCCTCAGAAGCCCTTTTCGGCCTCGGCGAAACCCGGTGCCGCAGCGTCCCGGGTCGATAGTTGCGGTTCCCGGCTGTAGCCCCAGTCGATGGCCAGCTCCGGATCGTTCCAGCGGATGCAGCGCTCGTGTTCCGGCGAATAGTAGTCGGTGGTCTTGTAAAGGAACTCGGCGGTTTCGCTCAGCGTCACGAAACCGTGGGCGAAGCCCGGCGGTATCCACACCTGCCGTTTGTTGGCGGCGGACAGCAGGACGCCGGCCCAGTGGCCATAGGTCGCCGAGGCGCGGCGCAGATCGACCGCGACGTCGAACACCTCGCCTTCGATGACGCGCACCAGCTTGCCCTGGGCTTGCGGCGGCAACTGGTAATGCAGGCCGCGCAGCACGCCGCGGCGGCTTTTCGAGTGGTTGTCCTGAACGAAATCGACGTGCTCGCCGACCACTTCGTCGAAGGCGCGCTGATTGAAACTCTCGAAAAAGAAACCGCGCTCGTCGCCAAAGACGCGCGGTTCAAGCAGCAGCACGCCGGGCAGCAGGGTGGAGACGAGCTGCATCAGCAGCTCCGCTCGCCGAGCAGGCCGATCAGGTACTGGCCGTAGGGATTCTTGAGCATCGGCTGCGCCAGCTTTTCCAGTTGCGCCGCGTCGACCCAGCCCTTGCGGAAAGCGATTTCCTCCGGACAGGCGATCTTCAGCCCCTGGCGCTTCTCGATGGTGGCGATGAACTGGCTGGCATCGAGCAGGCTTTCGTGGGTGCCGGTATCGAGCCAGGCGTGGCCGCGCCCCATGACCTGGACGTTGAGCTGGCCACGTTCGAGGTAGAGGCGGTTGATGTCGGTGATTTCCAGTTCGCCACGCGCCGACGGCTTGAGGTCGCGCGCCATGTCGAGCACCTGGTTATCGTAGAAGTAGAGGCCGGTGACCGCGTAATTCGACTTGGGCTGTTTCGGCTTTTCCTCGAGGCTGACCGCCCGGCCCGCCGCGTCGAATTCGACGACGCCATAACGCTCCGGATCGTGCACGTGATAGGCGAAAACTGTCGCCCCCGAAGGCTGCGCGCCGGCCGCGGCGAGGTCGTCGGCGAACTCGTGACCGTAGAAGATGTTGTCGCCGAGCACCAGCGCCGAATCGCCGCCGCCGATGAAGTCGCGGCCGATGATGAAGGCCTGCGCCAGGCCGTCCGGGCTCGGCTGCACCGCGTATTGCAGGTTCAGCCCCCACTGGCTGCCGTCACCGAGCAACTGCTGGAAGCGCGGCGTGTCCTGCGGCGTCGAGATGACCAGGATGTCGCGGATCCCGGCCAGCATCAGCGTGCTCAGCGGGTAGTAGATCATCGGCTTGTCGTGGATCGGCAGCAGTTGCTTGGAAACCGCCAGCGTCACCGGGTAGAGCCGGGTGCCGGAACCACCGGCGAGGATGATGCCCTTGCGTTGCTGACTCATGCGTTTTCTCCGTAATGCTTGCCCAGCCATTGCTGGTACGCGCCACTGGTGACGTTTTGCACCCAGGCCGGGTTGGCCAGGTACCACTGCACCGTCTGGCGGATGCCGGTTTCAAAGGTTTCGGCCGGCTTCCAGCCCAGTTCGCGCTCCAGTTTGGTCGCGTCGATCGCGTAGCGGCGGTCGTGGCCGGGGCGGTCGGTGACGAAAACGATCTGCGTCCGGTAGGACTGGCCGTCGGCGCGCGGGCGCAGCTCGTCGAGCATGTCGCACAGCGCATGCACGACCTCGAGGTTGGTTTTCTCGTTCCAGCCGCCGACGTTATAGGTTTCGCCGAGGCGGCCGGCCTCCAGGACGCGACGGATGGCGCTGCAATGATCCTTGACGTAGAGCCAGTCGCGGATCTGCCGGCCGTCGCCGTAGATCGGCAGCGGCTTGCCGGCGAGCGCGTTGTGGATGACCAGCGGAATCAGCTTTTCCGGAAAATGGTAGGGACCGTAGTTGTTCGAGCAGTTGGTGGTCAGCACCGGCAGGCCATAGGTGTGATGGTAGGCGCGCACCAGATGGTCGGAGGCTGCCTTGCTCGCCGAGTAAGGGCTGTTCGGCTCGTAACGCTTGGTCTCGGTGAAGGCCGGATCGTCAATGGCAAGCGAGCCATAGACTTCGTCGGTGGACACGTGCAGGAAGCGGAAGGCCGCCTTTTCGTCCGCGCCCAGTCCGCCGAAATGGGCGCGCACCGCTTCGAGCAGGCGAAAAGTGCCGACGATGTTGGTCTGGATGAAATCCTCCGGACCGTGGATGCTGCGGTCGACGTGCGATTCGGCAGCAAAATTGACCACCGCGCGCGGCCGATGCTCGGCGAGCAACTGGCTGACCCGGTCGAAATCGCCGATGTCGCCGTGGACGAAAACGTGGCGCGGATCATCCCCCAATGCCGCAAGGTTCTCGAGATTGCCGGCGTAGGTCAGTGCGTCGAGGTTGAGCACCGGCTCGGCGGATTGGGCGAGCCAGTCGAGGACGAAGTTGCTGCCGATGAAGCCGGCACCGCCGGTGACGAGGATCATGCCGAATACCTAGCGTGGTGAAGCACGCATTTTACGTCAGTCGCGTTTCATTCCTGACGCAGGCGCAGAAAACTGGCAAAACGCGGCAAGCCTTTTCCAGTCAGCTCGCGGTAGCGGTAAGTGACGACGCTGCCGATCGGCGGCGGATTCCGGCGCTGCGCATCGGAAAAACCGGTGCCGAGGCGGAATTCGCGGCCATCCGACAGACGCACGCGCAAGGCGCCCATCTGTCCGGCGTATTTGCCCTTGCCCGGCAGGTGGGCGACGACGACGGCCTCGGCGTCGAGCCAGGGTTTGAGCTTGAGCAGGGTGTCGGAACGGCCGGTTTCATAAGGCGCATCGGCACGGTGCAGCATCAGGCCTTCGCCACCCGCCTTGATGGTTTGCGCCAGCCGCTGGCGCAGCGCCTCCCGGCTGGCCAGCGTTGCCTGCGGCACCTCGGCCAGCCAGGGCAAGGCCGCGGCGGCGACGATTGCGCGGATGCGCCCGGCCCGCTCGGCAAAAGTCCCCGGCGCCCCGGGCAGTTCGAAGATCATGTAGCGGACTTCCCGCCACTCGGCGTCGACCGGCTGCTCGCGGCGGACGATGCCGGACAGCCGCTCGAACTGCCCGCGACCGAGCCACAGCTCGCCGTCGAGCGGGGTTTTGGGCAAGGGATCGGTGAACCAGGCCGGGGCATTGACCCGGTTGCCGCTGCGAAAACGCAGCATCTGGCCGTCCCAGACGGCGCGCACGCCGTCGAGTTTCTCGCTGACCAGGTAGGCAGCGGGGTCGATTTCGTCGCGGTAGACGTTGGCCAGCAGGATTTCCGGCGGCGCCGCGAGCAGCGGCAGCGAGAACAGCAACGCGAGCCCGCCGAGCAGCGCGCGCAGTCGCCGCATGCTCAGCTTCCCGCCCACTCCCGGCGCGCCTGGCGGGCGATGCCGAAGATGTCTTCGAGACGTTCGCCGTCGGCGCGGGCCAGCGCGTCGCGCAGCTCGTCGAGCTGGGCGCGGTAGCTGTCGAGTTCGCCGAGCAGCGCCTCGCGGTTGGCAAGGCAGATGTCGCGCCACATTTCCGGGTGGCTGGCGGCGATCCGCGTGAAGTCGCGGAAGCCGGAGGCGGCGAAGGTGAAGAACAGCTCGGCGTCGTCGCGCACCGCCAGGTCGTGGACCAGGGCGAAGGACAGCAGGTGCGGCAGGTGGCTGACGGCGGCGAAAACGCGGTCGTGCATTTCCGGCGTCAGCTCGTAGATGTCGGCGCCGCACAGCGCCCAGGCGCGCTTGACGCGGTCGAGGCGCTCGTCGTTGTTCTCGGGCAGCGGCGTGACGACGACCTTCCTGCCCTGATAGAGGTCTTGCCGGGCGGCCGACGGCCCGCTGTTCTCGGCGCCGGCAATCGGATGCGCCGGCACGAATTTGCCGATGTAGCCGCGGAAGGCGGCACGGGCCGCGGCGACGACGTCGCCCTTGGTCGAACCGCCGTCGGTGACGATGGTGTTCGGCCCGAGATAGGGCGCGATGCGGGCGAAGATTTCCGGCATCTGCGCCACCGGCGTCGCCACCAGCACGATGTCGGCGTCGCCGATCTCGTGCGCCGGGTTGATCCCGGCGCGGTCGATGACGCCCAGTTCTTGGGCCACGCGCAGGGTTGACGGCGTGCGGCCGAAACCGACTACCTCCTCGACCGCCCCCGCTGCCTTGAGCGCCAGCGCGAAGGAACCGCCGATCAGGCCGGTACCGAAGACGACGATCTTGCCGAACTCGGGCTGGCCGGCGTCCATTTACAGGGCCTTTTCCAGCGCTGCGATGAAGCGGGCATTCTCGGCTTCGCTGCCGATCGTCACGCGCAGCCATTCGGGCATCCCGTAGCCGCCGATGGGCCGGACGATGACGCCCTGCTGCAAGAGTTTCTGGTTTACCGCCGCAGCGTCGCCGGCCTTGAAGGTCACGAAGTTGCCGTAGGACGGGATGTAGGCCAGGCCAAACTTTTCCAGCGCGGCGACGATCTGCGCCATGCCGCGCCGGTTGAGTTCGTAGCTGGCCTGCAGGAATTCGTCGTCGTCGAGCGCGGCGAGCGCCCCGGCGAGCGCCAGGTTATTGACGTTGAACGGCTGGCGGACGCGATTCATCAGGTCGGCGACAGCCGCCGAAGTGACGCCGTAGCCGATGCGCAGCCCGGCCAGGCCGTAGATCTTGGAGAAAGTGCGGCAAACCACCAGGTTCGGGAATTCGGCGACCCAGGCGGCGGTATCGACGCGCGCCTCGGGCGGAATGTACTCGTTGTAGGCCTCGTCGAGGACGACGACGACGTCGGCCGGCACCTTTTCCAGGAAGGCGCGCACTTCCGGATAAGGCAGGAAGTTGCCGGTCGGGTTGTTCGGGTTGGCGATCCAGACGACGCGGGTGTCCGGACGGATCGCGGCGAGCATCGCGTCGAGGTCGTGACCAAAATCCTTCGCCGGCACGCAGATCAGTTCGCCGCCAATCGACAGCGTGGCCAGCGGATAGACGGCGAAAGCATGCTGGGCGAACACCGCCGAACGCCCCTGGGCGAGGAAGGCGCGGGCAACCAGATCAAGCACGTCGTTGGAGCCGTTGCCGAGCACCACCTGGTTCTGGGCAACGCCGCAGCGTGCCGCCAGCTTGGCGATCAGTTCGAACTGATCCGGATAGCGCTCGACGCCGGCCAGCGCCGCTTCCACCGCCAGCCTGGCTTTGCGGCTCATGCCGAGCGGATTCTCGTTGGAGGCGAGCTTGACGATGCTGTCGACCGGGATGCCCATTTCACGGGCCAGTTCGGTGATCGGCTTGCCCGGCTGGTAGGGCGAGATGGCGCGGACGTAGGCGAGTGCTTGTTCGGCGAGGGACATCAACATTCCTCAGAAGACGGCAACCGGATAGGAGCCGAGGATTTTCAGGTAAGCGGCGTTGCCAGCCAGTTCGACGAGTGCGGCCTTGACCGCCGGCTCTTCGCGATGGCCTTCGACATCGACGTAATAGACGTATTCCCACAAGGCGTTGCGCGCCGGCCGCGATTCCAGCCGGCACATCGAGACGCCAGCAGCGGACAGCGGCGCCAGCAGTTCGTGCAGGGCACCGGCCCGGTTGGGCGCCGACATGATCAGCGAGGTCTTGTCGCGCCCCGAGGGGCCGGCATCGTACTTGCCGAGAATCAGGAAGCGCGTGGTGTTGTTCGGCTCGTCCTCGATGTTCTCGACAAACAGTGGCACGCCCGCCTGCTCGCTGGCCGCGCGCCCGCCAATCGCGGCGGCACCCGGCTCGCTGGCGGCCATCTGCGCGGCCAGCGAATTGCTGGCGACCGAGATGCGCGGCACCCCCGGCAGATTGTGATTGAGCCACTCGTGACATTGCGCCAGCGACTGGGCGTGCGAATACACCTTGGCAATTTCGCCCAGCGTCGCGGCCTTCGTCATCAGGTTCTGGTGGATGCGTAGCACGACCTCGCCACAGATTTTCAGCGGCGTGCTGAGCAGCAGGTCCATGGTGCGCCCGACCGCGCCTTCGGTCGAGTTCTCGATCGGCGCGACGACGTAATGCGCGTGGCCCGACTCGACCTCGCGGAAAGCATCGTCGATCGAGGCTTGCGGCAGCAAGCGGGCAGCATGCCCGAAATGCTTGGTGGCGGCGGCACAGGTGAAAGAACCGAGCGGGCCGAGGCAAGCGATACCGAGCGGCTGTTCGAGCGACAGGCAGGCCGACATCACCTCGCGAAAGAAAAAGGTGATGTTCTCGTTCGGCAGCGGCCCGGGATTGACTTCCTGCAGCCGGCGCAGCACCTGTGCCTCGCGCTCCGGCCGGTAGATGAAGCCGGCGTCGCCGAATTCGGCCTTGATCTCGCCGACCCGCTGCGCGCAGCGGGCGCGTTCGTTCAACAGGCGCAGGATGTCGCCGTCGATGCGGTCGATGTCGGCGCGCACGCCGGCCAGGGCCTTCGAGAGATCGTCGCTCATGCGCTCACCCGTTCCGCTTGGCGAAATCGTTCATGAAACCGACCAGCGCCTGCACCGCGGCCAGCGAGACGGCGTTGTAGATCGATGCGCGCATGCCGCCGACCGACTTGTGGCCCTTCAGGCCGAGCACACCGGCATCCTTGGCCGCCGCCAGGAAAGGCGCGTCGAGCGCGGCATCGGCGAGCACGAAGGGCACGTTCATGCGCGAGCGGCAGTCGGGATCGACCGGGTTGGTATAGAAACCACCGGAATTTTCGATGCACTCGTAGAGAATGCGTGCCTTTTCGGCGTTGATCGCGTCGATGCCGGCCAGCCCGCCCTGGCGCTTCAGCCACTGGAAAACCAGGCCGGCGATGTAGATGCCGAAGGTCGGCGGCGTGTTCAGCATCGAGTCGTTCTCGGCCATCACCGCGTAGTCCATCACCGTCGGGATGTTGAGCGGCGCCATGCCGAGCAGGTCGCGATGGACGATGACCAGGGTCACGCCCGAGGGACCGATGTTCTTCTGCGCGCCGGCGTAGATCAGGCCGAATTTTTCGACATTGACCGGGCGCGACAGGATGTGCGACGACATGTCGGCAACCAGCGGCACGCCGGTGTCGGCGATGCGTTCGGCAGGGATTTCAACGCCGTGGATGGTCTCGTTGGTGCACACGTGCAGGTAGGCGGCGAAGGGATCGAGCTTGATTTCCTCAGCCGTCGGCAGGCGGGTGAAGCCGCTTTCGGCCGTGTTTGCCGCGCAGCGAACATTGCCGATGCGTTGCGCCTCCTGGAAAGCCTTCTTCGACCACGAACCGGTGACGATGTAGTCAGCCGAACGCCCGGCCAGCAGGTTCATCGGGATCTGCGCGAACTGCTGCGTGGCACCGCCCTGCAGGAACAGCACCTTGTACTGCTCGGGAATCCCCATCAGCTCGCGCAGGTCGGCTTCGGCCCGGGCCAGGATGGACATGAACTCCTTGCCGCGATGGCTCATTTCCATGACGCTGCAGCCGGCGCCCTGCCAGTCGAGCAGCTCTTCCTGCGCCTGGCGCAGGACCTCTTCGGGAAGTGCAGCCGGGCCGGCGCTGAAATTCCAGATACGCGTCATTTATGCTTCTCCACCTTGATCGTCGGCTACCGGCGCTTCGCCTTCCACGGCCGACTCGCCTTCAGCATCATTTTCCGCCACCGGGTCGGCCACCGACTCGGCAACCTTTTCCAGGCCCGCCAGCTTCTCGCCTTCGTCGAGCGAAATCAAGGTGACGCCCTGCGTTGCCCGGCCCATGCCGCGGATTTCCGAAACGCGGGTGCGGATCAGCACGCCGCCGGTGGTGATCAGCATCACCTCGTCGTCGTCGCCGACCAGCTTGGCGCCGACCACGACGCCGTTGCGCTCGGAATCGGCAATCGCCTTGACGCCCTGCGTGCCGCGCCCGGAGTGACGGAAGTCGGCGAGCACGGTGCGCTTGCCGAAGCCGTTCTCGGTGGCGACCAGTACGGTCTGCTGGTCATCCTCAGCGACCAGCAGCGAGATGACGGTCTGTCCTTCCTGCAACTTCATGCCGCGCACGCCGCGGGCACCACGGCCCATCGGCCGGACGTCTTCCTCGTCGAACCAGACCGCCTTGCCGGCGTTGGAGACGAGCACGATGTCGCTCTGACCGGTGGTCAGTTCGACGCCGATCAGGTAGTCGTCGTCGAGCAGGTCGACGGCGATGATGCCGGCCTTGCGCGGGTTGGAGAAGTCGGACAACGGCGTCTTCTTGACCGTGCCGTCGCGCGTCGCCATGAAGATGAACTTGTCGTCGACGAATTCCTTGACCGGCAGCACGGCGTTGATGCGCTCGCCCTCTTCCAGCGGGAACAGGTTGACGATCGGCTTGCCGCGGCTGGTGCGGCTCCCCTGCGGCGCCTCGAACACCTTCAGCCAGTAGCAGCGGCCGCGGTTCGAGAAGCACAGGATGTAGTCGTGGGTGTTGGCGACGAACAGGTGATCGACGAAATCCTCGTCCTTGATCGCCGCCGCCTGCTTGCCGCGGCCGCCGCGGCGCTGGGCGCGGTAGTCGGCAAGCGGCTGGGCCTTGATGTAGCCGCCGTGCGACAGGGTGACGACCATGTCCTGCGGCGTGATGAAGTCCTCGATGCCGAGCTCCTGCGTGTGTAGCACGATTTCCGAGCGGCGGTCGTCGCCGAACTGGTCGCGCATCGCCGTCAGCTCGCCGACGATGATCTCGGTGATGCGTTCCGGGCGGGCCAGGATGTCGAGCAGATCGAGGATCTTGGCCATGACTTCCTTGTACTCGCCGACGATCTTGTCCTGTTCGAGGCCGGTCAGGCGCTGCAGGCGCAGTTCGAGGATGGCCTGAGCCTGGGCGTCGGACAGGCGGTAGCCCTGTTCGGACAACCCGAACTCCGGCAGCAGGCCGTCCGGACGCGAGACGTCGGACGCCGCGCGCAGCAGCATTTCCTCGACCACCGGGCTGCGCCAGGTGCGCTCCATAAGGCCGCGCTTGGCATCCGGCGGCGTCGGCGCCGCCTTGATCAGGGCGATGATTTCATCGACGTTGGACAGCGCGACGGCCAAACCTTCCAGGATATGACCGCGTTCGCGCGCCTTGCGCAGTTCGTAGACGGTGCGCCGGGTGACGACTTCGCGACGGTGCGACAGGAAGCACTCGAGCATCTGCTTGAGGTTCAGCAGGCGCGGCTGGCCGTCGACCAGCGCCACCATGTTCATGCCGAAGGTGTCCTGCAATTGCGTCTGCTTGTACAGGTTGTTGAGGATGACCTCGCCGACCTCGCCGCGCTTCAGCTCGATGACGATGCGCATACCCGATTTGTCGGATTCGTCGCGGATGTCGGAGATGCCCTCGATCTTCTTTTCATTGACCAGCTCGGCGATCTTCTCGATCAGCGACTTCTTGTTCACCTGATACGGGATTTCGTCGACGATCAACGCCTGGCGGTCGCCCTTGCCGATGTCCTCGAAGTGGGTGCGGGCGCGCATGACGACGCGGCCGCGGCCGGTCTTGTAGCCTTCGCGCACACCCATCACGCCGTAGATCAGCGCGGCGGTCGGGAAGTCCGGCGCCGGGATATGCTCGATCAGTTCGTCGATCGAAATCGCCGGGTTCTCCAGCAGCGCCAGGCAGCCGGCGACGACTTCCTTGAGGTTGTGCGGCGGAATGTTGGTCGCCATGCCGACGGCGATGCCGGACGAACCGTTGATCAGCAGGTTCGGAATGCGCGTCGGCAGAACCAGCGGTTCCTGCTCGGAGCCGTCGTAGTTCGGCCCGAAATCGACGGTTTCCTTGTCCAGGTCTTCGAGCAACTGGTGGCCAATCTTGGCCATGCGCACTTCGGTGTAACGCATCGCCGCCGCGTTGTCGCCGTCGATCGAACCGAAGTTGCCCTGGCCGTCGACCAGCATGTAGCGCAGCGAGAAATCCTGGGCCATGCGGACGATGGTGTCGTACACCGCCGAATCGCCGTGCGGGTGATACTTACCGATGACGTCGCCGACGATACGCGCCGACTTCTTGTAGGCCTTGTTCCAGTCGTTGTTCAGCTCGTGCATCGCGAACAGCACGCGACGATGCACCGGCTTCAGGCCGTCGCGCGCATCCGGCAGCGCCCGGCCGACGATGACGCTCATCGCGTAATCGAGATAGGAACGCCGCATCTCGTCTTCGAGGCTGATCGGCAGGGTTTCTTTGGCGAATTGATCCATGTCTCTGGTATCCGCGCCGGGCAGGCCGGCACTATGTTTGGTTGTTGCACAGGTAATTTGCTATTTTACCACGCCGCCACCGGCCTACCGCTGCCCATTTCCATGACACCGACACCCGAAAAAATCGACCTGCTGATCGAAGCCCGCTGGATTGCCACCGTGGAAACCGACGACGTCCTGCACAACCACGCGGTCGCGGTACGCGGCGGACGCATCCTGGCCATCCTGCCGGCCGCCGAAGCGCGCCAGCGCTACCAGGCTGCCGAGCAGCACCGCCTCGAACAGCACATTCTGATCCCTGGCCTGATCAACCTCCACACGCACGCCGCAATGACACTGCTGCGCGGCATCGCCGACGACAAACCGCTGATGGAATGGCTGCAGCACCACATCTGGCCGACGGAAGGGGCGCTGGTTTCAGCGCCCTTCGTGCTCGACGGCACGCGCCTGGCCTGCGCCGAAATGCTGCGCGGCGGCATCACCTGCTTCAACGACATGTACTTCTTCCCCGAAGCCGCCGCCCAGGCCGCGACGGAATTCGGCATGCGCGCCGCGCTCGGCATCACCACGCTGGAGTTCCCCGGCAACTACGCCAGCGACGCCGACGACTACATCGCCAAAGGCCTGGCCGCCTACGAAGCATGCCGCGACAATCCGCTGCTCAGCTTCTGCCTGGCGCCGCACGCGCCGTACACCGTCTCCGACCGCACTTTCCAGCGCATCGCCACGCTGGCCGAACAACTCGACCTGCCGATCCACTGCCATATCCACGAAACCCGGCAGGAGATCGCCGACAGCCTGCAGCAGCACGGCCAGCGCCCGCTCGCCCGGCTGCAGGCACTGGCCCAACTGGGACCCGGCTTCATCGGCGTGCATGCCGTCCATCTCGACGACAACGAGATCCGGCTGCTCGCCGACGCCGGCTGCAGCATCGCCCACTGCCCGACCTCCAACCTCAAGCTCGCCAGCGGCATCGCCCGCATTGCCGAAATGGACGCCGCTGGCATCAACATCGGCCTCGGCACCGACGGCGCTGCCAGCAACAACCGCCTCGACATGTTCGGCGAAATGCGCCTGGCAGCCCTACTGGCCAAGGGCAGCAGCGGCGATGCCGCCGCCCTGCCGGCGGCGACGGCACTGCGCATGGCCACCCTGAACGGCGCGAAAGCCCTCGGCATGGACGCCATCACCGGCTCGATCGCCCGCGGCAAGCAGGCAGACCTGTGTGCGGTCTCGCTGGCCGATCTTGAATGCCAGCCCTGCTACGATCCGTTGTCGCACCTGGTCAATGTCGCCGGCCGCGAACAGGTCAGCCACGTCTGGGTGGCAGGTAAGTGTCTGCTAGAGCACAAAACTTTACGGGTTGGCAAGGAATTTCGCTTGGATGCATCCACCGCGCTATGGCAGAATAAAGCGGAAGTCTGCACCGGGAAAACCCATGCTCCCTGATGCAAACCGCAGAGATTTTCAATTTCTTCAACGAGGGAAGACCATGATCAAGAACATCGCCAAGAAATCCCTGGCCGTTGCCCTGCTCGCAGGTATCGGCTTTGCTGCCGTCGCTCAGGAACGTGTCTATGTCATCGACCAGCGCGACGTCGTCGCCAAGAGCGGTTTCGGTCTCTGCTGGCGCACCGGCTACTGGACCCCGGCCGCTGCTGCCGCCGACAAGGCCGGTTGCGAATGCGACCGCGACCTGCTGCCGAAGGCTGCCTGCGAAGGCAAGCCGGTTGCCGCCCCGGCAACCCCCAGCGCCCCGGTCGCCACCGTCAAGCCGACCGGCGAGAAGGTCACCGTCGCCGCTGACGCGCTGTTCGACTTCAACAAGTCGGTGCTGCGTCCGGAAGGCCAGGCCAAGCTCGACGAACTGGTCGCCAAGGCTGGCCAGATCAAGCTCGAAGTGATCCTCGCCGTTGGCCACACCGACCGTATCGGCAGCGCTGCCTACAACCAGAAGCTGTCCGAGAAGCGCGCTGCCGCGGTCAAGGAATACCTGGTTGCCAAGGGCATCGAAGCCAACCGCGTCTACACCGAAGGCAAGGGCGAAACCCAGCCGGTCACCGGCGACAAGTGCGGCAAGAGCGAGAAGAAGTCGAAGTCGCTGATCGACTGCCTGCAGCCGGATCGCCGCGTCGACATCGAAGTCATCGGCACCAAGTAATCCGCCGCTGCTACAATGCGGGGCCCTGCTTCGGCAGGGCCTTTTCTTTTTCAGCCTTGCGAAAACGACCATGCTCAACGCCGACCCCAGCGAATTGCAAAAATTTGGCGATCTGGCCCACCGCTGGTGGGACCCGAATAGCGAATTCAAACCTTTGCACGACATCAACCCCCTGCGCCTGGGCTGGATCGACCGCTGCGTCGGATTGCGCGGCAAGCGGGTGCTCGATGTCGGCTGCGGCGGCGGCCTGCTCTCGGAAGGCATGGCAGCCCTGGGCGCCGAGGTCACCGGCATCGACCTCTCGGAAAAGCCACTCGGCGTCGCCCGCCTGCACCTGCTGGAGAGCGGGCAGAAGGTCGATTACCGGCAGATTTCCGCCGAGGAGTTGGCCGAACAGATGCCCGGCGCCTTCGACACGGTCACCTGCCTGGAAATGCTCGAACACGTGCCCAATCCGTCTAGCACCATCACCGCCTGCGCCCGCCTGGTCAAACCCGGCGGCCAGGTGTTCTTCTCGACGCTCAACCGCAACCCGAAGGCCTACCTGTTCGCGGTGATCGGCGCCGAGTACCTGCTCAAGCTGCTGCCCAAGGGCACCCACGACTACGCCAAGTTCATCAAGCCGTCGGAACTCAGCCGCTGGGCCAAGATGGGCAACCTGGAACCGCAGGAAATCCTCGGCATGAGCTACAACCCGCTGACCCGGGAATACAGCCTCGGCCGCGACACCAGCGTCAATTATCTGCTGCGCGCCCAGCGCAATGCCTGAGGCTGTTCTTTTCGACCTCGACGGCACGCTCGCCGACACCGCGCCCGACCTCGCCGCCTGCGTCAATCGGCTGCTGGTCGAGGAAGGCTTATCGCCGAAAGCGCTCGCCGACCTGCGTCCATTCACTTCGCAAGGCGTGCGCGGCATGTTGTACAAGAGCTTCGGCATGAGTCCCGAGCACCCGGACTATGCCGCCTTCGCGGCACGCTTCCTCGCCCACTACGAAACCCGCCTGTGCGAGGAAACGCGGCTCTTCGACGGCATTGCCGCCTTGCTCGACGAACTCGAAACGCACGGCATCCGCTGGGGCATCGTCACCAACAAGCGGATGCGCTACACCGACCCGTTGGTCCGCCTGCTCGGCCTGGCGCCGCGCACCACCTGCGTCGTCAGCGGCGACACGACGGCCGCCGCCAAGCCATCGCCGCTCCCCCTGCTGCACGCCTGCGAACTGCTCGGGGTGGCACCGGCCGCCACCGTCTACGTCGGCGACGACCAGCGCGATGTCATCGCCGGCCAGGCCGCCGGCTGCGCGACGATTGCCGTGCGCTGGGGCTACCTCGGCGTCGAGCACCCGATCGAGGCCTGGGGCGCCGACCGCATCGTCGATCACCCGCAGGAAATCGCCGCCGTCAATCGGCCGACCTGACCGCCGCCCGCTCGCGCCGTCGATAACCGATCCAGGCCGGCACCACCGCCAGCAGCAGCACGCCGAACGCCACCAGCAACGGCCAGCGCACCGGCGCATTCCACTCGCGCCGCGCCAGCGCCCGATCGATAGCGTCGATCCGTTGGTACTTCAGCGTGTTGTTGCCGACATCGCTCGGCTTGCGGTTCTTCAGCCAGCGGTGCGTCAACGTGTAGCTCTTGGGGTGCTGCCCGAAGACCCAGGGCGCGTCGTGGCGCAGGATGTCGTTCATGCGCCGGATGATGGCCAGGCGCTCGGGCGAGTTATCCATGTTCTTCATCTGCTGGAACAGGCTGTCGTATTCCGGATTCTCGTAATTCGACGAGTTCTCGCCGCCCTTGAGGCGCGCTTCCTGGCCGTGCAGCAGGAACATGAAGTTCTCCGGATCGGGGTAGTCGGCGTTCCAGCCCAGGTAATACAACTGCACGGCGCCGCGCCGCAGCTTGTCCTGGAAGCGGTTGAAGTCGGTGGCGCGCACCACCAGTTGTACGTCGATCTTGGCGAATTGCCGGGTCAACCAGTCGAGGCGCGATTTCTCGCCCATCCCGCCGCCGGTGGTGTCGAGGTTGAGAACCAGCGGCTCGCCGGTTTTCGCGTCGCGGCCATTCGGGTAACCGGCTTCGGCGAGCAGTTGTTTGGCGACGGCGGCCGACTTGCGCCGCGCCTGGCCGTCGATCCAGTCATAGACGACGCGGTTGATTCCCGCCTCACCCGCTTCATAGCCGAAGATGCCGGGCGGCAGCGGCCCCTGGGCGGCGATGCCGCGCCCGTTCTGGAAAATCGAGATGAACTCTTCCTGGTCGATGGCGATCGATACCGCCTGGCGCAACTTGGCCGCCTTTTCGCCGAGCCCGCCGACCACCGGGTCCTGCAGATTGAATCCCATGTAGAAGGTCGACGGGCGCACCGAGGTGAGCAAACGAATGCCCTTGTCGCGCATCTCGTCGGACAGCGCGACGTCGCCGCCGACGTTGACGCGGACCGCCTGGTCGAAGCTGTCGGAGGAAATCCCGGAGGCGTCGTAATAGCCTTGCAGGAATTTGTTCCAGTAGGGTATCGCCTCCTTCTCGCGGGTGAATACCGCCTGCTCGATGAAGGGCATGCGCTTGCCGCAATCGGCAAGCAGGCCGGCGCCGGCGTCTTCCGCTTCGCCGTCGCAGGGATAGGTTTCGCCGCGGAAATTCGGGTTACGGGTCAGCACCATGCGCCGATTGGGGTCGTTCTCGGTCAGCATGTAGGGGCCAGTGCCGACCGGCCACCAGTCGAGCGTCAGGTTCTTCTCGCGCATCCCGGGTTGGGCGTAGAAGCGATCGACCTCGCGCGGCACCGGCGCGAAGAAGGGCATCGCCAGCCAGTACGAAAACTGCGGATACTTGCCGCGGATACGGATGCGCCAGGTGCGCGCATCGACGCGTTCGACGCCGCTCAGGGGGTAGGCGTCAAGGTCGAGCCAGGCTTCTTCGGGCTGCGCCTTGGCCGCCGCCCGCAGGCGCTCGCCGAGTTCGCGCAGGCCGACGATCTTGTCGGCCATCATGCCGTAGATCGGCGAATGCAGGCGCGGATGGGCGAGGCGCTTGATCTGGTAGATGTAGTCGTCGGCAGTCAGCTCGCGGCTGGCGGTCGCCGGAAAATCGGCGATGCCCTGCCGACCGGCCGCCGCCTCGGCGCCGAGGAAACGCGGCTGGCCGGCGGCGTCGAGCGCGAAAGCCGGATGCGGCTGGTAACGGATGCCCGGCTGCAGGGTCAGCTCATAGACGCTTTCGGCGATCGTCGCGTCCGGCGCATCGTCCGGCAGGCGGCTGCCGTCGGCCGCCAGGTAGCGCGGATGTGGCACCGCTTCAACGGTCGCCGGGATCAGCTGATAGGGGCGGCGCAGGTAGTGATACTGCAGCGGCGGTTCGTAGATCTGGCCGGTGAAGGCGGCCTCGTCCTCGGTGTAGGACTGGGCGGGATCGAGATGCTTGGGGCGGTCGGTAAAGGCCGTGTAGAGGATTTCGCGACCGGCATCGGCGGCCGGATAAGGCGTGTTCCACGACTCGCCGCAGGCCGCGAGACCCAGGCAGAAAAGCAGGCAGGCAGGCAGTTTTCCCATGGCCGCCAGTGTATAACAAAGGCTTGACCGGGCCAGCGGGCTCCGAACACAATGGCCCAAAACAACCACAGGAAGCCACCATGCTCGACACCCCGGTCCCCGACTTCGCCCTGCCCGCCACCAGCGGCACCAGCTTCCGGCTCGCCGACCAGGCCGGCCGCATCGTCGTCATCTACTTCTACCCCAAGGACAGCACCCCCGGCTGCACCACGGAAGGCCAGAACTTCCGCGACCTGCACGCCCAGTTCGTCGCCGCCGACGCGGTCGTCCTCGGCGTTTCCCGCGACAGCCTGAAGTCACACGAGAACTTCAAGGCCAAGCAGTCCTTTCCGTTTGAACTCGGCTCCGACGCCGACGAGGCCGTCTGCAAACTGTTCAGCGTAATCAAGCAGAAGATGATGTACGGCAAGCAATGCCGCGGCATCGAGCGCAGCACCTTCGTCATCGACCGCAATGGCGTGCTGCGCCGCGAGTGGCGCGGCGTCAAGGTCGCCGGCCACGCCCAGGAAGTACTCGACTTCGTCAAAACCCTCTGATTCCCAACCGTCCCCGCGAGACCCCCATGCCGCGCCAACCCGCCGCCAAGAAGCCCGCAATGACCAAGATCTTCGTGCTCGACACCAATGTCCTGATGCACGATCCGAGCTGTCTGTTCCGCTTCGAGGAGCATGACATCTTCCTGCCGATCATGACCCTGGAAGAGCTCGACAACCACAAGAAGGGGATGTCGGAAATCGCCCGCAACGCCCGCCAGGCCTCGCGCATGCTGGACGAAATGCTGGCCCACGACGACGTCGATATCGACGAGGGAATCGATCTTTACGGACCGTCGGCCAAGCTGGCGAGCGGCCGCCTCTACCTGCAGACTGAAGCGATCAGCACCGAGCTGCCGCAAGGCCTGCCGACTTCCAAGGTGGACAACCAGATTCTGTCGGTCGTCATCCACCTCCAGAAGAAATTCCCCAAGCGCCCGGTGATCCTGGTGTCGAAAGACATCAACATGCGCATCAAGTCGCGGGCGCTCAACCTGCTGGCCGAGGATTACTTCAACGACAAGGTGCTCGAGGACACCGACATCCTCTACGCCGGCACCCGCGCCCTGCCCGACAACTTCTGGGACAAGCACGGCAAGGGCATGGAGTCGTGGAAGAAGGAAACGAAGACCTATTACCGGGTCAATGGCCCGCTCTGCCCGCAACTGCTGGTCAATGAATTCGTCTGGCTGGAGAAGGACGGTTTCGCCGCCATCGTCAAGGAAACCGCGGGCAAGAGTGCGGTGCTGGAAACCCTGGTCGACTACACCCACCCGAAGAATGCGGTCTGGGGTATCACAGCCCGCAACCGCGAGCAGAATTTCGCCCTCAACCTGCTGATGAATCCGGACATCGACTTCGTCACCCTGCTCGGCCAGGCCGGCACCGGCAAGACGCTGCTGACACTGGCCGCCGGCCTGACCCAGACGCTGGAAAGCAAGCAGTTCGCCGAAATCATCATGACCCGCGTCACCGTCCCGGTCGGCGAGGACATCGGCTTCCTGCCGGGCAGCGAGGAAGAGAAAATGGCGCCGTGGATGGGCGCCCTGGAAGACAACCTCGAGGTCCTGACCAACACCGACGACAGCAGCCCCTATGGTGGCGACTGGGGCAAGGCGGCGACGCACGACATCATCCGTTCGAAGATCAAGGTCAAGTCGCTCAACTTCATGCGCGGCCGTACCTTCCTGAAGAAGTACCTGATCATCGACGAAGCGCAGAACCTGACGCCGAAGCAGATGAAAACCTTGGTCACCCGCGCCGGCCCCGGCACCAAGGTGGTCTGTCTGGGCAACATCGCGCAGATCGACACGCCCTACCTGACCGAAGGCAGCTCCGGCCTGACCTACGTCGTCGACCGCTTCAAGGGCTGGCCGCATTCCGGTCACATCACGTTACAAAGAGGCGAACGCTCGCGTCTGGCTGATCACGCAGCCGACGTGCTATAGTCGGCGGCACTTTGGCAAGGCCGTGTCTGACACGGCCTTTTCATTTCAAGCTTGATTTTTTCCCGAGGTTCGCCTTGAAACGCAGAGACTTTCTGGCCGCATCCGCACTGTTCTCGCTCTTTACCGGCGACGCCCTTGCTGCAAAGAAAAAGGCCCAGAAAAAGACCACTACGAAAAAAGCCTCGCGCAAATCCAGCAAGAAGAAAAGCCCCCGTTCCGCACGCTCCAATTTCACCGAAACATCGCGTCCCGCCGTACATAGCGCCGCCACCCCGTTGATCGATGCCTCCCCGGAAGGCACCTCGACCTCGCGCCTGCCGCCGGTTCGCGCCCAGGAAGCCCCCAGCGATTGGCAGACCTATGAAATCGTCACGACGCTGAGCTTGCGCGCCCCGGGACAAAATGCCAACCTCTGGCTGCCCCTGCCCTCAAGCCGGGACAGTCTGCACCAGCGACTGCTCGGCCATAACTGGCAAACCGATGCCCGCAATGTCAGCCTGCAGCGCAAACCCGAAGGCGAACTGGAGGTACTGCGTTGCGAATGGAACGACGCCAGCAACGCCTCCTTGCGTCTCGTCACGCAAGTCAGCACGGCCGACCGGCACTTCGACATCACCCGGCGCAGCGTCCCGCCCGAACGCGACGACATCCTGCGCCATAACCTGCAGGCGAGCACGCTGATTCCGAATGACGGCCTGGCCCGCCAACTGGGTGAACGGATCGTCGGACGGATCAAGGATCCCCTGGCGCAGGTAAAGGCCATCTATGACTGGATCTGCGAAAACGCCATCTACGACCCGACGCTGCCCGGCTGCGGCAACGGCGAGGTCCATCGCCAATTGATTTCCGGGCAGTACGGCGGCCGCTCCGCCGACATCAACGGCCTGTTCGTCGCCGTCTGCCGTTCGATCGGCATCCCGGCCCGCTGCGTCTATGGCATCCGGATCGGCCGCTCCCGGCTCTTCCCCTCGCTTGGCCTGCGCAGCGACGACGCCACGCGCGCCCAGCATGTCCGGGCCGAGTTCTATCTACCCGGCTATGGCTGGATTCCAGCCGACCCCAGCGACGTCCGGCGGGCGGTCGCCTATGAAGCGCTCCAGGACGGCAGCGGCCAGCTGGCATCGCTGCGCCGGGTCCTGTTTGGCGTCTGGGAAATGAACTGGGCAGGATTCCATTCCGGCAACGATCTGCAACTGACCGGCCTGTCGCATGCCTTGCCGCACTTCATCCTTCCACAACTTCGAGTCGGCGCACAGAATATCGACGTGCTCAACCCGAACAACACCTCCATCCGCATCAGCGCCCGCCAGATCGTGCTGTAAAAAATCCGGGCGGCAATTCCTCCGCCCCGCGCGACGCGAGGTTTTGGCTGGCGCCGAAACCTCGAACTTAGTCCCGTGCGTCCTGGAAGCCGCCCGACGCGAGGTTTTGGCTCGCGCCGAAACCTCGAACTTAGTCCCGTGCGTCCTGGAAGCCGCCCGACGCGAGGTTTTGGCTCGCGCCGAAACCTCGAACTTAGTCCCGTGCGTCCTGGAAGCCGCCCGACGCGAGGTTTTGGCTCGCGCCGAAACCTCGAACTTAGTCTCGTGCGTCCTGGAAACCGCCTGACGCGAGGTTTTGGCTGGCGCCGAAACCTCGAACTTAGTCTCGTGCGTCCTGGAAGCCGCCCGACGCGAGGTTTTCAAAGCGGGTGTATTCGCCGAGGAAGGCGAGGCGCACGGTGCCGGTGGGACCATTACGCTGCTTGCCGATGATCACTTCGGCCAGGCCCTTGTCCGGCGAATCTGGCTTGTAGTATTCGTCCCGGTACATCATCAGGATCACGTCGGCATCCTGTTCGATGGCGCCGGATTCGCGCAAGTCGGACATCATCGGCCGCTTGTCGGTACGTTCCTCGACCTTCCGCGACAGCTGCGACAGGGCGACGATCGGCACCTGTAGCTCCTTGGCCAGCGATTTGATCGAGCGGGAAATTTCCGAGACTTCGGTGGCCCGGTTCTCGCCCGCCTTGTTGCCGCTCATCAGCTGGATGTAGTCGATCACCAGCAGGCCGAGCTTGCCACCGTACTGGCGCGCCAGGCGACGCGCCCGGGCACGCAGGTTGGCCGGACTGAGACCGCCGGTTTCGTCGATGTAGATCGGCGCTTCGTGCAGTTTGCCGAGGGCAAACGACAGGCGCGACCACTCGTCGTCGCTCATCCGCCCGGTACGCAGGCTTTGCGAATTGAGGCGCCCGATCGACGCCAGCATCCGCATCGCCAGCTGCGCCCCGCCCATTTCCATGGAAAACACGCCGACCGGCAGGCCACTATCGACTGCGACGTTCTCGGCGATATTGAGTGCGAAAGCCGTTTTCCCCATCGACGGGCGACCAGCGACGATGATCAGGTCGCCCGGCTGGAAACCCGAGGTCTTCTGGTCGAGATCGAGGAAACCCGTCGGCACGCCGGTGATGTCGGAAGGATTGTCGCGATCGTGCAGTTCCTGGATGCGCTCGACAACCTGAGTCAGCAACGGATTGATATGCACGAAACCTTCGGCATGGCCGGCGCCGGCTTCGGCGATCTTGAAGATTTTCGACTCGGCTTCATCGAGCAGGGAGGCCGCATCCCGGCCCAATGGATTCAACGCATCGGACGCGATTTCGTCGGCCGTCGCCACCAGTTGCCGGAGCACCGCGCGCTCACGGACAATTTCCGCGTAACGCCGGATGTTGGCGGCCGACGGCGTGTTCGCCGCCAGCTCGCCGAGGTAGGCCAGTCCGCCGGTCTGGTCGTTTTCGCCGGCGGCATCCAGCGCTTCGGCGACCGTCACCACATCGGCCGGCTTCGCCTTCTCGAGCAGGTTGCGGATCTGCCGGAAAATCCGCCGGTGTTCGTCACGATAGAAATCACTCTCGGCGACCTGATCGCCGATGCGGTCCCAGGCGTTGTTGTCGAGCAGCAGGCCACCAAGGATCGACTGTTCCGCCTCGATCGAATGCGGCGGGACGCGCAAGGTATCGAGTACGGGATCGGCGGTCCGGGACTTGTTCTGTCGCTGGTTCATGGTGTTCTGCAAATTAAAAAGGCCTCGCAATTGCGAGGCCTTGAAGCGTAAGTTAAAGCGTCTTACTCGGCAACCACGGCAACCGTGATGTTGGCCACGACGTCGGTGTGCAACGCGACGTCGATCGGGAATTCGCCAATCGCCTTGAGCGGACCTTCCGGCATGCGGACGGCAGCCTTGTCGACATCGAAACCGGCAGCCTTGAGGGCGTCGGCGATGTCAGCATTGCCGACCGAACCGAACAGACGACCGTCCATGCCGGCCTTGCGGGCGACCGAGACAGCGGTACCGTTCATCTTGTCGGCGACGCCCTGGGCGGCAGCCAGCTTCTCGGCGGCAGCCTTTTCCAGTTCGGCGCGACGCGCTTCGAATTCAGCCATGGCGGCCGGCGTGGCACGCTTGGCCATGCGTTGCGGGATCAGGAAGTTACGGGCATAGCCATCCTTGACCTTGACCACGTCACCCAGATTACCGAGGTTGACAACCTTTTCGAGCAGAATGATTTGCATGTTTCGTCTCCCCGATGATTATTGATGGTTGTCGGTGTAAGGCAGCAGGGCCAGGAAGCGGGCGCGCTTGATCGCGGTGCCCAGCTGGCGCTGATAGCCGGCCTTGGTGCCGGTCAGGCGAGCCGGCATGATCTTGGCGTTTTCCTGGATGTATTCCTTGAGGACATCAACATCCTTGTAGTCGATCTGTTCGACCTTTTCCGCGGTGAAGCGGCAGAACTTGCGACGCTTGAACAGGCTGTTGCCGCGGCGCTTTTTCTTGTCATCAATCTTCTTCTTGAAGAATCGTGCCATTTTCGTTTCCTTCCAAATATTCGATAGTGTTGGCGTGTAGCACGGCGGTTCTGCTGTTCCTGCCCCGGGCAGCCAGGAATCCGTGGATTCCGATGCTGCTGCCGAGCGGTGCGGCTTCCAGCCAGCGTGCTGTATCACCCAGAGCGACAACTGCCATTTCGACTTCCACCTGTCTTTCGCTACCGTTTTCGGTCAGCGTCGATTGGTGGCTTATCCTGGCTTCGCTGACCGGAATTCCGCTCGGTGTGTAGCGCAAACGCTTGCGCTCGACCAGGCAACCGGACAGGGTGATCTGATTCAGTACGCTATTCCCCGTGCAATCCGCGATCAGGCAGCGGCTTCGACAACCGCTTCAGCTTCGCCGGCGAGCAGCGACTTCGACTTCTCTTCCTTCATCATCGGCGAAGGAGAAGTCACGGCGGCCTTCATCTTCACGGTCAGATGGCGCAGAACGGCATCGTTGAAGCGGAAGGAATGCTCAAGCTCGGCGAGGGTCTCACCGTCGCACTCGATGTTCATCAGCACGTAGTGAGCCTTGTGAATTTTCTGGATCGGATAGGCCAGTTGGCGACGACCCCAGTCTTCCAGACGGTGCACCGTACCACCCTTGGTGGTAACGATGGAACGGTAGCGCTCGACCATGCCGGGCACTTGTTCGCTCTGGTCCGGATGGACGATGAAGCAGATTTCGTAGTGGCGCATGCATACTCCTTTTGGGATAAACCCTCCGTCATGCGTAACGGTAGGGCAAGGTGGAAAGCCGGCTATGATAACAGCTAATACCGGACCACAAAACAGTTAAAAGAGAGAATTTTGGAAAATCCGGGCAAAAAAAAAAAGCATCGACTGCCGGTTTTTGGGGGCATCAGCGCCAGCCTCAGAGGCCCCGAGCGCCTTCCTTTTCCATGCGGTTTGACGTTTCCTTGAGCTCAATCAGGAACAGGATATCCTCGACAACAGGCAAGGAAAAACCCTGTCGCTGGCCGCCCCGGTTATCGCGCAATAGCTCGTACAGATAGCCAACAACGTCTTCGCCATCCCACATCTTGACGACACCGCTGATGATCCTCGGCATGTCTTCCAGAGCCTGCGCGCGAACCGTCATCCCTGCCGCCGGAAGCCCGCCGTCGCCATCGAGCATGAGATCAACGTCAGCGGCATCCTTGCCCTCATCCCAGGACTGCACCTCGACATTGAAATGCTGGTTCAGGTTGCGAGCAACCGCTTCGAACTCCTCGCGCATGCCAGCCATGCGATACACGTCCATCAATCGTATCCAGGGCTGCAAGGCTTCCTGGGGATTGTTGTCGATGTATTCCTGCAAGGCCTGGGCAGCGCCCTTGACCCGACCAAAGGAAAGCATGATGTCAGCCAGTTCCATGACTGGATTGGCCTCGAAATGCTCGTCGAGCGTCGTTGCATTGATGGAAAGAACGGAGTCGCCAGGCAATGGACGCGGCTGAGGTTTTTCCGAAGCAAGCGGGGCAGCAACGCCCCCTGCCAGCTCCACGTCAACTTTCTGGGCGGCGCCGGCAACCGGTGCATCAAGCGGCAGATCAACCTTGCGCTTGCTGTCGTCAACTTCTCCTTTACGCGGCGCATCAATCAGCTGTTCGGGCGCGGCATTGGGGAATATTTCCTCCTGCGCCCGACGCCCCTGCCGACTTCTGAAGAAAAGCCACCCACCAAGCACCAGCACAACACCGAGCAACAGACCATAAAACCACCAGCCCGAATCTTCTTCAACCGGCTTGTTTCCGACCGGCGCCGGCGAAACCGGTGCCGGCGCGGCAGCCTTGTTGTCGGAAGCACTTTCGGTCAACGACAGTGCCCGCCCCTGGAGTTCCGCCAGAGCCCCCTCCATGGCGCGCAACTTTTCAGCCATTTCGAGCTGCCCACCCGCCTGCTCATGCAAGGCCTGCAGCATGCGAAACTCGAGACGCAGCATTTCACGCTGGGTATCGCTGGGCGGCGCCGACTGCTCGCGCAACAGGGGTGAGACGCGCAACGGAAGATCGCCCCCGACATCTGCCGCAGAAACCAGAAGCTGATCACCCGCCGGTCGCACCACATCTTTCGGACTAGCGGCCAGTGACGGGGCAAGCTCGCCGCGCGCAACCTGACGCGACGGCGCGCTCGCCGCAGGCTTGGCCGCCCGCCGTACCGATACCGGCGGTTTTTCCTGGACAGCCGCCGGACTGACGACAGACTCCTGGCGGGCATCCATGCTGGGCGAAGCCAGAATGGTGTACTCCCGGAATACCTCGTGGCCACAAGCCAGATGCACAGCGAGCCGCACCACCGGGTCACGCAGGACCTGATGCGAAGTTATCTTCAGTTGCGACGGTTTGCCCGGCACGACACGCAAGTCCGCCTGCTTCAGCCACGGCAACTCGTCACCGCCACCCGGCCGGACCAGACGGAAGCAACTGGCATCCAGCCCTTCCTTTTCCTGCCCCAGGATGCTGATTGACAATTCCAGGCGATTGCCCAGCGCGGGCTGACCACGCAGTTCGCCCAGTCCAATCGCCATCGCGCCGCCATGTACGACAAAGCACAGCAAGCCTAGCGCTATTCGAAATCCCTGCTGTTTCAACAATGCCCCCAGATGACGATCAAATAATCGGATTGTATCAACTATTTGCCAGAAAGATAGCTCGAATCGTCAAAAGACGCCACCCATTGCGGCCTGTAAACCACAAATAGTGTCACTACCATACCCGACAGCCAGGACTCCGAAAATGCCAAAAGCAGGTAGTAAGGAAAATGCTCCTCGAAAAGAAAGGCCCACGAATAAGCGCCAGACAGGCCGAGCAATACGCTGGAAGCCAAGCCGACGCTCATGATGACAAGGCCTGAGGAGACAAAGGCATTGACGAAAATGTACACAAAAAAATGCTTGGGCAGGATACTGGACAGACAGCGGAACAGCTGACTACTGACGAGTACACTGAAGCCCGCCAGCAACAGGGCATTGACCCCGTAAGCAAAGACACCCGCCCCACCGTTGAGCGTGACCCCCAGGACCACCAGGGAAAGCCCGACAAAAGCCAGATGCGGCCCGAAAGCCAGGGTAAAAATGTTTGCCCCGAGCAGATGCAGCGCCAGTCCCGGCTTTACCCCGGCCTTCAAGCTCCAGACCAGCATCAGCAATACGATCATGCCGAGCCATAAATTGGACTGTTCGGAGGCCGCCAAGCGCTTCCAGGGGGCTCGCCAGATGCTGCGGGCGAAAAGCGGCAGCCAGGCAAGCCAAGCCACCCAGTACCACGTTTCGCCCAACAGGTCGTCGGTGAGATTCACCGAATCATTTTAGCCGAGAGCGTTCTCGAGTTGCGGAATTGTTTCGAACAAATCGGCCACCAGACCGTAATCCGCCACCTGGAAGATCGGCGCGTCCGGATCCTTGTTGATCGCAACGATCACCTTGGAATCCTTCATGCCAGCCAGATGCTGGATGGCACCGGAAATACCAACGGCAACATAGAGCTGCGGCGCAACCACCTTGCCGGTCTGACCAACCTGATAGTCGTTCGGAACGAACCCCGCGTCGACCGCTGCCCGGCTGGCGCCGAGCGCGGCACCGAGCTTGTCGGCGAGCGGCTCAAGCAGGCGGTGATAGTTTTCGCCGCTACCCAGACCGCGACCACCGGAAACGATGATCTTTGCCGCCCCCAGTTCAGGACGCTCGGACTTGGTCAATTCGCGCCCCTGTAGCACCGTCAGGCCCGTGTCCGCCGCAAGCGCCAGACTTTCCACGGGAGCAGCCGCACCGGTAGCGACCGGGTCGAATGCCGTCGTACGAACGGTGATCACCTTGACCGGATCCTGGCTTTGCACCGTCGCCATCGCATTGCCGGCATAGATCGGACGGACGAAGGTATCGGCCGACTCCACCGCGGTGATTTCAGAGATTTGCGCCACATCGAGCAAGGCAGCAACCCGCGGCAACAGGTTCTTGCCGAAGGTGGTCGCCGGCGCCAGGATGTGGGTGTAGGCAGAAGCATTGGCCACCACCAGCGCTGCCAGATTTTCCGCCGTCTGGCTTGCATACTGCGCAGCATCAGCCACCAGCACCTTGGCCACGCCTTGCAGCGCGGCAGCTTGTGCTGCAGCGCCCGAGCAGGCACTACCAGCAACCAGCAGATGAACCTCGCCACCGATCTTGACGGCGGCGGCCACGGTGTTCAGGGTGGCGGACTTTATCGTTTGCTGATCATGTTCGGCAATAACAAGAATCGTCATCTCAGATCACCTTTGCTTCGTTCTTGAGTTTATTGACCAGGTCGGCCACGTCGGCAACCTTGACACCGGCCGAGCGCTTCGCCGGCTCGACGACCTTCAGGGTTTTCAGGCGCGGCGCCACGTCTACGCCAAGGGCGTCCGGCTTGACCGTATCGAGCGGCTTCTTCTTCGCCTTCATGATGTTGGGCAGGGTCGCGTAGCGCGGCTCGTTCAGACGCAGATCGGTGGTCACCACCGCCGGCAGCGACAACTGCAGGGTTTCCAGGCCGCCATCGATTTCGCGAGTCACCGTCGCCTTGCCGTCGGCAATCACCACCTTGGAAGCGAAGGTCGCCTGTGGCCAGCCGCTCAACGCAGCCAGCATCTGGCCGGTCTGGTTGGCATCGTCGTCAATCGCCTGCTTGCCGCAGACAACTAGCTGCGGCAGCTCGCGATCGCAGAGGGCTTTCAGCAACTTGGCGACGGCCAGCGGCTGCAGTTCGACGTCGGTCTCGACCAGGATGCCGCGGTCGGCACCGATGGCCATCGCGGTGCGCAAGGTTTCCTGGCAGGCGGCAGGACCGCAGGAAACGGCAACGACTTCGGTCGCAATGCCGGCCTCCTTGAGCCGCACCGCTTCTTCGACGGCGATTTCGTCGAAGGGGTTCATGCTCATCTTGACGTTGGCCAGATCGACGCCGCTACCGTCGGCCTTGACCCGCACCTTGACGTTGTAATCCACCACCCGTTTGACGGGAACAAGAATTTTCACTGTTTTCTCCTATTTACTTCGGTCAGTATTTTTATTGATCTTCGCCGTTTGACAGACGACTTGGCAAACCGGACAATTCCCATACTGTGTCGTATGGAAAAGCATACGGTAGCGTATGGAAAATCAAGCTGTCAAGCCCCCGATCAAGAGCCAAGGTCTTCGTGCCAGTCGCAAGGCGGTTAGCGGCCGCACCCAACTCGACCCGGAACGCTGGATCGATGTCGCCACCGATGTCCTCGCCAAGGAGGGCATCGCCGGTTTGCGGGTGGAAGTCCTAGCAAAACGCTGCGGTGTCACCAAGGGGAGTTTCTACTGGCACTTCAGGGATCGTCAAGCGCTGCTCGACGCCGTGCTTGAACGCTGGCGCGAGGGACGGATTCGCGACATCGAGAAGACCACGGCCGTGCAAGCCGGGCAGGAACTGGAACAGCTCCATTACGCGATCGAACTGTACGGCGCCAACCGCAATCGCAAGGGCATGTCGATCGAACTCGCCGTCCGCGACTGGGCCCGTCACGACAGCCGCGCCGCGGCCGTCGTCGAGGCTGTCGACCTGTACCGGCTGGAATGTACCCGCCGCCTGTTCGTTGCTTCGGGAATGACGGAAGCCAGCGCCAAAAGCCGCAGCCTGCTGCTCTACGCCTGCGTCTTCGGCCTCTCCTTGATGCATTACGACCACTTCGACGACGACCCGGCCGATCTCAAGCGACGCATCGCCCAGCACATCGTCGCCGGCTGAGCCGTTTCAGTCGAGCGCACGCACCACGCACTCACGGCCGATCTGCTTCCAGATCAGCGACTCTTCAGCCAGCGCCGCCGCAGTCCAGGGATTTTTCGCCAGCCATTTGCCAGGCAGAGACAGCATGAAACCGCGCTCGGTACTTGCCACCCGCCAGGCCGGTAGCTGTCGATCATCGCGGGTACGATGCAGCGCGACTGCCAGCCGCAGGCAGAAGATCAGGCGCCATACCCCATCCACAGCCGGCACCTCGGCCAGTTTCTCCAGCTTGCCGCGATGCCCGAGCACCAGCAGCGCCAGGCGCGCCTGGTCTTTCTTGGAAAAACCCGGCATGTCGGCATAAGTCAGGATATAGGCACCGTGCTTGTGATAGGCGTTGTGCGCCACGGAGATGCCAATCTCGTGCAAGCGACAGGCCCAGGACAGGTACTGGATGTCCGCCTCCCCGGGCGCGCCGCCGGATAGCTGGGTCAATGCCGACAGCGCGACCGCCTCGACCCGCTCCACCTGGTCGCGCTCCACCTGGTAACGTTTGCGGAAGTGGGCGACGGTCGCATCGCGCATGTCGTGCTGATGGAAACGCCCGAGCAGATCGTAGAGGACGCCAAGACGTAGCGCACCGTCGGCGTAGGTCATGCATTCGATGTCGAGTTCCTCGAAGATCGCCGCCATGATCGCGATCCCGCCAGGCAGAACCGGCATCCGGTCGCCCCTGACCCCCTTGAGGTCGAGATTTTCGGCCGAACCGGCCTTGACCAGCAGGGCGCACAAACGCTCCAGACCTTCCCGGGTGATCCCGCCGACGTTGCCGGGGTTCAACTCGTTCATTTCCAGGATGTCGGCGATCGCCCGCGCCGAACCGGAGGAGCCTACAGCCTCCTTCCAGCCCAGTTTCTGGAAATCGTGGGCGATCAGTTCGATTTCCTTGGCTGCCGCCGCCTGCGCCTCGCGCAAGCGCCGCTTGTCGATGCGTCCGCCGGGGAAATACTTGAGCGTGAAGCTGACGCAGCCCATGTAAAGCGATTCCATGAGTTGCGGGTCGTGGCGCTTGCCGATGATGAATTCGGTCGAACCGCCGCCGATATCAACGACCAGACGCTTGTGGTTGGCGCTCGGCAAGGAATGCGAGGCACCGATGTAAATCAGGCGGGCTTCCTCGCGGCCGGCGATGACTTCGATCGGAAAGCCCAGGGCTTCTTCCGCATGGGGCAGAAACTCGCCAACGTTCTTGGCCACCCGCAGGGTGTTGGTGGCCACGGCGCGCACCGCGCCGCGATCGAGACCGCGCAGACGCTCGCCAAAACGGCGCAAGGCGCTCAGCGCGCGCTCCTGCGAAGGCGCATCGAGCAGCTTGTCTTCAGTCAACCCGGAGGCCAGACGTACCGGCTCCTTGAGCGAGTCCAGCGGGTAAATCTGGTCGTCGACCACGCGCCCGACCTGCAACCGGAAGCTGTTCGATCCAAGATCGACGGCCGCCACAGTTTCGTAAATCATTCGATGGGATCTGTCCGTTCTGTCAGGCGGCGATTTTAGCACCCGATATCGGCACGGATTCTTACAAAAAAAACCGCCGGCAACTGCCGGCGGTTTTCGCGAAGCCTGTGGGCGATCAGCCAGCCAGCAGCTTCTTGATGTTTTCCAGCGTCGACGGATCCTCGATCGTCGTCAGATCGCCCGGGTCGCGGCCTTCGGCCAGCGCCTGCAGCGAACGGCGCAGCATCTTGCCGGAACGGGTCTTGGGCAGGCCGACGACGAAGTGCACGCGGGCCGGACGGGCGATGGCACCAAGAATGCCGTCGACGGTGGCGAAGACTTCCTTCTCCAGCGCCTTGACCAGTTCCGGCGTGGCGATCTTGGACGCATCCTTGACCACGGCGAAGGCCATCGGCATCTGCCCCTTCAGCTTGTCCTCGACCCCGACCACGGCGACCTCGGCGATGGCAGCGTGGTTCTGGATCGCCTCCTCGATTTCGCGGGTACCGAGACGGTGACCGGCAACGTTGATGACGTCGTCGGTACGACCGAGGATGGTGAAGTAACCGTCGTCATCCTTGATCGCCCAGTCGTAGGACGAATAAACCAGCGGATCCTTGAACAGCGTGAAGTAAGTCGACACGAAACGGTCGTCCTGACCCCAGACGGTGGACAGGCAGCCGGGCGGCAGCGGCGGAATCACCGCGGCGATGCCCTTCTCGTTGGCGCCGCACTCGGAACCGTCCTCGCGGAAGATCTTGAGGTTGTAGCCATAGACCGGGAAGGACGGCGAGCCGAACTTGATCGGCGTCTTCTCGACGCCGTGCAGCGCGGCCAGCATCGGCCAGCCGGTTTCGGTCTGCCAGTAGTTGTCGATGACCGGCTTCTGGAGTTCGTTCTGGAACCACTCGTGGGTCGGCTGGTCGAGCGGCTCGCCGGCCATGAAGATGTGCTTCAGCGACGACAGGTCGTACTTGTGCATGTACGCCGGATCCTGCTTCTTCAGCACGCGGGCGGCGGTCGGCGCCGAGAACATCACGTTGACCTTGTACTTCTCGACGATCTGCCACCAGATGCCCGGATCGGGGCGCAGCGGCGTGCCTTCGTACATGATCGTCGCCATGCCGGCGATCAGCGGGCCGTAGATGATGTAGGAGTGACCGACCACCCAGCCGATGTCGGAGGTGGAGAAGTAGGTTTCGCCTTCGCCGCCGCAGTAGATGTGCTTCATCGACGAAGCCAGCGCCACCGCGTAGCCGCCGGTGTCGCGCTGCACGCCCTTCGGCTTGCCGGTGGTGCCGGAGGTGTAAAGAATGTAGGACGGCTCGGAGGATTCCAGCCATTCGCACTCGACGCGCGCGTTCATCAGTTGCTCGCGCAGCGCGGCGTAATCGACGTCGCGGCCGGCAACCTTGTTGAAGCCCTTGTCCAGGCCGCGGTCGACCATCAGCACCTTGGTCGGCTTGTGTTCGGCGATTTCGATCGCTTCATCGAGCAGGTGCTTGTACGGCACCGCCTTGCCGCCGCGCATGCCGGCGTCGGAGGAAACGATCAGGGTCGGCTTGGCGTCGTCGATGCGGGTGGCCAGCGAACCGGATGCAAAGCCGCCGAACACCACCGAGTGGATGGCGCCGATGCGGGCCGCCGCGAACATCGCGAACGCCGCCTGCGGGATCATCGGCATGTAGATCAGGACGCGGTCGCCCTTCTTGACGCCGAGGCTCAGGTAGATCGCCGCCATGCGCTCGACTTCGGCTTGCAACTCGGCGAAGGAATAGATCTTCTCTTCGTCGGTCTCGGTCGAGATGTAGATCAGCGCGTTGTCGTTCGGACGCTTGGCCGCGTGACGGTCGATCGCGTTGTGGCAGAGATTGGTCTTGCCACCGACGAACCATTTGGCAAACGGCGGCCGCGAAAAATCGCAGACCTGGGTAAACGGTTCCTTCCAGTCGATGAGCTGGGCCTGTTCAGTCCAGAACCCATCCGGATTCTCAATCGAATACTGGTGAAACTCCTTGTAAGTCGTCATAAAGCTCCCTCTAGCTAGCTAATGTTTCCTGCACAAAATAAAAGAACGGATTATTGGTTTTTACTGTTCCGTTCGCCCAGATAACGCTCGAGCTCCGCGATCGGGAGCGTCAAGTCGAGTTCCTTGTCGATCAGCACGAGCAAGGGCATCAGTTGCCCCAGCAAGGCATCGAGATGCGGTACCACCGGCGCCGGCCGGTTGGCACGCAGCAATTCCAGCGCATGCGGCAGCGAAATCGGCCGCGTCGCCGGCAACACGCCACCAGCCTCGACCCGGTTGCCGCCGGCCGCCATCGCCTGCTGCATGCGATGCGTCGCCAGTTCCAGCAAGGCGCCAGCAGAACTCACGACATCCACCGGCACGCTCGCCAGACCGATGCTGACGGTCAGCGCCAGTGCCTCGCCATGCACCGAGAGGCGCGCCACTTCGACCGCCTGGCGGACCCGTTCGGCAAAGCAGGCGCAGAAGTTGGCCGCCGTACCGGGAGAAACCACGGCGAACTGCCCGGCCGCCACGTGGCCGAGACTGTCTTCCTGGCGGACCTTGCCGGCCAGCATCCGGGCGAAGCGATTGCCAACCTCTTCGGCCATTTCCGGCCCCAGTTTTTCGCACAGCCGGTCATAGCCGTCGAAGCCGAGCACCATCATGCTGACGTCCATGCCATGGCGCGCCGAATGCGACAGCGCCTGGGCCACCTGCAACTCCAGGTAACGACGGGTGAACAGGCCGGTCGCCGGATTCTGGACCATCTGCTCACGACCACTGTCGAGGCTTTCCTGAGCCTGTTGCAGGGCCAGCAGGTTGCCCAAGCGAGCCAGCACCTCGCTGGCGCCACTGCTCTTGGTCAGGAAGTCGGAAGCCCCCAGGCCGCGCGCTTTGCCTCTTTCTTCTTCGGTTTCCTCGCCGGTCACCAGGATGCAGGGCATCTGCTGCAAGCGCCGCAGGCGCGACGAACGCAGACGTTCCAGCAACTGGTAGCCATTCATCTTCGGCATCTGGATATCCGAGACCACCGCCCGGATCGACTGGTCGAGGACCAGCGTCTGCCAGGCGGCCTCGCCGTCGGCCTCCTCCCGCACCTCGTAATGATCGCGCATGTGCTGGGCCAGCGAGGTCCGCACCACTTTCGAATCATCGACGATGAGAATGCGCGGCAGGGTAGCCATGTCAGCCCCCGGCCAGTTCGACGACGACCCGCCCCTTGGCCTTGCCGGCGATGTATTGCTCGAAAGTCTCCGGCAACTGGGAAAAACTGATCGTCCGCGCCATGTCGAGCAGGTGCGGCGGCCGCAGATCGCTGGCCAGACGCTGCCAGACGCCGTGCCGATAAGGTTCGCGGATGTAGCCGGAATCGATGCCGAGCAGCGAAACCCCGCGCAGGATGAATGGCGCGACCGAGGTATTCAGCTTCATGCTGGCAGCCAGGCCGATGCTGGCGATGGTGCCGCCCTGCTCCATCGTGCTGGCGATCCAGGCCAGCACATCGCCGCCCAGATTATCGACGGCGCCCGCCCAGCGCGCCCGGTCAAGCGGCCGAATCTTGCTCAGATCAAGGCTCTGGCGCAGCATGACTTCGGCCGCACCGAGGCTGCGCAGGTAATCCGCTTCGCTTTCCTTGCCGGTCAGCGCAACCACGTGATAACCGCGCTGCGCCAGCATGTCGATGGCCAGACTGCCGACCCCGCCTGTCGCGCCGGTGACGATCACCGGCCCCTTGGCCGGCGTCAGTCCGTTTTCTTCCATCCGGACCACGCCCAGCGCCGCGGTGAAACCTGCCGTGCCAAGCACCATCGCCTCGTAAAGCGACATGCCGGCCGGCAGCGGAACCACCCAGTCGGCCGGCACCCTGGCCATTTCGGCGTAGCCGCCATGATGCGCAACGCCAATGTCGAAACTGGTCGCAATGACCGGATCACCGGGCTTGAAACGCGCATCGTCGCTGGCGACGACGGTGCCGGAAAGATCAATGCCGCCGACGCAGGGAAAGCGCCGGATGATCTTGCCGGCGCCAGTGGCAGCCAGCGCATCCTTGAAATTGACGCTCGAATAGGCGACCCGGATCAGGACTTCGCCAGCGTCGAGGTCAGCGACCGTCATATCGACGAAGCGATGGGCAACCTTGCCTTCGCTCTCTTCAATCAACAATGCCTTGAACGAATCCACGGTGACCTGCCTCCTCACGCTTAGGGGTTGGGATTGTATTCATAATTACGGATTATGAACATAGTTTCATTTCTACTCGCCAACAGCTTCGATGGACTTTACACACCGGCAGATTTCAAATAGATTACGCGCCCATGCATCGAAAAATCCTCTCCCTCCTGGCTGCCTCCGCACTACTGCTGACCAGCGCCTTCCCGGTTGGTGCCGCGGAAACGCCACGCTCGCCGGAGGCCCCGATGTCCTTCGTCGAACGTTACACCAACGTCACGCAGGATGTCATCCTGGAAGGCCTCAAGCTGGTTGGCGTGCGCTACAAGATGGGCGGCAACAGCGTTGAAAACGGTCTGGATTGCAGCAGCTTCGTCCAGATGGTGTTCAAGGAAAGCATCGGCGCCTACCTACCGCGCACCGCGCGCGAACAAAGCCAGGTTGGCAAACAGATCGACGCCAGCCAGTTGCAGCCCGGCGACCTGGTCTTCTTCAACACCATGCGCCGCACCTTCTCGCATGTCGGCATCTACCTCGGCGACAATCACTTCATGCACGCGCCGCGTGCCGGCTCCGAAGTTCGGGTCGAAAACATGAACAACAGTTACTGGCAAACCCGTTTCAACGGGGCCAGAAGAATCATCGAAGCCCGCTGAGCAAGACAACGGCCGCCAGGCCGTTTTTTTTGGACCACAATCAGTAACAGTTCCCATTAACAAATTTTGTTATAAACTAGAACAATTCTTATACGCAACGCGGAGATCCCCATGAAGATAGCAGCCTCGCTCGTCGCCCTGTCCATTGCCGCAGTCCTGCAACCGGCACTGGCTCAGGAAAAGGTCCTCAATCTGTATTCGGCCCGTCACTACCAGACCGACGAAGCGCTTTACGCCGATTTCACCAGGCAGACCGGCATCAAGATCAACCGGATCGAAGGCAAGGAAGACGAGTTGCTCGAACGCATCCGCAACGAAGGCGCCAACAGCCCGGCCGACGTACTCCTCACCGTCGACGCTTCACGCCTGGCGAAGGCTCGGGAAATGGGCCTGTTCGCGCCGCTCAGTTCGCCGATCCTCGAGAAACGCATCCCTGCCCATCTGCGTACTGCCGAGTGGGCAGCCTTTTCCACCCGCGCCCGCGTCATCGTCTATAACAAGGCGAAAATCCCCGCGGCCGATTTGCAGAACTACAGCGACCTTGCCAATCCGCAGCTGAAAGGAAAATTCTGCTCGCGTTCAGGATCGCATCCCTACAACCTGTCGCTGCTCGCCTCGGTGATCGCGCATGACGGCGAAGCCAGGGCCGAAGAACTGGCGCGCGGCATGGTCGCCAATTTCGCGCGTAGCCCGAAAGGTGGCGACACCGATCAGATCAAGGCTGTCGCCGCCGGCGAATGCGGCGTCGCCATTTCCAACAGCTATTACGTCGCCCGCCTGATGCGTTCGGACAAGGCCGCCGATCAGAAGGTCATGGAGCAGGTCGGCGTCGTCTGGCCCAATCAAACGACAACCGGCACCCACATCAACGTGTCTGGTGGCGGCGTCCTGAAGCATGCGCCAAACAAGGCGGCGGCGATCAAGTTCCTGGAATACCTGGCCTCGGATTCAGCACAGCGCTACTTTGCCGATGGCAACAACGAATGGCCGGTCGTCGAATCGGTCAAGGTCGACAACCCGGCGCTGGCCAGACTCGGCAAATTCAAGGCCGACAAGTTGCCGGTCAATAGCCTGGCCATGTATCAGGTCAAGGCGCAGATGATATTTGATCGAGTCGGCTTCAAGTAAAGCCTGAATCCCTCTTGCCTCTCGCCAAAGCGGCTGCCATCCCCTAGAATCTCCCGCCAGGACAGGAGAAAGCGTCATGGGATCCAACCGCCTTGGTGCAGCTAATTCATTGATCGAGGCGATCCGTGCCAACAGTCTGCACCGGGTCGCCTCCGCGCTTGATGACAATGCCGACATCGAAACGCCGGATATCCACGGCTACCGTGGGCTGCCGTTGCGTACCGCCTGCTTCGTCGGCAATGTACCGATCGTCCGTGAATTGATCCGGCGCGGCGCCGATCTCAACGCACCAACTGCCGACGGCCCCGGCGCCCCCATCCGCCTGGCGATGCGTGCCGGCCATACGGAAATTGCCGCATTGCTGCTTGCCCACAACGCCCAGATTCCTTTCGACCTGGAAATTCCGCCGTCCATCTTCGAGCGCGCCAAGGAGTTGTCCTCGGGCAACAAGCCGATTCTCGACATGCCCATGCTGGAATTCGATGTTCCGCCAGCGAAGCCAGCAGGCGCGCCGGAATCCCGCCACGACAGCATGGTCAGGTTCATCACCTCGCAGCCCAAGGATGCCATCGAGCAGGTCGACATGAAGGGCGTTTATGGCGTGGACACCAGCGTCCTGGCGCTGGACTTCGAACGCTCCGGCGGCGCCTGGGAAAAAACCGACCCGACCCCTCCCGCCTCGCTCGACGACGAGCCCAAGTAACTTCAGCGGCGACGGCTTGCCGCGATCTGGCGCGAGAGCAGGATCAGCGGCAGGATGCCGACGGCGACGATGGCCAGCGACGCGCTTGACGCTTCCGCCAGCCGCTCGTCGGAAGCCAGGGTATAGGCCTGCGTCGCCAGCGTATCGAAATTGAACGGGCGCATTACCAACGTTGCCGGCAACTCCTTCATCACATCGACAAAAACCAGCAAGCCGGCGGTCAGCAGGCTGCCGCGCAAGAGCGGCGCATGCACCCGGCGCAGGCTCGCGCCCTGACCGAGCCCGAGACTGCGGGCGGCGTCATCCATGCTGGGCGTGATCTTGCCCAGCCCGGACTCCACGGTATGCAGCGCCACCGCCAGGAAACGCACGAGATAGGCGTAGACCAGCGCGGCGATGCCGCCGGTCAGCAGCAGACCCGGGTTGTTGCCGAACCAGCTTTCCCACTGGCCGGCCAGCCATTGATCGAGGCGCGTCACCGGGATCAGCACACCAACGGCGATCACCGCCCCCGGCACTGCATAGCCAAGACCGACCAGTCGATTCAGCCCGGCCGCCAATCCGCCCTTGGCCAGACGTGCCCCGTACGCCAGCAGGAGCGCCAGCAGAACAGCGATCAGCGCCGTCGTCCCGGCCAGCACAAAACTGTTGCGCGAGAGAACCAGGAAACGTTCGCCGAACTGCGCATCGCCATCGGTCAGCGCCATCTTCAACAGCAAGCCGGCGGGCAGCAGGAAGCCAAGTAGCAAAGGCAGCAGACACAGGCTAGACGCCAGCCACGCCCGGGCACCACTCAGGCGCCTGCCGGCCAGCGGACGATTGCGTCCGGTCGTATCGTGATAGCGGGCACGCCCGCGCGACACCCGCTCGACCATCAGCAGCAGCAGCACGAAACCGAGCAGCATGGCCGCCAGCTGGGCCGCCGCAACGCGGTCGCCGAGCGAGAACCAGGCGCGATAGATGCCGGTCGTGAAGGTATTCACCGCGAAATAGGCGACGGTTCCATAGTCGGCCAATGTTTCCATCAGGGCCAGCGCGATGCCGGCGGCAACCGCCGGCCGGGCGAGCGGCAGCGACACCGAAAAGAAGGCGCGCCACGGCCCCATGCCCAGAGTCCGCGCCGCCTCGAGCATGCCGCTCGCCCGCTCGAGGAAGGCGCTGCGCGCCAGCAGATAAACATAAGGATAGAGAACGCTGACGAACATCAGCACCGCGCCGGGCAGGCTGCGGATATCGGGAAACCAGTAGTCGCCGTGCTCCCAGCCGAAGGTCTCGCGCAGTGCGGTCTGCAGCGGACCGACGAACTGCAGGAAATCGGTATACACGTAGGCCATCACGTAGGCCGGCACCGCCAGCGGCAGGACCAGCGCCCATTCGAAGAGGCGGCGCCCGGGAAAATCGTGCATCGCGGTCAGCCAGGCGGTGGTCACGCCAACCAGGGCGACCCCGAGCGCAACGCCAAGGCACAGCCACAGCGAATTGGCGATGTACTCGCTCAGCACCGTCTGCGTCAGATGGGCCCAGGTTGCGCTGGTGCCGCCGACGAACAGGTTGAGGCCGACGCTGGCCACCGGCATCGCGGCCAGGGCAGCAATGACGAGAGCGACGACGAGAAGCGGCGACAAGCGCCGCGCGAGGAAGCTTGAGCGCGAGTTCATGAATGCGAATTATAATCGAGCACCATGGCACAACTCGAATTAACCCACATTCTTCAGCGCTACGGTAAACACCCGGTGGTCGATGGCGTCGGCTTTCGTCTCGAAACTGGCAGAATCGCCTGCCTGCTCGGCCCCTCGGGTTGCGGCAAGACGACCCTGCTGCGTTGCATCGCCGGTTTCGAGGAAATCGTCGGCGGCGAAATCCGCATCCACGGCCAGGTCGTCAGCCGCCCGGGCCTGCACATCGCCCCGGAAAAGCGCCGGATCGGCATGGTCTTCCAGGATTACGCGCTGTTTCCCCATCTCAGCGTCGGCGAAAACATCGCTTTCGGTCTCGATCGGCGTCGCGACGAAGCGGCCAGCCTGCGCGTACGCCAGATGCTCGCCACCGTCGGCCTGGCCGGACTTGGCGAGAAGTATCCACACGAGCTCTCCGGCGGCCAGCAACAACGCGTCGCCCTGGCCCGGGCGCTGGCGCCGCGTCCGGAACTGATCCTGCTCGACGAACCCTTCTCCAACCTCGACGTCGGCCTGCGCGAGCGCCTCTCGTTCGAGGTGCGGGAAATCCTCAAGCGCGAAGGCTCGACCGCGATCATGGTCACCCACGACCAGAACGAAGCCTTCGCCATCGCCGACGAAATCGGCGTCATGTACCACGGCCGCATCCAGCAATGGGATACGCCGTACAACCTCTACCACCGCCCGGCCAACCGCTTCGTTGCCGACTTCATCGGCCAGGGCGTGCTGCTGCCCGGCGTCGTCGGCGACGGCAACAGCGTGCGCATGGAACTGGGCACGCTGCTTTCCGACACCCCGGTCGAATGCCACGAAAGCTGCGCCCATTGCGAGGACGGCTGCCGGGTCGACGTCCTGCTGCGCCCCGACGACGTGATCCACGACGACGCCAGCCCGGTCCGTGCCGAAGTCCTGCACAAGGCTTTCCGCGGCGCCGAAATCCTGTACACCCTGCGCCTGGCTAGCGGCAGCGAGGTGCTGTCGCTGGTTCCCTCGCATCACAACCACGCGCTCGGCGAACGGATCGGCATCCGTCTCGACGCCGACCACGTCATCGCCTTCAAGAAACACGAGGCCTGCGGCGACGACCCCGCCTGCGAACGCCGCCTCGAACAGCAGGCGGCTGCCTCACCGGCCTGACCCCGGATGATCCCCTACCTCGGCCCGCACACGCCATTTCCGCCGGTCGCCACGGCCAGCGCCGAGATGGGCGGACTGCTCGCCGTCGGCGGCGGACTCTCGGCAACCCGGCTGCTCGACGCCTACCGGCGCGGCGTCTTTCCCTGGGGCACGGTCGAGGGTCACCCGCTGTGGTACAGCCCGGACCCGCGCATGGTCATGTTCCCCGAGGAATTCCGCCTGTCGCGCTCGCTGCGCCGACTGCTGCGCGGCGGGCCGCTGCGGGTCAGTTTCGATGGCGATTTCCGCGGCGTCATCGCCGGCTGCGCCGCCACCCCGCGCCCTGGCCAGGACGGCACCTGGATCAACGCCGAAATGATGGCCGCCTACGTCCATCTGCATGAACTCGGCTGGGCGCATTCGGTCGAAACCTGGGAAGACGGCAAGCTGGTCGGCGGACTCTATGGCCTGGCCATCGGCCGCATGTTCTACGGCGAATCGATGTTTTCCCGCCGCGACAACGCCTCCAAATTTGCCTTTGCCCACCTGATCCGCCACCTCCGCGCCCATGACTTCGGTATGATCGACTGCCAGATGCACACGCCCCATCTCGCTTCGCTGGGTGCCCGCGAAATCCCGCGCGCCGACTTCCTGACCCGTCTCGCCGAACTGACGGGCAGCGGGTCCGCCGGCCGCTGGAGCGCAGACCATCCGGCAAGCGGGGAATGACCGCCATGTCCCAGCCCGACGACGCCGACCTGCCCTTCTCGCTGCTCCAGTTCTACGCCACCTCGCGCTATCCCTGCAGCTACCTGCCGGAGCGCGAGGCGCGCTCGCAGGTGGCAACGCCCGCCCACCTGATCGACAGCCAGATCTACGGCGTGCTGATCCGCACCGGGTTCCGGCGCAGCGGCCTGTTCACCTACCGGCCGCACTGCGACTGCTGTCGCGCCTGCGTCCCGGTCCGCCTGCCAGTCGCCGAACTGTGCCCGACGCGCAGCCAGCGCCGCGCCTGGAAGCAGCATGCCGGGCTGCAGGTGCGCGAACTGCCGCTGCGTTTCGAGCCCGAGCATTTCGACCTCTACTGCCGCTACCAGGACAGCCGCCACCCGGGCGGCGGCATGGACGAGGACAGCCGCGAGCAGTACGCCCAGTTCCTGCTGCAAAGCCACGTCGACAGCCGCCTGATCGAATTCTCGGACAACGGCAAGGTCCGCATGGTCAGCGTCATCGACGTCCTCGACGACGGCCTGTCGTCGGTCTACACCTTCTTCGACCCCGACATCCCCGGCGCCAGCTACGGCACCTTCAACATCCTCTGGCAGGCCAGGCAGACCCAGGCGCTCGGCCTGCCCTACCTGTATCTCGGCTACTGGATCGCGGAAAGCCGCAAGATGGCCTACAAGACGCGCTTCCAGCCGATCGAGGGCTACCGCGACGGCAACTGGGCGCGCCTGCCGGAATAAAGGCAAGGCTGCCGGCATTCCCGAAAGCTGCGCTCTGGCCTATGATGCCAGGCAGATCAACCCGCCTTGCTCACTCCCTTGTTCAAGAAACTCTTCGCTCGTCTGGGCAGCACGCCCGCCGCAAAAGCCAGCGCCCCCAAGGTCGAGGCAACGCCTCCGGCAGCGGCAGCGCCACGCCTCCTCTTCGCCTGGCAGGAACTGATCGGCGCCGACCGCCGGATCGCCGGCTACCGGCTGCTGCCGCGCGCCCTCGACGGCGATGCGGCGATCAGCGGCGCCCAGTTGAGCGCCGGCCTGGCGCACGAAAACGTCCGCCCGGCCGCCGAGCAGCGCCCGCTGCTGATCCCGCTGAGCGCCGCCCAGTGGGCCGACGCCGACTTCACGCCACTGCTCGCCGCGCACAGCCACCTGCTGATCACCGACCTTGCCGCCTGCGCCGACCCGCGCGCTTTGATCGATGCCATCCACGTCGCCGACGCCCGGGTCGCCGCCTACCTGCCCTGGCAGCTGGACGCCCAGGCCGAACTGCCGGTTGACCTGTTCCTCGTCGAATTCCGCGACGTCCCGCTGGCCGCGCTCGAACAACGGCTGCAGGCGCTCGCCCGGCGGCGCCCCGGCGTAAAACTGCTCGCCGACGGCATCGAATCCTGGGACGAATTCCGGCTCTGCCAGCGCCTCGGCATCACCTACTGCAGCGGCGCTTTCGCCGCCAGCCGCGATCAGGCGGCGAGCGCCGAGCGGATCAGCGAAAGCCGGCTGGTGGTCATCGACATGCTCAACCAGATCCGCGCCGAGGCACCGCTGAAGGCGATCGCCGCCACGGCCATGCGCGACCCGGCGGTGGTCGTCAAGCTGCTGGAGATGGCCAACTCGCCGCTCTACGGCCTGCCGCGCAAGGTGGCGGGAATCGAGGAGGCAATCACCCTGCTCGGCCGCGACGCGCTGTACCGCTGGCTGTCGCTGGCGATGTTCCGGATGGACGGCGACAACGGCCGCGACGGCACCCTGCTGATGCTGGCCATGGGCCGCGCCGCCCTGCTGTCCGGCCTCGCCCGCGACAGCGGAGAGGCCGCCGACGAAGCCTTCCTGGTCGGCCTGCTGTCGCTCATTGACTGCCTGCTCGAACGGCCGCTGGCCGAGATCCTCGCCCGCATCCAGTTACCGGAAGCGGTCGCCGCCGCCTTGCTGCGCAACGAGGGGCCGCACGCGCCGCCGCTGCAACTGGCGATCATGCTCGAACGCTGCCGGCTCGACCAGGCAGTGATCCTCGCCGGCGCCCTGCAGATCCGGCCGGCCCGGCTGGTCGCCTGCTACCGCGAGGCGCTGAGCTGGGCCAGCGCCCAGGTCGGCGACGCGTGAACGCCGCCCCAAACTTTCACTGAAGCCCCCAGGAGTCCTCCCATGCGCCTGCGCATCCTTGCCCTGCTCGCCCTCATCACCGCCCTGCTCTCCGGTTGCGGCTACAACCAGATCCAGATCAACGACGAAGGCGTCAATGCCGCCTGGTCGGAAGTCCTCAACCAGTACAAGCGGCGCGCCGACCTGGTGCCCAACCTGGTCGCCACCGTCCAGGGCTACGCCGCCCACGAGAAGGAAGTGCTGACCCGCGTCACCGAGGCCCGCGCCGCTGTCGGCGGGATCAAGGCGACGCCGGAACTGATCAACGACGAAGCCGCCTTCGCCAAGTTCCAGCAGGTGCAGGCCGAGATGAGCAGCGCCCTGGCCCGCCTGCTGGTGGTCGCCGAAAACTACCCGCAACTGAAGGCCGACGCCAATTTCCGCGACCTGCAGGCGCAGCTCGAAGGTACCGAGAACCGCGTCACCGTCGCCCGCAACCGCTACATCGACGCGGTGCGCGTCTACAACATCTCGGTGCGCACCTTCCCGAACAACCTGACGGCGATGGCCATGGGCTGGAAGCCGAAGGCCAACTTCAGCGTCGACAACGAAAAGGCGATCGCCGACGCGCCGGCCGTCAAGTTCGACAGCAAGTAAGCGATGCTGCGCTGGCTGCTGGTCTGCCTGCTCGCCCTCCTGCCGGTGGCCGGCTGGAGCGCCGACCCGATTGCCCTGCCGGCGCTGAACGAGCGCGTCGTCGACCTGACCGGCAGCTTGTCGGCCAACGACCGGGCCGGTCTGGTCGAGCGGCTGACCCGGCTGGAACAGGAAAAAGGTGCGCAGATCGCCATCCTGCTGCTGCCGAGCACGGCGCCGGAAAGCATCGAACAGTTCGGCATCCGACTGGCGGAAGGCTGGAAAATCGGGCGCAAAGGCGTGGACGACGGCGTCATCGTCATCGTCGCCAAGGACGACCGGCGCATGCGCATCGAAGTCGGCTACGGCCTGGAAGGCGCGATTCCCGACGCGATTGCCAAGCGCATCGTCGACGAGCAGATGGCGCCGCGTTTCCGTGACGGCGATTTTGCCGGCGGCCTCGGCGCAGCGGTCGACACGCTGGTCCGCGTCATCGATGGCGAAAGCCTGCCGCCGCCGAAGGAGAAAAAGCCCCAGGACAGCGGCTTCGACACCAACAGCCTGATCTTCTTCGCCATCTTCGTTGCCAGCCTGGCCCGCGCCATGTTCGGTCTGCTCGGCGCCCTCGGCATCTCGCTGGTGGCCGGCGCCCTGGCCTGGTTCAGTTTCGGTTCGCTGGGCGCCGCCGTGATCGCTGCAGTGATCACCTTCCTTGCTTCCTTCTTGCGCGCCGGCAACGGCGGCTGGCATAGCGGTGGCGGCGGCAGTCGTGGCGGTGGTGGCGGATTTTCCGGCGGCGGTGGCGGCTTTGGTGGCGGCGGCGCCTCGGGGAGATGGTGAGATGGGACTGCTGCGCAAACTCAAACACCTGACCGCGCCCGGCTGGCTGGTCCGTCGTCATTTCGGCAAAGCCGACCTTGATGCCGTCGAAGCCGCCATCGCCGCTTCGGAAAAGAGCCATCGCGGCGAAATCTGCGTGGTCATCGAAGGCGCCCTGCCCTATGCCGCACTGTGGCATGAAACCGACTGCCGTCAGCGGGCCGGCGAACTGTTCCGGGAATACGGCATAGACCGGACACGCGAGGCAACCGGCATCCTGCTCTACATCCAGTTGCTCGACCACCAGCTGGAAATCCTGGCCGACCACGGCATCTCGGCACAGGTGCCGCAAGCCGTGTGGGACGAAATCTGCCACGCGGTCGAACGTGAATTCGCCGCCGGTCGCTACCGCGAAGGCACGGTCAGCGCCATCGGACGAATCGGCGCCCTGCTCGCCGAGCACTTCCCGGCGACGGCCGACGACAACCCGGACGAACTCGCCAACCGGCCGCGCCTGCGCTGATCACTGGTAGCGCAAGGCTTCGATCGGGTCGAGCCTTGCCGCCTTGCGCGCCGGGTACCAGCCGAAGAAGATGCCGACCCCGGCTGCTACGGCAAAGGCCAGCAGGGCGGCGCTGCCGGAAATGACGACGACCATGCCGGTGAAGGCATTGATCGCCAGCGCGATGCCGATGCCGAGCAGCAGACCGAGCAGGCAGCCGGCAAAGGAAATCATCACCGATTCGAGCAGGAACTGGCTGAGGATGTCCTTGCGCCGGGCGCCGATCGCCATCCGGATGCCGATCTCGCGCGTCCGCTCGGTGACCGAGACAAGCATGATGTTCATGATGCCGATGCCGCCGACGAGCAGCGAGATCGAGGCGATCGCGCCGAGCAGGACCGACATCGTCCGCGTCGTCGCCGCTTCCGATTCGGCGGCCGCCGACAAGTTGCGCATGTAGAAGTCGTCGGGCATTTCCTCGCGCAGACGGTGACGCTGGCGCAGCAGCGCGGTCGTCGCGTCCATCACCCGTTCCATGTTGTCGGCCGAATCGGCCTGCACCATGATCATCCGCACCGAACCCAGGAAGGGCGTGCCGAAGACCTTGCGCTGGGCGGTGCTGAGCGGAATGATCACGCTGTCGTCCTGGTCGCGGCCGTCGAGGTTCTGGCCCTTGGCGCCGAGCACGCCGACGACGACGAAGGGGCTCTGCTGGATGCGCAGCGTCTTGCCGACCGGGTCCTCGTCGCCGAACAGGCTTTCGGCGACGGTCCTGCCGATCACCGCCACCCGCGTCGCCGAGCGCACGTCGGAAGCGCCGAAGGCGCCGCCGTTAACGATGCTCCAGGCGCGCGCGTCGAGGTAGGCGGGCGTCGTGCCGATCACCTGGCTGCTCCAGTTCTGCGCGCCGTAGACCAGTTGCCGCGTTCCCTGGTGGGTCGGCGCGACGTTGACGACGCCGTCGAGTTCGGCGATCGCCTCGGCGTCGGCGACGGTCAGCGTCGGCCCGCCGCCGCTGCCGCTGCGCACGCCGGAGGCGGTGAAGGAACCGGAAAGGACGATGAACAGGTTGGCGCCCATCGTGCTGATCGTCTGCTGCACCGCGTACTGCGCGCCCTGGCCGATGGCCAGCATGATCACCACGGCGCCGACGCCGATCACCATGCCGAGCATGGTCAGCGCCGTGCGCAGGCGGTTGGCGCCCATTGCCAGCCAGGCTTCGCCGAGCATCGGATGAATCATGCGGCGGCTCCGGTGAGGTGGTCGCTGACGATGCGGCCGTCGAGGAAACGCACCTGGCGTTTGGCGTGCGCCGCAATGTCGGGTTCGTGGGTGACCAGGACGATGGTGATGCCGTCGCCGTTGAGTTCGCCGAACAGGCGCATGATTTCCTCGCTGGTATGGCTGTCGAGGTTGCCGGTCGGCTCGTCGGCGAGGATCAGACGCGGCGCGTTGACCAGCGCCCGGGCGATCGCCACCCGCTGCTGCTGACCGCCGGAAATCCGGTTGGGCAGCGACTCGGCGTACTTGCCGAGGCCGACCCGTTCGAGCAGGGTTCGCGCCCGCGCCCGCCGGGTCGCCTTGTCGACGCCGGCATAGACCAGCGGCAGCGCGACGTTGTCCTGCAGGCTCATGCGCGGCAGCAGATTGAAGCCCTGGAAGACGAAACCGAGCGTCCGGTTGCGCAGGACGGCGAGCGCGTCCTTGTCCAGCGTCGCGACGTTCTCGCCGGCCAGGAAATACTCGCCGACGCTCGGCGTGTCGAGGCAGCCGAGCAGGTTCATGAAGGTCGATTTACCGGAACCGGACGGGCCCATGATCGCAATGTACTCGCCCGCCGTAATCGCCAGGTCGACGCCGCGCAACGCCGGAAACTCGCCGGCGGCGGTCGGGTAGGACTTGCCCAGGCCGACCACCCGGATGACGTCGCCGGTCATCAGAACATCCGCATGCCGACCGACGACGGCGACTTGCCGCCGCCCCCGTTCTCGCCGACGACAACCCGCGCCCCTTCGGCCAGTTCGCCGCCGAGCACCTCGGTGTTGCGGCTGTCGGTGATGCCGAGCTGCAGCGCCACCGGCTGCAGCTTGCCGTCGGCCAGCACGTAAACCGTCGCCTGCTGGCCGTCGCGCTTGCGGCCCTTGGCGTTGCCGGACTTGGCACCGCCGCCGTCGGCCCCGGCGCCCATGCCCGGCGCCATGCCGGCCGGTGGCCGGCCGCCTTGCGCCTTGGCGGGAGCGGCCTCCGCCGGCTTGAAGCGCAGTGCCGCGTTGGGCACCAGCAGGGCATCCTTGCGCTGCTGAACGCCGATCGTCACGTAGGCGGTCATCCCCGGCAACAGGATCTGGTCGGGGTTGGCGACGGAAATGCGCACGTTGTAGGTGACGACGTTCTGCTGCGTCGTCGGGTTAAGGCGGATCTGCTGGACGACGCCCTCGAACTTGCGGTCGGGGAAAGCATCGACCGTGAAGCGCGCCTTCTGCCCCTCGCGGATGGCGCCGATGTCGGCTTCGGCGAAGCTGGTATCGATGCGCATCTCCGACAGGTCCTTGGCGATCTTGATCAGCGTCGGCGTCTGGAAGCTGGCCGCCACCGTCTGGCCGAGGTCGACGACGCGGTCGATGACGACACCGTCGACCGGTGAGCGGATCGTCGTGAACCCCAGGTTGGCCCGGTCGCGCGCGTTCTGCGCCTGGCTCAGCGCCAGTTGCGCGCGCGCCGCCTTGAGCGCCTGCGCCGCCTGATCGTATTCCTGCTTCGAGACGTACTCCTCGGCGAGCAGCGCCTTCATCCGCGCCTCGTTGGCCGTCGCCAGTTCCAATGTCGCCTGCGCGCTGCTGACGCTGGCCGCGCTCTGCCGCTCGCTCGCCGAGACCAGCGCGTCGTCGAGTTCGAGCAGCGGCTGGCCGGCGGTGACCTTGTCGTTGAAATCGACGTAGAGCTTCTTCACCGTTCCCGAAACCTGGGTACCGACGCTGATCAGCACCACCGGGTTCAGCGTGCCGTTGGCCGACACCGTCTGGACGACGTCGCCGCGCGCGATCTCAGCCGTCCGGTAACGCTGCTCCGGCGTCTGGCCGGCGCCGCCGGCGAAATACCAGTAAGCACCGCCGCCGAGCGCGGCGATCAGCAGCGCGCCGAACAGCAGCCGGCCTGTCTTCCTGTTCATCGTTTTTCCTCCGCCGCCCGCAGCAGCGTTTCATCGAGCGCCCCCATGGCCTGGGCCAGGGTGGCGCGGTAAATGTTCCAGTCGAGTTCGGCGCGGATGCGCTGGACCCGGGCGTCGGCCAGCGCGCTCTGGGCGTTGAGCAGGTCGAGCAGGTTGCCGACGCCGGCGCGGTAGCGGCCGCGCGCGACGCGGTCGGCCTGTTCGGCGCTGGCCAGCAGGTCGCGCGTCGTCTGCAATGTCTCGGTCGCCGTCGCCAGGTTCTGGTAGGCCTGCCAGACGTCGAGCGAGACCTGGTTGCGCAGGCGGTCGCGCTGGGCGACACGTGCTTCCTGCTGCGCCTCGGCGGCGCGCACGCGGTAGGTGGTGTCGAAACCGGAAAACAGCGGCACGTTCAGGGTCAGGCCGATGCTGCCGCCGTGCGTCGTCGTTCCCGCCAGGCGCTGCCAGTCCGGCCCAGCCGACAAGCCGAGCGTTGGCCGGCCCTGGGCGCGGGCGGCATCGACCGCGGCGGCGGCGGCGCGCACCTGCGCTTCGGCCGCCTTGAGGTCGGGACGACGGTCGACGGCGCGACCGATCAGCGCCTCGACTTCATCCCGGAAGGTGGCGGTTTCGCCGATCTCGGCCGGCGGCGCCAGTTGCAGCGGCGTCTGCGCCGGGAAGCCCAGCGCGTTGGCCAGCCCGCCCAGCGCGTTGCGCGCTTCGCCGGCCGCCCGCTGCCGGGCCAGCCGCGCCTGCGCCAGCGCGGTCTGCGCCTGCAGGCGGTCGGCCGGCGTGGCGACGCCGACCTTGTAGCGCAGTTCGGCGGCCTCCAGGCTGGCGCGGGCGGCGGTTTCGCTATCCACCGTCGCCTGCACCGCGGCCTGCGCCGCCTGGGCGCCGTAATAACCCTGCAGGGCGGCGAGGAACAAGGTCTGCACGCTGGCATCGCGGGTCGCCAACGCGACTTCCAGCAACTGCCGGGCATTGTCTTCGGCGGCGCTGCGCCGGCCGGCGTCGAACAACAGCCAGGAAAAATCGAGCGCCGCGCTACTTGAGTTGGTCCGACTGTCCTCGTTGAAGTTGCGCGCGGTCGAAGCGCGGGCGTCGAGCGTCGGCAGCCAGGCGGCCCGGGCGACTCCGAGCTGCGCCGCCTGCGCCCGCGCGTTGGCCCACAGTTCGCGCGTCTGCGGATGGCGACAGAGGGCGAGATCGACCGCCTCCTGCGCCGTCAGCGGCGTCTCCGGCAGGGCGTCGGCGCAGGGCGCGGCGCCAACGCGGGCGGCCAGCGCCGGCGCCTGACGCAGGGGCAGCAGTGCCTCGGTGGCCAGCGGATCGGCCAGGTCGACCGCGACCGCCGCCTGGGCGGTCAAAACGAGTAAAACCGGGAAGATTCGGGTCAGGGCTTGCATGGCCGACAGTTTAGCCGGGGCGGCGGAATCCGCGCTGTTACAAATTGTTTGCCGGCTGTTGTATCTTCGGACCCATGTCTGGAACCACGACATCTCCCTTCCTCGCTGGCGCTCGCGCCGGTTTCGCGGTTTTCCTGCCGTTCTCGGTCGGCCTGATGCCGTGGGCGCTGGTCATGGGCATGGCGATGCGCAGCGCCGGTTTCTCGCCGGTCGAGGCGATGGGCATGAACCTGATCGTCTTCGCCGGCACCGCCCAGCTCGGCACCCTGCCGCTGATCGTCGCCGGAGCGCCGCTGTGGCTGATTTTCTTCACCGCGCTGGCCCTCAACCTGCGCTTCCTCATCTTCAGCGCCGCCCTCGCCCCAGCCTTCCATGGCGTCGGTCCGGGCGCCCGCTGGCTGTCCGGTCACCTGCTTACCGACGGCGTCTTCGCCGCCTGCGTCGACGGTTTGCAGAAAGCCGACGACGCGCGCTGGCGACTCGGTTACTACCTGGCGCCATCGCTGTGGTCGTGGCTGCTCTGGCAGACCTTCACGCTGCTCGGCATCCACGCCGCGGCGGTGGTGCCGCAAAGCTGGTCGCTGGAATTCATGGCGACGATCGCCCTGATCGTGCTGCTGGTGCCGATGTCGCGCGTCCGCCCGATGCTGGTCGCGGCGCTCGTGGGCGGTGGCGCGGCAACGCTGCTGCGCGACATGCCGCTGAAGCTGGGCGCCGTCGTCGCCATCGTCCTCGGCATCGCCGCCGGTTTCCTGGCGGAAAACCTCGAACACCGGAGGCAGCGCCGATGAACGATACCGACCTGTGGCTGATCTTCATCGTCATCGGCCTGGCGACGACGCTGCCGCGGGCGAGCTTCATCGTCCTCGGCAACCGCGTCAGCCTGCCCGGCACCGTCCAGCGCGCCCTGCGCTACGCCCCGGCGGCGGCGCTGGCGGCGATCGTCGCCCCCGACCTGCTGGTCGTCGGCGGCCAGTTCGCACCGATCAACGCCAAACTCGCCGCCGGCCTGGCCGCGGCGGCAACCGCGCTGCGCTGGCGCAACCCCTGGCTGCCCTTCATTGTCGGCATGGCGGTGCTGCACTTGCTGCGCCAGGGGACGGGCTGAGTCATATCACGAAAGATAGAGGCGAACGGCTGCGATTTACGCCAGATGCGTTAAAATGCCGGCCACCATGCTCTATCCGCTCATCCGCAAGTTCTTTTTCGCGCTGGACGCCGAAACGGCGCACGGCATCGGCCTCGCCGGCATGTCCTTTCTGGAGTCCGCCGGCCTGCTCGGCCTGCTGGCGAAGCCGGCGCCTGCCTGCCCGGTCGAGGTGATGGGCCTGCGCTTCCCCAACCCGGTAGGCCTCGCCGCCGGACTGGACAAGAACGGCGCCCATATCGATGCGCTGGCCGGGCTCGGTTTCGGCTTCATCGAGATCGGCACGATCACCCCGCGCCCCCAGGACGGCAACCCGAAACCGCGGCTGTTCCGCATTCCGCAGGCGCAGGCCATCGTCAACCGGATGGGCTTCAACAACGCCGGCGTCGACGCGCTGCTCGCCAACGTCCGCTTCGCCAAATTCCCGAAGCATGGCGGCATCCTCGGCATCAACATCGGCAAGAACGCGACGACACCGATCGAGAAGGCGGCTGACGATTACCTGATCTGCCTCGACAAGGTCTATGGCGATGCAAGCTATGTCGCCGTCAACATCTCGTCGCCGAACACCCGCAACCTGCGTGAACTGCAGAAGGACGAGGCGCTCGACGACCTGCTGTCGCGACTGAAGGCACGCCAGCAGGCGCTCGCCGAGCAGCACGGCCGCTATGTGCCGATGGCGCTGAAGATCGCGCCCGACCTCGACGACGCGCAGATCGCGACGATCGCCGACGCGCTGCGCCGGCACCGTTTCGACGGTGTCATCGCGACCAACACCACGCTCTCGCGCGAGGGCGTCGATCACCTGCCGAACGGCAACGAAGGCGGCGGCCTGTCCGGGGCGCCGGTATTCCGCAAATCGACCGACGTACAACACAAGCTCGCGACGGCGCTGGCCGGCGAAGTGCCGATCATCGGCGTCGGCGGCATTCTCAAGGGGGAGGATGCCGCCGAAAAAATCCGTGCCGGAGCGAGCCTGGTCCAGGTGTATAGCGGTTTCATCTATCGTGGACCGGAACTGGTGGCCGAAATGGGCCAAGCCGTCGCCCGCGCACTGGCCGAGAAAAAACCCGTCACGACATGAATATCCCTGTCCGGCGCGCGGTTGTTCGCGCCCCGGCAAACTCCGATAATAGCCGCCTTCGCTCCCTCCCCCTTTCATGAGCCACTACATCTTCCTTCTCGTCGGCGCGGTGCTGGTCAACAACGTCGTGCTCGTCAAGATCCTTGGCCTGTGCCCGTTCATGGGCGTTTCCAAGAAACTGGAAACGGCCTACGGGATGGGCGCTGCGACCACCTTCGTGCTGACCCTGGCGACCGGTTCGAGCTACATCATCGACCATTTCCTGCTCATGCCGTTCGGGCTGGAATACCTGCGCACCCTGTCCTTCATCGTCACCATCGCCGCCATCGTCCAGTTGACCGAAATGGTCATCGCCAAGACCTCGCCGACGCTGCAACAGACGCTGGGCATCTACCTGCCGCTGATCACGACCAACTGCGCGGTGCTCGGCGTGCCGCTGCTCAACGTCGCCAACGGCTACGACTTCGTTGAATCCCTGCTCTTCGGCGCCGGCAGCGCGCTCGGCTTCTCCGGGGTGCTGATCCTCTTCGCCGGCATCCGCGAACGCATCGAGGGCGCCGACGTGCCGACCCACTTCCGCGGCTCGGCCATCGCCCTCGTCACCGCCGGCCTGATGGCGCTGGCCTTCATGGGCTTCGCCGGTCTGGACAAGTACCAATAATGGACATCCTGCTCGCCATCGCCGTCATGGCCCTCGGCGCCCTGCTGCTCGGCGCCGCCCTCGGTTTCGCCTCGATCAAGTTCAAGGTCGAAGGCGACCCGCTGGTCGAAAAGATCGACGCCATCCTGCCGCAGACGCAGTGCGGCCAATGCGGTTTCCCCGGCTGCAAGCCCTACGCCGAAGCCATCGCCAAGGGCGAGGCCGACATCAACCTGTGCCCGCCGGGCGGCATGGAAGGCGTGCAGCGCCTGGCCGACTTGCTCGGCCGCGAAGTCAAGCCGCTGGAGGCCGAAGAGAAGCCGAAGCAGATCGCCCGCATCGATGAGAACACCTGCATCGGCTGCACCCTGTGCATCCAGGCCTGCCCGGTCGATGCCATCGTCGGCGCCGCCAAGCAACTGCACACCATCCTCACCCAGCAATGCACCGGTTGCGAACTCTGTCTGCCGCCCTGCCCGGTTGAATGCATCCACATGGAAGTGGTGCCGGAAACGCTGGAAAACTGGAAATGGAAATACCCGGTGCTCGCCATCCGTCCCGCGCCCCAGGCAGTCACGAGCTCCGAGGAGGCTGCCTGATGCTGAGCAAGCTGTTCCGATTCCACGGCGGCGTCAAGCCGGCCAGTAACAAGGACCTCTCCAACCAGTCGCCGATCGTCGCCGCGCCGCTGCCTTCGCGCTTGATCGTGCCGCTGCATCAGAGCATCGGCGGCACGCCGCGGCCGGTGGTCGAAGTCGGACAACGGGTACGCAAGGGCGAGATGATCGGCGAGGCCGACGGCTGGCTGTCCGCCGCCGTCCACGCGCCGACCTCGGGAACGGTCACCGAAATTGCCATGCACACCCGCCCCCATCCCTCCGGACTGGGTTCGCTATGCGTGCTCATCGAACCGGACGGGCAGGACGAATGGATCGCGCACGGCCCGTCCGACTATGCGGCAATGACGCCGGCCGACATCTGCAATTACCTGCAGCGTTACGGCATCGTCGGACTCGGCGGCGCCGGCTTCCCGACGCACGGCAAGCTGACCGCCAACCCCAAGGTGGCGATGGCGGAACTGATCATCAACGCCGCCGAATGCGAACCCTACATCACCTGCGACGACCGCCTGATGCGCGAGCGTGCCGAGGAAATCGTCCGCGGCACCGCGATCTTCCGCGACATGCTCAAGCCGCAGCAGGTGATCATCGGCGTCGAGGACAACAAGCCGGAAGCGATCGCTGCCCTGCGCGCGGCGGTGACGGCGCTCGCCGAGCCGTTTGACGTCGTCCCGGTGCCGGCGCTCTATCCGGCCGGTGGCGCCAAGCAGTTGATCCGCGTCCTGACCGGCAAGGAAGTCCCCGGCGCCATGCGCTCGACCGCCGACATGGGCGTCCAGGTGTTCAACGTCGGCACTGCCTACGCCGCCTGGCGCGCCATCGGCCACGGCGAACCGCTGATCTCGCGCGTCGTCACGCTGACCGGCAACGTCCGCCAGGCGCACAACGTCGAAGCGCTGATCGGTACGCCGATGGACGAACTGTTGCGCCTGGCCGGCCCCAACCCGGACACCGACGGCATCATCATGGGCGGCCCGATGATGGGCTTCCTGGTCCCCGACGAAACGGCGCCGATCGTCAAGACCAGCAACTGCCTGATCGCCCACTCGGCGCGCCTGTTCCCGCCCAAGGCGCCGGAAATGCCGTGCATCCGTTGCGGCGCCTGCGCCCGCGCCTGCCCGCACGAACTGCAGCCGTTCGAACTGTACTGGCACTCGCGCGCCAAGGATTTCGGCAAGACCCAGCAGTACCACATCTTCGACTGCATCGAATGCGGCTGCTGCTCCTTCGTCTGTCCGTCGCGCATTCCGCTGGTCCAGTACTTCCGCTTCGCGAAGAGCGAGATCTGGGCCCGCGAACGGGAAAAGAAGGCGGCCGACGAAGCCAAACAACGTTTCGAATTCAAGCAGTTCCGCGAAGAACGCGAAAAGGCCGACAAGGCGGAAAAGCTGGCCAAGGCCGCCGCCGCCCAGGCCGCCAAGAAAGCGGCGGAAGCCGCTGCGGCGGCTGGCGGCACGGTCGCCGCCGAAGCGGCGCCGGCCGCTGCCGACGACCCCGCCGCCGCGGCCAAGAAGGCCGCCATCGCCGCCGCGATGGCGCGCGCCAAGGCGCAGCGGGAAGCCGTGCAGGCGAAGAATACCGACGAACTGACCCCGCAACAGGCAGCGGAAATGGCCGCCATCGAAGCCCGCCGCGCCGCCGCCGGCGTTACCGAAGCCCCCGCCGCCAGCACCGACCCCAGGACCGAATGATGTTCGCCCCCGCCCCTTTCCTGCTCAAGGACGCCAGCGTCAGCCAGGTGATGACTCAGGTCTGCCTCGCGCTGGTCCCCGGCATCGCCGTCTATGCCTGGCTGGTCGGCCCGGCGATCCTGGTCCAGCTGGCGATCGCCTCGCTCACCGCCCTGCTCGCCGAAGCCGCCATCCTTCGCCTGCGCGACAAGCCGCTGGCGCTCTTCCTGTCCGACGGTTCGGCGGTCGTCACCGCTTGGCTGATCGCCCTCACCTTCCCGCCGCTGGCGCCGTGGTGGCTGGTCGCCACCGGCACCCTGTTCGCCATCGTCGTCGCCAAGCACCTGTACGGCGGTCTCGGGCAGAACCCGTTCAATCCGGCGATGGTCGCCTTCGCCGTCTGCATCGTCTCCTTCCCGGCACTGATGTCGCAGTGGCCGAGCATCGGCCTCAAGCTGCCGCTGCTCGACCAGCTCAACATCATCTTCGGCTTCGCGCCGCGCGTCGACGCCCTGTCCGGCGCGACCCCGCTCGACGCGATGAAGACGGCACTGAAACTCGGTGAAGGCCAGGTCAACGTTGCCCACCTGCTGGAAAACCAGGACATTTACGGCAACTTCGCCGGCCGCGGCTGGGAATGGGTGACCGGCGCCTACCTGCTCGGCGGCCTCTGGCTGTGGCAGCGCAAGGTCATCACCTGGCACGCGCCGCTCGCCTTCCTCACCGCCATGGTGCTGATCTCGGGCGGCCTCTGGCTGTACCGGCCGGAGAGTTTCGCCAGCCCGCTGTTCCACCTGCTGTCGGGTGGTGCCATGCTCGGCGCCTTCTTCATCATCACCGACCCGGTGTCCGGTTGCACGACGGTGCGCGGCAAGCTGATCTTCGGCTTCGGCGCCGGGCTGCTCGCCTACATCGTCCGCGTCTTCGGCGGCTATCCCGACGGCGTCGCCTTCGCAGCGCTGCTGATGAACCTCTCGGCACCGCTGATCGACCGCCTGACCCAACCGCGCATCTTCGGCATGAAGGAGGGGCGGCCATGACCAGCACGCCGCGCGAATTCACCGCCTCCGGCATGGCGCTGCGCACCGCCGCCATCCTCTTCCTCTTCGTCATCGTGTTCACCGGCCTGCTCTCCGCCGCCTACCAGTGGACCAAACCGTCGATCGAAGCCTCGGCGCTGGCCGAGAAGATGAAGCTGCTCAACGAGGTGCTGCCGGCTGCCGATTACGACAACCAGTTACTCGAGGATAGCCTGCTCTTGCCACCCATCCCGGAACTGGGCTTGAAGGAAGCCAGCACGCTGTACCGGGCGCGCAAGGCGGGTCAGCCCGCCGCACTGATTTTCGAAGCCGCGGCACCGGACGGCTATGCCGGCCGCATCCGCCTGCTGATCGCGGTTCGCGCCGACGGCCGGGTGGCCGGGGTGCGCGTCACCCAGCACAAGGAAACGCCGGGCCTGGGCGATTACATCGACCCGCGCAAGGACAAGAACAAGGCGGCGCCCTGGATTGACCAGTTCGTCGGTCTTTCGCTCGCCAGCGCTGGCGACAAGGCCTGGAGCGTGCGCAAGGACGGCGGCCGTCTCGACTACCATGCCGGCGCCACGGTCAGCCCGCGTGCTGTCGCCAAGGCGGTGCAGCGCGCCGTGCGCTGGGTGGACGGCGAACGCGACCGGCTGTTTTCGGAGGGGAAGCAACCATGACGCGCGACCAGTTCTCGAAAATCGCTTACAACGGCCTGTGGAAACAAAACACCGCACTCGCCCAGCTACTCGGCCTCTGCCCGCTGCTGGCGGTCAGTACCAACATCGTCAATGGGGTGATGCTGGCGTTGGCGACGATCCTGGTGATGGCCATGTCGAATCTGGCGATCGCCGCGCTGCGCAACCTGATTCCGCATGAGATCCGCATCCCGGTCTTCATCCTCATCGTCGCCGCGCTGGTCACTGTCGTCGACCTGCTGTTCAACGCCCAGTTGCACGAACTCTACGTGGTGCTCGGCATCTTCATTCCGCTGATCGTCACCAACTGCATCGTGCTCGCCCGCGTCGAGGCCTTCGCCGCCAAGAATCCACCGCTCGATTCGACGATCGACGGCATCTTCATGGGGTTTGGCCTGCTCTGGGTACTCGCCCTGCTCGGCGGCCTGCGCGAGCTGCTCGGCAACGGCATGCTGTTCGGCGGCATCGACATGGTCTTCCCGGCGCTGAGCCCGATCCGCATCCTGCCCGAGACTTATCCCGGCTTCCTGCTCGGTCTGCTGCCGCCCGGCGCCTTCATCCTGCTCGGCTGCCTGATCGCCTGGAAGAACTGGATGGACGCCCGCGCCGCCGAACGCGCCCGGCGCAAACCGGCGCTCGCCAGCGAAGCGACCGCCGAAGCCGGCGCCTGACAGCCCGCGCAGTGCACCTGGACGATTTCCGCGCGCGCTTGCGCGCGCTGGGCGCCAAACCGGCTCACGAAGCCCGCCTGCTGCGCGCCTGGCTGCAGGGCATGGCGCTGGACGCCGGCAGCCGCCGCCAGGCGGCGGAAAATTACCTGCCGCTGGCATTGCGCCAGGCCCTGCCCGAACTAGGCGAACAGTTGGCCGGGCTCGCCCGCGTCGTTTCCGAACATCCGGCCAGCGACGGCAGCCGCCTGCTGGTTGAACTGAGCGACGGTCAGACCGTCGAAAGTGTGCTGCTGCCGCGCGACGGCGTCTGCATCTCGACCCAGATCGGCTGCGCTGTCGGTTGCACCTTCTGCATGACCGGCCGCAGCGGCCTGCTGCGCCAGGTGAGCAGCGCCGAGATGCTGGCCCAGGTGGTCCTCGCCCGCCACCGCCAGACCTTGCGCCGCGTCGTCTTCATGGGCATGGGCGAACCGGCGCACAACCTCGACAACGTGCTCGAGGCGATCGACCTGCTCGGTACCGCCGGCGGCTTCGGGCACAAGAACCTGGTCTTTTCGACGGTCGGCGATCCGCGCGTCTTCGAACGCCTGCCGCAACAAAAGGTACGCCCGGCGCTGGCCTTGTCGCTGCACACCAGCGACGCCGCGCTGCGTGCCCGCCTGCTGCCGCGGGCGCCGCAGATGGCACCGGAACTGCTGGTGGCGCTGGCCGAGGACTACGCCCGCCTGACCGGCTACCCGATCCAGTTTCAATGGACGCTGCTCGCCGGGGTCAACGACAGCCTTGCCGAAATGGACGGCGTGATCCGCCTGCTGCGCGGCAAGTACGCGCTGATCAACCTGATCCCGTACAACACGACGGCCGCCCTCGACTTCCAGCGACCTTCCATCGAACGCGTCACCGAACTGGCGCATTACCTGCACGCCCACGGCATCCGCACGACGGTCCGCCAGTCGGCCGGCCAGGAAGTCGATGGTGGTTGCGGCCAGTTGCGCGCCCGCCAACTGGACGGTTCGCTGGCCCTCAGTCGCCGTGCCAGCTCAGGCGGCGCTGCCAAGCTGGCGGTTGGCCAGTAGCTTGCCGAATTCCTCGACGGCCTGTGGCCGGCCGTAGAGATAGCCCTGAAAATGGTCGCAGCCATGCGCCACCAGATAGTTCGCCTGCACTTCGTTCTCGACGCCTTCGGCGATCACCACCAGATCAAGTTCGTGCGCCATGGCGATGATGGCTGAGGCGAGGCGGACCGGCTCGCCGTTTTCGTCGATCTGGCTGACGAAACTGCGGTCGATCTTCAGCGCATGCAGGGGAAACTGGCGCAGGTAGCTGAGCGAGGAATAGCCGGTGCCGAAATCGTCGAGGGCGACCTGGACGTGCATCCGGCGCAGGGTTTCAAGCACCAGCGCAGCGCGCGCCGAATTGCGCATGAGCAGGGACTCGGTCAGTTCAAGCTCGATCAGCTGCGGCGGCAGGCCATAATCGGCGAGGACGTGCGCCAGCATGTTGGGCAGATCCTGCTGCGCGAACTGCAGCGCGGAAATGTTGACTGCCACCGGCACCACCAGCAGGCCGGCGTCGAGCCAGGCACGCTGCTGGGCGCAGACATTGCGGATCGCCCACTCGCCGATCGCGTTGATCAGGCCGTTTTCCTCGGCCAGACGGATGAACTGCTCCGGTGGCACCAGGCCGCGCTCGTGGTGCTGCCAGCGAATCAGTGCTTCGGCGCCGACGATCTCGCCGCTGCCGGCATCGACCTTGGGCTGGTAGTACATCAGCAGTTCCTGGCGATCGAGGGCGCCGAACAGGTCGTTCTCGAGCAGCAGGTCGCCCAGCGTCGCGGTACTGATTTCTGCCGAGAAGAAGCAGAAGGTGTTGCGCCCTTCCTCCTTGGCCCGGTACATCGCCGCATCGGCCTTGCGCAGCAGTTCGGAGACGGTCTCGCCGTCTTCCGGGTAAAGGGCGATGCCAGCGCTGCCGCTTACCGTCAGTTCGTGCCCGGCCAGCAGGTAGGGCTGGCAGAAGGCGCTGAGGAGCTTGCTGCAAACATGCGCTGCGTCCTGACCATTGTCCAGTTCGGGCAGGACAACGACGAACTCGTCGCCCCCCTGCCGGCACAGCGTGTCGGTTTCGCGCAGGACGTGCAACCCGCGCTGCGCCGCCTGGATCAGCAGCTCGTCGCCGACCGCGTGACCTAGCGTGTCGTTGATGTTCTTGAAGCGGTCGAGGTCGATGAAGATGATCCCCATCTGCCGGTGCATGCGCTTCGACTTGAGCATTCCCTGCTCGATCCGGTCTTCCAGCAGCAGCCGGTTGGGCAGGCCGGTCAGCGCGTCGTGGTGCGCCAGATGGTGAATCCGCGCTTCGCTCTGCTTGCGTTCCGAAATGTCGGTGAAAACGCCGATGAAATGCCCGGACTCGCCCGGCTCGTCGGGCACCGCCGCGATCGACAACCACTCCGGGTAGATCCCGCCATCCTTGCGCCGGTTCCAGATTTCGCCCTGCCACTGGCCGATCTGGAGCAGCGACTGCCACATGTTGCGATAGAAATCCTCGCCCTGGCGCCCGGAATTGAGCAGCGCCGGCGTCTTGCCGATCACGTCTTCAGGCGCATAACCGGTGATCGCACAGAAGGCCGGGTTGACGGCGACAATGCGTGAACTGGCGTCGGTGATCAGCATGCCTTCGGTGGCGTGCGTAAATACCGTGCCATACAGCCGCAGCTCGCCCTCGGCGCGGCGCTGAGCTTCGTAACGTGTCGCCAGGTCGGCGTGAGCAAGGCGCAGGGCCCGGCGGTCGCGCTCGATACGGAACACTGCATACAGCGCATAGCCGAGCAGCATCATGGCAATCGCATAGAGCAGGGTGCGGTGATAGGAGGCGGCAGCCATCGCCGTCCGATAGGCTTCCTGATAGCTGCGCATCAGCTTGTCGTGCAATTCGGCAGTCGGTGCCTTGACGATATGATCGACCAGCGTCGCCACCACCGGGCTTTGCTCGAGCAGGATTTCGGCATGCACAAGAATTCCCTGCAGCGCCGGCGGCCCGCCCGCCGTGCGCAAGTCCTGCAACTCGCGGCGCAACTGGGCCAGTTCCGACTCGTCGGGGTTGCGTGTCATGCTGATACCGACCAGATGCCGGACAAAATTGCCAAAAGCCTTGGCATTCGGCCATTCCTCGGCGGCCAGCAGGGCGTCGGCAGCGCGCGGCAGATAGAGCTTGGAGTTGCGCAGCACCGCATTGGCCCGCTGGAAGCGATCAATATCGAGCGCTTTCGCCTCTTCAGCCCGGATCAGTGCCTGCAAGGCATTTTCGATCGGCTGCCGCTGCGCCTCGGACAACCAGGGCGGCAGGGATTTCAGGTGCTGACCGGCCTCGCGCAGACGCGCCAGATAAAAGGCCATCCCGTCGTAGTTCTGCACCAGTCCGGCATGACTGGCCACCACCTTGGAAGCGACTTGTTCGTCGTAACGCTGAAACTGGCGCAAGGTGCGCGTGTAGTTATCGTGCGCCTTCGAGGAGATTTCGTCGGCCTTGAAGAAAAGCCAGGTCAGCAGAGCGGTGAGGATGCCCAGCAGCATCACCTTCCAGACCCGATGCGCCCGTAATTCGGCGAAACTCAGGCTCATCGGGCGAGCCCCGCAACCGGCTGTTTGCCGGTCAGACTCTCGAGAAAGGCAACGATCGCCGTCACATCTTCTTCGGAAAGCTCTCGTCCGAGCTGGTAACGGCCCATGATCGCCACCGCCGCCGCCAGCGAGTCGGTGGCGCCATCATGAAAATAGGGGGCAGTCAGCGCAACATTGCGCAGACCGGGGACCTTGAAGACATGTTTGTCCTCCTCACGCCCGGTGACGTTGTAGCGTCCAAGATCCGCCTTCGTCACGGCACGGCCGGCGAAGTAATCGCCGAGGACGCCGAATTTCTGGTACATGTTGCCGCCCAGCAACACCCCCTGATGGCAGCTGATGCAGCCGTAATCCCGAAACCTCTGGTAACCGTCGATTGCCTGCGGACTCATGGCCTGCCGCTCACCGGCCAGATAACGGTCGAAAGGCGAGTCAGGGGTGAGCAGGGTGCGTTCGAAACTGGCAATCGCGTCGGCGACGCTGGCGGCACTGAGGCCCTCCGGATAGGCCAGCGCAAAGTCGCGGCGCATCGCCGGGTCGGCATTCAGGCGTTCGAGAACGATAGACCAGGAAGAGCCCATTTCCAGCGGATTGTGCAGCGGCCCGGCGGCCTGCTCTTCGAGGGTGGCCGCCCGCCCGTCCCAGAACTGGGCAAAGGCAAGGGCGGCATTGAACACCGTCGGCGCATTGATCGGCCCACGGGCGCCGCCGATGCCGACCGAAACCGGCATGCCATCCGCGCCACCGCGGTCGAAACGGTGACAGGCGGCGCAGGACACCGTCTGATCGGCAGAAAGACGCGGATCGAAAAACAGGCGCTCGCCCAGCGAAACACGCAACGGCACCTGCGGCGCTGCGGCTGGCAAGGGTAGCAACGCCTGCATCGTTTCATCGTTGAGCAGCGTTACATCCTCGTCGAGCAGGCTGTCGATGGCACGCCCGGTCATGGAGTCCCAGGCAACTCCGACGACGATCATCAGCAGGACCAGAATGGCCAGCAGCCTCTTCACGCACGCCTCGGCGAATCAACGCAAACGTCATCAATCAGCATGATTCATCGTCCGCCATGCCAGTGGCAGATGCGCCAACCGTGCAACAGTTCAACTTCGTTCGCGTTATTCTTCATCAGTTAAAATACCTTTCCTGCCAATATCGCGCATTCCCAAGCGACTGACAATCCCCGAGCTTTGCCAACGTGAAGAAATCCGTCGTCGAACAGTTCTATCAGCGCCTGCGCGAAAGCAATCCGGCACCGACCACCGAGCTGCATTACGCCTCCCCGTTCCAGCTCCTGATCGCCGTCATCCTTTCTGCTCAGGCGACCGATGTCGGCGTGAACAAGGCCACCGCCCGCCTCTTTCCGGTTGCCCCCGACGCCGCTGCCATGCTCGCCCTCGGCGAGGATGGCCTGCGCGACTACATCAAGACCATAGGGCTCTACCGGACCAAGGCGAAAAACGTCATTGCCACCTGCCGCATCCTGCTCGAACAACACGCCGGCACGGTTCCCGCCGACCGCGCGGCACTCGAGGCGCTGCCCGGCGTCGGCCGCAAGACCGCCAATGTCGTCCTCAACACCGCTTTCGGTCAAGCGACGATCGCCGTTGACACGCATATTTTCCGCCTCGGCAACCGGACCGGTCTGGCTCCCGGCAAGACCGTCGTCGAAGTGGAAAACCGGCTGCTGCGGGTCACTCCCCGGGAATTCCTCAAGGATGCGCATCACTGGCTGATCCTGCATGGCCGTTACGTCTGCAAGGCGCGGCAGCCGGCCTGCGCCGGATGCTGTGTCTACGATCTTTGCGAGTTCGAGGACAAAACGGCGTGATTGTCGCCAGCGGTCAGGCAAAGGCCTTTGTCGCGGCGCCCGAACTGGCCGCCGAGGCGATAGCGCAGGCACTGGCTAGGGCGGGCCTGCAGCGCGCCGAGTTCGTCCTCTTGCTGCTGACTCACGACTTCTCCCGCCTGCTGCCGGAAACCCTGCGCTGTGCGGCCAGCGCTGCTGCCTGTCTGCAGATCAGCGGCTGCACGGCGAGCGGCCTGTTCACGGAAGAAGGCTGGCAGATCGACCAGCCGGCTGCTGCCGCGCTGGTGTTTTCGGGCCTGTCGAAACCGCCGACCACGACCCGCGAGCCGCTGCTGTCGCTGAGCAACCAGGGCTGGCTGGCCATGGACTGGCAGTACGGCCGACGCCGTGTCGGCCTCATCGAAAGCCAGGGGGAGGCCTGGAACAACGCCCGCCCCTGTACCGATACCCGATGCACCGTGGCGCTGCCCGATCTGCCGGCAATCCCCCTGCTCGCCCGAGGATTGCTGCCGCTGGGCGAAACCCTGACGGTCAGCGCAGCCAGCGGACATGAATTGCGCGAAATCGACGGGCGAGCGGCAAGCGATAGCCTGCGCCAGGCGCTATCCGAAGAATGGCAGGCGCCAGCACTGTTACACCGCCTGCAGCTGCTGACCGCCGACGACGCACCAGCCACCGGCATCCTGGCCTGCAACGCGGATGGCTCGCTGACCACGGCCGCGCCGATCGCCACCGGCGCCACGGTGCGCTGGGCGATCCGCCAGGCACCAGCTGCCGGCCAGGAAATCCGCAAACAGCTGCGCGAGGCGCGCACCGCCGCCAGGAATCCGGCTTTCGGGCTGATGTTTTCCTGTCTCGGCCGCGGCCCGCTGTTCTATGGCAACGATGACCTCGATCGGCGTGCCTTCACCGAGAACTTTCCCGGCCTACCCCTGCTCGGCGCCTACGGCACCGGGCAGATCTTCCCGCTGGCCGACGGTAACCGTCTGTTCAGCAATGCTGTCCTGACCCTGCTCTACGAGAACGATGATGTTCAATCCCAGCCGTGATCAGGTGCGCCAGTTTTTCTGTGCCGCCTGGAAAAAACACCTTGAGCGCCTGCCGGTGGTCGGCGCCGAAATCGCCGCAGCCGATATCGCCGCCCGGCATCCGGAATACCACGCCCTCCTCGCTGCGCCGGAAACAGCGCTGACGCAGGACTGGACCCCCGACGGCGGACAGATGAACCCCTTCCTCCACCTCTCGCTGCACCTGGCAATTCATGAGCAGTTGAGCATCGACCAGCCAGCCGGCATCAGGGCGGCGTTCGACCAGTTGCGCTCCAGAATGGACGCACACGACGCCGAGCATGTGTTGCTGGAATGCCTGGGAGAAACCCTCTGGCGCGCCCAGCGCCAGGGAACGGCGATGGACGCGCAGGCCTACATCGAGGCCATCCGGCTAAGGGCCGGCCAGCGCTGAGGGGGAATCAGCGGGGAATCTGGTAGTTGCCCTGAGTCATCAGGTCAACGCCGCACTCCAGGCTTTCGACCCAGCTGATGAAATCCTCGACGGCGCGCCGACCGACGAAGCGTGAGCCGTGCTGCGGGACAATCTGGTCGATCTCCAGTTGGCGCACCATGTTGGCCCAGAAACGGCACACCTTGCGCGAAACGATATAGCGCTTGTGGAAGCCTTCCATGTAGCGCACGTGACCGTGAAAATCGGTCACTGCCTCGGCAGCCAGCTCGCGCGGCACCAGCGAGGCACCGAGATCACCGGTAAACAGGATCCTGGCCACCGGATCGTAAAACTGGAAGTTGCCTTCGGCATGCATGAAATGCGCCGGCAAGGCCAGAACGTTGCACTGACCGAGGCGGATCACCGAGCCCTGGTCGGGAATGCCGATGATGCGATGGGAAACATCCTTGCCGGTGGTGAAATGCGGTACGAACCGCGTCCACAACGCGGAAATCATCACCTTGCAGTGTGAGGCGACGAACCACTTGTTGACCGAGGCGATAATGTCCGGATCAGGGTGGGAGGCCAGGATGTAATCCAGATCCTTGGACGAGAAATACTTCTGCATGTCCATCAGGAGGCCGGAGTAAGTCATGTTGCCACCGGGATCGATCAGGGCGCCGTGACCGTTGTCCACGATCAGGAACTGGTTGCACTGCACCGCGCCCCCCGGGGAATCGTCCACCAGGTCGTAAAACGCGTGAACGATGTGCTTGCCGTCATTAAACAATTCAACTGCCATATCACCCCCAATTCCGAATGGCCAATTATCCTCCGGCCATCGGCTTCTGCCTAGCCCAAGCGATGCTGGCTGATTTGCCGGATCGCCGGAAATTGAGCCACAACCTCAAACCTCTTCGGCAGGCGGTACCTGCTTGATCAGTTCTTCCATCGTCGTCTGGCCCTGGGCGACCTTCAAGGCGCCGGAAATGCGCAGGGGGCGCATGCCCTCGCGGAAGGACTGGTCGCGCAGCCGGGGAATTTCCAGGTTGGGCCGGATCAGGCGCCGGACTTCCGGCGAGTTGAGCAGGATTTCGTAAACACCGACGCGCCCGCTGTAGCCGGTCATCCGGCATTCCAGACAGCCGACGGCGTGGAACAGATGGGTCGGCTCGGCCGCCTTCCACGGCTGCACCAGCGAGCGCCAGGCGGCGCGTTCTTCCTCGTTGATCGGCAGGCTCTTCTTGCAGTGCGGACAGAGGGTGCGCACCAGGCGCTGCGCCATGACGCCAAGCAGCGTCGAATTGATCAGGTAGGCCGGCACGCCGAGATCGAGCAGGCGCGTGATCGCCGCTGGCGCATCGTTGGTGTGCAGCGTGGATAGCACCAGATGGCCGGTCAATGCCGCCTGGATCGCCATTTCGGCGGTCGCCAGGTCGCGGATTTCGCCGATCATGATGATGTCCGGGTCCTGCCGCATCAGGGCGCGCACGCCATCGGCGAAATCAAGGCCGATCGCCGGATGCACCTGCATCTGGTTGAAGGCGAGTTCGACCATTTCGATCGGGTCCTCGATCGTGCACACGTTCACTTCCGGCGTCGCCAGATGCTTCAGGGTCGTATAGAGGGTCGTCGTCTTGCCCGAGCCGGTCGGCCCGGTAACCAGGACGATGCCGTTGGGCAAGGCCGTCATCTGCTGCCAGCGCGCCTGGTCGTCCTGCGAGAAACCGAGCGAGCGGAAATCGCGGACCAGCACTTCCGGATCGAAGATGCGCATCACCAGTTTTTCGCCGAAGGCGGTCGGCAAGGTCGACAGGCGCAATTCCACTTCCTGGCCGCCCGGCGTCCGGGTCTTGATCCGCCCGTCCTGCGGCCGCCGCTTCTCGATCACGTCCATGCGCCCGAGCAGCTTGATCCGGCTGGTCATCGCGTTCATCACCGTCATCGGTATCTGGTAGACCTGATGCAGCACGCCGTCGATACGGAAGCGGACGATGCCGAGATCGCGCCGCGGTTCGATGTGGATGTCGGAGGCCCGCTGGTCGAATGCGTACTGCCACAGCCAGTCGACAATATGGACGATGTGTTGGTCGTTGGCGTCGTATTGCCGGTTGCCCTTGCCGAGCTCGACCAGTTGTTCGAAACTCGACAGACCGCTGGTCACCTCGCCCTTGGCGGAAGCCTTCTTGACCGAGCGGGCGAGGTTGAAGAATTCGATCAGGTAACGGCCGATATCCTCGGGATTGGCCATCACCCGGCGGATTTCCTTGCGCAGGATCTGGCGCAGTTCGCCTTCCCACTCGCGCAGGAAGGGCTCGGCGGTAGCGACCACGACTTCGCGCGTCGTCACCTGCACCGGCAGGATGCCGAAACGGCCGGCGTAGGCGCTGGACATCACTTCGCCAATGCCGGTGAAGTCGATCTTCAGCGGGTCGATATGGAAATAATCGAGGCCGCAACGCGCTGCCAGCCATTCGGTCAGCACGTCGAGCGTCAGGAGTTTGGCTGGTGCCGACGGGGTGCGCCACTTCTGGTCGGCGATGACGATCAGCGGATGGACCTTGTTGCCGTGCAGCTTGCGCTCGGTCTTCAGCGCCTCCGCCGCGTCGGTCTCGACCAGGCCATCGGCAATGGCCATTTCGAGCACCTCCGCCAGGGAAAGGCGATGCTCATGTACTGCGCTGTCTTGCGTCGAATCCATTCTTGGGCCTGCCCGAGCCAGAAAAACAGCTTGCGACTATAGCCCAAAAACATGCCCCGGTTCTGCTTTTAAACCCCTTTTACGCCCTTCTGCCGCAAGGGTGCGAGCAAGCCAGCGAGACCGTTGTGATCGAGTTCGTGCATGAGCGCGAGCAGGCGCCCGAGTTCGCCCTCAGGGAAACCTTCGCGGGCGAACCAGGCGAGGTAATGCCCGGGCAGATCGGCCAATAGACGCCCCTTGTATTTGCCGTAGGGCATCGTCCACCGGACCAGCAGTTCGAGATCTTTGGCCTGCATGAAAGAAACGGGGCCGTAGCCCCGTTTGCTCACTTGGCGGAAAGCGCCAGCATCAGGTCGTTGATGCGCTTGACGAAACCGGCCGGATCGTCGAGCTGGCCGCCTTCGGCCAGTTGCGCCTGCTCGAACAGCAGGGCCGCCCAATCGTCGAAACGGCTTTCCTCGTACTTCAGCCGGAGAACCGCTGGATGCTGCGGGTTGATTTCGAGGATCGGCTTCGCGGCGGGGATCGGCTGACCGGCCGCCTTCAGCATGCGGGCGAGATTGCCCGAGGGATCGTGTTCGTCGGCAACCAGGCAGGACGGCGAATCGGTCAGGCGATGCGTGATGCGGACTTCCTTGACGCGCTCGCCGAGCGCGCCCTTGACCTTGTCGAGCAGTTCCTTGAACTCGTCGGCCGCCTTTTCGGCTTCCTTCTTCTCGGCTTCATCTTCCAGTTGGCCGAGATCGAGACCGCCCTTCGCCACCGACTGCAGGGACTTGCCCTCGAACTCGGTGAGGTGACCGACCACCCATTCGTCGACGCGGTCAGAGAGCAGCAGGACTTCGATACCCTTCTTGCGGAAGATTTCCAGATGCGGGCTGTTCTTCGCCGCGTTGAAGCTGTCGGCGGTGACGTAGTAGATCTTTTCCTGGCCTTCCTTCATCCGGCCGATGTAATCGGCCAGCGAGACCACCTGCTTGTCGCCGTCGCCATGGGTCGAGGCGAAGCGCAGCAGGCCGGCGATCTTGTCCTTGTTCGCGAAGTCCTCGCCAATCCCTTCCTTGAGCACGGCACCAAAGGCTTCCCAGAACTTGGCGTACTTCTCCTTTTCCGCGGCATCGTCGCTACCGGCCATGCCTTCGAGCATGGCCAGCACCTTGCGCGTGCAACCGGAGCGGATGTTGTCGATGTCCTTCGATTCCTGCAGGATTTCGCGCGAGACGTTGAGCGGCAGGTCGGCGGAATCGACGACGCCGCGCACGAAACGCAGGTAGAGCGGCATCAGCTTTTCGGCGTCGTCCATGATGAAGACGCGCCGGACGTAGAGCTTGATGCCATGGCGGGCGTTGCGATCCCACAGATCGAACGGTGCCCGCGCCGGGATGTAGAGCAGTTGCGTGTATTCCTGCTTGCCCTCGACCTTGGCGTGCGTCCAGCACAGCGGATCCTCGAAATCGTGCGCGACATGCTTGTAGAACTCGGTGTACTGCTCGTCGCTGATCTCGGATTTGCTACGCGCCCACAAGGCGTTGGCCTGATTGACCGTCTCATCTTCGTCACTGACGACCTGCTCGCCCTTCTCCTGGTCCCACTCCTCCTTCTTCATCAAGATAGGCAGGATGATGTGATCGGAGTACTTGCGGATGATCGACTTGAGTTTCCAGCTATTCAGGAAATCGTCCTCGCCGTCGCGCAGATGCAGGATGACGTCGGTACCGCGGCTGGCCTTGTCGACCATCTCGACGGTGTAGTCGCCCTCGCCGGCTGATTCCCAGCGCACCGCCTGAGCGGCATCCAGACCGGCACGCCGGGAGATTACTGTCACCTTGTCGGCGACGATGAAGGAAGAATAGAAACCGACACCGAACTGGCCGATCAGATGCGCATCCTTCGCCTGATCGCCGGTCAGCGCGGAGAAGAACTCCTTGGTCCCCGACTTGGCGATGGTGCCGAGGTGGGCGATCGCTTCCTCGCGGCTCAGGCCGATGCCGTTATCGGAAATGGTGATCGTGCGCGCCGCCTTATCGAAGGCGATGCGGATCTTCAATTCGCTGTCGTCGCCATAGAGCGCGGCGTTGTTCAACGCCTCGAAGCGCAACTTGTCGCAGGCGTCGGAAGCGTTGGAAACCAGTTCGCGCAGGAAGATTTCCTTGTTGCTGTACAAGGAATGGATCATCAGGTGCAGCAGTTGCTTGACTTCCGTCTGGAAGCCGAGGGTTTCGCGGCTGGCGGTTGCTGATTCGGACATGCGTCAAACTCCCAATCGAGGTATCAAAAAGTACTCAGAAGTTGGGGATAAGCTAGCGGATTTCAAGCCGTCTAGCGCAAATTTTCTTTGATTTCTTCGGTCGTAGACGGCAAAAGGCCCCGCCTAGAGGACTAGGGGGGGCCTTTTGGGATGGGGAGCCTGGCGGTGACCTACTTTCGCGAGCGAGAAGCTCACTATCATCGGCGCGTTTCTGTTTCACGGTCCTGTTCGGGAAGGGAAGGGGTGGGTCCAGAAGGCTATTGC
>NZ_JAYREB010000008.1:0-160085 GCF_041909095.1 Azonexus sp. | reverse complement strand
ATTGGAATCGAAGGTGCGTGGCGCAATGATGAAAATACAGAATCGACCGGAACGGGTTATGTCATATTTCAAGCACCAGAAAATCCAATATGCTGCGTAATGAACCTATTGGATTGCCGGGTTAATAGATTCAACGTTCCCACCATGCCATTACAAGTTGGCACAATTTGCGGGCAAATGGCAGGATGAGGTGCCCGCAAAACTATCTATACAAAAATAAGTAAATGTTTCGAATCGTATTTGACATTGGCTCATGGCTGTTGCGCCGAGCCTACTGGTTCATCGGGGTGACGCTCATCCTCTGGTTTGGGCTCCTCCTGTCGCAACAATGGCAAGTACTTCGCGAACTCGAGCAGAGCGTCGAATTTTTGGAGACAAACCAGAAAAGGATGCAATCGGAGCTAGCCGCGTCGCGGCAACAAGTTGAGACCTCGACGAATCGGCTCACGAAATTGCCTCACGAAATCGACAAGCGGATTCAGGTGCTGCAGACCGAAATTTCCGACAAGGAGGCCCGACTGAAAGAACTGGACACAGTCATGGGCAGATTGAACCCGACGACTCTGATCGGCTCAACACGTCTGAAAATCGAAATCGATCTGGCCCGACAGGAACTCAACTATCTTCAGGAATTTCGAGCACTCTCGCAAGGAATACCCAACCAGAAAACCAGATGCGCCAACCTCGTGGATAACCATCACAGGGCCCTTCGTGAGCATTCGATGCTTGTTGCTCAGCTTGACGAAATGGACCATAACGCCGGCCTCGTCGAGAAGCGAAACCCGTTTTCGGGCCACAACATAAGACGTAAGGTGCTGCTCAACAGAGCCAATGAAGTAGCGCAACGGACTTTCCAGTTGCAGGACCAGCACATGAGGTGTCAGCGACTGGTTATTGAGATGGAGAAGGGCCTGAAGAAAATTGGCGAGTTTAAGGTCAACAGTGCCAATGAAAACTCAGCGATCAAGGCTCTTGAGAAAGAGACCTCAATTTTCAGGAAGAAAGTCTCCGATCACTGGCTGCAGTCGCTGCTGATCGAACCTGTCCGCAAAGTAGCCCCCCTGGCTCTCTGGATCGTCGTTGGATTCATCGTGATGCCAATTGGCTTGAAGATAGTCTTTTACTATGTTCTCGCTCCTTTGGCCGAGCGCCAACGCCCGATCCGCCTTCTGGTAACGGAGTCGACAACAGACATTGCCTCAAACGGGGAAACCTCTTCGGTTTCCAAGCCTATCAGCTTGCGTCCCGGAGAGGATCTCATCGTCCTTCCTGAGTTCCTGCAAGCCTATACGCCGGACGACTGCCGCATCTCGGCAGAATGGTGGCTCAAGGGTTGCGGCATTCTCTCCAGCTACGCTGCTGGGATGCGCAACCTCACCAAGGTCAGCCCTCTGAACGAAACTTCAGTTGTTGTCTCGGTCGGCAAGGATTCCCTTAATGAACTGATTGTGATCGATGTGCCTGAAGGCGCATCTGTCTGCCTGAGGCCAACACACTTGATAGGAATCATCCGGCAGACCGGCGGCACGCTTGCAATTTCCAGACAGTGGCGGCTTTTAAATCTGCAGGCGTGGCTGACCCTGCAATTGCGCTACATCGTTTTCCACGGACCGGCAAAGCTGATCGTCAAAGGTTGCCGGGGTGTTGTAGTTCAAGATGCGCTAAACGGCGGCACTGTCTCGCAACAACTGACCATCGGATTTAGCGCTGACCTTGACTACGGTGCTCTTCGCGCCGAGACCTTCGCAGCCTATCTATTCGGTGGAAAGCCCCTCCTCAAGGATAGGTTCATTGGGCCTCGCGGCGTCTACGTTTATGAGGAAATCCCGCATCCGACCAAAAGCGGCGGTCTGGGTAGTAAAGGCATGGACGTATTTGTCGACGCGGCGCTAAGGGTATTCGGGCTTTAGTTACTCCCCGTGATCAACCTTCCGACGTGGCTGGAATTATCTGCTCGGCGGGCATTGCGCACATTCAAGAACATTATCATTATGTATGGGACTTAAACTGTGAGCAGAATTTTCATGTGCCATACTTCAGGCAGCGCGGTTAGCGCAACGGCTAAACCGCCCATGAACCCAATGGGTTGCATTACTTCCCCCGGAGACCCGGGAACATTTGCAAGGACGTAAATCGGACGGAGGGTCCATAATTTCTGCGCACGGCCGATGGAGGCGTTTGCATGTTTGGTTCCGGTCAGTCCGGCTTAGGGAGAAAGCATGAGTTTATTAAAATTTGGTGCCAGTAAGGTTCAGCCCAAGTTTGCACCGATGCGACCGAACCTGGACCAGTTTATCCGCTCAGACGCGACGTTTCTGACCGAGTATTTCAGGACGCTGGGGGCTATTGCGGCCTCGGACGGTACCGTCAACCTCGCCGAGTATGTCGCACTCCATGAGATTTTTGTCTCGGTGGAGCAAAGTGCACTCGCGTGCTTGATAATTCTCGATTCTCTTGAAAATCCAACTGACCTTAACAAGGCATTCAGTCGTCTAAAAAATGCCAGTCAGGAAATCGAACCGGCAACTGCTCGCTCAGCGTTCGAGGCTGCAAGGCCCCTACTGGTCATCCAAGGAAACGACAGCCGAAAGATCGCCCGGAATCTCGCGGAAAGCCTTGGCCATCAAACGACGCTAACGGAACTTGAGGAATTTCCAACTGACGAACACGAGCGACTTTGGAACACAGTCGCACGCCATTCGATGCGGTTGATCCGTGGGAAACAACTACTTCGCCTTGGCGAGAACTGCTTTCGCGCGACTGGGCAGCCTAGTATTGTCGATCATATCTGGAACTACGAAGAAGGAAAGATCACCCAGAAAGACCTTCAGGAGTCTATTGTCACGACGCTTCAACGAATCATCGAACAGGTCGACACCTATGAGGCGCAGCTTAGAGTAGCCGAACAAGTCCAGACCAGCGTGAACGGGCATGCTGCTTCGGCCGAAGCTCTTTTCGACCAAGTATCCCAACGCCTAGCCAACGTTGAATCCAGAATCGAATTCGAGAAGCGCTCGTTTGCTGAGGAAATCGATGATGCCGTTCACGACGCCGGTGACACCTTCGAATTGGAGGTTGGCAACCGATTGAAGACCGATCAGTGGAAACTACCTCAAGTATGGGAAAGCATTGCACGAACGAGTTTTTCGAAGGAGCTTGAGCGGCGCATTGATCGTATCGTTCGACGAAAGGAAGAATCTCTGGCCTTATTGAAAGATGAACTCCGCCTGTTTCAGGTCGAAATGAAACTATCCAGAACGTCGATTCTTGCGCGTATGCATCACAGCTATTTTGTGACCTTAATGCCAGCTTTGAGACCGACGACTCGGGTATTAAACGGGACAGATCAAGTCGCAGACGCCACGTTAGGCATTGGTTTTTTGTCTGCTGTAAGTGCTGGTGCCGCTATTTATTATCTGGGGGCTGCTCTCGTTATGCCAGTGATTGCGCCAGTGATCCCCTACGCCGGAGGTGCAGTTGCAGTTGCTGGAATATTTAAGTGGCTCACAGATTCGAACAAGCGCAAGGACAACGAAATTGCCAACAAGCGAAAGGCGTTCGAAGAAGCCTTTCGGGGGCGACTTAAAGATGCCGAAACTGCATTTAACAAGCAGTTAGATGAATTGGCCAACGAATTCCGTGATACCGCATCTGCATTCGTTCCTCCAATTATGCTGGAAGCTCAAGCGAGTGAGCGGCTTGCAGCGGTGCGCGTTCGCGTCGCTCGTCGGTTAATTGATCAGTCTAGGGCCAATATGACCACATTAATTGCAGAGGCTCGGACGATCGAAATCAAGACTTAGTTGTAGCCGAATTGTCCGTCAGCTTTTTTGACTATGACTGACGATTCCTGCCACTTTCGAATCGATGATCAATGTCGGCATAGGCCATACCCTTACCAGCAACTGTTTAGACACTCCGATGACGCCATCACATATTCGTTCAGTCGTAGAAAGCTTTTACAGCGACATCTGGAACCGACACGACAAGTCAAAAATTCCTGTTTTGCTTTGTGATGGCTTCACTTTTCGTGGTTCGCTCGGTCAAACGAAGGTCGGCCACGAGGGGTTTGGGTCATATGTCGATTTTGTGCACTCCGCCTTGGCGAGTTATCGCTGCGACATACTTGACCTCGTTATCGAGGGTTCGAAGGCATTCGCACGTATGCGCTTTTCTGGCATCCATCGGGGCGAGTTCTTTGGTTATCAACCTACTGGAAAACCTGTTGAGTGGCAGGGGACTGCACTCTTTTCGTTCGAGGGTGAGAAGGTCGCTGACTTGTGGGTGCTTGGCGATGTCCACGGCTTGCTCCAATTGCTTGAGAAGAATGCAAATGGCTAAAAAATTGCCATCTGGCGCGGCTCTGCGTGGCCTCGTTAGGTGGAAGCAGAGGTTGAATGTCTGCTTTGGCAGATAATGAATGCGCCCTATGGGTCGATTTGAGACGAAGTCACTCCCGATTCCGCTACCAGCGAGACACTGATCCTGCTCGATGCTTTCAGTACGAGCGTTGCATCCACGCAACACCTGTTGCATCCATGCCGAAACATCACCTTGACCCCCGCCCCATCCCCCCGCGATACTTCCCCCACGTTTTGCCAACCGCATTTTTTGAAAGGAGTACGACATGCCTGCACTAGATCACGAGGTTTTCCAGCGCTGAGCCGCAGGCGAGTCGTCGCCCGGAACGCGCTGATCAGCGAATCCGGGCCGGGAAATGAACCCTGGCCGTCCGCCGGGGTTTTTTTATGCCTTTTTGGCGGTTGACCGCAAAGTTTTCATTGCGGGCCCCCGAGTTCGACAGTTCAAGCCAAAAAAAGGCCATTTTCGAGAAGCCACCAACGCAGCCATGCGGGTTTCGAGGCGATTTTCCAAAAAGTCGTGTAGTGGCACGTCGATGGTTTTAGTGGCTATATTTGACAAGCTTTTCCGTGCTGGTAAAGTCTTGGCATGTTCCTCAAGATCACCCACTCCGGTCCGCGCCAATATCTCCAGCTTGTCGAAGCCTTCCGTGACGACGCCGGCAAGGCCAAGCATCGCACGCTGGTCACGCTCGGGCGCCTGGATCAACTGACCGACAGCCTGGATTCCGTCATCTCCGGGCTGCTCAAGGTGACCGGACGACCGGATTTCCTGAATGCGCCGTTGCCAGCGGTCGAGTTCGAATCGGCACGTGCGCTTGGCAACGTTTGGGCACTCAACGAACTCTGGGAATCGCTGGGCTTTGGCGAGTTGCGTCGTGTATTCCGTAAGACCCGGCACAGCATCGATGTTGAAGCGCTGATTCGGGTGATGGTGTTCAATCGCCTGTGCGATCCGGAATCGAAACTCGGTGTCTTGCGCTGGCTGGATACGGTAGCGATGCCGGGCGTTGAGGTGGAATCGATCACCCACCAGCATCTGCTGCGCAGCATGGATGCCTTGGTCGATCATCAGACCGACGTCGATGCCGTGGTCGCCAATCTGCTGCGTCCCTTGATCGACCAGGAATTGTCGGTGGTGTTCTACGACATGACCACCATTCGCACGGAAGGCACCTCTGACCAGGAAGGTGATGTCCGCCAGTTCGGCATGGCCAAGGAAGGCCTCATCGCCCGCCAGGTGATGCTCGGTGTCGTGCAAACAGGGGATGGCCTGCCGATCTATCACGAAGTGTTTGCCGGCAATACGGCGGAATCGCCGACGCTGTTGCCGACCTTGAAGACGGTGCTCGAACGCTTCCCTTCGATTCGCCGGGTGGTACTGGTGGCGGATCGGGGCTTGCTGTCGCTGGACAACCTGGAGGCGCTCTCCGATATCCGCCTGGAAAGCGGCGAGCCCCTGGAATTCGTGCTGGCCGTTCCCGGTCGGCGTTACAGTGAATTTACCGAGTTGCTGGATGCGTTTCAGGCGCAGTGTGCTGGAGCCGAACAGGAAATCATCGACGAATTGCCGTGGCGCGGCTTGCGCTTGGTCGTTGCGCACGATCCCGAAGTGGCCAAGGATGCCCAAGCTTTGCGCCGCGAACGGATCGAAGCACTGGAAGCGCAGGCGAACGCCTGGGCGGGCAAGCTCGATGCGCAGGATGCCGGGGTGAAGGCCCGTGGCAAAAAACTCTCTGACAGCGGCGCCAAGGCAAGGTTGTATCACGCGGTCAAGGACGCCCATCTGGCGAACATCATTCGTGTCGATTTGAAGAATGAACTCTTTGCCTACGAAATCGACCACGATGCCCTGGCACTGGCCGAACTGATGGACGGCAAATTGCTACTGGTGACCAACACGCCGGATTTGTCGCCGCAGGGCGTGGTTGACCGTTACAAGTCGCTCGCTGATATCGAGCGCGGCTTCCGGGTGCTGAAATCGGAGATCGAAATCGGCCCGGTGTTTCATCGGTTACCGGAACGAATCAAGGCACACGCCGCCATCTGCTTCATTGCCTTGATCCTTTACCGCGTCATGCGACAGCGACTAAGCAGCGCCGATGCGCAACTGTCGCCTGAGCGGGCGCTGCAGGAGTTGCAGAAGCTTCAGCATCATCAGATTCGTATCAACCAGGCCGAACGGCCAGTGACAGGCATCTCGCGTCTTTCCGACACACAGGACCGCGTCTTTACCGCTTTGAGATTGAGAAAACCGACGCAACCACAGCAACTTTCTCTCTTGTAGTACACGTTTTTGAACTACGGTTCATATAAAACAACAGCTTACGCGTTTAACTGTCGAACTCGGGCGGGCCGGATTCCGTAGCAAAGCAATATTCTGGAATCCATCATGGGCATTCAATTAGAACTGAACAAGGGGCGCGTCCCGGTCAAGGTGTGGACGCGCGATATCGAAGCTTCGGCCATGCAGCAGTTGCTGAACGTGGCCAACCTGCCGATCGTGCATGGTCATGTCGCGGCCATGCCGGACGTGCATGCGGGCATCGGCGCCACCGTCGGCAGCGTCATTCCGACGCGGCAGGCGATCATTCCGGCGGCGGTCGGCGTGGACATCGGTTGCGGCATGAACGCGGTGCGCACGACGTTGCGTGCCGAGGATTTGCCGGACAATCTGCGCAGTCTGCGTCTGGGCATCGAGGGCAGCGTGCCTTGCGGTTTCGAGCAGCACGCGGCGAGCCGGATGCGCGGCAGCGCCTTGCAGCGGGTCGGGCGGGTGCTCGACCAGCGGCTGGATACGATTGTCGGCAAGCATCCGGGGCTGATGAAGATGCAGCGCCGTTTCAGCGAAACCTGGCTGTGCCAGCTTGGCACGCTGGGCGGCGGCAATCACTTCATCGAGCTCTGCCTAGACGAGGCCGGCGCGGTGTGGGTGATGCTGCATTCGGGCTCGCGCGGCATCGGCAACGTCATCGGCCGCTATTTCATCGCCGCCGCGCAGAAGGACATGCAGCGTCACCGCATCCATCTGCCGGACCGCGACCTAGCGTATTTCAGCGAGGGCTCGGACCTGTTCGACGATTACGTCGAGGCGGTGGAGTGGGCGCAGGATTACGCGCTGCTCAACCGGCAGCAGATGCTGGCGGCGGTGGTCGAGGTGTTGAAGAAGCAGCTGCCGCCTTTCCGGCTGGAGAGCGAGGCGATCAACTGCCACCACAACTACGTGGCGCGCGAGCGGCATTTCGGCGAGAACCTGCTCATCACCCGCAAGGGCGCCATTTCGGCGCAGGCGGGCGAACTGGGCATCATCCCCGGCAGCATGGGGGCGCGTTCGTACATCGTGCGTGGGCTGGGCAATGCCCAGTCGTTCTGCTCATGCGCGCACGGGGCGGGGCGGCGGATGAGCCGCAGCGCGGCCAAGCGGCGCTTTTCCCGTTTCGATCTGGAAGACCAGACGGCGGGTATCGAATGCCGTAAGGACAGCGGGGTCGTCGATGAAATTCCGGCGGCGTACAAGGACATCGATCAGGTGATGGACAACCAGCGCGATCTGGTGGAGGTGGTCCATACCCTGAAGCAGGTCCTGTGCGTGAAGGGGTGAGCGATGGCCAAGAAACTTGAACCGTTGATCCTGCCGCAAAGCCGGCCGCGCAATCCGCTGCTGGTGCCCGGCCTGACCCGCCGCGCCGGCCCGCACGGCAACACCCGCAAGGCCGCCCGCCAGCAGGCGCGGCAACGCACTCGAGAGATGCTCGATGCGTTGCTCGCCGGCGATGTGGCGGAGTTTGAAATTGATTGAAGGACAAGGCCGCGGCCGATCCGGTCGCGGCGCATTTTTTACCAAGGAGAAAACCATGACTGACCTTTCCCAGCCCCCGCTACGCACCTCATTCCCGAATGCACCTCCCGGAGTCATCCATGCAAAAAGCACTCGCCGACGAGATCGTCGCCTGCCTGCAGGGCGAACGCACCGTCTATTCCTATTACCGTGACCGCTACGGCATCGGCCTGTTGCGGCATCACTGCCGCCAGCAGCCGGGGCGCCGCGCGCCGGTCGCCGCCTTGCGCCGTTCCGCCTACGCCGGCCTGCTCGAAAAGCCGCGCCTGAAGCCCTTGCTCGCCACCTGCGGCGGCAGCCTCGACGAAGCCTGGCTCAATGCCGCCGATTACGATGCGGCGCAGATGCCTTTCATCCTCAACCTCGCGCTCTGGGGCGACGAGTCGCGCAGTAAGTGGCGCTGGCAGCAGACCTCGCGGCCGGGCGTCAATCTGGTGCTGCAACTCAATTTCAGCGGCGAACACGAGCGCCTATTCGCGCCGCTCGGCGACGCCGACCACCTGTTCACCTGCTACAGCCACCCGGTCGCGCGCCAGCGCCACACGCTGGCCTGGGCGCGCATCGACATCGACTGGGCGAGCGGCAGCGCGCTGATCGAGGAAATCCAGAACGACTGGCTGCGCTACGCGGACGATCTGGAAGACTGGTTGCTGCGGCAAAAGCGGGCCGGCGCCGGCGACCAGGACGTCGTCAAGTACGGCTACCGCAAGCTGCCGTTACCGCTCGGCCAGTCGCTCGCCTACTGCCGCCACCTGCGCGAACGCTACCAGCCGATCTGGGCCGAAGCCATGCTGTGGGCGGCGATTGACTTCCTGCGCGAGGAAATCGGCATCGCGCACATCTACTACCACAGCGAAGCGAGCGGCCGCCTGCTCAAGCGCATCGGCCACTCGGCGCCGCCGCGCTCGCTGTACACCGAACTGCCGCGCCGCTTCTGCTTCCAGCCAACCGCCGACTGGCCGGATTTCCTGCTCGCCGACAAGGCCAACGCAGGACTGCGGCGGCAGAATCCGGCGGTGGGGATGTTTCGGTTGGCGGCGTAGGGAGGGAGTGTTTCCTTGCTGGCTTGCCTGTGCGATGACAGGAAGCGTTTCCGGGCGTGCGGCTATTCGGTGCTGACGGCGGCGATCAGCGCATCAAGCACCGCAAGCTTGCCGCGCGCCTGTTCGAGCTTCTCGTGCGGAAAATACTTTTCGTGATAGCTGACCTCGGTCGGGTCGCCGGGGGCATGCTTTTGCAGTTCCTTCTTGCAGGCTTCGGTAGTATCTGGCGCTGGCTTGCCGAGGATCGCCAACAGGGTTGCTTCAATCGCGGGCACGGAAACGATGGTGTCGACTTTTTCCTTTCGTAGCCAACGCGCTTCCGCTGCCGTGAGCGGAATGTCGGCATCCAGCACGGCAATGCGTTGGCTGAAATCTTCCGTCTTGGCGACCGACTTCAGCTTGTCGATGATGCCCTGCGGGCCATGCCCGTGGGCATTCCTGATCCTGACGGACAGTCGCATCCCCCGGCGGTAATAGAGCTTTTTGAGGTGAGTGATGAAGGCTTCTTCCGTTTCGCCCTCGACCACGATCTGCACGGTCCGGTTGGTTTTGCGCAGCGGACGCTTTGCCATGTGCCGGTCTCACAGCATGGGCACGGCGCCGTAAGTGCCGGCCATGTACTTGGCGTAGAAATTGTCATCGGCGCGCACGCCTTCCATTTCCGACAGGCGCCAGGCTTCGCTGCGGCAGTGTTCGGTCTTCTCGACCAGCATGATCTGGCCTTTCCTGAGCAGGTTGAGGATTTCCAGCGAGTGGCAGGTGAAGATGATCTGGGCGTTGTGCGGATTGCTCTTCGGGCTGATGAACAGGTTCAGGATCGGCTCCAGCATCAGCGGGTGGAGGTCGGATTCCAGTTCGTCAAAGATCACCACACCGCCTTCCGCCAGAATGGGCAGCAGGCCGGCAAGCAAAACGAAGGCCGCCTGGGTACCGCTGGATTCGGCAAACATGGGTAATTTCATTTCGCGTTCGCCGTCGCGGTGGATGCCAAAAGGCACCAGGACCTCTTCTTCCTTGCCGTCCTGCATGCTGCGCAAGGTCTCGATCTGGACGTCCTGCAAGCCGAAATCCCACTGGTTGAGCAGCGTCGTCATCTTCTGGCGATGTTGTTCGCTATCGAAGAAGAATTGGGTGGCGTTCATGACATCGTGCATGCCGCGAAAGGCCTTGCGACCGTTCGGGCCGACATTGCTCCGGCGCTTGCCCAGGGCGTTGACAATGCTCCGGGCGGTTTCCACGCCGAACTGCTCCGCCGTGGAAATCAGCGAGGCGAGCGGCTTGACCTTCTCGGCCTGTTTCTGCGGCAGGCCAAAACTGCGTTGCTGGATTTTCTCCGTGCCGCTGGCTTCGTCCCATTCGCGTGTGAACAGCGTGCTGAACAGGCGGCTGGTCTTGAGTTGCAGGGATTCGGAAAGCACGCGTTCGCTGCTGACTGCGAGCGTGTAGCGGTACAGCTTGTGTTCGGCTTCAAACTCCAGTTCAAAGTGGCTGGCGCGATCCGCGCCGAGCAGATGGGGTTCGACGGCCAGGGCGCCGCCGCCCTCCTTGAAAAAGGACTGGGTGATGAACCAGCAGACGAAATCCAGCGCCTTGATCACGTTGGTCTTGCCCGCGCCGTTGGCACCGACGACCGCCAGCAGCTTGCTCAGTTGGCGGTCGGTGGCGGTCGAGGCAAAGCTGCTCTCGGTGCCGCTGGCGCGCGCATCCAGGACGAAAGAGATTTCGCTTTCGTCGGCGAAGGAGAAGAAGTTGGAGAAGCGCAGGGCGTGGATCAATTTGTTGCTCGACTGTTTTCAACAATATGTTGTTGATTGTGCCTTAGTAAATTGAATTTTGCACGCTGCTCGTATGAGCCTGGTTGATCATTTTCGTGGCGCCACGAAAATGGTCGCTCGCGGGGCTATCCGCGCGCTAGCGTCAGTCGCGCTTCCCCACCGCCCTCCGGATGATTCGCAAACCCCGCCTCCCCACCATGCAACCTCGCCACCTCCCGCACCAGCGCCAGCCCCAGTCCTGTGCTCTTCTTCCCCGTCGCCGGTCGGGGCAGGGAGTAGAAGCGATTGAAGAGTTGCGCCAGGGCGTAGTCGGGGGCGCCGGCGCCGTGGTCGCGGACGCGGATTTCGGCGGCTTCGGCGGTTGTGCGCAGAGTCAGGAAGATTTCGCCGCCGGCGGGTGAGAATTCGATGGCGTTGTCGAGCAGGTTGAGCACGGCCTGGCGCAGCAGGAAGGCGTCGCCGTTGAGGGTGATGCCCGGTTCGGCGTCGATGACGCAGTGCAGGTTGCGCGCGGCGAGCGCCAGTTGGCGGTCGGCGACGGCGGTTTTGAGGAGTTCGGCGAGGTCGACCGTGGCCTTGGCGCCGGGCGCCTGCAGTTGTTCGACGCGGGCGAGTTGCAGCATGCGTTCGATGATGTCGCGCAGGCGCCCGGCCTGTTCGCCGATGCTGGCGGCGAAGCGGCGGCGGTCTTCCGCCGGGAGTTCGTCCTCGAGGATTTCGGCGGCGCCGATCACCGCGGTCAGCGGGCTTTTCATCTCGTGTGCCAGATTCTGCACGTAGCGTTCGACGTACTGCTTGCCTTCGAGTTTTTCGCGCATCGTCGCCAGCGCCTGCGCCAGTTCGGAGAGTTGGCGGCCGCCGCCGCTCGGCGGTTCGGCTTTGCGCCCTTCGCTGACGGCGCGGGCGTAGTCGCGCAGGCGGTGGATCGACCAGCTGAGCCAGGCGGTGAATACCAGGCCGATCACCGCCGTCGCCAGCAGCAGCGTCAGTCCGGAGGCGCGCACGCGGTCGGTGGCGCGCTCGACGAAGGGGGCGATCGAGGTCATCGGCTTGGCCAGCGAGATGACGCCGATCAACTGGCCGTCGCGGCGCACCGGCGCGGCGACGTGCATGACCGAGGTGGTCGGATCGTCCGGGTTGTATCGGCTCTGGCGGGCGCCGTATTCGCCGCGCAGGACGCGGGCGACGTCCTTCCACTGCGAGAAGTCCGCGCCCCGCGCCTGGCCGGCCGAGTCGTAGACGACGACGCCGTGCGCGTCGGTGAGATAGATGCGCAGGTCGACGCTGTCCTTCCTGATGCCGTAGATTTCGGCGCCCGGATGGCGTTGCAATGCGGCGGCGACGGCCGTGGCGAAGGCGCCGTCGTTGATCTGCCCGGCGGCGAGTTCGCCGGCGGCCAGTTCGGCGAGCAGGTTGGCGCTGTCCACCAGGCTTTCCTCGGTGGCCTGGCGGATGCTCGGCTCGCTCTCCTTGACGAAGGTGTACAGCACGAACCAGGCGGCCAGCCCGACCACCAGGAAATAGCCGAAGAACAGGCGGATCGAGATGTTCACGGTTCAGGCGGCCAGGCTGTAGCCGAGGCCGCGATGGGTGAGGATGACCTCGTCGTCGCGCACCGCGCGCAGCTTGCTGCGCAGCGTCTTGATGTGGGTGTCGACGGTGCGCTCCAGGCTTTCGCCGTCGTCCTGCCAGACCGCCGCCATGATCTGCGGGCGGCTCAGGATGCGCCCCGGGCGTTCGAGCAGCAGCGCCAGCAGCAGGTATTCGTAGCGGGTCAGCGCCAGCCAGTGGCCGTGGTAGGCGATGCGCAGACCGTCGCGGTCGACGGCGAATCTTTCCGGCTTGGGCGCCTGGGCGCCGGAGTCGCCGTTCTGGCGCGGCTCCGGATGCAGGCGGCGCAGGATGGCGCGCACCCGCGAGGCGACCTCGCGCGGGCTGAACGGCTTGGTGACGTAGTCGTCGCCGCCCAGTTCGAGGCCGACGATGCGGTCCACCTCGTCGGAACGGGCGGTCAGGAACAGCACCGGCAGGTCGGAGTCGCGGCGCAGCGCACGGCAGACGTCGAAGCCGGTGATGTCGGGCAGGCCGACGTCGAGCACGACGAAATCGACGCCACCCTGTTGCAAGCGCGCCAGCGCCTCGCCGCCGAGCGTGCAGCACTCGGTGGCGAAACCCTCGGCGCGCAGCGCGTAGCTCAGCGTATCGGCGATGGCCGGTTCGTCGTCGACGATCAGGATGTTCATGATGGCGGCAATGATCCCAAAAAACCTTGCTTATCCCAACTCATTTGCATGCAAGTCGGGGATTTCTGACGGGCGACGAATGCGCTGTTGCACTGGTGATCAGCCGGCGCCGGCCTTCAGCGGCGGAAGGATTTGACCAGGGTCAGGTCGCCGATCTTGCGCAGCGGAATCAGGAAGGTTTCGCGCTTCTCGGCTAGTGTGTTCTCGTCGAAAACCAGGCTGATCCGCGCCGTGATGACCGGAATCTCGCGCGTGCTTTCGTCGAAGTGGTAGCCGCCGGCACCGAAATTGCCCCAGTAGTTGACGAAGATATGATAGTCGCCGTGCAGCGGCGCCGCGGCGGTGAACATCTCGGGGCCCGGCCCGTCGACACTGTCGACGTCCAGCCCGCCGCCGTTGCTGAGGACGGGATGGGCCCAGAAGGCATGCTGGCCGTCGGGGGTGATGACGTGCATGTCCACCTCGGCCTGGCTGTCGTCCCACGCCAGAGCGACGCGCAGGCGCGGCTGGGGACGGCCGGCATTCGCCTCGTAGAACTGCACCCGCTTGACGCTGCGGTCGTTGTCGCGTACCTCGATGCTGTTCGAGCCGGCGCCGAAGGCATAGGGCCGGGCGTAACGGCCGTCTTCGCCGGCGTACAGCGTCATGGCGTTGCCGTTGACGATCAGCGTGCCGGGTTTGCGCGGACCGGCGGCCTTGAGGCGTCCCTGGATCAGCGAACGATGGCGCTGCGCGCCACGGTCGATGGGCGGGTTCGGATAGGCGTAGGCGGCGTCGCCGCTACGGTCGATCAGGCCACCGTAATTCCAGCCGCCGACCGGCTTGTCGATCTCCGCTGCAGGGACGGAGAGGCAGGTGAGAGCGATGATGGCGCCGAATGCAATGGTGTTCTTCATGGATAGGCAAAGGACTTCACAAGGGTTAGTTCCCCCGGTTTGCGCAGCGGCACCCGGAAGACTTGTCGGCGTTCGGCGAGGCTGTTCTCTTCGCTGATCACCGCCACCTGCGCCGTGCTCAGGTGGTCGTCGGACAACGAGCCGGCACCAAAGTAATTGACGAAGACATGGTACACGCCCGCCGGCGGCGCGGGGTTGGCGTAAATCTCCGGTCCGTAGCCGGTCGTCACGTCGACATCGAGCGCGCCGCCGTTGGCCGCCTGGCGCGCGCCATAGAACACATGCTGTCCGTCGGGCGAGATGACGTGCAGGTCGAGGTCGGTGTTGTCCGAATCCCAGGACAGCACGACGCGCAACCTTGCCTGGGCACGGCCCGCGTAGCCGTCCACGAACTGGCGGCGCGTACGACGCCCGTCAGGGGCGCGCACTTCGACGCTATTGCTGCCGCTGCCGAAGGCATAGGGGCGGGCGAAACTGCCGTCGGCGTCCACCTGCAGGGGCATGGCGGTGCCGTTGACGATCAGCGTCGCCGGCTTGCCGTCCGGTTTACCGGTTCCGGCGATACGGCCGCGAATCTGTGCCGATAACGGCTGCCCGTCGACGTTGACCGACGAGGCGGGGTAATTGACCTGCTGGTGGAAGCGGCCCGGCTCGCCGGCGGAATGCCGCCAGCCGCCGGCCGGCCGGTCAATCGTCACCTGCGCGCCGGCCGAAGCGGCATGCAGGATGCAGAGGAGGGCGGCGGAATGCGTTTTCATGGCAATGCTCCGGCGTCGAGCCGACGCGCAGTTCGTTCGACGAAGTCTTCGTCTTCGCCGCTCGGGTGGAAACGGAAAGCAAGATGGACGTATTCATGCGCCAGGGCGAGGCGCCCCTGGGCGGACATCCAGTCGCGGACATAAATGCGGTTGCGGCCTTCGTCGGCATAGGGATGGCCGGTGCCGAGCGCGCAAACCGTAATGCGCTCCGGCGTTTCGAAACCGGGCTCGGGTCGCAGCGCGCGCGCCCAGGTGACGCCCCGGCCGGCAAGCCAGGCTTCCGCGTCCGCAAGCCGTGCGCAATCTGTGCCATGGCCGATGCCGCCGAAGGCGGCAGGGCTGAAGGCGTCGGCAAGAATGGCATCGAAGCGCTGCCCGGAGGCCGCCAGTGCCTCGGCGCGACGCCAGGACATGACCTGCGGCGCCGCCTTGTCGCGGTGGTAACGCACCGGGGTTTGCAGGACCAGGCCCTCGGTGAACCGGGCGGCGGCACGGGCGGCGGCCGATGGCGGATTCGGGCTGACGCGCTGGCGGCGGCTGTCGTCGGCGATGCTGCGGCAACCGTTGGCGAAATTCGCCTGTTGCACGAGGTAGCTGCGCGCGGCCACGGCCAGCGCGCGCGCCGCTTGCGGCTGCGCAGCGCTGCCTTCGCGGTCGATGACCCGGGCGACATAGTCCTCGATGGTAAAGCGGCCGCGTATCACCGGCCGGCCGCCTTCATGGTCGAGGTCCAACGTGCGCCGGGGGTACAGGGTAAGCCGGCTGCCATTCTCGAAGCGCACCTCCACCGGCCCCGCCAGGCTACCGCCCGGAACGGCCCTGCCCTGGGCGTCGCGCACGCTGGCAATCGGATAGCGGGCGAAGAAGTGGACGTCGACGCAGGGTGCATCGCCCTCGTCGGCATCGGTGTCCGGCGCGGGCAGACCTTGCGCCAGCGCGGCGCCATGGCGTTCGATGGCGTTACGGCTGGCGCCGGCCGCGGCAAACCAGAAGGCCGTGCCGTCCGACGTCCAGCCCGCGCCACCGCCGATATTGCGGCCGTGCTCGTCGTGCCAGGAGAAGGTCTTGAACCTCAGGCCAGTGCCAGTCTCGGGCCAGGCGTCGCGGCCGTAGCCTTGCAGCAGCACGGCCAGCAGCGCTTCGCGTGCACGCCGGCGCGCCGGTGGCGACACCGCATCCAGCGCCGCGAGGAGTTGCGCCGGCGCAACCCGCGTGTCCGCCTTGAGCTTGTCGAGGTCGGCCAGCCATTCCGCGTCGGGATCGCCGCGTTCTTGCCAGTAACGGCGCCAGTCGGCCGCAGCGATGCCCAGCCGCGTCGGGGCGAAGTAGGGGGCGCAGGAGCGTGCAAGCGCATCGTCGCGCTCCACCCAGGCTCCGGGTTCGCAACAGTACTCGTCTTCACCGCGCGCGGTGGAACGCGCTGCGCAGCGGTAGGCGGGTTCATCCTTGCCGGTGTCGGCGAGGTAGGCGTAGACGAAGAGTTTCCAGACGCTGCCGAGCGGTATCCGCTCCGGTAGCCGGGCCTGCCCGGAGGACAGTCCGTGCCAGCGCACCGTGCCGGCATCGCGCCAGGCGACGACGGCATCCTGGGCCGCGGCGGCTTGCACCATCAGGGCGGTGCAGGCGGCCAGCAGCGATCGCACTAGTCGACGCGGACGCTGGTCCATGCGCGATCCTTCGCTTCGAAGGCCTTCTGTTCCGGCTGGTACATCCGGTGGAAGCGCGCCGGCGGCAACTGGAACTGGCCCTTCTGGGAGAAGCGCAGCAGATGCCGGATCGTCACCTCACGGTCGAGAGGGGCGACCGGCACTGCATAGCCGAAGCGGGTGTTCTCCTGGCGTGCCTTCTCCATCGCTTCCGCGCCTTTGCCGCCACGGCGCAGGCTGATCCCCCAGGTGCTCTTCTCGACCGCGGCACCAGGCGGCAAGGCGGCTTCGAGCAGGCCGTAGTGCATCGGCGTACCGTTGGGCCGCAGCACGATTTCGTCGAGATACACCTCGTTGCTGTGCACGACGCCGTTGCGGGCGACGGCTTCCAGGCTGAACTCGGCGCTGAAGGCCACCGTGTCAGGGGCCGATGTCTGGCCACGACGCGGCGTGCCGTCCGCTTCCTGACGCGTCGTTGCCGCCTGGACGAGCCGGTAGAGGCGCCGCTCGACCGTCACCGGCAGCGAACCCGCCTGGGGCGCGCGGCTCTCGTAGTCGACGAAGGCGACGCTGCCGGCGGCCGGCGCCGCCGCGAGATCGAGCGTCTTCGGTGTTGCTGTGCCCGCCGGCAGGACGAAGGCACTACGACCGGTGGCGGTAACGACCTTGCGCCAGGGCGCTGCCGGAACGGGGCTGGCAGCGCCTCCGCCCAACTTGCCGCCCAGTGCCCGGTGGGTCCAGACCAGCGCCATCGCCCGTTCGAAGGTCGGGCTGGCAGGGCTGGCGGCAGCCAGCACCTGTTCCGGCAGCAGGCCGCTAGCTTTGCCAGTCAGCAACAGCAGGGCGTTCTCGAACGGCCGCTTTGCCGACTTGAGCACGTCGAGATCGGCAGCTTCACTTGCTTCCAGCGTCTTGCTGACGCGGGCGCCAGCCTGCCGGGCGGTGTGCGCGGTCAGTACCCGGGCGGCGGCGACGCCGCGACGGCCGGCGGGATCGGTCATGGCGATGCTGTCGCCGTCGCCGTGCCGGCTCGCCGCTGCCTTGTCGATGCCGGCCAGGTCGTCGGCCAGCGCTTCGACGAGCGAAACGACGGGCAGGCCGATTTCCTGCATCCAGGCCAGTGCGAGTGCCCGTTGCAGGGGCGGCAGGCGATAACCGCTGGCGGCATAGCTATTGAGCAGGCGGTTCCAGTGCTCGGGCGGCAGTATCAGACCAAGACTGCGGCTGGCGAGCCAGTCGGCATAGTAGGCATAGGCGGTCAGGAAGGCATCATCGCCGGTGCTGTCGCCCCACCAGGTGAACCGGGCGTTGGGGCCGGCCATCTGCGCCAGGCGGAAGCGCTGGCTGTAGAGGCGCTGCCGCAGCAGGCTGTCGGGCGCGACGTCGTTCATGCTCTGGATCGCCAGTGCCAGCGGGATCAGCCGACTGGCGGTCTGCTCGACGCAGCCGTAGGGATACTCGATGAGGTCCTCGGCGACGCGCGCGAAATGCGCGTCGGCGCCGGTGGAGAAACGCACGCGTACCTGCCGAGCATCGGCCGGCAGATCGAGTGGCACGCGGGTGGCAGCCAGGTCGATCTGCCGGCTGCGCGGGCTGGACCAGTGCAGCGGTTCGTGCCGCAACGGCACTTCGAGCGCATCGATCGCCCGGCCGTGCTGGCGCACGGTGAGCAGCACGGGCGACAGCGCGCCGCCGGTCAGTGGCAGGTGCACGAAGTTGATGCCGGGCTTGAGGTTCAGTGATTCGTGATGGCTCGCCCCGCCTTGGGCGCTGAATTCGACCTTCTGCACCTCCTGGCTCTGGTTGAAGAGCGCCACCGAGGCCATCGGCGCATCCTTGTCGCGCAACCAGTCGGGGCTGGTCCACTTGAGGTAGACGGTTTTTTCCGAGCGTAGCCACGCGGTCTTCTGGCCGACCGTTCCCGTGTCGTCGATGGCGCGGCCGGTGATGCGCCAGCGTGTCAGCGAATCGGGCATGGTGAAGCTGAAGCGGGCGCGGCCGTCGGCGTCCGTCTTCAGGCGCGGATGCCAGAAGGCGGTGTCGACCTCTTCGCGGCGCGGGCGTTCCAGCACCTTGACGGCGCGCTCGTGCACCTGGCGCCGGCTCGGGCCCTTGCCGGTGCGTGGCGAGGCGAGGTCGTAGCCGATGAAGCCGAGGCTGGCGGCGGTGCGCACATTGTTGCGGCGCGGGTGATAGAAGAAATCGAAGATGTCCGGTGCGATCTCCGGTTGCAGGACGTAGATCATCTCGTCGACGACGCCAACGGCCACGCTGGCCGCGACCGGCTTGCCCTGGCGATGGGCGAGGATATCGATGTCAACCTTCTCGCCGGGTGCATACGTCGCCTTGGCGAGCTTGAACTCCAGATCGATGCGCGGCTGGTCGACCTTGAGGCCCTGGTTCTGGAACACGTAGTCGCCATCCTTGGCGTAAGCCACGGAGAGCGTGATGTTCGGGCCGTAGTGCTCGGCCACCGGCAGCCGGGCACGCCACTGCGTCGGCGTCAGGCGTTCCAGCTTCACCCAGTCGGTGCCGGCGAGCATGGAGGTCTTTTCCACCTTGTCGCGTTCGAGGGTCAGCAGCGCATGCGCGACCTCGTCCGGGAAGGTGATCAGCGCCTCGGCGGTGTCGCCTGGCCGGTACTGCCTGCGGTCGAAGACGATGGCGATGCTGCCGGCGGGCGCCTTCGCCCCGGCGCCGCTGACGAAGTGCGACGCGGCGGCGACGACGTTGTTGTTCGCGTCGCGCAGCGTCAGGGTGTAAGAGCCGGCGCCGGGGAAAACCACCGAGACGCGGCCGGGCCGTTCGATCCGGCCTTCTTCGCGGGCGCGGTTTTCCAGGCGCACCCACTCCCAGCGCACAGGCGGGCTGCCCGCCTCGCCCGCGGCCGTGACGGCGAACTCGACGCGCTCGCCAGCGGCGGAGAACTGGCGATCGGCCTTCAGGGTCCAGGCATGGCCGCCGCTTTCGACGAGGAGTTCGCGCGTCGTCTTCACCCGGTAGGCGGCACCGTCGGTGGCGAAAACCGTGAGCACGTAGCGGCTGGGGTCGGTGGCGGGCGGTAGCGCGAAGGTGGCCACGCCCTTGTCATCGGTTTTAAACGACGCGGCGGCGAGCTTGACCGGGAATTGCCCGCCGTAGCCCAGGTCGCCATCCACCATCGTCATCTGCTGCGCCCGCACCGACAGTTCGACATTGGCGTTGCGGACCGGCTTGCCGTCCGGATAGGCGAGTTGCAGGCGGCCGGTGACGGCTTCACCGGTCCGGAAGTCCGGCTTGTCCGGCAGGACGGCGATCTCGAAATGGGGCTTCTGGTATTCGGCGACGCGGAAGGCGGCGCCATAGCGGTCGCCGCGGTAGTCGAAGCGGATCTCGTAGCCGCCGGCCGGCGAATTGTCGGGCAGGCGGAAGCTGGTATCGGCGCCGCTGTCGCTGGCGAGTGTGATCTTCTGCCGAGTCACCGGCAGGCCGTTCGGGTCGAACACCTGCACCAGCAACTCGCCGGACGCCACCGGGCGCGATTCGCGCGCGGACACGAAATCGCGCCCGATCACCTTGATGAACACCTGGTCGCCGGGCCGGTACAGGGGGCGGTCGGTGACGGCGTAGAGCTTGGCGTTGTAGATCTCGCTGTCGTAGTAGTAGTTCTCGGAAATGAAAACTCCGCCGGCCTTGTCCTCGCCCATCACGTAGGTCTGTTCCGGCGCACTGCGCTCGAAGATGGCCAGTCCGTCGGTGTCGGTGACGCCACTCTTGAGCACGCCGCTGCCGTCGGTCCACAACACCCGCGTGCCGGCGACCGGTTCTCCGTTCCGGCGCCCGGCGGCCCAGGTCAGGAGCTGGCCGGCGGAGATCTTGGTGATGGCGACGGTGTCGGCGACGAACAGCAGCGTGGTGGCGCGGTGCTGGCCGACGACGGCCTCAACGAGGTAGAGGCCGGGCTGGCGCCTGCCCAGCGGGATCATCACGTTGCCGTTGCCGGGAGCGATGAATTCGCTGCTGCTGCCGTCGAGCTGCACACCCTGCGGGGGCTCGATCGGGCGCGCAGCCGCGATTGGATAGCGGAAACTGTCCTGCAGGTCGAGGCCCTTGATCGGTTTGTACTGCGGGTCCTGACGGAAGCGCGTTGGCGTGTCGAAGCCGGGCTTGATCGCGAGCTCCGGCGCCTGCTTGACCGCCGCACCGCGCGCAGCGCCCGAGAACAGGCCGCGCCAGGCTTGACGCGAGCGCACGTACCAGCGGTCCCACGAATAGCGCAGCGCATTCGCCAGCCCGGTGCCGGCCAGGTTGCCGTCGACCTGGACGCGGTGCAGGTTCTTCTGCCGTTGCAGGAAGTCGAGCGGCCGCGGGATGCGATAGATGTAGACGTCGGCGCCGCCGTATTCGGCCACCGCTCCCATGTTGGTGGCCTCGAAGCGGACCTTGGCCTCTTCGTTGGAGCCGTAGGAGGCATCGGACAACAGGAAGAACGGCGCCCCCCGCGCCGGCTCCTGCGCCAGTACCGGCGGCGGAACGCCGAGCAGCGCCGCGCTCAGGGTCAGGGCAAGAACGACAAGCGATAGATACCGGCGAAATTGGGATTGTGCGGGACCGGTGGCCATCTGGTGTCCTTCCAATGAATGAGTGTCTTGATGTCGAGGGCGCGCAAGCCGTTGTCTGCCGGTGTTGCGGCGCCTGTGTGGTAAGCGAGGTAACGACCCATCCAGACCATCAGATGCTGGTCATCCCCCTGGTCGAAGAAAAACAGGTCGCCCGGCAGCGCCTGCTGCCACTCCCGGGAAACGAAGCGGGTGTTGCCCTGCACAAGTTCCAGGGCGCCGGCGTAGGCCGAACGCGACCCGTCGGCCAGGCGCCAGTTGTGGCGCAGGGCAGCGCGCTGTTCGGCGTCGAGTTCGAGTTCTGGCGGCAGGACGACCCCGGCCAGGCCCATCGACTTCTTCCATTTCGCGTCGTGCGGGCGCAGCGCTTCGGCAACGGCAAACCTGACCAGCCCGGCGCAATCGCGGTGCTGCCAGCGTGGCGTCGGGCCCTGGTCGACCTGCGCCCGGACAATGCGTACCAGCCAGGCGCGGAAGATGCGCGACTGCGCCGGATCAAGGCCGACGGCAGCGCGTGCAGGCCCGAACGCCGTGCCCAGGCAGGCGGCGGTGAGCCCTTGCAGGAGCAGGCGGCGGCGAAGATCGATCATGGCTTGGTGTTACGGTTGTGCTCAGGGATTGGCGGCCAGCGCTTCCCAATTCACTTTTTGCCAGCCGCCATTTGTGCCGGAAGCAGGCAGCATCAGGCGATAGGCTGGGTACTTGGCGAGCGCTTCGAGGCGCGGCACCAGATGCGTTTCGGCGGCGTCGTGCAGCGCCGCCTGGTTGTCGAGCACTTCGAAAACTGCCGCGCGCGACAAGCTGGCCATCGCTGCCGGCGTGAACGTCGCCAACGGCACGCTCCCCTGTCGGACCGGCATGGCATCGGCGATGCTGGGGTAGCGCCGTTCCAGGACATCCAGCGCCCGACCGACCAGTTGGTCGTCGGGCGAGAAGAGTAGCAGCCGGCCTTTACGGGCAAACGTGGGTTTGTAGTAAGCCGGCTGGCCATCACCGCCGTACGGGCCGTAGCGCGCGGGGGTCTGGTTCTGCCATTGCACCGTCCCCTGGCGGCTGACGTCGTCTACCCGCGTTCCCTTGACCATCCAGGCATACAACTCGCCCAGCGCCTTGTCGGTAACGGCATCGGCCTCCGCGGCTAGTTCGGCCACGAACAAGGGCGTATGCAGCGACGACTCGTCGTACCAGCAGGCAGCGGCGGTGCCGGCAAGGCGTGGCAGGCTGGTCGGTGCGCCCTGGGCGGAGGCGGGAATCAGGTTTGCCGGTAGGGCGGCCGGCAGCCAGGCGCAGGCGGCCGGGCCGGCCGGCAAGGCGCGGGACGAAGCAGCAGGCTGCAACGACGTGCCGCTGGCCAGTCGGACCGCGGTGCTCCATTGTCCTCGGCCGAAATCGAAGCGCAATGCTTCGACGGCCGGGAAGAAGCGCTGGTAGCCGAAGGACAGGAAGCGCGCGGAGACCACCAGGCGATGATCGAGATCGGCGTTGTCGAGACTGAATTCGCGGCGCAATAGGCCCTGGTCGTTGGCGTTTGCGCTCAGCAATCGGGCCAGCACGGTGGCGGCTTTGTCGTCTACCTTGTTGGGGCTGGCGAGCAACATTCCCGGGTCGGAGAGAATGGCGACGCGGTTGCCCCGGCTGGCGATCAGCAGGTTGCGGTCGCGCCCGTAGGAGAGCACCAGTAGCGGAACGCTATCGCCTCCCACGGCGATCTCGCCGGCTCGCGTGAGCTGCTTGTCCTTGAGCGCGAAGGTGGCGGCTTCCTGCACCAGGCGGGCAAGGGTGTCGCGCGTGATGACGGTCAGGGTGTACTCGGCGGCACCTTTGGCGTCGCGCCAGAAGGCGATTTCTGCCGGCTGATCGAGCACCTCCTGCAGCAACCGGTCGCTCCAGTTGAGGTCGTGCTCGTAGGCGATGCGCCTGAGGCTGCCGGTCAGACTCAAGCGGTCTTCGTTGTGCTCGTAATAGAAGACGAAGTCCTCGCTCAGTGTGTCCTTCAGTAGCGGTACGCGTAGGAGATCGCGTGGCAGGCGGGACAGCGAACGGGTGACGACGATGCCGTCCGGTTTCGCCAGATCGAGCGCCAGCCGGTTCACCTGGCCATCGAATTGCGCCCAACCTGAAAGATGGCGCATTAGCAGAACAGCTACTGCAAGATATAGAGAGATCTTCATCAATCTGGCCAATCGTGCCGCACCGCTCATGTTTCCTCTCTCCTGGATATGACGAAGTATTGAAACGGCATTATATGGCTTTCGCTGTCATCGCCGACGTGAGATCTCCGCGAAATGTCGTCGGCCAAGACAGGCATCGGCTCGGCGCTTGTGTCAGCTGCCACGGCGGGCGTAGGTGGTGGTGATTGAAGATCGACAGGCCTGCGCCTGCGTACCGGCGCCACAGGTCCGATCCGCTCGGTCTACGTGCGCGACCCCGACGCCAACCTGATCGAGATTTCCGAACCGGTCAGCGCCTGAACTGCGGCTTCACCCTTGCTTCATCGTCGCCTCACCCGGCCGGGCGACAGTGGCGGCCTGAACCTTTCGGGAGTCCGCCATGCCATCAGTCGTTTGCCCCGTCGTGCCGTCATCTGCCATTGCCGCCCGCCGGCGGGCGGGGGGCTGAAGCGATGTGGCTGCTTCTGCTCTATCCGCTGCTCTTCATTCTGCTTTGCGCCACTTGCGCCAGCCTGGCCTGCCGCCTGCTCGGCGCTGGCCATCTTGGCTGGCAGCCGGCGCTGCTCTACGGCGGTGGCGCCTTCCTGGTGATGCATGGCGGCTTCGTCTTCGGGCTGTGGCGCGGTGTCCTGCCGCTGCTCCTGCCCTTCATCGTCCTCGTTATCTGGGGCTGGTTCTTCTTCTTGCGCTGGCCGCGGCACGCGGCGGAAACCGTGGGGCTGGAGGCGGGCCTCGGCCGCTCGCTGCTTGCGGCCGGCCTGTACTTCGTCGTCGGCACGGGGATGCTGCTTTTCCTGTTCTCGCTGGAGGGCTGGAATATCCCGGCGATCGACTGAAACGCCCGGTCGGGCGGTTTACGGATTGCTCAGCGCTGCCAGGAAGCGTTCGGCGGCGATGCTGGCCGGCCAGGGTTCCCAGGGCGTGCCGCCGTATTGGGCGAGCAGCGGGTCGTCGGCCAGCGGCCTGACCTTGATGCCGAGCACGCTGCGCACTTCCGCCGCCGACCAGCCGGCGACGTGCACCGCCTCGCTGGCGGCGGCAAGGCGGTCGGCGTCCTTGTGCAGGCGTTTCTCGTCGGCGCTCCAGGCGGGCAGTCCGTAGCGGAGGAAGACCGCCTGCGTCAGGCGTTCCATCAAGGCCGCGAAAGCGTCGCCGAGGATCGGTTTGAGCGGCGAGATCGGGTCGAAGCCGATCAGGCCCTCCTCGGCGTCGTGCAGCAGTTCGCGCAGGGCGACCGCGCGTTCGAGCGGTGCCGGCGACATCCGGCGGCGCAGCGCCAGCACCAGGAGGCTGTGCTGCGCCACCGAAAGCGGTCGCGGCCAGACCGAGTGGCCGCCCCAGCGGAAGGTCCGGGCGAGGCCGATCGCCAGGTCGCGGTCGTCCCAGTCGAAAGGGGTCGGGTTGGCCAGGTCGAGGCGCCGGCCGGACGGCTGGCGCACCCAGGCGCGAGGGGTTTGCTGGCGGTTCATGCTGATGCGTTCGGCGGTGGGGCGTTGGAGCAGCGACTGTAACACCGGCCGCCGGCTTCACCCTCGCTTCATCCTCTCCTCACCCGGCCGCTGGACAGTGGCGGCACCTCCTTCAGGAGACCGCCATGACCCGCAACGCCAAGATCCTTCTGCTCAATCCGCCGCATACCGCCATCGGTAGCCGCGTTCCCGACGATCATCTGCCGCCGCTCGGCCTGCTCGCCATCGGCGGGCCGCTGCTCGACGCCGGCTTTGCCGTCGAATTGCTCGATGCCGACTACGATCCGCTGTCGCCACAAGAAATCGTCCGCCGCGTGCGGGCGGCGGCGCCGCGCATCGTCATGGTCGGCCACGCCGGCTCGTCGACCGCGCACGCCACCATCCTTGAACTGGCCACCCGCATCAAGGCGGCGCTACCAGATGTCTGCATCGTCTATGGCGGCGTCCATCCGACCTATCACTGGCGCGAGACGCTGAGCCAGTGCCCGGCCATCGACCTGGTCGTGCGCGGCGAGGGCGAGCGCACGGCGCTGCTGCTGGCACGGGCCATCGTCAGCCACGGCCTGGTCGCCACCGTGCCCGGCATCGCCTACCGCCAGGACGGGCGAGTGTGGGCGACGCGGCAGGCGAAACCGATAGCGAATCTGGACGACTACCGCGTCGCCTGGGAGTTGATCGACTTTGCCCGTTATTCCTACTGGGGCGGGCGGCGGGCGGTGGTTGTGCAGTTTTCGCGCGGTTGTCCCTATCTCTGCAGCTACTGCGGCCAGCGCGGCTTCTGGCGTAGCTGGCGGCATCGCGATCCGGTCCGTTTTGCCCGCGAGCTGGCCTGGTTGCACCGCGAACACGGCGTCGAGGTGATCAACTTCGCCGACGAACTGCCGACCGCCTCGCGCGCCGCCTGGCAGGCTTTCCTCGAAGCGCTGATCGCGGAAAACGTCAATCTCACCCTGGTCGGCTCGACGCGCGCCGGCGACATCGTGCGCGACGCCGACATCCTGCACCTCTACCGCCGCGCCGGCGTCATCCGCTTCCTGCTCGGCATCGAAAGCTACGATGCGGCGACACTCAAGGCCATCGGCAAGGACGCGAGCCCACGCGAGGATGCCGAGGCGATCCGCCTGCTGCGCCGGCACGGCATCGTCTCGATGGCGACCTACGTGGTCGGCTTCGGCGCCGAGACGGACGGCGATTACTGGCGCTCGCTCAAGCATCTGCTGCGCTACGACCCGGACCAGATCCAGCTCCTTTACGCGACGCCGCATCGCTGGACGCGCTTCTTCGAGACGGTCGCCCAGCGCGAGGTGGTGCAGACCGATACGCGCCTCTGGGACTACAAGCATCAGGTGCTGGCGACGCCGGGCATGCCGCCCTGGCGCCTGCTGCTCTGGGTCAAGGGCATCGAGGTGGCGCTGCAGTTGCGGCCGCGTGCGCTGCTGCGCACCTACTTCAGCCGTGACCCGGAATTCCGTCACGCCATGCGCTGGTACGTGCAGATGGGGCGCCGCGTCTGGCTGCGCGAGGTCGGCGAATTCCTGTTCGGCGCGCGGCCGCGAGCGAGCGGGCAGAGTCTGGCCGAATTCGAGCGGCGCCAGCGCGAATCGGCGCTACGCCCGGCCGTTGGCGCGACGGTGGTGTTGCCGGGCGCCCCAAGCGGAATGCCTGTCGCGCGCGCGGTGCCGCTCAGCCGCGCGGGAAGCGGACCGCTTGCGGGCCGCGCTGTTTCGACCTGATCACCACCGTGCTCGCCAGCTTGTCGTGCCAGCCCTGTTTCCGGCTGTCGAAGCCGACCCAGAGCAGGCCGAGTCCAAGCGGAATCGTCGCAACGAAATAGCCCAGGTAGCGCCCGAGGCTTTGCCCGAGCGACAGCGCGGCGCCGCTCTCGGCATCGACCACGCGCAGCGCCAGCGCCGCCTTGCCCGGCGTCGCCTGGCGTTGCATCCAGAACCAGATCACGGCGACCGCCGGCAGAATCCAGGAAATCAGGAAATCGGCCGGCCCGGCGAGCAACTGCTCGGAACCGAAGTATTCCCAGCCGTAGAGGGAAATGAGCAGCGGGAAGGTGATGATCACGATCAATAGCGAGTCGATGAAGCTGGCGCCGACCCTGACCCAGAAACCCGCGTATTCGACATCCGTTTCGTCCATGGCAACCCCGTTCAGCGATTGGTGACAGCGTCGGATGGCGCTGTCATGGGTTGATCCTGCCCGCAATCGCCAGTCGTGGCAAGCCGCCCGCTGCCTTTGCGGCAGCGGGCGCTGAGGCTCAGCTCAGGTCGAAGCGGTCGGCGTTCATCACCTTGGTCCAGGCGGCGATGAAGTCATGGACGAATTTCTCGCGGTTGTCGTCCTGGGCGTACAGCTCGGCGTAGGCGCGCAGCACCGAGTTGGAACCGAAGACGAGATCGACGCGGGTCGCCGTCCATTTCGTTGCACCGCTCTGCCGGTCGACGATGGCATAGCTGTTGCGGCCGGTCGGTTTCCAGCTATAGGCCATGTCGGTCAGATTGACGAAGAAGTCGTTGCTGAGCACGCCGACCTGGTCGGTGAACACGCCGTGCGCGCTGCCGCCGTGGTTGGCGCCGAGGACGCGCAGGCCGCCGACGAGCACGGTCATTTCGCTGGCGGTCAGGCGCAGCAACTGGGCGCGGTCGAGCAGCATTTCCTCCGGTGTGACGACGTAGGACTTCTTCTGCCAGTTGCGGAAGCCGTCGGCCAGTGGTTCAAGCACTTCGAAGGAGTCGACGTCGGTCATCTCCTGCGTCGCGTCGCCGCGGCCCGGGGCGAAGGGCACGACCACGTCGATCCCGGCCGCCTTGGCAGCGCGTTCGATGCCGACGTTGCCGGCCAACACGATCACATCGGCAACGCTGGCGCCGGTCTGGGCGGCGATGCCTTCGAGCACGGCCAGCACCTTGGCCAGGCGGGCCGGTTCGTTGCCTTCCCAGTCCTTCTGCGGGGCGAGGCGAATGCGGGCACCGTTGGCGCCGCCGCGTTTGTCCGAGCCGCGGAAGGTACGGGCGCTGTCCCAGGCGGTGGCCACCAGGTCGCCGACCGACAGGCCGCTGGCGGCGATCTTCGCCTTGACTGCCGCGACGTCGTAGTCGCTGTTGCCGACCGGTACCGGGTCTTGCCAGATCAGGTCTTCAGCCGGCACCTCGGGGCCGATGTAGCGCGCCTTCGGGCCCATGTCGCGGTGCGTCAGCTTGAACCAGGCGCGGGCAAAGGTTTCCGAGAAGTAAGCGGGGTCGGCGCGGAAGCGCTCGGCGATCTTGCGGTATGCCGGGTCGAACTTGAGTGCCATGTCGGCGTCGGTCATCATCGGCTTGCAGCGGATGCTCGGGTCTTCGACATCGACCGGCATGTCTTCCTCGGCGATGTTGATCGGCTCCCACTGGTGGGCGCCGGCCGGCGACTTGGTCAGCCACCAGTCGTACTTGAAGAGCAGGTCGAAGTAGCCGCCAGTGCCTGTATTCCATTGCGTCGGGTGCGTGGTCCACGCGCCTTCGATGCCACTGGTCACGGTGTCGCGGCCGATGCCGCGGCTCCTGTGGTTGTTCCAGCCCAGGCCTTGTTCTTCGACGTCGGCGGCTTCCGGCGCCGGACCGAGATTGGCAGCGCTGCCGTTGCCGTGCGCCTTGCCGACGGTGTGGCCGCCGGCGGTGAGTGCTACCGTTTCCTCGTCGTTCATCGCCATGCGGGCGAAGGTGACGCGCATGTCCTGCGCCGTCTTCAAGGGGTCGGGCTTGCCGTCGACGCCTTCCGGATTGACGTAGATCAGGCCCATCATCACCGCGGCGAGCGGGTTTTCCAGATCGCGTTCGCCGGAATAGCGGCTGTTCGCGCTACCGGTCGGCGCCAGCCATTCCTTTTCCGAACCCCAGTAGATGTCCTTTTCCGGATGCCAGATGTCTTCGCGGCCGAAAGCGAAGCCGAAGGTCTTCAGACCCATCGACTCGTAGGCGACGTTGCCGGCGAGGATCATCAGGTCGGCCCAGGACAGCTTGTTGCCGTACTTTTTCTTGATCGGCCAGAGCAGACGGCGCGCCTTGTCGAGGTTGGCGTTGTCAGGCCAGGAATTGAGCGGCGCGAAGCGCTGGTTGCCGGTGCCGCCACCGCCACGGCCGTCGGCGATGCGGTAGGTGCCGGCCGAGTGCCAGGCCATGCGGATCATCAGGCCGCCATAGTGGCCCCAGTCGGCCGGCCACCACGGCTGGCTGTCGGTCATCAGGGCCTTGAGGTCGGCCTTCAGGGCGGCGACGTCGAGCTTCTTCACTGCCTCGCGGTAATTGAAACCGGCACCCAGCGGATTGGTCTTGCTGTCATGCTGGTGCAGGATGTCGAGGTTCAGCGCCTTCGGCCACCAGGCCATGTTGGAATTGCCGCTGGCGGTGTTGCCGCCGTGCATCACCGGGCATTGGCCGGTGGCTTTCGGGTTGTTGCCTTCCATCTTGTTCTCTCCTGTCTGCTTGAATTATTGGGTCGCCGCTCACCGTCTTGCGCTGGCGGCTCGGGGTGAACTCAGGTTAGCACCGCAGGGCTCGATGGAAAGCGCTTTGGCGATGACTTTTGCCTATCGACAGGATTGGTTTTTCCCGCTTGCGCATGTCGATGTCCTGGTTGAAGTGTCACCAGTTGTTGCGAGTTTCGGGAAGCGGCTCCGTTTCGGGTAAAATCCGCTTCTTTCAGCAATTTGCCTCTGCCCACCATGACCCAGAATACCCCGCTTTCCTACCGTGACGCCGGTGTCGACATCGATGCCGGCGATGCGCTTGTCGACCGCATCAAGCCGCTGGCCAAGAAGACGCTGCGCGACGGCGTGCTCGGCGGCATCGGCGGCTTCGGCGCCCTGTTCGAAGTGCCCAAGCGCTACCAGGAACCGGTGCTGGTGTCCGGTACCGACGGCGTCGGCACCAAGCTCAAGCTGGCCTTCCAGTTGAACCGGCACGACACCGTCGGCCAGGATCTGGTGGCGATGAGCGTCAACGACATCCTGGTGCAGGGCGCCGAATCTCTGTTCTTCCTCGACTACTTCGCCTGCGGCAAGCTCGATGTCGACACCGCCGCGTCCGTCGTCGGCGGCATCGCCAGGGGTTGCGAACTGGCCGGCTGCGCGCTGATCGGTGGCGAAACCGCCGAGATGCCGGGCATGTACCCGGCGGGCGAATACGATCTGGCCGGTTTTGCGGTCGGCGTTGTCGAGAAGTCGAAGATCATCGACGGCAAGTCGATTGGCGAAGGCGACGTGGTGCTCGGCCTCGCTTCCTCAGGCGCGCATTCCAACGGCTATTCGCTGGTGCGCAAGATCATCGAGCGTTCCAACCCGGACATGAACGCGCCCTTCGACGGCGAACGTAGCCTCGCCGAGGTGGTGATGGCGCCGACCCGCATTTACGTCAAGCAGGTGCTGGCGACGATGCAGAAGGTGACGATCAAGGGCATGGCCCACATCACCGGCGGCGGCCTGCTCGAGAACGTGCCGCGCGTGCTGCCGGAAAACACCGTCGCCGAACTGCAGAAGGCGGCCTGGCCGCGGCCCAAGCTGTTCGACTGGATGCAGCAGGAAGGCCAGGTTGACGAGAAGGAAATGCACCGCACCTTCAACTGCGGCATCGGCATGGTCATCATCGTCTCGGCCGCCGAGGCGGGCGCCGCCGAGGCCGAACTGAAGGCGCAGGGCGAGGCGGTTTACCGCATCGGCCGGATCCGGGCACGGCAGGGTGACGAAGCGCAGACCCTGGTGGTCTGAGCGCCTGCGCCAGGCCGCGCTGCTCGGCGCCGGCCTTGGCCTGGCGGGGGCGGCGTTGGCGCTCGAGTTGCCGGCGGCGAGCGGCAGCTCGATCGTCGATGGGCTGGCCAGTTTTTACAGCAACCGCTTTCACGGTCGCAAGACCGCCACCGGCGAACGTTTCGACAAGAAGCAACTCACCGCCGCCAGCAACCATTTTCCGCTCGGCAGCCACGTCGCCGTGCTGCGGCCGGCGAGCGGGCTATGCGTCATCGTCCGCATCAACGACCGCATGCACCATCGGCAACGCGGCGGGCGGGTCATCGACCTGTCGGCGGCTGCCGCCGATTACCTCGAAATGTTGAAGGAAGGCATCGTCCAGGTGCGTCTGGCGCATTTGCCGGACAACTGGCGCGAACGCGGGCCGCAGGCCTGCGGCGAAGCCTTCACCGGCGGCGAGGCGCCGCGCGGCGAACCCGGCTTGCTGGAACAGATCGAAAACGGCATTTCCCAAGGAATCACCCAGCCATGAAGCAGATGAAGCGGCGCGCCGTAGTCGCGCTTTCCCTGGTCGGCCTGATCGGGCTCGGCTACTTTGCCTGGTCGGCCAATCGCGGTGCTCTGGCCGTTGCTGCGCCGGAGCCGGCGGCCAAGGCGGCGCCGGCCGCCGCCCCGGCAAAGCCGGTGGCGGTCGAACTGGCCAAGGTAACGGCGGTTGATTTCAGCGACGAGACGAGTGCAGTCGGCACCTTGAAGGCCGCCGAATCGGTCGTGCTGCGGCCCGAGGTCAGCGGCCGCATCGCCCGCATCGGCTTTCGCGACGGCGCGCTGGTGCGGCGCGGCGACCTGCTGATCGGCCTCGACGCGACGATCCAGGAAGCCGAACTGGCGCAGGCGAAAGCCAATGTCGAGCTGGCACGGACGAGCTTCCGGCGCAACCAGGAACTGCTGGCGAAGAAATTCATCAGCCCGCAGGCGCTCGACGCCTCGGCGGCAACGCTCAAGGTGCAGGAAGCGGCGCTCCAGCTTGCCACCGCCAAGGCCGCCAAGATGCGCCTGGTGGCGCCGTTTGCCGGCATCGTCGGGTTGCGCGACGTGAGCGTCGGCGGCTACGTCAAGGAAGGCGAGGAACTGGTCAATGTCGAGGACATCTCCAGCCTGCGCGCCGACTTCCGCCTCGCCGAAGCCTATTTCGGCCGCCTGCGGCCGGGGCTGGCGCTCGAACTTTCCAGCGATGCGCTGCCCGGCCAGACCTTCGCGGCGACGGTCGAAGCGATCGACCCGCAGATCGACCCCGCCGCCCGCTCGATCGCCGTCCGCGCCCGTCTCGACAACCGCCAGGGCAAGCTGCGCCCGGGCATGTTCGTGCGCGTCCGTGTCGCCTTCGGTGAGCGCAAGGGCGTCCTGATGATTCCTGAGGAAGCGGTGCAACCGGGTGCCAAGCCGTCGGTGTTCCGCGTCGTCGAGGGCAAGGCGGAGGTGGCGCCGGTCAGGCTCGGCCTGCGCCGCGACGCGCAGGTCGAGGTGGTCGAGGGACTGGCTGCCGGCGACCTGATCGTTACCGCCGGCCAGTTGAAGCTGCGCCCCGGCGCCCCGGTGAAGATGCCGCAAGCGGCACAACCATGAGAATTTCCGAAATCTGCATCGAGCGCCCGGTCTTCGCGACCGTGCTGTCGCTCGTCATCATGCTGCTCGGCATCGTCTCCTACGACCGCCTGACGGTGCGCGAATACCCGAAGATCGACGAGCCGGTGGTCACCGTGTCCACCGATTACCGCGGCGCTTCCGCCGACATCATCGAGTCGCAGGTGACCAAGCCGCTCGAGGATTCGCTCGCCGGCATCGAGGGCGTCGAGGTCATCACCTCGATCTCGCGCGCCGAGCGCAGCCAGATTTCGGTCCGTTTCAAGCTCGAACGCGAGCCCGATTCGGCCGCCGCCGACGTCCGCGACCGCGTCTCGCGGGTGCGCAACCGGCTACCCGACGAGGTCGACGAGCCGGTCATCGCCAAGGTCGAGGCCGACGCCAACCCGATCATCTGGCTCGCTTTCTCGTCCGACCAGCATTCGCCGCTGGAAGTCACCGACGTTGCCAACCGCTTCGTCAAGCCGCGCCTGCAGACGCTGCCCGGTGCCGCCGACGTGCGCGTTTTCGGCGAGCGCAAGTTCGCCATGCGCATCTGGCTCGACAAACAGCGCCTGGCCGCCTACCGGGTCACCGCCGCCGACGTCGAGGACGCGCTGCGCAAGCAGAACGTCGAGGTGCCGGCTGGCCGCATCGAGAGCCGCGAGCGCGAATTCTCGGTGGTTGCCAGCACCGACCTGCAGACGCCGGAACAGTTCGCCGCGGTCGTCCTGCGTACCGTCGATGGCTACCCGGTGCGTCTCGGCGACGTCGCACGGGTCGACATCGGCGCCGCCGCCGAGCGCACCTCGGTGCGCTTCAAGGGGCGTTCGGCGGTGTCGCTCGGCGTCATCAAGCAGGCCACCGCCAACCCGCTCGAACTGTCCAAGGCGCTGCGCGCCGAGATGCCGCGCATCGCCAGTGAGCTGCCGCCGGGGATGACCGTCGACATCTCCTACGATTCGTCGATCTTCATCGACCGCTCGATCAAGTCGGTGTTCACCACCATCGGCGAGGCCATCGTCCTCGTCCTGGCGATCATTTTCTTCTTCCTGCGCAACCTGCGGGCGACGCTGATTCCGCTGGTGACCATCCCGGTCTCGCTGGTCGGCGCCTTCGCTATCATGTTCACGCTCGGCTTCTCGATCAACACGCTGACGCTGCTGGCGCTGGTGCTGGCGATCGGTCTCGTCGTCGACGACGCGATCGTCGTCCTCGAGAACATCTTCCGCCACATCGAGGAAGGCATGCCGCGGCGCGAGGCGGCGTTCAAGGGGGCGAAGGAAATCGGCTTCGCGGTGGTGGCGATGACGCTGACGCTGGCCGCCGTCTACGCGCCGGTCGCCTTCATGACCGGGCGCACCGGCAAGCTGTTCATCGAATTCGCGCTGACCCTGGCCGGCGCCGTGCTGGTTTCCGGTTTCGTCGCGCTGACCCTGTCGCCGATGATGTGTTCGGTGTTGCTCAAGCACGAGGAAAAGCACTCGAAGGGCTTCGTCCTCGTCGAGAACTTCCTCAACGGGCTCAACGCCGGCTATCGCCGGGTGCTGAGCGCGGCGCTGCGGCAGCGCTGGATCGTCTTCCTCGGCTTCGTTGTCGTCGCCGTTGCCTGCGGCGTCCTGCTCAAGGCGCTGAAGTCCGAACTGGCGCCGGTCGAGGACCGCGGCGTCATCCTCGGCGTGTTCAACGGCCCGGACGGCGCGACGCTCGACTACACGGAAAGGTACGCCCGGCAGATCGAGAACATCTACAGCCAGACGCAGGACATCGAGCGTTATTTCGTCGTCTCCGGCAACCCGGTGGTGAACCAGGGGATTTCCTTCGTCGGCCTCACCGACTGGAGCGAGCGCCAGCGCAGTTCGTCCGACATTGCCAAGGAACTGTTCCCGAAGTTCGGCGCCGTGCCCGGCGTCATGGCCTTCCCGGTGACGCCGCCGTCGCTCGGCCAGAGTCCGCGCGAGCGGCCGATCAATTTCGTCATCGTCACCAGCGCGCCCTACGCCGAACTGCAGAAGATGACCCAGGAGTTCCTCGGCGAACTGGCCAGGAACCCCGGGCTGACCAACGTCGATACCGACCTCAAGCTGAACAAGCCGGAACTCTCGGTCGCCGTGCGCCGCGACAAGGCGGCCGACCTCGGCGTGCCGGTCGAGACCATCGGCCGCACCCTGGAAAGCTTCCTCGGCGGTCGCCAGGTCACCCGCTTCAAGCGCGACGGCGAGCAGTACGACGTGATCGTCCAGGTCGGCGACGCCGACCGCGCCAATCCGGCCGACATCCGCGACATCTACGTGCGGGGCGGCGACGGCAGCATGCTCTCGCTCGACAACCTGCTCGACGTCGGCGAAACCGTGGCGCCGCGCGAACTCAACCACTTCGGTCAACGCCGGGCGGTGACCATCACTGCCAACCTGACACCGGGCTACACGATGGGCGAAGCGCTGACGGCGATGGACCAGCTTGCCGCGCAGGTGCTGAAGCCGGGCTATACCGTCGATTACAACGGTCAGTCGCGCGAGTTCCGGCAGTCGTCGGCGTCGCTGGCGCTGACCTTCGCGCTCGCCCTGGCCTTCATCTACCTGGTGCTGGCGGCGCAGTTCGAGAGCTTCCGCGATCCCTTCATCATCCTGCTCACCGTGCCGCTGTCGATGGCCGGCGCGCTGTTCGCGCTGTGGGCGACCAACGGCACGCTCAACGTCTATAGCCAGATCGGCCTGGTGACGCTGGTCGGGCTGATCACCAAGCACGGCATCCTGATCGTCGAGTTCGCCAACCAGTTGCAGGAGCAGGGCCGCGAGCTGCATGCGGCGGTGATCGAGGCCGCCGAACTGCGCCTGCGGCCGATCCTGATGACCACCGGCGCCATGGTGCTGGGCGCCGTGCCGCTGGCGCTGGCCAGCGGCGCCGGCGCCGAATCGCGCCAGCAGATCGGCTGGGTGATCGTCGGCGGCCTCTTGCTTGGTACCTTCCTGACGCTGTTCGTGGTGCCTGCCGTCTATACTTTGCTGGCGGCGCGCAAGGCCGCCTTGGCAAGCCCGGAGTAAGCATGGAAGAAAAACCGCTGGTTTTCATCGTCGACGACGACCCGGTCCTCCTCGATGTGCTCGATGCGGCGCTCGCCGACGATTTCCGCCGTGCGTCCTTCACCGCCGGCGAAGCCTGCCTGACGCGGCTTGCCGAGTGCCGCCCGGACATCGTCCTGCTCGATCTCAGCCTGCCCGGCATCGGCGGCTTCGAGGTCTGCCAGCGCCTGAAGGGCGACTGGGAAAGCCGCGATATTCCGATCCTCTTCATCTCCGCCAGCGACGACATCGACACCCGCCTGCTCTGCTACGAGGCGGGCGGCGAGGATTTCATCACCAAGCCCTTCGATCCCGCCGAGCTGCTGCGCAAGGTGCGCGTCGCCGCCCGCATCCTCGACGAGAAGCGCGCCCTTCATGAACAGGCCGGCTACGCGCAACGCACCGCGATGTCGGCGATGGTCAGCATGGGCGAGCTGGGCGTCGTCCTGCAGTTCCTCAGCAAGTCCTTTGCCTGCGGTACCCAGGAGGAACTCGGGGCCGCGCTGCTCGACGCGCTGCGCCATTACGAGCTGAACGCCGCGCTGCAATTGCGCCTCGGCGACGGCGCGCTGACCGTCAGCGACAACGGCCGCGAATTGCCGCTGGAAGTTTCGGTGCTCAACCATGTCCGCCATTCCGGTCGGATTTTCCAGTTCCGCAGCCGCTGCGTCTTCAACTACGGCCGGGTGACGGTGCTGATCAACGACATGCCGCTGGCCGATGGCGAGCGCTGCGGCCGCATCCGCGACAACGTGGCGCTGCTCGCCGAGGGAGCGGACGCCCGGATGCGCTCGATCGAGGCCGAGGAACTGGCGCGCCATCGCCGTGCTGGCATTGAGGCGGCGCTGCCGCGCGTGCAATCGACGCTGGAGTCGGTGCAGGCCAACTACCGGCGCAATTCGCTGGAATTGACGCAGGCGATGATCGAGTTTCAGGAGGCGCTCGGCAAATCCTTCATTTCGCTCGGCCTGACCGAGTCGCAGGAGAACTCGCTGACGACGCTGGCCGACGATTACATGCAGCGCATGGTCGCCAGCCAGGACGCCAGCCTGCAGACGATCGGCGAACTGCAGGCGCTCGCCGCCAGCCTTCAGGACGTGCTCAGGCGTTGAGGAAGCGGGCGACGCGGTCGACCACGCGTTCGCTGAGTTGCGGGGCGACACAGTCCAGGCTTTCCGCGCTGAACGAGTTGCCGAGCCAGGTGATCTGCCGCTTGGCCAGCTGGCGGGTGGCGAAGATGCCGCGCTCGCGCATCTCGCGTCGCGTGATCAGGCCGTCCTGGGCTTCCCAGGCCTGGCGGTAGCCGACGCAGCGCATTGAAGGCAGGTCGGCGCTGAGCCGGTATTTGCGGCGTAGCGCGGCGACTTCGTCGACGAGACCGGCGAGCAGCATCTCGTCGAAACGGCGGGCGATGCGCTCGTGCAGCACGGCGCGCTCGGACGGCAGCAGCGCCAGTTGCAGGAAGTCGTAGGGCGGCTTCTCGGCGGCGCTCTCCTGCAGCAGTTCCGACATCGGCCGGCCGCTCGCCAGGCAGACTTCGAGCGCGCGCTGGATGCGCTGGCTGTCGTTCGGCGCCAGGCGGGCGGCGGTGACCGGGTCGAGCCCGGCGAGCCGGGCATGCATCGCCGGCCAGCCGGCACGCGCCGCCTCGGCGTCGAGTTCGGCGCGCAGCGCGGCGTCGGCTTGCGGCAGTTCGGCGAGACCCTGCAGCAGGGCGCGGAAGTAGAGCATGGTGCCGCCGACCAGCACCGGCACGCGGCCGGCGGCGCTGATCTCGGCCAGCGCGGCGAGGGCGTCGGCGCAGAAGCGGGCGGCCGAGTAGCGTTCCTCTGGCGTGATCAGGTCGATCAGCCGGTGCGGGTAGCGGGCCAGCGTCGCGGCGTCGGGTTTGGCGGTGCCGATGTCCATGTCGATGAAGACCTGCGCCGAATCGACGCTGATCAGTTCGACGGGAAAGCGGTCGGCGAGTGCCATCGCGGCGGCGGTCTTGCCCGAGGCGGTCGGGCCCATGATCAGGATGGCGGGCGGCAGATTCATGGCGGCGAATGCTAGCACGGCGGAGGGCTATAATCCCCGGACCATGTCTTCACTTTCCACCCGTCGCCGTCTTCTCGCCGCTGGCCTGCTCGCGCCAAGCGTCTTCCTGCCGTCGCTGGTCGGGGCGGCGGCAACCGACCGCCTGCCCGGCCTGAGCGCCCGCCACGCCTACGTCGGCAGCCTCGACGACACGCTGCTGGCGATCGACGCCGACCGTCCGGTGCAGATCGCCTCGATCAGCAAGTTGATCACCGCCTGGGTCGTGCTCAGTGCCGAACTGCCGCTGGGCGAGAGCATCCGCATCGAGCAGGAGGATGTCGTGCGCTCCGAATACACGCGCTCCAGCCTCGAGGTCGGGACCCGTTGGCGGCGTGAGCAACTGCTCGAGTGGCTGGTGGTGACCTCCGACAACCGGGCGGCGGCGGCGCTGGCGCGTACCTTCCCAGGCGGCTGGGAGGAATTTCGTTACTCGATGCGGGCGCTGATGACGCAGATGCAGTTGTTCAGCTTCGATTTCGGCGACGCCGCCGGCCTCTCGTCGACCAACCGCGCCAGCGCCCGCGATCTCGGCGTGCTGCTGGTGACCCTGGCGCAGATTCCCTATTTCCAGGCACTGTCGCGTAAAACGGCGGTGGGCGGCAAACTCAACGTCAACCGCTTCGCTCACGACCGCTCGGTGGCGCTGCTCGCCGGCAAGACCGGCTTCACGTCGGCGGCGGGCTTCTGCCTGGCGGAGGCCGAGCAGTTCGGCGGCCGGGTCGTCGCCCTGGTTGTCCTCAACGCGGCGGATCGCGAGGCGCGCGCCCGCGACATGGCCCGCCTGCGCAGATATGCCCGGGAAAGACTGGCTACTGCCTGAGTTTCAGGATTGCGCCATGGCACGCAGCAGGGCTTCGGCGCTTGCGGCGCTGGCCGGCTTGCCGAAGTGGTAGCCCTGCATCAGTGCGCAGCCGAGCTGTAGCAGGAACTCGCGCTGTCCTTCCTGTTCGACGCCTTCGGCGATGACTTCCTTCTGCAGGCTGGCGGCGATGGCGATGATGGCGCGGACGATGGCGACGTCGTCACCGTCGGCCGGCAAGTCGCGGACGAAGGACTGGTCGATCTTGATCCGGTCGAAGGGCAGGCGCTTCAGGTAGCCGAGGCTGGAATAGCCGGTCCCGAAATCATCGACCGACAGCTTGATGCCGATCGCCCGCAACTGCAGGAGGATATCGATGATGCGCTCGGTGTCGTGGATGAAGGCACTCTCGGTGATCTCCAGTTCCAGCCAGCGCGCCTCGAGGCCGGTTTCGGCGAGGATGCGGGCGACTCGCTGTGGCAGGTCGGGCTGGCGCAACTGGACGGCTGAAAGGTTGACGGCGACCACCACCGGCGGCAGCCCCATTGCCTGCCAGCGGCGGTTCTGCTGGCAGGCTTCGCGCAGGACGCGTTCGCCGACCTGGTAGATCAGGCTGCTTTCCTCGGCGACCGGGATGAAACGTGTCGGCGGGATGTTGCCGAGTTCGGGGTGCTGCCAGCGGACCAGTGCTTCGAAACCGATCAGGCGGCCGTTGCGGACGTCGGTCTGCGGCTGGTAATGGACAAAGATCTCGTCACCGTAGAGGGCGCGGCGCAGGTTGTTCTCCAGCGTCACCCGTTCCGAAATGCGCAGGTTCATTTCCGGCGTGAAGAAGCGGTAGGTGTTGCCGCCCGCCGCTTTTGCCTGGTACATCGCGGTGTCGGCGTTCTTCAGCAGGCTGCCGATGTCGTTGCCGTCGCTCGGGTAGGTACAGATGCCGATGCTGGCGCCGACGCGCAATTCGTGACCGGCGACGACGAAGGGGTGGCTGATGGCGTTGATCAGGCGTTGGGCGATCGTCGCCAGGCGCGCCGGTGCACCGTGGCCGCGGATCAGGATGGCGAATTCGTCGCCGCCCTGGCGGCTGATCGTGTCGCGTTCGTCTAGGCTGGCGCTGAGTCGCTGGGCGACCTGCAGCAGCAGTTGGTCGCCGATGTCGTGGCCGAGCGTGTCGTTGATGTTCTTGAAATGGTCGAGGTCAAGGAACATCAACGCCAGTTCGGCATGGTTGCCGAGCGTCTCGGCCAGCGCGCTGGCCATGTGCTCGGTGAGCAGCACGCGGTTGGGCAGGTCGGTCAGCAGGTCGTGTTCGGCGAGGTGGCGGATGCGCTGCTGGTCCTCGTGCAGTTGCGTAATGTCGCGGGCGACGCCGGCGACGCCGGCGATCATGCCGCGGTCGTCGAAGACCGGGGTGGCAATGAACTCGTAATGGTGTTGCCCGCCATCATCGCAATGCAGATCACCGGTCTGTTTCTGTTGACACTGTTGCAGCAGGGCTTCGCCAGCGAGTGCGGCGAGCGCCTGGCCGAGGCGCGAGGGAAGGGCGTTTTCGACCGGCTGGCCGAGGATGGCATCGACCGCCTTGCCCGACAGCGCAGCGTAGGCGTCGTTGACCGCGATCAACAGGCCCTGGCGGTCGCTCAGCCAGGCCGGATCGGGCAGGCTGTCGAGCAGGGCGCGGGTGCGGCGGAAGGTGGTTTCGTAGGCCCGGGTCATGCCCTGGGCAATTTCCCGGGCGCGGTCGTAGGTCCGCAGCCAGACGACGATCCAGCCGGCGAGCACGGCGGCGAGCAGGGCGGCGCTGAGGCTGGCCCAGAACACCTGCTGCCGCCAGTTGGTCAGGAAGTGTGCCGGGGCGTGGCCGACGACTACGTAGAAAGGATAGTCGCCGACCCGGCGGACGGTGTATAGCCGTTCGATACCGTCGAGTGCCGAGCGCGTCGTGAAACTTGTGTAAGCGGCTTGCTGGCGGATCAGTTCGGCGATCTTCGGGTGGCTGACCCGCTCGCCGATCCGGCTTGGTACCGCGGGATGGCGGGCAATCAGGCGTTCCTGTTCGTCGACCAGGGCAACGCTCTGGCCGTCGCCCAGATTGAGACTGGCAAAGAAGTTCTGGAAATGCTCGGTGCGGATTGCCGCCTGGATCAAGCCGGCGAAGTTGCCGTGACTGTCCTCGAGCCGCCGGCTCAGGGTGATCACCCAGTTGTGGGTGATGCGGGCGAACAGCGGTTCGGAAATGATCAGGCGGCCGGAGCGGTCGTCCCTGTTGCGTCTGAAATAGTCGCGGTCGCTGATCCGGGCGTCCGCCGTCTGGCCGGCGGCGTCATAGATGAAGCGGCCCTGGGCGTCGGCAACGCGCAGGCTTTGCGATTCGCTGGCGATCAGTTGCAGGTGGCGGGCCAGGCTGGCGTTGACATCGACGCTGTATTTGTCGCGCAGCGGCGAAAGATGTAACTGGCCGCCGAGCAGGATCGTGTCGATCTTGTCGATCGTGCTGTGCGCATGGTCTTCGAGGACGCGCGCGAGATTCTCCAGGTTGCGCTGGGCGAATTCACTTTCCCGCTGATGGGCGATGGTCAGCCCGATGGCCAGCAGGGCGGCATAGGTGAGGAAGGCCAGCGTGCCCAGACCAAGCAGGGCAAGGCGGCGCCAGCTTTCCTGCGGTAGCGAAACCAGGTGCTGGATCCGCGAAATAAGAAACTTCATCGATGCTCCGGGCGTGATGAACCCGGATTATCGACCGCGCAGAAACAGTTTGTCGAGTTCGTCAAGTGACAGCGCGGTCCAGGTCGGCCGGCCGTGGTTGCACTGGCCGGCGCGCTCGGTCTCTTCCATTTGCCGCAGCAGCGCGTTCATCTCGGGAATCGCCAGTTGCCGGCGGGCGCGTACCGCGCCATGGCAGGCCATGGTCGCCAGCAGTTCGTTGCGCCGCGCGGTGGCCAACTGGGTGATGCCGTGTTCGCGCAGATCGGCGATCAACGAGCGCGCCAGCGCCACCGGGTCGCCCGACTGGAGCAGCGCCGGTACGGCGCGCACGCCGAGCTGGCCCGGGCCGAGCGGGGCAATCCGGAAGCCGAGTTCGGCGAGCGCTTCCGCATGTTCCTCGACCGCCGCGACATCCAGCGGGTCGGCCGAGAACACCGCCGGGATCAGCAGGTTCTGGGTCGCCACCTGACGGTCGTCGAAAGCGGTCTTGAGTTTCTCGTAGAGGATGCGCTCGTGCGCCGCGTGCATGTCGACGACGATCAGCCCGCCCGCGTTCTGCGCCAGGATGTAGATGCCGTGCAGTTGCGCCAGGGCGTAGCCGAGCGGCGGACCGTCGCGGTCGACCGGCACCTCGGGGCGGAACTGCGGCGCGTCGGCAGTGCTGCTGCTCGGCGCCGGGCGCTGGGCGGCCTGGGCAAAGGCCAGGTAGGCGGTGGCGGCGGGTTCGGCAACGCCGAGGCTGGCCTGGTGGCGCAGCGGTGGCGGGAAAGCGGGGGCGGCGCCCGGCTTTTTCTCGGGGAAAACCGGGGTCTGTCCCCGGTTTTCGTGTCCCCGGTTTTCCGCTGGTGTCGCCTGGATCGGCGTCGCCAAGGTGCGCTGGATGGCGTGATAAACGAACTGGTGTACGGCGCGCGAGTCGCGGAAGCGGACTTCGGTCTTGGCCGGATGGACGTTGACGTCGACCAGCCCGGGGTCGATTTCGAGGAACAGGCAGACGGCCGGCTGGCGGGCGCCGTGCAGGACGTCGCGGTAGGCTTCGCGCAGCGCGTGGCCGATGATCTTGTCGCGCACGAAGCGGCCATTGACGAAGACGTTCTGGCCGTCCTTGGCCTCGCTGGCGCGGGTCGGGTCGATGGCGAAGCCGCTCAGTGATATCGGCCCGGCGGCGGCGTCGACCGAACGCGCAGCGGCGACGAAGTCGTCGCCAACCACTTCGGCGATGCGCCGGGCGCGGTCGGCCGGGGCGAGCTGGAACAGGCTGCGGCCGTTGTGCGTCAGGCTGATGGCGACGTCGGGCCGGGTCAGCGCCAGGCGGCGGACGGCGTCGGCGCAGTGGGCGAACTCGGTGCTCTCCGACTTGAGGAATTTGCGCCGCGCCGGGGTGTTGTAATAGAGATCGCGCATCTCGACCACGGTGCCGGCCATCAGCGCTGCCGGCTCGGGTTCTGCGCCACTGGGTGTTGCCAGATTATCGCCGCGCAGTTTCCAGGCATGCGCGGCGCCGCGTTCGCGGCTGGTGATGGCGAGCCGGGCGACGGCGGCGACCGAGGCCAGCGCCTCGCCGCGAAAGCCGAAGCTGGCGACGCGTTCGAGGTCGTCGAGGCTGGCGATCTTCGAGGTGGCGTGCCGGGTCAGCGCCAGCGCCAGTTCGTCGCGGGCGATGCCGCAACCGTCGTCGGTGATGCGGATCAGCTTGACGCCGCCTTCCTCGAGATGCACCTGAATCGCCGTGCTGCCGGCGTCGAGGCTGTTTTCGAGCAGTTCCTTCAAGACCGAAGCGGGTCTTTCGACGACCTCGCCGGCGGCAATCTGGCTGATCAGGAGGTCGGGGAGGCGGGCGATGGTGGGCATGCCCGGATTATAATGCCGCCTCGTTCAAAGACCGGCCCCGTGCATGGAACTGCTGACCCAATTCATCGACATCGTCCTCCACCTCGACGTTCACCTTGCCCTGCTGGTCCAGCAGTACGGCCTGTGGATTTACGCCATCCTCTTCTTCATCATCTTCGCCGAGACCGGTTTCGTCGTCTTTCCCTTCCTGCCCGGCGATTCGTTGCTCTTCGTTGCCGGGGCGCTGGCCGCGCTCGGTCAGGGTGGCATGGACATCACCACCTTGTGCGCCGTCCTGCTCGCCGCCGCGGTGCTCGGTAACACGGTCAATTACCAGATCGGCCGCTTCCTCGGGCCGAAGGTCTTCCACTGGGAAAACTCGCGCATCTTCAACAAGGCGGCGCTGCAGAAGACGCACGCCTTCTACGAGATCCACGGTGGCAAGACGCTGATCATCTCGCGCTTTCTGCCGCTGTTTCGCACCTTCGCGCCCTTCGTCGCCGGCATCGGCGCGATGTCCTGGGCAAAATTCACCTTCTTCAATCTGATCGGCGCTGCCGCCTGGGTGCTGTCGCTGTGCCTGGCCGGCTACTGGCTGGGCAACCTGCCCTGGGTCAAGCAGAACCTGTCGCTGTTGATTCTCGCCATCATCGCCGTCTCGCTGCTGCCGGCGGCGATCGGTTACCTGCAGCACCGGCGGGCCGCCCGATGCGCTGGCTGATCGTCGCCGTCCTGGCGCTGACGCAGCTTGCCTGCGCGACCAAGCTGGGGCGCGACGGCCGCACCGAGACGACGGTCAACGCCCGCTACCTGCTGAAGACCGAAGTCGACCGCATCACCGACAGCAGTCGGCGTGAGGTCGTCGATGGCCTGCTGCTGATCGCCGACAAGCTCTACAAGCGCAACCCGCGCGAATGGAAGCAGTCCGGCGCGGCCAGTCGCGAGGCGGCAGTGCTGCGCCTGCGCCAGCGGGTCAGCGCCGACTGGCCGGAACTGCGCGGCCAGCGCGAACGCCTGGCGGCGAACCTGGCCTTTGCCGAGGAATTTGCCGGCGATCGTGTGGCGGCGCTGATGTTCGGCCTGCTCACCATGGTCGATGCGGCTTACGAGCACAAGGACGAGTTCTACATGCTCGACGGCCTGAACGAGACCAAGCTGTACAACGCCGCGCGCAACATGGAGATCGCCATCTGGAAGCTGGGCCACGACCGCCGCGCCAGCGGCGAATTCTTCCTCCTGTCGAACGAACTCGACCCCGGCAACCGCAATATTTCCTTCGAGCGCGAATTCGGCCGCATCATCGGCCTGCTCGATTTCATGGCGCAGATCGTCGCCGACCGCAACGGCCGCACGCTGTCGCGTTTCACCCAGTCCCTGGCGACCGCCGTCTTTCTTCCCGTAGGTCTCTGAACATGAAAAAGATCGTCATCCTGATTTCCGGCCGTGGCAGCAACATGGAGGCACTGATCGCCGAACGCGACGGCGGACGCCTGCCGGTCGACATCGCTGCCGTGATCAGTAACCGGCCGGCCGCCAAAGGGCTGGAGACCGCCGACGCCGCCGGCATCGCCACCCGCTGTCTCGATCACCAGGCTTACGCCGGGCGCGCCGAGTTCGATGCCGCGCTGGCCGCCTGCATCGACGAATTCGCGCCCGACCTGGTGATCCTTGCCGGCTTCATGCGCATCCTGACGCCAGACTTCGTGCGGCATTACGAAGGCCGCCTGCTCAACATCCATCCCTCGCTGCTGCCGTCCTTTCCCGGCCTGCACACGCACCAGCGGGCGCTCGACGAAGGGGTGCGCATCCACGGCTGCACCGTGCATTTCGTTACCGCCGAACTCGACCACGGGCCGGTCGTCATCCAGTCCGCGGTGCCGGTGCTGGACGGCGACGACGAGGCGAGCCTGGCGGCGCGCGTGCTGCGCCAGGAACACCGCATCTATCCGCAGGCCGTGCGCTGGCTGGCCGAAGGCCGGGCGCGTCTGGTCGACGGCCGGGTCGTGCTCGATGCCACGCTGGTTGACGATGCGGTACTGATCGCCCCCAGTCTGCGCTGATCCGGATGCGTTACATCCTGGTCCTTGCCGTCGCCTTGTCCGTGCTGGTGCACGCCCTGGCCTTGTTCGGCATCGATTTCGGGATGTTCGGCGAGCCGCCGGAAACGCAGCCCTTGCTGGCCGAGCTGCGGTCGCCGCCGCCAGCGCCCGCGCGGCCAGCGCCCGCGCCGCCACCGCCCGCGGCGCCACCGCCCGCGGCGCCGGAAAACCCGCCGCCGCTTCCGGAAACGCCGCCGGCAAGCGTGGTGCCACCGCTCGTGCCGCCCAGTGGCGCGGCAGAGGAAGCCCTGACGCCGGGCGAACTGCTGCCGCCCGAGGTGACATCCGCGCCGCACCCGCCAGCACCCGCCGCACCACCGCCGGCGGCACCGGTACTGGCCGGCAGCGGCCGCCTCGCCTTCGTCGTCGTCAAGGACTCGCTCGGCATGCAGATCGGCCGCGCCGAGCATCGCTGGGACTTTCCCGGCGACGGCACTTACCGCTTGCAAGCGCTGATCGAGACCAGCGGCCTGGCCGCGCTGATCAAGCCGCTGCGCCAGGAGCACGAGAGCCGCGGCCGGCTGGGGCCGGGCGGCCTGCAGCCGGAAAGCTTCCGCATCCTGCGCAACGGCGTGTCGCGCGGCGAGGACGCCGATTTCGACTGGGAGACGCGCCAGGTCCGGCTGCAGCGCGACGGCAGCGTGCAGTCGGTGGCCAGTGGCAGCCAGGACCTGCTCTCGCTCAACTACCAGCTTGCCTACCTGGCGGCGCCGGAAAACGGCAGCACGATCGGTGTCGTCACCGGCCGCAAGTACCAGCCCTACAGCCTCGATGCCTTCGGGGAGGAAACCATAGAAACGCCGGCCGGCAGTTTCCGCACCCTGCACCTGCGGGCCGCCGGCGACACCATCAGCGAAATCTGGATCGCCCTCGACCGTTGGCGACTCCCGGTTAAAATCCGCTTCACCGACAAGAAGGGCGACAGTTACGAATTGCGCGCCACCGAGATAGATATTACCGAGGCCGAACCGCAGTGACCACGAAAGCCCGTTTCACTCCCGCCCTGTTTGCCCATGCCGAACACCTGCTCGGCCAGTTGCTGCGTTTCGACCACCCGGCCGACGCCGTTGTTTCGCATTATTTCCGTGAGCACCGCCAGCTTGGCCACGCCGACCGCGCCTTCGTTGCCGAGACGGTGTTTGCCTTCCTGCGCCGCCGGCGCAGCCTGGACGCCCGTTGCGGCGAACGCCCGGACAACCGGCAGCGCCTGCTGGCGACGCTCGCCGTCGCCCGCGGCTGGAGCCAGCGCGAGCTGGCGCCGGTGCTGAAGGCGAGCGAGGAGGCCTGGCTCGCCGGGGTCAAGGCGGTGCGCGATGACGACCTGCCGCCGGCGGTGCGCTGCGACCTGCCGGACTGGCTCTACGAGCGCCTGCTCGCCCAGTACAGTGCCGAGGAAATCCGCGCCCTGGCCGCCGCCCTCAACCGGCCGGCGCCGCTCGACCTGCGCGTCAATACCCTGAAGACCGACCGCGAGCGGCTGCTTGCCCGGCTCGCCGGCGACGGCATCGGCGCCGCCCCGGGGCGCTGGTCGCCGCTCGCCGTGCGCCTGCGCGACAAGCCGGCGCTGGCCAGGAACCCGGCCTTCCTCGATGGCAGTTTCGAGGTCCAGGACGAGGGCAGCCAGTTACTCGGCCTGCTGCTCGAAGCGCGGCGCGGCGAGCTGGTCGTCGACTTCTGCGCCGGCGCCGGCGGCAAGACGCTGCTGCTCGGCGCGCAGATGAAGAACACCGGACGTCTCTACGCCTTCGACGTTTCCGACAAGCGCCTGGCCAACCTGAAGCCGCGCCTGGCCCGTTCCGGGCTGTCCAACGTCCATCCGGTGCGCATCGAGCATGAGCGCGATCTCAAGGTCAAACGCCTGGCCGGCAAGGCCGACCGCGTGCTGGTCGACGCGCCCTGTTCAGGGCTTGGCACGTTGCGCCGCAATCCCGACCTGAAATGGCGCCAGGATGCCGGCGCGGTTGCCGAACTGACCGCCAAGCAGGCCGCCATCCTGGCCTCGGCGGCAACGCTGGTGCGCCCTGGCGGGCGTCTGGTGTACGCGACCTGCAGCCTGCTGCGCGAGGAAAACGCAGCGATCGTCGAGGCCTTCCTCGCCGCCCATCCGGCTTTCGTGCTGCTGCCGGCGGACGGCGTGCTGGCGCGCTTCGGCATGGCACTGCCCGGCGCCATGCTGCAACTGCTGCCGCAACTGCACGATACCGACGGTTTCTTCGCCGCCGTCCTGGAGCGTCAGGCATGAACGATTCCGGTGTCGCTTTCGGCAAGCTGATCGGCAATCTCCTCGCCGATTTCCGCGAACCGAGCTTCATCTGGCAACTGGCAGCGCTGCTGCTCAGCCTCGGGCTGGCCTGGAGCATTGCCCGCTGGTGGCGGGCGACGCATCCGCAGGAGGCGGGCTGGCATCTGCGCCAGGTCGGTAGCCGGCTGGCCTTCCCCTTGTCCGGCATGCTGCTGACCGGGGTCGCGCTGCTGATCCTGAAAAATTTCTTCCCGGTCACCTTGCTCAAGCTGGCGATGTCGCTGCTCGGCTCGATGGCGCTCGTGCGCGGCGTCGTCTTCGTGCTGCGCCAGGCCTTTCCCGGCGCCGGCTGGCTGGCCGCCTGGGAAAAGCTGATCGCGAGCCTGGTCTGGGGCTGGCTGGCGCTCTACATCACCGACCTTGCGCCGCATGTGGTCGATGCGCTGGAGCAGGTCGATTTCACGATCGGTAAGCAACACCTCAACCTGTGGCTGATTTTCAGCGGCATCGTCACCGTCTTCCTGACTGTCGTTTTCGCCTTGTGGATCGCCGGCGTCATCGAAGGGCGCCTGATGCGCATGCAGTCGCTCGATGGCAACCTGCGCATCGTCGGCGTGCGCGTCGCCAAGGCGGTACTCACCGTGGTCGCCGTGCTCGCCAGCCTGGCGTTGGTCGGCATCGACATGACGGCGCTCTCGGTGTTCACCGGGGCGCTTGGTGTCGGTCTCGGTTTCGGCCTGCAGAAGATCGCCAGCAACTACGTTTCCGGTTTCATCATCCTGCTCGACCGCTCGATCCGCATCGGCAACATCGTCCAGGTCGGCACCGACAGCGGCACGGTCACCCAGATCACGACCCGTTACACGGTGCTGCGCCATCCCGGCGGTACCGAATTCATCGTTCCCAACGAAACCCTGATCGGTAGCACGGTGCAGAACCAGACCTACTCCGACAACCGCATGCGTTTGTTCACCACGGTCGGCGTCGCCTACGACAGCGATCTCGAACTGGCGATGCGCCTGATGGTCGAGTGCGCGCAGCGCCAGGAGCGGGTGCTCGCCGATCCGGCGCCGAGCGTGCTGCTGACCCAGTTCGCCGATAGCAGCATCAATCTTGAGCTGGGTTTCTGGGTTGCCGATCCGGAGAACGGCAAGATGAACGTCGTCTCGCTGATCAACCTCGACATCTGGCGCAGTTTCCGCGAACACGGCGTGCAGATTCCCTTCCCGCAGCGCGAGGTCCGGCTGCTCGGCGGCGTGCCGCAGGGGGTTTCCTGAAGCCTTTGCTTCATGCCTTTGGCTTGAAACAATGTCGTTGACATTGCTTGTGCCGCGGCCTATTTTGCCTGGCTCTGCAAGGAAGCTGGTGGAAAGGCGGGCGATTGATGAAGGCAGCAAATATTCTGGCCGGTATCCTGGCTGCCCTGGTGGTATCTGGCGCCGCGGCGCAGCAGGAAGATACCGCGGGCGCCGCCCCGCCACTGGTTGAAATCGCCGAAGCGCGTTGGGCTTCCGCGGTCGATCCCGGATCGCGGCAGCCGGCCGTTCTCCTCAACGACGCCCGGGCGCGCCGACCGCTGGTACTGTGGATGCGGATCCGGGCCAGCGAGGCGGCGCTCGCTCGTCTCGAGCAGGCGGGGCGCCTGCCGATCCGCCATCGCTGGTTCCGCGAGAGTTTCGCCGGCGTGCAGGCCGAGGGGCAGACCGAGATGACCGATTCGATCGCTCTCAGCGCCGGCAGTCGCGAACTGCTCACCGCGCTGCGCCAGGAAGTCAGCGCGCGCGGTCATTTCGACTGGCGGACCTGGAGCGCCAAGGCGCGCCCCGGTCCTGGGCGGTGGAGCGTCGCCGTCGTCTATGCCGACCGTACGCCGGTTCTGTGCGACGGCGGCGAACCCTGTCGCTACTCGATCACGGTGAAATGACATGGAGCCGACCCCGCACGCCAACCCGGTACTGCGCCGCGCCATCGCCGAAGCCGACCTGTTGCTCGCCTACGCCGCCGAGAATGGCATCGAACTCGACGACGGCGTACTGGCCACCATCGTCGGCGCCCGACAACTGCCGGACGTGGCTGCCGATGCGGCGGCGGTGGCGGCGACGACCAGGTTCTGGGAAGCCTATGGTAGTCTGGCCCGTGCCGTACAGCCGGTCAGCTCGGACAGCATCGAGGCGACGATGAGCCGCCAGGGCCGGCGTGGCTTTGGCGGCCGGCTGCTCGACCAGTTGTTCGGCCCCAAGCTGACGACGCTGGCCGAGCGCAGCATCTACCGCTTCTCGCTCGCTTCCTTCGTCGTCCTCGTGCTGCTGCTGGCGGTGCAGATGTACTGGGTGATCGGCAACCGGCTCGAAGCCCAGGCGGCACAACTGGTCGCCGAGGCGGAGCGGGTCGGCGAACGGCTGGCGACGCTGAACAAGGCGCAACTCGCCGACGACGACCGGGAACTGCTGAAGCTCGAGGCGGCCGGCGAGCAACTCGATCTCGATCTGGCGATCCGCGTCGCCGCCCTCGAACAGTGGAACGATATCTGGCGCGCCCTGGTGCCCGGCATTGCCCGCCGCAGTGCGGCGCTCGCCGAGGCCGCCGGCAGTTCCAGTCCCTTCTCGACGATGCGCAAGGCGAGGCTGGAGGCCAGCCTGGCCAAGGAATGTGTCGAACTCTACCTGCTGCCGCTGCTCTACGGTCTGCTCGGCAGTTGTCTGCACGTGCTGCGCACGCTGGCCGCCGGCATCGAGCGCCGGACCCATGTCGCCGGTCGTCTCTATCAGGTGCGCATCTATACCGGCGGGCTGACCGGGCTGGTCATCGCCTGGTTCGGCGTTGGCGGCGATGCGGCGAGTCCGCTCGCCTCACTGACCCCGTTCGCCCTGGCTTTCCTTGCCGGCTACAGCGTCGAACTGCTGTTCGCCTTCATGGACCGTCTGGTGTCGGCATTTGTCGGGCGCGGCGAAGCCTTGCCGGGGTCTGGCGGCGGCGCCGCGAAGTAGGGCGGCGCGGGCTTATTTAACAATGTTGGTGGATTGTGTTGTTACTACCAACGGCATATACTTGTCGCAGCACATTGATCTGTCTGGACTTTTTATGCTGCCTGGGACGATGAACAAATTTCTCTTCCGGATCAGAACGCGCAACGGCGTCCTCGTCGACCATCTTTCCTTTTACGGGCGCGATGAGGACGAGGCGCGGCGCAAGGTGGCGCAGATCTACAAGCACTGCGAAGTGCTCGAATGCACGCAGCGGCGGGTCAGCATGAACGGTCGTCTGGGGACGGTCAATTACGAGAGTCTGACGCTGCCGCTCAGTTTGTCTTGAGTGGCAGGCAGCCGCGTTCGGCCAGTTCGGCGAGCAGGCTGCGGTAGTCGTGGGCGCCGCTGCTTGAGGCGTTGTGACGGAAGACGTCCTGCTGCAGTGAGGGGCTTTCGGCGACGGTCACGTTTTCCGCAATCACCACGTCAAGAACGTCGTCGCCGTAGCGCTCGCACAGGCGCTGGCGCACGTCTTCGCTCATGCGGCGGCGACGGTCGAAACGGGTCAGCAGGTAGGTCCGGTTGACGCGACGCTTCATCACCGGTTCGAGCACCTGCAGCGTGCGCGTGATATGTTCGGCGGCCTGCAGCGACAGGTAGTCGGTCGATACCGGGATGAGCAGCGTGTCGCAGGCGAAGATGGCGTTGAGCGCCAGGACACCGATGTAGGGACAGCAGTCGATCAGGCAGTGGCGGTCGGGATGTTCCGCTTCCAGCGCGTCGAGGCCGAGGCGCAGCTTGTTGAGAACCGCCGGTCCCTTGCCGAAGATCGAATCCACCTTGATCAGTTGCTGGTGGGCCGGAATCAGGCTGCCGATGTGCTCCCATTCGACTTCCAGTGACTGCAGCGACTGCTGATCCTGGAAAAAGGCGAACAGGCTCTGGTCGGAAGCGAGCGGGATGTTGCCGTGGATGCTGGAGAGGTGGCCTTGCGGATCGAGATCGATAAGCAGTGGGGCGTTTCCCGAACGATGCAGGGCGGCCCCGAGGTTGAGCGCGGTGGTCGTTTTACCGACGCCGCCTTTCTGGTTGAAAATGGCGATTCGCATGGTGTGGCCGTTCTATACAAGGCGCTATTTTTCACTTAACATTCAGCTTTCTGCAACTCTTTCCGGTTATTTTCGCCGGTCCGCGTTGCAATCGTTCCGGCGGCGATGGCCGCCGTTTTCGTTTTATGGGGTCTGCCTCATGTCGCATGTCATGAACACCTACGCCCGCCTGCCGGTGGCTTTCAGCCACGGCAAGGGCAGCCGGGTCACCGATACCGAGGGCCGCGAGTACCTGGACGCGCTGTCCGGGATCGCCGTCAATACCCTGGGCCACGCCCATCCCAAGCTGGTCGCGGCGATCGCCGAACAGGCCGGGCGCCTGATCCACACTTCCAACCTCTACGGTGTCACCGGCCAGGAAAAACTGGCCGACAAGCTGTGCGCGCTGTCCGGCATGCAGGAAGTGTTCTTCTGCAATTCCGGCTGCGAAGCCAACGAGGCGGCGATCAAGCTGGCGCGTTTTTACGGCCACAAGAAGGGCGTTGAGCTGCCAACCATCATCGTCATGGAAAAGTCCTTCCACGGGCGGACCATGGCGACCTTGTCGGCGACCGGCAACTACAAGGTGCAGGTCGGCTTCGAGCCGCTGGTCGGCGGCTTCGTCCGCGTTCCCTACGGCGATCTCGACGCCATCCGGGCGGTCGCCGAGCACAACCGCAACATCGTCGCGGTGATGCTGGAAGTGATCCAGGGCGAGGGCGGCATTCACCTGCGCGATGCTGCCTACTACCGCGGCTTGCGCGAAATCTGCGACGCCCACGAGTGGCTGATGATCTGCGACGAAGTGCAATGCGGCATGGGCCGCACCGGCAAGTGGTTCGGCTACCAGCAGGTCGGGGTCCAGCCGGACGTCGCGACGCTGGCCAAGGGCCTCGGTTCCGGTGTGCCAATCGGCGCCTGCATGGCCGGCGGCCGCGCTGCCGGGCTGTTCGGGCCGGGTAACCACGGCTCGACCTTCGGCGGCAACCCGCTCGCCTGCACGGCGGCGCTGACCACTCTCGACTGCATCGAGGAAGAAGGTCTGCTGGCCAACGCCGAACGCATCGGCGCGCTGATCCGTCAGTGCCTGGCCGAAGGCCTGGCCGGCACTTCGGGCGTCGTCGATATCCGCGGCCACGGCCTGATGATCGGCGTCGAACTCGATCGTCCGTGCGGCGCGCTGGTTGCCCAGGGGCTGGCTGCCGGCCTGCTGATCAACGTCACCGGCGACACCGTGATCCGCCTGCTGCCGCCGCTCAACTTCAGCGAGGCCGACGCCCGCGAACTGGTGGCCCGCATGCTGCCGCTGATCAAGGCCTTCCTGGCGGGGTGAGACGATGGCGATCAAGCATTTCCTGCAGTTCAAGGACTTCACCCGCGAAGAACACCAGTACGTCTTCGAGCGCACGCGCTGGATCAAGGACCAGTTCAAGTCCTACCAGAAGTACTGGCCGCTGACCGACCGCACGCTGGTGATGATCTTCGAGAAGGCGAGCACGCGCACCCGCCTGTCGTTCGAGGCTGGTGTCCAGCAGCTCGGCGGCTCGGCGATCTACCTGAACACCCGTGATTCCCAGCTCGGGCGCGGCGAGCCGGTCGAGGATGCGGCGCAGGTCATCTCGCGCATGAGCGACCTGGTGATGATCCGCACCTTCGAGCAGGACATCATCGAACGCTTCGCCGCCAACTCGCGCGTGCCGGTGATCAACGGCCTGACCAACGAATATCACCCCTGCCAGATCCTCGCCGACATCTTCACCTACATCGAGCACCGCGGCTGCATCAGCGGCAAGACGGTGGCCTGGGTCGGCGACGCCAACAACATGTGCAACACCTGGCTGCAGGCGGCCGACGTGCTCGACTTCAAGGTGCACGTGTCGACGCCGCCCGGCTACGAGTTGAACCCGGAGCTGATCGCCGGGGTCGACCCGTCGCGCTACGCGGTTTTCGCCGACCCGATGGACGCCTGCCGCGGCGCCGACCTGGTCACCACCGACGTGTGGACGTCGATGGGCTACGAGGCGGAGAACGAAGCGCGCATGAAGGCCTTCGCCGATTGGTGCGTCGATGCAGAGATGATGGCGGTCGCCGATCCGAAGGCGCTGTTCATGCACTGCCTGCCGGCGCATCGCGGCGAGGAAGTGACGGCGGACGTCATCGACGGTCCGCAGTCGGTGGTCTGGGACGAGGCGGAAAACCGCCTGCACGTTCAGAAGGCCCTTATGGAATACCTGCTGCTCGGCCGCCTCAAGGTCTGATCGGCATTGTCAAAACGAAACTGGAAAAGCAAATGAGCGACGTCAAGAAAGTGGTTCTCGCCTATTCGGGCGGTCTGGATACCTCGGTCATCCTCAAGTGGCTGCAGGACACCTATCAATGCGAGGTGGTGACCTTCACTGCCGACCTCGGCCAGGGCGAAGAGCTCGAGCCGGCGCGCGCCAAGGCGCTTAAGTTCGGCATCAAGCCGGAAAACATCTTCATCGACGACCTGCGCGAAGAGTTCGTGCGCGACTTCGTCTTCCCGATGTTCCGCTGCAATACCGTCTATGAAGGCGAATATCTGCTCGGTACCTCGATCGCCCGCCCGCTGATCGCCAAGCGCCTGATCGAGATCACCAACCTGACCGGTGCCGACGCCATCTCGCACGGCGCCACCGGCAAGGGCAACGACCAGGTCCGCTTCGAACTTGGCGCCTACGCGCTGAAGCCGGGCGTCAAGGTGATCGCGCCGTGGCGCGAATGGGACCTGCTGTCGCGCGAGAAGCTGCTCGCCTACGCCGAACAGCACGGCATCCCGGTCGAAATGAAGCACAAGCAGGGCGGTTCGCCGTACTCGATGGACGCCAACCTGCTGCACATCTCCTACGAAGGCCGTCACCTGGAAGACCCGGCGGCCGAAGCCGAAGAAAGCATGTGGCGGTGGACGGTGTCGCCGGAAGCCGCTCCGGATGCGGCCGAATACCTCGATATCGAATACGAGAAGGGCGACATCGTTGCGCTGAACGGCGAGCGCCTGAGCCCGGCCCAGGTGCTGACCAAGCTCAATCAGCTCGGCGGCAAGCACGGCATCGGCCGTCTCGACCTGGTCGAGAACCGCTACGTCGGCATGAAGTCGCGCGGCTGCTACGAAACCCCGGGCGGCACGATCATGCTGCGCGCCCACCGCGCCATCGAGTCGGTCACCCTCGACCGCGAAGTCGCCCACCTCAAGGACGATCTGATGCCGCGCTACGCCAGCCTGGTGTACAACGGCTACTGGTGGAGCCCGGAGCGCGTCGCGCTGCAGACCCTGATCGACCACACCCAGCAGAACGTCAATGGCTTCGTCCGCCTCAAGCTGTACAAGGGCAACGTGATCGTCGTCGGCCGCGATTCGAAGACCGATTCGCTGTTTGACTCGACCATCGCCACCTTCGAGGACGACGCTGGTGCCTACGACCAGAAGGATGCCGGCGGCTTCATCAAGTTGAACGCACTGCGCATGCGCATCGCCGCCAACCTGAAGGCGCGCAAGGGCGGTTGATCGGTGGAGGGTACCGTATTCGGCTTCAACGAGGAGCAGATCGCCGACTTCTTCTCGACCTGGGGAGTCGGTGCCTTCATCCTCTACATGCTGTTCATCATCGGCGAGATCGCCTGGCGGTCGAAGGCTGGCAAGACGGGGACCTTCGTCCTCTTCTTCGTGCTGGCCTTCGGTATGCTCGGCTTCATCGCCAAGTCCGTGATCCAAAAACTCTGGGGTATCTGAGATGTCGCAATACGACAACGTTTCGGTGGTCAAGGCCGCCAATGTTTACTTCGACGGCAAGTGCGTCAGCCACACCGTCATCCTCGCCGACGGCACCAAGAAGACGGTCGGCGTGATCCTGCCGGCCAGTCTGACCTTCAACACCGGCGCGCCGGAAATCATGGAAGGCGTCGGCGGTGCCTGCCGCGTCAAGCTCAAGGGCGAGAACGAGTGGAAGACCTACGGTGCCGGGGAATCGTTCAACGTGCCGGGCAATTCCAGCTTCGAGATCGCCTGCGACGAGCCCTATCACTACGTCTGCCACTTCGGGTGAGCCAGCATGCCATCCTTTGACTTCACCTCCGAAGCCGACATGGTGGCATTGAAGAATGCCGTCGATGTCGCATCGCGCCAGATCGAAAACCGCTACGACTTCAAAGGCACTTCGGCCAAGGTCGAGCTGAACGAGAAGGACAAGCTGATCACCCTGTGGGGCGATTCCGAGTTCCAGCTCGACCAGATCAAGGACCTGCTTTTCCCGGCCATGGAAAAGAAGGAAAAGGACAGCGTCAAGCGTCTCGACGTGCAGAAGATTCAGAGCGTTTCTGGCAACAAGTCGAAGCAGGAAATGAAGATCCGCGACGGCATCGACAGCGAACTGGCGAAGAAGATCGTCAAGCTGATCAAGGACGCCAAGCTCAAGGCGCAGGCCTCGATTCAGGGCGACGCGGTGCGCGTTTCCGGCAAGAAGATCGACGAACTGCGCGAGGCGATCGCGCTGGTCCGCTCGAAGATCACCGACTTCCCGATCAAGGACGGCAACTACCGCGACTGATCGCTGGCAACGGACCCGCCGGGCGGCTTCGGCCGCCCGCTTGCGTTTACCGGCGCAGCTCGGCGATCCAGGCGGTGTACAGGCGGTCGGACAGCGCGCGCATCACCGGCAGGTGTTCACTGACCTGACCGTTCATCTCGTCCGGCGTCTGCACGCTCGGCAGGTCGCCGACGGCGAGCGCCTCGTCGGCCCACTGGCTGGTCCAGGTGGCGATCATTTCCGGCGTCATCTCGACGTGGCACTGCATGCCCAGGTGCGGGCCGAGCACGTACATCTGGTTGGCGCAGTAGGCGTTGGCGAACAGGCGGGTGGCGCCGGGCGGGATGCTGAAGGTTTCGCCGTGCCACTGGAAGACGGTATTCGCCTGGCCGGCGAAGTCGCCCAGCCAGCGGCGAGCGATTTCATTGTCCTCGGCGAGCGCCTCGCCCCAGCCGATTTCCTTGACCGCGTTCTTCGTCACCTGGCCACCGAGTGCCTTGCTGATCAGCTGGCCACCCAGGCAGTGGCCGATGACCGGGATGTCGCGGGCGACGGCGTCGCGGATCAGGGCGCAGATCGGATCGATCCACGGCAGCGGGTCATTGACGCTCATCGGCCCGCCCATGAAGCAGAGACCGGCGTATTCCTCGGCGCTGGCGGGTACCGCTGCGCCTTCGTCGACGGCGATCAATTTCCATGGAATCCCTTGTCGCTCAAGGAATATGGCAAAATAGCCCGGACCTTCGGTGGGGGAGTGACGAAAGATGGCAACGGGTTTCATGGCGGTACTCGTAAAGCGTTTCCGGATGCCGCATTTTACGCTGGCATGCCTGGCCTGTCTGAGCTCAGTCGCCCTGGCGCAGGAAGTCGGCCTGGCCGGCGTCATGGGCAGCAAGGCACTGCTCATGATCAACGGCGCGCCGCCGCGGGCGGTGCCGGTCGGCAGTACGGTCGACGGGATCAAGGTGCTGTCGGTGCAGGGTGATCAGGCGGTGATCGAGATGGGCGGCCGCAAGCGGCCCTTGCGCGTCGGTCAGCACGCGGTTGGCCTGGCGTCCGACGGCGCCAGCGAGAAGATCGTGCTGACCGCCGACGGCCAGGGACATTTCGTCACGCTCGGAACGATCAACGGCGCTTCCGTGCGCTTCCTGGTCGATACCGGGGCGAGCATGATTTCCCTCGGCGCCAGCGATGCGCGGCGCATGGGGCTGGATTTCAACCGTGGCCAGAAGGGGTTTTCGCAAACCGCCAACGGCCAGACCATGATCAGCGTGGTCAAGCTGGACAGCGTCCGCGTTGGCGGCGTCACGCTGCACCAGGTTGACGCGGCGATCCACCAGCATGACCTGCCGATTGCCCTGCTCGGGATGAGTTTTCTCAACCGGATGGAAATGCAGCGCGACGGCAGTACGATGACGCTGAAAAAGCGCTACTAGGAGAGAGTACATGCCACAACAGGCAAACGAGATCGCGCTGCTGCGCGAGGAACTGGAAATGCTGATGGGCGAACGCCAGGCGCTGTTGCGCGTGGTTGGCGCCAGCGCTGCGCTGATCGCCTCGCTCGACAGCAAGCGCCTGCCGGTGGCTGCGGTCGAGGCGGCCGATGTCGTCGCCACCAGCATCAACGGCTTGAGCGAGGAAACCCTGCAGGATGCGCTGTCGGCGGTACATGCCGAAATCGAGGAGGACTCGGCCGGCGCATGAGCATCGACCTGGAAAGCCTGCGCCGCAGCCTGCTGACGAACCCGCCGGTGGGCGAGGCGGTGGTCGAGGACGGCGCGACGAACGCCAATCTGACGCCGGCTGCCGTGCTTTTTCCGATCGTCCGGCGCGCCGCCGGTCATACCGTGCTGCTCACGCAGCGTACCGCCCATCTGCGCGATCACGCTGGCCAGGTCAGCTTTCCCGGCGGCCGGGTCGAGGCGGTCGACGCTTCGCCGCTGGCAACCGCGCTGCGCGAAACCGAGGAGGAGATCGGCCTCGCCCGGCGTCACATCGAGGTCCTCGGCTACCTGCCGGAGTACCGCACCGGCACGGGGTTCTGCGTCGTGCCGGTGGTCGCCGCGGTGACCCCGCCCTTCGACCTGACGCCCGATCCTTTCGAGGTCGCCGATATTTTTGAAGTACCGCTCGCCTTCCTGCTCGACCATGCCAACCACCAGCGGCATTCGGTGCATCTGCGCGGCGCGCTGCGCCATTACTACGCCATGCCCTATGACGGACATTTCATCTGGGGAGCGACCGCCGGCATGATCCGTTCGCTGAGCGAAAGGCTTGTGGTATCTTGACTCCGATACGAAGAAACATGGCAGTTGATTGCCGCCTTGCCCCATGAGCCTCTTTTCGCTGATCGCCGTTTTCCTGATCGAGCAGTTCAAGCCGCTGGACTACCGGCGCATCGTCGCGACGCCACTCGAGGCCTGGGCCGATTTCATCGAGTCGCGCTTCAACGCCGGCGCCCGCCACCATGGCATCGGCGCCTGGCTGCTCGCAGTCGCCCTGCCGGTGGTGCTGCTGGCCGGACTCTATTACGCGTGCTACGCGCTGAGTCCGCTGCTCGCCTGGCTGCTCAACGTCGGTGTGCTTTACCTGACGATGGGCTTTCGCCAGTTCAGCCACCATTACACCGAGATTCAACTGGCCTTGCGCCTTGGCGATCTCGAACGGGCCCGCCAGTTGCTCGGCGAATGGCAGGACCGGCCGACGCAGGGCCTGAGCGCGCGCGAGGTGGCACGGCTGTCGATCGAGGGCGCGCTGGCCGCCTCGCATCGCCATGTCTTTGCCGTTCTGCTCTGGTTTGTCCTGTTGCCGGGGCCGTGCGGCGCGCTGCTTTACCGGTTGGCGCTGATCGTGCGCGAGCGTTGGACAGTGCTTGGCGGCGCGGCGCATAATGAGTTCGTCACATTCGCCAGGCAGGCTTTCGCCCTGATCGACTGGTTGCCGTTGCGGACGACGGCGTCGGCCTTCGCCGTGGTCGGCGATTTCGAGGATGCCGTGCATTGCTGGCGGACGCAGCCGGCGCTGTGGCCGGACCGCGATCTCGGCATCGTGCTGGCGAGCGGCGCCGGGGCGCTCGGTGTGCAACTGGGTGGCTCGGTGGTGGACGAAGGCGAAGTTTCCGACCGGGCCGAGCTCGGCCTGGGCGAACCGGCCGACGTCGATTTCATGCAGAGTGCCGTTGGCTTGGTCTGGCGAGCGACGGTGTTGTGGGTGTTGTTGCTCTTTTTGTTGGGGCTGGCCAATCTGGCGGGCTGATAATAATTTTCACAAGGAGTCTTACATGAGCAGAGAAGTTGTTGTCCTGAGCGCAGTCCGCTCCCCGATTGGTGCCTTCGGCGGTTCCCTGGCCGACTTTGAAAGCACCGAACTGGCCAGCATCGTGATGAAGGAAGCGATCGCCCGTTCCGGTGTCGATCCGCTGGCGATCAACTACGTCACCGTCGGCACCACGATGCCGACCGATTCCCGTTATGCCTACGTTTCCCGCGTTGCCTCGATCCAGGCCGGTCTGTCGATGGATTCCGTCGCCATGCAGGTTTCCCGCCTGTGCGCTTCCGGCCTGCAAGGCATCGTCACCACGGCCCAGAACATCATGCTGAACGATGCCGACTATGGCATCGGCGGTGGCGTCGAAGTCATGTCGAAGGCCGCCTACCTGTTGCCGGCGCTGCGTTCTGGCGCGCGCATGGGCGACACCAAGGCGGTTGATTCGATGGTTGCCGTCCTCACCGACCCGTTCGGCGTCGGCCACATGGGCATCACCGCCGAGAACCTGGCGGAAAAGCACGGCTTCACCCGCGAGCAGCAGGATGAATTCGCCGTCGAATCGCAGCGTCGCGCCGCCGCCGCCATCGATGCCGGCTACTTCAAGTCGCAGATCCTGCCGATCGTCAAGCAGACGCGCAAGGGCGAAGTCGTTTTCGATACCGACGAGCATCCGAAGCGTGGCACGACGATGGAAAGCCTGGCCAAGATGAAGCCGGCGTTCAAGAAGGACGGTACCGTTACCGCCGGTAACGCTTCCGGCATCAACGACGGCGCCGCCTTCATGGTGCTGGCCGCTGCCGATGTTGCCGCCAGGTCCGGCCACAAGGCAATGGCCCGCATCGCCGGCTATGCCGTCGCTGGCGTGCCGAATGACGTGATGGGCGAAGGCCCGATCCCGGCGACCAAGCTGGCGCTCAAGAAGGCCGGCCTGACGCTCGACCAGATGGACGTCATCGAATCGAACGAAGCCTTTGCCTCCCAGGCGCTGACCGTGGCCAAGTGCCTTGGTCTCGATCCCGCCAAGACCAACCCGAACGGCGGTGCCATCGCTCTCGGCCACCCGGTCGGCTGTACCGGTGCTTTCATCGCCACCAAGGCGCTTTACGAACTCGAGCGCATCGGCGGCAAGTACGCGCTGGTGACGATGTGCATCGGTGGCGGCCAGGGTATTGCGGTGATTTTCGAACGCGCCTGACGCAAGCAGGTTCCAGCCTGAAAATCGCCGGCAGTTGCCGGCGATTTTTTTTTGCACCACCATGAATTGATACGGCACCAGATTGGGGCGGTAGTTTCTGCGGCCTTTTGCCAACTCACTGATTCGATGCCATTTTGGGGCGTGGCATGGATTCTGCTGAAAGATCTGCGAGAGCATCCTCAGTGACGAGTCCAAAATGAACTTCTATAACGAGATGTATGACGCCAACGGCGGCGTCCGGGAGCACTACAAGGGATACGAGAGCTGGCTGCGGGAGACGCCGCCCGAGCGCATCGAGCGCAAGCGGGCCGAAGCCGACCTGGCCTTCCACCGCGTCGGCATCACCTTCGCCGTCTATGGCGAGGAAGCCGGCAAGGAACGCCTGATTCCCTTCGACATCATTCCGCGCATCATCCCGGCAGCGGAGTGGAAGGCGCTGGAGCGCGGCATGCGCCAGCGGGTGCGGGCGCTCAACATGTTCCTGTGGGATATCTATCACGACCAGGAAATCCTCAAGGCCGGCAAGATTCCCGCCGAGCAGGTGCTGAACAACGCCCAGTACCGTGCCGTGATGCAGGGCGTCGACGTGCCGGGCGGCATCTACGCGCACATCGCTGGCGTCGACGTGGTGCGTGCCGGCGCCGGCGAGTTCTACGTGCTGGAGGACAACCTGCGCGTGCCGTCGGGCGTCTCCTACATGCTCGAAGACCGCAAGATGATGATGCGGCTCTTCCCCGAACTCTTTGCCCGGCACAAGGTGGCGCCGGTGCAGCACTACCCGGACATGCTGCTGGAAAAGCTGCGCGCCGTCGCGCCGCAGGGCATCGCCGACCCGACCGTCGTCGTGCTGACCCCGGGCGCCTACAACAGCGCCTATTTCGAACACAGCTTCCTGGCTCAGCAGATGGGCGTCGAACTGGTCGAGGGGCGCGACCTCTTCGTCAAGAATGACACGGTGTACATGCGCACGACGCAGGGGCCGCAACGCGTCGATGTGATCTACCGCCGGATCGACGACGACTTCCTCGATCCGCTCGCCTTCCGTGCCGATTCGGCGCTCGGCGTGCCGGGCATCCTGAAGGCCTACCAGGCCGGCAACGTCACCTTGTCGAACGCGATCGGCACCGGCGTCGCCGACGACAAGTCGATCTACCCCTACGTGCCGGAGATGATCCGCTTCTACCTTGGCGAGGAGCCGAGGCTGAACAACGTGCCGACCTACATGTGCCGCAAGAAGGACGATCTCGCCTACGTGCTCGACCACCTGGCCGAACTGGTGGTCAAGGAAGTGCATGGCGCCGGCGGCTACGGCATGCTGGTCGGTCCGGCCTCGAGCAAGGAACAGATCGAGAAGTTCCGCCAGTTGCTGCTCGCCAAGCCGGATGGTTACATCGCCCAGCCGACGCTGGCGCTGTCCAATTGCCCGACTTTCGTCGAAGAAGGCATCGCACCGCGCCACCTCGACCTGCGCCCCTTCGTGCTGTCCTCGGGCAAGTGCGTCAATATGGTGCCCGGCGGCCTGACCCGGGTCGCGCTGACCAGGGGCTCGCTCGTCGTCAATTCGTCGCAGGGCGGCGGCACCAAGGATACCTGGGTTCTGGAGGATGAATCATGCTGAGCCGTACCGCCGATCACCTGTTCTGGATGTCGCGCTACATCGAGCGCGCCGAGAACCTCGCCCGCCTGCTCGACGTGACCTGGCAGATGTCGCTGGTGCCGCAGTCCGAAGGCGCAACCAACCAGAGCTGGGCCGCGATCATCGCCCTGAACAGCCTGGAGGAAGCCTACGCCGCCAAGTACGACACGGTCACCGGCGAGAACGTGCTGCGCTTCATGGTCAGCGATCCCGACAATTTCTCGTCAATCCACAGCTGCCTGCGCATGGCGCGTGAGAATGCCCACGCCGTGCGCGGCACGCTGACCACGGAAATGTGGGAGACGATGAACGCCACCTGGCTGGAAGCCCGCGAAAAGAGCTTCGAGCAGATCGCCAACGCCGGCATCGGCGAGTTCTTCGAGTGGGTCAAGATGCGTTCCTCGCTGTCGCGCGGCACCACGCTGGGCACGCTCTTGCAGGACGAAGCCTTCCACTTCATCCGCCTCGGCACGCTGCTCGAGCGCGCCGACAACACGGCGCGCATCCTCGACGTCAAGTACCACGTGCTGCGCCCGCACGGCGAGGAGGAAGAAGCGACCGATTTCTACCAGTGGGGCGCGCTGCTCCGCTCGGTGTCCGGTTTCGAGGTCTATCGCAAGGTTTACCGCGATGTCATCACGCCGGAGCGGGTTGCCGAACTGCTCATCCTCAACAGCGACATGCCGCGCTCCTTGCGCTTCTGCCTCAATGGTGTGGTCAAGAATCTGGAGCTGGTCGCCAACAGCCATTCCGGCGAGACCCTGCGTCAGGCCGGCCAGCTCTACTCGCAGCTGCGCTACGGCCGCATCGATGACCTGCTGGAAGCCGGCCTGCACGAGTGGCTGACCGACTTCATGGACCGCATCTACCTGATCGGCAATGGCATCAGCAAGGACTTTCTGGTGCCGATGGCCGAGGCGGCCTGAACCTCAGGCGGCGGGCAGTGGCGCGAAGCCGGCGAGCGTGCTTGCCGCCTTGTGCGCCTGTTCGACCAGACGGCGCAGGGCGCTGAAACCGCCGAGCAACTCCTCCATTGTCGCGATCGGCAGCCGGCCGCTGGCGCCGGCTTCGAGCAGGCCGGCCTTCAGGGCGTGGTAGGCGAGTTCGAAATCGGGCAGGGCGTTTTCCGCCAGCTGCGGCTGGCCTGAGGGTTGCGGGTCGAGTTGTTCCAGCAGTTGCCGTGCCTGCGCCGCCAGGTCGCGCATCGCTTCGGCCTGACCGGCGTCGACACCTGATGGCAGGGCATGGATGGCGGCAATCTCGGCGCACAGTTCGTGGCAGGTGTCGTAGTAGCGATGAACGCGCAGCAGCGCCGCCAGGTTGCGTGCCGTATCGGCCGGCATTGGGTGGCGATTGACCTCGGTGACGAAATCGACAATGGCGCGCGCCAGCGCCGGGAAGGGATCGAGCGCCGGCCAGGCGGGGGCGCCGTCGCCATCTGCCGGCGTGCTGCGCTGGCGCGCCAGTTCGAGGACGATGTTGCCCAGGCGCGAGACTTCGCGCTGCAGCGCGTCGACCGCCAGCGCCGGTACCGCGCCGACGTTGCGGTCGATGTAGCGGGGGCGGCCGATTTCTTCCTCGCGCGTCCGGAAGCGGGTTTCCAGATAACGGCTGAGGCGTTCGGTGAGCGGCCACATCAGGATCACGCCGAGCAGGTTGAAGACGCTGTGGAAGAGCGCCAGCGTCACTGCCGGCTGGGCGCCCAGTTCGAGCAGCTCGCGCAGGCGGCCGATCAGGGCGAGCAGCAGCGGCAGGGCGAGCAGGGCGACGACGGCGGTGAGCAGGTTGAACAGCACATGCGCCAGCGCCGCCCGGCGGGCGTTCGGGGTGGCGCCGATCGACGCCAGCAACGCTGTCGCCGTGGTGCCGATGTTGGCGCCGATCACCGCGCCGGCGGCCTCACTCAGCGGCAGGACGCCGGCTTCGGCCAGGGTCAGGACGATCGCCAGGGTGGCGGCCGAAGCCTGCATCATCGCGGTCAGCACGGCGCCGGCGAGGACGAAGGCGAGGATCGACCAGAGGCCGTGACCGGATAACTGGCTGAGATCGATGGCGTTGCCGCCGGCGGCGAAAGCCTGTTGCAGGAAACCGATGCCGAGGAAGAGCACGCCGAAGCCGGCCAGCGCATTGCCGATCGCGCCGCGCCGTGTCTCCTGGCCAGACAGACGAAGCAGGACGCCGACGCCGATCAGCGGCAGCGCCGCCGCCTCCAGCTTGAGCTTGAAACCGATCACGGCGACCAGCCAGCCGGTGAAGGTGGTGCCGACGTTGGCGCCGAAGAAGACCCACAGCGACTGGCCGAGCGGCAGCAGGCCGGCATTGACGAAACCGATCGCCGCCACCGTGATGGCACTCGACGACTGCACCAGCGCCGTCGCCACGATGCCGAACAGCAGGCCGCGCAGGCGGGTCGCCGTCCACCGGTGGAGGAGGCCGGAGAGCGAGGGGCCGACCGCCAGCTTGAGGCCGTCGGTCATCATCGTCATGCCGAGCAGGAAAAGGCCGACGCCGCCAAGCATCGCCGCCAGATTGATTCCTTCCATAACTGCCCCTACGGTTTTCTGGCAGCCAGATTGCGGTCTGCGGCCGCCGTCGTCAAGCGCCGCTCAGCGCTCGAGCATCGCCAGCGCCAGGGCTTCCGCCACCTTGATCCCGTCCACGCCGGCCGACAGGATGCCGCCGGCGTAACCAGCGCCTTCGCCGGCCGGGTAAAGGCCGCGCGTGTTGATGCTCTGGTAGTCGTCGCCGCGCTTGATGCGGATCGGCGATGAGGTGCGTGTTTCGACTCCGGTGAGCAGCGCATCGGCCATCGCGAAGCCCTTGATCTGCCGGTCGAAGGCGGGAATCGCCTCGCGCAGCGCGTCGATCACGAAAGCCGGCGCGCACTGGGCGAGGTCGGTCAGGTGCACGCCCGGCTGGTACGACGGTTCGACGCTGCCCAGCGCGGTCGACGGGCGGCCAGCGAGGAAATCGCCGACCCGCTGCGCCGGTGCGTCGTAACTGCTGCCGCCAGCGATGAAGGCCTGGCTTTCCCAGTGGCGCTGGAAGTCGATGCCGGCCAGCGGGTTCTGCCGGTAGTCGGCGGGGAAGTCCTCGGGCTTGACATTGACCACCAGCGCCGAGTTGGCGTTGCGTTCGGCACGCGAATACTGGCTCATGCCGTTGGTGACGACGCGCCCCGGTTCCGAGGTGGCGGCGACCACCTGGCCGCCCGGGCACATGCAGAAGCTGTAGGCGGCGCGGCCGTTGGCGCAGTGGTGCACCAGTTTGTAGTCGGCGGCGCCGAGCAGTTCGTTGCCGGCGTTGGGGCCGAAACGGGCCTTGTCGATCAGCGTCTGCGGATGCTCGATGCGGAAACCGATGGCGAAGGGCTTGGCTTCGACATAGACGCCCTCGGCGTGCAGCATCTCGAAAGTGTCGCGGGCGCTGTGGCCGATCGCCAGCACGACGTGGCGGCTGGCGATGCGCTCGCCGCCGGCCAGTTCGACGCCGGTGACCTGGCGGTGCTCGGTCAGCAGGCGTTCGACGCGGGCGCCGAAGCGGATTTCGCCGCCCAGTTCGCGGATCGTCGCGCGCATGTTCTCGACCATCTTGACCAGACGGAAGGTGCCGATGTGCGGCTTGCTCAGGTAGAGGATCTCTTCCGGCGCGCCGGCCTTGACGAACTCGGTCATCACCTTGCGGCCAAGGAAGCGCGGGTCCTTGATCTGGCTGTACAGCTTGCCGTCGGAGAAGGTGCCGGCGCCGCCCTCGCCAAACTGGACGTTGGATTCCGGGTCGAGCTGGTGCTTGCGCCACAATCCCCAGGTGTCCTTGGTGCGCTCGCGCACCGCCTTGCCGCGCTCCAGCAGGATCGGCCGGAAGCCCATCTGCGCCAGCACCAGCCCGGCCATCAGGCCGCAGGGGCCCATGCCGATGATCACCGGGCGTTCGCTTAGCCCCGCGGGGGCGCGGGCGACGAAGTGGTAATCCATGTCCGGTGCCGGCACGACATGGCGGTCGCCGGCCAGGCGGGCGGCGACGGCGGCCTCGTCGCGCAGCGCGACGTCGATCTGGTAGATCAAGACGATCGCCGACTTCTTGCGCGCGTCATGGCTGCGCTTGACGATGTGGAAATCGACCAGCTCGTCGTCGGCGATGCCCAGGCGGGCGCACAGCGCCGGGCGCAGTGCCGCCGGCGGATGGTCGAGCGGCAGTTTGAGTTCGGTCAGGCGGAGCATGGTTTCAGCGCGTCTTGAACGGCTTGTGGCAGTCCTGACAACTGGCGTAGGCCGCGTCGTAGGCGGCCTGGATGCGCGCCTGGTCCTTGCTCCGGGCGGCGGCCAGGAGTTCGTCGGTGGCCTTCAGGAAGCCGTCGCGTTGGCGCGCGAAGCGTTCCGGTTCCTGCCAGACCAGCGGCGTCGCCTTGGTCGGCGGGTAATTGGTGTCGGGACCGAAATGCGCCCAGGGGCCGTCGCGCTTCTCGTGCAGGGCGGTGGCCAGACGCAGGAACTTCTCTTCCTCGTAGCGTTTCCCGCGCAGCATCACGCCCATCGGTTCGAAGACCTTGATCATTTCCTTGAACGCGGTTTGCCGGGTCTTCACCGGCTGGCCGGGGCGGGTGTCTTCGGGCTCGCCGCAGGCGCCGAGAAGGGTGGCCGAACACAGGGCGAGGAGAGCGATTCTGCCGATTTTCTGCATGTTCTTCCTGAACGGGGTTTGAAGCGAAGGGCGGATTATAACCGCCCCTCCTGCCAGCCCCGGGGTCACAGCATGCCGCGCTCGCGGATGAAGGCGATGATCGTCGCCAGTCCCTCGCCGGTCTTCAGGTTGCTGAATACGAAGGGGCGTTCGCCACGCTGCGCCTTCGCATCCTGCGCCATCACGTCGAGCGAGGCGCCGACCATGGGCGCGAGGTCGATCTTGTTGATCACCAGCAGGTCGGACTTGGTGATGCCGGGACCGCCCTTGCGCGGAATCTTCTCGCCGGCGGCGACGTCGATGACGTAGATGGTGAGGTCGGAGAGCTCCGGCGAGAAAGTCGCCGCCAGGTTGTCGCCGCCCGATTCGACGAGGATCAGCTCGACGCCGGGGAAGGCGCGCTGCAGCCGGTCGACCGCTTCGAGGTTGATCGAGGCGTCTTCGCGGATGGCGGTGTGCGGGCAGCCGCCGGTCTCGACGCCGATGATCCGCTCGGGCGCCAGCGCCGAATGATTGACCAGGAACTTGGCGTCCTCGGCGGTGTAGATGTCGTTGGTGACCACGGCCATGTCGATCTGCTCGCGCAGGGCCTGGCACAGCGCCAGGGTCAGGGCGGTCTTGCCGGAACCGACGGGGCCGCCGATCCCTACTCTAAGGGCTTGTTTGCTCATGTTTTACGATCTGAAGAGACGGGAATACTGGGTTTCGTGGCGGGCGGAAGCAATCGCGAAGGCCGGCGTGAAGTTCGACCAGGCAGCTTCCGGCAGCGTCAGCGCTGCTTCGGCGATCGCCGGCAGGCGGGCACCGAGATCGGCGAGCAGGCGCTGGCCGGCAGCCTGGCCGAGCGGTACCGCTTTCAGCGCGGCCATCACCTGGTTTTCCGCCCAGGCCCACAGGTAGGCGGTCAGCGCTGCCGCCGGGGCCAGCTTCCAGGCGGCGGCGATGCCGGCCCAGACGGTGGGGAAGGCGACTTCGGGCTGCGCTTCGACGACGCTGCCGACACCGGCCAGCGACTCGTCGCGCAGGTCGCGCAGCAGGCGGCGCAGCGAAAAACCCATCTGCGCCGTTTCGGCGCGCAGCTCGGCGCTTTCGCGGCTGGCCAGGAATTCTGCGTCGAGGCGCTGTACTTCCGCCATGTCGCCGGCGTCCCAGGCGGCGATCAGCGCCGCCACCAGCGGCGCCTCGTAGCGGCCGATGCCATGCGCCAGCAGGTCGCCGAGCCAGCGCCCGGCGCTGGCCTCGTTGCCGACGACGCCGGATTCGACCGCCCATTCGAGCCCCTGCGAATAAGTGTAGGCGCCTACCGGCAAGGCCGGGCTGGCGAGTTGCAGCAGGCGGGCGAGTTGTAACGAAGGCAGGGCGGGCGACATGGCGGCATTGTCTCCCGGCGGCGGCCGCCGGCCAATACGCAGTTGTGCGCAGGCGGCGCGCCGTTCAGCGCAGGCAGACCAGGGCAGCGTTGTGGAAGGAAGGAATGCCCAGTTCGGCGTCGCTGGCGATTTCGCCCAGCGACAGTGCGCCGAGTTGCGGCGAGGCACCGGACTTGCATTGCAGTTCCGCCAGTTCGAGGCCGGCATCGGCGGCAAAATGCAGGCGCCGGCCGGCGCAGTAGAAGGTGAGCAGCGGGCTGGCCGTCTGGTCGAGCTGGGCGGCGAGGCGATCGGTACAGGTGCTGGCGGCGAGCGAGGGCGCGCGCAGCAGGCGCAGCATCGAATCGGGCGGCACCTCGCCGACGCAGAAGATCGAACCGTCGGCGTTGAAAGCGACCGGGATGCGGACCAGAATTTCCAGCGAGCTGACCAGGCCAAAGGGGTAGTGCACTGCGTAGTCGTAGAAGTTCTCATGCGTCAGGGCAATGCCGTAATCGTCGGCGATCACCTGCTGATAGACGGCCATCGCCGGTTTGCCGTCGATGCGGTCGATCCGGTTGCCCTGCGTCGAGGTTGCGCGCATCAGCGATTTGGCCACCGGGTAGCCGTGTTCGACGCAGATCGTCTGCGTTGCCGGCAGGATGAAGCCCAAGACCCCTAAACCGAGCAGGCGTTCGCCGTCGAACAGGCAGGGCATGGGCTGGAAGCTTTCGCTGCCGGCGCAGACGCCGCTGTAGTGGAAACGCTGCCCAAGCCCGGCGAAAAGATGGGTGAGCAGCGTGTTGGTGTTGGGCTGCATGCTGTCGAAAACCAGGAACAGGGACTGCGTTTCCCGGCTGGCCGGCTCGTCCGCCGGCAGGGCGGCGGCGATTCGGGCGGCGGCCGTTGCCGGGTCACCGTCCAGATCATCGATCAGGAAATGGGATTTTGCCGTGGGCAGGGGGTGCAGCACGATGCCATCGCTGGCGAAGTGCTCACCGTCGATCAGCGCCGGAAAGATCGCGCCGAGCAGCGCGATCCGGCGGGCGGCGCACAGTGTCTGCAAGGCGCCGACGTGATGGGTGCCGGCCTCCGGCAACAGGGCGAAGAGCAGGGTTTCGGGGGCGGCTTGTTGCAGGCGGTCCAGCCAGCCGGCGATCTTGTCCGGGTCGAATTGCTGGAAAAAGCAGGGACTCATCGGTTGCGGCTCCGCGGGATTTGGATCTCTTCCCGGCCTCGGATCGGGTCGGGTCTTGCCGGAGATTGTACCCTCGCCGCGCCGCTCTGCCGTTGTCGCGCTTCGCCGGGCTGGCGACGCTGCTCGCCGCGAATTGCCCGATGCCTGGAAAAAATTGAACCGAAAATTCTAAGTCATTGTTTATGCGTTGCTATGCGGCAAATTGCCGCATAGCCTGGTGCGACAATTTGTCACTTCTCCTGGCCGGAACCTTTCTCCAGAATCCGCGTCGCGCTGCGTTGGCGCAGTTTGTTCGAGTGACCCGAGTGGCCCGCCAAGAGGCCTGCGGGTCCGGGTAACCGGAGGGGGTTTGCCGATGTCCTTGTTTTTCCCGCAGGGCCGGGGGGCGCCGGGCGGGCTGCAGTCCGCCGGTGGCGTGGGCTCCGCCATTCTGGTGCACGGTATCCTGTTTGCCTTGATCGCCTTCGGGGCGACACAGGGCGAGCGTATTGTCGAGGCGGCGAAGCCGATCGCCGTGCGCCTGCTCAACGAGGCGGCGCCGACGCCGCCGCAACCCTTGCCGCCGGCACCACCCAAGGTGACGCGGCGCACCGTCAAGCAAATCGAACAGCCAGTGCTGGCCGCCGCGCCGGCGCCCGCTGCGACCAGTAATTTCGTCGTCGCCGAGCAGCCGGTCGCCACCCCGGCACCGGTCGAGGCGCCGCCGGCACCGGCCGCGCCGGCTCTGGTCGAGGCCCGTTTCGACGCCGATTACCTGTCCAACCCGAAACCGCCGTACCCGGCCGCGTCGCGCCGCCTGGGCGAGACCGGCACCGTGCATCTGCGCGTCCATGTCAGCGCCAGCGGCGAGGCGATCAAGGTCCAGCTCAAGAAGAGCAGCGGCTTCGAGCGCCTCGACAACTCAGCGCTGGAAACCGTCGCCCGCTGGCGCTTCGTTCCCGCCCGTCGGGGCGACGAGCCTGTCGCCGCCTGGGTCGTCGTACCAATCGTATTTGAGCTTTCTTGACGAAAAGGAGTCCTCGATGGGGATCATGCATTTCTGGAATCAGGGCGACTGGGTGACCCACGGTATCGCCATCCTGCTGGCGATATTGTCGGTCCTCAGCTGGATGATCATCGGCAGCCGTTTCTTTGCCCAGTTGCGCGTCAACCGCAGCATCGAGCGTGCCTTCGATGCCTTCTGGGACGCGCCCAACCTGGCCAGCGGCGTTACCATCATCCGCGATCAGGACAAGAGCGGCATCTTCGCCGGCATGGCGCAGACCGCGGCGCAGGTGATGGAAGCGCACGAGCGGCGCCAGGGGCAGAGCATCGGCAGCGGCGTGTCGCACAGCGAAACGCTGACCCGGGCGCTGCGCAACTACATGGTGCATGCCCAGGCGCGCAACGAATCGGGGCTCACCCTGCTTGCCTCGGTCGGCTCGACGGCGCCCTTCATCGGCCTGTTCGGTACCGTCTGGGGCATCTACCACGCGCTGGTCGGCCTTTCCGGCGCCACCCAGGTGGTGCTCGACAAGGTCGCCGGCCCGGTCGGCGAAGCGCTGATCATGACTGCTGCCGGCCTCTTCGTGGCGATTCCGGCGGTGCTCGCCTACAACGCGCTGAACCGCGCCAACCGCCTGGTCACCGCTTATCTCGACGGCTTCGCCCACGACCTGCACGCCTACCTGACCACCGGCACCCGCATCACGCTGGCGCGGGCGGCCTGAGGAGCGCGCGATGTCCTTCGGTTCCTTCAACGAGGGCGGCAACGCCCCGATGGCCGACATCAACACCACCCCGCTGGTCGACGTCATGCTCGTCCTGCTGGTCATCTTCATCATCACCGCGCCGCTCTTCCACCAGGCGATCCCGATCGACCTGCCGCGCGTCAGCTCGACCAAGCTCGACGACAAGCCCGAGGTCATCCAGCTGGCGATCAACGCCGACGGCATCGCCTACTGGAACGGCGAGGCGGTGCACCGCAACGCGCTCGACGCCCGCTTCGCCGAAGCCAGCGCCCGCGAGCCCGAACTGCACCTGCGCGCCGACCGCGAGGCGCGCTACGAAGCCGTTGCCGACGTGATGGCGGCGGCGCAGCGCAACGGCATCGTCAAGATCGCCTTCGTCACGCAGCTGTCGGGCGAGGCGCGCTGACGCCAAAATCCATTCACATAAAACACACCAGGGGGTAGTTCATGAAATCCAGGCCAAGCCTGCTCGCCGTCGCCGTGGCGACTGCTTTCGTTCAACCCGCGTTCGGCGCCGATGACGGCGACCGCGTCCTGTCGCCGGTCAAGGCGCAGGCAGCGCGCGAGGTCGAAGTCCAGTCGCGCACCGAACTCGGCCGCTTGACCGAATACACGCCGCTCGCCGGCAGCGTCGTTGAGCGCGAGGAACTGGAGACGGTGCGCTTCGTCGACTCCTTCCACGAGCTGCTGCCGCGGGTGCCCGGCGTCAGCATGAGTCGCAACATGCGCTTCACCGATGGCGGCAAGAACTACACCGAGAACCGCATCGACGGCATGCGCGCCCGCAATACCGGCACCTACGGTTTCGTGGACCAGGTTAACTCGGGCGACATCGAGCGCATCGAGTTCATCCGCGGGCCCGGTTCGGTACTGAGCGGCAGCAATGCGATCGGCGGGACGATCAACGTGATCACTCGCGATCCTCCGGCCAAACGGGAATTCCAGGTCAGCGGCGAAGCCTTCGAGGACGGCGGCTACCGCACCGGCCTGAGCGGCGGCGACCGCCTCAGCGACAGCCTCGGCTATTTCTTCAACATCAACCAGCTGGACCATGACGGCTGGCGCGACCATACCGACCAGAAGAAAACCTCGCTCAGCACCAAGTGGGTCTGGCGCCCGGACAGCAGCTCCAAGCTGGCGCTGCGCTACGAATACATCGACGACGACTACCAGAGCGCCGGTTCGCTCGACGAAGCGCAGTTCCACGATAACTGGCGGCAGGCCGAGCCGGGCAGCTACCTGCGCACCGCGGTCAAGTATTCGACGCCGTCGCTGCACTACCGCAAGATGTTCGGCGATGTCGGCGAACTGAACCTCTACGGCCAGCAGCGTCACACCGATCAGACGGCACGCTCGTCAGGGTTTACCGGCGGTGGCTCGACACTCGGCGATACCGAGTCGTACGAGACCAACATCCAGTTGATGTACAAGCACAACTTCTCGCTGGCCAAGACCTCGCTCACCGGCGGCTTCGACTATCTGGACACGGCCAGCGACAGCAAGAAATTCAACGATCTCAGCCCGAAAAGCTTTCATTTCTCGCGCGGGGCGCTGACTGCGCATTCCAAATCCTACGAAAAGAACAAGTCACCCTTCCTGCAGGTCGAGTTCTCGCCGCTCGATCCGCTGCGTCTGACAGTGGGCGTGCGGCGCGACGACATCAGTTACCGGGTCGACGACAAGTTCAACAACAACAAGGACGGCAGCACCAGCTACCAGAAGACGGTGCGCAAGTTCGGCGCCGTCTATGAAATCTCGCCGCGCGCCCTGATCTGGGCGAACGTCGCCGAGGGCTTCATGGGGCCGGGCGTCAGCACCCTGCTCGGCAGCGGCACGCCGACCCCGGCGACACCAGCGGCGGCCTGGGCGTCACGCTACATACCGGCCAACATGGACCTGAAGCCGGAAGAGTCGATGACCCACGAAATCGGCGTCCGTGGCAGCTTCGATTTCGGCCTCAAGTACGATACCGGCTACTACGAGACCGACTTCGAGAACCTGATCGTTTCCCAGGCCTGCATCCAGAACGTCGACTTCTGCCGCACGCGCAACGTCAATGCCGCCAAGGCCAGCGCTCACGGCTTCGAGACGGCGCTCTCCTACGACATCAACCAGTACCTGGAAATCGGCCTCTCGCACACCTATGCCCGTTACCGCTACGCCGACTACCAGACGGCGACGGCGGATTATTCCGGGAAGAAGCGCTACTACACGCCGCGCAACCACTACAACCTGCGCGTCGTGGTCAAGCCGGCTGCCGGCTGGCGGGTCGAGCTGGAAGGCGACTACATCGACAGTTATTACACCAACCAGGCCAATACCGACCGTTACAGCCGCCCCGACCTCTACAACCTGCGCGCCAGCTACAGCGCCAAGTCGTGGAGCGCCTGGCTGCACGTCCTCAACCTGACGGATACCAAGTTCGGGGAACGCGTTGGCTCCAGCGACGCCGGTGTGCGCAATTCCTTCGACGCCGGCTACTCGCCGCGTCTGGTGCGGGTCGGTGTTTCCTATCAGTTCTGATGCAAAGCCGCATTTCTCTAGGTGAATTCATGTCGGAAAAGCTAATTCTGGGGGTTGCGGAGAATGTGCCGCGGGCCATCGCCGTCGCCGTATTCGGGCTGTCTTGCCAATGGGCATTGGCGCAAGGCGAAGAGCGCGTTCTGGCGCCGGTCAGAACGACCGCCGACGCCGATCTGAGCGTTCAGGAAAAATCGGCGATCGAGACCTTCAGCACGTATTCGCCGATGTCCGGGACGACGATCTCGCCCGAGGTCCTGGACACGGTGAAGTTCGTCGATCCCCGGCGCGAGCTGCTCTGGCGCGTTCCCGGGATGACCATGATCCGCAACATCCGCATTCCCGACGGGAGCAAGAGCTACACCGACAAGCGGGTCGACGGGATGCGGGTGAATACCTACAGCACCGGCAACTTCAACGCCCTCGACGAGACCAGCCCGTCGGATATCGAGCGCGTCGAAGTGATCACCGGCCCAGGGTCGGTGCTGAGCAGCAGTAACGCCTTCGGCGGAACGATCAACGTCATCACGCGCGATCCGCCGCGCGAACTGGAACGCCGGATTTCGCAGGAAGTGGGTGCGTTCGACCTCTACCGGACGGATTATGCGCAAGGCGGCGCCTTGAACAAGGATCTCGGCTATTTCTTCAACCTGAACTACATGGACAACAAGGGCTGGCGGGAGAACGACAGCGCCTCCCAAAAGAAGGGCGCCCTGAGCGGAAAACTGGTCTATCGCCCGGACGAATTCTCGAAACTGACCGCCCGTCTGGAATATCTGAACGATATTTCCCGCGATCCCGGGTCGATTTCGGAAGAGCAGTTCCACGCGGACTGGCGCGAAGGCCTGGCGACCCAGTACAAGAAGAGCGATACCACCTACGTCACGCCGTCGTTTCAATACAAACGGCGGATCGGTGATAACGGCGAGTTAAATGTCTCCGCGCTGAATCGCGTGACGACCTCGACCAGCCTCAGTGCCACCTCGGCCGCCGCGATGAGCGTGGGCGAGGGCGATACGACGGAGAACAGCATCCAGTCGATGTATCGCCACGACTTTTCGTTCGCCATGTCCACGCTCTATCTGGGCGTCGACACGACCTGGATGGACGCCAAATCCAAGAGCTTCAAGAACGCGACTTCCTATGCCCGCGCGCTGGACGGCGATTTTGCCAAGGGCGCGCTGAACACCTATACCGTAGGCAAGGAAAAACACAGCTCGCCATTCCTGCACTATGAGTTTTCCCCGGTTGACTCGCTGCGTTTGTCATTGGGGGTGCGCAAGGACGACTTCGATCTCGAGACCGACAACAAGCTGGGCGACAAGGGCGATGGCCGGAAGAGCTTTTCCAAGCTGGTCCGGAAGTTCGGTGCCACCTACGAATTCGCCGGCGGTTATGTGCTCTGGGCACGCGCCGCCGAAGGCTTTCTGGCGCCGAGCGTGAGCGACCTGCTGGGCACCGGCGGGGCCCCGAATCAAACCACGTATGTGCCGATGAACATGAGCCTCAAGCCGATCGAGTCGATGACCTACGAGCTGGGTCTGCGTGGCCAGTTGCTGGCGAAACGCCTGCGCTTCGATACGGCGTATTTCGATACCGACCTGAAAAACATGATCGTCCGCGAGGATTGCGCGCCGACCGAGCCGTGCTACCAAAGGAACGTCAATGCCGGCAAGGCCCGCCTGCACGGCCTGGAAACCTCCATTTCATTCGACGTCACGCGCTGGCTGGATACGGGGCTATCTCATACCTGGAGCATCGTCGAGTACAAGGACTACAAGACGCCGACCTACGACTATTCCGGAAATACCTGGAAAGGCGCGCCGGCGCACCACTTGAACTTGCGCGTCGGCGTCAAGCCCGTCGAAGGTCTGCGGGCGGAGCTGGAGTACGACCACATCGCTTCCTACTACCGCAACAACGAGAACGTCGGCGGCACCTACAAGCGACCGGACCTGTTCCACCTGCGCGTCGCCTACAAGACCAAAACCTGGAGCGCCTGGTTGCACGTCCTCAACCTGTTCGACAAGAAATACGCCGAGCGCGCCTGGATGACCGCCGCCGGCAAGGCGACTTACGACGAAGGCTACAAACCGCTGACCCTGCGCGCCGGCGTCAGCTACAACTTCTGACGGGAGCGAAACGTGCGCATGGTGAAAGAACTGGTTCTGTTGTCGATGCTGCTCTGCGCGGCGAGCGTGCCGGCGCAGGACACCGGCGAGCGGCGCGGACCGCCGCCTGGCGTCAGTCGCGGCGAATACGCCGGGCCGCGGCCGCCGGCCGATGCTTCCGACGAAGAAAAACGGGCCTTCTGGCAGGCGCGGGCGGCTGAGCGGCGAAAGGCCGAGGCGGCACCGGTAGCTGCGGAAGCAGCCGCGCCGGCAGCCGAAAAGGCGCCGCCAGCGGCTGATGCTCGCCCGGGCAAGCCGGCAGCCGGCGAGGCGAAGGCCGCTCGCGCCCCGGCGGTCGATCCTCATGCCGGGCACATGATGCCGATGGCCGCTCCGGTTGCAATGTCCGCCGCGCCGGCCACAGCAGCCTCCGGCCGGCCGCGCGGCATGCGCGGCGGCGCCGGCGACGGCGTGCTCTGGTTGAGCGACCAGGCGCCGCGCCGCGACGGCGGCGGGCGTCCGGGCGGCGCCCGCGGTGGCGCCCGCGGTGGCGCCAACCCGATGGCCGCGATGGGCGGCATGGACGACATGGGCATGGGCGGCGCGCCAGGACGCATCCCGAACAAGCGCCTGTGGCTGCGCAGCGGCAGCAACCCGCTGACGGCGGGCAGCGTGCCGGCGAGCGAGCCGGTGTTGCTGCTCGACGCGCAGCAGCAGGCGTCGTCCATCGACGTCGAAGCGCACGGCGGCCCCTACAACGTGACTTTCCCGATGCCCGAGCCGGGCGTCTATAACGCCTATTTCGTGCGCCGCGCGATCGACCAGGAAACCCTGGCGGTGACCGTCGCCAAGGCCGAGGTGATGCGTTCGGCTGGCCATGGCAAGGTCGAGGGCGAGGCGCAGATGATGGTGCCGCGCACCGATTCCCGGGTGCCGGTCGAAATCATCCGCGAGCGCAAGGATGGGGAAGGGCTGTTCACCCGCATCAACTACGGCGACACCATCCGCTTCCAGGTGCTGCGCGACGGCAAGCCGGTGCAGAACGCCCGCGTCAGCTTCACCAGCGGCCAGGGCTGGAGCAATAGCGTGCAGTCCGACGAGGACGGCCGCGCCAGCTTCGTCGTCATCCGCGACTATTTCCCCGAATGGCGCGAGTTCGACCGCCGCCACCGCGAGACCTTCGTCGTCAGCGCCAGCTTCCCGGTCGACCAGGCCGGCGAATGGCAAGGCACGCCGTACCGCAGCGTGCGCTACACGACGACGCTGGCCGGCGCCTACTATCCGGCGATCGAGGACTACGAGTCCTACGCCTGGGGGCTGGGCATCGCCGTCGTCGTGCTGCTTTTCTCGGGCACCGCGGTCTACCTCTACCGCCGGCGCCGCGTGCGGCCTTACCGCGAGGTGAGCTTCGATGAGTAAGCTGCGCGACGCGGTCAACAAGGTCGACCTGAAGCGTTTCCGTTTCTGGTTCCAGCTCGCCGCCTTCGTCCTCTTCGTCTATGGCGGCTACCTGGCGATCAACCTCGGCAACAGCCTGCCGATGTTCAGCTGCGGCTACATCCGCGACGGTCGCGCCGGCGTCTGCTACCTGCTGCCGCTGCAGCACCAACTGGCGCGGCCCTGGCCGCAGCTGTTCAGCTATGCCGGGATCGCCGTGCTCACCGGCTTCGGCATTTTTGCGCTGTGGTTCATCGTCCTCAACAAGGGCTGGTGCGGCTTCGTCTGCCCGCTCGGCACCTTGCAGGACTGGCTGACCAGCCTGCGCCAGAAGCTGGGCATCCGCCAGTCGGGCTATACCCACGAACAGTTCCGCCGGCTGACCTGGATCAAGTACGTGCTGCTCGCGCTGCTGCTGCTGATTCCGCTCGGCATCGGCGGCGGCCTGTGGTCGCACGAGGTTGGCGCGCCGTTCTGCCAGATCTGCCCGGGACGGATGGTGCTGCCGCTGTTCGTCGGCGACTTCTCGCAATGGACGATCGACTTCTCCAGCCCCGGCAAGATCGTGCTGACTGCGCTGGGCATGGGCATCACCGGCCTCTTCATCGTCGGTTCCTTCGTCAAGAAGCGCTTCTTCTGCTTCTTCTGCCCGATGAGCGCGCTGCATTACCTGCTTTCCAAGCCGGCGCTGCTGCGCCTGCGCAAGGACGGCAGCAAATGCACCCGCTGCGGCGACTGCTACACCGCCTGCGACATGGAAATCCGCGAGATCGCCGACGACATCGGACGCAAGGAAATCATGACCGACGACTGCACGCTGTGCATGAAGTGCGTCGCCGCCTGCCCGGAAAAGGGCGCGCTGAGGATCGATTTCGCCAACATCACCATCTTCGAATCGACCGAGGAAGGTTTCATCAAGCGCATGAACAAGGGAATCCGCAAGTGAGTGAAATCCGCGAAGTGCCGCTCAAGCCGGCGTTCAACCAGAGTCGCCAGGCGCGCGAAGCCGAGGTCATGCTCAACCACATCGTCGACGATTTCATCGACAACCCGGCGGCGATGACCTATTTCTACGACCTCTTCCGCCACGCCTTCATCGAGGGCCAGCCGCTCGACCGCGACGGGCCGGGCATCGGCACCACCTGCATCCAGGTGCCGGAAGAACTGATCTACGCCGCTGGCGGCACGCCGGTGCGCCTGTGCAACGGCGCCTACCATTACGACCAGGTCGGCGCTGACTTCATGCCGGCCAAGTCCTGCTCGCTGGTCAAGGCGACGCTCGGCCGCCTGCATTCGGAAAAGGCCGTGCCCGACGTCGGCAAGCTGGAGATGATCGTCAATCCGACGACCTGCGACCAGAAGAAGAAGGCCGCCCAGATGATGGAAGGCATGGGCTACGAGGTCTACGACATGGACCTGCCGAGCGCCAAGGACAACGAGGCGGCGCGCGAATACTGGCGGCGCGTCGTCAAGCAACTGGCGGCGCGCCTGCAGAAGGTGACCGGCAAGCGCCTGACCCGGCAGCGCCTGCGCGAGGCGATGGCCAAGACTTCGCGCGCCCAGGCCGCCTTCCGCACCCTGCACAACTTCCGCCGCAAGGCGCCGTCGCTGATCCTCGGCAAGGATGTCTTTCTCGTCACCAACGCCTATTTCTTTGACGACATCGAGCGCTGGAGCGCCGCCGTCGAAGCGCTCAACGCCGAACTCGCGCAGCGCGAGGCCGAAGCGTTCAGCGCCGTGCAGAAGAAGGCGCCGCGCATCGTGTTCACCGGTTCGCCGCCGATCTTCCCCAACGTCAAGCTGCCGCTGCTGATCGAAGAGGCGGGCGGCGTCGTCGTCGCCGACGAGACCTGCTCGGCCAACCGCATGCTCTACGACATGACGGCGGTCGACGAATGGCTGGTCAGCCACATGATCGAGAGCATCGCCGACAAGTACCTGAAGCCCTGCACCTGTCCGATCTTCACCCGCAACGACGACCGCATCCGGCGCCTGCTCGACCTCGTCTCCACCTTCAACGCCGACGGCGTCGTCTACCAGTCCTTCGCCGGTTGCCAGGTGTACGAGATGGAGCAGAAGAGCGTCGCCGACGCGCTCAACCAGGCCGGCATCCCGATGCTCTACGTCGAGACCGACTACAGCCCGGACGACATGGGGCAGTTGTCGACCCGCGTCGAAGCCTTCCTCGAATCCATCAAGACCAGAAAAAGAAAAGCACGCGCATGAATTATTTCGCAGGTATCGACATCGGCTCCACCGCCATCAAGACCGCACTGATCAATGAAGCCGGCGAGATCGTCGGCATCCACGTCACCGACTCCGGCAGCCTCTTCCACAAGAACGCCAAGGAGGCGCTGCGCGTTTTATTGGAAAAATCGGGGGTCGACCGTGAGCGTCTGAAATACCTGATCGCCACCGGCTACGGCCGCAAGCTGTTCAAGGAAGCCGACGATTCGATCTCCGAGATCACTGCCAACGCCATCGGCGCCCACGAAGCCGGCAAGGCTTTCGGCGGCGTGCGCACGATCATCAACATCGGCGGCCAGGATTCGAAGGCGATCCAGATCGACGACAGCGGCAACGTCACCAACTTCGTGATGAACGACAAATGCGCCGCCGGCACCGGCCGCTTCCTCGACGTCGCCGCGCGTAACCTCGACCTCGATCTGGAAGAGCTGGGCGACATCCACTTCACCGGCAGTGGCGCGCCGCTGTCGATCAACAGTACCTGCACCGTCTTCGCCGAATCCGAGATCATCGGCCTGCTCGCCAACGGCCACGGCAAGGCCGAGATCGTCGCCGGCATCCACTATTCGATCGCCAAGCGCACGGTGCGTCTGGCCAAGCGCGTCGGCATCGAGGACCGCGTGTACATGGACGGCGGTCCGGCGCTCAACAAGGGGCTGGTGGCGGCGATCCAGGACGAACTGCAACGCGAGCTGGTGGTGCCGGAATATCCGCAGACGACCACCGCCTACGGCGCTGCCGTGCTGGCGCGCAGCGAGTTCCTCGCCGAACAGCAGGAAGATCACTGATCATGCCGGTCGAGGCGGTAGCCATCGGCTTGCCGATGGCGCTTGGGCTGGGGCTGGTCTATGGGCTCGGCCCCTGTCTGCTCAGTTGCCTGCCCTATCTCGGGCCGCTCTTCGTCAATGCCGACCAGGGTATCGCCCGTTCCTGGCGCATCCTGCTGCCGGTCTCGCTCGGCCGGCTCACCGTCTATGGCGGCTTCGGCGCGGTCAGCGGCTGGTGGGGCGGGCGCTACGTCGGCGGCGTGAATGGCTGGGTCGTCCATCTGACGGTCGGCATCGCCCTGGTGCTGGTCGGCGTCGCGCTGCTCGGCCGGCGCTCGGCCGGCGCGGCTTGCGGCAGTTGCGCGCCAAAGAACGAACAGAAAATCAGTTGGCGACCGCGTCAGGCGGCGGCCCAGGCGATGCCATCCGGGCTCTACCTGATGGGCGTCGGCATGGCGCTGACGCCCTGCGCGCCGCAGGGTGCGGTGCTGGTCGCGGCGGCGGCCAGCGGCACGGCGTGGAGCGGCGCCGCGCTCGGCCTGAGCTTTGGCCTCGGCGCCATCGCCGCGCCCTGGCTGGTGTACGGCACCGTCGTTGCCTACGTCGGCCAGCAACTGCGCGAACAACTGGGGCGCTGGCAACCGCGCATCGAAGCATTGAGCGCGTTCCTGCTGCTGGGAACGGGCATCGTCCAGCTCTGGCAAGGGGCCAGTGCTGGCGGCATGGTCTGAAACGGGAGAAGAGAAAAACATGAACAAGGCTTGGGTGGCCGGTCTGCTGGCCGTGCTGGCAGGGCAGGGGTGGGCGGCGGAACAAGTGTTGTCGACGGTCACCGTCACGGCGGATGCCGATGCGCTGGAGGAGCGGCGCCAGGCGGTGACGCAGAAGGTGATCCTCAACCAGGCGGAAATCGCCAATCTCGGCGCGACGACGGTCAGTGAGGTGATCAGCAAGCTGCCCGGCATCGACGCCGGCAGCCAGGGCAGCGACGGCGGCCAGGGCATGCGGGCGCGCGGCATGGTGCGCGACTCGGTGCAACTGCTGATCGACGGCGAACGGGTCGGCGGCAATTCGCGGATGGCGTCCGCATCGGTCGGCCGCCTGCCGTCAGGCGAACTGGAACGGGTCGAGATCCTGCGCGGTTCGTCGGCCGAATTCGGCGGCGGCGCCTCGGTCACCGTCAATCTGGTGATGAAGAAGACCGCCAAGAAGTCCGACACAACGGTCAAGCTCGCCACCGGTACGCGCGACGGCCGGGTCTTCGGCCAGAGCACGGTGACCCGGCGCGGCAACGCCGGCGAGTTCTCCTGGGTGCTGCCGCTGACGATCAACCACCACGTCATGGTCTCCAGCAGCGACAGCGATCGCCAGGCCTTCACCGGCGGCGCCCGCAATGCCTGGGCGCTGGACGAGAACGACGGTCGCTTTACCATGAACGAACTGGTCTTCAGCCCGCGCCTCAACTGGCGGCGCGGCGGCGACAGCTTCTCGATCTGGCCGACCCTGTTTCGCGGCGACACCCGGCGCTGGGGCGAGATGGAGCGCTACAGTTACGCCGACCCGCTGGCCGGTACCGGCCTCGCCGCCGACGGCAGCCGCGCCGACCGGGAAAGCGGCAAGACCCGCCTCTACCGCCTGCGCCTCGAAGGCGAGCGCAAGCTCGACGGCGGCAAGCTGAGTTCGCGCCTGGCCTGGATGAAAGGGCAGCGCGACACCGACACCCGGCGCAACTACCTGAGCGCCGGCGGCGTCCTGACGCCGACCCGCGACCGTCTCGAACGCGACGAGGACGAACTGAACGGCATGGTCCGCCTCGACCGCGCGCTGGGCAGCCATGTCGTGGCGCTGGCGCTGGAAGGCGCCCGCCTCGAACGCGACGACCGCCAGAATTTGTCCGGCGCCGCCAGCCTTTACCAGACCGGCGAGCGGCAGACGATTGCCTGGGTGCAGGACGAATTCGCCCTCGATCCGCGTACCACGCTGACTTTCGGCCTGCGCGGCGAGCAGTTCCGGCTCGACGTGGACGGCGACAGCCGCCGTCACGGCATCGTCGCGCCGTCGCTGGCGGTGCGCTGGGAGCCGGCCGAGCGCTGGGTTTTCAGGAGTTCGATCGGCCGCGGCCTGAAGCTGCCGCGCCTCGACGAACTGAGCAACCGGCCGGTCCTCAGCCTGAGCGCCAACACGCCGCTCGAAGCCGACCAGCGTGGCAATCCCGACCTGCAGCCGGAGCGCAGCACCAACTTCGAAGCGGTACTCGAACACTACCTGCCGGCCGACGCCGGGGTGGTCGGTTTCAATCTCTACGCCCGGCAGACCAGCGATTTCGTCGAGCGTCGGGTGACGCTCGAGGGCGCGCGCTGGGTCGACCGGCCGTACAACGAAGGCGACGCCGAACACTGGGGCGCCGAACTCGACGCCAAGCTTAATCTCGGCAAGCTCGGTGTCGCGCCCGGCACGCTCAAGGGCCACCTGACCGTGCCGCGCAGCCGGGTGCACGACGAGCGCCTCGACCTGACCCGGGAAGCCCGCGAATCGCCGCGCTACCAGCTCAGCCTCGGCTACGAGCGGCCGTTCGGCCAGCGCGTCACGGCCGGCTTCGACCTGCAGCATTTCGCCGAAGTGAAGACCAGCATCCCGGGCGAGCGCCAGGAGCGTACCGAAGACCGTACCGTCCTCGACCTGTTCGCCGTCTACCGGTTGCAGCCAGGGCTCAACCTGCGCTTCAACGCCAACAACCTGTTGCGCGCCGACACCTGCAAGCTCGCCCGCGCCCACAGCGGCGCCAACGACTGGCAACTGGAAACCTGCAACGGCAGCGTCGCCAGTTACATGCTGACGTTGGAAGGGAGCTGGTAGGGCGTTGGCATCGCCTGTTAAGGCGGCATTCATCACCCGGCGGCTAGACTTGGCGCCCTTTGATCGCGGCGATGAAGCGATCATGGGCAGCCAACGAACTCCAGGATGCAATCCGTGACTATCGAAAACGCAGCGAACGCCCGCCCGACGCCGATCAGCGGGGTGGGCCATGAGTGAACAGAGCCGCAAGGCGCCGGTTTCCCTGCAACGCTACGCCTGGCTGTCGATTGCCGCCGCCGTCTCGACCATCCTGCTCAAGGGCTGGGCCTGGCAGCTCACCGGTTCGGTCGGCCTGCTCTCGGATGCCATCGAATCCTTCGTCAACCTGGCAGGCGCCCTGATGGCGCTGTGGATGCTGGCGCTGGCCGAAGCGCCGGCCGATGACAAGCACCCGCACGGACACGGCAAGGCCGAGTATTTTTCGAGCGCCTTCGAGGGCTTCCTGATCCTGGTCGCCGCCGTCAGCATCGCCTACGCGGCGCTCGGTCGCCTGTTCGATCCGCAGCCGCTGGAGTCGGTCAGTGTCGGCCTGGTCGTTTCGCTGACCGCTTCGCTGATCAACCTCGCGGTGGCGCGCGTACTGATGGCGGTCGGGCGCCAGCACAACTCGATCTCGCTGGAAGCCGACGCCCACCATCTGATGAGCGATGTGTGGACCTCGGTCGGCGTCATCCTCGGCGTCGGCCTGGTCTGGCTCACCGGCTGGCTTTGGCTCGACGCGGTGCTGGCGCTGGCGGTGGCGATCAACATCCTGTGGACCGGCTGGCAACTGGTGCGTCGTTCGGCCGACGGCCTGCTCGACGCGGCGCTGCCGGCGGAACAGGTGAGGGCAATCGAAAGCCTGCTCGCCGGCTACCGCGAACGCGGCCTGGCCTTCCATGCCCTGCGCACCCGTCAGTCCGGCGCGCGCGCCTTCATCACCCTGCACGTGCTGGTGCCGGGCGAATGGACGGTGCAGCGCGGGCACGATCTGGCCGAGGAAATCGAGGCCGGCATCCGCGCCGTGGTGCCGCGCTCGCACGTGCTGACCCATCTCGAACCGATCGAGGACGCCGGCTCGCTGGCCGACCTCGATCTCGACCGCCGCTAGCCGGAACGCCTACCGGAAAACGGCTGCCGTCGCTTTCTGGCAGGCCGAAGTGAAGACCAGCATCCCGGGCGAACGCCCGGAGCGCAGCGAGGATCGTACCGTCCTCGACCTGTTCGCCGTCCACCGCCTGCAGCCCGGCCTCAACCTGCGCTTCAACGCCAACAACCTGCGGTGCGCCGACACCAGCAAGCTCGCCCGCGCCCACAGCAGCGCCAAGGACTGGAAACCTGCAACGGCGCCGTTGCCAGCTACATGCTGACGCAGGAAGGGAGCTGGCAGCGAGGAACGACGACGCAGCCCGCCGTCGAGGGCGGGCTCGTGAGTTTTTGCTGGCTATCTGCCGGGCTTGGCCCGGTTTATGCAATCAGGATGGATTTTCCACGCTCTGCCGCTGGCCGGCATGAACTTGCCGAATCCTTCCCATGCAAAATCCTTCTTCTCATCAGGCTTTCCGGCACCCGGCCATGGCCGGGCGGGCCCGGCTTTCCCTGATCGTCGCCTTGCGGGCGCTGGCTTCGCTGGTCATTGTCCTACACCATTTTTCGCTCTATCCCCCGCTGAGCGAATGGGCAGCGCCCTTGCTGGGCACGGCGCTTGACTGGCTGGCCACCAACGCGCGGGCGACGCAGGTCTTTTTCGTCGTCGGGGGCTACGTCATGGCCCGCAGCATGAGCGGGCGTCAGTGGGACGGGCCAGCCTTCAGGCGCTTCCTTGGCGAGCGCTATCTCCGGCTGGGCTTGCCCTATCTGGCGGTCATTTCGATCGTGCTGCCGGTCTGTCTGTTCGCCCGCGGGCAGGTGCCGGATGCCGTGCTCGGGCAGACGGTCACTTTGCCGCAGTTGCTGGCGCACTTCCTGTTCCTGCAGGATATTCTCGGCTACGAGCCGCTGTCGGCCGGCTTATGGTTCGTCTGCATCAATTTCCAGCTTGGCGCGCTGTATGCCGGCCTGCTCTGGCTGCGCGACCGGGTCGGGCGGGATGACCTCGATTTCGCCGTTCTCGGTGGCTGGGGATTGAGCGCCTTGTCGCTGTTCCACGTCAATCTGGATAATGCCTGGGATATCTGGGCGATTTACTTCTTTCCCTACTTTTTTCTCGGCGTGGTGGTTTACCGGGCGCAACGCGCCGACGGTGGAGGGACCGAGTTCTGGTTGTTCCAGTTGTTGCTGCTCGTCGCCATGCTTGACGAATGGCGCTGGCGGCTCGGTATCGCCCAGCTCGTCGGTTTGCTGTTGTTTGCCGGCGACAGAACGGGTTTCATGACGGCGTGGCCGCGCAGCCGCCTGCTGGGCTGGCTGGGACGGATTTCGTACAGCCTGTTCCTGGTCCATTTCCCCGTTCTGTTGCTGGTTTCCACCGTCTGGGCCAGCTACGGCTGGCAGACGCCGCTTGCCGCCAGCTTCGGCTTGCTCGTCGCTCTCTGTCTGAGCATCGTCGCCGCCGCGGGTTTTCATCGCTGGGTTGAAATGCCGGCCGCCCGCCTGGCGCGGCGGCGTTCCCGGGGGCAAAGCGAACCCGACCCGGCCTGGGCGAACTGATTGTCGCCAGCTGCCGACAATTCAGGGCTCAGCGCGGCTTGAATTCGTGGATCTTTGGCACGGAACGGTGCGGGCCGTGGCCGGGGTTGTGCAGGTCGGCGTGCTCGGGCTCGTCGCCGTGGTGATGGTGACCGCCACCATAAGCTCCGGATTCCGGCTGGAAGGGCGCTTCCGTTTCGCTGATGACGCAACCGAGGCCGCGCGCCATGTCGGCCAGCACATGGTCGGTCTGGAAACGCAGCTTGCCGCCGTTCGCGGTTGGCAGGATGTGCACCGGCACATGCCGGTTGCCCAGGTGATAGGCGGCGCGGGCAAAGAGCAGCGGGCTGTCGGCCACTGCCTCGATCAGTTTTTCCGGCGCGGCGAGGATTTCGACAACGGCCGAGCCGTCTTCGGCCGCCAGCTTGTCGCCGCCGTACAGGTGGTCGCCGCGTTCGAGAAAGATGCCGGCTTCCAGGCCGGAAGCCAGCGTCACCTTGAGCCGGCTGCGCTTGCGTTCGTCGTAGGCGAGCGCCACCGAGTCGGTGGCGGGAGCGGTGCTGCGTTTATTCAGGATCAACATGGTCAGAACAGGAAGTAACGTTGCGCCAGCGGCAGTTCGGTCGCCGGTTCGCAGACCAGGTGCACGCCGTCGGCCTTGACCACGTAGGTTTCCGGATCGACGGTGATTTCCGGTGTGGCGCCGTTGTGCACCATGTCCGACTTCTTCACCGTGCGTGTGCCGGAAACGGCGATCAGCGGTTTTTGCAGATTCAGCGCGTTGACCGCAGGGTTCTGCAATGCGGCCTGCGAAACGAAGGTGACCGAGGTTTTCAGCGCCTTGCCGAAGCTGCCGAACATCGGCCGGTAATGCACCGGCTGCGGGGTCGGGATCGAGGCGTTGGGGTCGCCCATGGCGGCTGCGGCGATCATGCCGCCTTTCAGAATCAGCGACGGTTTGACGCCGAAGAAAGCCGGCTTCCACAGCACCAGGTCGGCCAGCTTGCCGACTTCGATCGAACCGACGGTGTGGGCGATGCCGTGCGTCAGCGCCGGGTTGATCGTGTACTTGGCGATGTAGCGCTTGACGCGGAAGTTGTCGTGGCGCGGGCTGTCTTCCGGCAGCGTGCCGCGTTGCAGCTTCATCTTGTGCGCCGCCTGCCAGGTGCGGATGATCACCTCGCCGACGCGGCCCATGGCTTGCGAGTCGGACGACATCATCGAGAAGACGCCCATGTCGTGCAGGATGTCTTCGGCGGCAATCGTCTCGCGGCGGATGCGCGATTCGGCGAAGGCGACGTCCTCGGCGATGCTCGGGTCGAGGTGGTGGCAGACCATCAGCATGTCGAGGTGCTCGTCGATGGTGTTCACCGTGTACGGCATGGTCGGGTTGGTCGAGCTGGGCAGGACATTGGGCAGGCTGGTCGCCTTGATGATGTCCGGCGCGTGGCCGCCGCCGGCGCCCTCGGTGTGGAAGGTGTGGATGGTGCGGCCCTTGAAGGCGCCGATGGTGGCTTCGACGAAGCCCGATTCGTTGAGCGTGTCGGTGTGGATGGCGACCTGCACGTCCATCTCGTCGGCGACGCTCAAACAGCAGTCGATGGCGGCCGGCGTCGTGCCCCAGTCTTCGTGCAGCTTGAGGCCGATGACACCGGCCGCGACCTGCTCGCGCAGGGCTTCCGGCAAGCTGGCGTTGCCCTTGCCGAGGAAACCGAGGTTCATCGGGAAAGCCTCGGCCGCTTCGAGCATGCGGTGGATGTGCCACGGGCCGGGCGTGCACGTCGTTGCATACGTGCCGGTCGCCGGCCCGGTGCCGCCGCCGATCATGGTGGTGACGCCGGACATCAGCGCCTCGTCGATCTGCTGCGGGCAGATGAAATGAATGTGGCTGTCGATGCCGCCGGCCGTGACGATCATGCCTTCGCCGGCGATGACTTCGGTGCCGGGGCCGACGACGATGGTTACGCCCGGCTGGATGTCGGGGTTGCCGGCCTTGCCGATCGCGGCGATGCGGCCGTCCTTCAAGCCGATGTCGGCCTTGACGATGCCGGTCACGGCATCGACGATCAGCGCGTTGGTGATCACGGTATCGACCGTTTCAGCGGCAACTCGCTGGCTCTGGCCCATGCCGTCGCGGATGACCTTGCCGCCGCCGAATTTCACTTCCTCACCGTAGATCGTGTAGTCCTTCTCGACCTCGATGAGCAACTCGGTGTCGGCGAGACGGAGGCGGTCGCCGGTCGTCGGGCCGAACATTTCGGCATAGGCCTGACGGGTAATCTTGTTCGCCATCACAGTGCTCCCTGAATCAGGCCACGGAAACCGTAAACCTTGCGTTCGCCGGCCAGTGCGACCAGTTGCACGGTGCGCGTCTGGCCCGGCTCGAAGCGCACGGCGGTGCCGGCGGCGATATCGAGGCGGTAGCCGCGCGCGGCTTCGCGGTCGAAGCTCAGGCCGGCGTTGGTTTCAAAGAAATGGTAGTGCGAGCCGACCTGGATTGGCCGGTCGCCGGTATTGGCGACGACCAGGGTGATGGTCGGGCGGCCGGCGTTCAATTCGAGTTCGCCGGGTTCGGCGAGGAGTTCTCCGGGGATCATGGGCGCTCCTTTTTCAAACAATCGGGTTATGGACCGTGACCAGCTTGGTGCCGTCCGGGAAGGTGGCTTCGACCTGGATTTCCGGGATCAGCTCGGCGATGCCGTCCATCACGTCGGCGCGCGTCAGTACCTGGGTGCCGGCGTGCATCAGCTCGGCCACCGTTTTACCTTCGCGGGCGCCTTCCATGATCGCGCAGGTGATCAGCGCGACGGCTTCCGGGTAATTGAGCTTCAGGCCCTTGGCCTGGCGCCGCTCGGCCAAGAGGCCGGCGGTGAAGATCAAGAGCTTGTCCTTCTCACGCGGTGTCAGTTCCATAACGACTCCTTCAGGTATTCCAGATTCGGGGCAGCACGGCCGGTCGGCCGCAGCAGGCCGGGCGCAGGATTTTCCACAGTTCGGCAAACCACAGCCGGGCAGCTTCACTGTTGTTGCCGAGGTAACGGGCGATGAGGATGCCCGGCGGGGCGGTGATGCCGTGCTGGGCGCCATCGACGGGCGCTACGGCGCGCAGGGCTTCGAGCAGGGCGGCGGCCAGTTGCGGCAGTTCCGGGAAGCTGCACAGCAGCGTGCCGCAGACGCTCGCCCCGGCCCAGCCGGCCGGGCTGGCGAGCATGGCGTCGTTGCCGGCGACGCTGCCGCGTTCCAGCCACAGCGGCTGGCCGGCGCGGTCGACGCGGCAGAAAAGTGAAAACTGCCCGTGTTCGAAACGCTCGCCGGCCGCGGCGCGGCCCAGGCAGAGGATGTCCCAGCCGAGGTAGCGGCTGTCGGCGGCGAGGTTTACATGGGTGGCCATGCGGGCAATCGCGCCGTCGAAGACGATGCTTTCCTGCGGCAGCCATTCCAGCGTCGCGCCGGCATCCACCTTGAGCGTCACCGTCTGCGACGCTGCGGCGCCGCCCGAGCGATACCACTTGCCGGCGCCCGGCGTGGTGATCTGGGCGTGGCTGTTGTCGTCGACGGCAATGTCGATGGCCAGATGATCGCCGCCGGCAATGCCCGAGGGCGGATGCAGCAGCAGCGCCTGGCAGACCGCGTCGCCCTCCGGGTAGAGCGCCTTCTGCACGCGCAGCGGGCCGCGGTGGCGGTTTTCGCGCAGCACCGTGCGGGCGCCCTGCCGGGCAAAGGCAAGGTGCAACTCGGCGTGCCAGGTGGCGGTGCTGTCCGCCTGGAAAGCGGGGAGGCGCGAAGTCATGGGCGGATTATCCGGGAAGGGCTGGTGGCGGGGAATACGCAGGACTACGCATAATCGGTATAAGTCGATCGCGCGCTGGCGGGGCGAACCGGTACACTGTCGGGTCAGGCAGCGAGTCGAGTTCCGAGCGGCGCCATTTTCAGCAAAGGTTTTTCCATGTCCCCCATCCACGATCACGAACTTCTCCTCCTGCTCGCCGTCTCGCTCGCCGCCAAGCGCCGGCCGGCCGAGCCGGCGGCCATCGTCGCGGCGGTCGAGTTGATCCAGGGCAGCCTGCCCAGCGCCGCCGAGTTCGCCGCCGCTTTCGCCAGCCTCGACGGCGCCGGCCTGATCGCCGGCGGCGACGACGGCGTCGGCCTGACGCCGGCTGCCGAGCGTCTGGTCGAAGCGCTGCCGCGGCGGGGCGACAGCGCGCTGCGCCTGGCTGCGCTGCGCAACCTGCTCGCCGGCTACAGCGCGGCGACGCCGGAAATCCCCGTTGCCGTCGATGCCTCGCCCTGGCTGGCCGCCATGCAAGCGCACCGCGCCGCCGCCGCCGGTCCCGCCGCCAACCTGCTGATGCCCAAGCCCAAACCCGAAACCCAGTCGCGCCCCGGCCAGCGGGCGCGCAAGCCCATGCCGAAGTCGGGCAAGGCACGCCAGCGCTGAAGTCTAGGGTTGGGGCTGGAGCGGGCAGGGTGGGCTCGCTTCACCTGTGGTGCCGGGTTCTGGCGGGGTGCGCAAGTTGCGCTGGTCGCGCGCCGGAATGGGTAAGCGGGGTGGCGTGAGGGCGCTCTATTACGTGCAGGACGCCAAGGGCCGTATCTGGCTTTTGACGGTGTATGCCAAGAGCGCACAGGAGAACATTTCTGCGGCGACGCTGAATCTTTTACGGGAGCTGGCTGATCATGCCGAAATTGAATGAAGCTGAATTGATGGCCCGCGATGCCGGGCGCGATCTGGATGCCGAGTTGCGGGAAGCCGCCCGCGAAATGCAGGCTGGCAAGGTCGGCCGGGTGTCAGTGGTGAGCCGGGATGGCCGGGTGGTGGAATCGCCAGTTGCCAAGGCCCGCTTGACTTCCCGGCTATCGCAGTCGCAGTTCGCCGAACTGATGGGGGTGTCGGTACGCACGTTGCAGGAATGGGAGCAGGGGCGGCGCGAGCCTTCCGGTGCGGCAAAAACCTTGCTACGGGTGGCGCAAGCGCATCCGGAAGTCTTACGGGAATTGGCGGCCTGATTCCGCCCAAAAACGAATCAGCCCGGCATCGCCTTGATCGCCGGGCTTTTTGTTGGGTTATCCACAGACTTACTCAGGTTTTCTCTGGATATCGACCAGGCGGCAACTCGGTCGCCATCCGTCTGCTGGAAACCGGCGCCATCCGCTACACCCTGCTGGACGAAGGCGAACTGGTCAGCTACCGCGAGCGCCGCTTGGTGCTAGCGGGGACACGATCCGTTCACCGAGGGAGCCTCGGCTGATTTGCTCAAGCCCTTGTTGTTTTTTTGCTGTGTAGGAAGCGTCAACGGGGACGGCTCACGACCCTAAGCGGACCTACACAGCATCCCGGCTTCTACGGCCGGTGACAGAGTGAAGCGGTCGTACAGAGCGTGGCCTGACAGCGAACCTCGAAAGCCGAAGAATTTCAAAAATATTTTTCTTGGACAGTTATGGAGATATCAGCCCACAGAAAACCTTCGCCATGATTTCCCCCGCCCCGCAGTGGCTTTACCTGCCCCCCATTGAATCTGCCGATGTCGTTCATCGTCATGATGACGGAACGATGCGCATCGAGTGCTACGCCAATCTGAAGTCTTCCGGTGCCATCGAGTACCTTTACATGGTTGGGGTGTACCCCAGCGGCAGCAAGATACCTCTTGCGCTCATCACCTGTGAAACCAGCTACTTTCTGGAACTTAGCGACCCAGGAAAATTTGCCCTCGGGGTGTTTTTGCCGAAAGGCCACCATACCCTAGGTGTGGCGACGGAGTATGGTGACTGGAACGTTTTCCTCAAGAAGGCCGTGACGGTTATTGAATCCATCCTCGCCGACGGCCAATCCCCCACGGCATAATGGCGCTCGTTTCAATCCTGAACCGATAGCATGGTGCCCCACTCCGACAACCCGGCGATTCTTGATTACTGGCGCCGGCGCAAACTTTCACCTGGTCTGACAGAGGCGGAATGGGCGGATTTCTATCATCAGGTCACCCGCTTGCTGTTACGCACCCGGTTGCCGGCGGAATATGCCGACACCGAGGCACGACAGGATCTGATCCATGCTTTTTTCGTGCAGAAGATTCTGCAAAACGCCCGGACGACCCAGGCGGGCGATCTGGATAGCGCGCATGTTCTGCACGGCTACCTGAAGCGCTTTGCCCAGGATGAAATACGCGACCAGGCCGGGCTCATAGAGATAGATGAGCACGCTGCAGGCGAAGAAGGTATCCAGACCGAGGAAATGGCGGCTTGTACAACGACGCCTTCCCACGACGACTTGCACCTCCTGGCCGAAGCCGGCATTGATGTGGCGACAGTGAATGCCGAAGCGGACCAATTTCTCGCCACATTGGGCGAAGGCGAACGGCGGATGTTGCGGCACCACACTTGCGCCGAAGATGAGGCGCGTCTGCCGATGGACGCCATCGCCAAGCGCTGGCAGATTGCCAGCTATCACTACAAAGCCAAGAAGTTGGGGATCACGGGGCAAAAGGGCGGTTTCTTTCAAGGCTATGAAAACACCCTGCTCGGCGGCTGGCTGAAAAAACTGCGAGCAGAAATATCACCAGAGTGGCACCGGGAATTGGTCGCGCTATTGAATCTGCTGTGCTTGCGCGTCCAGAAAACCCAGGGGGAAACGTAATGCCACACCGCCTCTATCCCCCACTCGAACGCTTACGCAGGGAGCTTTTCGATAGCCCGGCATCACCGGAATCATCTGAGCGCCTGCCTGACCAGGATGCAGTCCAGGAAGATACGCCGCCTCCGGCCATGCCCGACTTCATCCGCGAACACATCGCACGCACGGTCGCCGCACAGCTAGCTCATGTGCCGAGCGCTCCGGCCGTCGGGCAAATTCGCGCCCTGTCTGCGGTCAACGCGATAAATGACCGGAATTCCCGACCGCTTGGCCGCAATGTCGGCGTGCTGCTTGGCGCCCACTTGGGCGGCAAGCAATGGCAAGGCTGGCTGGTGACAGCAGATACCGATTACGCCACCGACCGGGATTTACTGATCGAGGACGACGACGGCCCCGCCGACCCGCAAGCCGGCATGGTCATGACCCGCTTGCCGTTGCGAGCCATCATCCCGGGTGACGCGCCGATTCTCGCCAAGTTGTCCCCGGCGCGCCTGGGGGCCGTGATTGCGCTGGCTGAAGCGCCAACCGGTGCCGAGCCCATTCCCCCTCGGCCGGGTCATATCTTCGCCCGTGACCTCGACGCCGAGCATGTCGGCATCACCGGCTCGCCGCTCGGCGGCCCCGGCGACCCACGCCACGCCTATCGTGCCCTCCACCGGCAATTGGCCGACGAAATGAGCAGCGCAGCCGAGGCCTTGGCCCTCCAGACCGAAGAACAGCCGAGTCGTAGCGGATTCTTCGCTTGGCTATTCAGTCGCCACTGGGCCCCGGCGCCGGTCCTGGCGGCCTTGATCGCTGTCATCTCTGTCCAGAATCTGTGGCTCAACGTCAGCGACGATGAAACCCGGCGCTATCGGGGCCACAGCGCGACCACAACGCCCTGCGCGACAGTTGCCCGCCTGCGCGTCGTCTTCAAGGCCAGTGCACCTCAGGAAGCCGTCGTGCTGCTATTGCGCAAAGCTGAGGTACGCGTGGTTAGTGGCCCCTCTGAAATCGGCGAATGGTGGCTCGGCCTGCCTGCAGATGCTTCAGTCAATGAAGCTTTGGCACAGTTGCGCAACAGCCCGTTGGTGGCAGATATAATCGTCGTCGAGACAAAGGAAGCGGCATGCCAGCCTTGATCCGGCTGGTATTCCTGGTTTTTCTGCTGAGTTGCGGCGCCAGCGTCGGTGCTGCAGGCAACCAGGCGGTCAAGCATGCGCTGGTACTGGCGAATGGCGGATATAGCCGCGATGCGCTGCCCAATGCCCTGCGCGATGGCAAGCTGATGGCCCAGACACTGCGGCAATTGGGGTTTGCCGTGACCGAACGCACCGACTTGCCCCGCGAGGAAATGATGGCAGTCGTGGCCCGCTTCACCGATGGCCTGCCGGAAGGAGCGACCGCGCTGGTGTACTACGCCGGACATGGCATGCAGGTGGGCGGCGGCAATTACCTGACACCAATCGACATGCAACTGACCGGCGAAGCCAGCGTCCCGCTCAAGGCCTATCCGGTGCGCCATCTGCTCGAACGCCTGGCGCTGGCCCGCAGTGCGGTTAACATCCTGATTCTCGACGCCTGCCGCAACAATCCTTTCCAGCCGGCCGGTGCGGTTCGCTACCGCAGTTTCAACGCGTTGGGCCTCGCCCGGGAACATGCCCCGCGCGGCACGTTGATCGCTTATTCCGCCTCCCCCGGACAGCAGGCGCCCGAAGGCCAAGGCAAAAACAGCGTTTACAGCGAAACGCTGGCCCGAACGCTGCTCGAACCGCAACTTGAAATACGCGATATTTTCAACAAGGTCGGCAGCCTCGTCCGCCGGCAAAGCCTGGACGACCAGATTCCCTGGTATGAGTCGTCGCTGACCGACGACTACTATTTCCAACCGCCGGACAGCGTTACCGTGGCGGCCGGCAAACCCCTCCAGTTCGCCCGACTAGGGCGGGAGGGCCGCGAGGTTCGGGGAGAAACCCCGCCACCGCTCAACTGGTTCAACGATCTCAGTGCACAGGAATGGGACATGCTCGATTGGGAAATCCAGCAGCGCGTCGAACGCCTGACCGCCGACGAACTCCCCGCGCTCGAACACCAGGCCGCTGGCGGCAGCCTGGTGCACCAGACCACGCTGGCGCTTGCCTATCGCGAAGGCATCGAAAAGGCCATTGAACCGGGCAGCGGCAAAGTCACGCGCTACAACGCCAACAACTCCAAGGCGCTCAAATGGCTGGCCCAGGCGGCCGAGGCCGGATTCCCCATTGCGCAGGTGGAACTCGGTGAAATGTATTTCGCCGGCCATGGCGTCGACCGCAACCTCGACACGGCCCGACACTGGGTCGAACAGGCCAACCGAGTGCCCTACACCCGCGCCCGGCTGGATTTGTTCCAGTTGGACAACCTGCTCTCCACCATGGAGGCTGCCCGGGACCCCTATCTAGGCGGCGTCAGAAAAAGAGCTCTGCTCCCCTCCCTGGAAAACAACTAGATCATTCAGACCCATGGCTTGCCCAATAACCTACCCCATCGGACAGACAGTCGGAGCCATGAGCGACCTGCCTTGCTGGTGTTGCGACAACTTTTTTTAAAAAAATCAAAGATCACCCCGTTTTGTACAGGGAACGTGCCAAAAAACGTGAATACATGAATCCATCATTCTATCGAAAGGTAAAAAATGAAAATCGTCAAGAAACGGCATTGGTTTATAGAGTTTATCCTTTGTGTTGTTCTATGGTTTTCCATACTAATGGCATGGGCATTTGCCATATCGAAGGTTGATTTCCTGAGCTTTTTAGATAATCAGTACATTACCAACGCCGTAGCCATCGTAGTTGCGATGGGAATCTTAATTGAATTTATCAGGCGGCAGATAAGATACAGTGCCCTATATTCATTGGATACTCGTGGCAAATCCCCGAGAGTCAAGGTTCCCGGGCTTGAACTAATTTATGAGAGAGAAACTGATGTAGTCATTGTAAAAGAAGACGGAAGGCCAGAACTGCGATTCCCCCGCCCAGATTTGCACTATGCTTTCAACACCCATGAATCGACAAGTAACGTTTTATTTCCGCTTGTTGAGACTGGCACCGTAAGCACTCCCAATGGCCTTAAGCCAATCGTGATTGTCAAAGATTGGAAAAGCTTACCCTTCACAAGCATTTCAGGTCATTCGATTGAGCTACGATTTACCCCCAGCGAGTACTCTAAATTAATGATTGAAGAGCGGCGCCTTAGCACCCCGAAAAATGGGAACTGGAAAGCGAGGGTGTACACAGACACAGGAGTCTTGGAAAAGGCTGCGATTGAAAAGATGAATATGTATATCTGTAATTTTTTTTAAGGATACTGCCAATTTCACTGAAGAGTGGCTGCTAAAGGTTGTGGAGGAAATATTTTCAGCAAAGCCATTATGAGTCGGATTCAAAGATGAATAACAATAGGAGCCAAGCCCCTATTTCACTACGAAATGGGTGAAATTCCATTACAAGCATCCGAGAATCTAATATACCGCCGCATAATAAAAAGTTAACCAATTGAATTGCCGTGTTAATAACCGCCATATTTCGCCACTTTCTATGGCAAGGAAACCAATGTGAAACGCGTTACAGGATTCATCGCGGGCCTGACTATCGCCTTGGCTTGCACCAATGCCCAGGCCTTTACCGCAGTCGCCTTGAGCAACTCCACCAGCCGGGTGGGCGTCAGCATGAATGCCCCCAGCAAGGAAGCCGCCATGTCCGCGGCGGTGGAGAACTGCAAGGCCCACGGCGGCGGCAGCGATTGCAGGGTAATCGAGCTCACCGAGAAGCGCGGATATTTCGCTATCTTCATGTCCTGCGACAACGGCTGTAGCATCGCGTTGGAGACCGGCAGTGCGAGTAAGGAACAGGCACGTGCCGATGCCAAACGGGTCTGTGAGCGGAATACCGGAAATGCTTGCCAGCTGCTGACGGAGTGGGAAGAACGAGGATACCAGGCGCCGGCAACAGCGGCCGCCGCCCCGCCGACGCCGCTGGTGCAAGCGGCGCCGGTGGCATACAAACCCGCCGTACAACTGGATGACAATTCCAGAAAGAAGGAGAAGCGTACTCGCGGCGGCTTGTTTCTGCTCGGCGATGCCACGCCCGGCAAGGTGTACAAGGACTGCAAGAGTTGCCCGGAAATGGTGAACCTGCCGGCCGGCAGCTTTGCTATGGGGCAGTACCCGGCCAACGTGAACTACAAGGCCAATCCGGGGCATCGGGTGTCCCTGCCGCCGTTTGCCATCGGTCGCACGGAAGTGACCGTGGCCCAATATGCCGCGTTTGTGCAGGAAACCGGCCGGCCGGAGCCATCAGTTGGATGTGAGGCCGATATTGACCTACAGAAAGTGGCCCTGGTGAAAAGTTGGCGTGAACCCGGCTATCCGGTCAGCGGGAATCATCCGGTGAGCTGCGTGACCTGGGAAGATGCCAATGCCTATGTGAAGTGGCTGTCCTATAAATTCAAGCGGCAATACCGTCTGCCCAGCGAAGCGGAATGGGAATATGCGGCCCGGGCGGGGACGACGGGACTTTACCCCTGGGGCGGCGATCAGGACCAAGCTTGCGAGTATGCCAACGTCGGAGATGTCACGGCGCAGGCGATCAAAAAGTTCAATATGGACGGTCGATTCAAGTGCAACGACGGGCAGGTATTTCCCACGCCTGTGGCCTCTTACCGACCGAACGCGTTTGGTTTGTACGACATGAGCGGAAATATGAGTGAAATGACCGCCGACTGTTTCCACCCGACGTTTGCCGGCGCACCGGTTGACGGCAGTGCTCGGAATGATCCGCCCGGTTGTGAGCGACGTGTCGTACGCGGAGAAAACTGGGCGTTACTGGCAGCCAATCTGACCCTGCGCCGGCCCGCTGACGCCGATGTGAGCTTTAGCAAGCCGGGGGGAACGATCATCCGCTCCGTGACAAGAGGGTTTCGCGTTGCGCTGAACCTGGATCCGGATGTCATGGCCCGTGTGGAAGCGGAACAATTGAAGGAACTAATGCCGGCCCGCAGGCCCACAACAGCCGAGGAGAATTTTTTGGAAGAATACCGCCGAAACGCTAACAACCGATGCTTTGCGACCGGGGATCAGAAGGCTTGCAGTGAAGATCGCTACCTGGGACTGGAGCCAGGCAGGTAATCAACACGTGTAAAAGTCGGCACTGGCGGGACGGCGGCTTAGTCGAAAAAATGGGGGTCAGAGAATAACCGGGGTCAGACCTCATTTGTTGGCCCAAGTCGAGGACAAACACCATGAAGAAATCAATCGTACTGGCTGTGGGCTGCGCTTGTCTGAGTAGCGGAACTTTCGCTACCCAAGGGTCGCTTGAAAAAGAACCAAAGCAACCCGCCCTGACCGAAAAAGCGCAGGAAGCGGCGAACCCGCTGGAACGGATGAATCTGGTCGCGATGCCGGACAATTTGAAGCCGGAGAAAGTGACGAGCGTGTTTCCTCTGGCTGGTGGCGATGCGCTGGAGGTAAAGGGTTCATGGGTTGTTCTGCCGAGCGAGGGCCAAGGTATGTTCGAGTTGGTGCCGTTCGACGATCAAAACGGAATACGCACGCGAATACTGGTGCTCTCTTCGGACAAGATGGACTCGGACGTGGCGTTCTGATCTCGCCTGATGAAAACCTTCCGCGAAACAACCTGCAAGGACAAGGAGACGCTGACTACCGAATCGATTCCGGAAAGAGCTGTTTTGATTCGAACGGCGCAAGGCGTGGCCTTTTTCTCGTCCTGCACTGTGGGCGACAAAGCGCAGCTTTATGCTATAGATTCGATCAAAGGCTCCGGCAAGATGCGCCACGGAATCATTTATGGAGTGGACGTAGATCGCCCGGGTTCGCTGCAAGCAGCTACAGATTTGTCAGACAAGGCGATCCGCGAATACCAATCGATGTTCTTGAAAGTGACCGCCGACCTCAGCGAGGGGCGCTCGCCAATGCAGAGAAAGCGCTTCCGAACCCCTCACCATTTTTATTAGCCTTGTTTTACGCCATCAACAATCAGCTTTGCCGTGCATAAAACAAAATCTGCCAACCAATCCGGGGCAACATGTTCACGAAAACATCCACATTCCTGAGGGACCACCTGACCCCCATCAACACCTTGGTCTTGCCGTTTACCGTACTCAATGGGTTTCTCGATTTTCTCGGCGATGCTTTCACTAGCCTGAGATACGTTGTTTTCACAGTAATCGGCATGATCTTCGTCGGGATGATCACGCTGGCGATCAGGGAAAAACGGCAAGCCGCCCAAGCCAATGGACTTGCCGAGCAAGTACCCGCCCGCTGGAATCACCCATTTGCCCGCGTACTTGCCGCCTTGCTCGGCGTTTCTGCGTTGTTCGGCGGTATTTCGCTGGCTTATGCGAACAAAGGTGGATTGATTGCCAATGCCCACCCCCCTCTGAAAGATTTGCAGCAGGCCATGCTCGGGGTGCTGCTGGACGTCAAGGCGGATACCAGCATGATCAAGGATGGGGTAGAGAAAATGTCGCGGCAGATGGACAACCCGCGTGCGCAACTGAAATTGCGTGACTACGAGGTGACTTCATACGGATTGTTTAAGGCCATCAAGCAGCACGACGCAGATGCGGTAGCGCTTTTCGCTGCTGCCAGGCTGCGTGTGGATCAGCCGGAGCCACTGGGGTTTCTGCTGGACAGTTATTGGGATCCGAAGGTCGCCGCTCAGCTGACCGTGGAAATGTTCACGGACGAAAGCGCCTGCATCAATAAACAGGGGGCCGGTTCGCAAGAAATTACGATGTATCTCGGTATGTATATGCACAACCTACGTCCTGACCAGCCCGAGAAGGCTGCTACATTCAAGCGGCTGTGCAAGTCGACTCTTGTTCGCGAGTCTTTGGAAAGGCGGGTGCGGACGATACCAGAGACGGGTGAAAATCCTGAGTTACTGGCGCAATACCGATGGGCACTAAATTACCTGAGCAAGTAATGCCGAAGATAAATCACCATGTCCTTTGACGACGACGCCAGGAAGAAAGCGCTGGTTAATTGGCTACTGGGTATCGCAGCGTTTATTGCCTTGTTCGCCAGCGCCCAGTTTTTCTTTGGCTGGCTGATCGGCTTTGTCGTGATTACACCCGTTATCGGCGTCGCGGTTTCGGTTTTTCTCGTGAAGCACGGCGCCGGCGTAACGTTTCGCTGGCTAAAGCGCATGGCGCTCAACGATCAGCAAGGTATCCACCACGCTTTCCACGACCATCCTGTCCGCGTTCGCTGGCAAAACAACGATTGCCAAACGCTGGCAGCGGATGTGTTCGACATTCTTCACCACCAAGCCGATACCAACCTCTTGCGGCGACTGGCCCTGCAATATGGGAACGATGGTTTTTTCAGGGATGAGCGTGGGGCTTGGTGGTTCAGCGGATCAGCCCTGCTGGATTGGTTGCATCGCCGCTCGCAATCGCTGGATCAGCAAACCCTGCGTCTGCACCGCTGGTTCAATAAGGAGGTATTTCCGCCCATGCGCAAAAAGGCGGAGTTGGGTGGAGATGCCGCATCCGTCGGCAAAGGCTGAACAAAGCAGAGGCGGAGCGACAGGTTGAGGACGCATCCGGGGGCCGAATTAACACCTGGAGCGGCCACTTGAATGTCTTGCGCTCCAGTCGGATGACGGTCGGCTGTTGGCCGACAGCCGCCGCCTGCAGTCGTTCGGAGCACCGCCTCCGATAAACCCGCAGTCAGTTTCCCGCCTGTCGCAACCTGATCTCCGGCGAGTCAACGCAAACAGGCCGCCCATCGGGCGGCCTGCTTCGATTCAGTCTTCTTCCCGCGCGATCAGAAGTGGTATTCGGCGCGGATCATCGGGGTCTTGGCGAAGGCGCCGTCGCCGGCCGCGCCCTTGTGGTCGTTGCCGAACTTGTTGCGCCAGTACTGGTATTCCAGGCCGACGCGGAAGGTCTTGGCCTTGGCGCCGACCAGGCTGCTGGCGTCGTACATGATCATCGCGTCGATGTTGGTTTCCGGCTTGGTCGGGCCGCCGAATTCGTTCTTGCCCTTGGACGCGATGTAGTTCAGGTAGCCCTCGAAGGAGAGCGGCAGCGAGCCGAGCGGGATGCCCCAGGCGGCGGTGAGCATGGGGTGGGCGTCGTAGTGGTAGCGCTGCGGATGGGTGCGCGGGGCGTTGCTTTCCCACAGTTGCAGGACGCTGACGTTGAGGAAGCCAGGGACGTCGAACATCACCGTCGGGCCGGCGACCAGCATGCGCTTGCGCGACTGGTAGCTGTCGCCCGACTTGTTGTTGTAGTCGAAGCCGGCGGTGAAGCCGACGCCGCGCAGCGGGCCCCATTTGAACATTTCCGGTTTGCCGGCGATCTTGCCGAAGTCGAGGGTGTGGCGATAGACGACGTAGGCTTCGTGGGCGCCGCTGCTGCCGTTGAGCGAATCCTTGTCGTCGGAGAGCAGCATGTCGACGTTGAGGAAGTTGGTGCCGTACTTGTAGCCGCTGACGTGGCCGAAGTTGAAGATGTTCTTCCTGATGTCGTTCTTGTTGAACGGCTCGCCAAACTGGGTGCCGTAGCGCCAGCCGATGTAGGTGTCGCTCCAGTCGGCGGCGCTGGCGCCGGTGATGCCGACGGCGAGCAGGACGCTGGCGGCGACGATGGACTTCTTGGCAAACATGATTGAACCTCCTGGTTTTTGAGTTTGGGTGATCTCGGGCGGATGCTGCGGTGCAGCAGCCTGACGATGGGCAAAATCTATCAGGAAGCCTCGTCCGTATCCGACATAACCCGTATCGCTCAAACCATATAGTCGGTTTCATATATCCCGTTGAATATAATGGGATTGTCTGGCGATAAATATCGATTTTCCATGCACGGGAAGGGGGCGTTTTCGCGCCATTGGCACCAATTTGAGGCGCGTTTTTCCGCCAGATTCGGGAAAAACCGCCCGTCGGGCACTCAGGCACCAGTCCGGAAAATTCGCTTGCTAAAAATATTCCTTTAAAACAGTGGCTTGTTGTTTGGCACGGCGATTGCGTAGGGACGGCCATTACAAACCGTTCAGGAGAATCGCTCATGTCCGTTCCCTTCAATGCCTGCCGCCGCCTGCTGCTTGCCGCCGGTCTCGCCTGCCTGACTGCCCCCGCGCTCGCTCAGGCGCCGCTGAAACTCAAGTTCACGCTGGACTGGCGTTTTGAAGGGCCGTCGGCGCCTTTCCTGCTGGCCAAGGCCAAGGGTTACTTCGCGGCCGAAGGGCTGGATGTCGAGATCGACTCGGGTTCCGGCTCGGCCGGCGCGGTGACGCGCGTTGCCACCGGCGCCTACGAGATGGGCTTTGCCGACTTCAACGCGCTGGTCGAGCACGACGCGAAGACGCCGGGTTCGAAGATCCAGGCCGTCTACATGGTGTACAACGCGACGCCGGCTGCCGTCTTCGTGTTGAAGAAGTCGGGCATCACGAAGCCTGCCGACCTCGTCGGCAAGACGCTGGCGGCGCCGGTCTTCGACGCCGGGCGCAAGGCCTGGCCGGCTTTCGCCAAGTCCAACAAACTGGCGGTCGACGCGGTCAAGTGGCAGAGCGTCGAACCGGCGCTGCGCGAGACCCTGCTGGCGCGCGGCGACGTGGATGGCATCACCGGTTTCTACTTCACCAGCCTGCTCAACCTGGAAGCGCGCGGGGCCAAGCCGGAGGACATCGTCGCCCTGAAGTACCCGGACCACGGTGTCGCGCTGTACGGCAACGCGATCATCGCCAGCCCGAAGATGCTCGCCGAGCAGCCCAAGGCGGTGGCTGGCCTGCTGCGCGCCTTCAACAAGGCGCTCAAGGAAACCATCGCCAACCCGGACGCCGCCATCGCCTACGTCAAGGAACGCGATCCGCTGATCAACGTCGCGCTGGAAACCCGCCGTCTCAAGCTGGCGCTCGAATCGAGCGTGATCACGCCGGAAGTGAAAGCAAACGGGCTCGGTGCCGTCACCGCCGAGCGCCTGCAGCGCTCGCTGGCCGAAACCGTCGAAGCCTACGGTCTGCCGACGACGCCGAAGGCCGCCGAGCTGTTCAACGCCGCCTTCCTGCCGGCGGCCGCCGAACGCGCGCTCAAGTAAGGCGCCCCGGGCCGGCGGCAGCCGCCGCCGGTCGACGCTGTCACCAATAGGGAATCCGCATGTCTTTCGTCAAGTTCGAGAACGTCAGCCTGGCCTACGCGCCGGGCGGCGCCAACGCCATCGAGGAGGTCAGCCTGGACATCCGCGAAGGCGAATTCGTCGCCGTCGTCGGTCCGTCCGGCTGCGGCAAATCCACGCTGATGAAGCTGGTTTCCGGCCTCAAGCCGCCGAGCAACGGTTACGTCTTCGTCGATGGCCGCGAGGTTGGCGGGCCGCTGAAGATCGTCGGCATGGCCTTCCAGGCCGCCAACCTGCTGCCCTGGCGCAGCACGCTGGACAACGTGATGCTGCCGCTGGAAATCGTCGAACCCTTCCGCAGCAATCTGAAGAAGGAAAAGGCGCAATACACCGCCGACGCCGAAGCGCTGCTCGCCCGCGTCGGCCTGGCCGGCTACGGCGACAAGTTCCCCTGGGAGCTGTCCGGCGGCATGCAGCAGCGGGCGTCGATCTGCCGCGCGCTGATCCACCAGCCGCGCCTCTTGATGCTCGACGAGCCTTTCGGCGCGCTCGACGCCTTCACCCGCGAGGAACTCTGGTGCATGCTGCGCGACCTCTGGCAGGAGAAGCCGTTCACCGTCATCCTGGTGACCCACGACCTGCGCGAGGCGGTCTTCCTCGCCGATACCGTCTACGTGATGAGCAAGCGCCCGGGCCGCATCCTGGTACGCAAGGAAATCGAGCTGCCGCGCCCGCGCCCGCTCGATGTCACCTACACCGACACTTTCGCCGCCTACGTGCATGAACTGCGCGACCACATCGGCCGCATCCGCGAATCCTGAGGAATCCCCATGGCCATCAAAACCTCCACCGCCATCAAGGCCGCGCCCTGGCTGCTCACCGTCGCCATTTTCCTGGTCTGGGAAATCATCTGCAGCGGCCTGAAAATTCCCGACTACCTGATGCCGGCGCCGAGCGCGATCTGGGCTTCCGGCCTCGAATACGCCGGGCCGATCATGATGCACGCGCTGCAGACGCTATGGACGACACTCGCCGGCTTCGCCCTCGCCGTTGTCGTCGGCATGCTGCTCGGCCTCGCCGTCGGCGCCTCGCCGCTGGTGTACAAGGCCTGCTACCCGCTGCTGGTCGGCTTCAACAGCATTCCCAAGGTCGCCTTCGTGCCGGTGCTCGTCGTCTGGTTCGGCATCGGCACCATCCCGGCCATCCTCACCGCCTTCCTGATCTCCTTCTTTCCGGTCGTGGTCAACGTCGCCACCGGGCTGGCGACGCTGGAACCGGAGCTGGAAGACGTGCTGCGTTCGCTCGGCGCCCGCCGCTGGCAGATCCTGGTCAAGGTCGGCATTCCGCGTTCCTTGCCCTTCTTCTTCGCCTCGCTGAAGGTGGCGATCACGCTCGCCTTCGTCGGCTCGGTGATTTCGGAGACGGTCGCTTCCAACCTCGGCATCGGCTACCTGATGATGTCGGCCAGCTCGTCGATGAACATGCCGCTCGTCTTCGCCGGGCTGATCGTCATCGGCGTCATGGGCGTCGTCATGTACGAACTCTTCGCGCTGGCCGAGAAGCGCCTCACCGGCTGGGCGCACCGCAACCCGAACGCGCCGGGTTGAGTTTGGGGCTGGCGTGACGCCGCTCGTCTGAAAGGGTGGGAAAGTCGTTGTCATCGGGGTATATTCGTCCGGAATCATCCTTTTGGTCTGAATTCAGGGTGGTGCCCCAATGGCTTTCCGCAACCCGACGCTGCGCCTGTCTCTCCTGGCCGCGGTCATCTGGACCGTGGTACTGGTGCTTTCGCTCGTCTGGAATCTGCAGCAGGTCGGCAAGCGGGCGATGTCGATGGCCTATGCCGAGGCGCGCGCCAACCTCAACAAGGATATTTCCTTCCGTCGCTGGGGGACCTACCACGGCGGTGTTTATGTGCCGATCACCGAAACCCAGAAATCGGTGCCCTGGCTGTCCCATGTGCCGGGACGCGATGTCACGACGACCGACGGTCGCCAGCTCACCCTGCTCAATCCGGCGTCGATGCTGCGCCAGATGATGGACATGTACGCCGAGGCCTACGGTATCCGCGGGCGGATCACCGGTCTCAAATACCTGAATCCCGGCAACGCGCCGGACGACTGGGAGCGCCGGCAACTCGAAGCCTTCACCCGGGGCGAGCGCAGCGAGGTCTGGGAAACGAACGAGATCGGCGGCCAGCCCTACCTGCGTTACCTGCGCGCCATGTACATGGAAGAAGGCTGCCTGAAATGTCACGCCATCCTCGGCTACAAGAAGGGCGACATGCGCGGTGCCACCGGTCTGAACCTGCCGTTGGCGCCCTATATGGAACGGATCGCCGATTCGCGTCGGCAACTCGCTGTGAGCCACGCCCTGATCTGGCTGCTCGGTCTCGCCGGCATCGCCTTTGGCGCCCGCATGTCGATCCGCTGGGAAGGCGAGCGTGAAATCGCGCAACAGGAACTGCTGCGCCATCGCGACCGTCTGGAATCCCAGGTTGCCGAACGGACGGCGGCGCTTTCCGTAGCCAAGGAAGCGGCCGAGACAGCAAGCCGGGCGAAGAGCACCTTCCTCGCCAACATGAGCCATGAACTGCGCACGCCGATGAACGGCATCATGGGCATGCTCGACCTTGCCCTCAGGCGCAGCAGCGACCCGAAGGTTCGCGAACAACTGCTGAAGGCGAGGCAGTCGTCGAAGATCCTGCTCGCCGTGATCAATGACATCCTCGACTTGTCGAAGATCGAAGCCGAACGCCTGGTGCTGGAGAGCATCGAATTCCGCCTTGGCGAAGTCCTGGAAAACGTCACCAGCCTGATGGCCGAGCGGGTCGCCGAAAAGGGCCTGCAGCTGCGCGTCGATCTCGCAGACGAGCTGGCCGGCCTGGTTTTCCGGGGCGATCCGCTGCGCCTCGGCCAGGTGCTGCTCAACCTGGCTGGCAATGCAGTCAAATTCACCGCCAGCGGCAGTGTCACCCTGCGCGTTCGTCAGCTTGCCGACGAGACCCAGCGCATGCAGTTGCGTTTCGAGGTCGAAGATACCGGCATCGGCATTGCGCCGGTCGAACAGCAACGCCTCTTTGAAGCCTTCGAGCAGGCCGACAGTTCGATGACCCGCAAGTACGGCGGTTCCGGCCTTGGGCTGGCGATCTGCAAGCAACTGGTACGCCTGATGGGCGGTGAAGTGGGTGTCGACAGCGAGCCGGGGCAAGGTAGCACCTTCCATTTTTCCGTCTGGCTGGCCAGGGTTTCAAACCATCCGCTGCCCGTCGGCCAGGTGGCTGCCGGTGCTGCCGGCGAGAGCACGTACTGGCAGGATTTCGCTGGCGTGCGGGTGCTGCTCGCCGAAGATGAACCGATCAATCAGGAAGTATCGCGCGGTCTGCTCGAAGACGCCGGTTTCGTTGTCGATCTCGCAGAAGATGGCCGGGTCGCGGTCGAGCTGGCAAACTGCCGTCCCTATGGACTGATCCTGATGGACATGCAGATGCCCAACATGAACGGCCTCGATGCCACCCGCGCCATCCGCGACGGGGAAATGAACCGGCATACGCCGATCGTCGCGATGACCGCCAACGCCTTCGACGAAGACCGCAAGACCTGCCTCGACGCCGGCATGGACGACCACGTCAGCAAACCGGTCGACCCCGAGCGCCTCTTCCTCACCCTGGCCCACTGGCTGACGCGCAGTTGCAGGGAGTAGCAGGCTCTTGCCGCTGCTGGCTCAGCGCTGGCGGACGACCCTTTCCCCCAGCACATGCGTCGCCGTCACGCAGCGTTCGTCGCCGAGGATCATCAGCGCGAACAGCGTGGCCGCCAGTTCGTCGGTCTTTTCCAGCCGGAATTCGAGTTCCGGCGTCGCGCGCGGGTTGAGGACGATGAAGTCGGCTTCCTTGCCGGCGGTGAAGTTGCCGATGAAGTCGTCGAGGTAGAGCGCCCGGGCGCCGCCCAGCGTGGCGAGGAACCAGGCGCGCAGCGGCGGTAGCGGGCGGCGGTGGACTTGCGAGACCTTGTAGGCTTCATCGAGCGTGCGCAGCATGCTGAACGAGGTGCCGCCACCGACGTCGGTGGCCAGGCCGACGCGGATGCCGGCGTCGACAGCGACGGCGTGGTTGAAGAAGCCGCTGCCGAGGAAGAGGTTGGAGGTCGGGCAGAAGGCGGCGGCGGTGCCGGTTTCGGCCAGGCGCGCGGCTTCGGCCGGCGACAGGTGGATGCAGTGGCCGTAGATGCTGCGCGGGCCGAGCAGGCCGTGGCGGTCGTAGACGTCGAGGTAATCGCGCGCTTCCGGGAACAGCGATTTGACCCAGGCGATCTCGTCGGGATTTTCGGCCAGGTGTGACTGCACGTGCAGGTCCGGTTTGCTCCGGTACAGCTCGCCGGCCAGCGTGAGTTGGGCCGGGGTCGAGGTCGGCGCGAAGCGCGGCGTCACGCAGTAGCGCAAGCGGCCCTTGCCGTGCCAGCGTTCGATCAGCGCGACGCAGTCGCGCTCGGCGTCGGCGACGGTGTCGCACAGCGCGGGCGGCGCGTGGCGGTCCATCATGACCTTGCCGGTCAACATGCGCAGCCGGCGTTTTTCCGCGCCGGCCATGAAGGCGTCGACCGAGCCGGCATGCACCGTCGAGAAGACGGCGGCGGTGGTCGTGCCGTGGGCGAGCAGGCGGTCGAGGAAGTAATCGGCGGTTCTGGCGGCGACTTCCGGATCGGCGAAGGCGGTTTCGGCCGGGAAGGTGTAGTCGTTGAGCCAGTCGAGCAATTGCCGGCCGAAGGAGGCGATCACCGCCGACTGCGGGTAATGGCAATGGGTGTCGACCAGGCCGGGCAGGATCAACTGGTCGCCGTAGTCGATGACCTCGGCGGCGGCGCGTTCGGCCGGGGCGATGCCGGCTTCCACCGCCGCGCGCGGGCCGGCGGCGGCGATGCGGCCGGCGACGATCCACAGCGCGCCGTCGGGAAAGTATTCGTAGCTGTCGGCGGCGTCCTGTTCGCCGGGGTCGGCAAGGAAGTGGAGGACGCGGCCGAAGACCAGTTGTTTGCGGGTGAGGTTCATGTCAGTGCGCGGTGTTGGCCAGTTGCCGCGCCAGCCGGTTGTGTTCGGCAACCAGCGGCGGCAGGTCGAGCGGCAGCAGGTGGCCGTCGGCGACCACCGGCTTGCCGTTGATGATCGAGTGGCGCACGGTCTGCGGCGTGCAGAAGACCAGCGCGGCGACCGGGTCGTGCACGGCGGCGCCGGCCAGGTCGAGGCCGCCGGTCGGAAAGGCGACGATATCCGCGCTCATGCCCGGTGCGAGCGCGCCGATGTCGTCGCGGTTGAGGACCTTCGCGCCGCCCAGCGTCGCAAGTTCCAGCGCCTGGCGGGCGCTCATCGCCGCCGGGCCATGGCCGACGCGGGCGAGTAGCATCGCCTGCCGGGCTTCGCCGAGCAGGTGGGCGGCGTCGTTCGAGGCGCAGCCGTCGACGCCGAGGCCGACGTTAACGCCGGCGGCGCGCATCGCCGGAATCGGCGCGATGCCTGAAGCCAGGCGCATGTTCGAGCACGGGCAGTGGGCGACGCCGGTGCCGCTGCGGGCGAACAGGCTGATGCCCGGCGCGTCGAGCTTGACGCAGTGGGCGTGCCAGACGTCGTGGCCGACCCAGCCGAGCGATTCGGCGTATTCGGCCGGCGTCATGCCGAACTTCTCGCGGCTGTAGGCGACGTCGTTGTCGTTTTCGGCGAGATGCGTATGCAGCGAAACGCCGTAGCTGCGCGCCAGTTCGGCGGCGTCGCGCATCAGCTCGCGGCTGACCGAGAAAGGCGAGCAGGGCGCGACGACGATGCGCTGCATGGCGTGGCGCTTGGGGTCGTGCCAGGTTTCGATCAGGCGCTGCGTGTCCTTGAGGATGGCCGCTTCGTTTTCCACGAGACGATCCGGCGGCAGGCCGCCCTGGCTTTCGCCGACGCTCATGCTGCCGCGCGCGGCGTGAAAGCGCATGCCGATGGTCGCCGCGGCTTCGATGGAATCGTCGAGCCGGCTGCCGTTCGGGTAGAGGTAGAGATGGTCGCTGGAGGTCGTGCAGCCGGAGAGGATCAGCTCGGCCATTGCGGTTAGCGTCGACACGCGGATCATTTCCGGCGTCAGCCCGGCCCAGATCGGGTAGAGCCGGCGCAGCCAGCCGAACAGTTCGGCGTCCTGGGCGCCGGGGATGGCGCGGGTCAGGCTCTGGTACATGTGGTGATGGGTGTTCACCAGGCCGGGCAGGGCGACCGTGCCGGCCAGCGAGATCACTTGATCGGCGGTGGCCGGCAGCTCGGCGCTCGGGCCGACCGCCTCGATCACGCCGTCGCGGATGAAGACGCCGCCGCCGGGGATTTCGCGGCGGGTTGCGTCCATGGTGACGAGGACATCGGCGTCCCTGAGTAGCAGAGTGGTCATGGCAGGAAGGGCTTACCCAGCGAAGCCGGCAGGTTCAGTTGCAGCAGCTTGCGGTCGCGCGAGATGACGACCAGCACGATGATGGTGGCCAGGTAAGGTAGCGCCGCCAGCAGTTGCACCGGCACCTCGATGCCGAGACCCTGGGCGTGGAACTGCAGGATGGTGACGAAGCCGAACAGGTAGGCGCCGAGCATCAGCCGGGTCGGCTTCCAGGTGGCGAAGACGACCAGCGCGACGGCGATCCAGCCGCGCCCGGCGCTCATGTTCTGGACCCACAGCGGCGTATAGACCGTGGATAGGTAGGCGCCGGCGATGCCGGCCATGGCGCCGCCGAAGACCACCGCGCCGTAGCGGATGGCGATCACCGGGTAGCCGATGGCGTGGGCGGCGTCCGGCGCTTCGCCGACCGCCTTGAGCAGCAGGCCGAGGCGGGTTTTGGCGAGGGTCCAGGCGACCAGCGCGAAGGTGGCAAGCGACAGGTAGACCACCCAGTCCTGCTTGAACAAGGCTGGGCCGAGCAGCGGGATGTCGGCGAGCAGCGGGATGGCAATCGCTTGCAGGCCGGGCAGGCTGTAGCTGACGTAATGCTGGCCGATGAAGGCCGAGAGGCCGATGCCGAAGATGGTCAGGGCGAGCCCGCAGGCGGCCTGGTTGGCGGCCAGCGACAGGGCGAAGAAGCCGAACACGGCGGCCGCCGCGGCGCCGGCCAGGGCGCCGGCCGGCAGCCCGGCGGCGACGCCGTGGCCGCTTTCGGCAGCGGCGGCGAAACCGGCGATGGCGCCGATCAGCATCATGCCTTCGACGCCGAGATTGATGACGCCGCTGCGTTCAGCGACCAGTTCGCCGAGGCCGGCGAAGATCAGCGGAGTGGCGGCGGCGAGGGTGCCGGCGAGGATCAGGGGCAGGTAGTCGAGCATCGCGGTCTCCGGTCAGCGGGCGCGGCGGCGCAGGCGGTTGTCGATGAAGGCGTCGGCGCCGAGCAGGAAGAACAGCAGCATGCCCTGGAAGATGCCGGTGATCGCCGCCGGCATCTGCAGGCTCAGTTGCGCCGCTTCGCCGCCCAGGTAGATCAGCGCCATCAGGCCGCCGGCGAGCACGATGCCGAGCGGATGCAGGCGGCCGAGGTAGGCGACGATGATGGCCGCGAAGCCGTAGCCGGGCGAGATGTTGAGGTTCAACTGGCCGACCGGCCCGGCGATCTCGCCGACCCCGGCGAGGCCGGCGGTCATCCCGGAAACGACCAGGCTGAACCACACCGTCTGCTTCGCCGGAAAACCGGCGTAGCGCGCCGCGGCCGGCGCCTGGCCGCCGACTTCGAGGCGGTAGGCGAGGAAACTTTTGGCGTTGAACAGCCAGAAGGCGAGCACCGCGAAGATGACGATCCACAGCGAACTGTTGATCCGCATGCCCTCGGCCAGCAACCCGAACAGCGCCGCATCGCCGAACATCACCGACTGCGGGAAGTTCATCCCCTCCGGGTCGCGCCAGGGGCCGTGCATCAGGTAGGACAGCAGGTGCGTGGCGACGTAGGTCAGCATCAGCGTGGTCAGCGTTTCCTCGGCGTTGAAGCGCGTCTTGAGCAGCGCCGGGATGGCGCCCCACAGCGCGCCACCGATTGCGCCAGCAAGGACCATCGCCGGCAGCACCCAGGCGCCGCCGGTTTCGCCGTAGGCGATGCCGATGCCGCCGCCGCACAGCGCGCCGACGATCAACTGGCCTTCGGCGCCGATGTTGTAGATGCGCGCCTTGAAGCCGATGGCCAGGCCCTGGGCGATGAGGATCAGCGGGCAGGCCTTGAGCAGCAGTTCGCTCCAGCCGTAGCTGGTGGTCAGCGGTTCAACGAAGAAGACGTGGAAGGATTCGAGCGGCGACTTGCCGAGCGCCTCGAACAGCACGGAGCCGACCAGCAGCGTGGCGACGATGGCGATCAGCGGCGCCGTCCAGCGCATCAACTGCGACGGCTGGGCGCGGGGTTCAAGCAGATGCATGGCTGGTCTCCCCTTCGGTGAACAGGCCGGCCATCTGCAGGCCGACCGACTCGGCGTCGGCCTGCTCGCGCGGCTGCGGCGCCGACAGGCGGCCGGCGGCGAGGACGGCGATGCGGTCGCTGATTTCGAACAATTCTTCAAGCTCCTCGGAAATGACCAGGATGGCGACGCCGGTGCGCGACAGGTCGAGCAGCGTCTGGCGCAGGAAGGCCGAGGCGCCGACATCGACGCCCCAGGTCGGCTGGGCGACGATCATCAGTTTGGGCGCCAGCATGATCTCGCGGCCGACGATGAATTTCTGCAGGTTGCCGCCTGACAGCGAGCGGGCGGCGGCGCCGCTGCCCCCGCAGCGCACGTCGAAGCGGGCGATGCACTGCTCGGCGAAAGCCTGCGCCTTGTCGAAGGCAACCAGCCCCCAGCGCTTCATGCCCTGGCGGTGGCCGGTGAGCAGCGCGTTGCGATCCAGCGGCAGCGCCGGTACCGCGCCGCGCCCCAGGCGTTCCTCGGGAACGAAGACCAGCCCGCGGTCGCGGCGGTGGCCGGCGTCGAGGTGGCCGATCGCTTCGCCGGCCAGCCAGATGGCTTCGCGATCCACCGTCTTCTCGCCGGACAGCGCGGCCAGCAGCTCGGCCTGGCCGTTGCCGGAAATACCGGCGATGCCGACGATCTCGCCGGCATTCACGGTCAGCGAGACGTGGTGCAGCGAGGTGCCGAAAGGATCGTCGGACGTTACGCTGAGGCGGTCGACCTCGAGCACCGGATGGACCGGGCCGTGGTAGGGCGGCGCCTCGCAGACCGGCAGTTCGCGGCCGATCATCAGGCGTGCCAGCGAAGCCGGCGTTTCCTCGCGCGGGATCGCGTTGCCGGTCACCTTGCCGCCGCGCATGATGGTCGCGCTGTCGCACAGCGATTTGATTTCGTGCAGCTTGTGGCTGATGTAGAGGATGGAAACGCCTTCGGAAGCCAGCCGGCGCAAAGTCTCGAACAGCTTCTGCACCGCCTGCGGCGTGAGCACCGAGGTCGGCTCGTCGAGGATCAAGAGCTTCGGGTCTTGCAGCAGGCAGCGGACGATCTCGACCCGCTGCCGTTCGCCGACCGACAGGCTATGCACCCGCCGGTGCGGGTCGAGCGGCAGGCCGTAGCGTTCGGAAACTTCCTTGACCCGCACCGCCAGCCCGGCGAGGTCGAAAGGCTCGTCGAGGACCAGGGCGATGTTCTCGACCACGCTCAGCGTCTCGAACAGCGAGAAGTGCTGGAACACCATGCCGATGCCCAGCTTGCGCGCCTGCGCCGGGTTGGCGACGGCGACCTGACGGCCGTCCCAGAGCATCTCGCCGCTGTCGGCCTTGACCGCGCCGTAGATGATCTTCATCAGCGTGCTCTTGCCGGCGCCGTTTTCGCCGAGGATGGCGTGGATCTCGCCGGGCATCACGCTCAGGCTGACGTCGTCGTTGGCGACGACGCTGGGGTAGCGCTTGCTGATGTGCAACAACTTGAGACGGGCTTCGGGCGGGCTCATGCTTACTCCGGCTGGTCGGGGCGAACGGGGGCGGTACTCAGGCGCGGACGGCCGGCCTGGTGCAGCAATTGGCGTGCATGATGCAGGCTGAGCAGTTCGGCGGCAACCGCCAGGGCAATCGCCGCCGGTTCCTTGCCGACGATGCCGGGGATGCCGATTGGGCAGGTCAGCTCGGCCAGACGCCGCGGATCGAGGCCGCGGTCGATGAAACGGCGTTCGAAGCCGGCGCGCTTGCTGCGCGAGCCGATCAGGCCGAAGTAGGCGAAATCGCGGCGGCGGAAGATCGCCTCGCACAGCGAGAAATCGAGCGCGTGGCTGTGCGTCATGACGACGAAGAAGGTGCCGGCCGGCGCCTGCGCCACTTCGGATTCGGGCAGGTCAGTGGTGCGGATGTCGATCCCGCTGGTGTCGAATCCGGCAAAAGCCTCGTCGCGCGTGTCGATCCAGGTGACGGCGGCGCCGAGCGGCTGCAACTGGCGGACCAGCGCGCGGCCGACGTGGCCGGCGCCGAAAATCCACACCGGGAAGGCGCTGCCGGCGATGTCCTGCACGAAATGCCAGTCCTCCGGCCCGCCGAGCAGCGCGGTGGCGCAGGCGGCGGCGCCGGTGTGCCAGGTCGATGCCGTATCGCCGGCGGCCAGCCGGCGTTGCAGGCGGGCGCCGCCGGCCAGCGCGGCGCTGCGCTGCGCCCAGGCGGCAGCCGCGCTGGCGGGGATCAATTCATAAGCCAGCCAGACGACGCCGCCGCAACACTGGCCGAGCCCGGCGCCGAGCGCGTAGCGCACCACCTGCGGCCGACCGCCAGCGGCGCGCAGGCGGTCGGCGTGGGCGGTCGCCTGCCATTCGAGGTGGCCGCCGCCGATGGTCAGTTCGGTGTCGCTGGCGCCGACCAGCATGGTCGTCCCGGCGTCGCGCGGCGCCGAGCCCTGGACGGCGGCGACGCTGACCAGCACGACATCCTCGCCGGCAGTGAGGCGGGCGGCGAGCGGCGCGACCCAGTCGGCAGCCATCTCAGCTTCTCCCGCCGGCGAGTGCACGGAGGATCGCTTCCGGCGTTGCCGGCGCGTCGAGCTGCAAGGGCTGGCCGGCCGGCAGCGCGGCGGCAACCGCGTCGCGCAGCGCCTGGTACACCGAGAGGGCGAGCATGAACGGCGGTTCGCCGACCGCCTTCGAGCGGTGGATGCTGTCCTCGACGTTGGCGTTGTCGTAGAGGCGGACGTTGAACACGTCCGGCAGGTCGCTGGCGGTCGGGATCTTGTAGGTCGACGGGGCGTGGCTCATCAGCTTGCCGTCCGGCCGCCACCACAGTTCCTCGCTGGTCAGCCAGCCCATGCCCTGGACGAAGCCGCCTTCGATCTGGCCGATGTCGAGCGCCGGATTGATCGAGCGGCCGGCGTCGTGGAGGATGTCCACGCGCAGCACGCGGCTCTCGCCGGTCAGCGTGTCGATGGCCACTTCGCAGCAGGCGGCGCCGTAGGCGAAGTAGAAGAAGGGGCGGCCGAGCTTGGTCACCGGGTCGAAATGGATTTTTGGCGTCTTGTAGAAACCGGCGTCCCACAACTGGATGCGGGCGCGGTAGGCGCGCATGACGAGGTCGGCGAAGGCTTCGTCGAAAGCGCTGCCGGCCCGCACGCGGCCATCGGCAAATTGCACATCGGCGGCGGCGACCGCGCCGTTGGTCAGTTCGCTGACGAAGGCGGCGAGCCGTGCCTTGATGTTGTTGCACGCCGCCTGCGCCGCCTTGCCGTTGAGGTCGGTGCCGCTGGAGGCCGCAGTGGCCGAGGTGTTGGCAACGCGCCGGGTGTCGGTGGACGAGAGGCGGACGTCGTCGAAAGGCAGGCCGAATTCGTGGGCGACGATCTGGCGCACCTTGGTGTACAAGCCCTGGCCCATTTCGGTGCCGCCGTGCGAGACGAGCACGCTGCCGTCGGTATAGACATGGACCAGCGCGCCGGCCTGGTTGTAATGCGTGGCGTTGAACGAGATGCCGAACTTGACCGGGGTCAGCGCAATGCCGCGCTTCAAGACCGGGCTGCCGGCGTTGAAGGCGGCGATCGCCGCGCGGCGGGCGGCGTAAGCGCAATCGCGTTCGAGTTCGGCGACCAGCGCCGGGGCGACGTTGTCCTCGACGGTCATGCCGTAGGGCGTGCTGCTGCGCGCGCCCGGTTCGACGTCGTAGAAGTTGGCGCGGCGGATGGCCAGCGGATCGCGCCCCAGGTGGCGCGCGATGTCGTCGAGCACGTTCTCGATGACGAACATCCCCTGTGGCCCGCCGAAACCGCGAAACGCCGTGTTGGAAACGCGGTTGGTCTTGCAGCGCAGGCTCTTCAGGGCCACCGCGTCGAGGTAGTAGGCGTTGTCGATGTGGCAGATGGTGCGGTCGTTGACCGGCCCCGAGAGGTCGGCCGAGTGGCCGCAGTCGGACGCGAATTCAAGGCGCAGGCCGAGCAGACGGCCGCTGTCATCGAAAGCGCTTTCCCACTGGTAGCGGTAGGGGTGGCGCTTGCCAGTGGCGACCATGTCGTCGTCGCGGTCGAGGCGCAGTTTGACCGGTTTGCCGGTATTGACCGCAAGCAGCGCGGCGAGGCAGGCCCATTGCGCCGACTGCGATTCCTTGCCGCCGAAGGCGCCGCCCATGCGCCGGCATTCGACGCTGACCCGGTGGGCGCGCCAGCCCAGGCAGTGGGCGACCATCTGCTGCATCTCGGTCGGGTGCTGGGTCGAGCAGAGCACGTGCAACGTGCCGTCGTCGCCCGGCTGGGCATAGGAAATCTGGCCTTCGAGGTAGAAATGCTCCTGGCCGCCGAGCACGGCGCTGCCGCTCAGCCGGTGCGGCGCGCCGGCAAAGGCGGCGTCGACGGCGCCGCGCTGCATGGCAAACGGCGGCAGCACCCAGGATTCGGCGGCAATCGCCGCGTCCATGTCGAGGATCGGCGGCTCGCTCTCGTAGTCGATCTTGGCCAGACGCGCCGCCCGGCGGGCGATGTCGCGCGTGTCGGCGGCGACGACGAAGACCGGCTGGCCGAAAAAGCTGACCGTGTCGGCAGCGAGGATGGGGTCGTCGTGCAGGATCGGCCCACAGTTGTTGTCGCCGGGAATGTCGGCGGCGGTGAGCACGGCGCGCACGCCGGGAAAGCTGCGCACGGCGCTGAGGTCCATGCTGCGGATGCGGCCACGGGCGACGGTCGATAAACCGGGCGCCGCGTGCAGCGTGCCGGCGGCTTGCGGCAGGTCGTCGACGTAGTGCGCCTTGCCGCTGACGTGCAGGCGGGCGCTTTCGTGCGGCAGCGGGCGGCCGATCAGCGAGGTGCTCATGCCTTGTCCTCCGGGGCAATCGGCGCCAGCGCGGCGAGGCGCACCGGCGTGCTGGCGCCCGAGGTTTCCAGCCAGAAGCGTTGCAGCAGGTTGGCGGCGACGCTCAGGCGGTAGGCGCTGCTCGCGCGCACATCGGTGAAGGGGGCGAAGTCGCTGCCCAGCGCGTCCATCGCCCGGCGCACGGCGGCGGCGTCCCAGGGCCGGCCAAGCAGCGCCGCTTCGGCGGCGGCCGCCCGTTTCGGCGTCGCGGCCATGCCGCCGAAGGCGAGGCGGGCGCGGCGGATGCAGCCTTCGTCGTCGATATGGACGGCCAGCCCGCAGGCGACCGCCGAGATGTCCTGGTCCAGCCGCTTGGCCACCTTGTAGCTGCGGAAATGGCGTTGCAGCCCGGCGGCCGGCGCGTCGAGGACGAGCGCGCGGACGAACTCGCCGGTCTGCAGCGCCGTCTTCTGGTAATCGAGGTAGAAGTCTTCCAGCGCCATTTCCCGCGTCGCCGCGCCGCGCTGCAGCACGATGCGCGCGCCGAGGGCGATCAGCGCCGGCATCGAATCGCCGATGGGCGAGCCGTTGGCGACGTTGCCGCCGAGCGTGCCGGCGTTCTTCACCGGGGTCGAGGCAAAACGCCGAGCGAGTTCGGCCCATTGCGGCTCGAAGGCGGTGAGCGCCGCGAAGGCATCGGTCAGGGTGGCGCCGGCACCGATTTCCAGCCGGCCGGGGCCGATCTGGATGCGCTTGAGTTCGCCGACGGCGCCGGTCAGGATCAGTTCGCCGAGGTCGCGTCCCTGCTTGGTCACCCACAGGCCGACGTCGGTGCCGCCGGCGACTAGCCGGGCATTGGGAAGTTGCTCGCGTAACTCGGCCAGTTCGGCCAAGGTGCGCGGGCTGTGGCTGCGCCGGCCGTCGCCGAGGTAATCGAGCGGCGGCAGCGCGGCCAGCTTCTGCAGGGCGGCGATCACCGGCAGGCGGTCGAGGCGGCGGCGCGGCAGCGCGTAGGCGTCGCGCGCGGCATCGACGATGGGCCGGTAGCCGGTGCAGCGACACAGGTTGCCGGACAGCGTGTGGTCGATTTCGTCGCGTTCCGGACAACGGTCCTGGTTTTCATAGAGGGCGAACAGCGACATGGCGAAACCCGGCGTGCAGAAACCGCACTGCGAACCGTGCCGGTCGACCAGCGCCTGCTGCACCGGGTGCAGTTGTTCGCCAGCCGCCAGGTCCTCGACCGTGAACAGCGCCTTGCCGTCGAGCGCGGGCAGGAACTGGATGCAGGCATTGACCGCGCGCAGGCGCAGTTCCTCGGCGCCGGGCGCGCCGACCAGTTCGCCGATCACCACCGTGCACGCGCCGCAGTCGCCTTCCGCGCAACCTTCCTTGGTGCCGGTCTGCTGCAGGTCCTCGCGCAGGTACTGGAGCACCGTGCGCGTCGGCGCCGGCCCTTGCACCGACTGGATGGCGCCGCGGAAATAGAACTGGATCGGACGTTCGGACATGGACGGAAAGTTCGTTGATGGCATGGACCAAAGTTAGCACAGGGCAAACGCGTCGGGCAGCGTCCGTCATGGATAAGGACTATGTGAGCTGGCTTATGGTTCGCCCGCCAGATAACGGGCAGGCAATCTCAGCCGGCGGATAGAGTCAAAATGGAAAACCCTAGGAATCTTGTCATTTCGCCCCATGCGCCTTTAAGACCTTGATCAGGTGGGGCTGAGGACTATTCGCGGATTGCAGTGCGGTCAATCCGTTGGCATTTTTTACGTTTACGCCGACACCTTTGGCAATCAGCAAATTCACCATGTCGAGATTGTCGTGAACCGGAATGACTCTGGACACCGCTACATGCAAAGCGGTTCCCATTTCACTAAGTGCGTCAATCTCAGAACCGCTTTCAAGTAATAACTTTGCTATATCCGTATTGTCTGAGTTAACGGCGTCATGCAATGGGGTGCTGCCCTTCTGATCCTGCGCCTTAACATCCGCTTTGTTCGCCAAAAGCAGTTTTACCATATTCAATCCACCTAAAGATGCCGCGTAATGAAGTGGCGTACTCCACCTGACATCCTTGGCATTGACTTCTGCACCTTTGGCTATAAGGTATTTGGCAATATCTTCGTTATTTCCTGAAACAGCCAAGTGCAGCGGAGTGCTACCGTCGTTGCTCTTGGGGCTTATAGCGGTATTTCTCGACAAGAGCAACTCAACTAAGTCCAGACGGTTTTTAATCACAGCAGAATGCAGCGGCGTAAGTCCACGGCTCTCGATCGAATTCGGTTTTGCCCCTTTCGCCAGTAGCCAAGAAACCATGTCTTTGTCGCCCTGTGCTATGGCCTCATGCAAGAGCGTGTGGCCTTGAAATTTTGTGTCAATGCTTATCCCCGAGGAGAGTAATACCCGTAATTCAACAAGTTTTCTTGACCGTACCGCCTCAAAAAGAGGTTTCATTTTTTCGCGTTGGCTTGCGCGAAGTGCCCCAGAAGCAAGGACGCTTTTAGCACCCAATATTTTTGCGACTTCTGCTTTGTTGTATTTGATCGCTAACTGCAATGGAGTCTCACCTTGCCAATTTGCCGCACTACTATCCGCCCCGCGTTTTAGCAGCACTTCGACCGCTTCCGTACAACCAGCACTGGCGGCCCAATGCAATGGAGTCAACAAATCCGTATCCTGGGCATCAATATCAGCGTGTTTTGCAATCAACAGCTCTATAGCCGCTCTGTTTCCACAGTAGACTGCCATATGCAAAGGGGTTAATCCCCTTTGATCTCTCGCCGCGATGTCAGCCCCCTTTGCAATCATCATCTCCATGATTTCCACATCGCCAGCCATTGCAGCGTAGTGAAACGGTGTCACTCCCGCCTCCGAGCCTTTGTTCACATTCGCACCTTCTGAAAGCAATAGCGCAACCATTTTTGATTGCTTGGCCGTTGCAGCCAGATGCAGTGGCGTCGATTTCAGATAACCCCCGCGATTGATATCAGCCCCTTTGCTCAGCAGAAGTTCAACTACATCCAGGAATCCGTTTTCGGCCGCAGCGCCCAAGGGGGTTCCCCCTAATCTGGCGCTGCCATTGACGTCGGCCCCACTGTCAATCAGTAGCCTGACCATCTCCTTTTTCCCCAGGCTTGCAGCGATCTGCAACGGCGTTGAGTTCGGATTATCGTTGGCATCAAGGTCTATTCCCTTGGCAATGATCTTGCGGACTTGCTCAATATCTCCCGCACCGATGGCATCGGCGAGCAATACGGCAGGAGAATCTTCAACAATGGCCGCGTCCCACCACGCGCCAAACACGTCTCGCCAGGGTTGAAGGTCGTAGTGGTCGCCGTTGTATTTGACTTTGGCGCTAACCGATTTTCTATTGTCGCTAGATCTTGCCGTGAAACGAAGATCGAAAAATCCATGGGTCGAACTGGGTTCGACCGAAATGACAATATTGCCATCTACCCGTGCAACATCTTCGCCGCCACAACGGTTACCTCTGGCGTATCTCCAATGAGCCATGGTTTCTGAAAGCACAGGGCGAATGGCTTTGTCATCCACCACATAGAGGATAAGTTCATCGCCGAAGCCTCCTTCATAGGAACACCGTTCCCTGAACGTACTCAAGCGAAGTCCAAACGCTCTGGTACTAGCTGACAGTATGTAAGGCGCTACGTCCAACTTCAAAGAGTAGCTATCCACTTCCGTTGTCGCATCTTCAGGTATGGCGCCGCTGTAGGCAGCAATCACCTTCTTGGTGGTGACATCTAACACTGCAATTAGTAACTTCTTTTCGTACTCGACACCGGCGTCGTATGCAAAGGCAGCAATGACTCGCCCGCTTTCTCTGGGCCAGTCTTTACACACACCCGCAACGATCAGCCCACCGTTTTCAACGCTCGGGTACATGCCATCGCTCGGGTAGGCGAATTCACTGAGGTGAAAATACTTGCCTACACGTTTCACGATTGCTTCGCTGCAACGGTTGGCGTCGCTCACCGGCGTTGACTGTGCCAATGCACATTGGCTAAACCAAGCACAAACCAATAGCGCAGCATTTAAGGGCGTTCTGAATAGTTTCAAATGATTCTCCCTAGCCTGTCTAACAGGCCGTTGAATTTTCCCCTGACGCCTCCGGCGGTCGAACTCTGACAAACGCGAATCGAACATTCCAAACCTCTTGTGAGGCCTTGAAACCGTATTTCAGCCGGCTTTTTTGGCCCCATATCTGGGTTTCGGCTGCCTTTCGGCAACCGGTGGGCGGATTTCGCCCTACACCGTGTTCAATCGCCAGCCAAAGATCGTCGCCATTCGTGCCTGGTTGTAAGCAGCCAGGGTAAAGGTCGTTTGATCATAGTGCCGGATAACCGCGCGCGCGATCGCTCAGGCCCAGGCGTTGGCGCAGATGCGCCAGCACCCAGGTGTAGCCGAGATGCTCCTGCTCCAGACGCAGGCTGTCAGCGATGCGATTGTCCCGCAGGTCGTCGTAAAGTGTCTGTTCCGCCGTCGTCAGGCGGTGCAGGTCGATCTTTAGCGGTTTGTCTTCGCTGCCCCGGAAAGCGGCGTGGGCGTCGAGCGTTGCCCGGTCCATCAGGAAGGATTCAACGCCGGGAAAATGGCCGCGCAACTGGTCGAGGATGGCAAAGCCGTGGGTGTCGATGTCGCCCCAATAAAGAAGGGTGCAGTTCGCCAGCCACTTGGCCCCGGACAGCGCTTCCCAGCCGTAGCCGGCGCCGAAGATGGCCAGTGCGCCAGGCAGTTCGGGCAGGGTAAGGAAGTTGGTTTCATTTTCGGTGATGATGACGGTGCGCACTGGTAGCGTCAGGCGGCTGAAGCTGTCGGCATCGAGGGTGACATCCGGGGCGCTCAGCCCCGGCAGGGTCGCGATGTCGGGGTCGAGGGGGCGCCAGCGGATGCGCAGCGACTTCTCGCGGAAGCCGTAGCGGGCGGCGAACTGGCCGCTGCCGCTGCGGCTGGCATCGATCTGTTCCGCAGGCAGGGCGAGGTCGAAGAGTTCGGCCAGCACCGCCCGGTGGGCCTCGATGAATTTGCTGTGAATGCCGGCCAGGTCGACCTGGCGCAGGTAGATGCCGGGCCGGGGATGGGCTTGCCGCCAGGCGACGACGGCGAGCAGGCGCGGCCAGGCATCGGTCAGTGCCAGCGCCTGGAGCGGGCGTTTTTCCAGCCAGGGCAGCAGGGCCGGGCAGGCTTGCCGGGTGCTCTCGACGAGGCGCGCGAATTGCGCCCAGTCGTCCTGCTTGCCCAGCCAGGCGATGGCGCCCTCCGCCGTGTCGATCCAGGTCGCCGCCGGCAAGCGCTGCTTGCCCTGGACGCGGTGGCGGACTTCCTGCCATTCGATGCGCAGCGGTGCCTTGGCCAGGGTGGCCGTCCATTCGCGCACGGCCTCGAAGCGTTCGCTGAGGTCGCTGGAGCTTGGGGTTTTCAGCGTCAGGCGCAGGGGAAAGCGCGGCGTGCCGTTCAGCGTGTCGCGCAGCAGTTCGCCGCGTTCCCACAGGCGGGCCAGTTGCGCCCTGAGGTCGGTGGGCGTACTCCAGCTCATGCGCTGAATTCCGGCGTTGCGGCTTTCTGCGCCCGGTATTCCTCGATGCTCAGGTTGCGCAGCTTCGAGGCCCGGCCGCCTTCGTTATGGACGAAGCCGACGCTGGCGACATAGGGCTCGATGATGTGAATCTTCTGCAAGGGGGTGACGATCAGCAGTTGCAGGTTGAGCTGCTTGAACAGGCGCAGGCCGTATTGCGCCGATTCGTCCGAGCCGCGACCGAAAGCCTCGTCGATGACGACGAAGCGGAAGGAGCGCGAGCGCACCGCGCCCCATTCCAGACCGAACTGGTAGGCCAGGCTGGCGGCGAGGATGGTGTAGGCGAGCTTTTCCTTCTGCCCGCCGGATTTGCCGCCGGAATCGGAATAATGCTCGTGTTCGCTGTCGTCTTCGCGCCAGCGTTCGCTGGCGGCAAACAGGAACCAGTTGCGCACGTCGGTGACCTTGGCCGTCCATCGCCGGTCTGCTTCGGAGAGGCCGTCGCGGCCGCGAAAGCGGTCAATGATGCCCTTGACCTGGATGAACTTGGCTTCCGAATACTGGGCGTCGTCGGAGCCGCTGACTGCTCCTTCGGTGCAGGCGCGCAGTTCCTGCTGGAAATCGCGGACCTCGGCATCCGGGCTGGGCTGCGATTCGAGCACGATGTAGCGGCCGGGGTTGTAGTCGATCTCACCCAGCGACTGGTTGATGTGGGCGATCTTCTCCTTGATCGTTTCCCGCTCGCGGGCCAGTTGTGCGTTGAAGTTGGCGATTTCGTTGATGGTGTTGACGTTGAGCAGTTCCTTGAATTTTTCGCGGAAGCGCGGCAAGTCGTTGCGCTGCAGCTCGCCGAGCAGTTTCTCGTATTCGAAGGCAGCGTCCAGGCTGGCGTCGATCTCCGCCGTTTCGAGCTTGAACGATTCCTTGAAAGCGGACATTGCCTTGATGATCTTTTCCGCCAACCGCCGGATCTTGTCGTCTTCGTTGTCGATCTTCTTCTGCAGCCAGTCGCGCATTTCGCGCTCGCGGTTGTCGCAGGATTCGACACTCAACTGGTGTTCACCGAGCGCTTCCGGGCGCAGTTCCTCCAGCAGGGCAGCGCGCGCCGGGTCGGCTGCGGCAGTTTCCAGCAAGGCCTGCGCCTCCTGCTGCAGTAACAGCGTGTCGGTACGCTTCTGCTCGATCTTCGAGCGTTTGTCGCGTGCTTCTTGGCGGCTCGTTTCACTCTCCCGGGCAGCCTGCTGCAGCGCCTGCAAGCGCTGGTCGAGTTCCTTGAGGATGTCGGAAGCGGCAGCCAGGCTGCGATGTTCTTCACCCAGCACGGCGATCCGCCGGCTGACGCTGGCCCAGTCGATTTCGTCGAACAGCGCGAATTCGTGCAGGGCGACCAGGGCATCGAGCCGGGCGCGCAGGCCCTGGCGTTCGGCGATCAGCTTGCCGGTCAGGGCGCCGATATCGCCAAGCCGGTTTTCTAGCTGTCTGCGTTTCTCCTCCAGCGCCGCGATCTTGGCCTGGTTGCTCCAGCCGAGCACGTAGCGGCTGCGGTCGTCGATACGGTGGCGGTCGTCTTTCTCGTGTCGGCCGCTCGGGTCCTTGATCTGGCCGGCCTGGGTAATGGCCCGGGTTTCGCGGCGGAACTGTTCCTGAGTGGCGCAGCAGGCGACATCGAAGCGCTGCGCGAGTTCGCGTTCCAGCCAGTCATAGTAAGGCGAGTCGGGCTTGAGCGAGAGCTTGCGGACTAGCGAATCGCGGTGCAGTTCGGGATTTGCCGTGCCTTTGCGTGGGCGAACGTGGAAATAGACCAGGCGAGCGCGTAGATGATTGCGGTCCACCCAGTCGGCGACCGCCTTGTAATGGCTGTCGGGCACCAGCAGGGACAGGCCGAAGCCGTGCAGCAGGCGTTCCGCCGCGCCTTCCCAGTCGCGCTCGTCATCGCGCATCTGGATCAGTTCGCCGGCAAAGGGCATGTCGTCCGGGTCGAGGCCAAGCGCCGTGCACAGGGCGTTGCGAATCTGGATCTGGTGGTCGTCGATGTTGCTGCGCCGACGCTTCAGACTGTCGATTTCGCTGCTCAGCTGAGCGTGCTCCTGCTGGCCCTGACGCAAACTCACGCCGTGTTCGGTGAGGGCGTTTTCGGTGTCGGCATCGCGCTGTTGCAGTTCCTCACGCCAGTTGCCGAAATGCGCCCGTTGGTTGGCGAAAGTGGCTGCTTCGCTGGCCGCCGGTTCGCCGAGTACGGCACATAGTTCAGCGTAACGGACGGCCTTGGCGTGACGCTGGTCACGCACCTGCTCCTGCTGGCGGATTTCGGCGGCGAGCCGTTCCAGGCGGTCGCCGCCATTGTCGCGGATCGCCTGCTGCAGTTCGCTGATCTGCTGCGTCTGGGTTTCCCGCTGTTCGTCGAGGCGGCGCACCTGCTGGTCGGCCCGGCGCCAGTCTTCGTTTATGTTGTCCAGACGCTTGTCGAGCAGCTCGAGCTTGAGGCCGGCAAAGTAGGGGCGCAGGTCGTCGCGGCACCGGCGCCATTGCGCGACCGCTTCGCTCAGCGTGGCATGGCGGTGGCAATCGGCAACCAGTGGCGTCAGCAGGTCCACTTGTTGCTGCGCCTTGAGTACGGCCTGATGGGCTCGGTTGAGGTCGTCGAAATGGCCGATCAGGGCCTGGATGCGCGGCGCCACATCGAAGGGTTCGAGCATGTGCTGGCGCACGAAATCGGTCAGGTTGCCGACGGATTTCATTGATACCGTCTGGTGAAAGAGTTCCAGCGCCTGCTCGTTGTCGATGCCGAAGCGGCGACGGAACCAGGCGGCGTAGGGCGGGAAGCTGTCGTGGATGTCGGCGCCCAGGCCGCGCAGCTTCTTGCGCAACTGGGTGATGTCGCTGCCGAAGTCGGCAAAGTCGGCGGCGATCGACAGGGCTTTCTCGGCGCCGAGGAAGAAGCGGGCCGGCTGGCCCTGCGCTTCCTTCATCCAGAAGACCTGGGCCAGGCTGATGGTCTGGTCGTAACCGGCGTTGTGGAAGACGCCGAGGATTACCGAGTAGCTATTGTGGTCGCGCAGACTGACCGGCCGGGCGACGCCGGTGGTTTCGTTGCGTTCGGACTTGTAATGACCCAACACGTAGGAGCGCAGGCTGCGCTCTTTGCTGTCGGCACCCGCCGCTTTGTTGTAGGCAACCCGGTTCGCTGGCACCAGCAGGGTGGTGACGGCGTCGACCAGGGTCGATTTGCCGGAGCCGATGTCGCCGGTGAGCAGGCCGTTACGGCCGTCGAGCTGCAGCGACCAGACGCGGCTGTCGAAAGTGCCCCAGTTGTATACCTCCAACCGGTTCAGGCGAAAGCCGGACAAGCTGTCGTCGGTTGCAAAATCGAGGGCCAGGCTTTGCGGGTCAGTCATCGCTCGTGCCTTCCTGTTTGCTCTTCGCGCCGGCAAAGGCGATCTGGTAGCCAGCCAGCCGGGCATCGAACTCGGCCAGCCATTGCGCGTCGACAAAAGCTTTCAGGATGCGTCGTACTTCGTAGCCGGCCGGCACGTTCTTGCCGCCCGTCGCCTTGAGCTTGTGCAGGAAACCCAGTTCGACCACCTTGTTGATCGTGCTCTCCATCTGATCAATCAGGCGTGCTTCGTTGGGGCCATCCGGTAGAAAAACCCGCACCAGTTCGACCATCTCGTCGCGGCTCAGGACTAGGCGGGTGTCGCCGCCGCCCGCGTCGAACTCGGCCAGCTTCTTGCGCAACAGCGCCAGCAGCAGGCTGACCGGGAAGGATAGCGGACGCCGTGCGACCAGTCGCGGCAGGCGCGGCGTCGCCTCGTCTTCCGGGTCCGGGCGGCTCTTCAGGAAAGCGTGTCCTTCGGCCTCGTCGAGAACCAGCTCCAGGTTGAGCGCCGTCACGTAGTCGCGCACCCGCGCCTGCAGGTGTAACAGACCCGCCCATTGCCGTTCGTCGTCGGCGCGGTAGAGTACTCCCTTGAGCAATGCGATCAGCAGGGCCGAGAGGTCGGGGGCCGGGGTTTCGGCTGAAGAGGCTTCCATCAGTTTGTGTTGGGGGTCAGGTGCCGGACTCGTCATGCGGGGCAAGCTGGGGGCCAAGCGTCGGTTCGTTGCGGATGACTTTGATGAACTGCTCAGCTTGTTCGACCATGACGCGGGCGTCACTGGTTTCTACCGGGTTGCCTTCGTAATCGGCAACGTAGCGGAAGGTTTCGGCCTGTTTCAGGAGTCGGCCGGTTTCCTTGGTCAATGGCCCGTTTTTTACCAGGTGTTCACTGAACGCATTGAGTACGCCTTGGTGGGTTCTGCCGACATCGTGACCGTAAACCAGCAAGGCCGCGCGGGCGGCATCGAACATCGCATAATAGGCGCGGTTGCATGCACCATCGGCATCTCCCGCGTTGAGCAAAACCCTGGCGGAGAGACCGGCGCGAATGGCTTTGGTCATCAGGTCCGCAGCTCTCAAATCCGGATACCTTCCTTGGCGATGTTACGCAACAGCGAGGGATTCGCCGCGTTCTCCGGGTGTTCCCACTCGTCCTGCCAGACGGGCAGTGGCGAGATATTGATGCCGGTCTCAAGCAGGACGTCGTAGGCGAAGTCCGCCATGGCCAGCGTGGTTGGCAAAATGCGCTGGTGCTCGCCCTTCAGGAGTACGGCGACATCGGCATCGCTATCCCGGCGGTGCGTGCCTCGAGCCCGGCTGCCGTAGACGATTGCGCCTGTCATCTCGTATCGACCGGCGATCAACTGCAGGAAGCGGCGAACCGCTTCTTCAGTCTTCTGATCGATTTTCTTGTGACTTGCCATGATCGTTATCTCGTCGATTTCAGCCTGGATAGTAAGCGATCGGGTAGATCGTTTCAAAAACTCTCTTGTTGATCTGTCGCGCCATGTTTTTTCGCTGCTTGAGAGGCCAGAAAAATCACCCTTGGCAACCGGGCCGAGCGGGTGATTGATTGCCCGTTTTCGGTCTGGGCCTGCCAGTGGATGACTTCCGGGTGGTCTTCGTCGACGACGGCGTTGAAAGTCTCGCTGCCCAGGTGCAGGTAGGTCACCAGTTCGGCCAGGCCGTGCGTCAGCGGTCGGCTGGCGACCAGCTCGCTCAGGGTGGTCTGGGTCTTGTCCTGCAGGGCGTGGCGGATGTGGCGGACGAGTTGCGCCGGGTCGACCAGTACCTGGTCGAAGAGGGCAGCGGGGTCGATGTTTTCGTCCCCGGCTTGCAGGGCGAGGCTGCGCAGGAGTGGCTTCACGGTGGGTGTGAACAGGGGACGCTCCATCGCCAGATCGATGTCGGCACGGGCTTCGGCGATTTCCATCACGGGGCCGGCCGGTGGCCAACCATCGCCCCAGTGCGCGCGCAGCGCCAGTGCCTTGCTTTCGATGCCATGCAGGATGTCCATGATGCGGCGGTTTTCCAGCCAGGCCTGATCGTCGAGGAAACGGCGCAATTGCTGCGACAGCGAAGCCACGGTGCGCTGGGTGTGTTCGCCGGCTTCCAGCCAGTCGTAATGGACGCGGCGGGTGCGGGCATCGGGGTGCAGGGCGGCGACCGCCGGCAGGGCCAGCACCTGTTCGAGTAAATCGCCGAGTTCCTCCTGGCGGCGGCTCGACAGCAGGAAATCCCAGAAGGCGCGGAAGCTTTTGCCCTGGTCGGAATCGGCGATGGCGTCGCGTTCGCCCATGATTTCTTCGAGCAGGGCGCCCTTGCCCCCTTCCCACAGGGCGATGCGCTCGCGGACGCGGCGGTCGAGCTGGCGGAAATTGTGTTCGACCTCGCGGAAATCGCCGAGCAGTTCGCGCGCGCCCTGGATGAATTGCTGGAAACGCTCGCGCAGCGCCGTGTCATCGAGCATCGGCAGATCGCCGGCGACGACGCGGGCGATCTCGGCGTCGATCTCGTTGCGTTTGCGCTGCAGTTCGGCAATGCGCGCGGCGGGGTCGGTTTCGCTGCCTTCGCGCATCTGCTTGAGCAGATCGAACAGCGTCAGCAGGCGCGATTCGGTGCCGACGAACTGCCTTTCGGCCAGTTGCGCCAGCCAGGCGAGGGCTTTTTCGGTGGCCGGCGTCAGGTCGAACTGGGCTTCGTCGGTGCCGCTCTTGTAGAACTTGCGCAACCAGCCCTTGTCGGGCGCCGCCCAGTCGTTCAGGTAGTCGATGGCTGCTTTGGGAAAGGCGGAATCGCCCAGTTGCAGGCGCAGGGCATACAACTCGTCTTCCAGCAGTTCGGCCAGGTCGGCGGCGGCCATGACGCGCTGGTTTGGGAGCACGAACACGCGGTGCAGAAAGCTCGCCACCAGTGCCGCGTGGTCGGAGCGCAGCAGGCGCCAGGCTGGGTGGTAGGTGCGCAGGGCGGCGAGGCTGGCGTAGTCGAGCGGCATTACGGTCTATGCCGCCCAGTCTTCGATTTTCAGGCCGCTGACGCGGACGAATTCGCGCGTGTCATGGGTGACCAGGGTCGCGTTTTCGGCCAGCGCGTGACAGGCAATCCACAAATCATTGGCGCCGATGGGCGTGCCATTGTCCTTGAGGCGGGTCGCCTGTTCGGCATAGTGACGGCAGATGGCCGGGCCGCCGGGGTAACGCACGGGCACCTGGCGGACCAGCGCTTCCAGCCGGCGCAGCACTTCGCTCTTGCGCCTACTGCGTTCGGCACCCTTGAGCAGTTCAGCCCAGGTGACGAAGGACATGCCCAGGCTGTCTTCTTCAGAAAGGGCGTCGATGCGCTGCGCAATGTCTGGCGGCTGGTTCTTGATCAGGTAGATCAGGATATGGGTATCGAGCAGGTAGATCACAGCGTTTCGCGCTCCTGGGCCGGCAAGGGCGATGCCTGGCCGCTTTCCAGCGCCTGGACAAACGCTTCGTCAACCTCGCCCAATGCACGCAGGGCTTGCAACAGCGCCGTACCGCGTTGCGTCGGCAGCGGGTGAATGATCAGGTCGCCAGCCTCGTTGCGGGAGATGCTGACTCGCTCGGCATCGAGTCGGAACTCGGCCGGAATGCGCACCGCCTGGCTGTTGCCGTTGTTGAAAACGCGGGTGGTCAAGGTCGTCATCAGGCAACTCGTGTGTGTACATTGTTGTGTGTATGCTAGATCGCGTCGTCAGCGCTGGCAAGTGGGCGGGAGAGGGCGGGAGAGCGCGATGCAATGCTGCAGGAAACGGGTATCCTTGCGGTCTGGCTGGGGGAGCATGGGGAACCTCCGGTCTGTGTGGCCTGGCATTATCAGGTGCCGGGCCGGCGTGCGATGACAGCGGCGAGCCATACTGTTCATAACGCTGGCAGGATAGGTTGTCGCAGCGCGCGTTGCTAGAGTGAAGGCGATCCAACAGACCCCGCACAGGAGATAAGCACATGATTCCGAAAAGCTTCAAGACATTTGCCGCCGCAAGCCTGCTGGCGCTGACCTGCCTCACCGGCGCGCAGGCCGCCGAGCCGCTCAAAGCCGGCTTCGTCTACATCGGCCCGACCGGCGACCACGGCTGGACCTACGCCCACGACGTCGGCCGCAAGCTGGTCGAGGCGCAATCCGGCGGCAAGGTGAAAACCACCTATGTCGAAAACGTGCCGGAAACCGCCGACGCCGAACGCGTCTTCCGCGACATGGCGCAGAAGGGGCACAAGGTCGTCTTCGCCACCTCCTTCGGCTACATGAACCAGATGGTCAAGGTCGCCAAGGCCTTCCCCAACACCGTCTTCATGCACGCCACCGGCTACAAGACCGGCAAGAACCTCGGCGTCTACGACGTGCGCACCTACGAGGGCGCCTACATGCTCGGCGTCGTCGCCGGCAAGATGAGCAAGGGCAACAAGCTCGGCGTCGTCGCCTCGATCCCCATCCCCGAAGTCATCCGCAACATCAACGCCTTTACCCTCGGCGCGCGCAGCGTCAACCCGGCGATCACCACCCGCGCCATCTGGGTCAATAGCTGGTTCGATCCGGGCAAGGAACGCGAAGCCGCGCTGGCGCTGATCGCCCAGGGCTGTGACGTGCTGATGCAGAACACCGATTCCCCGGCCGTCGTCCAGACAGCCCAGGAAAAGGGCGTCCTCGCCTTCGGCTGGGATTCCGACATGAGCAAGTTCGGTGGCAAGGCCCAACTTGCCGCGTCGATCCTGCATTGGGGCGTGATCTACAAGAAGACCCTCGACGACGTCGCCGCCGGTACCTGGAAGAGCGGCGACATCTGGTGGGGCGTCAAGGAAGGCGCGGTCAACATCGACAACTTCGGCCCGGCCGTCCCGGCTGCCGTCAAGAAGCTCGCCGAAGAACGCCGCGACGCCCTCAAGGCCGGCACCCTCCATCCCTTCACCGGCCCGCTCAAGGACCAGACCGGCAAGCTCGTCCTCGCCGCCGGCAAGACCTACACCGACCCGGAACTGAAGCAGATGAACTTCTACGTCGAAGGCGTCGAAGGGGCGATTCCGAAGTAAGCGGCAAGTGGTTCATGCCGGCGCTTACCGGCAGGAAAAAGCAAAAGCCCCCGGCCTTGGTCGGGGGTTTTGCTAAGCGGTTTTGGCCTCGTCCAGGATCGCCCGTTCGCGTTCGATCTCGTAGCGCAGCTCTTCTTCGCTGGGCAGGATCAGGCGATATTTGCTGGCGAATAATTGCTCGCTCTCGTGGAGCACCGAGTAGCGCACCACGGAATGATCCTTGTGCTCGCAGAGCAGGATGCCGACGGTGGGGTTGTCATCCGGGCCGCGTTTGAGCTCGTCGTACATGCGGACATACATGTCCATCTGCCCGATGTCCTGATGCGTCAGCTCATGGGTTTTCAGGTCGATCAGCACAAAGCACTTGAGCAGGTAGTTGTAGAACACCAGATCAATGTAGAAATCCTTGCTTTCGGTGCTGATGCGTTGCTGCCGGGCGACAAAGGCAAAGCCCTTGCCCAGTTCCAGCAGGAAAGCCTGCAATTTATCCATCAAGGCCTGTTCCAGCGTCGATTCCAGCAGCTTGCCGCTGCCCGGGAAGCCGAGGAATTCGAGCATCACCGGGTCACGGATGAATTCGCGCGGTGCTTGTTTCAGGGCGTGCAGCTTGGCGTCGGCTTCGGCAGCCAGTGCCGGCTTGTCTTCGCTCAGCAGCAGTCGTTCGTAGTACAAGGTACCGATCTGGCGTTCCAGGGCGCGCGAACTCCAGTTCTGCGCGGCGGCTTCGTTCATGTACCACTGCCGGGCCTCGGCGCTCTCGACGCGCAATAGCGTGCGGTAGTGGGTCCAGCTCAATTCGTGACGCAGTGCGTCACACATCGGGAAAGCCTGATAAAACAGGCGCATGTAACGCAAATTGGAGGCATCGAAGCCTTTGCCGAATTCGCGGGTCAGGTTTTCCGCCAGACTGGACAGCAGCTTCTTGCCATAGGCGGCACGATGCTCGCCGCCCTGTTCGAATTCGACGATGTGCCGGCCGATTTCCCAGCAGGTCTGCACCTGCACCGTGTCCACCGCCCGCAGGGCACGCTGGCGACCCTGCGCGATCAGCTCGCGCAGCGCGGCGAGCAGGGTTTGCGGCAGGCTGGGTTGATCGTTCATGCGGGTCTCCTTCACGCCACCGTCACTTGGCCGTTCATTAGCAAAGGGAGGAGCCAGTCGCGGAGTTGCTTCAACGAGCGATTTTCGACCGCATTGACGGCCATTTTTTCGTAGTGTGCTTTGAGTGTTTCTTCAAAGAGACGTGAGACTCGTGGATCGGCCCCGATTGTCGGACAGTTATTTATGTGATCGTTTGTGAGGTTGTTGATGTTGGTTCCAAGGCATTGGTTCTTTATGTACGCCCTGAACCACTTTGACTGAAGAAACGTGTTCACAAAATATCTACTGTTGATATCAGAAGTAATCTTTGAGCAAAAAGCCCCAAAACCCAACGGCTCATCGAAGAGATAGATGCCGTTTTTTCCGACGTGCTCTTTGCTCCCACTTGACATAACTATCAGGGTTGAAAATTTTGTCATGGTCTGAGCGAGGCTTAGTTTGCTATCAGGCACATAGACCAGATCGTCTGTGTCGATAACGTTTGCCGTAACGTTGGTCGCGCGGAGAACACCAACGGCATCTTTCGTATTGGATGTACAAACGTCCTCTTTGCCATAAGTCACGCCACGCTCAAGCGAGATGTATTGCCCGAGTTTTCGCGCTTCCCACCCCACCGGAATCTCTTGTTTCAGCGTGGCGTTGTAGCCCATCTTGCCGCCGGAGGATTTGTAGGGTTTGCCGTTGGCATCGGGGAAGTCGAACTGCACGAACCAGTAGTCGTACAGCGTCTTGGCCATCGCCTCCAGCTCGGCGTTGATGCGGTTGTTGCAGTCGATTTTGGCGTCTAGGGCGGAGAGGACTGCGGCGACTTTCTTTTGCGTTTCCTTTTTGGGAGGTAAATTCAGTGTCTGGTTACTTGGTGTACTGAGATGGTAGGTTAAAAACTCTGGATCAATGGCATCGCCAGGCCGAACTAACAAGCATCCCGTGCCGCAAAAATAACCAACCTCGGTTTTTCCAATGAGTGCTTTCTGCGTGACATCGCCCCGGCGGCTATAAACAATATCGCCCTCTTTCACCAAGTGATGGGACAGTCGTTGTGCATCTTTCTCAGCAATGAAAGCAATACCTAAAAGATTCACACGGTTATTCTTCATGTTGGCCGGCATGATGCACGGAATGCCTGAGTCAACGTAGTCAGATGCATGCAACTGGCTTCCAAACGGTCCTGTTTGAATCTTGCCGCCACCATCACCAAGGACTTTGCCAAGTGTGGTTTGCTGCCACTTACTCATACCGCAACCCCGCCAACTGCTTCTTGATCTCCTGCTCCAACCCCACCGACTCCTTGAATAGCTCGTCCAGTCTGTCAGTAATGCCCCGCATCTTTTCAACAAACTGCGCCGCCGTCAGGTCGCTGTATTCGATCTTCACGTCGAAATACTGCCCGGCGCTTAGACTGTAACTCTTAGCGGCGATATCGGCGTAACTGACCACCACCGAAAAATCCTCCACCGCCTCTTTACCGTTGAAGGTGGCGATGATGCGGTCTTCTTCGGCTTCGGAGAGCAGGGTTTTCTGGTTCTTGCCGTCCTTGACCTTGGTGCCGAGGCCGGAGGCGTCGATCAGGACCACGTCGGCTTTATTGGCGGCGTCGATAAACACAATGGAGACATTGGTGCCGGTGGTGGCGAAGATGTTGCTGGGCATGGAAACGACACCGGCGAGCATTTTGTTGTCCACCAGATGCTGGCGGATGCCTTTGTCGATGCCGCTTTGCGCGGTGATGAAGCCGGTCGGTACAACCACGGCCGCTTTACCGCCGGGCTTCAAGGAATAGATGATGTGCTGCAGGAAGAGCTGGTAGATGGCCATTTTGTCCACGGCCTGCTTGGGGATATTGGGCACCCCGGCAAAGAAGCGTTCGCGGTGCTCCTTGCTGTCCAGTTCATTGCGGAAATCGCTGAAATCCATCTTGAACGGCGGATTGCTGACGATGTAGTCGAACTTCTTGAGTGCATGCCCCTGTGCTTCCCGGTGATAGGGGTGGAGCATGGTGTTGCCCTGGATGATGTTGGGGATGGAATGCACCAGGTTGTTGAGGATCAGGTTCAGGCGCAGCAGGCTGGATGATTTTTGCGAGATGTCCTGCGAGTAGATGCTACAGCGCTGTTCGCCGATGGCGTGGGCGATGTTCATCAGCAGCGTGCCGGAACCGGCCGAGGGGTCGTAGCAGCTCACATTGCGGAGCTTGCCGCGCACTGCTAGCGGCACGAGGATGGCGGCCATGATCTTGGCGACGGCATGCGGGGTGTAGTACTCGGCGTATTTGCCGCCGCTGTCCTTGTTGTAATCCTTGATCAGGTATTCAAACAGCGCGGCGTAGAAGTCGTATTTTTCGTTGAAGATACGCTCGAAGCTGAAGTCGCCCAGCTTGTTGATGATGGCGCGGCAGAAGGCGTCGCGTTTGGATGGGTCGGTGATGAATTCGCTGACCCGGTCAAACAGGGTGATCTTGGCGCCGCCATCGGTTTTGACGGCGAAGATGTCGTTGTTGCTGATGGCGATGTCGCGCAGAGTATCGTCGAACAGCTTGGCGAATTCCGGGGCGTTCTGGCGGCCCCACAGGTGGGCGATGAAATGCTCGGGCTTCAGGCGCGCGGTATCCGGCCCCATCTGCATTTGCAGCATTTCCAGGTCGTCGGCGCTCATCGCCGCGATGGCGGCTTCCCAACTCTCGGCCTTGGCGAGTGCCGGCTGGATCTTCTTGGCCTCGAAGGCGAATTTGTCGTTGAGGAACTTGTAGAGAAAGACCTGGGTGATGATCTTGAATTCGTTGCCGTCGTTGCCCAGGCCGTAAGCGGCACAGATGGCCTTGAGGCTGTCGATCAGTTCGCGGGTGCGTTGTTCAAATTGCTGGCTTACCAAGTGCTTGCTCCAGTGTTACGGCTGCCGCCCGGGCGGGCGCCAGCAAGAAATTCATGCATGTATTCGGCGACCACCAACTGGTTGATGCTGCGGCTGGCGGCGGGAGTGAGTTTGATGTGCTGGCGGGTGGAAAACTCGCCGATGACGATGGGCTGCATCATTAGTTCGAAATAGCTTTCGTTATTGAGCAGTTGGGTGTTTTGCAGCACCTGTTCGTCGGCCTGCTGTTTGACGCCATTGAGAGCGTCAAACAGGCGGCGCTCAATCTGCGAGAACGTCCCGCGCTCGTGCAGGTGCTTGTGAATGCGCGTGTATTTGGCATCGCCCTGGTATTTGGCGCGCAGCAGGTTGTTCTGGCGGTTCAGCTCCTTGACCTTGTCGTGAATCGCATTGAGTGCGCCGATGTTGGCGGTCATCTCGTCCTGGCTGACTTCGCTGAGTTTCTTTTTCTTGAACAGCCGTTCCAGCTCTTCCCGCAGGGTGACGAACTTGGGGTCTTGCTGGTCGAAATTGTCTGCCAGGGCTTCGCGTGTCTGGCGCAGGGTGTTTTTCAGCCGGTCGGCGAGGACCAGTTCTTCTTCCCTGATCTTGGCGAATTTGAAGATCACCTCTTCGAGCGCGACATTGAGCAGATTGCTGGTGTCGGTGGCCGACTCGATGCTTTCCTTCAGATTGAGCAGATCGAGGTGGTTGCAGGTTTCGCGGTAAAGCTGACCGAGCTTGTGGAAATCGAGCTGCTGCAGTTGCTCGTAATCGCCTTGCAGGCGAATCAGGTTGTAGAGATTGCGGGCATCGGCAAGCGCTTTTTTGAGCGCCAGCACGGTGGCACGGTCTTGAATCTGGCTGAGCTGTTTTGAAAACTCTTCGGCATTTTCGATATTGAAGCGGAACAGGATGTCCTTGATCGTTTCGATTTCCTGCGCGATCTCTTCGGCCGATTTGAACAGGTTGGAGTAGTGCTCGATCTCGTCGCCCAGCTCGGATTGCAGTTCGTCGAAGTAGTCTTTGTTGGTCTTGTCGAATTCCTTGCGGATGTCGGCAAAATCGACCACGTAACCGTAGCGGAAATCCTTGTAGGTGCGATTGACGCGGGTGAGCGCCTGCAGCAGGTTGTGCGCCTTGATGACGCGGCCCAGGTAGAGTTTTTTCAGGCGCTTGGCGTCAAAACCGGTGAGCAGCATGTTGTAGACGAACAGGAGGTCGATCTTGCCGGCTTTAAAGTCTTCTACCCATTGCTTGCGCTCGTCCTTGCTGCCGACGTCGTGCAGGATCAGGGCGGCGTTCTTGACCCGGTTTTTCAGCAGGCTGCGGGCGGCGTAGCTGTCCGGCTGCGTCGCGGCGATCACGGCTTGCGCGGAGTCCTGCGCGGTGTTCACTGGCAAGGGTTGAGCCGCATAGACCGTATTGAAAATCTTGAACATCTCTTTGGCTTGATCGGCGCTGTCGCAGATCACCATGCCGCCGATGCTGGCATCGCCCAGCGCGCTGCGGCTTTTCTCGAAGTCAGTCACGATGTAATCGAGCATGGGCTCGACGAACTGCGGGTGCGAGTAGATCAGCTTGCGGTCGATATCGCCTTGCTGCAACTGGACGGCGGCAAGCGCCTCCTGCAGCGAGATTTTGTAGTTGGTGGCGATTTCTTCGCGGATCAGGCGCAGGGTGTAACCGTCGGCAATCGAGGCGTTGTAGTAGTACTTGTGGATGTAGTCGCCAAACAGGGCGCGCGAGTTGTAGTCGTCGCCCAGTAGCGGCGTGCCGGTGAGGCCTATCTTGATGGCGTTGCGGTCGGACTGGCTGAGGTTGGCCAGAAAGCTGCCCTGCGGGTTGTAGCTGCGGTGCACTTCATCAAGAAAATAGACGCGCTGGATGCTGAAGTCGTAATCCTCGGTGCGCACCACATCCGGGTCGTCATCGAATTTCTGGATATTGACTACGGTGATTTCCGGCTTGCCGCTGTGGTTGTGCAGCACCTGCGTGGTTTTGATGTCGCGGGCGAAGGCATCGCGACTATCAATGGTGTGCACCACCAGTCCACGACTGGCGAATTCGCGCTGCGCCTGCGTCGCCAGATCAAGCCGGTCGACGATGAAGTAAAACTTCGGAATCACCCCTTGGTGCTGGAAGTAATCGGTGAGAAAGCGGGTGTTGTAATACGCCAGCGCGGTCTTGCCGCTACCTTGGGTGTGCCAGATGATGCCCTTCTTCACCCCGGCATCGAGTTTCTTCTTGATGGCCTTGGTGGCGAAGAGTTGGGGGTAGCGCATGACATGCTTGTGCAGGCCGTCGCTTTCGTTAACGTAGGTCAGCGCAAAGCGCAGCAGGAAGGCGAGGCGCTCACGACTGAACAGGGAGGTGCAGATGCGGTTGGTTGGCGTATCGGGCGATTTGTTACTCAGAAACTCGGGGCTGTGCTTGATGACGTTGAGGTTGTTGTCGCGCAGCACGTCGTTTTCGAGAGCGTCATCTTCATCCGCCAAAAGCTGGCTGAGGTCGAGCGTTTCTTCTTCGCGGAAATAGTTGAAGACGGGCGAGTCGTAGGATGGGCTGGCGTAAAACGCGCCTTCAATGGCTTGCGGTGAGCCGTCGTCGTACTCCATGTTGTTGGAGAAGACCATCAACTGCGTGATATTGATGAAGCGCCGGAATTTTGGATTGCGGCTGCGCGTGATGATGCGGTTACGCTCGGCCAGTACGCCTTCGCGATTGTTGGGCTTCTTGACCTCGATAAAGGCCAGCGGCATGCCGTTGATGAGCAAGGTGATGTCGGGCCGGAATTCATCGTCGCCGTTCTTGCAGGTCAGTTCGGTAACGACGTGAAAGCTGTTGTTGTCGAAGTTCTCGAAGTCGATCAGGCGGACGCCAGAACGCTCGCCAAGCCGGTCATAGAAGGCGTTGCCGAGGTCTTCGTTGTCCAGCAGGAGTTTGACGTCAGCCAGCAGTCGGGTAACGTCTTCCGTACTCAAATCAGGGTTGATGCGGGCAATGGCTTCGTTGAACAGCGCGGGGAAGATATTGGTTTCTTCGTCCCAGACGGCATTCTTGAGCGAGAGGTAACGGTAGCCAAGCCGGACCAGATGCAGGATGCACGGAATCTTCACCCGTGAGTCTTCGCTGAAAATCATCGGGTTGATCTCCCTGATGGTTCTTGCTGCACGGGATTGCCTGAATCTTCATCCGCACCACCGGTACGCACCCATTCATCAACCTCGGATAGCTGGAATTTCCACAGCCGGCCGATCTTGTGTGCGGGCAAACCTTTGCGCTCGCGCCAGCGATAGACGGTGTCTTTTACGACGCCCAGATGGCGGGCGACATCGATGGCTGTGACCCACGGTTCGGAATTCATGGCATTGGCGCTCAGAGCAAAGCCTCAAAGTCGTTCAAAATCGTTATCAGTCTAACAGAGGCTGGATTCAGTTGCTTTTGAACAAGTCCGACTCTCGAAGGTGGACGGAAGGTTGATCACGCGGACATGAAAATCTAAATTGCCCTGCTATTCGTGCTGTCTGCCGCTTGATCGTCAAATATGGAAAGTTGCCTGTCGCTACCTCATGAGGCTGGGCGGTCGGTAAGCGGTGGATTGCCGCCCGATTTGGTGCGTTTAACCCAATGGCCGTTATGGCCGAACCTCGCACTTACCACCACACCAGCGGATACCGCCGTGACGTCGGCAGGTTGTTGACGACCAGGGCGACGGCCAGCAAGAGCAGGGGGCCGGTGGTGGCGGGCCAGAGGATGTACCAGTAGCCAAGGCGTTCGATCTCGGCGCTGCCCAGGGTGGCGATCAGGGCGGTGGCGCCGCCCGGGGGATGCAGGCAGCGCGTGAGGTGCATCAGGGCGATGGCGGTGGCGACGGCGAGGGCCTGGGCGAGCACCGGCTGGCCGTGCAGCAGTTGCCAGCAGACGACGCCGACGGCGGCGGACAGGGCGTGGCCGCCGAGCAGGTTGCGTGGCTGGGCGAGCGGGCTGCGCGGGGCGCCGAAGAGGAGGACGGCGGAGGCGCCGAAGGAGCCGATCAGCAGGTGCAGGCTGTAGGCGCTGAAACTGTACTGGCCGAGCCAGGCGAGCAGGCCGATGCCGGCGAAGGCGCCGAGCCAGGACCAGAGGATTTCGCTGTTGTTGACGCGTGGCGGACTACCGGCGGTAGTGCCCCGCCACTTGCGGAAGTAGGCGCGCAGGCGGTTTTCCGGCGGAGTCACGCCGCGTCGTCCCGGCCCGCCTGGCGCTGGCGCAGGCGCTCGACGGCGTGGCGCCAGGCGAGGTGGTAGATCAGCCGGAAGTCTTCGGTGCCGATGTCGATATAGCCGGGCAGTTGCTGCATGGCGTCGAGGATGTCGGCATCCGACAGCTCCGGTTCGTGGTCGGCGTCGATGGCGAGTTCGTTGCTGACCGGCGGCGAGAATTCACGCATGGCGACTCTCCTCGGCGAGGGGCAGGACGTCGGGGTCGGCCAGCAGGTTGGCGAGCGTGTAGCTGTCGAGGACCAGGAACATCGCCTGCAGGGCTTCGCGCAGTACGCCCTTGACCCGGCAGATGCCGTCGATGCGGCAGGGGTAGGTGGTGCCGAAGCAGTCGGCCATCGCGAAGTCGGTTTCGGTCTGGCGCAGCACCTCGCCCAGGCCGATGTCGGCCGGCGGGCGCGCCAGGCGCAGGCCGCCGCCCTTGCCGCGCACCGTCTGCACGTAGCCGCAGCGGCCGAGGTGGAGGACGACCTTCATCAGGTGGCTTTCCGATATCTCGTGCCAGGCGGCGATCTCGCCGATGCTGATCAGCCCGCTCGGGCGCTCGCCCAAGTAGAGCAGGACGCGCAGGCTGTAGTCGGAAAAGGTGCTGAGTCGCATGCCGGCTCCATAAGGGGAATTTTTGATGTTGATTATAGGGAGGGGAGCCGTTACCATAAAGTGGAATTTTAAATTCCACTTATGATTTCCTCGTCTGGCGGGGAGTTTTCAGGCAGCGCAGAAATGGCCCACCCCACCCCGAGAAAAGTCATCGACATCCGCCCGGCCGGCGATCCCGAGGCCAAGGTCTACCCGCGTTCGGTGGACGGACCGTTTACCCGCTGGCGCTGGTTCTTCGTCTGGCTGACGCAGGCGGTTTTCTACGGCACCTGCTGGCTGCCCTGGGACGGCCGGCAGGCGGTGCTGTTCGATCTCGACGCCCGCAAGTTCCACCTCTTCGGCCTGGTGCTGTGGCCGCAGGACACGATCTACCTGGTGATCCTGATGATCGTCGGCGCGCTGGCGCTGTTCCTGTTCACCGCCGTCGCCGGCCGCCTGTGGTGCGGCTACAGTTGCCCGCAGACGGTCTACACGGAAATCTTCCTCTGGCTGGAGAAGCTGATCGAGGGCGACCGTGCCCGCCGCATCAAGCTCGACGCCCAGCCGTGGCGCGCCCGCAAGTTGGCGATCAAGGGCGGCAAGCACCTGGCCTGGGGGCTGTTCGCATTGTGGACCGGCATCACCTTCGTCGGCTACTTCGTGCCGATCCGCGAGCTGGTCGGCCAGCTGGCGAGTTTTTCCGCCGGGCCGTGGGCGAGCTTCTGGGTCGTCTTCTACGCCTTCGCTACCTACGGCAACGCCGGTTTCCTGCGTGAACAGATGTGCCGGCAGATCTGTCCGTATGCCCGCTTCCAGTTCGTCATGCTCGACCCCGACACGCTGATCATCGCCTACGACAACCAGCGCGGCGACGCCCGCGGCGCCCGCCCCAAGGGCGCCGACCCCAAGGCGCTCGGTCTGGGCGACTGCGTCGATTGCGGCATCTGCGTACAGGTCTGCCCGACCGGCATCGACATCCGCGACGGCCTGCAGAACGAATGCATCGGCTGCGCCGCCTGCATCGACGCCTGCGACCAGGTGATGGACAAGATGAACTACCCGCGCGGGCTGATCCGCTATTCGACGGAGAACGCCATCGCCCAGCGCCTCACCCTGGCCCGCGTGCTGCGCCGGGCGCTGCGCCCGCGCGTGCTGATCTACGCGACGCTGCTGGTCGGGCTGACGCTGGCCATGGCCTGGTCGCTGGCGCACCGGCCGCCGTTGCGCATCAACGTCGAGAAGGACCGCAACACGCTGGCCCGCGAGGCCGACGACGGCGCCATCGAAAACATCTACCGGCTGCAAATCCTCAACACTGGCGACGATGCCCGCCGGCTGCGCATCGCAGTCAGCGGCGAGGCCCCGCTGGCCGTCGCCGGCGACACCGCGCTCAACGTGCCGGGCGGCGAAAGCGGCGCCGCCACCGTCGTCGTCCGCGCCGAACCCGGCAGTCTGGCGGCCGGCGCCCACCGCATCGTCTTCGTCGTCGATGACGGCGCCGAACCGGCGGTCAGCGGCAGCGCCGACGCCCGCTTCTGGATGCCCTGAGGCGAAGCCATCCGCCGCAAGCGCGCACGATGCTGTTTTGCCGGACCTTGTGCGCAGGAGGTTCTGCTGCGGCGTCGGCTGTGCGGTGCTGCCTGGCGGCGTGGCGGATTCAGGCCTGCCCGGTAGCGCCTGATTGCGCGCCAATGACGAACGGGTTTTGTTCGCGGCGTCCGGTGACAGCCGGCCCCCATGCGGCCAGGCGCCTTTCCGCTCGCCCCGGCAATCGCAGCGGCGGCCTGCGTCGCTCCTTGGCCGGATAGCGGAGTATGATTCAGAAAAACACGCTGGAATCAGGGAGCGAATCGCAAATGCGGATAAAAAAACCATTTGGCATTCTGGCGTTGGCGCTGTTCCTGAGCGCCCCCGCCGCGGCCGGGCCGTTGCCGCCGATCCTGATCGCCCATGTCGCGCCGACCACCGGCCGCTTTGCCCTGCATGCCGAAGCGGATCGGCGCGGCGCCGAGATGGCGATCGAGGATTTCAACCGGCAGGGCGGCGTGCTGGGCCGGGAAATCGTCCTGATTTCGCGTAATCCGACGATGGACGGCAAGCAGGCGGCCGCAGTGGCGGAAGAACTGATCACCCGCAACAAGGTCGGCTTCATGGTCGGGGCGATCGCCTCCAACGTCGCGGCGAGCATGTCGGCGGTGGCGCAGAAATACGGCGTGATCTTCATCAACACCAATTCCTCGGCGCCTTCCGAGTCCCTGGAAAACGCGCACCGCAGCAAGTTCGTGTTCGATGCCAGCGGCGCCAATTTCAACCGTGCCCTGCTCAAGTACGCGCTCAAGGACCGCAAATCGAAGCGCGTCCTGCAACTGACCGAGGATAACGCGGCCGGTCACAGCAATGCCCAGGCGATGCGGCCCTACATCGCCGAGTATGGTGGGCAGTTGGTCGGCGAGGTGCTGGCACCGGAGAACCTGACCGACCCCACCGAGGTGTTGAAGCAGGTGGCGGCGATTCCAGCCGATGTGGTTACCCTGGTGATCAGCGGCGACAACCAGATCAAGCTGTTTTCCCGGATCGATCCCAAGGTGCTCGAACGCCAGTTCTGGATCGTCGGCGAAGTGGACTGGGAAGAGCTTTATCCGGCGCCGGGCACGCCACGTCCGCTGTTCGGCACCACCTGGGCCTGGAATCTCGACACGCCGGGCAGCCAGGCCTTCGTCGAACGCTACCGCAAGCGTTACGGCCACACCCGCCTCGACTGGCCGGGCGATGTCACGCACGCCGCCTATCTGGCCACTCGGGCCCTGCTCGAAGCCATCGTCAAAGCCGGCAGCACCGACAACCACGCGGTCATCGCGCAACTGGAGCAATACCGCGCCGAACCGCAGGTGCGAATGCAGCACGATGCCGCCTACATGGACCCGGTCAGCCATCATCTGCAGCAGACCATCTACATCGCGCGCTGGAAGCCTGACCCTGCACACCCCGAGCGCGGCATCGAGATCGTCGGCCGCGTCACTCCGGAACAGGCGCGGCATGCGCCCGAAAACAACACCCGGCTGGAATCCCTGGCCGATACACCACGCTATTCACCCTGATCCATGACCGGGAAATCTGGCCTGATCGGCCGCATCGCTTTACTGGTGGTACTCGTTGAAATCGTCGTCTTCGGCATTCTCGGCGGCTTCTACGTCAGCCGTTTCAGCAGCGCCCTCGACGAAAGGATGATCGCCGGCCTGCGTAACGTCGGCCACATGCTGGCAAGCGAAAGCCTGCCGATCAGTTCGCTGTCGCAGGAACGCCTGATCGCCGACCTGGTCGGCGCGCCTTATCTGGAGGGCCTGGCCGTCGGTGGCAACGGCCGTGTCATCGTGGCTACCGACAGCGCCTTGCTCGGCCAGGACGCCGCCGCGTTGCCGGGGATCGATCCGCGCTGGCTGGCCGCCGATGCGCCGGACGAGCAGTGGATCGCCGTCGGCGACCGTCTGACCAGCGTCCAGCGCCTGCGCGGGGAATCCGCCAGCGCTCCGCTGTACACGGCGGTCATCGCGGTCAGTACCGAGGCGCTATCGGCGCGCAAGCAGTCGATCATCCTGTGGGGCGTTGTCGGTTCCCTGTTCTTCATCGTCCTCAGTTCGGCCGTGCTGATCGTCGTTGCCCAGCGCTTCATCGGTTGCCGGGTCAGTGCCACGCTGGCCGTCCTCAAGCGGGTCGAGGAGGGGGCGCTCGACGAGCGCATTCCAGTCACCAGCGAGGACGAGCTGGGCGAACTGCAGCGCGGCACCAACTCGATGATCGCCCGGGTGCGGGAAACCCTGGCCGAACTCAGTGCATCGCGTGCAGCGCTGGCGCGCAGCGAGGAGCGCATGGCGCTGGCCCTGCAGGGCGCCAACGACGGCATCTGGGACTGGAACCTGGTGAGTGGCGAGGTCTATTTCTCGCCGCGCTGGAAGTCGATGCTGGGCTACGGCGAACATGAACTGCCGGACGAATTCGCCACCTGGGAAAGACTGACCGATCCAGAAGGCAGGGAGCGCACGATGCGCCTGATCGACGACTTGCTGAGCGGCCGGGCCCGGGTCTTCGACATCGAATTCCGTATGCGCCACAAGGACGGTGAGTGGGTGGACATCCGCTCCCGCGCCTTTCTCCAGCGCGGTGCCGACGGGAAGCCGCTGCGCCTGGTCGGCACCCACGTCGACATCAGCGAGCGCAAGCGTTCGGCAGCCGAGCTGGACGCCCATCGCCATCACCTGGAATCGCTGGTCAAGGCGCGCACCGCCGAACTCGAAGTCGCCAGGGACATCGCCGAGGCGGCAAGCCGGGCCAAGAGCACCTTCCTGGCCAACATGAGCCACGAGCTGCGCACGCCGATGAACGCCATCATGGGCATGACGGCGATCGCCCTGCGCCACGCCGAGGACGCCAAGCTTCGCGACCAGCTGGAGAAGATCGACTCGGCGTCGCGCCATCTGCTGCACGTCATCAACGACATCCTCGACATCTCGAAGATCGAGGCCGAGCGCCTGATCCTGGAACGTACCCGCTTCCGGCTCGGTGAGCCGGTGGAAAACCTGTTGAGCCTGATCGGCCAGAAAGTGGCGGAAAAGGGGCTGCGTCTCGATGTCGAACTGGCGCCGGGCCTTGCCGGACGCTCCGTGGTCGGCGATCCGGTGCGCCTGGGGCAGGTGCTGATCAATCTGACGGCCAACGCGCTCAAGTTCACCCAGCAGGGTTCGATTGTCCTGCGCAGCCGGCTTGTTGAGGAAACCCCGAATGAACTGCTGCTGCACTGGGAGATCGTAGACACCGGCATCGGCATCGCGGCCGAAGACCAGAAGCGTATTTTCACCGCCTTCGAGCAGACCGATGGCTCGATGACCCGCAAATACGGCGGTACCGGCCTCGGGCTGGCGATCAGCCGGCGCCTGGTGAAGATGATGGGCGGCGAAATCGGCGTCGAAAGCGCACTTGGTCAGGGCAGTCGCTTCTGGTTCACGGTCCGGCTGGAAAAGGCCGGCGCGGCGGCAGATGAAGCTGCCCCGGGCGCCGAGGTGTTTTCCGCCGAAGCCCGTCTGCGACAGGACTACGCCGGTGTACGCGTCCTGCTGGCCGAGGACGAGCCGATCAACCAGGAAGTGTCGCTCGGCCTGCTCGGCGACGTCGGCCTGACGGTCGACCTGGCGGAAGACGGGGAGAAGGCGGTGGCGCTGGCCAGCGAGAAACGCTACGACCTGATCCTGATGGACATGCAGATGCCTAACCTGAACGGCCTCGATGCGACGCGGGCGATCCGCAGCGGCGGCCTCAACGTGGTCACGCCGATTCTGGCGATGACCGCCAACGCCTTCGACGAGGATCGCCAGATCTGTCTCGATGCCGGCATGAACGACCACATCGCCAAGCCGATCGACCCCGAGCGGCTGTACACCACGCTGCTGCACTGGCTGGCGACGCGACACGTCTGAGCGGGCCTGCTCCGCCAGGCTTGCCCATGCCAGCGGTTTGGTGCTGCAATGTTTCCGGCCCGGCTTTTGCCGGGCGCCCGGAACCCTCCCGATAAAGGAAACCCATCGTGAAGAAAATCCTCCTGTTGTCGCTTTGCCTTGTTTTTCCCCTGGCCGCACAGGCGCAGGAAATCCGGCCGGGTTTGTGGGAATTCAAGTCCTCGAGCACTACCCCGGGGGCGCCGGACATGGCGGCGCAGATGGCGGAAATGCAGGCGCAGTTGAAGAATCTGCCGCCAGAACAACGCCGGATGCTGGAGCAGCAGATGGCGGCGTCCGGGGTCGGCATTGCTGGCAACGGCAATATCCGGGTCTGCATCACGCCGGAAGAAGCGGCGCGCAACGCGATCTACTCGGGACGCCAGGAAGACGACTGCAGCTATTCCAAGGTGCAGCGTACCGGCAACACGATTCGTGGCGAGGTCAGTTGCCGCAACCCGAAATCCCAGGGCAGCTTCGTCAGCACCATCCACAGCCGGGAGCATTTCAGCTCGCGCATGGAAATGCAGTCCGCCGAGGGGCGCATGCAGGCGAGCACCGAGGCCCGCTGGCTGCACAGCGATTGCGGCAAGCGCCCCTGAGCGATTGTCAGGCGTCCGTGGCCGGCAGCCTTAGCTGCACCGCCGGCACGATCGCCGTTTCCTCGCAATTGTTGCCCGGCCCACTGCGATCGATGACGAGGAAGTCGCTAACCTCGTTCAGCGCCAGCAGCGGATGGTGCCAGGTGCCGGGGGCGTAGTTGACGCCCTCGCCGGGTTGCGCCAGGAAGGCGCGCAGGTCGTCCGGGCCGGGCGGTGGACCGGGCGGTGCGACGACCACCAGGTAGGGCTGGTCGCCGAGCGGCATGAAGGCCTGCGAGCCGAGCGGGTGGCGTTCCAGCATTTCGATGGCGAAGGGCAGGGCGCGCGGCTGGCCACGGAAGAGGCTGACGATCAGCTTGCCGTCCGGGCCGGGCACCAGCTCGGCGAGGTCGTGGTAACGCTCGGTGTTGCCGCCGTTGATGGAAAAGCGCCGCTGAGCGGCGGCGATCGCGATGACCTCGCCGAAAGGGGCGAAGGCGCTTGCGGTCAACAGTTCCGGAAGAAGGATTTTCACCGCGCCACCTTGCCCCACAGGCGCAGCCGCGAGACGCCGCCGTCCGGGATGATGTTCAGGCGCACGTGGGTCACCGGGCCGAGGTCGGCGAGGCCGTCGAAGCTGTGGATGGCGTCCATCGACAGTTTCTGTTCGCCGAGCAGCACCGGCCAGAACATGCTTTGCGTGATCACCGACTGGTCGGTGCCGCCGTCCATGCGCGCCGCCTGGATCGAGCAGCGGTCGGGGAAGTTGCCCTTGAAGTGGGCGGTGTCGACTTCGATCCGCTCGATGATGCCGGACGCGCCCAGTTGCAGGATGCACCAGTCATTGCCCGGTTCGCGGCGGCGGCGGGTTTCCCAGCCGTCGCCCATGTTGATGCCGCGGCCCGGTGCGATCAGGTTGGCCGCCGAGCCGAAGTGGGCGTCGTTCCAGGCTACCGCGCGGCCGCCGTTTTCCAGGGCGACGAGGTCGTAGATGCGGTCCGGCTCATTCGCGTCGAAGACGCCGACCGGCTGGCCGTAGGCGCGCAGGCGGGCGATGCCGCCGTCCGGGTACATGTTGATGCGCAGGTGGCTCCAGGTGTCGGCGCTGTCGACGGCGAGCAGGTGGTGGCTGTTGCCGCTCAGCGTGGTCGACGGCAGGATGCGCGTCCAGCGGGCCTGGGCCAGCACGTCGGGGTCGTCCGAGTCGCAGTCGGTGGCGTCGATCGAGACGGCCGGCGCGAAGTTGCCGGTGAAGTGGCTGGTGTCGACGTCGAAGCCGCGCAGGATGCCGCGCCGGCCGAGCTTGACCAGGCTCCAGTCGTAGCCGGTGGTGCGCTTGCGGCGGGTTTCCCAGCCGTCCATCCACTTGCCGTTGGCGTCGTATTTGCCGGGCACGAAAACCGCCGGCTCGGGGTTGAGCATGCGTTCGAGCGGGGCGAAGAACTCGTCGGTGGCGAACAGCGCGCGGGCGCCGATGCGGGTGTCGGCGAGGTTGACCGAGCGCTTGGCCCAGTCGGGCAGGTCGGCAGCGGCGGAAACGATGGGGGCGGCGTGGATCATTTTTTATCGTCCTGGCGGTAGGGGTGGGTCGCCTGCCAGTGGCGGGCGATGTCGAGGCGACGGCAGACCCAGACGCGGTCGTGCCGTTCGATGTAATCGAGGAAGCGCTGCAGCGCGAGGAAACGGCCGGGCCGGCCGAGCAGGCGGCAGTGCATGCCGATCGAGAGCATCTTCGGCGCTTCGTCGCCTTCGGCGTAGAGCACGTCGAAGCTGTCCTTCAGGTACTGGAAGAACGGATCGCCGTGGCTGAAGCCCTGCGGCAGGCAGAAGCGCATGTCGTTGGTGTCGAGCGTGTACGGCACGATCAGGTGCGGCACCGTGCTGCCGTCGGTCTTCGTGACTTCAGTCCAGAACGGCAGGTCGTCGCCGTAGTAGTCGCTGTCGTAGAGGAGGCGTCCGTCATCGGCGACCAGGCGGCGGGTGTTCGGCGAATCGCGGCCGGTGTACCAGCCGAGCGGGCGCGTGCCGGTCATCTGCTCGATGACTTCCAGCGCCAGGCGCAGGTGCTCGCGCTCGGTCGCTTCGTCCATCGTCTGGTAGTGAATCCAGCGCCAGCCGTGGCAGGCGATCTCGTGGCCGAGTTCGACGAAGGCGGCGGTGACTTCCGGGCTGCGCTGCAGCGCCATGCCGACGCCGAACACGGTGAGCGGCAGGCCGCGTTTCTCGAATTCCTTGAGGATGCGCCAGACGCCGGCCCGCGAGCCGTATTCGTAGATCGACTCCATCGACAGGTGGCGGTCCGGGTAGCTGGCCGGGTTGAACATCTCGGAGAGAAACTGCTCGGAGCCGGCGTCGCCGTGCAGGACGCAGTTCTCGCCGCCTTCCTCGTAGTTGAGGACGAACTGGACGGCGATGCGGGCCTGGCCCGGCCATTGGGCGTGCGGCGGCTTGCGGCCGTAGCCGGCAAGGTCGCGCGGGTAGGGGGCGGTCTGGTTCATGTGCGGCACTTCTTGGCTGGCTCGGTGGAATTCGTCTTCTGCAGTCCGGGTCGATGGCGCACCAAAAGCGCAAGCAATTTGTCGACTGGGCTGGGTGCAACACTACCCGAAACCCCCGCCTTTTCCCAGAATGGAAATCCCATGAACACTATCAAGCCGGCCGAATACAGTGGGTGCTTCCAATCACAAGGGCATGGGAAGCCGGTAAGCCGGGAACAAGCGGTCAGTGTCCGTAATCGCAGGCATTAAGCGTTTAATGTCCAGGATTGCGGACATCTCGCTTGACTCAAGATGCGTTGCGCAGTAGTTTGTCCGTAATCACAGGCATTATCTATTTAATGACCAGAATTCCGGACATGAAGCGCGACGAAATCCCCTTGATGACCCCAGCGCAAGCCGCCGAAGCCAGGTCCATCGGCGAGAAGCTCGCCCGGCTGCGTCTGGCGCGCCGGATTCGCCAGGCGGATGCGGCGGCGCGCGCCGGCCTCTCGCGGTCTACCGCCGCCCTGATCGAGAAAGGCGACCCGGGGCGTACCCTGGCCCAGGTCCTGCGCTACCTTGAGGCCGTCGCCCCGGGGCTCAGCCTCCTTACCCTGCTGCAGGAGGAAGACCCCGCGCTGCGCGCGCTTGCCGCCCGCGAAACCAGCCGCCGCGCCCGGCCGCTGAGCGCGGCCGAACTCAAGGATCTCGACTTCTGATGGCGAGCGTCCGCGACCTCATCGTTTTCGCCTACCTGGCCGGCACTGAAAACCGCTTCGTTCCGGCTGGCCGGTTGACGCTCACCGAAACGCCCAGCCCCAACCCGGCGGCGCGTGAGCTTGCCTCGGCCTTCGCCTATGGCACCCGCTATCTGGAGCGGCCGGACAGCTTCGAGCTGGACCTCGTCAGCCTGAGCCTGGCCGACCGCGCTGCCGTGCGCGGTCAGCTCCTCTATCCCGTCAATGCCCTGCCGGAGTTCGGTGGTCTGCGCGACGCCGCGCCCGATGCCTGGGGCCGGCGCGTCATCGAGGCCCGGCGCAGGGTGCCGGCCAATACCCTGGCGGAAGCCGACTATCTGCTGGAAGCCGGGGGCGACCGTGTCGGCGCGCTGGATGTTCGCGCAGCGCTGGATACGCCGCCGCGTCCGTCCGCCAGTGACTTGCGCTCGCTGGAATATCTGCTGCAGGCCGCCGAAGCCGTCGAGGCCGGGTTGCCCGTTCCGGCCCAGTTGATGGACATCCTCGGCGCCGGTTCATCTGCCGGCGGCGCCCGGCCGAAGGCCACCGTCCGCGACGACGAAGGCGGCCTGTGGCTCGCCAAGTTCCCCGCCCGCAACGATACCTTCGACGTCGCCCGCGCCGAAGCCTGCACGCTGGAACTGGCGCGCAATTGCGGCCTGACCGTGCCCGAGGTCCGCCACTGCGACATCGGCCAGCGCTCGGTCATGCTCATTCGCCGCTTCGACCGTTTCTGGGCGCCGGCCGGCCAGTACCCGGCTGCCGGCCCGCTGCACGATACCCGTCCCGGCAGGCAGTTGATCGAGTCACGCCTGCCATTCGTCAGCGGGCTGACCTTGGTTGGCTGCTCGGAATACGAATCCCCCGACAAAAGCTATGGCGACCTGGCGCGCGCCATCCGTCGCTACGTGCACCCCGAGCGCATCGCCCGCGACAATGAAGAACTCTTCGCCCGCATGGTCTTCAACATCTTCGTCAGCAACGACGACGACCACTTGCGCAACCACGGCTTCATCCGCGACCCGCGCCTCGGCGGCTGGCAACTGAGCCCGCTGTACGACGTCGTTCCCCGCCCCGGGCTGGCGTTCGAACGACGCCTCCATCTGCACATCGGCGCCGCAGGCAAGGCCGCCACCCTCGACAACGCGCTCAGCCACGCCACCGCCTTCCTGGCCGACCGCGCCGCAGCCATCGCCATCATCCGCCGCGTCTGGGGCGAAGTCCGGCAATGGAAAACCGTCTTCGAGACCTTCGGCGCCCCCGGCCTGCTGATCAACCAGCTAGCCTCAGCCTTCCGCCCCCTGGACGAGATCGCCAGTTCGGAGTTGGTCAGGGAAGTGCGGCGCGGGCCTTAGCTCGCCTCATCTATCGCTGACAGAGGTTGCCTGAGGTTATGGGTGGCCATGTTTCGCGCATTTGCCTGATGTTCGGGCTGTTGCGAGCGAGACGGGCGAATATGGATAAGCGTTCCCCGTTTTTTGGAGGTCGCGCAGCATCTGAATGGGTGTAATTGGGTGGGTTTTTGGTTTGCTCTGAATCGGAGGCGCTACGCGTCGGCTTCGTCAAGGCCGTAGTGGCTGGCTCAGAGTAGAGACGGCGGCAAGGACGTCGAACACGATGAAATCCTTCTCCAGGGCGAACTCTGCGATCCCGTGCCCCCGTTCCGAGATCGTGTCCATGATGCGGAGGCGGGTTTCCTCACCGACTCTTTTCATAGACCACCGTCTTTTCGCCGTAGGAAATCTTTCTCGACACCCGGGCCTTCCCCACGTTCACGACAGGAAGCATCGGGACCTGGGTGCTGCGTCCTTCGCGCAGGGCTTTCGCATCGCGCCCGACGTCAGCCTTGACGCCCAGCTTCCTCATGACCTCGAAAGTGACGTTCAGCAAGGTGTCGGCTGGAACGGGTTTTCCTGACAGTGAGGAGGGTCTGGTTTTCACATATGTCCCATAGCCGACGCGCAGCAGAACGCCCTCGGCAACGAGCTCGCTGATCGCGCGACTAACCTGCCTGTATTCGCCGAAGCGGTCGAAATCCTTCCGCAAGAAAGCAGAGTCCTTCGAGCGACGAATGCTCGACAGTATCCTTTCCTTTGTGCTCATCCTCGACATTCTGACCTCCTTCCGTTCCGGCAAACATGGGACGTTGATGTTCTATGTTTGCACACTGCGCGCAAAAAATAAGAGGGATCGATGGGGAGATGGTCGGCGATCTCGGGAGAGAGAAGAGCAATCAGGCGGTCGTGCGGGCGCACAAAATGGACGTTCCCAGAAACCGTGGTCTGTCCCCTGTTATTTTCAAGGCCAAGACTGAACTGGCTGGTGTTGCAGAGCAGAGGTATCGGCTGGAAAGCTAAAATACGTGTTTACATAGATCACAGACTTGTTTAAAGTATGTGTGTACTTGGTTCACAGATGAGATTGAGTATGGAATTGGTTGGTATCAGTGAAATAGCAGCACTTGCATCGGTAAGCAGGGCCGCCGTCAACAATTGGGTTACTCGGGACCCATCGTTTCCAAAGCCGATAGCTGATCTAGCTTGTGGTCAGATATGGGAAAAGAGCGATGTAACGGTTTGGTTGTCGCAAAACAAAATCTTGAGGGAGAACAACATGGATGCACTGAACAATCTTGAGATCGGGAACATTTATACCCACGATTTCATCTGCAAACTGTTTGGAGGTGATACCAAGAGCGGCACCTATCTTCCGCAAAGCAAGCAGACAGTTCTTTGTGGTTGTTTCACAAAAACCATGAATCCCGGCGCCCCGGAAAAGGTTCTGGTTGGGCACGGCCCGCGAATCATAACAAGGGCCGAAAGGCTAGAGGCTCAGGGCGGATCAATACCTGTATTCCTTAAACAAGGCACCAATCAGTGGGCCTATCAAGGGGTCTTTGAGCTAGTTCGATTGTCCAGAAACCCGGCGGATTTCGAGAATGAGGCAGCGTCTGTTGATCGGAGCGATGTGATTGCCGCACTGATTTTTCGCAAGGTTGAAGCCTAGATCGGCAAACGCCATGACATTTCACCAAAGAACTGGTGCCAACTACAACAGCGATTTAGTGGTAGCTGCGGAAGCGAAATCGCAGTTTGGTTGGTCTGACCGCTTGGCAGGTTCCGGTAAATGTTTTGTTGAGGCGGGTGGCTGGTTGCTCAAGGCATATCTGCTATTGGCCATCTTGGGTGCGGTTATTTTATTCATGTTGTTTTCTGCCGTTCTCCGCGGCACCCTCAAAGGGAGAAGACGATGCCGATAGACTGCAATTGCCCGGTATGTGGATCGCGAAATACCAAATCACTTGCCATCATTTACGAATCGGGGCAGCGGCTTGGCACATCAACCCGCAATTCGATTTGGAGTATTTCCGGTGCTTTGGGTCTGGGTCAATCCACAACTCGAAGTCACTGGGCAAGCCTATTGGCGACTAATGCCGCACCTCCAGGAAAAATAAACTGGTCGTATATTGGCTGGCCGCTCATAGTGGTGACTGTCATTTTCGAATGGCCACTTTGGTTAGCTCCTGCTGTCATTTTGCCAATCGCCCTGCTTTATGGGGCAAGCGACGATTTTCTGAATGCCGAAGATGGCAAGAAGTGGCGAAACACGTTTCGTTGTCTCAGGTGCGGCACGACGTTCGAGCCATTCAGTGGGTAGCGTATTTGGCATTTTTAAAATTGCAGATCGGTCTCTACGGCCTACATCTGCTAGTGGCCATGGCTATCCATTCACCATTGGCGCAGACGACAGGAGCGCCCGCATGTATGCTCCAGCTATTTTTTACTCTGGCATGAGCAAAATTTTTCACCAGCCCTTTTGACGAGGAATGACTGATGGCAAAGCTACTTGTAATTTCAATCGCTGTCGCGGTGCTTGTGGGCTGCGCAAGCGGCCCCGGCTCCGTATGGAAAGCAGTCGAAAGCCAAGATCAGTTCACAGACGAAGTCACCAAGATGGTAACTGTTGGCGAGTGGAAAAACACCAGCCTACTCGTCACCAAGTCTTTCAACTATTACCCGTTTGTTGGGATGCATAACGGGGAAATTTATGTTGGTCTTCGATCAGGAGGACGTCACCGGATTCCAACGGGAACGGTCCAAATCCGGGTAGATAACAACAAGGCATGGACAATCGGCCCGGAAGAGACCCCCCTATTCCTAGTCCCTAGTCTTCCAAAAACTCCGATGGTGGCACCTGGAATGACAGAGCAGGTTGAGCAAGCGACGGCTCAAGCTATGGCCAATGCCGCCAAAATAATGTCTCCGTATACTGCCGCTACCGGCGACAAAGCAAAATCGATAATCAAAGAAATGCTTGGCGGGAAAGTCGTCAAGTATCGGACAGTAGGCCTTAATCAAGCAGCATCAACTACTGGGGAAGTAATTATTGATGAGTCGTTCGTCCAGTCGCTTCACCAAATCGGTATCCGCAAGGAAGGTCTCTAGTCCATCATTCTGGTGGGAATAAACGGTAATTGTCATCCATCTGCGATGATAGGGGACAGACCACGGTTTTGTTTGTGGTCCATTGTTCTCAGAAGCCGTGTTCTCCGAGAAGGTGGCGATGCAGGTCAGTACATTCAGATTGCGCCTGTGCAAGCTGAAGCTGGCCAAGGGCTCAAGGCTTCCGCCGCTACATTCATTGCTGCTTTCCTTCCAATCGCCGGATGCTCGCATCTGCCAGCAGCAGTTTCATTTGCTGGATTGCGGTCTGGTTTAGCAGCGCCAGCTGTTCGGCCTGTGCCAGCTTCTGGTGGATGTTGAGCCCGGCCTGTCTTTCAATTGCGGCAAATCCGCCATAATTAAAAGCGGGGTTGTGCACTTGCTCCCAGATGCCCAGGAACTCCACGGTATTGCGGTTGCGCAGCCAGTCGGAGATGAAGATGTCTCCATCCTTGGCCTTGAGCATGTCGGTCAGATGGCTGCGTATCGTCAAACCGGGCAGTGATCGGGTAATCCCGCCGCTCCCCTATAATCCCCCCTTTCCCCAACTCAGGACCGCACCATGGAAAACGCCCCCGCCAGCCCCTACCGTGACGACATCGTGATTTCCTGGCCGGAGCTGCATCGGGATACCCGGTTGCTCTGCCATCAACTGGTCGAGAAGGGGCCGTTCAAGGGGATCATTGCGATTGCCCGGGGCGGGTTGATTCCGGCGGCGCTGGTGGCGCGGGAGCTGGAAATCCGGCTGGTCGATACGATCTGCGCTTCCAGTTATGAAGCCGCCGACGACGACAGCGCGCAGACCATGCGCAAGGAAGTGAGGATACTCAAGGGGGTGGAAGGCGATGGCGAGGGCTATCTGCTGATCGACGATCTGGTCGATACCGGCAACACCGCGCGCGTCATCCGCAAGCTGCTGCCCAAGGCCTTCTTCGCGACGATCTACGCCAAGCCGCAGGGGCTGGAGGTGGTCGATCTGTGCGTCAAGCAGTTTGCCCAGGACAAGTGGATCTACTTCCCCTGGGACATCGACTACCAGTTCGTCGCGCCGATCAAGAAGAAGCTCGACAAGGCCTGATCAGCGATAACCGCCGCCAGCCCAGGCGGCGATCTGCTGGCGCTCGGAGTCGGTCATCGCGGTGACGTTGCCGAGCGGCATCGCTTTCAACTGTACCGTCTGCGCCAGGATGCGCGGGCCGAGGGCGCGGATTTGCGCCGGGGTGTCAAGGACGACGCCGGCCGGCGCTGCCGGTATCAGCGTTGGCGTGGCCGAGTGGCAGGCGACGCAGCGGGCGGTGAGCACGGGTTGAATTTCCGCCACGCTGGGCGCGCCGTTGGCGGAAACGGCGAGCGGCGCCGGGGCTAGCCAGACGAAGACGCCGAGCAGCAGGGCGCCACCTGCCGCCGGATACTGCCAGGCAAAGACGCCCTTGTGGCGCAGGTTGAAGAAGTGGCGGATCAGCACCGCGGCGAGCAGGATCAGCGCCAGCACCAGCCAGGCCTGCGGGTGGTTGTAGGTGAAGGCGTAGTGGTTGGAGATCATGCAGAACAGCACCGGCAGCGTCAGGTAGTTGTTGTGCACGCTGCGCTGTTTCGCCCGCAGGCCGTGGATCGGGTCCGGCGTTTCGCCGCGCTGCATCATGGCGATGGTTTTCTTCTGGCCGGGAATGATCCAGAAGAAGACGTTGGCGCTCATCGTCGTGGCGATCATCGCGCCGATGTGCAGGAAGGCGGCGCGGCCGGAGAGCAGCTGCGTCAGCCCCCAGGCAACGGCGACCACGAAAATGAAATAGAGCGCCGCGAAAAGCAGCAGGTTGCGGCGCAGCAGCACGCGGCAGAGCACGTCATAGACCAGCCAGCCGACGACCAGCGTGGCCAGGCCGATGCCGATGGCGGCGCCGGGCGAGAGGTCGGCCTTGGCCGGATCGACCATGTAGCTGGCGGCCTGCGCGTAATAGAGCACGCCGAGCAGGAAGAAGCCGGTCAGGAAGGTCGAGTACGACTCCCATTTGAACCAGTGCAGTTCGCTCGGCAAATGGGCCGGCGCGACCAGATATTTCTGCGGGTTGTAGAAACCGCCGCCATGCACCGCCCACAGTTCGCCGCCGACGCCTTTCTCCTTCAACGCCGGGTCGGTGGGCGGCTTCAGCGAGTTGTCGAGCCAGACGAAGTAGAACGAGGAGCCGATCCAGGCGATGCCGACGATCAGGTGCAGCCAGCGCAGCAGCAGCGAGCCGACTTCGATCAGGTAGTTGAAGTCCATCAGCTGCCCCGGTAGGTCGAGTACGCCCAGGGCGAGACGAGCAGCGGCACGTGGTAGTGGCCGTCGGCGTCGGCGACGCCGAAGCGAATCGCGATGCGGTCGAGGAACGGCGGTTCGGGCAGTTCGCAGCCGGCGGCACGGAAGTAGGCGGCGGCGTCGAAGACCAGTTCGTAGATGCCCGGCAGCAGGTCGGCGCCGCTGAGCAGCGGGGCGTCGGTGCGGCCGTCGGCGTTGGTCGTGCCGCTGGCGAGGACGACTGGCGTCGCGCCGTCGAGGCGGCTCAGGGTGTAGGCCATGCCGGCGGCCGGGCGGCCGCTGGCGGTGTCGAGTACGTGGGTGGAGAGGCGTCCCATGGCGGATTTCCGGCAGCGTTGTCGATGCGTCGATTATAGGAAGCTGCGGCCCGCGGCGGGCTTATAAAGGCTATCGGTGTTTTCGGATGAGGCGCCCGCTATCTGCCGCGAGGCAGGAAGCTTATACGCGTCGGGCAGCTTGCTGGCCGAGCGGCGGGTCCGTAAGCTTGGTTCCGGACTGACTTCATGGATCGCACGATGACCTCGCCCTTGCCCCTCGCCACCCTGTCGCAACTCGATCGGGACGGCTTCGTCGCCGCCGTCGGCGCGGTGTTCGAGCATACGCCCTGGGTCATGGCGCGGGTCTGGGAGCGCCGTCCTTTCGCCGACCGCGCGGCGCTGCGCGAGGCGATGCAGGCGGTGCTGGCCGAGGCGGCGCGCGCCGAGATGCTGGCGCTGATCCTCGCTCACCCGGAACTGGCCAGCAAGGCGGCGCTGCGCGGCGAGCTGACCGCCGATTCGGCGCGCGAGCAGGCCGGTGCCGGGCTCGACGCCTGTACTCCCGAAGAACTGGCGGAAATCCGCCGCCTCAACGATGCCTATCGCGCCCGCTTCGGCTGGCCCTTCATCGTCGCCGTGCGCGGGCTGAGCCGCCAGGACATCATCGTCGCCATGCGCCGCCGCCTGCAGCGCAGCGACGACGAGGAATTCGCCGAAGCGCGGGCGCAGATCCTGCGCATCGCCGAGCTGCGTCTCGACCCGCTGCTCGCCGCCTGAACTCAGGCGCGCAGGCGCTGGCGCGTTGCGCTGTCGGCAGCCTCCGGGTTGATCCGGCGGCGGATCACTTCCCCAATCTGCTCGCGGAACCAGCGGCATTCCTCGGCGTGGTGCGTGCGGTCGTGCCAGAGCAGGTAGAACTGCATCTTCGGAAACTCGACCGGCGATTCGGCGTAGCAGAGATCGCCCAGCGCGCAGCAGTGCTCGGCGAAGATGCGCGGCGCCGAGAAGATCAGGTCGGCCTGCTGCAGCACGTAGGGCACCAGGTTGAAGTAGGGCACGCTGGCGACGACGTTGCGCTTGATCCGGTCGCGCGCCAGTTGCATGTCGATGACGCCGCGCTGGCCGACGGCGTAGGGCGTCGGCACCAGGTGTTCGGCGTTCTGGTAGTCGTCGGCGGTGAGCCGGTGGCCGGCCAGCGGATGGCGCTTGCGCATCAGGCAGACGACGTCGTCCTCGAACAGCGGCGCCAGGCGCAGGTGCTCGGGCGGCTGCGGCCAGTTGCCGATGACGATGTCGAGCTCGCCGGTTTCCAGCGCCTTGGTGTAATCGTGCTCGGGGCCGAAGGAATGCAGCACGACCTGCGAATGCGGCGCGTGCTGGCGCAGGTGGGCGACGATGTTGCCGATCAGGATGGCGTTCAGGTAATCCGGCGTGGCGATGTTGAACACGCGCTTGGTCTTCATCGGGTCGAAACGCACCTGCTGCAGGCCGATGGCCTCGATCTGCGCAAGCGCGATGCGCACCGGTTCGAGCAGCGACTGGCCGCGCTCGGTCGGCGTCATGCCGTTGCGGCTGCGCACCAGCAACTGGTCGCCGGTAATGTCGCGCAGCCGGCGCAACGCGGTGCTCACCGCCGGTTGCGACTGATTCAGGCGGCGGGCGGCGTTGGAGACGCTGCATTCGGTGAGCAGCGCGTGCAGCACCTGCAGCAGATGCACGTCGATCGATTCCCAGGAACAACTCGCAGCCATGCTTTTCCCCTAGTCGAAATTGTTGTCGGTATTTCGTAGCAATAAGCGCGCCTTTGCCGGTTGCCCGGAAAACCGGCGTTTTCCGGCGTTTGGGCGGCTTTCGGCGCACCGCATTTGCGCGTCGGCCGCCCCTAGCGCACCATCGGCGTTCAGTTGATCGAGCCGATGAAGCTGGCCAGTTCAGCCGTCTGCGGGTTGGCGAACAATTCCTGCGGGTCGCCGGCTTCGTGGATGCGGCCCTGGTACATGAAGACCAGCTTGTCGCCGACTTCGCGCGCGAAGCGCATTTCGTGGGTCACCATGATCAGCGTGATGCCTTCGGCGGCGAGGTTCTTGACCACGGCGAGCACCTCGTTGACCAGTTCCGGGTCGAGCGCCGAGGTGATTTCGTCGCAGAGCAGGACGCGCGGCTGCATGGCCAGCGCGCGGGCAATCGCCACGCGCTGCTGCTGGCCGCCGGAGAGCTGGTCGGGGTAGGCGTCGAACTTGTCCTGCAGGCCGACCTTGAGCAGCATCGCCTTGGCCAGGTCGCGGGATTCGGATTCGGGCATCTTCTTGACCACGCGGGTGGCGAGCATGACGTTCTGGCCGGCGGTCAGGTGCGGGAAGAGGTTGAACTGCTGGAAGACCATGCCGACCTTCTGGCGCAGCGCGCGCAGGTCGGTTTCGTGCGGGTGGATGCGTTCGCCGTCGACTTCGATGCAGCCGTCGTCGAAGCTTTCCAGGCCGTTGATGGTGCGCAGCAGCGTGCTCTTGCCGGAGCCACTGCGGCCGATCAGGGCGATCACCTGGCCTTCCTCGATGTCGAGGTCGATGCCGCGCAGCACGTGGTTGCTGCCGAAATGCTTGTGCAGGGCGTCAATGCGCACGAGAGCCATGGATTTTCCTTTCGAGGAGGCGGGAGTAGGCGGAGAGCGGGTAGCACAGGGCAAAGTAGCCGAGCGCGACGAGGCCGAAGACGAGGAAGGGCTGGTAGGTGGCGTTGGCGAGCATCGAACCGGTCTTGGTCAGTTCGACGAAGCCGATGATCGAGGTGACGGCGGTGCCCTTGACCACCTGCACCGAGAAGCCGACGGTCGGCGCGATGGCGATGCGCAGCGCCTGCGGCAGGATCACGTAGCGCATCTGTTCGACGTGGGTCAGCGCCAGGCTGGCCGAGGCTTCCCACTGGCCTTTCGGGATCGCTTCGACGCAGCCGCGCCAGATTTCGCCGAGGTAGGCGCTGGTGAACAGCGTCAGGCCGATGGCGGCGGCGATCCACGGCGAGATTTCGAGGCCGATCAGGCTGCCGCCGAAGAAGATGATGAACAGTTGCATCAGCAGCGGCGTGCCCTGGAAGACCTCGATATAGCCCTTGGCCAGCCGGCGCGGCAGCGGGGTCTTGGCAATGCGGGCGAAGAGCACGGCCAGGCCGGCGATGCCGCCGAGGACGAAGGCGGTCAGCGAGAGGCCGATGGTCCACAACGCGCCGTCGAGCAGGTTGCGGGCGATGTCCCAGGTCGAGATGTCGTTCATTTCGTTCTCCGGGCGATCAGTCGCTGGCCGGCCTGGATCAGCACCTGGCGGACGGCGATGGCGAGCAGGAAGTAGATCGCGGTGACGACGAAGTAGGTTTCGAAGGCGCGGAAATTGCGCGACTGGATGAAGTTGGCGGCGAAGGTCAGCTCCTCGGCGGCGATCTGCGAACAGACCGAGGTGCCGAGCATGACGATCACCACCTGGCTGCAGATCGCCGGCCAGACCTTGAGCAGCGCCGGCGGCAGGACGACGTGGCGGAAGATCTGTACCCGGCTCATCGCCAGCGACTGCGCCGCCTCGATCTGCCCCTTGGGCGTCGCTTCGATGCCGGCGCGGATGATCTCGGTGGTGTAGGCGCCGAGATTGACGACGACGGCAAGGATCGCTGCCTGCCATTCGTTGATCTGCACGCCGAGCGAGGGCAGGCCGAAGAAGATGAAGAACAGCTGGACGAGGAAGGGGGTGTTGCGGATCACCTCGACATAGACCGCGAACAGCCGGTCGAAGGGGGCGAGCTTCCAGGCCCGCGACACCGCGCCGAGGATGCCGACGGCGAGCCCGCAGACGGTGCCGATGGCGGTCAGCGCCAGCGTCTTCAGGGTGCCGTCGACGAGTACCTCGCGGTATTCGAGCACGGAAGCAAAATCGAATGCGTAAGCCATCGGCTATCCTCCGGCGCCGCCCGCGGGCGGCGCCCAGTGGTTTATCAGAGACCGGCCGGCAGCGGGGCTTGCAGCCAGCGTTGCGAAACCTGGTTCAGTTCGCCGTTGGCCTTGAGCTTGCCGATGATCTCGTTGACCTTGGCCAGCATCGCCGCTTCGCCCTTGTTCACGCCGACGTAGCAGGGCGAGTTCTTGATCAGGAACTTGGTGTCCAGGCGGCGGATCTTGGTGCGCTCATTGACCGCGGCGGCGACGACGTTGCCGGTGGCGATCAGTTGCACCTGGCCGGAGAGGTAGGCCGAGATGGTCGAGTTGTTGTCCTCGAAGCGCTTGATCGTCGCGCTGGCCGGCGCGATCTTGCTGAATTCCAGGTCCTCGACCGAGCCGCGGGTGACGCCGACGGTCTTGCCGGCGGTGTCGGCGGCCGCCTTGATGGCGACGTCGGCCGGCCCGAAGATGCCGTTGAAGAATGGGGCGTAGGCGATCGAGAAGTCGATCACCTTCTCGCGGTCCGGGTTCTTGCCCAGGCTGGAGATGACCAGATCGGCCTTGCCGGTGGTCAGGTAGGGAATACGGTTGGTGCTGCTGACCGGAATCAGCTCGACCTTGAGGCCGAGTTCGCGGCCGATAAGGTTGGCGACGTCGATATCGTAGCCGCGCGGCTTGAGGTCGGGGCCGACCGTGCCGAAGGGCGGGAAGTCTTGCGGCACGGCGACGCGCAGGGTGCCGCGCTTGACGGCATCAGCCAGGACATCGGCCTGGGCGAGGCCGATGCCGCCGGCGAGCAGCGAGGCGGCGACGAGGGACTTGAGGAATTGACGTTTCTGCATGACGAAGCTCCTGGATGGGTGGGAAATCAGGGTTGGACGAAACGGATGCCGACACGGCCGGCGGCGGAAAGCAGGTGCTGCTGCATCGCCTTGCGCGCGCTGGCGGCGTTGCCGGCGGCGACGGCGGCGAGGATGGCGGCGTGTTCGTCGGCCGGCTGCCAGATGTGGCTGCTGTCGGCGAAAGGCAGGCGCAGGCTGTAGGCGAGCTGGGCCTGGAAATGCTGGGTGATCGCCGCCAGCGCCGGGTTGCCGGAAAGCTCGGCGAGCGCCAGGTGAAAGCGCAGGTCGCAGTCGGCGGCGGTGACCAGGTCGCTGGCGCCGAGCGCGCGCTGCATCTCGCTCTGGCACTCGCGCAGCGCGGCGATGCCTTCGGCGTCGCGGCGCCGGGCGGCGAGCGCGGCGTTGGCCGGCTCGATGACGAAACGCATCTGGAAGATGGCGTCCGGCGGCATCGCGTTCGGCCCGCTCGGCAGGTTGGCAACGTCGGCCGGCGCGCCGGCGGTGACGAAAACCCCCTTGCCAACGAAGGAGCGGAGCAGGCCGAGGGCTTCCAGCATGGAGATCGCCTCGCGCAAGGAGGCGCGGCTGATGCCCAGGTTCTCGGCCAGTTCGCGCTGGCCGGGCAGGGCGGCACCGGGGGCGTAATCGCCGTCGAGGATGCGGCGTTGCAGGGTTTGGGCGGCGATGTTGGAGACGCTGGGCATGGGCTTTTTCCGTTCAGACCGGTCAGACCGGTAAAGGCTTAAAAGCATGCGCTGTGCCAGGTGGTTTCTGTGCCGGATTTGAATCGTTTCTTATTGTTTTTAAAGATAATGTTTATTTCGTGGCGGATATCCGGCCTGCCGTCGCGATGCTCCAATCCGGGGAGCGTTACCGAATCGGCGGTTCAGGATGGTGCGTTGTCCAAGCGTACTGATGGCTCTCGGGAAAGCGCTTTTTCGTCCTGATTATGGTGTTGTTTATTCCGTTGTCACATGACGTCATCTTCGCTATCCTTCCGGCTTCCCTTTTCGCCGCCACCGCCATGTCCATCGACCTCGTGCGCAACCTGTTCTCGAGCGACACGCGCCTGTATGCGCTGTCGTGGCGGGACGAGGGGATGCCGCAGCTGGAAGTCGAATGCTGGTGGGGTCGGGAGAGCCTGTCGGGCGGTTTCGAGTACGTCATCGACCTGGTGTCGCCGGACGCCCGGCTCGGCCAGTCGCGCTTCC
>NZ_JAYREB010000007.1:5931-183001 GCF_041909095.1 Azonexus sp. | reverse complement strand
GTTCATTCGCATGCGAAGCGCTATCTTGCGCTTCTCCTTTTGTTGCTCTGGACTGAGCTTGCGGGCGTCTTCTTTATCCATGCCAATATCATACCACAAACGCCCTATATATTTGCCGGGTTAATACCTTGCCGAAGAACTGCGCTCTCGCTGCCATCCGCTCCATAGGATCAGCCCCCGTGTGATAGACACGATCGGATTGCACGATCCCTGTATCGACATCGCCTTCCAGAAGCGTCGCACACACAGCCGCCAGCGTTTGCGGAATCGCGTTATCGCCAGTTGCCTCCTGCGCATGGGGAGAAACGTAAACCAACGCGGGCTTCAATCTCTCACGCAGCCCGCTGACCCAGGTAACCGCCAAATCCACCACCAGCTCCAGCGCGGCATCCTTGTCGCCGGCCTTGGCCTTTTGATACGCATAGTGAGACTTCAGCGGTGCATCATCCCGCCATAAATGCGCAGCGGACAGAGAAAGCGGAAAGCCCTTGGAACGGATCATCGATTTACCGCCCGTAGCGATCCTCAAACCGCACGATGTCATCCTCGCCCAGATAAGACCCGCTCTGCACCTCGATCATCTCCAGCGGCAGCTTGCCGGGGTTTTCCAGACGGTGGGTGGTGCCCAGCGGGATGTAGGTCGATTCGTTCTCCGACACCAGGAAAGTCTCATCGCCCCTGCTCACCCGCGCCGTGCCCGTCACCACGATCCAGTGCTCGGCGCGGTGGTGGTGCATCTGCAGCGACAGGACGCCGCCCGGATTGACCACGATGCGTTTGACCTGAAAACGCGGACCGCAATCGATGCTGTCGTACCAGCCCCAGGGCCGATGCACCTTGCGGTGGGAACTGGTCTCCGAACGCCCCGCCGCTTTCAGCTGGCCGACCACATCCTTCACCTTCTGGATCTGCCGGCGGTCCGCCACCAGGATGGCATCGTCGGTTTCCACCACCACCACATCCTGCAGCCCCACCGTTGCCACCAGCCGGCTGCTCGCCATCACCAGCGAATTGGCGGTATCCACCGCCAGCACATCGCCCTTGAAAACATTGCCGGCCGCGTCCTTGTCGCCGATCTCCCACAGCGCACTCCAGGCGCCAACGTCCGACCAGCGCGCATCCAGCGGCACCACCGCCACCTCGCCGGTATTCTTGCCGGCCGCCGTCAGCGGCTCCATCACCGCGTAGTCGATCGACTCCGCCGGGCAAGCCGCAAACGCCGCCTGGTCCGGCCGCACGAAATCCATGTCCTGCTGCCGACCGGCAAACGCCGCCTCGCACGCCGCCAGAATATCCGGCCGGCACTGCGCCATCCTGGCCAGCCACACCGACGCCTTGATCACGAAAATGCCGCCGTTCCACAAATACCGGCCGCTGTCCAGGTAGCCCTGGGCCGTGGCCTGATCCGGCTTCTCGACAAACTGCTCGACCAGGCTGGCGCCCTCGCCCAGCGGCTCGCCCACGCGGATATAGCCATAACCGGTTTCCGGTGCCGTCGGGCAGATACCGAAAGTCACCAGCCTGCCCGCATCCGCCAGCGGCAAAGCCACCGCCACCGCCGCCCGGAAAGCCGCCTCATCCTGGATCACGTGATCCGCCGGCATGATCACCAGCACCGGGTCATCCCCATCCGCCCGCGCCAGCAATGCCCCCAGCGTCAAAGCCGGCGCCGTGTTGCGCCCGCAGGGTTCCAGCAACATCCCGCCATGTACCACGCCAATCTGGCGCAACTGCTCGGCCATCAAAAACCGGTATTCCTCGTTGCCGATCAAGATCGGCGCCGCCAACCCGGCCCCCGCCAGCGGCAAACCATTCAGCCGCTGCACCGTGGCCTGCAACATCGAGCTCTCACCCGCCAGGCTCAGCAACTGCTTGGGAAACTGCTCGCGCGACAGCGGCCACATCCGGGTGCCGGAACCGCCACACAGGATCAAAGGTTGAACGTTCATCAAATCACTCCAGGAAAACTCAATTCTTCCGCCACCCAGCGCAAATACGGCTGAACATAGGCATGCGAAGGCTGCTCATGCGCCGCATCTTCAGCCGGGCTGAGCCAGCGCCAGGCACCGTGCTGGGCCAGATAAGCCGCCTGCGGCCCATCCACCGCCTGCAGCTTGCCCGGCAAGGCCAGTTTCAAGGCCACCGACTCGGCAGCATCCAGCACCAGACAATGCGGCAAATTCACGTAATGCGTCGGCGTGCTCGCGCAAAACGCGCTATCCGGGTAGAAATGGTCCCACACGCCCATCAACCGCGCCCGCCCCGCCCAGTCCTGCGCCGTCGCCTCGTCCACACCCAGCTCAACCGCCGCCACCCGCGCCAGCGCAGCCTGCCAAGGCTCGCCCTTGCGAATCCGCCCACCCGGCGTAAACCAGCAATGCCGCGCCGGCGCATTCTCGCGCCAGCCGGTCAACACCCGGCCATCGACATCCACCACCACCCAGTCCACCGACACCAGCGGCAAAGCCTGCATGGCGCTGTGGAATTCTGCTTGCGATAAATCCTTAAACTGCAACGTGCTCACCTACGCATGCGCGTGATGTTCTGGCTCAACAGAAAGCCGCATCCCCACCGTTTTCAACACGGCCAACAGCGTTTTTAGTGTCGGATTCCCCTTGGGCGAAAGTGCACGGTAAAGCGCCTCCCGGCTGATCCCTGCCTCCGCAGCCACCGCACCGAGTCCGCCATAGGCCTCAGCCACCGTACGTAGCGCCAGCAAACCCGCTGCCCGGTTATCCGGATCATCCAGCGACTCCATTGCCGCCTTCAAATACTCCACCGCTAACTCACGATCAGCCCGCAACTCGGCAAGTTCCAACTCATGATGAGACACCACTGCCTTCACCTTGCTCATACCTGTCTCCTTTTCCATTCAGCCCAAAGGTCCTTGGCGCGCTTGATATCTGCAGCCTGGCTGCCCTTGTCACCACCGCAAAGCAACAACACGACGGCTTTCCCATGTCGGCCGCAATAAACCCGGTACCCAGCACCTACATGAACGCGCAACTCGATAACACCTTCGCCCACAGACTCGACATCGCCAAGATTGCCCGCCTGAACCTGGCGCAACCGAATACGAATACGCGCCTGCGCCACCTTGTCACGCAAGCCATTCAACCATTCAGAAAACGGTTCCCGGCCGTCATCACGTTGATAGCGAAGCAGTTCAATCATAGCAAAACTGTAGTTTAAAAGTTACACGCTCTGGATTGCTTCACTTCGAAATTTCGGCAAAATCCGTCGATAGTGCCTTGGGTGTCGTCATCAATGCACCTTCCCGCTCAACTTCAACAACTCCGCCTCGAACCGCCGCAACACCGCGTCCTTGTCCAGGTTTTCTTCCGCATAGCGCCGCGCTGCATTACCAAAACACGCACGCTGCTCAGCGTCACCCGCCAACACAGCAATCGCATCGGCGAACACATCCGCCTGTTCCGGCGGCACAACCCGACCACAGCCTTCCACCACCCGCGCCACCTCGGTACCGGGATGCGCCGTAACCACCACCGGGCGGCCGCTCGCCAGCATGCCCGTCAATTTGGACGGCATCACCAGATCAGCCGCATCCGCCCGCTGGGGCAGCAAATGAATGTCGGCACATGTGAGCAAATCGCCCAGGCGCTCCAGCGGCTGCAAATCCAGGAAGGTCACATTCGGCAAACCCGCACAACGCACCTCCAGATCGGCCCGCCCCGCACCATTGCCGCAAAACACAAAGCGTAGTTTGGGGCTGCTCACCAGCAAACGCGCCGCATCGGCCAGAATCTCCAGCCCCTGCTTGTTCCCCATATTGCCGGAATACAGCGCCACCACATCGTCGGCCGCAAAACCCAACTCTGCCCGGTAGCTACCCCCCGCCAAGCGGGGATGAATGGAAGAAATATCCACCCAGTTAGGAAACATCACCGCCCGATCCGCCCGCCCCCCCTTGCTCAAGGCACGGTCCAGCATTCGACCGGAAATGGTCGACACCACATCAAAACGCTTGAAAATGAAGCGCTCAACGGCCAGGACAAAACGTTTGATCCGCTCCCCCTTGAGCAAGCCAAGATCAAAGGCCGCATCCACCTCGTAATCCTGCACATGCAACCAGACCGGCGCCCCGCTCAAACGAGCAGTCAACCACGCACCGGGCGCGCAAAAAAAAGCTGGGGCTACCACCCACACCACATCCGGGCGCCAGAACACCTGACGCAACATCACAGGCAATGAAGAAAGCGCGAAAGACCCCAAATGGATCAAGCGCTTCAAGCCAGAAGGACGATCCGGCACCCACAACGGACAACGATGAACATCTACCCCTGCGAGTAGTTCGCGACGATACAAAGTTACAGAATAGCCCTCGCCTACCTTCCAATCCGGGTAATACGGTGGAGCCGTAACTACACGCACCTTATGACCGGCATTAGCCAGCCAAGCAGCCATTTCGCCGCTATATTTGCCGATGCCGGTAAGTTCGGGGGGGTAGTTGAGCGAGTAGAGGACAACCCTCATTGACGGCACCTTATCCGGCCGACATCCACACATTCGTCATTCACTCTAGCGCTCCCTTATTGCCAAATCGACGCAGTACGATGTGATATTGGTAGACCAAGAAAAATACGTATGTACCCGAGGCAATCAATCTAGCGACAGAAACACCTAATTCGCCAAAAAACACGCCAGCAGGAATTCCCACCAAGAAAGCCGAAGCACAGACGATACACGCGAGCTTGAGCAGGAACGATGTATCTCGATTCGCCAAATAGTAACGGTTATACACATCCCCCATTCCGTGCAGAAGGGCCGCGATGCCGCATAGTTGAGCAGGAACCGTTGCCGAAGCGTAACGTTCACCATAAAGAATATGTATTGCCAATGGCGCCGCAAAATAAAATATCAACCCCATAATTAATACGGCAACCCAAGCGAATTGGAGCACCTTCGCAGGAAAACCAGGCGCCCCAGGAAGACGACTAAAGTAGGCTGTACCCACTGCGCTAGGTAGCATTGTCAATGGTGAAGTTACCGTCACTGCCAATGCAAAAACAGCTACTTCAACCGGTGTCTTGGCACCTTGTAATACAAAAATACCTGCTTGAGCTGTTAGTGCAGCCAAAAAAGTACCCAAGTACACATTTAAGCCGAGATTTCGGTTACGTTTGAATAAATATGCATGGGCGATTCTGTGTGGCCTTAGCGCAAGACCATGTCGCGACACCAGAACCCAAACGACAAAGGCTTGCGAGAAAAAATATAAGGTGGCACAGAGCGATACATCCAGAGCCAAGTTTAACAACCATGAAGCCGCAAGTAACAGCAGGAATAGCGCTGTCGGCGCAGCGTTTAGTACAGCCAAACCGACGAAATTACCTCTTGCACGCAATACCTCTTGCAGCAGTATTGGCCACACCATTGCACTACCCAGAAGGGCTGCTAACATCCAGAGATATGAATTGGCCTGTGCGCTATTTGCAAGCAATGCAACACCTACACCGATAGTGCAACCAGCTGCTGCCAGCCATGCTTGCGTGCTAGCACCACGGGCCACCATTTTCCGAAATGTGCCGCCACCCCGGCCAGCCAGCAAGACTCCTGCCGATGAAAACAGACCCAGCGTGAGCGCGCCAGCAAGCACCGTGACAACACTGATGACAAAACGGTACAGACCAAAATCGCTTTCCGTCATCAGCCTTGCGGATAGGCTACTCGTAGCCAGACCAAAGACGAGCGCCAACATCAACGATCCGTAAATGTACAAAACACCTCGTCGTACGCTGACAGTGAAACTTGGTTTGGTCATAAATTGGCTTGTTAATGTGATGGCGGCAGTACTTAATGTGCAGGTCCAGGCACGTGCAGGAGGTTGCCTGTTGTATTGGAAAACTGGACTTTATCGTCCGTTTCCAATGAAAGCACTTCCGATCTCCAATCCCACGACATGCCTAAATTAATTTGAATGCGATTGGTTGAATCTGGTGCAAAATCCATCAAATCAGCAACTTTCAGAATACGACGACCGTTCGCCACCAAATATAAGGGACGAGAAATACGGGACTGCCCCCAACCCACATTGTCAATCCGCAACGCCAGCTTGGTGCCGTCACTTGTCAGCTTGACTTCACGAATAACGTAACGGTACCCAAGGTGACGCCGAAGGTCCTCCAGACAACCTTCGGCTGCCCATCGCTCAATCGTCGGCGTAAAAAAACCGGCATGAAGTAGATTCAATTGAATTGCTTTAAAGTAGGTGGTCATATTGACGCATGAATAATCAGATCGAGGCGGAAGGCTACACGTTTCACCCGAAATCACCGTCACTTCCCTAGAATTCATATTTTCATCGTCATAGGCACCAAGACAGTCATTCCAATAACCAACCAAAGGTTGCTGACTCAGCACTTCCGGGTTGCGTCGTACATATTCCCGCAGCGCACTCGGATAACGAGCCAAAACCAAGATATTGGTCGCCTTCAATTCTGCCCGCCACTGGGCAACAACAGCAGCAACTCCGCGATGGGTCTGCTTGTCAGGCGTGTCGCCGTGCTGCTCCCCCCAAAACCCAATTAGCCCTGACTCCACCGCGAAAACGGCTTTGGAGTGCCGTCTGAGCACTTCCGCCAACTGGCGAATGTGTGTTGACATCATTTCTGGTGAAGCGGTACGCGCTCGTCGCAAAGTTAATCCCGAGGAGACCAAGTCGGCTGATGGGTAATCATAGATAAACCTGACAACGAGGCGCTGCCCAGCATGAGCAACAACATTTAGGCTTTGGGAGAAATACTTTAACTCTTCTTCAGGTATTGGCTGACCAATAAAACGATCCAGAACAAAATATACCCTACTGTTTTTAATATCCGATGCCGGCAGAACAAATCGAAGTGAGTTATCCACTCGTATCTGGTTGAACATGCCCCTGTCTGGGTTTGGGGTGTCGACGTTGGTCTCGTAGAAATCTATCGATGATGACAACCAGTCAAACAAGAGGAATGACGGGTTGGACAGTAATGAAACCAGCCCAACAACTAGTGCGATGGTATATATATTATTCACCAATATTCAAGCAGGCATCTTTGGCGCAAGATGCTCGCAATGTTTAACAATCTGCTGTGATCGATTAATTTCCGGGTCAAGTAATACGCCATTCTTCAGCAGCCCTTCTTTATAAACATCGATAGATTTGATAATTCGCGCGGGAACACCAACAACCACAACATTAGACGGGATTGATCTGCTAACTAAGCTGCAAGCCCCAATCACCACATTGTCGCCGATAGACACCCCAGGAAGAATAGTGACAGAACTACCAACAAAAACGTTATTGCCTATCTTAATCTTTCCAAAAACGTTCAACCCCGGATATTCCTTACGAAAAAGTCGAGCACCACCGTCGTGCGTGATGAAGGTCACACCTTGGGCAAGAGTAATATCGTTACCCAACTCGACAAGATATGGTTCTGAGCCGAAGTTGATTGCGCCGGCATATCGGTTTCTTTCGCCAGTCTTAACACCTAGCAACCGTCTATACCACACTGGCCTGCGATGCTCAGGGAGAACTCTTGTTAAAACGAATAGCAATATACGTTTTAACATTTCAATAGCGACTGGAGATTTTTCACTTGGGCGCGCGCATCAAACAGCTTTGCTCCAAGGCAGAGCCCTTTGTGGGCGATGCTTTCAATATCCGAACTATCCATTAGTGAGAATTTCATCATACCCGCATACTCAACAACATCATATTTATCGGTCAGCAACGCATCAGTACCGTGTGTAAAGTGCCGTCCCACTTCACCAATTCCGCAACTGATTATTGGCCTACCTGAGGCTAAATATTCTGTAATTTTTTGGGGGTAGCGGGCGATATCTTGGTGAATATTTCTAAGGGGAATTAATAACGCATGAGCCCCCTTATAAAACCCAATAAGCTTATCATAGTCAAGCTGAGAAAATAAACCAATAGCATCATTCATTTCACATGCATTACGAATTCGATCGGATGGGTCTCCATTCAAAACAAGAATCAAATCTACATTTGGCACACCAGCACTTAAGAAAGCCTCAATAACGAACCAAGCAACATCCTCATAGGCAAGTGAAGCACAGTATAAAAAATATGGGCGGTCGCGATTTATCCGAGGAATCTTTGCAATCCGATCAAACTTACAAACAGGTGGAATAACAACCACTTTTGCCCCAGAGTTAACTACAACAATTGAATTTTTAATCAAGGTGCTTATAGCAACGAACTTAACAAATAGGCGCGGCGCAAAAAACTCAAACACCAGATCATTTAGTCTGAGAATAGGGCTCCGATTCATGAAACTAGATCGACACTCAACCACATGCAGGACACACTGAGCACGCACCAATTTCGCGACAAAGTAGTAAAACACCAAATCCAGGGAAAACTGGCTATAAATATTGACAAAGGCGATAGATCCCGAGCTCTTGAGTTTGATAATTCGAATAAACTCACGAGGAACAGAAGCCAGTCGAACCAACTGTCGTTTGAGCCACGATGATTCTCTCCGCAATCCTGATACATTGATAGTTCTGAACTCTGGTTGTGGTAACTCAGGTTCGTTCACGCGCAAGACAGGGTGTCGGTTTACAAATATAACTTCGTATCCAAGACTAGCTGTCATTTCTGCCAAAGCTTGGTAGCGGTTAGCTGTAGCGGAATCCGTACGGGGATAGCTGGACTGGCCGCAAAAAAGTGAAATAGCCATGATTTTATAAGGCCGCTCAATGGCCCTTATTCTCAAAAAACGAAGTGCGCAACCATTCAACAGTCTTGGCGTTGCCTTGCGCCCGGCTGAAAGGCAATGTATCTCCCATCAGTTCGTGAAGAGCTCCCATGTCATGGACATTATCGGTGGTCATATTTCTCAAGCGAAAGGAGGTCATCGGAAACCTGATACCTGCCACCTTTAGCACATCCCCCAGTAGCGCGAAACCTTTGAACACAGCCCCTGGCACACTTGGAACTTGGTAAGGAACAAATTCGGCAATTTCGTCGGCCCACTCGTTGATAACGTAGGGCGGCCAGTCGCCCAAATAGAGGGTCTTTCCCCTCAGGATTTCCGCGTGTTCCAGGATCGAAAGGATTTGGGCAACGGTATTGCCTACGTAGCCGTAAGTTTTACGTGTGTTACTGCCTGCGATGTGGAAATAGCGCTTCGACAGAACGACGTTAAAAAAATCAACATAAGGGATTCCAAACCACGGCCCCCATATGGAGGTTGGGCGGGTGATGATCCATGGGTAGTTTGGGTTGGCTGCCCTGACGATTTGTTCGCCAATGACCTTGCTCTCCCCGTAGACGGTGTGTGGCTGATAGTCCGTATCGGAGGCTGGTTGATACCCCGGCAAACAAACGTACATGGACGAAGTAAAAATCGCTGGCCCAGAAAAACAGGTGGTATCCAACGCCTCAAGCAACCGAGATGTTCCATCAGTATTGCTGGTGTAGTCGCTGATACTGCTGCCATCCAGATCAGTACGGGCAGCTAGGTGAATGACTGCGTCGGGCTGAAACTTCTTGAGCACATCAACCAACCCGGCGCCATCGCGGACATCGGCCAACTTCCAGTTGCTGCGGTGGGTTTCCAATTTTGGTGGAACCAGATCCAAGCTGACAATCGCCTTTTCCGAACTGCCGCGTAGTTGCTCAATCAGGTTCGTGCCAATGAATCCAGAGCCGCCAGTAACTAAAATACGATTGAAACTCACGCAATCATCTCCCTATAGATTGCCTCATAGCCTCTGGTCATTATCTGGGCGTGGAACAGAGTCTGGAAGTTCTCCCGTATTCCCGCACGTACGAATTCGGTATCCTGCTCCAGAAGGGTCTTAACCCCAGCGATTAAGCTCTCTGGAGACGTAGGGTCAAACGTCTGAGCGACAAACCGGTCGCATATCTGTATGACAGAACGATGCGATGGAATATCGGATAGCAAGCTTGGCATGCCGACTGACATAGCCTCCAGCAAGCTATTAGCCAAACCCTCAGTGGCTGATGGCGAAATGTAATAGTCGCACCCAGCCAGAAATGGGCGAATATCACTGTGGAATCCCATTAGGTGAATGTGTTTATTCGGTATTGTCCGAAGCATAGCCTCATCAGGCCCATTACCGACTACTACCAAATCTATTTGTGGCATATTTAACGCGGCAAATGATCGCACAAGCTCTTGAATACGCTTTTCGGCAGATAGCCGGCCAACAAAGAGTAGATGGCGTTTGCTAGGATCCAGACCCAAACACTCAAGTGCAGTGTTGCGGTCCCCGCAATGCGCCAAGCTCATCGGCTCAATCCCGTTGTTAACGGCGGGGAACGTGAGCCCTTTCTTCTCTAGGTACTCGGCTGCCACACTATCTGCGCATGCTATGGGCTGATCAATAAGGCGTAGTGCCAGATTAGAGCCTGCCGTAATGATGGGACCTTTGATTGCGCCGTGAATTACTTTGAACTGGGTATCTGGGTAGCCGTGAACGGTATAGGCTAACTTAACGCTACGAGGAGTTGCCGCGACAAGAAAAAACAAACTGCGCGGACAGTGAGCATGAGCGATCTGGAAGTGGCCGGTGAGCATAAGATGCCGGAAAGCCCTCGCTCTATGAAGTGTTCCGGTTGGCTTAGCCTGAATCGTATCCATGAGTTGAATGATAGGCACGCTAATCGACTGAAACTCAGCTAGCAACGAACTGCTTTTCTCAGCAGTAAAAGTCACAACCGTTGGATCGAATTGGCTCCGATCAAGGTTGCGTACAACGTTCAGTAGAACCCGTGTAGGGCCCTCGTTAGCAAGCGAGGAGATCGCGTAGAGAATCTTGATAGGCTTACAAACATTCATGATATATATGAAGAAATTCGGACGACATTTTTTGTAGGCTAAATTTGCTTGAGACTGTTCTAGCAGCATTATCGCCAAGCGTGGCACGCAACGAACTGTCGCTAATAAGCTGGTGCAACCGTTCAGCCAAGGTTAATGGATCGTGAGGTGGAACAAGAAACCCGTTATTTCCGTCAGTAACAATCTCGGGGGTACCACCACCGTTCGTAGCAACAACAGGCTTACCCTGGGCCATTATTTCCAAAAGAGCATTCGAAATACCTTCGGCGTGAAAATACGGGTCCGTACATAAAACCCCGATGTCTAAACTGGCAATGAAGCTATCGATCTCGCGAATAAAACCCATAAAAACCAAGGAATCATCGCAGCGCTCCAACGCATAAGCTTTAATCGCCTCCATATCCTCACCTTGGCCTACAATATACGCATTAAATTTGACGCCACGAGATTTTAATTCAACCAAAGCATCAACATATGTTCTGTAGTCCTTTTGACGATCTAGACGTCCAATCATAGCAATCTGAACAACTCCACCTTTTGACGGCGCAGCACAAAGAGAATCAAGCCGTGATTCATCAAACCCATTATAAATAATTACGCGTTTTTTAACTGGAGTCCGATAGGCCTGGTGACCGGCAAGCGAATTGCTAACGATTTTTTCACAAAGAAAAAACCCTATATGCATCGCAAACCAGTTAATAGAAAACAACTTAGGCGATTTAGAATCAACGACAAACGCACCAAGACATGGAATTTTTTTCAACAAACAGATAGGGGCAGTGTAAAAAACACTCATGTATGACCAAGGATTAACCAAATCCGGGCCAATTTCTTTGAGAAGCCGGTAAAGCTTTACAAAGACAGTAAAATCTCGATTGTTCTTGCGCAAAATCTTCACAACCTTAACATTAAGGTTATAGACTTCAGGATAATCAATACGTTCATCCAGCAAGATCAGTGTAATGTCACGGACGCCAAGCCTGTTTAATCCAGAAATTAGCTGAACAATACGACGTTCTCTTCCTCCACCCCAAAGCATATCGTTGATAATTACCAACTTCATCAAAATCGCTCCCGACAAACCAATTATCGATTCGAGACGCCAACGGTGCGATGAACAACCGAAGCACTTTTATCTGCATATGCAAAAAGCCAGTAGGCCCATAAAGCCAAGAATATCGGATGCTCAATCAATGAATAGCTTACCGAAACCATCAAAATTAGCAGCGCCAACAGAGCCGGGCTCGTTGAATTGAATTCACGATTCAAGCGCATAGAGCTAAGCACTGTTGTCAGGAGGAAAAAACCAAGGCCAACGATGCCAAATTTAGCCATTACCTTGCCAACACCAGAGATGGAAACTATATTAAGAAACTGGCTCTCAACAAACATTTCACTATCTCGCCCACCATAACCGGTCCACGGATTATTCAAAAAATCATTAAAATCCAACCTAAAAGACAAAAATCGCTGCGCAGCAATAGGTTTATCAAGGTTCCATGCAGATGTCGCAGCGTATGCTAACTCATCAAGATCTTGAACCCACAAATTAACGATTTTATCTTGCATGAATGGCAATGAAAACAAAAGCAGAGCCAACGCCGTAACCAAGAACGGAACAATAATCCGGACAGAACCTTGAGCGTCTTGAAACATCTTGGCAATTAAAATAACAAAAAATATACTATATCCCGTAGTCGATTGCGAAGACAACAAAGCCAATATCAATACAATTGCACCACGATTACCTTTAAAGCAAAAACCCGTACGATAGAAATTTATAAGCAAACCAAGGCAACAAAAAACAGCAAAAGCACCGGGCTCCCAAGCAAAACCAGAATTCCTTGGAAATAATGAATCAACACCTTCATCAACAACGGTATATAACAATATATACGAATCAATAATATCGCTATACGCCTGCCCCATCACAAAACCACTTAATAATTGCCGCACTGAACCACTAGTCAGAACATCCAGGATCCAAATGAAAAATGCAACGCCTGAAAAGAACGTTATCAATAATTCCAGATGAAATAAAAACCGCTCCTTCATTGCCCGAACAAAACAGTATGCAATCCAAAAATTAAGTGGATACAACACCAAGTGTTTTGGATGCAGCGAACCATAAACGAGCAACTGACATAAAAACAAAATTAAATAGCCAATCATAAAATACATAATCGGCCTAGACACACCCAAGGAATAACGAAAGCTTAGAAAAAGCGCCAAAGCACCCAAAAAAACCGGCACCAAAAGATTTTCCCAAGTCATTGACGAACGTGATAGCGTCGTAACCCCTGTGGCTGAAAACAATAAAACCGCCACCGCAAACCGCTCAAAAACAATCATGTCACGCGCCATAGATATATAAAATAAAGCACCCAAAAAATCACTTACATAAACCAATGACCCACAAAAAATATAATTAACTATTTTTGTAGAATTTCAAATACCAATTCACAAAACCTGCCACACCTTCATTAATTGATACTGATGGTTTGAATCCAATCCAATTTTCAAGCTCTGCGGTTTTTGCAAAAGTGGCTTTCACATCGCCCGCCTGCATCGGCAGATAAATCTTCTCGGCCGGCTTGCCAATGGCGCTTTCCAGCGCACCAATGAAATCCATCAGCGGTACCGGGTCGCTGTTGCCGATATTGAATACCCGGTATGGCGCATTGCTGGTCGCCGGGTCGGCGGTCAGTGGGTCGTAGGTTTCATTGACTTCGGCATCGCGGTCCATGGCCCGGATCACCCCTTCGACGATATCGTCGATATAGGTGAAGTCCCGCTTCATGTCGCCATGGTTAAAGACCTTGATCGGCTCACCCTTGAGAATGGCACCGGCGAACAGGAAGGGCGCCATGTCCGGCCGGCCCCACGGACCATAGACGGTGAAGAAGCGCAGGCCCGTCGTCGGCAGCCGGTAGAGGTGGCTGTAGGTGTGCGCCATCAACTCGTTGGCCTTCTTGGTCGCCGCATACAGGCTGACCGGGTGGTCAACGCTGTCGTGTTCCGAGAACGGCATTTTGGCGTTGCCACCGTACACGCTGGAACTTGAGGCATAGACCAGGTGCTGCACGGCGTTGTGGCGGCAGCCTTCCAGGATGTTTACGAAGCCGACCAGATTGCTGTCGGCGTAGGCGTGCGGGTTGGTAATGGAGTAGCGCACACCGGCCTGGGCAGCCAGGTGAATGACCTTATCGAACTTCTCGTCGACAAACAGTTGGGCAATGGCCGGACGGTCGGCAATGTTCATCCTGACGAAGCGGAAACGCAGCTTGTCGCCGAGCTGAGCCAGCCGCGCTTCCTTGAGGCTGACTTCGTAGTAGTCGTTGAGGTTGTCGATACCGACAACCTCGTCACCGCGTTCCAGAAGGCGCAACGCGGTGTGCATGCCGATGAAACCGGCAGCGCCGGTGACGAGGATTTTCATTGACCAATTACCGTTCTGAGCTTACAGCTACCTCAAACCCGTGCTTTTTGAGGAGTGCATGGCGCTTGGCCGCTTCCAGATCATTCGCGACCATTTCCTCGCACATTTCCTGCACGGTAATTTCCGGCGTCCAGCCCAGCTTGGCTTTGGCCTTGCTCGGGTCGCCAAGTAACGTTTCCACTTCCGCAGGGCGGAAGTAGCGCGGGTCGATCTTGACGATGATGTCGCCGACCTTGAGTGCGGGTGCCTTGTCGCCTTCGATGGCGGCGACGATGCCGACTTCGTCCACGCCCTGCCCTTCAAAGCGCAGGGTCACGCCCAGGTGTTCGGCACTCCAGCTGATGAACTGGCGCACGCTGTATTGCACGCCGGTGGCGATGACGAAGTCTTCCGGCTTGTCTTGTTGCAGCATCATCCATTGCATGCGCACGTAGTCCTTGGCGTGACCCCAGTCGCGCAGCGAATCGATATTGCCCATGTACAGGCAGTTTTCCAGCCCCTGGGCGATGTTGGCGAGGCCGCGGGTGATCTTGCGGGTGACGAAGGTTTCGCCACGGCGCGGGCTTTCATGGTTGAACAGGATGCCGTTGCAGGCGTAGAGGCCGTAGGCTTCGCGGTAGTTGACGGTGATCCAGTAGGCGTACATCTTGGCCACGGCATACGGGCTGCGCGGGTAGAAGGGCGTGGTTTCCTTTTGCGGGGTTTCCTGGACCAGGCCGTAGAGTTCGGAGGTGGAAGCCTGGTAGAAGCGGGTTTTCTTTTCCAGGCCAAGGAAGCGGATGGCTTCGAGCAGGCGCAGGGTGCCAATGGCGTCGACATCGGCGGTGTATTCCGGGGCTTCGAAGCTGACGGCGACGTGCGATTGGGCGCCCAGGTTGTAAACCTCGTCCGGTTGAACTTCCTGCAGGATGCGGGTGAGGTTGGAGGTGTCGCTCAGATCGCCGTAATGGAGCTTGAAGCGGGCGTTGTCGATGTGCGGGTCTTCGTAGATGTGATCGACGCGCTGGGTGTTGAACAAGGAGGCGCGGCGCTTGATGCCATGCACTTCGTAACCCTTTTCAAGCAGGAATTCTGCAAGGTAGGAACCGTCCTGGCCGGTAACGCCGGTAATCAGGGCAACTTTCTTGGTTTGAGCGGTCATTGTTGTTTTCCTTGAAGCTTACTTACTGAGGTAATCGTTGTAGGCCTGCTGCAGGCCTTGCTTGAGGTCTATGGTGGCTTTCCAGCCGAGCTTTTCCAGCCGGCTGCTGTCCATGAGCTTCCTGAAGGTGCCGTCGGGCTTGCTGGTGTCGAATTCGATTGCGCCCTGGTAGCCAACGACTTCGGCCACGGTACAGGCGGCTTCCTTGATTGTCAGGTCGCTGCCGTAGCCAACGTTGATGTGGCTGAGCATGGGCTGGGTGTTGGCGTCGTAGGTGGCCTTGTCCAGGTTCATGACGAAGATGCTGGCGGCGGCCATGTCATCGACGTGCAGGAATTCGCGGTAAGGGGTGCCGGTACCCCACAGGGTGACCTTGCCGCTTTGCATCATGGCGCGGATGTCGGCGGGGATTTCACCGTACCTGGCTTCGTCGGCGGCAATGCCGGCGCTGTCACCGGCCTGGGCGAGTTTGCACAGGTGGAGCTTGCGGATCATCGCCGGCAGGACGTGGCTGTTGGCGAGGTGGTAGTTGTCGCCGGGGCCGTAGAGGTTGGTCGGCATCACACTGCGGTAGTCGCGGCCGTACTGGCGGTTGTAGCTTTCGCAGAGCTTGATGCCAGCGATCTTGGCGATGGCGTAGGGTTCGTTGGTGGCTTCGAGTACGCCGGTGAGCAAGGCGTCCTCACGCATGGGCTGCGGTACGGCCTTGGGGTAGATGCAGCTGGAGCCGAGGAAGAGCAGTTGTTGCACGTTGTTGGCGTGCGCGGCCTGGATGATGTTGGCTTCAATCATCAGGTTTTCGTAGATGAACTGCGCCGGGTAGGTGTTGTTGGCGTGGATGCCGCCGACCTTGGCGGCGGCGAGGTAGACCTGGTCGGGCTTTTCGGCGGCGAAGAAGGCGTTGACGGCGGCCTGGTTGGTCAGGTCGAGCTCGGCGTGGCTGCGGGTGACGATGTTCTCGCACCCGGCGGCCTTGAGCTGGCGGACGATGGCGGAACCGACCATGCCACGGTGGCCGGCGACGTAGATTTTGGCTGTTTGGTTCATCTTGATTAATCCCCGCCGAACAGGTCGCGCGTATAGACCTTGGCTTCCACGTCGCGAATGTCGTCGGTCATGCGGTTGGCGATGATGATGTCGGCTTCCTGCTTGAAGGCGGCCAGGTCGCGGATCACCCGCGAGCGGAAGAACTCTTCTTCGGCAAGGTTCGGTTCGTAGATGATGACTTCGATGCCCTTGCCCTTGAGCCGCTTCATGATTCCCTGGATGCTGGAAGCGCGGAAGTTGTCGGAGCCGGCTTTCATGACCAGGCGATAGACGCCGACGACCTTGGGGTTCTTCTTGATGATGTCGAAGGCGATGAAGTCCTTGCGCGTGGTGTTCGCCTCAACGATGGCGTGGATCAGGTTCTGCGGCACTTGCCGGTAGTTGGCGAGTAGCTGCTTGGTGTCCTTGGGCAGGCAGTAGCCGCCGTAGCCGAAGCTGGGGTTGTTGTAGTGGTTGCCGATGCGCGGATCGAGGCAGACGCCTTCGATGATCTGCCGGGTGTCCAGGCCGTTGGTGGCGGCGTAGGTGTCGAGCTCGTTGAAGTAGGCGACGCGCATGGCGAGGTAGGTGTTGGAGAAGAGCTTGACGGCTTCGGCTTCGGTGCTGTCGGTGAACAGCACCGGGATGTCCTGCTTGATGGCGCCTTGCTGCAGCAGCCGGGCAAAGGTCTGGGCGCTTTCGCTCTTTTCGCCGACGATGATGCGTGAGGGGTGGAGGTTGTCGTAAAGCGCCCTGCCTTCGCGCAGGAATTCCGGCGAGAAGATCAGCTTGACCGGCTTGCCGGTGGCGATGGTGAAGGCTTCGCGCACTTTGGCGGTGTAGCCGACCGGCACGGTGGATTTGATGACCAGCGTTGCCGCCGGGTTGATGGCCAGCGCGTCGCGGATCACGGCTTCGACCGAGGCGGTGTTGAAGTAGTTGGTCTCGGGGTCGTAGTCGGTGGGCGTGGCGATGATGACGAAGTCGGCCCCGGCAAAGGCTTCGTGTTTGTCGAGCGTGGCCTTGAGGTTGAGCGGCTTGTTGGCCAGGTAGTCTTCGATTTCAGCATCGACAATGGGCGATTGCTTGCGATTGAGCATCTCGACCTTTTCAGGAAGGATGTCGAGCGCAACGACTTCATTGTGCTGCGCCAGGAGGATGGCGTTGGAGAGTCCGACGTAACCGGTGCCGGCGATGGCGATTTTCATGCTGCTATCCGTTGATCAAAGTTTGAATTGGCTAAAGCTTGTAGCCAACCCCTGGAGAATTCCTGCGGCCATTGGCTGCAGAATTGCCATGGCATGCTGACTCATTGCGCAACCCTCCGGCGGTATTTCTGCAGGCGGCTGTTGGGCGTTTCGGGGCGGGTCATTTCGATGAGGCCTTGTGCCAACAGTTCGCGAATGACTTTGTTCAAGGGGCCCGAAATGGCCTTTTGCCCGAGGCGCTGAGAGATTTCCTGTTTTGAAAGCGCGTCGCTTCCCAGAATTTTCAGCACATGCTCGACCAATGACTCTGGCTGCGACTCTGGCTGCGACTCTGGCTGCGACTCTGGCTGCGACTCTGGCTGCCCCCCCTCAAGTTCAAACACCGCCCACACCCCGCCCTGGGCTTCTTCGATGCTGAAGCGCACTTCCGGGTATTCGGCCATTGCCCGGCGGATTCGAACAAAGCCGCTACCGTATTTTTCGATGACGTTGGTGAGGTAGAAGCCTTCGGCGACAAGTTTGTTGCGCAGGCTGGAGCGGTAGCTGTCTTGTTGAATTTCGGCCACGGTGAGGCCGCCGTAGAAGGTGCCGGGGCTGAAGATGCTGATCTTGTTGTCGAAAATCTTGATCTGGATGTCGTTGGGGTCGGTGTAGCTGCGATGGACAACGGCGTTGATCAGTGCTTCGCGGATGGCGGGCAGCGGGTAGGCAAAGCGTTCCTTGCGTTGCACGCTGCCGTCGAATTCGAAGGCAACGGCAATGTGGGAGACGATAAACTTCATCGACTGTTCGACGACTTCAAACAGGGTGTCGGTGAACTGACGGTCATCGATGATGGTGCTGGGGGTTTTGAAGCGGCCGATGTGGATGTTGTGGCGCAGCGGTTCCTGGGCAAAGAGCAGAACCGCCGCCCAGGTGGGCTGGCCGTTCTTGAGGTAGTTGAGTTTTTGCAGGGCACCCATTGCGTCGCCCTCTTCCAGCGTGAAACGGCCGTGCTGGTTAACCAGGCGAATGAAGCGCCCGATTTTTGCGGTGGAGAGTTGGGCGACGGTATAACCCTGTGCTTCGTAGGCATCCCAGGAGAGTTGCAGGGATTGCAGGTAAAGATCAGCTATTTCGCCGGGGCCGAGCTGATGATTGGAACTGGCGACGCGTTTGTAGTACCGGCCACGGGTTGATACTGGTTTGACCGGGAATTCCTGGATGTCGATTTCGACGATCTGCTTGCCATCGACTTGGTGCAGCGCGATGTCCGGAATCAGTGAAGGGCTGGTGGCTGACTTGATCTGCACCAGCCATTCGTTGAGGGTTTCCTTGCCAACGGTGGTGCCGATGATTTTTCCGGCATCCGATACGCCAACGAGCACCTTTCCACCCCGCGCATTGGCAAACGCGACCAGCGACTCGATGGTCGCTTTGTCGAACGAGGCCTTGAACTCAAGAACCTGCGTTTCGCCGCCTGCCATGAGGTGCATGGTTTGACTAGCCAGATTTTCAAGGGGTGATGGCATGCTCATCCCCAATCAGCCAGATTTTTGGCTGGGCCAGTGCGCGTGTGACAAAGGCGTTGTCGTTGGCAATGCGTTGTTGAAAACAGCGCATTCCCCAGACCTGTTTGCTTGTTCATATCACAGCCCAGGAGACTATCCTGCATTTGCGGGGGTAGAGTCTGTTCTACGGCCAGCGTCGTGAGTTCCAGCAACCTGGCGTTGAACAGCCCGGCATGGCCTGCCCCGGCAATGGATGGTTTCATGGTCATGAAGGTATTGTGATGTTTTGCCACACGAACGCCCCCCAAGCCTTGAATCGGCTATTTTATGCGCCCGGCGTCCGGATTCTGCCACTTAAACCGGCGATGATAAAGCGATATATCGCAGTGCAGCATACCGACATATCAGGCTATGCCTAAAGTAATAGGCAAGAGCGCTTAAATCCTTGTTGCAAAATGATTTTTGGCATTTTTATGGGATTTATCCGGAGGCTTGGCGACAGCCGGTTTTTCAGCGATTTGGCGCGCCGGAATCAGCTTATGACAATCCGCGGATCGTCGAATCAGGCGGACTTGATTTCAAATGATTCAGGCATGCCGAAATGGTAGCCCTGGCCCAGGAGAATGGCATCACTCAGCAGCATGTCCACCTGGGCCGGGTTTTCGACGCCCTGCGCCACGACTTCAACGCCCAGGGAGCGGGCCAGCGTGACCAGCGAACGCAGCAAGGCGTGGGCCACTTCGTTTTGCGGGGCTTCGGCAATCAGCGATGCGTGCAGCTTGATGTAATCCGGCGGCAGGGCGCGCAGCAGCGCCAGTGAGTTGGGGGCCAGGCCAAAGTGATCAATGCCGAAGCGGAAGCCATGCGAGCGCACCAGACCGGCGAAATCGGCGATGGCATCGGGGTCGATGGAGCAGCCGAATTCGCTGATTTCGAAAGACAGCGCGCGCTGCTTGCGCCGCAGCCGCGCCATGCCAACCGTCAGCCACTTCATGAAATCCCGGTTGGCCAGGCTGTGGTTGCTGACATTGACTGCCAGCCCGATGCCATCTTCCTGAGCGCTGACGGCGAGATGCTCGAAAACCAGCGAGAGCAAGGCGCGATCCACTTCGGGCATCAGTTGGTGGCGCATCGCCATCGGCATGAAGAGCGAGGCCGGGACCAGGCTGCCAAGCTGATCGACCAGGCGGGCCATGATTTCCTGCTGGATCTTGCTGCCGTCGGCCAGCAGGACGACGGGCTGGGCCACGAGGCGCCAGCGTTTTTCGGCCAGCGCATCCTGAATCAGCGTGCGCCAGGCTGCCGAGCCGAGCGAACTGGCATCGCCGCCCTGGCCAAGCTGGTGATGCAGCGCGTTATGACCGGATTGACGGGCGCTTTCGATGGCCAGATCGAGCCGGGAGAAGACGCTGGAGCGCCCTTCTCCCGGTGCGAAATGCACGACGCCGATACTGAACGAGCCACGGCCGCCGGCATCGAACGCGGCAAACAGCGTTGCCAGCCGCTCGCGCAGCTGGCGGCAGGCGGCGCTCACGCGCTCCACTTCCGGGTCGAACAGCACGAATGCGAAAGAACTGCCGCCAATGCGCCCGTGGATGGCGTTGTTGCCTTGCAGGATTTCGCGCGCGGCCGCCGCAACCTGGGCCAGCAGTTCGTCGCCGCGCCGGTAACTCGACTCGGTGTTGAAGTCCTTCAGGTTGTTGATGTCGATCCCGATCAGGGCCGCGTCGGAAAATTCGAGGCTGTCAGCGAGCGCCTGACTGAAACGCAGGTCGAAACTACGCCGGTTGTCCAGGCCGGTCAGCTGATCCTGATAGGCTTCGCACCGGTAACCTTCGGCGCGGGCGGATTCTTCGTCGACAATCTCGGCAATCCGCCGCGACATGTCGTTCATGGCGCCGACGACGCGCGACAATTCCTTGGCGCGCGGGCGTTCGGCAATCTGCACGAAACGCTTGCGCTGGATTTCGCTCGCCGAATGCTCGATGGCCGATAGCGGCCGCAGTATCCAGCGCAGCACCATTCCGGTGATGCCAAGCGCGACAAAATAGGCAAGCAGCATCCAGCCGGAGATTTCCAGCGCCGAACGCCACAGATACCGATAGGCATGGGTGGGCTGGGATATCGCCACCACCTTGCCCAGGCGCACCCAACCGCTGTTGAGGAAGGCTTCTCCTGGCGGCGCGTCCAGCGCCAGCAGCGACGAGAACCAGAGCGGCACCCCGTCTATCTTGGCCGGCAGCGCCCTTTCGTACACGACGCTGCCATTCATCGCCAGCACGCTGATGCGCTGGAAATAGCCGCGGTCGAACAGGCTGGCCACCTGCGTTTCCAGCAGGGGCCGATCGCCGGCGCCGAGCGAGCGCGACAGGGGATGCACCAGCGAAGTGGCAGCATCCTGCGCATGCGAACCCAGTTGGTGCTGGAGATAATCTCGCGTACTGCGAATCCCGAGTGTCGCCATGCCGATGAAAACCAGCAGGAAGACCACGGATATTCCAGCAAACAACTGACTGCGCAAGCTCATTGATCGGCCTCAATGAAAAAAAATGGCAGCCTGAGCTGCCATTCTTCGTGAATTCAGGAGGAATCAGGAGCGACTTACGCTGCCACCGCCACCGCCGCCGAAGGTTCCGGTCGGGGTTGCGCCAAAGCTGGTCGGGCCACCACCAATCCCCGTACCGCCGCCGGTACCACCACCGGCTGCCGAGGCCTCGGTGATCTGTGTCGGGTCGGCACCGCCTTCGATCGCGCATTGCACCATCATGCTGCCCTGCGCCCCAACGGCCTTGGCACCGTTGATCACTTCATTGGCATCGTAACCGGCAGCCACCAGCGCGGTGACGGCAGAGCAGGCACCGGCGCCGTTGCCGGTCATCGAATAGACCATGAAGGCCGGGCGCACGCCGGCACCCCTGGCGTCGCTGGCAATGCTGTTCAACGAGGCACCGCGTTGCATTGCCGTGCGGACTTCCTGATCGATCTGGCCGAGGCTCATGCCCGGGGCAAAAGCCGCCATGGATGCAGCACTCCCGGCAACCAGCCCGGCAGCAAGAAGAGTTTTGAACAGTGATTTCATGGCGCCCCCGACAAGATTGGATTCAATCAACGCATACGGTGCGGATGCTAACACCGGGCTAATACCAAGGTCAAGGAAATATGCCGATCGCACCAGCCGGAAGCGCCGCAGGGCAAGCATTTTCGCGGCCTGAGGCAGGCACGGAACCAAGCCGCCAGACCCCGGTCGAACCGGCGCCGCTTTCCGGATGCCGTTCATGCCCGACCTGTTTACTTTTGACAACAGCTATGCCCGCGAACTTGCCGATTTTTGCGTGCGCTGGCCGCCGGCGGCCGCCTCGCAGCCGCTGCTGCGTTTCCTGAATAACGAACTGGCGCGCGAGCTGGGCGCCGATCCGGCGGCGCTGGCGAGCGAAGACGGCGTCGCCGCGCTGGTCGGCAACCGTGTTCCGCAAGGCGCCGAGCCGGTTGCCCAGGCTTACGCCGGCCACCAGTTCGGCGGCTTTTCGCCGCAACTGGGCGACGGCCGCGCGCTGCTGCTCGGCGAGGTCATTGACCGTCAGGGCCAGCGGCGCGACATCGCCTTCAAGGGTTCCGGGCGCACGCCGTTCTCGCGCAGCGGCGACGGCAAGTGCGCGCTCGGCCCGGCGCTGCGCGAGGCGCTGATCGGCGAGGCGATGCACGCGCTGGGCATTCCCACCACGCGCGCCCTCGCCGTCGTCGCTACCGGCGATCCGGTGCGCCGCGAACGGGCCTTGCCCGGCGCCGTGCTGACCCGCGTCGCCGCCAGCCACGTCCGGGTCGGCACCTTCGAGTTCCTGGCTCAGCATCTCGGCGAGCCGGCGGTCCGGCGCCTCGCCGATTACGTGATCGCCCGCCATGGCGGGCCGCGGGAAAGCCGCGGCGAGCCCTACCGCGACCTGCTGCAGGCGGTGGCCGAACGGCAGGCCGAACTGGTCGCGCGCTGGCTCGGCGTCGGCTTCATCCACGGCGTGATGAACACCGACAACATGACGATTTCCGGCGAGACGATCGATTACGGTCCCTGCGCCTTTCTCGAAGCCTACGACCCGGCCGCCGTCTTCAGTTCGATCGACCGCCAGGGCCGCTATGCCTACGGCCGCCAGGCGGCGATCGCCCAGTGGAACCTCGCCCGCTTCGCCGAAACCCTGCTGCCGCTGCTCGACGCCGTGCCGGAGCGCGCCGTTGCCATCGCCACGGAGATCATCGAGGCCTTCCCGGGCCGTCATGCCAGCGCCTGGCTGCGCGTCTTCCGGGCCAAGCTGGGGATCGACGAGCGCGGCGACACCGCCGATGACCGCTGCCTGATCGAGGATTTCCTCACCCTGCTGCAAACCGGCGCGGACGATTTCACCCTCGCCTTCCGCGCGCTGTACGAGCTGGCCGCCGGCGGCACGCCTGACCTGATCGCCGGCGAGGCGCTCTTCGCCGCCTGGCGCGCCCGCTGGCAGGCGCGCCAGCCGCAGCGCCCGCCGCAACTACTGGCGGCGATGCGCTGCGCCAATCCGCTCTACATCGCGCGCAACCATCAGGTCGAAGCCGCCCTCGACGCTGCCGTCGATGGCGGGGATTTCGCTCCCTTCGAGCGTCTGCTCGAAGTCGTCCGCCAGCCCTTCGACGCTCGCCCGGATGCCGCCGCCTACGCCACCCCGGCGCCCGCCGCCTTCACCGACAGCTACCGGACTTTCTGCGGCACCTGAAGAGCACGCCGGCAGCGCCAAGCACATTTGCATAAACTGCTCGCACATCAGGGTTTGCTGTGCTTAAATATACAAAACTTTACAAAAGAAACCCCGCGGAGGCCGTTCCATGAAAACCCTGGTTTGCCTGCTCTCCGGCATCCTGCTCTCGCTTTCCGTCTTTGCCGGTGATGCCCCGGCCTTCGTCGAAAAACCGATCACGAACGAGCTCTTCGAGCAGATCCGCAGCGGCGGTTTTGTCCTCTACATGCGTCACGGCAACACCGACAACAGCCGCGCCGACCGCTTTCCGGCAGTCGACCTCAGCGACTGTTCGACCCAGCGCCTGCTTTCCGACGCCGGCCGCCAGCTGATGCGCGACATCGGCCGCCACCTGCGCAGTGCGAAGTTGCCACTCAACCGCGTGCTGGTCAGTCCGATGTGCCGCACCCGGGAATCGGCCCAACTGGCGATCGGCGATCAGTTCGAGATCAGCGAGCCGCTGATGTATTCGGCCAACATGACCAGCGCGCAGAAGCAGCCGCGGATCGCCGCCTTGAAAAAGCTGCTCGCCGAACCAGTGAAGCCCGGCGGCAACACGTTGATCATCGCCCACGCGCCCAATCTCGATGACCTGATCGGCTTCTTCGTCAAGCCCGAAGGGACCATCGTCGTCTTCCGGCAGACCGGCGCCGCCGGCTACGAATACGCCGCCAGCATCCATCCGGCCGACTGGGCGGAGTTGCTCAAGTGAGCCAGCGATGAGAAGTTTTCTCCGCCAGAGCGGGCGGCGCACCCTGACCCTGATCATCCTGCTGCCGCTGTTGCTGGTCGGCGGCAGCGCGATGATCTTCAACCTGAGCACGGTGTACAGCCTGAAGCAGCAGCAGGCCGAGGACAGCGCTGAACAGCGCGAGCTGCTGGCCCTGCTCAACGAGGCCACCGCGCTCAGCGAAACGCTGGCCAGCGAGCAGTTGAAGGTCAGCGAAACCCTGGGCCTCGCCCGCGACCGCAAACTCGACGAAGCGGCGCTCTACCGCAGCCATGTCAGCCTGGTCGACCAGATGGCGGGGCTCGACCGCCGCGTCACCGGCCTCGCCGAACAGACGCGACGCCTGGTGATCCCGGAGCGCGAGGCGCAGGCCCTGATCGAGGACTTTCAGGGCTACCGCAATTACGTGGTGATGGCTTCCGACATCGCCGCCATCGATCCCGGCACCGCCAGCCGCCACATCGACCAGGCGCGCGCCCATTTCATCGCCTTTGCGGCGCACGCCCACCATCTCGCCCTCGTTCTCGGCAAACGCGTCGAGGCGCGCAACGAGGCGGCCGCCAGCGCCTTCGCCAGACACTTCGCCAGCGTTCGCCTGACCGTCATCGTCGGCATGCTCGCCATGCTGGCGCTGGCGCTGTTGATCGCCAACTACTTCAGCCGCCGCATGTCGCTGCTCGCCGAAGGCATGATGAGCCTCGCCGCGAGCCGCGAAAGCCCGGCAGCGCTGCCCGAAATCGAACGTCTGGCAAGCCGCAAGCACGGCGAAATCGCGCCACTGGCGGCGGCGGTCCTGGATTTCCGGCAAGCTCTGCTCGACCGCCACGAGGCCGAGAAACAGCTGCGGGACTACCAGCAGAACCTGGAAAGCCTGGTCGAACAGCGCACCGCCGAAGTCAACCAGGCCAGGCTCGCCGCCGAAACCGCCAACCGCGCGAAGAGCGCCTTCCTGGCCAACATGTCGCACGAGATCCGGACGCCGATGAACGCCATCCTCGGCCTCACCCACCTGATGCGGCGCGACGCGGTACTGCCGCGGCAGTTCGAACACCTCGACAAGATCGGCGACGCCGCCCAGCACCTCCTGGGCATCATCAACGACATCCTCGATTTCTCGAAGATCGAATCCGGCAAGCTCACCCTGGAAAGCGGCGATTTCGACCTCGATGGCTTGTTCCGCAGCATCCACGTGCTGATCGGCGACAAGGCGGCGGACAAGAACCTGGAAGTCGTCACCCGCATCGATCCGGCGCTGCCGATGATGCTCTGTGGCGACCGCATGCGGCTCGGCCAGATCCTGCTCAACTTCGCCAACAACGCGGTCAAGTTCACCGAGCGTGGCGTCGTCAGCCTGCGCGCGCGCAGGATCGATGGCCCGTCGCCGGAAGAAATCCGCATTCGCTTCGAAATCAGCGACACCGGCATCGGCATCACCCCGGAGCAGCAATCCCGCCTGTTCCAGCCCTTCGAGCAGGCCGACCTCTCCACCACCCGCAACTTCGGCGGCACCGGTCTCGGCCTCGCCATTTCCCGGCGCCTCGCCGAACTGATGGGCGGCCACGTCGGCGTCACCAGCACGCCGGGTCAGGGCAGCACCTTCTGGGCCGAAATCTCCCTTCGGGCGGCGCAAAACCCAACGCCGGAAGCGCAATGCCGGCAGCGTATCGACCGCCGCCTGCGCGTCCTCGTCGTCGACGACCTCGAAGAAGCACGCGACGCGCTGAGCGACATGCTGGCCATGCTGCAGGCGTAAAGCGCCAGCGTCGCTTCCGGCCAGCAGGCGATCCAGCAGGTGGCTGCTGCTGCCCAGCGCGGCCAACCCTTCGACCTGGTCCTGCTCGACTGGAAGATGCCCGGCCTCGACGGCATCGAGACGGCGCGCCAGATCCAGGCGCTGCACCTGCCGCAGGTGCCGGTGCTGATCCTGATCACCGCTTACGGCCGCGACCAGCCGGCCGACCAGCTACGCGAGGCCGGCATCCGTCTCACCCTGAGCAAGCCGGTCACGCCGTCGACACTGCACGACACGATCCTCGAATCGCTGAGCGGCGAACCTGCCGCCCAGCCCCTGCCGGTCAGCGCCCTCGACCTCAGCCGTTTCAAGGGCCGCCGCGTGTTGCTGGCGGAAGACAACCCGATCAACCAGGAAGTTGCCATCGAACTGCTGCGCGAAGTCGGCCTCGCCGTCGATCTCGCCGAGGATGGCATGGCCGCCGTCGAGCTGGCCAGAAAGAACACCTACGACCTGATCCTGATGGACATGCAGATGCCGCGTCTCGACGGCATCGCCGCCACCATCCAGATCCACCGCCTGCCGGGCGGCGGCGAAACGCCGATCCTGGCGATGACCGCCAACGCCTTCGCCGAAGACCGCCAGGCCTGCCTCAACGCCGGCATGGCCGACCACGTGGCGAAGCCGGTCGATCCCGAGCAGCTCTACAGCACCATGCTGCACTGGCTGCCGGCGCAACCGCTGGCCGCCCCGGCCGAACGCAGCGCCGCCGATCCCGAAGTCCAGGACCAGATCGCCCGCCTCAAGCAGATGCTCGCCGGTATCGAAGGACTCAACGTCGACGCCGGGCTGCGCGCGGTGCATGGCAAGCTCGCCACCTACCGCCGGGTCATCGAACTCTTCATTTCCACCCACGCCGACGACGCCAACCGCCTGCGGACACTGATCCACGCCGGCCAACTGCGCGAGGGCGAATATCTCGCCCACGCCCTCAAGGGCTCGGCCGCCAATCTCGGCGCCGGCGAAATCCGCTACCTCGCCGAACGTATCGAACAGGCCTTGCGGCGCAGCGAAATCCACGAAGCGGAAGTCGTCCTCAGCATGCTGGAAATCAAGCTGCCGATGCTGGTTGCGGCACTCGAGGGCAAACGCGAAAGCAATATAGAAGGAGACGCTAATACAGCAGGAGAGGTATGATGAACGTATTTTTCATCACACAAAACCACCATGAACCGCTACCTCACTCCCCTGCTTGCCGCCGCCCTGATCACCATCAGCCCTGGTCTCGTCGCCGATGACGATTTCGCAGCCAGCTTCGCCGCCAGGACCAAGGCCGACATCAATTTTGCCCAGCTGATGCAAATCATGCAGCAAGCCACGTCGATGATCCTCGACGGCATCCTGGCCGAAAACAAGGAGATGACGGTACTCGGCGCCCATCTCCTCGACGCTCACCCGGCACCGGCCCAGGGCCCCGGCGTCGCCATCGTCCCGGAACAGCGTGAAGCCTTCAAGAACGTGATGCCGGCTTACGACAAGGTTTTTCACAGCGCGAGCGAGCGCCTGTCGGTCGCCGCCAGCCAGGGACAGTGGCCGCAAGCCTACGCCGGCTACCGGGAAATCATGGACGGCTGCATGGCCTGTCATGAAACCTGGCGCCCGCACGCGCTTTCCCGCCAGCAGACTGCCGGCAAGCGCTAGTCGCTGGCGTCCCCGGTCACGCACCGCCAGGCGGCAAAAAACGCCGCTCATGCACCCGCCTTGTGCCGGCACCGAGCAGGCGCCGCGCTGCCGGCGGCGATCATCCCTGCTGGAACAGATGTTGCGTGAATCTGCACACTGTTTCCCGGGAGATGATCATGGACCCCCGACTGACTGAAGAAACCCTGTTCTGGATCCGGCTGGCCGCTTTTGCCCACCTTTCCGAACAAATCCTCTGCTCCGGCGCCAGTGTCGCCGACGCCGAGGAATTGCTGTTCGGCTGGTCACTACCCGGCGCCCTGCCCGCGACTTACGCCTGCCTGACCGGCGGTGTCGCTTATGCGACAAACCCGGGCTGATTCAGGTATTGCGGGTATGGGGTTGCTGATCAAGCGCGGCACGCGGCAGATCGTTGGCGCGCGCATCCCTGATCCAGCGGATTCCCGCCAGTCGGCGGAACAGACCGGCCGGCACCAGCGGCCGGGCGATCAGGGCAATCGCCGCTTCAGGCACCGGCAGCCCGCTGCCGAGCGCAGCGCCGGCCTGTTGCAAGGCGCTGATCGGCCGGCGCAGCAGTAGCGGGTGATCGTCGATCGGCCGCCCCTGGATGATTTCGCCGCCGCCGAGCGCCAGGCCACCGCCCCAGGCCACTCCGTGCTGTTCGGCAAAATGCCGTAACTGGCGCAGCGCGCTGCGGTTATGGACGGCTTCCGGATAGCCGCAGTTGAGGATGCCGACCAGGCGGCCTGGCCCGCCCCCCTGCGCGCCGAGTTGCCTGCCGAGGCGTTCCAGGGCGCGGATCGTCAGGTAGGGCAAACCATCAACGTAGAGCGGTGCCGAGACGACCAGCAGATCGGCCGCCAGCATCGTCGCCAGCGCCCGCTCGGCGGCCGCACCGGGCTTGATGAAGGCGGCGGCATGCAGCAGGGTGCACCGCGTCCCCTGCGCTTCCAGCGCCGCCGCCAGCCCGCGCGCCAGCGCTTCCGAGGTACTGCCGCCCTTGGGCCGGGCGCTGCCGATGAAGATCGCCGCCGTTGCCGGCGCACTCAGCACCGGCCCGGGATCGGGCCGGCAGACTGCGGCCAGCGCATCGCTGGCGGGGGTGGGAAAGGCGTCGCCGGTATCGTTGGCCAGCGCGCTGTCCAGCGCGGCGGCGAGTTGCGCCGGCAAGTCGTCGGCCTGCGGCGAGACGATGCGGCAGACATAGCGCGAAGCCAGCAGGTTGATCGCGTTGCCGCCGGCGTATTCGCGAAAGGTCGTCGCCGTCGCGTCGTCGCTGCGCTCGCTGAGGCCGAGAAAGAGCATCGGCGGGTAATCCTGGTAGCGCGGGCGATGCCGGGTCAGGCCGTCGCGCTTGGTGAAGAAGGGATGAACCAGGCCGATCAGGCGGTCGACCGCCTTTTTCAGATCGGCGCTGTAGCCACCGAAGACGACCGGCGACAGGAAGACGACCAGAGCGGCATCGCGCATGGCGCTCACGATGTCCTGCGCCGCGTCGCGGGTCCGGCAGATGCCGGGAGTGCGCGTCCAGCAATCGAAATCGCCGGTGCATGGCGCCAGGTTGATGCCGGCCAGGGCAAAGTGCCGGAACGCAAGGCCGCGCCCGGCGGCCAGTTTCAGCAGTTGCTGACTGACCGGGTGGTTGGCGGCACAACCGTCAAGAATGACGATATCCATGGGCGGCGGCGAAAGAACATAACGCGAGCATTCTTTCATCGGCGACCGCCGATGTATACCCCGGGCATACCCCAGGCATCAGGCGACGAGCTGGCGTACCAGTTCGTGCAAGGCCACCTGCTCGCGCGCCGGCTGAAAAAGTTCGGCGCGCGCCGCCACCGCAGCCTGCAGCCGGGACAGCAGGCCGTCGGCGGCCCCCTGGCTGCGGCGCAGTTCGCGCAGGCGCTCGGCCAGCGCGGCACTGTCGCCGCAGGGGAAGTAGCCCGGATAGTCGGCGCCGAGCAGGCCGATGTTGCCGTCCACCGCCGAGGCCAGCACCGGCGTGCCGCAGGTGATGGCTTCGATGACGACGTTGGCGCCGCCTTCCATCCGGCTCGGATGAACCAGCAGATGCGCGCGCTGGATCGCCCGCCGCGCCGCCGCGTGCGGCTGCGCGCCGAGCCAGCGGTAGGCAGGGCAGTCGGCCATGGTCGCCGCGGCGGCGGCGCCGAGCGCCGGATCGAGGACGCCACCAAGGTGACGGATGCGGATGTCACGCTCGCCGGCCAGCTGGCGAGCGGCAGCAAACAGCGTCTCCGGCGCTTTTTCCGGACGCAGGTGGCCGACCGCCACGACGTTGAGATGCTGCCCGGTCTTGGCCGGCGTGCGCCGGGCCGGCGCCGATTGCAGGATGACCCGCGCCCGCCCGCGCACTTCGGCCGGCAGGCTGGCAATCCCGCATTCGTGCAGGACGACCAGCGCCTGCGCGGCGTGTAGCGAGGCGACGGCGGAAGCATCGACGGCAATGTCGCGGTGCAGGTCGGTGCCGGTGAGCACGACGACCAGGCCGCGGCTGCCGTGCCGGGCATGCCAGGCGGCGATGGCCGGCGCCGAACGGCGGGCGTGCAGGGCGATCATCAGCTGGTCGTCGGCCGCCCCGGCGTCCGGCCATTCGCGGACGATGCGCAGGCGCCCCACCCCGGCCAGCAGGCGCTGCCAGCGGCGGGCGGTGCGCCAGTTGCCGTTGTTGGCGTCGCCGAGGTAGGGACTGACGATGACGATGTTCATGGGCAGAAGCGGAGAGGAAAGCCGCTCATTGTAGCGGCTTGCGCCCCCCGCCAGTGCCCGCTAGCGCGCTTTGTCCGGGACGAACTTCAGCACGTTGCCATTGATGCAGTAGCGCTTGCCGGTCGGCGGCGGGCCGTCGTCGAAGACATGGCCGAGGTGGATGCCGGAACTGGCGCTGCGTACCTCGACCCGGCGCATGCCGTGGCTGACATCGACATGCTCGCTGATCGCGCCGGGCAGCGGGTTGAAGAAGCTGGGCCAGCCGGTGCCGCTGTCGAACTTGGTATCGCTGCGGAACAGCGCGGCGCCGGTGATAGGATCGACGAAGGTGCCGGGCCGCTTCTCGTCGAGGTGCGAACCGGTGCCCGGATACTCGGTGCCCTGCTCGAAGGCGATCTTCTGTTGCGCCGGCGTCAGCAGGTGGAAACCCAGCCACTTCCAGAAGCGCTCCTGGTCGCCGTTGTAGCCGGTATAGCGCGAGACTTCCTTGCCCTTCTCGAAGAGGACGATCGTCGGCGTTGCAAACAGCGCCTTCTCCAGCGTCCAGCCGACCGGCGGCTGCGGATTGAGGGTGCGGGCGATGGCGACCGGCGATTGCCAGCGGTCGAAGACTTCCGCCTTGAACTTGCGGCAGTAGGCGCAATCCTCGGCCTCGAAGACGATCAGTTGGCGCTCAAAATCCAGCTTGGCGGCGTCCAGCCGGGGTGCCTGGGCGGCTGCCGCCGGCATCGGCGTCGTCGCGGCGGCGCCGGCCTGCGGATACTTGACGCCGGTGCCGCCCAGCCCGCAGTAGCCGTTCGGGTTCTTGACCAGGTAGTCCTGGTGGTATTCCTCGGCGCTGTAATACTTCTGCAGCGGCGCAATGTCGGTGGTGATCGCCCCGCGCCCGGCCGCCTGCAAGGCCTTTTGATAGACATCGCGCGTCTTCAGCGCCAGCGCCATTTGTGCCTCGTTTTGCGTGTAGACCGCGCTACGGTAGTTGCTGCCGACATCGTTACCCTGGCGGTCGCCCTGCGTCGGATCGTGGCTTTCCCAGAACTGGATCAGCACCTTTTCAAGATCGGTCTTGGCCGGGTCGAAGGTCACCTTGACCACTTCGGCGTGGTTGCGCTTGTCCGAGCGCCCCCACTGACGCAGCTTTTCCTGCGCCAGCACGGCATCGTAAGTGCCGTCGATCTCGCCGTTGGCGTAGCCGCTCTCGACATCGACGACGCCGGGCAGCGCCGCCATGCGCTTCTCGGCGCCCCAGAAACAGCCCATGCCGAGGACAATGCTTTCGGTCACCGCCGGCATTTTCGGCTTCACCGCCTGGGCGGCAGAGGTGGCATCGCCGCAGGCGCCGACCAGCAGCGCGGCGGCCAGCGCAAAAGTGATGCCGTTGAAGACAAGTGTTTGCGAAATCATGACGAAACCTTCCGAACTGCGGCAACCAATGGCGGCGGGATTGCCTTCCGCCTCTCCGTGGACCAGGCCACGGGGGAGTAGTTTCCATTGGTCGTGCCAGGCGGCGGATTCTTACACGGCGCAGGCGGTGAATGAAGCCGAAACTCCGGCAAAAAGCGATTGCTGCGGGCCGACAGCGGCGCCACTCGGCCCGCAGGAGCGCTCACAAGGATTGCACCACCGCCGCCTCGAACTTGCCGTCGCGGTAGTCGCGCAAGGTTTGCTCGATCTCGGCGCCGGTGTTCATCACGAAGGGGCCGTACTGGGCGATGGGTTCGCCCAGCGGCTGGCCGGCGATGATCAGGGCGCGGGCGTCTTCGCTCGCCGCCAATGTGACGCCTTCGCCACCATCGTTGGCGAGGATGGCCATGTGGCGATCATCCACCGCCGTACCGCCGACCTCGACGCTGCCGCGATAGACATAGACGAAGGCGTTGTGCCCGGCCGGAATCGCCTGTTCAAAACGCCCGCCGGCCGGCAGATGCACGTCCAGGTAGAACGGCTGCGTCGTCTCGCGCTGCACGGCGCCGGCCACGCCCTGGCTGCTGCCGGCGATGATGCGCACGCGCACGCCGGCCGCCGTGGTCGCCTCGGGAATCTGCTCCGGCGGGATGTCGCGGTAGCTGGGGGCGATCATCTTGTCGCGCGCCGGCAGGTTGAGCCAGAGCTGGAAGCCTTCCATCAGCCCTTCTTCCTGTTCCGGCAGTTCGGAATGGATCAGGCCGCTGCCCGCCGTCATCCACTGCGCGCCGCCCGGCCCGAGCAGGCCGGCGTTGCCGGCGGTGTCGTGGTGGCGCATGCGGCCGGCCAGCATGTAGGTGACGGCCTCGAAGCCACGGTGCGGGTGATCGGGAAAGCCGCCGATGTAGTCCTCCGGATTCTCGTTGCGGAAGGCGTCGAGCATCAGGAAGGGGTCGAGCCGGCGTTGCAGGTTTTGCGTCAGCACGCGGGTCAGGCGCACCCCGGCGCCGTCCGAGGTCGGCTTGCCCTGGACCAGGCGCTCGACGTGGCGGCTTTGCAGGGCGGTGGATTGGGTTGCGGTCATGGCATCAGTCTCCAGTGGGGTTGAGGTGACAAGCTTGGGCCTGATAAACAATCAGACCACAACTACGTCGATCCGTGCCTCGGCTTCGGCAAACGCCTTGCTGGCCGAATCAGCGCCCAGCGCCAGGCCTTCGGCGTAGATGAACTCGACGTCGGTCATGCCGAGGAAAGCGAGCACGCTCTTCAGGTAAGGCACCTGCGAATCGGCCGGGGTATCGCGGTAGAGGCCGCCACGGGCCAGCGCGACATAGACCTTCTTGCCCTTGAGCAACCCTTCCGGCCCGTTGGCGGTGTAGCGGAAGGTGACGCCGGCGCGGGCGATGGCGTCGATCCAGGTTTTCAGTTGCACGGGCACGCCGAAGTTGTACATCGGCACGCCGAGCACGATCACATCGACCGCCTGCACCTGGGCGATCAGCGCATCGTCGAGCGCGACGCGGGCGGCCTGTTCCGCCGTGCGCTGCTCGGCCGGGGTAAACAAGGCGCCGAGGGCCGGCTCGTCGAGCACCGGGTGCGGCTGCGCGGCAAGGTCGCGCAGTTCCACTGTGGCGCCCGGGTTGCGAGCGAGCAGGCGGGCGGTGATGCTGTCGGCAAGACGGGTGGAATTGGCACCGGTGGAACGGGCGCTGGCGTTGATTTGCAGGATATTCATGTTGGTTTCTCCAGTGAGGTGGGGGGTGGCGGCTTCAAACCTGCCTTCACCATGGAGCCCATTCTATTGACGCAAATCCAGCACCGGAAGCCGTTGAAATGGGTATCATCGTTCCACCAATGGAACAATAAGCCACCATGGAACTCGACGCCAACGACCTCATCCTCTTCGCCCACGTGGTAGACAGCGGCAGTTTCGCCCGCGCCGCCGAGCGCGTCGGCCTGCCCAAATCGACGCTGTCGCGGCGCATCGGCGCGCTCGAAAGCCGCCTCGGCGAACGCCTGCTGACGCGCAGTACGCGCCGCCTCGCCATCACCGAATTCGGCGAGCGCATCCTTGAACACGCCCACCGTCTACAGGAAGAAACCGAAGCCGCCGCCGCCATCGCCCAGTTCCGCCAGGGAACGCCGCGCGGCGTGCTGCGCGTTTCCATGCCGCCCGACTTCCGCGAACTCGACCTGACGCCGATACTGCTCGACTACGCCACGCGCTACCCGGAAGTCCGCCTGGAACTCGACCTTTCGCCGCGCCGCGTCGACCTGCTTGCCGAGCGCTTCGACCTCGCCATCCGTGCCGCCGCCCGCCTGCCCGACGACACCACGCTGGTCGCCCGCAAGCTCTGCGACATGGTCAACGGCCTCTACGCCAGCCCGGCCTACCTGCAACGCTACGGCGAACCGGCCAGCCCGCCGGAACTGCTCGACCACGTCGCCCTGCAACTCATCGGCGGCAACGGCGAAGCCGTGCCCTGGCGCCTCGCGCGCGGCAACGAGCACTGGGAAGGCATCCCCAGCGGCCCGCTCGCCGCCAACTCCCCCGGCCTGCAACGCGAAATGGCCGCGCACGGCCTCGGCATCGTCGCCCTCGACGACCGCTTCGCCGCCCCCTGGGTAGAACGCGGCCTGCTCCAGCGCATTCTCCCGGACTGGTCCCTGCCCTCGGTCACCCTCTGGTGCGTCACCCCCGGCCGCCGCCTGATCCCGAGCCGGACGACGGCGTTCATTGAATTGCTGAGGGCGGCGCTGATTGGGGAGCGGTGAAAGATGTACCAGCGGTAGTGGGTTCATCGTTAGGAAATGTTTGAAAAATCAACCCGATTCCACTCAATTGCACGTTTTCGCCAATGTGTTTCAATGGTCTGCGTGAATTCCGCCCGAACAAGCTTGGCTCTGCACTCACACCATTGCGCAGACTCCTGACGAATGACCAGACCCTCTAGTGGCCCTTGGCGATATAGACTGGATAGTGTGGTCACCAGCCCTTTCAGCGAGGCAACGGAGTGCCGCCCGCGCGCGACCTCGGGCACGCAGGTCAAGCCAGCCGATGCAGCTAACGCATTCCGGCGTGCGCTACTCCAAAAGCGGCCTGCAGAGCGATCATAAACATCAAACAACAAAAACCAATCTGGCAATGCAGCGTAGTCCAGTGAGTGTCGTGCGGCACACCACTCACCAAATACGATGAGGTCAGGAATCAGAACTCTGCTAAGCGCAGCGCCATGCTGAGCCAGCCACGCCGGCAAACGAGCAAATTGCCCGGCGTGAGGTTCAAGCAAATATTGCCCACGATTCTGTGCGCGCAGGCTGCAATCCGATGCCAGTGAAAACCCCAGATTGGCACCATCAAGCTTCTCCTCCACCACCACATTACCTGCCAGCAAAGCCTGCACCTCTGCAGACGACAACACCTTGTCGTCGCGTGGAGTGTTCTGACCCAGCCAGACCAAATGAGGCGTGTGAGGAAAACGGAAAAAGCTTGAATTCATGGCACTTAGGCCGGCATCTGGGGAGCAGGTTTCTCCGGAAATTTCTTAGCGTAGACGACGCGGACATAATCTGGACACAAGAAATCGACCTCAACACCTTTAGCTCGCAAAGCGGGCCACCAGTCCAACCATTTGCTGTCCGCCGCCTGCCAGATTACTGGCTTCTCCGGGTGAGCATGGGCCACGGCAGCGAATTTCCGGTCCGGGGGGTCGAACAGCAGTTCCAGCTCCGGATCGGGAAACTCGGCAAAGTGGTTATCTGCAGTCTCGCTCAGCGAGACCTGCTCCACCCTGGATGTCCCAGTGTGCTGCAGCATCCACTTCAGAAACTTGTCGCCCACACCTATTGGGGACTTCAGGCTGGTTTTGTGGCGGTACTCACCAATGATGCGGTGGTCATCATCGATGACGACAACCCCTGACCTTTGAAGCGCTTGTAGCCGCGTCACGCACGTAATCACGCAATCCTCCGTGACATCGGCATGCTGTCCGTTGGCGACCAGAAGCACGTTGGTATCAATCACAGCTTTCACTGCGCACCACCTTGCTCTTTGATCTCCTTCTTGCGTTGCATGGCCGCTATAGTGCGCCCCGCGATATCGGCCATCTCATCGCCAAAGAAGTGCTCAGGCCAGTTCTCGATCTCGCCAAACATATTCAACTTTAGTGGCTCCAATTCGGTAGCAGAGCCGGCGCGGCGGCAGAAGTACACTGCCACATCTTCGGGTTTGACCACCCCCTCGGCCACACGGCGCTGTAGCCGGTTCAGAAAGTGCTCGGAGTGACTTTCCACAATAAGCTGTACGTCACGCGGCTTGCCACCCTCACGAGCTTGCGTGGCTGAAATGAAGACGTCAGCGAGTACTGCCTGAACCTGCGGATGCAGGTGGATCTCAGGCTGCTCCATCCACACGGTGGAATGGGGCGGACAGTAAAAAGCTTGTACCAGTGCGGGCAAGACCTGGGAAATACCAAAACCTACGTCGGTAATCTTTACCTCTGGCGCCTTGGCGTGAGTTTTCAAAAGTACCTCATACTCCTTGCGCCCCTCGGCTACCGGACGAACAGAAAAATCGTGGATGACACCTAAATCTTTCAACCATGCAGCAATAAACTCGGCAAAGCCTTTAGTGTGGTGCCCAACCTGACGATTCAGCCGGCGCCCCTCACCCTGCGCTGCCAAAATGGCTGCCACGGCGTATTCACCCATTTGCCCGACACTGGCTGGTGTATCCCCCGACCATTGATAAGTGCGTCGGGGATGGCTGCGTAGCGGCCCTAAGTAGGAGATACGCTCCAGCATTCCCTCAGTTGCAAGCGCAAAATCAGCCAAAAAACCAGCGTTCTTGTAGCGGGCCATGCTGGTATCGGACAGCCGGTAGAATTTTTCAGGCTCTTCCAGCGGCCATTTGCGACCATCAGCCATTTTGAAGTCATAGAGGGTGGACGTCAGGTTGAGCTTTTGTTTTTCGTCGCGTTCAAGCACGACATCGAGCACCTCTTTTTCCGCTGACGACAGTCCGTAGCGCAGCGCTTTGACCTCTGGTTGCTTTGCCTTGTTGGCAACCAAGGACACATCAAGTTGCATACGCTCGCCTTGGTAGCGGGCATTAGCTTGCAAAGGATCTCGCACGTCTAGAACCTTGGGCAATGTCCAGCCCAGCTCGAAGGAAAGAGACTGTTTTAAATCGTGACCATGAAGGCAATCGGCAAATGTACCGAGATCAATCAATGAAGAATCATCACCAAGATGCAGCGCGCGCTTCCGGTCTGTCGAGCGCGCAGTTTGCTGCAAGGCCAGCAAGAGGTGGCCCAGACTGCTTTTACCCGCGCTGTTAGCCCCGAAGAGCACAGTGAGCGGAGCCAATCGAACTGGCCCCGTGTCTTTCCAAGCCTTGAAATTCCTAATATGCAGGTGAGTTAGCATCAGTACCAACCTCGATCATTCGTTTGTCCCACTCAGCAGATTTGGCGCTGAGTAGAGGGGTAGTTATTTAAAACGAGCGACGCAATATTGTGACGTTGCATAGTTTATCGCCCTTAGTGCCGCTAAGGGCTCAGCAAAGACTAGTGACATAGTCGGGTTGCGATTATTGCGTGACCGACAAACCGTTTGAAGTAGGTTCCCTTAGCTATCGCAAAACAAGGGAATCAAACAGTCTGCAGTCGCCCCCACTCAATCCCAAGCCAGCGCCCCACCCGTCTGGTACTCCGTCACCCGCGTCTCAAAGAAGTTCTTCTCCTTCCTCAAATTAGCCTGTTCATCCAGCCAGGGCAGCACGTTTTCGGCGCCGGGGAACGGTTCTTCGACGCCCACCTGCCGCGCCCGCCGGTTGGCGACGAAGCGGAATTGCTGCACGTGCAGGTCGGCGTTGTAGCCGAGGATGGGGTCGCGCAGGATGTAGCCGGCGTAGGCGCGTTCGGCGGCTTCGGCTTCGTCCCATAGCTCGCGCAGCGCCTGCGGGTCGAGTTCCAGGCTCTCTTCCTTCAACAGTTCGCGCACGACGCGGATGCCAAAGGCGCAGTGCAGGACTTCGTCGCGCATGATGTATTGCAGTTGCTCGGCGGCGCCCTTCATCAGGCCGCGCCGTTGCAGCGCGAAGATGGGCGTGAAGCCGTTGTAGAACCAGCAGCCTTCGAAGATCACCGCGAAGAAGAAATAGGAGAGCGCGAATTCGTGCAGGTTGGCGCGGTCGGAGAGGTCGAAATCCGAGCGCAGTACCTTTTCCAGCCGCCGGTTGGCGAGCGCGATCTTGCCGTGGATCTGCGGCACGACGCGGTAGCGGTTGTAGATTTCCTGCTGGTCGAGGCCGATGCTTTCGATGCAGTGCTGGTAGGTCCAGGTGTGCAGCGCTTCTTCATAGACCTGGCGTGCCTGGTAGATCTGCAGTTCGGGCGCGCTCATTTTCTCCATGACCGCCAGGCCGATGTTGCGCATGGCCAGGATGTCGGAGGTGGTCAGATACGCCAGCACGTTCTCGAAGACGTGGCGCTCGGCCGGGCTGAGCTTGTGGTGGTAGTCGTGCACGTCCTGCGCCATGCTGATTTCGAGCGGCGTCCAGTGGTTGCGGTTGGCCTTGAGGAAGAACTCCCAGGCCCACGGGTACTTGAACGGCGCCAGTTGGTTGATGTCGGCCTTGCCGCCCACGATGCGCTTGTCGGCGGCGTTGATTGGCGCCAGCGCGGCGGCGGGCAAAATGCTGCGGTCGACCTCGATTTTTGGCGCAATTTTGGCGTCGACCGCAGGATTTTGCGGTGCGGCAGCGGGGGTTTCCCAGTCGTCGAAGCGGTAGGCAGCATTCATGGCATGAACCTCGTGGTCAGTCGGTGCGGACGGACCGGAAGCGCCGGTGGCGATCCCAGTCCACGTAGAAAATGCCGCCCTCGGCGGCGGTGAAGGTGTAGACGCGGCGACCGTCGACGGAGACGGCGCTTTCGCCGCGCGAGAAATCGAGTTCCGGCTCTTTGCCGCCGCGATTGACGACGACCAGCGGCAGGCCGGTCTGGCGCGAGCGTTTTTCCCAGACGTCGCCCGGCCCCATGCCTTCGACCGGCGGCCAGTTGGCCGGCGAGAGCAGGATTTGCGCGCCGCGCGCGGCGAGCTGGGCAGCCGGTTCCGGGCGCCAGGCGTCGGCGCAGATCAGGGTGCCGACGCGCAGGCCGTCGACGACGAAGGGTTGCCCTTCTCCGCCGGCCACCGACCAGGCTTCGGCGCCGCCGACCGGGCGCTGCTTGCGGTAGCTACCGAGCAGCTTGCCGCTGCGCTCGATGACAGCGACGCTGTTGTGCAGCTTCTGCGTCGCCGGGTCGCGCTCGGCGAGGCCGACGAAGAGCGCGACGTTATTGTCGCGGGCGACGGCGCTGAGGCCGTGCAGCCAGTTGCTCGGGAAGGGATGCACCCAGTCGCTGCCGATGCGTTTGTTGAAGTTGTAGCCGGTTTCGGCCAGTTCCGGCGTCACCACCCAGTCGGCGCCGTGGCGCACCGCCTCGCGGATGCCGGCTTCGATGCGGGCGCGGTTGCCGGCGATGTCGCCGGGCACCGGGTCGAGATGGAGCAGCGCGATGCGCAGGTCGCCGGCACGCTTGGCCGGGCCGGCCGGGGCGTCGCCAAAGCGGCGCGCGCCGGGCAGGTAGTAGCCGTTCTGCTTGCCCAGCGCCTCGACCACCGCCGCGTAGGTGGCCTTGCCGATCAGCTCGCCGATGCGGCTGTGGCCGCCGGTGTAAGTGGCGCGCGGCGCGGCGCTGCCGGAGACGACGATGATGCTGTCGGTGCCGGTGCCGGTGGCCTGCACGTCCTTCGTGTAGCTGCTCGCCACCTTGAGGTCTTCGAGCGCCGCCGTCTTGCCTTCGGTGACGGTGATCAGGGCGCGGGCGAGCGCCGCGTCGCTGAGTTCGATATTGCTCAGCACCAGGATGTTGATGGTGCCGGCTGGCTTCTTCTCGTCGTCCAGGCCTTCGATGTAGGCGCCGCCATCGACGCCGGTGCGGATGGCGTTGCTGCGCGCGCCGGCGGTGGCCAGCACGCTCACCGTCAGCGGCCCGTAGCTGCGCGTGACGACGGCGATGTGGTCCATGTCGGCGGCCGTGGACATCTGGGCGACGGCGGCCGGCGGCAGTTCCAGTTGCGCCGCCAGCGCATCGCGCACGCCCAGCGCGTAGCCCTTGCTGTCGCTGCCCAGGCGGTGCCAGAGGAAGGGATGGGCGGCGTGGTTGATCGCCGCGCGGGCGCTGAGCATGCCATCGCTGGTCGACAGCACCCGCCGCTCGCCGGCAAAGCGGACGAGCAGCGTCTTCTCCCACAAGCCATCGCGCTCGCCGCGCCGGACTTCGGCACTGGCGCCGAGTTCGGCCGGCAGATCGAGGTCGGCGGCCGGCGCGATGGCGGATCGCGCCAGCAGCAGGAGCAGGGCCGAACGCAGCAACAGGGCGAGCAAGGGTTTCATTGCAGTCTCTCGTGACACGAAAAGGCGGCAAGCTTAACCCTGGAAACCCGTCCCGGCTTCATCGCGCGCATGGCGTCAGGCACCGAAGTCGGCCATCGTCCGGCGCAACTCTTCCAGCCCCTTGAGCAGTTCCGGGCCGGGATGGGTGAAATGCTCGCCGGTGAGCGGCAGGATGGGGATGCCGGGTTTGGCGATGGCCGGATTGCAACTGCCGGCTTTGGCGTTCTGCAGGGCAAAGAGCAGATCGGGCCGGCGCTCGCTGATCCACGCCGCGACATCGCCTTGCGGCGTCTGCGGATTGAAGTTGCGGATCTGCTCGTGATCGGCGACGACGTCGAAACCGGCGGCGGAAAACACCTCGAACAGTGTGCTGCCGCGACCGAAGGAATACGGCGCCTCGCCGCAGGCGGACAGGATCAGCACCCGGCGCTGGCGGCCATCGACGCGCGCCGCGGCCTGCCGCCAGTCGCTGGAGAACTGCGCGACGCGAGCTTCGATATCTGCCACCCCGGCCGCCTGCCCGACCTCGCGCAACATCGCCTCGACCCCCGCCATGCCACGAAAACCGCCGACCCGCACGGCCCGCGCACCGGGCGGCGTCGCCGACTGAACGGTTGCCTCGCCGGTCCATTCGGAATAGATGACGACATCGGGCTCAAGATCGGCCATCGCCGCCGCGTCCGGGTCCTTGACGCCGCCGGTATGGGCGAGCGGCAGCCGGTCGTAACGGCTGACGCCGACGATGCAATCGCCCCGCCCCAGCCAGTCCAGCGCCCGGCTGATATAGGGCGACTGGCTGATGATGCGCGGGCAATCGGCCGCCTGGGCGAGATTGGCGAGCAGCGCGAGGCCGAGCAGAAGGCCGGTTTTGATGGAGGATTTCATTGGCAGGCCTCGCACTCCGGGTTGTGGCTACGGCCGCTCGCCTTCGCTCGCTTAACCCGGCATGCCGGGTTAGCCTGCGCCGCAATCCGTCGAATAAGCTTGGCTGGCTTCATTGGCAAGCCTCGCACTCCGGATTGTCGATCGAACAGAACTTCGGCGCTTCTTCGCTCGCCGGCGCATCATCGCGCCCGCCCGCCTTTTCCGCCTGGCTGGCGCCCAGCGTGCGCAGGTAGTAGGTGGTTTTCAGGCCGCGCTTCCAGGCCAGTTTGTAGATTTCGTCGAGTTTTTTGCCGGAGGGCAGCGCCAGGTAGAGGTTGAGCGATTGCGCCTGGTCGATCCATTTCTGGCGGCGGGCGGCGGCTTCGATCAGCCATACCGGGTCGATCTCGAAGGCGGTGGCGTAGCGGGCTTTCAGCTCGTCGGGGACGCGGTCGATGCGGGCGAGCGAGCCGTCAAAGTACTTGAGGTCGGCGACCATCACTTCGTCCCACAGGTCGAGCGCCTTGAGATCGCGGACCAGGGCTTCGTTGACCACGGTGAATTCGCCGGACAGGTTGGATTTGACGTAGAGGTTCTGGTAGGCCGGCTCGATGCTGGCCGAGACGCCGACGATGTTGGAGATGGTCGCGGTCGGCGCAATCGCCACGCAGTTGGAGTTGCGCATGCCGTGGCGGGCGATGCGTTGCTTGAGCGCGTCCCAGTCGAGGCAGCTGTCACGATTCAGTTCGACCGCTTCGCCGCGCCCGGCTTCGAGCAGCGCGATGCTCTCGTGCGGCAGGATGCCGCGGTCCCACAGGCTGCCGGTGAAGCTGGAGTAGCGGCCGCGCTCCTGCGCCAGTTCGGTCGAGGCCCAGTAGGCCTGGTAACAGACGGCTTCCATGCTGCGGTCGGCGAATTCGACGGCTTGCGGCGAGGCGTAGGCGATGCCGAGTTGGTACAGGCAGTCGGCAAAACCCATGATGCCCATGCCGACCGGCCGGTGGCGCAGGTTGGCGTTGCGCGCCTTGGGCGTCGCGTAGAAGTTGATGTCGACGACGTTGTCGAGCATGCGCATGGCCGTCTGCACGGTGCGCGCGAGCTTTTCCTGGTCGAGCTGGCCGTCCTTCAGGTGCGCCAGCAGATTGACCGAGCCGAGGTTGCACACCGCCGTTTCGGCATCCGAGGTGTTCAGCGTGATTTCGGTGCACAGGTTGCTCGAATGGACGACGCCGACGTGCTGCTGCGGCGAGCGCAGGTTGCAGGCGTCCTTGAAGGTGATCCACGGGTGCCCGGTCTCGAACAGCATGGTCAGCATCTTGCGCCACAGTTGTACGGCGGGAATCTTCTTGTGCAGCTTCAACTGGCCGGCGGCGGCCCTGGCTTCGTAGGCTTCATACGCCTCGACGAAGGCGCGGCCGGATTTCTCGTGCAGGTCGGGCGTATCGACCGGCGAGAACAATGTCCACTCGGCGCCGGCGATCACGCGCTGCATGAACAGGTCGGGAATCCAGTTGGCGGTGTTCATGTCGTGCGTACGGCGGCGCTCGTCGCCGGTGTTCTTGCGCAGTTCGAGGAATTCCTCGATGTCGAGGTGCCAGGTTTCCAGGTAGGCACAGACGGCGCCCTTGCGCTTGCCGCCCTGGTTCACCGCCACCGCTGTGTCATTGACTACCTTGAGGAAGGGAATCACGCCCTGGCTCTGGCCGTTGGTGCCCTTGATCCGGCTGCCCAGCGCGCGTACCGGCGTCCAGTCGTTGCCCAGGCCGCCGGCGTATTTCTGCAACAACGCGTTTTCCTTGATGCTCTGGTAGATACCTTCGAGGTCGTCGGCCACCGTGGTCAGGTAGCAGGAAGAAAGCTGCGAATGCAGGGTGCCGCTGTTGAACAGGGTCGGCGTCGAGCTCATGAAGTCGAAGCTGGAAATCAGGTCATAGAATTCGATGGCGCGCGCTTCGCGGTCGATTTCGTTCAAGGCCAGGCCCATCGCCACACGCATGAAGAAAATCTGCGGCGTTTCGATACGGCGACCGTCGATGTGCAGGAAATAGCGGTCGTACAGCGTCTGCAGGCCGAGATAGCCGAACAACTGGTTGCGCTCGGGCTTGAGCGCGGCGGCCAGGCGGTCGTGGTCGTAATCCTTGAGGCGCGGGTCGAGCAGTTCGGCAATCACGCCGCGTTCGACGAAGACCGGGAAATAAGCCGCTTCGACGTCCTCATCCTGCGCCGCTTCCGGTCCGGCCGCCTCGTCGTTCAGGCTGGCCAGCAGCAGGCGAGCGGTGGCGTAGTCGTAGCCGGGTTCGCGCTCGATCAGCGTACGCGCGGCGAGCACCAGCGCCTGCTTGACGTCGGCCAGCGCAACGCCGTCGTAGAGGTTCTTCAGCGCGTGGTCGAGGATGGTGCGCGCCGAAACGCCCTCGCCCAGACCGGCACACGCCGTTTCGCAGGTTCTCAGCAAGCCGGCGACATCGAGCGGCCGACGCTCGCCATCGACCGTCACATGCAGTTCCGGCACGCCCTGGACTTCGGCCAGCGCGGCGCGCTCGGCGGAACGCCGTTCGCGGTAGAGCACGTAGGCACGGGCAACGTCGTGTTCGCCGGAGCGCATCAACGCCAGTTCGACCTGGTCCTGGATGTCCTCGATATGCACCCTGCCACCGTCCGGCAGGCGGCGGGTCAGCGAGCGAACGACGGCCTCGGTGAGCTGGGCGACGACTTCGCGCACCCGCGAAGAGACGGCGCTCTGGCTGCCCTCGACGGCGAGGAAGGCCTTGGTCATGGCCACCGAGATCTTCTCGGCGTTGAAGCCGACAACGGCGCCGTTGCGGCGGATGACCTGGAGGGCCGCCGTGCTGTGGGCGGAAAAATCGGAAAGACGGGCTAGGGCGTTGGCGGACACGACGATTCTCCGGCATGGGGGGCGGAGAACCGGGACAGCGTGCGCCGGGCAAGACGAACGCCGCCGCGGGCAAAACCCGTTGCGACCTGCGACTCACGAACGAAAACCGGCTGCGACACGCTCATACCTTTCGCCAGGGACACCCCGCCCCATCGTTGGTTGGAAGGACGTTGCGGCAGGTCTCCTGGCTCTCGGCTCGACGCTTTCCACCGCCTTCCCGGTACGAAACCAGTGGCAAAGATGAGTGAAAAGCTCGCCGATGACAGTTGCGGGGGCAGCCCCGGATTCAAGGTCACAGACCTTTCACCGGATTCCCTTTTGATCCCTTGCGGGAACCATCAACGCGGCGAAGTCTAGCTTTGCGTCATCGCCGCGTCAAGGCGAAGGCACCATATTTAGTAGCCAACCCGAAAATTTTCACTAGCCGTAGTAACCAATCCCCATGACATTGCATGAATTAATTTATCGTAATTTGCTTCACAATGATTAACAGCAACAATTCGTTGTTTATTAAACGAATTTTTGCATTGCAACAATCGAGTATGTTCCGCTATAAATCGCATTTTACTAATTATTAATTTTTGCCAACCCATCAACGCACGCAGGAGACAGCACGTGACCCACCCGTACGCCCATGGCCTCGACAAGAATCCGGCCAACTACGTCCCGCTTTCCCCCCTCACCTTTCTCGAACGCTCGGCCTTCATCTACCCGAAGCGGATTTCGGTGATCCAGGGCGAGCAACGCTACACCTGGAAAGACAGCTACGCGCGCTGTCGCCAGCTCGCCTCGGCGCTGCAGCAGCGCGGCATCGGCAAGGGCGACACGGTGGCGGCGATGCTGCCCAACAGCAACGCCATGTTCGAATGCCATTTCGGCGTGCCGATGAGCGGCGCCGTGCTCAACACCCTGAACACACGCCTCGACGCCGAAGCCATCGCCTTCATGCTGACCCACGGCGAAGCCAAGGTACTAATCACCGACCCGGAATTCTCGGCCGTCATCAAGGACGCCCTGGCCCTGCTCGAAGGGCCGAAGCCGCTGGTCATCGACAGCCTCGACCCCGAGTTCACCGGCGGCGAAGCGCTCGGCGAGATCGACTACGAAGCCTTCATCGGCAACGGCGACCCGGAATTCGCCTGGGAACTGCCGGCCGACGAATGGGACCCGATCACCCTCAACTACACCTCGGGCACCACCGGCAACCCGAAGGGCGTCGTCTATCACCATCGCGGCGCCTACCTGAACGCCGCTTCCAACATCATCTCCTGGGGCATGCCGCCGCACTCGGTCTACCTGTGGACGCTGCCGATGTTCCACTGCAACGGCTGGTGCTTCCCGTGGACGCTGGCCGCCAACGCCGGCACCAACGTCTGCCTGCGCAAGGTCGATCCGGCGCTGATCTTCGGCCTGATCAAGGAACACAAGGTGACCCACATGTGCGGCGCGCCGATCGTCTACGGCATGCTGATCAACGCCCCGGCCGTACTCAAGGAAGGCATCGAGCAGACGGTCAACGGCCTGATCGCCGGCGCTGCGCCCCCGGCGGCGATCATCGAGGGTGCCCAGAAGATGGGCTTCAACATCACCCACGTCTACGGCCTGACCGAAACCTACGGCCCGGCCTCGGTCTGCGCCAAGCAGCCGGAATGGGAGCGCCTGCCGATCGACCTGCAGGCCGCCCGCAACGGCCGCCAGGGCGTGCGCTACCACATGCAGGAAGCGATCGCCGTGCTCGACCCGGTGTCGATGCAGCCAGTGCCCTGGGATGGCGAGACGATGGGCGAAATCATGTTCCGCGGCAACCTGGTGATGAAGGGCTACCTGAAGAACGAGAAGGCCTCCGAGGAAGCCTTCGCCGGCGGCTGGTTCCACACCGGCGACCTGGCGGTGGTGCATAGCGACGGTTACGTCAAGATCAAGGACCGCTCCAAGGACATCATCATTTCCGGCGGCGAGAACATCTCGTCGCTCGAAGTCGAGGACGTCCTCTACCGCCACCCGGCGGTGATCGCCGCCGCCGTCGTCGCCAAGCCGGACGAGAAATGGGGCGAAGTGCCGGCCGCCTTCATCGAACTGAAGGCCGGCGCCGCGTGCGCCGAAGCCGACATCATCGAGCACTGCCGCGGCCACCTGGCCCGTTTCAAGGTGCCGAAGCAGGTCGTCTTCGGCGTCCTGCCGAAGACCTCGACCGGCAAGATCCAGAAATACGTTCTCCGCCAGCAGGCGAAATCGGTGCTCGCCATCGAGTAAGCAGCCAGGCAAGGGCCGCCGCCGCGGCCCTTGCCCTTCACACGGCAGCGGCCTTGCTGAGGACCACGGTGAACCAGAAGGTACTGCCCTGACCGAGGCGGCTTTCACAGCCGGCATCGCCGCCCATCAGCCGGGCGATCTTGCGGGTGATCGCCAGACCGGCGCCGAGCCCGCCGTACTGGCGCGTCGACGAGTTGTCGACCTGTTCGAAGACCTTGAACAGGCGCTGCTGGTCGGCTTCGGCGATGCCGATCCCGGTGTCCTCGACCGCGAAACGCACCAGCACCGTCTCCGCCTCCTGCGCCAGCACGCTGCTGCGGACGGTGATGCTGCCCGAGGGCGTGAACCGCAAGGCGTTGGCCAGGTAGTTGTGCAGCGCCAGCTTGATGTAGGCGACATTGCCGAACAGCCCGGACGGCATCGGCGCCGCATCGACGATCAGTTCCAGTTGCCTGGCCTCCGCCTCGCCCCGGATTTCCTCGACCGCGTCGCGCATCAGTTCGTCGCCATCAAAGGGCTGCCTCGCCAGTTCGAGCTTGTCGGCTTCCAGGCGGGTCAGTTCGAGCACCGCGACAATACTACCGGTCAGCTTCTGACAGGCCGCGTCGATCTTCTCCAGACGTTCCGACTGTTTCGCCGACAGGGGTTCGCGGCGCAACAGCGTCAGCATGCCGATGATATGGTTGAGCGGCGTGCGCATCTCGTGGCTCATGTTGGCCAGGAAGGCATTCTTGGCGACGTTGGCGACTTCCGCCGCTTCCTTGGCCTGGGTCAGCGCCGCCATCGCCCGGCGGCGACCGCGCGCGATGTGCAGCAACAGGCCGACCAGCAGGCTCTCCAGGACCAGCAAGCCGATCACGCCGACGATCTGCCAGCGATGGCTTTCCCAGAGCGAGACCGGCCGGTTGATGATCACGGCGCCGGGCGGCAGATCGACCTCGCTGACGCCGAAGCGCTGCATCACCGGGTAATCGAAGATGTCCCGGGTCGGCGTGGTCATGACCACCGGAATGCTGTCGGCCGGCGTTCCGTCGAGGACACGCAAGGCCATCCCGACCATCGTCCGTCCCTGCTCGTCGGGCGGGATGATGTGGCCGCCCAGAGCACCGTTACCGAGATGGAAATCCCAGAAGGTGTAGGCGGGAAACGGGCTGCCGGCGGTGATCCGCCGCCCGTTCTCGGCCGGCGACAGGCTGCGGCTGCCGCTCTTGTCGCTCACCTGACCGCTCAGAAAAAGCAGGCTGTCGGCCGGCAGCTTGGCCAGACGCTGGTGGACTTCCTCGATCGAGGCATCCTTGAGGACGACCACATCGTAGCGTTTGCGCAATTCGGGAAAGACGGATTCCTCGGCCACTTCACCAATGCGCTTGCTGCTGGCATCACCGGTGGAAACGATGAAAGCCAGGGTGCGGGTGCGCGGATGCACGCGGAGCGCCATATTCACGGTGTCGCCAATGGCAATTTCCTCATTGACGCCGGTGATGTTGGCGATCCCCTCGATCACCGCCGGGCGGAAATTGTTATACCCGCCGAAAACGATCGGCCGCTGCGGAAACAGACGATCGCGATAGCGGATGGCGAAATCGAAGGCGGCATTGTCGGCGACCACCACCACATCGGGCTGGTAATCGGCGTACTTGACCGCCATCGCCTGGGCCAGCGGTTCGATCTGGGCGCCGTAGCTGAAGCGGCGGCTGTCGAGGTACTCGACCGAGAGTTCGATTTTCCTGCCGGAAGCGACGAGGCGCTGGCGGAACCCGTCCTCGATGCCGTCGCTCCACGAATAGCCGCGATGGTAGGAATTGATGAACAGGATGCTCGCTTCCGGCGGATTCGCCGCCTGCGCGCCAAAGCCTGCCATTCCCGCGAGGAAGACGAGAATGGCGGCGCACGAACGCAGGATGGCGGGAAAAGCTGGCATGGGCTCGCGGAATGATCGATCCTGACGGGCATCATAGCTCAGTGCCGCGCGGCCATGCGCGCCGCGCACAGCCACAGTGCGTTTCGACCAGTTGCATCGCCCACGCGCCGTCGCGCCTCCCGCTCCGCTATAATTACGCCCGTTTCAGGTGCCGCTCGCGAAATTCCTCGCGACGGTGAAACGGGAAAGCGGTGCGCCTCCGACGAGGCAATTCCGCTGCTGCCCCCGCAACGGTAAGCGAGTGCGGGCGCGCCATCGAGCCACTGGGTTGATCCCGGGAAGGCGGCGCGTCAAGACTTGCGAGCCCGGAGACCGGCCTGTGACGCAAGCGGAAGTGCCACGGGGTGGTGGCGCCGGCTGATTCAGCCCATCTCCCCCGTGCACTTTCTTTTCATCACACACCGGCATGCGGGGACGCCTGCCGGCAGGGGAAAATCATGCACATCCGTCTCAAGCCCGGCGCAGCGCTGCTGTTGCCGCTATTCGCCGGCAGCGTCCAGGCTGCCACCGATCTCGACACCGTCGTCGTCACCGCCACCCGCCAGGAAAGCCGCATCGCCGAAGTGCTCGCCGACGTCACGGTGATCGACCGCGCGGAAATCGAACGCAACGGCCAGGACACCGTGACCGAGTTGCTCGCCCGGCAGCCCGGCATCCAGACCGCAAGCAACGGCGGCCCCGGCACCACGACCAGCTTCTACATCCGCGGCAGCAACTCGAACCAGACCAAGGTGCTGGTCGACGGCATCGCCATCAACTCGGCCGACCTCTCCGGCTCGCCGCTGCGTTTCATCCCGCTGGCCGACGTCGAGCGCATCGAAATCCTGCGCGGCCCGGCGGCCACGCTCTATGGCGCCGACGCGCTCGGCGGCGTGATCCACATCATCACCCGGCGCGGCGCGCCGGGCCTGCGCGTCGACGGCTTCGTCGGCTACGGCAGCGACAACACCCGCGAAGCCAGTGCCGGCGTCAGCGGCGGTGACGAACGCTGGCGCTTCCGCGTCGAGGCCAACCACCGCGCCAGCGACGGTTTTTCGGCGCAGCGCCACGCCAGCAACCACGATGCCGACGACGACGCCTACCGCAACACCGGCGGCAGCGCCGCGCTCTCCTTCATTCCCGCCGCCGGCCACGAAATCGGCGGCACCTGGCGGCGCAACGACGGTGTCGTTCACTACGACAGCGGCAACCAGCCAGCCACCGGCGATTACGACGACCGCGCCCGTTTCACCACCGAACAATGGCAGCTCTTCAGCCGCAACCGTCTGAGCGATGCCTGGACCAGCCGTCTGCAGTACGGCGAAGCCGAGGACCGGCAGAAGTCGTATTACTGGGATGCCTGGGCCTGGCCGGTGGCACTCGAAGTGGTCACCCGGCAGAACACGCGCAACCGGCAATTGAGCTGGCAGAACGACATCACGCTGCCGCTCGGCAAGCTGCTGCTGGCGGCCGAACGCCACGAACAGGAAATCAGCCCGGCCAGCGGCTACGCCAGCCGCCCGGAAGTCGACAACGACTCCTTCCTTGCCGGCTGGACCGCCAACCTCGGCGACCATAGCTGGCAGCTCAACGCGCGCCACGACGACCATTCCGAATTCGGCGGCGAAAACACCTGGGGTGTCTCCTACGGCTACCGCCTGAGCCGCGAACTGCGCGCCCACGCCAGTTACGGCACCGCCTTCAAGGCACCGTCGGTCTACCAGTTGTTCATGACCTCGCCCTGGGGCAATGGCAACCCCGACCTCAAGCCGGAGAAATCGCGCAATCGCGAGATCGGGCTGAGCTGGGACAACGGCGTACACGCGCTGAGCGCCACCTGGTACCACAACCGGGTCAGCAACCTGATCGACTGGGTTTCCGACCCGGTCACCTGGGTCGGCACTTACGAGAACGTCAGCAAGGCCCGCCTCGAAGGCGCGACGCTGAGCTACGCCGGCCATTTCGGCGTCTGGAACCTGCGCGCCAGCTACGACTGGCTGGATGCGAAGAACACCGACAACGATTTCGAACTGGGCCGGCGCGCGCGCAACAAGGCGATGCTCGGCGTCAACCGCAACTGGGGACCGCTCGAAACCGGCGTCGAAGTGCTCGGCGTCGGCAAGCGCTACAACACCAACACCGAAACCGGGCGCATGGGCGGCTACGGCCTGGTCAACCTGACGGCGCGCTACGCGATCAACAGCGAACTGGCGATCGAGGCCCGCCTGAACAACCTGTTCGACAAGAAGTACGAAACCGTGCTCGGCTACAACACCCCCGGCATGAACGCCTTCGTCGGCCTGCGTTACAGCCCGAAGTAAGGAAACCGGCGGCGGGATTCCCGCCGCCCCCCGCTCCCTACTCGCCCCGGATCAGCGCCACCAGGTCTTCCGTCGACGGCAGCGTCGAGGCGTCGCCCTCGTCGAGGATGCTGTCGGCCAGCGCCCGCTTGTCGTGGTGCAGATCGACGATGCGTTCCTCGATGCTGCCCTTGCTGACCAGACGATAGACGGTCACCGGCCGTAGCTGGCCGAGGCGGTGGGCGCGACCCATCGCCTGGTCCTCGGCGGCCGGATTCCACCAGGGATCGGTGATCACCACGTAGTCGGCGGCGGTCAGGTTGAGGCCGAAACCGCCGGCTTTCAGGCTGATCAGGAAGAGGTCGCTGTCGCCGGCCTGGAAGGCGGCGACGCGCTTGCTGCGTTCGGCGGCCGGCGTCGCGCCGTCCAGGTACTGGTAGCTGATGCCGGCGGCGTCGAGCGGCGCGCGCAGGATCTGCAGGAAATCGACGAACTGGCTGAAGACCAGGGTCTTGTGCCCGTTGGCGGTGAGTTCGGCGGCCAGTTCGGCGAAGGCCTGCACCTTGGCGCCGACGATGCCGAATTCCGGACTGACCAGGCGCGGATCGCAGGCGGCGCGGCGCAGCCGGGTCAGTTGCGCCAGGATGTTGAAACGCGCCTGCCCGGCCTGGGCGTCGAGCGTCCCGACCTCGTCGATCGCCTGCCGGCGCAAGGCTTCGTAGTGCGCCGCCTCGGCGGACTCCGGAGCGACCGAGAGGATCAACTCGGTACGCGGCGGCAGATCCTGCAGCACCTGCGCCTTGGTGCGGCGCAGGACGAAGGGGGCGATCAGGCGTTTCAGGACGTGCTGGGCGTCGCGGTCGCGGTTGCGTTCGATGGGGCCGGCGAAGCGTTCGTTGAAGCGGCCGCTGCTGCCGAGCAGGCCGGGGTTGGCGAAGCGCATGATCGACCACAGCTCGGCCAGCCGGTTTTCCACCGGCGTGCCCGAGAGGGCCAGGCGGAAATCGGCCGATAGCTCGAACAGCGCCTGCGAGCGCTTGGTCGCCGCGTTCTTGATCGCCTGCGCCTCGTCGGCGACGACGGTGTGCCACTGGCGGCCGGCAAAGCGTTCCTGGGCCAGTTGCAGCAGGGTGTAGGAAACGATCAGCACGTCCTGCGCACCGGCCTGGTCGATCAACTGCTCGCGCTCGCTGTCGCTGGCCTCGCTGTAGATGCGGGCGTTCAAGCTGGGCGCGAAGCGCAGCGTTTCGGCCAGCCAGTTGCCGCACACCGAGGTCGGCGCGACGACCAGGGTGGCGCCGCCTGGCGCCCGTTCGAGCATGACGGCGAGCGCCTGCAGGGTCTTGCCCAAGCCCATGTCGTCGGCCAGGCAGCCGCCCATGCCGGCGGCGGCGAGGCGCATCGCCCACTGGTAGCCTTCCTCCTGATAGGGCCGCAGTTCGGCCTGCAGGGATTTCGGCAGCTTCGGCATGATGTTCTGCGCGGCGCGCAGGCGGTCGATGGCCTGGCGGAAATCGGCGCCGGCTTCCATGTCGGTGCCGTCGAGCACGTCGTCGAGCCAGGCGGCGGCAATCTGCGGCACCTTGCTGCCGTGCTTGTCGACTTCGGCAACCGCCGCCAGATCGAGCAGCTTCTGTTTCAACGAGCGGGTCAGCGCCGCATAGACGCCGTCGCCGATCGGGATGAAACGGCTCTTGTCGCGGGCGGCGGCGAGCAGGCTTTCCAGTTGCACGACGAGGCCTTCATCGAGCCCGGCCTGGCCGGCGACGCGGAACCAGTCGCGCTCCTTGCGGACGGTGATGCCGAGCTTGCCGGCATCGACACTGATGACGCGGACGCTCTTGCCCTTCGGCCAGTCGATGGCGGCGATGCCGGCTTGCGCCGGCAGGCCCTCGACCAATCCGAGCGCCAGCTCCGGGTCTTCGATCAACCACTCGCCGCTTGCCGCGTCCCCCAGTTCGTCGAGGAAAGGAAAGGCATCGAGCAGGCTTTCCAGGTGTTTCCTTTCCGCCGCCAGATTCCGCTCGGTGCCCAGGGTTTCGCCGCCGATCGCCGCCATCAGCCGGCCCCGGCCGCTGCCTACCGGCAGGCGCGGGCCATCGGCGCCGAAGGGGGCGGCGACCAGGCGCAGCGACAGCGCTTCGCCGACCGGCGCCAGTTCCGCCCGCAGGCGCGATTCCGCCGCCACCTGCCGCGAAGCCTGCGCCGCGTCGGCCTGCACCTGGAAATGCCCCGCCAGCGCCTGCAGCGTCTTGTCGAGCTCGGCCTGCGCGCCCTCGGCCTTTGCCGGCACCGCGAAACGCCCGGACACCAGTTGCGCGGCGCGTTTTTGTGCCGCCGTGTAGCGCACCAGCCGGACGCGCTGCGCCCCGTCCGGCAACAGGGTGATCAGGCGCAGCGCCTCGGCGTCGCGCTTGGCTTCCGCGTCGAGGTAATAGCTGTCGGGCTCTTCCGCGCGCATGGGCGGGTTGATGCGCATGACGATCTTCTCGCCCTGGCGGACGGCTTCGAGCTCGGGCGGCGTTTCGACCAGATCGATCAACTGCCCCGGCGCACCATCGAGGACGACGGCCGGATGGCCGACCAGCGCCGCAATGGCAGCGGCCAGATCGATATTGAAACGTTTGGCGTAGTAGCGATCGCTGCGCACGTAGCGGGCGACCCGGGCGTCCGCCGGCGGCAGCGCCTGATTGGCCACCAGCCGGCCCAAGGGCAATGCCTTCGGCGCGCTCCAGCCGCGGCTGCCGCGCTTCTGCTCCAAGGGTTTGATGTCGAGCAACTCGCCTTGCTTGCCGATGCTCAAGGCCCACAGGATGCGGGTCTTTGCGGCGGCGTCCTTATCCTTGGCGGCGGCGCCTTCGCCTGCCAGCGCCTGCAGCGCGCCAAGCACTTCGCGCCAGCGCTCGCCCTTGCCGGCAACAAAAAACCCCGCCGGCGGCTCGTCGCCGCCAAGCACGGCTTCGGCGGCGTCCAGCATGCCAAGCAGGCGCTTGAATCCGCACTCCTGCAGGCGGCGGCGCAGACCGTCGAAAATCAGCGCCGTCTTCTTGCCGGCCTTGGCGACGCCCAGCACCTCGGTGCCGATCCAGGCGGCCAGCATAACTCTCCAGAAAATCGTCAGCGAATAGGGATCGTAGCCTGAGTCCTGTAGCGAAAACGCGCCCGGCACCAGGGGCGCGTTGCCCAGTCGGGCATCGATGGCATTGACCCAGCGCCCCCAAACGTCGTGAGCACTGGGCGTTCGTGAGCCGGCTTCGCCGACGCAGAATTTGCGCGCCAGTTCGAGTTGCTTCTGACCACCCTGTGCGAACAGGGCGAGTGGGTAAAGCCAGGCGACCGAGTTCGGAAACACCCGTTTGCGCACGCCCATCTCGGCCTGGCCGCGCTTGAGGGCAGCCTCGTAGGCCTGTTGCCCGCCCGCCCACTGTCCATCGGCAATCAGCGCCGCTGCCCGCAGAACATCGCAACCGGCACCGTCGATGCCGTCCAGCGCCTGCCCCAGCACGGCCGTATCGCCGCGCTGCAGCGCAATATCGGCGAGTGCCATGCGCAGGTGGGGGGCCAGGCTTTCCGGGCGGGACTGCAATCGCGCCCAGGCCCAGTCGACCACCGGCAGGAAACCGCTCTCCCAATGGTTGCTGAGCGAAATGACCGCCCGGTTGGCCAGCTCGGATTGCCAGTAGGGATCGAGACGTTCGAAACTCTCGCCGTCAAAGGGCAGAAGCACCGCCTCCGCCGCCAGTTGCCACCAGTTCTGCTCCTCGTTGAGCACATTGGCCAGCGGCGCAATCTCCTCCCGCCCTGCTCCCGCCAGGAACATGGCGCGCAACAGGGCGATGCTGCCCGACTGCTTGCCGCGAAAGCTGTACAACCATGCCCGCCGCAAGTCGAACTGATGGACGCGGCAAACCAGTTCAACCAGTTGGCGCGCGCCCTTGAGTTCGAGCAATTGCCGGTAGAGCGGCACCCGCAGGGAATCGACCAGCTGGAAATAACCGGGGCGTTGCGCGTGTTCCTCAAGCAACTGGCGCTGATTCAGTTCCTGGAGCGCCGTCTTGACCTGCTCGCCGGTGAAATTGCGTCCGGCCGCGTTCTTGAGTGCCAGCAGCGAGAGCAGTTCAAGGAGTTGGGTCCGGGTGCAGTAAGACCACAACAGGGCGCCGGCCAGAGCAAGCTTGTGGGTATCGGCGGACAAGCCCTGGGTGTCGGATTGCTGAACGGGGTCCGCCTTCGGCGGCAGCGGAAAAAGATCATCGGTCATGGGAGTGACAGCAGGAAAGGGCGAAAAAGCGGACGCCAAATCACGAGTATTTTCGCCCCGAGCCAAGCCCGTCAAGCAGAAACTGCCAGTTTTCGCCGTTTCCCGACCTCAGCCTGCCACGCTCACCGAAAGTTCGTTGCAAGCGCCGAGCAGACTGGCGCGAAAATCTGCCGCCAGCCCGCGATACACAGCCAGTGCCGCCGCCGGGTCGGCCTGTTCGATGGCCTGGCACAGCGCAGCGCGTTGCGTCGGCGCCCCGCCCCGGTCGGCGAATGCCAGCGCCGGGCCGAGGCAAAGTCGCAGTTGCTGATGCAGGTTGCGGCTGACCGCCGCCAACGGCGGCTGGGCGAGCAGTTCGACGGCGATCTGGCAAAACCCCGCCCAACTGCCGCCCGCCGCGGCAGCCTGGCTCAGCCGCATGCGCCCCGAGACCTCAGCCTGCCCGAGCAGGCGAAGCAGCGCATGACGCGCGATGAGTTCGACAACGTCGAGCGCCGCGCCAAGATCGTCGCTGGCGATGCGCGCCACCCGGCAACCACGGTAAGGGACGACCTCAAGCAGCCCCTCGCTGGCCAGCACCTTCACCGCCTCGCGCACCGGCGTCCGGCTGACGCCGTAATGGCGGGCCAGCGCCACCTCGTCGACCGGGCTGCCGGGCGGCAGCCGGTGGGCGAAGATACGTTCGCGCAGCGAATCGGCGACGCCCTCGTACAAGGCCTGACCGCCGAAGCCGGGCAAATCGGCGGCCATCTGACGGTTCAGTCCGCACATGGGGTGCTGTCCTGCGTTTGCGTTGCGGCTGTCGTCACTTCCGCTGTGGGCGCTGGCGACGGTGGTGCCGGAAAGAGTTCTTCAAAGTAAAGGTAAGGATTGACGAACATGCTGGACTCCTGGGATCGGGATGAGGAAAGGCTTGCCGGCGACGCCGGTTTTTCGCAATATACGCATCGCAATAATTCAATAAACCACTGAAATAGCGTGACTTTGCAAAACACGGCCGGCTGTTTTGCGAATCTTGCGAACACCCGGGATGAATAACGATGAAAAAGACCTTCATGGGCCTGCGCCTGAAGCGCCTGCGCGAGGAACGCCAGATGACGCAGGTGGCGCTGGCGCAGGCGCTCGGCCTCTCGCCGAGCTACCTGAACCAGCTCGAACAGAACCAGCGGCCGCTGACGGTGTCGGTGCTGTTGCGCCTGAACGCGGCCTTCGGCATCGATATCCAGCTCTTTTCCGAAGACGATGAAGCACGCCTGATCAGCGAACTGCGCGACCTCTTCGCCGCCGCGCCGAACGACGACGCACCGGGGCTGGCGGAAATCCGCGAACTGGCCAGCCGGCTGCCCGGCGTCGCCCGCACCCTGCTGCAACAGGGCCGGCAACTGCACGAGGCGCGCGAACGCGAGGCGATCTGGGCCAGCCGACTCGGCCTCGACCGGCTGAGCGAGGAACTGCCGCGACCGATGCCTTTCGAGGCGGTGCGCGACTTCTTCTACCGCCGCCACAACCATATCGCCGAACTCGACGAACTCGCCGAACGCTGCTTCGCCGACTGGCAACTGCGCCCCGGCGACACCGGCAGCGCCCTCGCCCGCCGCCTGAGCGAACGGCACGGCATCCAGGTCAGCATCGCCAACGACGATGACGGCCTGCTGCGCGATTTCGATGCGCCCACCCGCCAGCTACGCCTGTCGTCGTCGCTCAGCGCCGGCCAGCAGGCCTTCCACATGGCAACGCAACTGGCCCGGCTCGAAGCCGGCGAGCTGATCGGCGAACTGGCTGCCGCCGCCGACCCGGACGACGAGGAAACCCGGCGCCTGGCGCGCATCGGGCTGGCCAGCTACTTCGCCGGCGCCTTGTTGCTGCCTTACGGCCTTTATCTGGAAAGCGCCGAAGCCTGCCGCTACGACATCGAACAACTCGGCCGCAGCTTCGGCGTCGGCTTCGAAACCGCCTGCCACCGGCTGTCCACGCTGCAGCGCCCGCAGGCCCCCGGGGTGCCCTTCTTCTTCATCCGCGTCGATCGCGCCGGCAACATTTCCAAGCGCCAATCGGCGACCGACTTCCACTTTTCACGCATCGGCGGCACCTGTCCGCTGTGGAACGTCTATGAAGCTTTCGCCCAGCCCGGCAGGATCCTCACCCAGCTTGCCGCCATGCCCGACGGCCGCAACTACCTGTGGATCGCCCGCAGCGTCCGCCGCGGCCACGGCGGCTATGGCGCCCCGGGCAAGACCTTCTCGATCGGCCTCGGCTGCGACCTGCGCCACGCCGAGCGCCTGGTTTACAGCAAGGGACTCGATCTCAAGGCCGTAGACGGCTTCACGCCGATCGGCACGGCATGCAAGGTCTGCCCGCGCGCCCATTGCCCGCAGCGCGCCTTCCCGCCCAGCGGCAACGCCCTGGTCGTCGACGAGCAGCGGCGGCATTTTTCGCCCTACGCCTGATTCGCCGCGCCGCCCATGAGCGCGATGACTCGCCGCCTTTGCCGTCTCGTTTGACATGCGGTGAAAGGCCCGGGGATACTTGGCCCGAATTAAATTTTCCAGCATTGCATCTGGTGCATTTTCCGGTCGAAACCGGGACACCCCTTGCCGGGTGGCTGGTTTCCGGTGGTCACAACGAATCTTCAGCGGGGAGTTGTCATGGGTCTTGTGCGTGCGGTGAGCGGTGCGGTCGGCGGGGTATTGGCGGACCAGTGGAAAGACTTCTACACGGTGCCGGCCGGCTTGCCGTCCACGGCAGCGCTGTTTGCGGCAGTGCCGCAGGGCACCAATGCCGGGCGCGGCTCGAACACCAGCGGCTCTTCCAACATCATCAGCAACGGCTCGAAGATCATCGTGCCCGAGGGTTACGGGCTGCTGCTCTTTCAGGAAGGCAAGATCACCGGCTTCGCCGCCGAACCGGGCGGCTACGAGTGGCGCTCGGACGATCTCAACTCGCAGTCGATCTTCGCTGGCGACAACCTCGTCAGCGCGCTGATCATGCAAAGCTGGGAGCGTTTCAAGTTCGGCGGCCAGCCCGGTTCGCAGCAGGCCGCATTCTTCGTTTCCTTGAAGGAGTTGCCGGACAACCGTTTCGGCACGCAGTCCGAGATCTACTGGGACGATGCCTTCCTCAATACGCAGGTCGGCGCGATCACCCGCGGTTCGTATACGCTGAAGATCGTCGACCCGATCCTGTTCGTGAAGAACTTCGTGCAGGCGACCTACCTGCAGGCCGGCCGGGTTTTCGATTTCAGTGATTTCGACAATGCTGCCGCCAGCCAGTTGTTCAACGAGGTCGTCGCTTCGCTGGCGCCCGCCTTCAGTCTCTACACCAACGATCCGGGCAAGGGCAACCGCATCGCCCGCATCCAGCAGGATACGGTCGGCTTCGCCAGGAGCCTGTCCGAGGCGGTCGAGCAGGCTTACCAATGGAAATCCGATCGCGGCCTGGCGATCACCAAGACCGCCATCGTCTCGATCGAATACGACGCGAATACCCGTGAACTGCTGAAAACCGTGCAGCGCGCCGATGCGCTCTCCGGTGCGCGCGGCAACTCGAACCTGCAGGCCAGCGTCGCGCAGGGCATCCAGTCGGCGGGCGAACACAGTGGTGCCGCCGGGCTGGTCGGCATTGGCATGTTGACCGGCGGCCTCGCCGGGCTGCAGCAGCAGCCGGCTGCCCCGGCTGCGGACGACCCGGTTGCCAAACTGAAAAAAGCCAAGGAGATGCTCGATCTCGGCCTGATCACCCAGGCCGACTACGACGCGCTCAAGGCGAAGGCGCTGGGCCTGTAAACGTAGCGCAACCATGGCCGATACCGAGTTCCCTCAGTCACGCCCGGTCGCCGGTCCGGGTTCGCCGCGGGACGTGCCGCCGCCGCCCGGCCATCCGCCCGTCGACCAGTCGCTGCCCGAGGCAATCCGCCAGGAACTGGAAGCGCCCGACCCGGCCATCATCGACACCGCCGCCAGCGAACTCAGCGATGGCATCAACCGCTGCCCGAAGTGCGGTTCAACCGACATCCGCCACAAGCCGGGCAGCGATTCGCTGGTCTGCCTGTACTGCCGCCACGAATGGGACGGCACGCGGGTCGAGGAACTGTTCGGGCTGGGGGAAGGCATTGACGATCTCCAGGGTACCGTCATCGCCTCCGGTGCCAGCGACATTGCCGCTGATGCCGCCGCCCTGATGACTTTCAAGTGCAGCGGCTGCGGTGCCGAGGTCACGATCAACACGGAAAACGCGATGACCGCGCGCTGCCACTGGTGTCGCCATACCCTGGGGGTGAACGAGCAGATCGCCAACGGCGCGGTGCCTGACGCGGTCCTGCCCTTCCGCATCAAGAAGGAAGACGCGGTGGCGCGTATCCGCCAGTTTGTCGATAAACGGCGGCTCTTCGCCCTGAAGGCGTTCAAGGCGGAATTCACGCCCGAGAACGTGATCGGTGTCTACCTGCCCTACATGATCGTTGACGGCAACGTGAGCGTCGAGGTCGCCGGCAAGGGCGAGATCAAGACGCGCGAATACACGCGCGGCTCCGACAAGAACAAGCAGACCTATTACGACGCCGACATCTACCAGGTCGAACGGCAGGTCGATTTCACCGTCGACGATCTACCGCTGGAATCGTCCAGGGAACGCGGCAACCTCGACACGCGCGCCAATACCAACAACATCATCAACACCATCCTGCCCTTCGACACCAAGAACGCGGTGAAGTGGAACGCGTCCTACCTGTCGGGTTTCACCTCGGAAAAGCGCGACAGCAACGTCGAACACCTGCGCCCACGGCTGGAAGATCAACTGCTGTCGATTGGCCGCGCCCAGGTCGAAAACTCGGTGCGCCGCTACGACCGTGGCGTGCGCTGGGAAGAGGAAAAGCTCGATGTGCACGGCAGCCGCTGGGTTTCCATGTACCTGCCGGTCTGGCTGTATTCCTACCACCAGCCCGGCGCCAATGGCGGCATGCTGCACTACATCGCGGTCAATGCGCGTACCGGCGAAACCATGGGCAGCGTGCCGGTGCAGCAATGGAAACTGCTGCTGGCCGCGCTCACCGTCGGCACCATCCTCGAAACCATCGCCATTGCGATCCTGGTGAATTTCTCATGAGCGACGACAGCGGACTCTGGCTCCTCCTGGCTGGCCCGGTCGGCGCGACCGCGCTGTACTGGACCTTGTATCGTTATTACCGCAACACCGACAAGTCACACGGCTTCGAGCGCGAAACCAAGGTCGAGGCGCAGCCGGTGCGGGGGACAGACCTCAAGGTCGACGAGGTCACCGGCACGCAGCGCAGGCGGATCAATGGCGACAACGTCAGCGACTATCGTGCCCGGGTCCGGCGGATCAGGGATGAGTCTTCCTGAACACGGAGCCGGTAAGCGTCGACGACTTTTTCGCCCTGCGCTGGAATCGCCGCGCCGCCCAGTCATGAGACAATGCCGGCCATGACCGCCATCGCCTTCGTCGACCTGGAAACGACCGGCGCCACTGCCGCCAGCGACCGCATCACCGAAATCGGTATCGTCGAAGTCGATACCGATGGCAGCGTTCGCGAGTGGCAGCAACTGGTCAATCCGGGCCGGCGCATCGCCCCTTTCGTCGAGCGCCTGACCGGCATCAGCAACGCGATGGTCGCCAGCGCCCCGCCCTTCGCCGACGTCGCTAAAGAAGTCCTGAGCCGCCTGCGGGGACGGCTGTTCGTCGCCCACAACGCGAGTTTCGACTACGGCTTCCTGAAAAGCGAATTCCGCCAGCTCGGCGTCGACTTCCGGGCGCCGGTGCTGTGTACCGTCAAGCTGTCGCGCGCGCTCTATCCCGAATTCAAGCGCCACAGCCTGGATGCGCTGATCGAACGGCACGGCCTGCACGCCAGCGGTCGCCATCGGGCGCTGGCCGACGCCCGCCTGATCCACCAGTTCTGGCAGAAGATCCACGACGACCGCAGCGCCGAGGAGATTGAATCGGCGCTCGCCGAACTCAATCCCTATTCCAGCCTGCCACCGCACATCGACGCCGAAGTCGTCGACGCGCTGCCCGACACGCCCGGCGTCTATCTGCTCTACGGCAGCCGCGACAACCAGGACGACCTGCCGCTCTACGTCGGCAAGGCCAAGAACATCCGCGGCCGGGTGCTGGCGCTCTTCTCCGGCAAGCAGCAATCGCCGCGCGAGCGCGCGCTGGTGCAGCAGACAAGGCGTATCGACTGGATCCAGACCGCCGGCGAGATCGGCACCCGACTGCGCGAAACGGCGCTGGTCAAGCAACTGCGCCCGACCCAGAACGGCCCGCTGCGCGACGCCGAGGAAGTCTGCACCTGGACTTTCATCAACGCCGGCGACGGCTGGCTGCGGCCGCAGCTGAGCCTGGTCCGCAACCTCGGCGTCGGCACCGGCAAAGCCTGCTACGGGCTGTTCAGCAACGCGCGCCAGGCCAAGGACTTCCTGCGTAACCTGGTCGAAACCAATCAGCTCTGCGATGCCCTCAGCGGCCTCGAACACGCGCCGGCCGGACAGGCCTGCCCGGGCCACGCCGCCGGCCGCTGCAAGGGCGCCTGCGTCGGCAAGGAAACACTGGCCAGCCACAGCGCCCGCCTGGTCGGCGCGCTGGTCGCCCTCAAGCTGCCGAGCTGGCCTTTCCCAGGCCCGGCGGTAATCCACGAGGGCAACGAAATCCACGTCATCGATGGCTGGCGCTACCTCGGCACGGTGCGCAGCGAAAGCGAGATCGACGCGCTGCTGGCGGCTGACCGGCCGCCCTTCGACCACAACACCTACACCATCCTCAACAAGCACCTGCGGCTGATGAAACCGCTGCGCCAGCGCCAGCCATGAGACGCCTGCTGGCCACCGCGCTGTGCATCGCCCTCAACGCGACGGCGACGGAAGCCGAAAACATGGCGCCGCTCATCGAGCTCACCGCCACCGAGCAGGCCTACCTGGCTGCCATGCCGGTCGTCCGCATGTGCGTCGATCCGGACTGGGCACCGTTCGAGCAAATCGACGAGCACGACCGCCATGTCGGCATCGCCGCCGACCTGATCCAGCAGGTCTCGCGCCGCACCGGCCTGAAGATCATGCTCTACCCGACGCGCACCTGGGAGGAAAGCCTGGCCGCTTCGCAAGCCGGGCGCTGCCAGATCATGAGCTTCCTCAACCGGACACCGGAACGCGAACGCTGGCTCGACTTCACGGCGCCGATCTTTGTCGATCCGAACATGATCATCGCCCGCGAAGACCACCCCTTCGTCGGCGATGTGCGCTGGCTGCGCGAAGAAAGCGTCGCCCTGCCGCGCGGCACCATGGTCGAGGAACACCTGCGTCGCGATTACCCCAACCTGCGCATCGTCCTCACCGAAAGCGAACCGGAAGCGATGACCCTGGTTTCCGAACGCAAGGCCGATTTCACCGTGCGTTCGCTGATCGTCGCCGCCCACGCCATCCGCAAGCAGGGTCTGTTCAACCTGAAGATCGCCGGCCAGGTGCCGGAACTCGGCAACCAGTTGCGCATCGGCGTGATCAAGAGCGAGCCGGCCTTGCGCGACATCCTCGACAAGGGCGTCGCCACGCTGAGCGCGGCCGACCGCGAGCAGATCGTCAATCGCCACGTCTCGATCACCGTCCAGAACGGCACCGATTACCGGCTGGTCTGGCAACTGCTGGCTGGCGGCCTGGTCATCGCGCTGCTCGCCGCCTTCTGGATGCGCAAGCTCAGCCGGCTCAACCGCGAACTGGCCCGCCTCTCAGTCACCGACCGGCTGACCGGCATCTACAACCGGATGAAACTCGACGAGGCACTGGCCGCCGAAATCCAGCGCTGCCGCCGTTACGACCAGGCGCTGGCGATCGTCCTCCTCGACATCGACCACTTCAAGCGCATCAACGACACCTACGGCCACCAGGCCGGCGACCGCGCGCTGATCGACATCGCCCGCCTGCTCAGTGACGGCAGCCGCGAAACCGACGTCGTCGGCCGCTGGGGCGGCGAGGAATTCATGATCGTGCTACCGCACACCGATCTCGCCGGCGCCGGCCGGCTCGCCGAAAAAATGCGCACCACCATTGCCGCCCACGAGTTTTCCGGCATCGGGCAGCAGACCGCCAGCTTCGGCGTTGCCGCCTACCGCATCGACGACCAGCCGAACGATCTGGTCGCCCGCGCCGACGCCGCACTGTATGAAGCCAAGCATGCCGGTCGCAACCGGGTGGCCGGCGGCTGAATCCCGACGCGTTTCAATCGGCAGCGGTCGCTGCCTCTTCCTCGTCGTCGCCAACCGCCGCGTCGACGCCGGCAGCGGCCACATCGACCGCCGTTTCCACCACCGTCGCGCCGACCTTGACTGTCGTCGCCACCACCGTCACCGCCGCATCAGCCACCGCAACCACGGCACAACCTTGAAGCCCGGCACATAGCAGCAGGGCAAACCAACAAACACGCATGCAAACTCCAATGATCGCGCCGGCGGACCCGGGTGGTCAGCGGCTGGCAGAACCCCGGCAAGCAGCGGCCAGCTCAGGGAAAACGACCTCGCTCCCCGGCTCCTGCATTACCGGCGCCCCCAGCGCCACCGCCACGACGCCGCGCACATCATCCGGCAGGTAAGTGCGCTGCGCCGGGAAGAATACCAGCGGTAAGCCGGCAGCGGCACAGGCATGGTGCAGGAAATCGTCGCGCCGCTTGCGCTTGCCCCGGGCGTGGGAAATGTCGTTCAGCTCGATGGCGCAAACCGGCTGCAGATCGCCTGGACGGCAGAGCAGGAAATCGAAATGCTTGCCACTGATCTGGTTGAACGCCTTTTGCCAGGCGGCCCGCGTCTGGCAAGTGGCGATCCCCAGCACATCGGCAACGCGAACCTTGCCAAAAACCCGAAATTCATCACCCAGCGATTGCTCCAGCACCCCGAAAAACAAACGCTCGGCGGGTGAAAACAGGTGCTCGACAAGCACATAAGGGGGCGCTTCCTCCAGGCAAACCGCGCTGCGCCGCTTGCGCGTCGCCAGAAACAGAAGCGCGGCGACGGCAAGCAAACCTGTCACGAACCATTCCATTTTTGCCTCCCTTTTTAGTCATTTGGAATGACAAAAAAGGCTACGCCTTTGCCGCTTCCAGCTCAAGCCGAAAACGGCAAATCCTCGAAAAACTGGCGTTTATCACCAAAAATTCCTGTCGCCCTCCAGCGACAGTGGCACGCGAAAAGTTCTGCCTGGACCGTCAGTCCATCGACATCAAAGATTGAATACGTCATAAGCAAAAGAGATAATGCCGCCTTTCAAACCAGAACCAACCATCATGCAAACCACCAGGCTGACCCTTGCCCTCGCCATCGCGACCCTCGCCACCGGCTGCGCCACCATCACCGGCGACACCGTCCAGTCGATCCGGGTCGAAACCCGGACTGCCGACGGCACCGAAATCCGCGACGCCGATTGCGAACTGAGCAACGAATACGGCACTGTCCGCCTGCGCACACCGGGCAATGTGACGATCCGCCGCTCGCCGAGCGACCTCAATGTGCTGTGCAGCAAGGCCGAACAGCAACCCGCTCATGGCCGCGGCGTCTCCCGCGCCAACGCCGGCATGTGGGGCAACATCATCTTCGGCGGCGGCATCGGCGCCATCATCGACCACAGCAAGGGCACCGCCTACACCTACCCGCAATGGATGCAGATGACCTTCGGCAAGGTCCTCACTTTCGACCGTGGCGACGACAAGGACGGCCAGCCCTCGGTCGCCCGCGAAACCGCCACCCAGCAACCCCAGCCCACCGCCCAGGGCAGCACCAGCCCGCAAGCCGCGAGTGGCAGCCAGCCGGTTACGCAGCAGGGCAACCCGGCCGGCAACAAGCTCTGACCAAGCCGGGCTGACGCCCCCCCCGACATCGGCGTCGGGCGTCAGCCCCCAAACTCACCCGGCAGTCCGGCCGGGCGGCTGCCAACGATCAGCAAGACGCAAATCAGGAACATCTATGGAAATATTGTTCGGCATCGTGTTATTCGTCATTCCGCTCTGGCGAATCTGCCGCCGAGCGGGATTTCCCCCGGCCTTGTCGCTGATCGCCCTCGTCCCGCTGCTCGGTTTCCTGATCGTCGCCGGCATCCTCGCGTTTGCGGAGTGGCCGGCGTCCCGTCCGACCGCCACCAACCAAGAGAGCTGAACATGGGCACCTTTTCCATCTGGCACGTGCTGATCCTGATCGCCGTTATCGCCGTTGTCGCCCTGCCTGCCTGGCTCTTCGCGCGCATCTTCACGAAGGCCGGCCTGTCGCCATGGTGGGCCCTGCTCGCTTTTGTTCCGCTGTTCAACCTGATTGCGCTGTGGTCGTTCGCCTTTTCGCCCTGGCCGAAGTTTCCGGAGAAGACGTGACAAACGGGAATGGCCCCACATTCAAAGCCACGAAGAATGAAGCCGAAGCAGCGATGGAGAACGCTATTCCACCGGAAAATCTGACTGCAAGTCCCTCACGTCAGTACGCAAAATGGAGAGATCAGGCATTTTTGATCATTGCCATTCCCGCAGCACTATACCTGTCTTACATATTGGTGGCATTTTCGGTAGGCGCAAAGCACTCCTGCGACGGTGGTGGCGAAATGTATTTCCTGCTGGGCATCTGGTCATTGCCAGTTATCGCCAGTTCTGCATTTGTTTTTGGTCCGAGGTACAGTGGGGTTGCACGCCTCGTCGCTTCCATCACTTCCACAATAATCGGCGTGATCGTCTGGGCTATAGCGTTCAGCGCCTCTGGCATGTATTTTATCTGCAGGCTTTTCTAATTGGCTTTGCAGCAAAAATGCAGCAACAATGCCTCCAGATAGCAAAAAGCCCGCAAGGTTGCGGGCTAAGTGCTTGAATCTCTTGGCTCCCCGACCTGGGCTCGAACCAGGGACCTACGGATTAACAGTCCGGCGCTCTACCGACTGAGCTATCGGGGAATCTTGCCGTCGTTGCGACGGCGGCGCGGATTATAGACGCAAAGGCAGGCGCCAGCCTAGCGTTTTTTCGGGGATTTTTCCGTTTGCTGCCTGAGCGGCTTTCAGCCGCCGGTGGCCGACATCAGGCGGACGACCTTGTGCGGTGCGGTGGTGAAGTCGTGCTGCAGCGGTTTGCGGTCGATGGCGTCGCGGATCAGTGCCTCGATCGCATCGAGCGAGGTATTCGGGTCGCGCAGCAGCGGCCGCAGGTCGACCTGGTTTTCCTGGCCGAGGCAGAGCTGGAGCTGGCCGGCGGCGGTGACCCGGACCCGGTTGCAACGGTCGCAGAAGTGCTGCGAGATCGGCGTGATGAAGCCGATCGAGAACTGCCGGTCGGGCGAGCACAGGTAGCGGGCCGGGCCGCCGCCGGGCAGGACGTGGTCGATCAGGCCGTGGCGTGCCTGCAGCGTGCGGATCACCGATTGCAGCGAACGGCTGCCGATCGCCTGCGCGGCGGTGCCCATCGGCATGTTTTCGATCAGGCGCAGGATGAAGCCGCGCTGACGGCAGTAGTCGATCATGCGGTCGAGTTCGGCTAGCGAGGAGTCGGGCAGCCAGACCTGGTTGATCTTGATCAGCCGGAAATCGAGGGCCGCCGCCGCATCGAGCCCGGCGAGCACGTCGTCCAGACAGTCGCGGCCGGTGATGCGGGCGAATTCGCGACGATCCAGCGTGTCCAGGCTGACGTTGAGGCGGGCGACGCCGGCCCGCTTCAGTTCCGCAGCCTGCGCCGCCAGGCGGGTGCCGTTGGTGCTCAGCGAGAGGTCGTCGATGCCGTCGATGGCATGCAGGCGGCCGATCAGTTCGGGCAGGCGGGCACGGGTCAGCGGTTCGCCGCCGGTCACCCGGATGCGGCGCACGCCGAGGCGGGCGAAGGCTTCGGCCATGCGGACGATTTCGTCGAAGCTCAGCCAGTCGCCGGCGGCCGAGTAGCAGGCGGAGCTTTCCGGCATGCAGTAGGAGCAGCGCAGGTCGCAGCGGTCCGTCACCGAGAGACGGAGGTAATCGACGACGCGATTGTGGCGGTCAACAAGCATGGTGGAATCGCTCCCGGCGCTTCTGAGATGCGCCGATTATGCGAGTTTCCGGAGCCAGACAAGCCGCCCTACCCCTTAATTGCCGGCCACCTCGCCGAAAGCGCCGGAAAAACCGCCGCCAGGCCCGCAAAACCGTGGTTTTCCCGGCGCAGCTCTCTGCCGATGCCCGGCCGCCAACGCTCCTGACATCGATTGCGGCGTACCACCATTGCGCGAGGCGGTAGCGCCCGCCCGCGCCGGCCGACCGGCCCAAGAACACAAGCCCTTGTTTTTGCGTCATTTCCAAAAAACCCGCAGCTACCTCTTTCGGCGTAGGCGCCAGTGCCAGCGGCGTTTCACCCCCCCTGTCGGTGGCGCCGCGCACTTCCTAAGATGCGCTTGCCATCCATGCCGGACCGATTCCAGACCATGCAACCCACCACCCTGTCGCGACGCAACTTCCTCCTCGGCCGCCGCACCGCCGAGCCGGGGCCGCAGGTCGTGCTGATCGGGCCGGGCTGCCTGGCCGCCAACGGTGTCGTCTGCCGCAGCTGCGCCGAATCCTGCGATGCCGGCGCCATCCGCTTCCGCCTGCAACTGGGCGGCATCGCCTTGCCGGAACTCGATGCCACGCGCTGTACCGGCTGCGCCGAATGCCTGCCCGCCTGCCCGACCCGGGCGCTGGTGCTGCAGGCCGTACCCACCTCGCCCACTTTGACAGGGGATTGCTCATGAAAATCGTCAGCCTGGTTCTCAAGTACCTGCCGGAACACCTCGCCGACGTCCAGGCCGGGATCGAACGCATCCCGGGCGCCGCCGTCGCGCAGAACGACGGCAAGGGGCAGCTGATTGCCCTGATCGAAGACGGCGAAGGCTACGCCGTCTCCGACTCGATCATTGCCGTACATCAGGTGCCGCACGTGATGTCGGTGACGCTTGCTTACGAATACAGCGACGAAGTGTTCGCTACTGAGGAGGTTTGACCATGAGCATGAATCGACGTGAGTTCCTGAAGACACAGGCCGTCGCCGCCGCCGCGGCAACCGCCGGGATGCCGCTGGCCGGCATCGCCGCGCCGCAAGCCGCTGCCGCGTCCACCGACATCCGCTGGGACAAGGCGGCCTGCCGCTTCTGCGGCACCGGCTGCTCGGTGCTGGTCGGCGTGCAGAAGGGACGTATCGTCGCCACCCAGGGCGACCCGGACGCGCCGGTCAACCGTGGCCTCAACTGCATCAAGGGCTACTTCCTGTCGAAGATCATGTACGGCGAGGATCGCCTGACCCAGCCGCTGCTGCGGATGAAGAATGGCAAGTTCGACAAGGACGGCGACTTCCAGCCGATCACCTGGAAGCAGGCCTTCGACATCATGGAACAGAAGTGGAAGGCGGCACTCGCCGCCGACTTGAAGGCCAACGCCGGCAAGCCGCTGAACGAGATGGTATCGACCGTCGCCATGTTCGGCTCCGGGCAATGGACGATCTGGGAAGGCTACGCCGCCAGCAAGCTGTGGAAGGCCGGTTTCCGCTCCAACAACCTCGACCCCAACGCCCGCCACTGCATGGCTTCGGCCGTCGCCGGCTTCATGCGCACCTTCGGCATCGACGAGCCGATGGGCTGCTACGACGACATCGAGAACGCCGACGCCTTCGTGCTCTGGGGCTCGAACATGGCGGAGATGCACCCGATCCTCTGGTCGCGCATCACCGACCGCCGGCTGACCCACACCGACGCCCAGGTCCACGTGCTGTCCACCTTCGAGCACCGCAGCTTCGAACTGGCCGACAACGGCATGATCTTCGTGCCGCAGACCGACCTCGCCATCCTCAACTACATCTGCAACCACATCATCCAGTCGGGCAAGGTCAACAAGGCCTTCGTCGACAAGCACGTCAATTTCAAGATGGGCGAAACCGACATCGGCTTCGGCCTGCGTCCGGCGCACGCGCTGGAAAAGGACGCCAAGTCGAACGGCTACCCCGGTGCCGACGGCAAGCCGAAGGGCGATACCGGCGCCGCCAAGCCGATCAGCTTCGAGGAATTCAAGAAGTTCGTCGCCGACTACACGCTGGAAAAGGTCAGCAAGATCTCCGGCGTCCCCGCCGACCGCCTGAAGAAGCTGGCGGAAATCTACGCCGACCCGAAGAAGAAGGTGGTCAGTTTCTGGACCATGGGCTTCAACCAGCACACCCGCGGCACCTGGGTGAACAACATGATCTACAACGTGCACCTGCTGGTCGGCAAGATTTCCGAACCGGGCAACGGACCGTTCTCGCTGACCGGCCAGCCCTCCGCCTGCGGCACGGCGCGCGAAGTGGGCACCTTCGCCCACCGCCTGCCGGCCGACCTGGTGGTGACGAACCCCGAGCACCGCAAGCACAGCGAGGAAATCTGGAAGCTGCCGGACGGCACGATCAGCGCCAAGGTCGGCTACCACGCCGTGGCCCAGAGCCGCGCGCTGAAGGACGGCAAGATCAAGTGCTACTGGACGTCAACGACCAACAACATGCAGGCCGGCCCCAACATCAACGGGGAAATCTACCCGGGCTGGCGCAATCCGGAAGCCTTCGTCGTCGTTTCCGACTGCTACCCGACGGTTTCGGCGATGGCCGCCGACCTCGTCCTGCCGTCCGCAATGTGGACCGAAAAGGAAGGCGCCTTCGGCAACGCCGAGCGGCGCACCCAGTTCTGGCGGCAGCAGGTCAAGGCACCGGGCGACGCCAGGTCCGACCTCTGGCAGTACATCGAATTCTCCAAGCGTTTCAAGGTCGAGGAAGTCTGGCCGGCCGACCTGATCGCCAAGGCGCCGCAACTGAAGGGCAAGACGCTGTTCGACGTGCTCTACAAGAACGGCCAGGTCAACAAGTTCCCGCTCGCCGATCTGGAAAAGGCCAACGGCCACGCGATCAAGGGCTATAGCAACGAGGAGTCGAAGGAACTCGGCTTCTACCTGCAGAAGGGCCTGTTCGAGGAATACGCGATGTTCGGTCGCGGCCACGGCCACGACCTCGCCGACTTCGACCTCTATCACAAGGCGCGCGGCCTGCGCTGGCCGGTGGTCGGCGGCAAGGAAACGCTGTGGCGCTTCCGTGAAGGCTACGACCCCTACGTCAAGGCCGGCGAAGGCATCCGCTTCTACGGGCACAAGGACGGCAAGGCGGTGATCTTCGCCCTGCCCTACCAGGACCCGCCGGAAAAGCCGGACAACGAGTTCGACCTCTGGTTGTGTACCGGCCGCGTTCTCGAACACTGGCACACCGGCACGATGACCCGGCGCGTTCCCGAACTGCACCGCTCGGTGCCCGAAGCCGTCGTCTTCATGCACCCGGACGACGCCAAGAAGCGCGGCATCCAGCGCGGCATGAAGGTCAAGGTCGCCTCGCGGCGCGGCGAAATCCAGCTGCGCGTCGAGACCAAGGGCCGCAACAAGCCGCCGCTGGGCCTTGTCTTCATCCCCTTCTTCGACGAAGGCAAGCTGGTCAACAAGCTGACGCTCGACGCCACCTGTCCGATTTCCAAGGAAACGGACTACAAGAAGTGCGCCGTCAAGATCGTCCGCGCCTGAGTCAAGAAGCCACCGGTAAACCACCGTGAAACCCGAACCCACCCACCAGCAGAGAAAGGAAGCCGGCGCGCTTGCCTCCCAGGCGCGCCGGAAATTCCTCAATCGCATCGCCGCCGCAGCCGGCGGCGCCGGTGCGCTGGCGCTGGGTTCGCTGTTCGCCATGCCGCCGGCGGCGGCCCGTCCGGCGCAGGCGCTGCGCCCGCCCGGCGCCCTGCCGGAAGCCGACTTCGCCGGCGCCTGCCTGCGTTGCGGGCTGTGCGTCCAGGCCTGCCCCTACGGCACCTTGCGCCTGGCCACGCCGGGCGACGGCCTGGCCACCGGCACGCCGGTGTTCACGGCGCGTAATGTGCCGTGCGAGATGTGCGAGGACATTCCCTGCATCAAGGCCTGCCCGTCGTCGGCGCTCGACCATCGGCTGACCGAGATCAACAACGCCCGGATGGGTCTGGCGGTGCTGATCGACCATGAATCCTGCCTCAACTTCCTGGGCCTGCGTTGCGACGTCTGTTACCGGGTGTGCCCGGTGATCGACCAGGCGATCACCCTGGAAAAGCTGCACAACCCGCGCTCCGACCGCCACGCGCTGCTCCTGCCGACGGTACACGCCGATCATTGCACCGGCTGCGGCAAGTGCGAAAAGGCCTGCGTGCTGCCGACGCCGGCGATCAAGGTACTGCCCAGGCCGCTCGCCCAGGGCGCGCTGCCCGAACATTACCGCAAGGGCTGGGAAGAGAAGGAACGCCACGGCGGATCGCTAATCGGCGAACAAATGCAGATGCCGGTACGCGGCCTGGAAGACAAGGCTCCCGGCGACACTCGCCTCAACTCGGAATGGAAGCCATGAGCGCCGGACGCGAAGCCATCCGCAGCAAGGGCTGGTGGGCCGCCCAGCGCTGGTTGCTGTTGCGCCGCGCCAGCCAGTTGCTGGTGCTCTCGCTGTTCCTCAGCGGGCCGTGGTTCGGCCTGTGGATCGCCAAGGGCAACCTGGCCTCGTCGCTGACCTTCGACCTGCTGCCGCTGAGCGACCCCTTCGTCCTGCTGCAGTCGCTGGCCGCCGGTTTCATGCCGGCGCTGAGCGGGCTGCTCGGTGCAGCGCTGGTTCTCGTCGCCTACAACCTGATCGGCGGCCGCGTCTTCTGCGCCTGGGTCTGCCCGGTCAACGCAGTGACCGACAGCGCGGCCTGGCTGCGCCGCCGGCTCGCCATCAAGACCGGCCGTGTGCCCGATGCCGCCACCCGCTACTGGCTGCTCGGCGCCGTCTTCGGGCTTGCCGCGCTGAGCGGCAGCCTGGTCTGGGAAACCGTCAACCCGGTGCACCTGATGCAGCGCAGCCTGATCCAGGGGCTGGCCGGCGCCCTCGCCGGCGGCATGACGATGACCCTGAGCGTGCTTCTACTGGTTTTTCTCTACGACCTGCTGGTCGCCAGCCGCGGCTGGTGCGGCCACCTCTGTCCGATGGGCGCCTTCTACGGCCTGCTCGGGCCCAAGGGGCTGCTCCGCGTGGCGGCCAGCCAGCGCGCCGCCTGCAACGACTGCATGGACTGTTTCGCCGTCTGCCCCGAGCCGCAGGTGATCCGTCCCGCACTCAAGCAGGACGGCCAGGTTTCCCCGGTGATTCTCGACCGGGACTGCACTGCCTGCGGACGTTGCATCGACGTCTGCGCCAAGAACGTCTTCAACTTTACTCATCGGTTCGACCAAAGGAGCGATTCATGAACACTACGAGCCGCCTGTTTTCCTCCGCCGTCCTGGCGGTTTTCCTGGCCCTCACCTCGCTGACCTCGGCAGTTGCCGAACCGAAGCTGAAATCGCTGCGCGGCAGCGAAATCCAGGGCGCCGACACGGAGTCCGCCGACCCCTTCAAATCCGAGAAGGACCGGGCGCCGATCGAACGCAACTACGTCCAGCAGCCGCCGCTGATCCCGCACAAGGTCGAGACCTACACGGTGACCAAGAACTTCAACAAGTGCATGGATTGCCACGCCTGGACCCGCTACAAGGAAACCGGCGCGACCAAGGTCTCGCTGACCCACTTCAAGACGCGCGACGGCCAGGAACTCTCCAACATCTCGCCGCGCCGCTACTTCTGCCTGCAGTGCCACGTCCCGCAGGCCGACGCCAAGCCGCTGGTCGGCAACCGTTTCCAGGCCGCCGAAGGCATCGGCCACTGAGCGCCGACCAGGGAGGAAGATCATCATGCAAGCACTCATATCCCGTCTCAAGGCCATCGGTAGCTGGGCGATGGCCCGCGTCAACGTGATCGGCCCGCTGGCGCTGGCTGGCATCTTCGTCGCCGGCATCGTTTTCTGGGGCGCCTTCAACACGGCGATGGAATGGACCAACCGCGAAGCCTTCTGCATCTCCTGTCACGAGATGGAGGAAAACGTCTATCGGGAGTACCGCAACACGGTCCATTACTCGAACCGTTCCGGCGTCCGCGCCACCTGCCCGGACTGCCACGTGCCGAAGGAATGGGGACCGAAGATCTGGCGCAAGATCCAGGCCTCGAATGAAGTGCTGCACAAGGTCCTGGGCTCGATCGACACGCCGGAGAAGTTCAACGCCAAGCGTCTCACCCTGGCCCAGCATGAATGGGACCGGATGAAGTCGACCGACTCGCGCGAATGCCGCAACTGTCACAATTTCGAGTACTTCGACTACGGCGTCCAGGGCAGCCGCTCGGCACGCATGCACCAGACCGGACTCAACGAGGGCAAGACCTGCATCGACTGCCACAAGGGCATCGCCCACTCGCTGCCCGAGGTTAATCAGTCGATCGGCGCAGCCAATGCGGAAGGCGCCACGCCCGAGCAGTTCCATCCGCCGCAACCGGCCAAGCCGGAAGCGCCGCCCGCGGCCAGATAGCGGGGACAGCGGGGGGCCGGAGCGCCCCCCTGTCGCTTTTGGCCAGCCGATCTTCGATAATGGACCGCCCGATGCCCGAGTCTTCGCCCGCGCCGCCCGTGATCCCCGCCCTGCTCAACACCCTGCGCCATTCCATCCTGGCCCGCATTGGCCTGGCCATGGTCGTCCTGGCCACCCTCTCCTTCCTCTCCGTACTGATCTCGACGGTGATCGCCGACAGCAGCGTCGGCAAGGCAAGCGCGATCAACCTTTCCGGTTCGCTGCGCATGACCAGCTACCGCCTGCTCAGCGAACTGCAGCAGGCCGACCGCCGGCCGTTCGCCGGACAAACGCTGGAGCAGTTCGAGCGCCGCCTGGAAACGCTGGAACGCGCGGTCGCCGGCCATACCGGTTCGGCGCTCGACCAGTTGCTGGCGCAGGTGCGCCAGCGCTGGGAAGAGGAAATCCGCCCGCTGGCGCGCGTCGCCACCGCGCCGGAAGGCAGCGCCAGCCCGGAAGCGATCCAGCAACTGGCGCAGGACATTCCCGGTTTCGTCAACCGCATCGACGAGGTCGTGCAACTGATCGAACTCGACCTCGAGGAGCGCATCCGCCTGCTGCGCGCCACACAATTCGCACTCTTCGGCTTGTTGATCGTGGTCAGCCTGATCACCTCCTGGATGCTGCGCAAGCTGCTGTTCCGGCCGCTCGCCGACCTGCTGAAGGCGGCGCGCAGCGTCACCGCCGGCTCCTTCGGCGCCCGCGTCCGCCACACCGCCCCCGACGAACTCGGCCAGCTCGGCCAGGCCTTCAACACCATGATGGACGAGATCACCAGCATGTACGGCCAGCTCGAAGCCAAGGTGGCGCAGAAGACCGAGGCGCTGACGCGCACCAACCAGTCGCTCGAACTCCTGTACCGGACCAGCCAGCAGTTGTCTTCCGGCGACCTCGGCCTGGAAACCATCCACCAGGTGCTGCGCGAGATCGAGGAAGCGCTCGAACTTGGCCACAACGCGATCTGCATCAGCGAACACGGGCAGTTTCCGGCGCAGCAGGTGGTCGGCAGCCTGAGCCCCGGCGAAAACCTCCGGCTGCGCGCCGAACGCGACTGCGCCACCTGCTTCCACCAGGCCACCCTGGCGCCGGAACAGCAGACCGGGCGCACCGCCGACGGCCGGCAGATGATCGTCTTCCCGCTCGGCGGCAACGAATCGCTGCACGGCGTGATGCCGGTCATGCTCGACAGCGCCATGCCGCTGCCGCGCGACAAGCTGCGCACGCTGGAAACCGTCAGCCGGCAGATTTCGAACGCCCTGGTCAACATGCGGCGCACCGAGGAACGCCACCGTCTGGCGGTACTCGAGGAACGCGCGGTGATCGCCCGCGAACTGCACGATTCGATCGCCCAGTCGCTGAGCTACCTGAAGATCCAGGTCACCCGGCTGGAGAAGCATCTCGGCGACAACCCGCAGGCAACGCCGATTGCCGAAGAGCTGAAGGTCGGCCTCAACGCCGCCTACCGCGAACTGCGCGAGCTGATCACCACCTTCCGCCTGCGCCTCGACGAGCGCGGCTTCAGCGCCGCGCTGCAGGAAACCGTCGAGGAATTCTCGCGCAAGTGCGGTTTCGCCATCGCCCTCGACAACCGGCTGTCCGGCATCGTCCTCACCGCCAACGAGGAGATGCACGTCATCCGCATCATCCGCGAAGCGCTCGCCAACATCGAGAAGCACGCCAAGGCGAGCAGCGCCGGCATCGAGATCGGCCTCGACGACGACCGCCGCGTCCGCGTCTGCGTCCGCGACAACGGCCGCGGCTTCAACCCGGAGACGCCGCCGCGCAACCACTACGGGCTGATCATCATGCGCGACCGGGCGCAGATCCTCGACGGCAGCGTCGAGGTCGTCAGCCCGCCGGAAGGCGGCACCCTCGTCTGCCTGGGCTTTCGCCCCGAACAATTCAGCGCCAAGGAAAACCGATGAACGCCACTGCCCCGCTCACCCGCACCCTGGTCATCGACGACCACCCGCTGTTCCGGCGCGGCGTCTGCCAGCTGCTCAGCCTCGAACCCGGCTTCGAGATCGTCGGCGAGGCGGCGAGCGGCGAGGAAGGGCTGGAACTTGCCCGCCAGCTTGACCCCGACCTGATCCTGCTCGACCTCAACATGAAGGGACTGGGCGGCATCGAAACGCTGCGCGCCATGCGCGATGCCGACATCGCTGCCCGCATCCTCATCCTCACCGTCTCCAACGCCGCCGAAGACCTGATCGCCGCCATCCGCGCCGGCTCCGACGGCTACGTGCTGAAGGACGCCGACCCCAACGACATGCTGCGCCTGATCCGCAGCGCGATGGACGGCCAGGACGCGATCAGCCCGGAGCTGATCGGCCTGCTGACCCTGGCGCTGCGCCAGGAAAGCCTCGGCGAGACGCGTAGCCAGGCCAGCCTGACCGAGCGCGAAACGGCAATCCTGCGCTGCCTGGCCGCCGGCAAGTCGAACAAGCTGATCGCCCGCGAGCTCGACATCATGGAAAGCACGGTCAAGGTGCACATCCGCAACCTGCTGAAGAAACTCAAGTTCCGCTCCCGCGTCGAAGCCGCGGTGTGGGCGGTGAACAAGCAGATCACCTGAGCGACCAGCCTTGATCGCCCGCCGGGCTGACCGGATAATCGGTCTTCCCGACGCCGCTGGAATGCCCATGCCCTCTACGAACAACGCCGGCAAGCCGGCTGCCACGCCATGAAGGACTACCTCCCCGACTGGGCGCATCCCTGGCTGGACGTCATCACGCTCGGCCTGCAGATCGTCCTCATCGTCGCCGCCGCGCTGCTGCTGCGCAGCCTCGTCGTGCGCATCATCACCCGCCTGGTGCGCAGCCACAACCTCCCGCTCGAGTTGATCGTCGGCGGCCGACGCTTCGCCAGCATCGTCATCTTCTTCGGCGTCGTCCTGCTCGTGCTCGACCGCTTCAACGTCTCCGGCGCGGTGCTGTGGACCGCCATCACCGGCTTCGCGACGGTCGCCGCGGTGGCCTTCTTCGCCGCCTGGAGCGTGCTTTCCAACATCTTCTGCGCGGTGCTGATCTACACCACCCGGCCCTTTCGCCTGCACGACCACATCGAGATCCTGGAGAACGGCGACAAGCCCGGCCTCGGCGGCGAGGTGCTGGACATCCGGCTGATCTACACGACCATCCGCGAAACCCTGCCCGACCGCGAACCGACCTTGCTGCAGGTGCCCAACAGCCTGTTCTTCCAGCGCCTGTTGCGGGTCCGCATCGTCGACGACGAACTGCCGTCGCTGCACGACTGATCGGCGCTTGACAGGCGGCCGGCCGCTCGCCGACACTGCCCCCATGAACTTCACCGCCAACGCACTCCGCCGACGCCACAGCGCCGCCCGACGTCAATCGGGCGAGCCGGGCCGCGCGTACGCGCAGCGACGGCGGATGGCAGCGCGCCAACCAACGGCGCCGACGCAACCCTAGCGTCACCCCCCGCTTTTTCGCACCAGGCCACGGCTCACCCCGTGGCCTTTTTGTTTTCCCCGTGTTTTTCTCAACGCAAGGAGTCGTCCGTGAACCATCCCGCATCCCTTCCCACTCCCGCCAGCCTGATGCCGATCGCCGCCCGCCCGGACGCCCTCTTCGTCCGCGGTGAAGGCGCCTGGCTGTTCGATGCCGAAGGCCGCCGCTACCTCGACTGGATGCAAGGCTGGGCGGTCAATTGCCTGGGCCATTCGCCGCAGGTGATCGTCGATGCCGTCGCGCAACAGGCGGCGACGCTGCTCAACCCCGGCCCGGCCTTCCACAACCTGCCAGCGATGCGCTTGGCCGAAAAACTGACCGCGCACAGCGGCTTCGACCACGTCTTCTTCGCTAGCTCCGGCGCCGAGGCCAACGAAGGCGCGATCAAGCTGGCGCGCAAGTGGGGGCAGTTGCACAAGGGCGGCGCGCACGAGATCGTCACCTTCGTCGACGGCTTCCACGGGCGCACGCTGGCGACCATGTCGGCGAGCGGCAAGCCCGGCTGGGATACGCTGTTCGCGCCACAGGTGGCGGGCTTTCCGAAAGCGCAGCTGAACGACATCGCCACCGTCGAGCGGCTGATCGGGCCAAAAACCGTCGCCGTCATGCTCGAACCGATCCAGGGCGAAGCCGGCGTCATCCCGGCCAGCGGCGACTTCCTGCGCCAGTTGCGGCAGTTGTGCGACGAGCGGCAACTGCTGCTGATCGTCGACGAAGTGCAGACCGGCGTCGGTCGCACCGGCCACCTGTTCGCCCATAGCGCGCACGGCATCCAGCCGGACATCATGACGCTCGGCAAGGGCCTCGGCGGCGGCCTGCCGATCTCGGCCCTGCTCGCCACCCGCGCCGCTTCCTGCTTCGCGCCAGGCGACCAGGGCGGCACCTACTGCGGCAACCCGCTGGTCTGCGCCGCCGGGCTGGCCGTACTCGACACCCTGCTCGCCGACGGCTTCCTCGCCGCCAGCCGGCAGCGCGCTGAGCAGCTTGCCGAGGCGCTGCGCGTGCTGTCCGCCGAACTCGACCTCGGCGCAGTGCGCGGTGAAGGTTTCCTGCTCGCGCTCGAACTCGGCGCCGACCTCGGCCCGGCCATCGTCGCCCACGCCCGCGACCGCGGCCTGCTGGTCAACGCGCCGCGCCCGCACTGCCTGCGGCTGATGCCGGCACTGAACACCAGCGAAGCGGAAATCGCCGCAGGCATCGCCCTGCTCCGCCGCGCCATCGCCGATGCCCAGGAGGTGCAGTGATGAGTCGATTGCCTTCGATGTGTTTTGGCGCCTTGATATTCCAGATGATTCACGGCACGATCCAAAACTCAAGCAGACGTTTTTCCATGGCACCATTGGGCATCAAGGACACCGCAATGATCACTGCCGCCTCCAAACGAAAGCTGTTTTTTGTCGCCATCACCATCGCCGCCATTTCCCTGGCCGTAGCCCTGAACTGGCCACGTGCCGACGCCTTGACCGCTGCGCTGCAGCCGCTGATCAGCCAGCAGAATACCGATCAATCCCGCGTCGCCCGGGCGATCCTGGACAACTACGTCGAAACCAGGTCCAACGCCGCAAAATGGAGTGGTGTGTATTGGGGGTTCACATTCTGTGCCGCCCTGTGCAGTACCCTTGCCGGGCTCATTCTCAAATTCGAGTCGATCATCAGGAACGGCGAAACAAAGAAAGATATTGCCGCCCTGCTCTCCGTGGGCGCCGCACTGTTGATCACCTTGTCGACAAGCGGAGATTTCCAGCGCAAATGGCAAGCCAACCGGGTCGCTGCTTCCGAGCTTGAGCGCATGGGCTATGCACTCCTTGAAAACAAGACGACCGATCCACGCACGTATTTCTCAGGCATTGGCGAAGTTCTTCACAAACGTAACTTGACAGTCGTCGGCAACATGGAAAATCAGCCTCAAGCGGCGAAGCAAGCTGGGCCAACCTCCGCCAGCGAGCAGTGATTCGAAGCCGTTGCCGCCTGGCGGGACTGCTGGAAAATCCGACTATTGGGTTGCGCCTCGGCAATTCGCCGCCGCGTTGTAAGCTGCGGAAGAACTGACGATTGCTGCCTTCAAGGAGAGGGCGAAATGCCCGATCCGGATTTTGCCAGAGAGCTCAGCGCAGCCAGGCGGCGAGCGCGACGGCGGCGGTGACGAGGTTGGCGAGCGCAAGCAGCAACAGGCGGCGGCGGGTCTTCTCGACGCGGGCGATCAGTTGCGCGTTCTGCTCGGCGAGCGACTGGATCACCTCGCCGGCGTTCTGCAACTGCGCATGCATTTCGTCGACCCGGAGCTGCAGCGCGGCCAGTTGGTCTTCCGGGGTCGCGACAGGCGCGCCGGGGGCGGCGGCCGGACTGCGGCTGCCGACCTTCTGCCAGAGTTTCCTGGCACCTTCGGCGACGGCCGGGGCGTTCTTGATCACGTCGGACCAGGGGACGTTGGAAAGTATCGTCAGCCAGCCGATGGCCATGCTTGCTCCTTGATTGCTGCGCGGCCGGTCAGCATAACAGGCGCTGGCCGCGCCTGCATTCAGTCGGCGAAAAGCGGCGGGCGACCGGCGCGCATCGCCGCGCCGGCCTCGCGCAGGTCGGCTGAAAGCAGCATGGCGGCGTTCCAGGTTGCGACGTGAGCGAGGCCGTCGGCAACCGAATGATCGCGGCTGTAGTTGAGGACTTCCTTGCTGCCGCGGATGGCGAGCGGCGACTTGCTCGCAATGACGCGGGCGGTTTCGCGCACGTCGGCCAGCAGGCTGTCGACATCCGGGCTGACGGCATTGACGAAACCATGGCGCAGCGCCTCGTCGGCGGCGAACTCGCGCCCGGTGTAGGCGAGTTCGCGGGCGATGCCGGGCGGAATCAGGCGCGGCAGCCGCTGCAGCGTGCCGACGTCGGCGACCATGCCGAGGTCGATCTCGCGCACCGCGAAGCGCGCGTCGGCGCTGGCGTAGCGCAGGTCGCAGCAGCAGGCGAGGTCGAGACCGCCGCCCAGGCAGGCGCCCTGGATCGCGGCGATGACCGGTTTGCGGCAGCGCTCGGCCGCCGTCAGGCAATCCTGCAGGTCGACGATCAGGCGGCGCAAGGCTTCGCGGCTGCGCGCCTCGTCAGTTTGCGCGATGCGCGCCATGACGCCGCCCAGCATGGCGAGGTCGATGCCGGCGCAGAAGTGGCGGCCGGCGCCGGCGAGGATGACGACGCGCACCGACGGCGTCGCGTCGGCCCAGTCGAAGAGGCTGCGCAGTTCCTGCCACAGCGCATCGTCGAGCGCGTTGGCCTTGTCCGGCCGGTTCAGCGTCGCTTCGAGGACGCCGTCGGCAAATTCGAGTCCGATCGCGCTGAGTTCGGGGAAAGTCATGATGGTCTCCAAAAAAAAGCCCCCGGCGGGCGGGGGCGAAAGACGCGAGGTCGCAGAGATAATCGGGAGAATCAGGCGTCGAACAGTTCGTCGCCGAGACCGGCAATTGCCGCGTCGCCGGCTTTGACCGTTTCGGCGAAGGCAATCGCCTGCGGCAGCATCTGGTCGGCGTAGAAGCGGGCGCTGGCCAGCTTGGCGCGGTAGAACGGCAGGTCGCCCTCGCCCTTGTCCAGATAGCCGGCAGCGGCCAGTGCGGCCTTGGCCATCATCCAGCCGTTGCAGACGACGACGGCCAGGCTCAGGTAGGGGACGGCGGCGGTCAGCACGCCGCCGAGGCCGGTTTTGGCGTTGGCCGCCAGCCATTCGGTGGTGTCGGTCCACATCTTCAGCGCGATGCCGAGTTTCTGGGCGATCGCCGCCAGTTCCGGCTTGCCGCTCGCGGTCAGCGTCTTGACCGTGGCGTAGATTTCGCCGAAGACGAGCTTCGCGGTGGCGCCCTGGTCGCGCATCAGCTTACGGAACAGGAGGTCGTTGGCCTGGATGCCGGTGGTGCCTTCGTAGATCGTCGTGATGCGGGCGTCGCGGAAGTGCTGGGCGGCGCCGGTTTCTTCGATGAAGCCCATGCCGCCGTGAATCTGGATGCCGAGCGAGGTGACCTCGATGCCCATTTCGGTACCGCCACCCTTGACGATGGGAATCATGAATTCGGCCAGCCACAGCGCCTTCTTGCGTTCTTCGGCGTCGGCCAAGTGGCGGGCACGGTCGAGCAGGCCGGAGGTGTAGTAAGTCAGCGCGCGGGCCGCTTCGACGCGCGACTTCATGAGCATCAGCATGCGCCGGATGTCCGGGTGCTTGTCGATGGTCACCAGCATTTCGCCGGTCAGCGCGTCGCGCCCCTGCTTGCGGTCGCGGGCGTAGGCCAGCGCCTGCTGGTAGGCGCGCTCGCCGATGGCGACGCCTTGCAGGCCGACGCCGAGACGGGCTTCGTTCATCATGATGAACATGTATTCGAGGCCGCGATTGGCTTCGCCGAGCAGGTAGCCGATGGCGCCCTCGCCCTTGTCACCGTAGGCCATGACGCAGGTCGGGCTGGCATGGATGCCAAGCTTGTGTTCGAGCGAGATGCACCAGGCGTCGTTGCGCGCGCCGAGGCTGCCGTCCGCGTTGACCAGGAACTTGGGGACCAGGAACATCGAGATGCCCTTGATCCCGGCCGGCGCGTCGGGCAGGCGGGCGAGCACGAGATGGACGATGTTCTCGGTCATGTCGTGGTCGCCGTAGGTGATGAAGATCTTCTGGCCGAAGACGCGGTAGCTGCCGTCGCCCTGCGGTTCGGCGCGCGAGCGGATCAGCGCCAGGTCGGAGCCGGCCTGCGGTTCGGTCAGGTTCATCGTCCCGGTCCACTCGCCCGACACCATTTTTTCCAGGAACATCGCCTTCAGTTCGTCGCTGGCACAGGTGAGTAGCGCTTCGACAGCGCCGGTGGTGAGCAAGGGACCGAGGCTGAAGGCCATGTTGGCCGAGCAGAGCATTTCCTTGGCGGCGATGCCGAGCGTGTCGGGCAGCCCCTGGCCGCCGAACTCGGGCGGCAGCGTGATGCCGTTCCAGCCCGCGTCGCGGTACTGGGCGTAGGCTTCCTTCCAGCCGGCCGGCGTGCTCACGCCGTCGGCGCCGAGCTGGCAGCCTTGCTGGTCGCCGACGCGGTTCAACGGGGCGATGACTTCGCCGGAAAACTTCGCCGCTTCGTCGAGAATGGCATCGGCCAGGTCCGGCGTCGCCTCTTCGAGTCCGGGCAGGCTGCTCAGTTCCTTGAAGCCGGCCAGTTCATCCATGACGAAGCGCATGTCCTTGATCGGGGCGCGGTAGTCGCTCATTGTCTGTATCTCCTTTTGATGGTCTTGTTCAGAACGGGTTGCTGCACAGCGCCGCCTTGGCGCGCCGGTATTCCTCGCGCATGCTGGCGATCACCTCGGCGGCGGGACGCACCTGGTCGATCGTGCCGACGCCCTGCCCGGCGCCCCAGATTTCCTTCCAGGCCTTCGGCCCGGCCGCGGCGGCGGCGCCGAAATTCATCGCCGTCTTGTCCTTGTCGGGCAGGTTGTCCGGGTCGAGGCCGGCAGCGACGATGCTCTTCTTCAGGTAGTTGCCATGCACGCCGGTAAAGTACGGCGTATAGACGACGTCCTTGGCCGCCGAATCGACGATCGCCTGCTTGTAGGCGTCGACCGCGTTGGCTTCGCTGGTGGCGATGAAGCGCGTGCCGATGTAGGCGAAGTCGGCGCCCATCGCCTGCGCGGCGAGAACCGCCGAACCGTTGGTGATCGAACCGGAGAGTGCGATCGGGCCGTCGTAGAACTTGCGGATTTCGCCGACCAGCGCGAACGGGCTGAGCGTGCCGGCATGGCCGCCGGCCCCGGCGCAGACCAGGATCAGGCCGTCGACGCCGGCTTCCAGCGCCTTCTCGGCGTGGCGCACGCTGATCACGTCGTGGAAGACCTTGCCTCCGTAAGCATGAACGGGCGGCACGATCTGCGTCGGCGCCGACAGGCTGGTGATGATCAGCGGCACCTCATGCTTCACGCACAGCGCCATGTCGTGTTCGAGGCGGGTGTTCGACGGATGGATGATCTGGTTGACCGCGAACGGCGCCGCCTGCGGATCGGCAGCCAGTTCGCGCTTGATGCGCAGCAGCCAGTCGTCGAGCACTTCCTGCGGGCGGGCGTTGAGCGCCGGAAAGGAACCGATGACGCCGCTCCTGCACTGGGCGATCACCAGGTCCGGGTTGGAGACGATGAACATCGGCGCGCAGATGACCGGCAGCGTCAGGTTCTTGTTCAGGGAATCGGGAATGGGCAACTCAGGCTCCTTCTTTCAGGGCGCGACGCAGGATCTTGCCGACGTTGGTACGCGGCAGGTCGTCGCGGAATTCGACATGCTTGGGAATCTTGTAGCCGGTGAGCAGCGTGCGGCAGTGCTCGATCAGCGCGCGTTCGGTGAGGTTGGGGTCCTTGCGCACGACGAAGATCTTCACCGCCTCGCCGGAATGCTCGTCGGCAACGCCGATGGCCGCCACGTCGATGACCCCCGGGTGCATGGCGACGGCTTCCTCGACCTCGTTCGGATAGACGTTGAAGCCGGAGACCAGGATCATGTCCTTCTTGCGATCGACCAGGAAAACGAAACCCTGGGGGTCGACATAGCCCATGTCGCCGGTGCGCAGGAAACGGTCCGGGTAGAAGACGTGCTCGGTTTCGTCCGGGCGCTGCCAGTAGCCCTTCATCACCTGCGGGCCGCGGATGCAGATTTCGCCGACCTGCTTGACCGGGACTTCCCTGCCGCTGTCGTCGCGGATCGACACTTCGGTCGACGAGATCGGCAGGCCGATGGCGCCGTTGAACTCGTGCATGTCTAGCGGGTTGATCGTCGCCGCCGGGCTCGTCTCGGTCAGACCGTAAGCCTGCAGCAGCGGCACGCCGACCACCTTCAGCCAGCGCTCGGCAACCGGTGCCTGAACCGCCATGCCGCCGCCCAGCGTGACATTCATCGTCGAGAAATCGAGCTTGGCGAAATCCGGGTGGTTGAGCAGCGCGTTGAACAGCGTATTGACGCCAGTGACGACGGTGACCGGGTACTTGCCCCATTCCTTGACGAAGTTGGGAATGTCGCGCGGGTTGGCGATCAGCAGGTTGCGCGCGCCGATCATCAGGAAGGTCAGGCAGTTCGCGGTCAGCGCGAAGATGTGATACAGCGGCAAGGCGGTGATGATGAATTCCTTGCCCTCATGCACCACCGGGTGAATCCAGTTGTAGGCCTGGGTCACGTTGGAGGCGATGTTGGCATGGGTCAGCATCGCCCCCTTGGAAATCCCGGTCGTGCCGCCGGTATATTGCAGGAAGGCGATATCTTCGTGCGCCAGCGGTACCGGCTGGTAGCCGTGCCGCTGCCCGGCCGCCAGCGCCGCCTTGAAGCCGATGCTGCCCGGCAGTTGCCAGGCCGGCACCATCTTCTTGACGTGGCGGATCACGAAATTGACCAGGATGCCCTTGGCGCCGAGCATCTCGCCGAGCGGCGTGACGATCACATGGCGAATGGCGGTCTGCGCGATCGCCCGCTGCAGCGTATGCGCGAAGTTCTCGACGATGACGATGGCCACCGCCCCCGAATCCTTCAACTGGTGTTCGAGTTCGTGCGGCGTGTACAGCGGATTGCAATTGACCACGACGCAACCGGCGCGCAGCGTGCCGAACAGCGCCACCGGGTATTGCAGCAGGTTGGGCATCATCAGCGCGACGCGCTCGCCCTTCTTCAGCCCGCGCGACTGCAACCAGCCGGCGAAATCGCGCGTCGCCGCGTCCAGTTCGCCGTAGGTCATTTCCTTGCCCATGCTGATGTAGGCCACCTTGTCCGCGTACTTGCGGCAGGCGTCCTCGAACAGCGCGACGAGCGAGGGGATGTGGTCGATGTCGATATCGGCCGGGATGCCTTCGGGATAGCTCTGCAACCAGATTCTTTCCATGATGCGCTCCTCCTTTGCCTATTCTCTTGGTGCCGGCTCAGCCGCCGAGCAGCGACTTTTTCAGCCCGGCGTCGGCCGGCTTGTCGCCCAGCCAGACCCGCAGCAGACCCTTGGCGAAAGCCGCCCCGGCGACCTTGCCGGCGGCTTCGCCGTTGCGCGTCAGGGTGACGCCATCGGCCGTGAAGTCAATGTCGATCACCTCGCCCTCGCGCACCTTGCCAAAGGCCCGCATCAAGGCGCCAAGCTGTTCGGCTTGCGCCTTGATCTCGGCGAACTGGGCCGCCGTATGATTGTTGCGCAGGCCTTCGTCGAGCGCCGCGTAGAAGCTGTCGGCATCGACGTCGCGCATCAGGCGCAGGCGCATGCGACGCGGCTGTGTGCTGTCGATCAGCGCCTGCGCGTCACTCGCCTTCTGGCCGACGTAGAGCGCGCCGACATAGACCTTGAAGAACAGCTTGCTGCGCAGGCCGGCGCCGTTGAGCACCAGTTCGCTGTCGCCGACCTTGACCTGGTCGGCGATCCGCACCTCGGCGACTTCCGCCGCCTGCAGCCCGCTAGCGGTGGCCAGCGCGACGATCAACAGCCCCTGGCGCAGCCTTTTGATTGTCTTCATTTTTGTCTCCTCCGGTTTTTTTCCGATAGTGGTTTTTGTCGGCGATATAGACGGTGCGCTCGACGACGGTATGGACCGTGCCGTGTGCATCCTTCAATTCGACCGTGTAAGTCCGCTCAAGCTCCGGGTTTTCCGCGAGACAGGCGCGAATGAATGCGACTTCCGTTTCGTCGATGACGAAATCGGCGTACAGCGTGGTGTAGCCCGGCTTGCGGTAGCGGATGCTGGCCGCCTTGTCCCAGACGATGACGGAGTCGCCGAGCGCCGCCATCAGCATCATCGGATGCGCGCCGTCGGTGATCGCAAAAAGCGAACCGCCGTAGAGCGAGCCGACGATGTTCCTCGTCTTCCAGTTGAGCGGCAGGCAGACGCGGATGTGGCGCAGGTCGCGCGCCACATGCACGACCCGCCCGCCAGTCCCGCGAAACGCCGGGTGGAAGTTGAAGCCGAGACGCACCATGCGCGCCCGCCAGGCCGGCGACAGTCTGGCAAGCCAGGCGGGTTTCATGGCTGTATCAAACCCCACCGTAAAGACGCAAAGGCGCAAAGAAACGCCAAGAAACAGCAAACTCCTTTGCGAAAACTTCGCCTCTTGGCGCCTTTGCGGTGAAAGCGTTTTTCATCACACCCGCTCGAAGATGCCCGCCGCGCCCATGCCGGTGCCGATGCACATGGTCACCATGCCGTACTTGCCGCCGGTGCGCTGCAGGCCGTGCACCACGGTCGCCGTGCGGATGGCGCCGGTGGCGCCGAGCGGGTGGCCGAGGGCGATGGCGCCGCCAAGCGGATTGACCTTGGCCGGATCGATGCCGAGTTCCTGCATCACCGCCAGCGATTGCGCGGCAAAGGCTTCGTTGAGTTCGATCCAGTCGAGGTCGGCGAGGCCAATGCCGACCTGCGCCAGCACCTTGGGAATCGCCGCCACCGGGCCGATGCCCATGATCTCCGGGGCCACGCCGCCGACCGCGTAACCGGCAAAGCGGGCGAGCGGCGTCAGGTTGTGCTCTTTCAGCACCTGTTCCGAGACCAGCATCACCGCGCCGGCGCCGTCCGACATCTGCGAGGAATTGCCGGCAGTGACCGAGCCGCGCGCATGGAAGACCGGCTTCAGCTTGCCCAGCCGATCGACGCTGGAGTCCGGGCGCGGACCTTCGTCGTTTTCGGCGATGCGCACGCGCTCGCGGATTTCGCCGCTGGCGAGGTCCGGCAGATGCTCGTGGATCGCGTAGGGACTAATTTCCGCCTTGAAGTGGCCGGCGGCGATTGCCGCGCAGGCCTTCCTGTGCGATTCGACGGCGAAGGCGTCCTGCGCCTCGCGGCCGATCTTCCACTGGCTGGCGACCTTCTCGGCGGTCAGCCCCATGCCGTAGGCGATGCCGACGTTCTCGTCAGTGAAGATGGCGGGGTTCATCGCCATCTTGTTGCCCATGATCTGCGGCATGATGCTCATCGACTCGGTGCCGGCGGCGATCATCACATCGGCAAGGCCGAGGCGGATCTGGTTGGCGGCGTCAGCCACCGCCTGCACGCCGGACGAGCAGAAGCGGTTGATCGTGATGCCCGGCACGGTGATCGGCAGGCCGGCGAGCAGCGCGCCGATGCGGGCGACGTTCATGCCCTGCTCGGCTTCCGGCATGGCGCAGCCGACGATGACGTCGCCGATGCGCGCCGGGTCGATGCCCGGTACCTGGGCGACGACAGCCCGGATGGCGTGGGCCAGCATGTCGTCCGGCCGCACGTTCCTGAACATGCCGTTCTTCTTGGCCACCGGCAAACGGGTGGCGGCAACGATGTAGGCGTCCTGAATCTGTTTGCTCATTGTCTTTGTCTCCTTGCCGTCTCAATTACGGAGCGGCTTGCCGGTTTCCAGCATGTGCTTGATGCGGGCCTGGGTCAGCGGGTTTTTCAATAGCTCGACGAACAGGCGGCGTTCGACGGTGATCAGCCATTCCTCATCGACCCGGCTGCCGGCTTCGATCTCGCCACCGCACAGTGCGACGGCGGCCGAACGGGCAACCTTGTAGTCGTGCGCCGAGATCATGCCGCCCTCCTTCATGTTGACCAGCATCATCTCGAAGGTGGCGATGCCGGTCTTGCCGGCGACCGGAATGTCGCGCGCCATCGCCGGCGGCGCGTAGCCGGCGTCGGCCAGCGCACGGGCTTCGCGAATCGCCACCCAGAGCAGTTCGTGGGCGTTGAAGAGGATAGTGTCGGTGGGCCGGGCGAAACCGTAAGCGACGGATTCCTGGGCGCTCTTGGCGACCTTGGCCATGGCGATGGTGGTGAACACCGGCTGCAGGAAATTGAACAGCTCGGTCGGCGTTGCCGATTGCGCCGCCCACTGCGCGGCCCGTACGGCGAACTCCTTGCAGCCGCCACCGGCCGGAATCAGGCCGACACCGGCTTCGACCAGGCCGACGTAGCTTTCCAGCGCCATGACCCGCTTCGTCGCGTGCATGACGAATTCGCAACCGCCGCCCAGCGCCATGCCCTGCACCGCGGCGACCACCGGCACCTGCGCATATTTCAGCGTCTGCGAGGCGCGCTGGAATTTCTCGACGGTCTTTTCCAGCATGTCGAACTGGCCGGCGGCGATCGCTTCGCTGACCTGCGCCAGATTGGCGCCGACGGCGAACGGCGCCTCGTGCCAGACAACGACGCCGTCCAGCGTCGACTCGGCCTGGCGGACGGCAGCGATGACGCCGTCCAGCACCTCGTCGCCGATCGTGTGCATCTTCGACTTGAACGACAGGATGCCGATCTGGCGATCGACTGCTGGCAGGCACCAGAGGCGCACACCGTCGTTCTCGAACAGTGTCTCGCCGGATTTTTCCGGACGCGACGCCCCTTCGCCGAGCACGTTTTCCGGGAACAACTGGCGTTGATAGACCGGCAAACGCGAACGATCGACATAGCGCTTGGCGCGCGCCGACCAGGAGCCGAACGGCGTATGCACGCCGGCACGCCCGCTTTCGGTCACCCAGGCCGGCAGTGGCACGGCGGCCATGGTCTTGCCGGCAGCGACGTCGGCAGCGACGGCAGCGGCAATCTCCGCCCAGCCGGCGGCCTGCCAGGTCTCGAACGGTCCCTGCACCCAGCCGAAGCCCCAGCGCATCGCCAGATCAAGGTCGCGCGCGTTGTCGGCAACGTTTTCCAGCTGCACCGCGCAGTAATGGAAGACGTCACGGAAGATCGCCCACAGGAATTGCGCCTGCGGGTGGCTGCTGGCGCGCAGCGCGGCGAACTGTTCGGCCGGGTTGCGCAGTTTCAGGATGGCGGCGACTTCGTCGGCGATCTCGCCGGCCGAGGTCCGGTAATCCTGCGCCGCCAGATCAAGCACCTGGATTTCCTTGCCCTGCTTGCGGAAGATGCCGCAACGCGTCTTCTGGCCGAGCGCGCCCTGGGCGATCAGCGCCTGCAGCCAGGCCGGCGTGACGAAATGGGCATGCCACGGGTCATCGGGCAGCGTGTCCTGCATGGTCTTGACGACATGCGCCAGGGTGTCGAGGCCGACGACATCGGCGGTGCGATAGGTGGCGCTCTTCGGGCGACCGATCTTCGGGCCGGTCAGCGCATCGACTTCGTCGAAGCCGAGGCCGAAGGCCTGTGTGTGGTGCATGACCGCCAGGATGGAAAAGACACCGATGCGGTTGGCGACGAAGTTCGGCGTATCGAGCGCGCGGATGACGCCCTTGCCCAGACGCGAAGTCAGCCAGGTTTCCAACGCATCGAGGGTGGCGGCGTCAGTGCCTGGCGTGGCGATCACTTCAACCAGATGCATGTAGCGCGGCGGGTTGAAAAAATGGATGCCGCAGAAACGCGGCCGGACGTTTTCCGGCAGCCCCTGCGCCAGCGCCGTCATCGACAGGCCTGAGGTGTTGGAAGCGACGATCGCGGTAGCCGATAGGTGCGGCGCGATCTTCGCGTAGAGCTCGTTCTTCCAGTCCATGCGCTCGGCAATGGCCTCGATCACCAGATCGCAGCCAGCGAGCAGCGGCAGGTGCTCGTCGTAGTTGGCGGCGCTGATCAGTTGCAGCGCATCGCGGCTGGCCAGCGGCGCCGGGTCGAGTTTTTTCAGGCCGTCGAGCGCCTTGTTGACGATGCCGTTGCGCTCGCCTTCCCTGGCCGGGAGGTCGAACAGCACCACCGGCACGCCGGCATTCGCCAGGTGCGCCGCAATCTGCGCCCCCATCACCCCGGCGCCGAGGACGGCAGCCTGTTTAACGATCAGCTTGTTCAAAGCCAGTCTCCTTTCGTGATCTTATCGTTGTCGTTGGATAAAACGAACGTTTGAATTATAGGCTTCAAGCTCGCCCGGTCAACGCCTTGGCACAAGAATTTTGCAAAAAAAACCCCGGGGCCAGCCCGGGGATCCTGTGTCGCTTTTGGCGTGCGCGAATCAGAAGTTGTAGTTCAACTGCGTCGCGATGATATGCACGTCGTTATCCCATTCGCCATTGATGGTCTGGCGGGTGACACCACTGGGAAATTCAACCGCACGAGCTGTTTTTGCGTGGGCAAACATCAGGTAGGTATAACCCAGGTCCAGCGACATCTTCGGCGAAATGCGGTACTTGGCACCGAAAGACAGCCAGGTGCGATCGGAATCCGGCAGAGTCATCGTCCGGTCGGCCGCCGATTTGACCGGCGACTTGTCGTAAGCAACACCGAAACGCAATTTCCAGGCGTCGTTCAACTGGTAGTTGGCACCGATGCCGACGCGCCAGGTGTCCTTGAAGTTGTAGCTGAGCGCACTGAGGTTCGCCCCGCTCGCCTTGCTTTTCAACTGGATGGTATCGACCACGCTCCAGTCGGTCCAGGTCACGTCAGCCAGCAGCTCCAGGCGGTCGCTGGCCATGTGCGAAAGCGCCAGCGATGCACTGGCCGGCGTCTTCAGCTTGGCGTCGATTTTCTGGTTGGCCAGCAAAGGACTGCCAAAATTGGTAACCGTGGTTTTCTGCTTCCCTTCCAGATCAAACTCCAGTTCGGAGCGATAAGTCACACCGATACGAGTCGTTGGCGCCACCTGAAACATCGCACCGAAGTTATACCCCAGCGCCCAGTCATCACCTTTGACGTCGAGGTGATTTGTGGTTGCTGCTGCGCCCAGGAAAGCAAGACCTTGCCTGAAGTGGGTTTCGTTATGCGCAAAGTTCAGGCCACCACCAATCGAGAAACGCTCATTGACCTTCCAGGCGACCGACGGGTTGATGTTGATCTGTTTGATTTCGGCAAAATAACCAGCGTTACGGCCGACGAAGTCGAAATCGTATTCAGTGACGTTGCCGAAAGTCGGCGAAACGCCCAGACCGAGCGACAGGCGGTCGTTCAGCGCATAGGCCCAGTAGAAGGCTGGTACCAGCGAGGTACCACCGGCATTGCCGCCGTCAGTGGTGCCAATGGGAAAACCGGGGGTAGCAACCGATCCCTTGTCCTTGTAATCGATCGTCCGCACCAGCGCGGTTGCCGCCGCAGAAATATTGTGGCCCTTCGGCAGATAGGTCATGCCGGCCGGATTCCACATCACGGTGCCAGCGTCTTCAGCGGTCGCAGCGGCACCGGCGAAGGCATTGCCATTGCCGGAACCGGTCTGGTTCTGCAACTGGAAGCCGGAAGCCGCGGCGGTTCCGGAAAAGGCCAGGGCAATGAGCGCCGGGATCAGGCGCGGGGCGAGGCGAGTATGCATTGGTTTGTCTCCTGTCGTTTTGATTGTGGTGGGCGTTGACCCGATTGGTACTGCGATTAAATCCCCATACAGCGTTTGAAACCCCGTTTTAATCCGGGAAATTCAAACGCTCGTTGGAAATAAACAACACTATTTCGCGATTGTTACTTCTCCCGGTAATGCAGTGGCCCGCCGGTGAATGGCGCGAAGCCGGTACCGAAGATCACGCCGGCGTCAGCCAGTTCGCCATCGGCGACGACGCCGCCGTCGACCAGCGCCTGCGTGCGCGCGATCAGCGGCTGCACCAGTTTCTCCGCCAGGCCCGCCGGGACCGCGCCAGCGCTGCCCTTCTGCGCCCTGCCCTGCGCCCAGGCGTAGAAGCCCTGACCGCTCTTCTTGCCCAATTGGCCTTGCTCGACCCGTTGCAACAGGCAGCGCGGCGCCTCGGCGCCATCGGCGAGTTGCTTGCCGGCGGCCATGGCGATGTCGAGGCCGACGGTGTCGGCCAGTTCGATCGGCCCCATCGGCATGCCGAAGGCGAGCATGGCTTCATCCACCGTTTCCGGCGCGATGCCTTCGTCTACGGCGCGCATCGCGGCCAGCATGTAGGGCGCCAGCACGGCATTGACCAGGAAACCCGGCGCGCTCTTCACCGGCAGCGGCAGCTTGTCGATCTGTTTGACGAAGGCGCAGGCCGCGCGCACGACAGCCGGATCGGCGCGGTCGGCTTCGATCACCTCGACCAGCGGCATCATCGCCACCGGGTTGAAGAAGTGGATGCCGACCAGGCGTTGCGGCTGGGCGAGCACCGTGCGCAGGTCTTCGAGCTTGAGGCTGGAGGTGTTGCTGGCGAGGATGGCGCCCGGCTTCATCCGCGGTTCCAGCGAGCGGAACAGCGCGTGCTTGGCCTCGACATTCTCGAAGATGGCTTCGATGACGACATCGGCGTGGGCAACGCCGGCACCGGTGGGGTCGGGAATCAGGCGGTCGAAGGCGGCGCGTACTTTCAAGGGTTCGCGCAGCTTCTTCCTGAACAGCGCGTCGGCACGTTTGATCGCCGGGGCGATGCGTTCCAGATTCTGGTCCTGCAGCGTCACCGTCAGGCCGCGCAGCGCGCACCAGGCGGCGATGTCGCCGCCCATGACGCCGGCGCCGATGACGTGCACGTGCTTCGCCGCGAAATCACTGTCCTTGCCGAAGCCCTTCAGTCGCTCCTGCAGGCGGAAGACGCGCAGCAGGTTCTTCGCCGTTGGCGACTGGATGATGCGGTCGACGACGGCCGGCGCTGCCAGCGCGTTGCCGTCGTGCTTCTGCCACAGGTCGATGATCGCGTAAGGCGCCGGGTAATGCTCGGGGCGCGCCTTCTTCGCCACCTGCTTGCGCGCACCGTTGGCGACGACGCCTTTCAGCGGCCCGGCGAGCAGCTTCTGGACAAAAGGCAGCGGCCGACGCGGCTGCTTCGACAACAACAGTTGCCGCGCTGCCATTTCCATCACGCGCGGCGGCACGCAATCGTCGGCCAGCCCCATCTTCTTCGCCCGCTTGGCGTCGATGCCCTTGCCGGTCAGCATCATGTCCAGCGCCGCCGCCGGGCCGACGCGCTGCGGCAGGCGCAGCATGCCGCCCCAGCCGGGGAAGATGCCGAGCATGACTTCCGGCAGCGCCATTTTGGTGCCCGGCTCGTCGACCGCCAGGATGTAACGGCAAGCCAGCGCCAGTTCCAGGCCGCCGCCCAGGCAGTGGCCGCGCACCAGCGCCAGTGTCGAGTATTTCACAGCCGCCAGCCGGTTGAACAGGTCCCAGCCACGGGCGACGAGCGCCCGGCCCTTCTCCGGCGTATCGAGCTGCGAGAATTCGCCGATGTCGGCGCCGGCGATGAAACCGGCGGCCTTGGCCGAACGTACGATCAGCCCCTTGGGCGGATACAGTTCAAGCTGGTCGAGGATCTGCGCGAACTCGGCCATCACTTCGGCCGACAGCGAATTGGTGCTTTCTCCGGCGCGATCGAGCACGGCGACGGCGATGCCACATTCTTCCTTGTTGAGTTGCCAGTGTTTCATGGTCAGCAGGCCTCCACGAGCATGGCACCGCCGAGACCACCGCCGATGCAGATGGTCGCGACGCCTCGCTTGGCCTGATTCCGCCGCAGCACATGCAGCAGATGCAGGACGATGCGCGCGCCGGAAGCGCCGACCGGGTGGCCGATGGCCACCGCACCGCCGTCGACGTTGAGCCGATCGTCTGCAATCTTGCCGAAGGCGCCGGGTAGGTCCAGCTGTTCGCGGCAATAGGCCTCGTCCTGCCAGGCGGCCTGGCAGCCGAGCACCTGCGCGGCGAAGGCTTCGTTCAGTTCCCAGTAGTCGATGTCGGCCAGTTGCAGGCCGTGGCGTTGCAGGATCGGCGTCGAGGCATGCACCGGGCCGAGACCCATCTGTTCCGGTTCCAGCCCCGACCACTGGCTGTCCACAATCCTGCCGATGGGTTTGAGGCCCCATTTCTCTACCGCCTCTGCCGAGGCCAGCAGCAGCCAGGCGGCACCGTCGGTGATCTGCGAGCTGTTGGCGGCGGTGATGTTGCCGTATTTCTTGTCGAAGAAAGGCTTGGGCTTGGCCATGCCGGCGAGGTCGGCGTCGGGCCGCACGCCGTCGTCCTCGGCGTAGACCTTGCCGTCGCCATCGACCAGCGGAACGATTTCGTCCAGGTGCCCGGCCTGGCGTGCGGCGATGGCACGCTGGTGGCTGCGCACGGCAAATTCATCCATCTGCTGGCGGCTGATGCCGAACTTCCAGGCCAGGTTCTCGGCGGTCTGCCCCATCAGCAGGCCGACGACCGGGTCGGTGAGTCCTTTCATCAGGCCGATCACCGGCGTCAGCAAGGCGGCCGGGCGCAACTTGAGGAAATGGCCGACCTTCTGGCCCAGCGTGCGCATGGACATCATGCCGGCGAACCAGCGCACCATCGCCTCCGAATAAAGCAGCGGCGCCCGCGACAAAGCATCGACGCCACCGGCCAGTACCAGTTGCGAGCGACCGAGCTGGATGTTGGCGATGGCCGAGTCGATGGCCTGCATGCCGGAGGCGCAATTCCGCATCACCGTCCAGCCCGGCACCTTCTTGCCGCAACCCAGGCGCAGCGCGACCATGCGGCCGATGTTGGTCTCGTCCGGCGACGGCGCCGCGCAGCCGAGGATGACCTCGTCGAGATCGCTCGGCGCGAAAGGCTGGCGCAGCAGCAAGGCGCGCCCGGCCTGGGTCGCCAGGTCGGAAGCCGCGAACGGCCCCGGCCCTTTTTGCGCTTTCAGGAAGGGCGTGCGGGCGCCGTCTATCACGTAGATCGGTTTCATCTGGAATCCTTTTTCACCGCAGAGGCGCGGAGAACGCAGAGGCGCGCGGAGAAATTCCAAAGCAACGCGACAAAGCTTTGCCTTTCCTCTGCGAAACTCCGCGCCCTCTGCGCCTCTGCGGTAAACACAACATCAATCAAGCCGCCATCCGGTTATCGGCCGGCTTGTTGGCCGTCGCCACGCCGTAGTCGAAGGGGAAGTCGTCGACGTGGACGACGATGTCACGCAGGTGGTTGCGCCGTTTCATCACCTCGTACTCGGCGGCGCTGATGACGCCGGCCTCGAAGGCGACGATGGCGATGTCGCGCACATTGGCCCGCGGATTGCCGTCGAAGCGGCCGTCCTTCTCGGCAGCGCGAATCTTGGCCTCGATCAGCTCGGCTTCCAGCGTCGCCTTCAGCGCCAGCTCGATGGCGCCGACCGGTTCGTTCTCGTGCAGCGGCAGGAAGCATTCGGCGGTCAGCCGATCGCGCGTCGCCGACGGCGCGATCAGCGCCTTCGCCACCTGGTGGCCGACCGCGTCGGACGGCACGACGTAGGGATGGCCCCAGGGGAAGATGATGCGATTGACCGCGGCGGCGATGAAGCGCGCCGGGAAGTTGGCGATGACGCCGTCGAAAGCCTGCTGGGTCTTGTACATCGCGTCCCAGATCGCCCAGTGGGCTAGCGCTGCGTCTTCCTGCTTCCGCCCTTCCGCTTCGTAACGCTTGAGCGTACAGGAGATCAGGTACATCTGCGCCAGGATGTCGCCGAGGCGGGCCGACAGTTTTTCGCGACGCTTGACGCTGCCGCCGAGGACCAGCAGCGAGACGTCGGAGAGGAAGGCAAAAGCCGCCGAGAAGCGCGTCAATTGCTGGTAGTAGCGGTGCATTTCCGGCGCCACGTCGGTGTTGACCGTGACGAAGTGCGAGCCGGTCAGGCCCTGGCGGAAAGCGCGCCAGCCGTTCTTCATGGTGAAGCCGATGTGGCCGAACAGCGCCCGGTCGAAATCGACCAGCCCCTGGCGGACATCCGGATTCTGCGCGGCGCGCATTTCCGGCAGCAGGTAGGGATGGCAACGGATCGCACCCTGACCGAAGATGATCAGCGAGCGGGTCAGGATGTTGGCGCCTTCGACGGTGATCGCCACCGGAATCTGCTGATAGGCGCGGCCGAGGAAATTCGACGGGCCAAGGCAGATGCCCTTGCCGCCGATGACGTCCATGCCGTCATTGACCACCTGGCGGGCCCGTTCGGTGACGTGGTATTTGGCGATCGCGGAGACCACCGACGGCTTCTCGCCAAGATCGATGGCACCGGCCGTCATCTTGCGCACCGCGTCCATCAGGTAGGTGTAGGCGCCGATGCGGGTCAGCGCCTCCTCGACGCCTTCGAACTTGCCGACCGCCATCTTGAATTGCGAACGGACCCGGGCGTAGCCGCCGACGGCGCGCGCCGTCATCTGCGCCATGCCGGTGTTCGACGACGGTAGCGAGATCGAGCGCCCGGCCGCCAGGCACTCCATCAGCATGCGCCAGCCCTGCCCGGCCATCTTCGGCCCGCCGATGATGAAGTCGAGCGGCATGAAGACGTCCTTGCCGCGCGTCGGCCCGTTCATAAACATGGCGTTGAGCGGGAAGTGGCGGCGACCGGTATCGACGCCCGGATGATCGTAGGGGACCAGCGCGCAGGTGATGCCGATATGCTTCTTGTCGCCGAGCAAGCCGTCCGGATCGTAGAGGTGGAAGGCCAGGCCGAACACCGTGCACACCGGCGCCAGCGTGATGTAGCGCTTGTCCCAGGAGACGCGCATGCCGAGCACTTCCTTGCCCTGGTAGATGCCCTTGCAGACGACGCCGGAATCCGGAATCGACGCCGCGTCGGAACCGGCCCACGGGCTGGTCAGCGCGAAGGCCGGTACCTCGATGCCCTTGGCCAGGCGCGGCAGGTAGTGGTTCTTCTGTTCCTCGGTGCCGTAGTGCAGCAGCAATTCGGCCGGGCCGAGCGAATTCGGCACCATCACCGACACCGACAAGGCGGAGGAGCGCGTCGACAGCTTGGTCACCACCTGCGAGTGGGCATAGGCGGAAAACTCCAGGCCGCCGTACTTCTTCGGGATGATCATGCCGAGGAAGCCCTTGTCCTTTATGTAACGCCAGGCTTCATTGGGCAGGTCGTAGAGTTCGTGCGTCACTTTCCAGTCGTCGACCAGGCGGCAGGCCTCCTCGCATTCCTTGTCGAGGAAGGATTGCTCCTCAGCGGTCAGCTTGGGCACCGGGTAGGCGTGCAGCTTCTGCCAGTCGGGCTGGCCGCGAAACAGTTCGCCCTCCCACCAGACGGTGCCGGCTTCAAGCGCTTCGCGCTCGGTATCGGACATCTGCGGCAGGACCTTGCGGTACGCGGAAAAAATCGGCCGGGTAAGCACGGTACGGCGTAAGGGCCGCACCAGCAACACACCGGCCGCAAGCGCCAAGACAAGGGCGCCAAGCAGAGGAAAAAGGGGGATTGCGTTCATGCCTGTCTCCGTGGGGTTTTTATCGGTATGGTTTTTGTGATTTTTGTTCAGTCGACCGCAGCGGGTGGGTCGAAGTTCGGCAACGGCGCGCGCAGGCCGCCGATCAGAAAAGACATCAGGCGCGGCACCAGGCGGTCGAGGCGGTCGACCGAATCTTCTTCCTCGATCTGCCAGTCGGTGACCAAGCGCAGCGCATCGGTTCCGGCGATGGCGTAGGAAGTGGCGCCGAGCATGAAGTGGAAGCGCCAGACGATCTCGGCCTTCGGCACGTCGGGCAAGGCCCGGAACAGCGCCTCCTTGAACCGGTCCATCACCGCCTTGTACTCGTGGGCGAGAAAGGCGCGGATGAACTCGGAAGGTTCGGTCAGCGTCCGGCCGAGCAGACGCAGGAAGGTCATGCCGCCGCGCGCGTCATCGTCGGCCATACGCAGCAGCGTGCCGAAGAAGGCATCGACGATCAGCGACGGCTTGACCGGTTGCCCGCCGGCCTCCATCTCGAGGCGGTCGAGGACGCGCATGCGCTCCTCGTTCAGCCAGTCGAGGCGACGCCGGAAGACCTCCTGAATCAGCGCTTCCTTGGAGCCGAAATGGTAGTTGACGGCGGCCAGATTGACGCCGGCCTCGCCCGTGATCTGGCGCATTGAGGTACCGTCGTAGCCGTAGGCCATGAACAGGCGCTCGGCGGCATCGAGGATGCGTTCCCGCGTATCGGCGTTGCGAACTTCAGGCATTGTTGCTTCCTATGATTCATACGTTCGTTTGAATCATAGGAAAAGGCGCTCGCCTTGGCAAGCCTTTTCTCTTACTAAAGTTAGCCGGGCAGGCCGTTACGCTGGCGGATGAAAGCTTCCGCCTCGAGCGCTGGCAATGGTTTGCTGAACAGGTAGCCCTGCACCAGGTCGCAGCCGCGCGCCCGCAGGTATTCAAGCTGGTCCTCGGTCTCGACGCCTTCGGCGACCAGTGTCAGGCCCAGGGCGTGGGCGAGGCCGATCGTCGCATCGCAGATGACCTGGCCGTCGATGTCCTCGCCGATCTCCTCGACGAAGGAACGGTCCAGCTTCAGCTTGTCCAGCGCGAACATGCGCAGGTAGCTGAGCGAGGAATAGCCGGTGCCGAAATCGTCGAGCGCCAGCGTCACCCCCATGTTGCGCAGGATGTCGAGGACACGGATGGTTTCATCCGGCTGCTCCATCGCCACCGATTCGGTGATCTCGAAAATGAGGTCGCCCGGCGCCAGCGAGTAGGCGTCGATGACGCCGCGGGCGACGATGGGCAGGCTGCTGTTGCGCATCTGCACGGCCGAGATGTTGATCGCCATCTTGACGTCGGCGATGCCCGCCGCGCGGAATGCCGCCAGCTGCCGGCAGGCAGTCCACACCACCCAGTCGCCAATCGGCTGGATGAGGCCGGTTTCTTCGGCGACGCCGATGAAAAGCACCGGGGAAACCATGCCGCGCTCCGGATGCTGCCAGCGGATCAGCGCTTCGACGCTGGACACCTTGCCGCTCTGCAGGTCGATCACCGGCTGGTAGTGGAGGACGAATTCCTCGCGCTCGAGCGCCTGATGCAGGGCATGTTCGATGTTCAGGCGTTCGATCGCCGCCTCGTTCATCCGCGCATCGAAGAACTGGAAGTTGTTCCGGCCTGCCGCCTTGGCGTGGTACATCGCGGCGTCGGCGTTCTTCATCAAGGCTTCGCCGTTCTCGCCGTCCATCGGATAGACGGCAATGCCGATGCTGGGCGTCGTATACAGCGTGTGCGGACCGATCGCATACGGTTCGCCGACCACCTTGACCAGTTTCTCGGCGACCGTCGCCACCGAGCTCATCTGCTCTACGCCGCTCGCCATGACGACGAATTCGTCGCCGCCGAGGCGAGCGACCAGATCGCTGTCGCGCACCGCGCCGCGCAGGCGCTGGCTGACCTGGATCAGCAGTTCGTCACCGATGTGGTGCCCCAGCGTATCGTTGATCACCTTGAAGCGGTCGAGGTCGATGAACAGCAGCGCCACCCGCGAGCTTTCCCGACGCGCCACCGCCAGCGCATGCTCGAGACGCTCCTTCAGGCTGAAGCGGTTGGCCAGCCCGGTCAGCATGTCGTGGTGCGCCATGTGGTGGAGGCGCGCTTCGGCGGCACGCTCGGCCGAGACATCGGTGAAGTGGGCGATGTAATAACGGATTTCGCCGTTGTCGTCGCGCATCACCGAGATCGACAGCCACTTCGGATAGACCCCGCCATCCTTGCGCCGGTCCCAGACCTCGCCCTGCCAGTAGCCCTTCTGCTTGATCGACGTCCACATCCGCTCGTACTCATCGGGCGAGGTGCGGCCGGCCGACAGCAGGCTGGGATTCTTCCCGGCCACCTCGTCCAGCGTGTAGCCGGTCAGGGTGGTGAATGCCGGATTGACGGTGACGATGCGGTTTTCGTGATCGGTGATCAGGATCGCTTCGCCGCTGTGGTGAAAAGCCGTCCCCAGCAACTGCATCTGCGATTCCATGCGGCGCAGGTCGGTGATGTCCTGCGCGGTACCGATCGTGCGCAGCGCATTGCCCTGTTCATCGAAGTGGGTTTCCCAGCGTGAGCGGATCTGCTTGACCTGAGCGCTGCCGGTGAGCAGACGATGTTCAACCTCGTGCGGCGCGCGCTCGCGGTAGGAAGCTCGGTAGGCATGATCGACGCGTTCGCGGTCATCGCTCGGGATCATCTGCAGGAAACGCTGATAATCGACCGGTCCCGCCTGCGGATCGATGCCGAAAATCCGGTAAAGCTCTTCCGACCAGGTCAGGCGGCCGCTCGGAATATCAAGTTCCCAGCTGCCGATCTGCGCCAGTCGCTGCGCCTCGCGCAACTGCTGGCGCCCCTGCCGCAACTCGGCGATCACCCGCTGGTTGTTGCGCTGCCGGCTCCACAGCATCCAGGCAACGACGGCCAGGCCGGCGACCACCAGCAGCCAGGCAACGAAATAATCGAGATGCATGGAAAGCAGGCCGCTGACAAGCAAGGCCAGCGCCAACAGCGCGTAGCCCCTCCCCGGCTTGATGATCTGGCGCCCGCTCATGACATGCGGCCCTTTATCTGGTTCTTTGCGCCATTTTGCGCAGTTGACGCGCAAACATCAATCAGGAAAGCGGTAATGGACGGGGTTGCGCCTGCTCGAACACCTGAAAACGGCAGTCGACCGGCTCACCGGACTTGCGTTCGACATAGCGTTCGCAGCGTTCCGATCGCAGCGACCAGGCGGACAGCGGAATTTCGTCGGGAAAACGCACGTCGCCGGCAAACTCCCGCTCGATGCGGGTCAGGTGGAAATAGCGGCAGTAGGGCCAGGCCGCCGCATAGACCGAGGCCCCGCCAATGACGAAGACCGGCTTGCCGGTCGCCAGCGCGCGGCGCAGGCCTTCTTCGACCGAGCCGACCCGGTAGCAGCCGGGGCGCGGCACGAAAGCCGGATCGCGGCTGAGGACGAAGGTATCCGGCGGCACCTCGGCCATTGACTCGTAGGTGGCGCGGCCGACAAGCAACGCCGCTCCGGCGACGGTCCGCTCGAAATAGGCGAGTTCCTCGGGAATGTCCCAGGGCAGCCAGTTGTCCAGGCCGAGCATGCCGTTGGCGGCAACGGCACCGATCGCCGCGATCACCCCCGCGTCTTCAGCCATTGCTCGCGACTCAGCGTCAGGGTGATGGCCGGCGTCGCCCGCCCGTTGTAAACATGCGGCTTGTGCATCGAAACCAGCGCCGACGCCACCACCGGAATCGAGAAGATCGCATCCATGACTTCCAGGATGCTCGACTCCAGGCACTCGCAGTGGGCGTTTTCCTCGAGGCGCAGGATCGCCAGGTAGATGACTTCGTAGTCGACAACCTGACGGATGTCGTGGGGGTTGGCGATGGCATCGACCGGCGCCCAGGCGTCGGCATGCACCACGACGGCCTGCGGGCCATGTTTTTCCAGCGGATTGCACCCGGTGCGCAACTGTATCGTTGCGTCGACCGAGGCACACCAGTGATTGGCGAGCACGATGGCATTCCTTGCAATGATGGGGAAACGAAAAATACCAGAGCGCCGGCAAATGCGCACAAAAAAGGCGTCCGCCGACGCCCGAAGGTGGAAGGAGAAACTCAGGCGGTCACGTTGATCAGGGTACCGGTCGCCTGCCCTTCGCTGTTGATGAAGCCCGCGCTCGGCGCCGGCGTTTCAGGCGGCACCAGAGCGGCTGCGATCTGCGAACTCAAATCGCTCAGACTGGCATTGATGCTGCCGAAGGCTTCCATGGAAGACAGGTTCCGCCTTGCGCTGGCGGCGTCGTTGCTGGCTTGCGACGAACTGCCCTGCAACCGGCTGGCGTTTTCCTGGGCCCGGTCGGCTTCTGTCTGGGCGGTTCTTGCCTGCGCCTGCAGGGCACGCGCCTTTTGCTCCGCCTGTTCGGCGTTGCGTTGGGCCTGCTGCATCTGCAGCTGACCCAGCGCGCTTGATGCACTGCCCTGTGCACCGGAGATCATTTTTTTCTCCCCGCCGCCAGACTGTCGCTGGCGGCACGCCTCAAGATCAGGCCGTGGTGTTGATCAGCCTGCCGGTCTCCTGCCCCTGGGCATTGACCACCGGCCGTGCCGTTTCCTCGACCTGCTGGACCTGTTGTTCCGGCCGCAACTGCTGCTGACGCTGCTCGACCTGTTGCTGTTCCTGGGCCGGTTGCGGACGCGCCGACTGGACGGCGGTGTTGCTATACGCACCGGATGCGCCGACGGATGCAAGTTCCATGTTCATCTCCTGACTAGTGTTGCCACAAACTCACTTTACACCATTCGCCAGCATTCGCCAGCGAAAATTTCCGTTTAAAAACAGACATTACCATTGTCATTGACGTTCTGTCCGACGCAAGGGCAGGAACACCGTAAACACACTGCCCCGCCCGGGTTCACTGTCGACCTCGATATGCCCAGCGTGACGCTCGACGATCCCGTAAGTCACCGACAAGCCGAGTCCGGTTCCCTTGCCGACCGGCTTGGTGGTGAAGAAGGGATCAAAGATGCGGTCGCGGATTTCCGGCCCGATGCCGGCACCGGTATCGGCCACCGCGATGCTGACGAATTCGCCGAGGCAACGGGTACGAATGGTGATCCGGCCGTGATCGGCAATCGACTGCGCCGCATTGACCAGCAGGTTCAGGAAGACCTGGTTCAGTTGCGACGGCAGACATTCGATTTTCGGCAGTTCGCCGAAATCACGCTCCACGTCAGCCTTGTACTTGATCTCGTTCCAGACCACGTTGAGGGTACTCTCGAGACCGGCATGGATGTCCGCCAGCTGCCATTCGGCGTCACCGGTACGCGAGAAGTCGCGCAGATCCTGGACAATCTTGCGCACCCGCTGGGTACCGTCGATCGATTCGCCGATCAGGTCGGCGATGTCGCGCCGCAGGTAGTCGATATCGACGCGCCGCCGCAGCACCTCCAGAGACTGCCGCGACGCCGGCGCCAACTCTCCCTCAACTGCCAGATGGGCGTCAAGCACCGCCAGCAGATCCTCGACATAAGCCTTCAGGGTACCCAGGTTGGAACTGACGAAACCGATCGGATTATTGATTTCGTGGGCGACACCGGCCGCCAACTGACCGATTGACGCAAGCTTCTCCGATTGCAGCAACTGCTTGTGCGCATCCTCCAGCTGACGAATCAGCTGGCGCTGTTCCTCGCGCTCGCGGGTCAGATCGCGGTTGATCCGCTCGTTTTCGCGTAACGCCGCCTCCAGTTCGGCAGTGCGCCGTCGCACCTGGCTTTCCAGCGCCACGGAATCGCGAAACATGCCGTAATTGCCGCGGCGCACCCCGGCATCCCGCTCGACCCGGTGCAGCAAGGCCTTGACCACCTTGTTCAGGCGATCGATTTCCGCCTGCAGGGCGGCTTCGCCTGATGCCGGATGGCTTTCATTCATCGTCCGACTCCCGCTCGCCGAAGACCAGACCGGTCAAGGTCTGATTGATATGCACACCGTCACATTGCTCGCCGTAAGTGCTGAGGCCGACGGCCGAACGTGCCCGCAGCATCGCCCCGACCGCCGCCTGCTGGCCGGTGCTGGCGATCTCGAGGGAACGTAGCACACAGTCGCAGAGCAGCACCCCTGACACCGCGCCGACCTCCGCCTGCGCCTCGTCCAGCGCCCTGGCCAGCTTGCCGACCAGATCATCGCCGCGGGCAACGCGCAGCACAACCCCTTCATCGAGCGCGCAGTAGAAGGTCAGGCTGCCATCGCGATTGGCACTGCGGATCGAGCGCACGTAGTCCTGACCGTCGATCTTCACCACGACCGGTCGGGCAGCAAATTTCACCGCGGTCAGCTGGGCCGGCTTGACGCCGATCAAGCGGGCATACTCGTCGGCCGCCGGCAAACCGTTGATTTCGCGCACCACCCGGCGTTCGCTATCAACATCGGTGACGACCAGACGCTCGCCGTCAGCGACAAAATGCTGTGTACGCAACGGCCGGAACGGCAGACGCGTCGCCAGCACGGCATAAACCGCCGCGTCGTCGTGAAAGCGGCCATCGTGGAAAACGCGCGTACGCTGAAAGCGCAGATCGTCACCCGCCGACGCACCGATCACATGGATGCCGCCGAGGCCGTCCTGCAAGGCCATCGCCACCTGCTCCTCACGCATCGACAGGCCGTCGATCAGCGACAGCGCGAAATAGCCGCAGCCCGACTTCGCCCCCAGGCGCTCGCGCAGACGCAACATCAGCTCAAGCGCCCGATCACGCCCGGCGTCGACGTCGAATACCTGCAAATGCTCGAAACAGCCACATTCCACGCTGAACTCAGCCGCTGCAAAGGCGATCCCCGACAAGCCGCTCTCGCCATAGCCCTGCGGCCCGATGGTCCCGGCCGCGGTACAACCGATCACCGGAATTCCGGCAAAGCGGCGGTTGATTTCGCCTGCCAGCAGTTCGAGGTCATAGCTCGCCGAACAGAAAAAAACGACCAGCGCCGGCGGCTCACCTGCCAACTGCTGACTGAGTTCCGCGACAGCAACATCAGCCTCCATCGCCAGCGACTGTCCGATACGTAGCGCTCGTTCGTGTTTCATAACCTGTCCTCGATAACTTGCGGCCGAACCATCCATTCAGCGCGCTACAAATAATCTCCAGATCAATGTTCTTCCAAAACAACAAAAACGTCAAATATACCTTAATACATCAACATATAACCCAGCCCTCACCTCAAACAAGGAACAGCAAAGACAAATCGCATGTCATGGACAGATAATCCCGTACCCGATCAACAAGCCACCATTTTCCATATCACTTACGCCCCATCTCTGGCTGTGTCAGAACCGCCACGCGCACAACGATGCCGAGTACTGTACCGTCTGCAACGACCATCTCAGCCAGTGCCACGCAGCCCGGGATCTGGTGCAAGTTCATGGTGTCGCTGGCGAGGCGGCAGGATATTGCGGGTCGAGACGGAAATCGCCGTGACAGCTTTGCCAATCTACGCCTGCTTGCCCAGGCGCAGCGAAGAGCCCGGCATTTCCGCGCACGCACCGGAGTTGCCAAGGATGTCGTAGCAGCTTTCAATTCGATCTCGTCGCCGATCTCCATCTGGCGGGATTCGATGAGCTCAGGTATGGCCCTACGGCAAAATGCTGGTCGGACAGTGCCGGATCAAACCTGGCTGAAACAGTAACAGGTAAGACCAATTATCGGCATCGAGCAATTGCAGATTGCAATGCGCAAGCAGCTCCGGGCGGCTGGCGAGCAGTCCGGCCCAGTCGGTACCGTCAAAATCATCCCAGCCGATGTGTTGCAGGCAGATTTTGTCGAATTGCGGAGCCGAGGCGATGAGCATGGCCCAGTCGTTGGTTTCGAATATGCTCCAATCGCAATGTTCGGCCCAGTCCGGGTGCTCGGGAAGCAGCAACGCCCAGGCTTCACCGTTGAGCAAATGCCAGCGGCAATGCGGGGCGAAATCAGGACGTTTGTCGAGAATCAGGAACCAGTCGTCGCCATCCAGTTCCTCCCAAGGATAATCGACGGGTACCCCCGGGTTGGTAATCAATTTTTCGTAACGCTGTTGCCGGGGCGTCGGCACGGTAGGCATGGCGGACAAAGCGAATGCGTCCGGGTCGACGAGCGGATAGGCGGAGGCTTGCGGTGCTCCCGCCGTGTCGGGCCCGAGCAGGCGGCGACGGGCGGCACGGACAGCAGGCGACTCAGGCAGAATGAAAAGGTATTTTCCAAGCATCTTGTCCAGCAATATCAGGACCAAGATGCTGGCGGCGATGCTGATCATGATCGCCGCCAGGAAACGCCATAGGCTCAAGGAGCTCAGACTCAGGAAATCGGAGAGTGCATAGCCGGTTGCAACCAAGGTCAGCAGGCCGATGACCCCACCAGCCCAGAGCATGACCGTGTTGCGCAGGGAATATCTCAGGGTTGCCGGGCTGATCTTGCAGGCGGCATAAATACCCAGATCGACCCGCAGTTCTGGCCGGGCGCGCAGCATGGCGAGCAGCCACGCTCGCCTGAGCGCTGCCTTGTTGCGATAGTCGGGCGCAATGCGACCGCCTGGGTTGAAATGATAGTAGAGGCGTAGTGGAACGCGTCGCTCCCCTTCTCTCAGGTCCATGCGGATAACGGAATGCGCCCCCTTTCCCGAGCCGATGGTTTCCGACCAGACATCGAGGTCTCCCTGATCCTGGACGATGATGTCCTTCCAGTACACGCTTGTCAGCGTCTTGCCATCGAACAATTCCAGCCTATCCGGGAAAACTGCCGTTCTTGGCGGCGGCAGCCGACGCGAAGCCAGCATCGTGAAGGCAAGCAACAACAAACAACAGACACCCAGCATGAAGGGTAGAAAAGTGATTTCTTCGCCACCCGGAAGCTCCAGGCCGGGGATCAAGGTATCGGCAAGTTCGTTCAGTTTGCCATCAACCAGGTCCAGATGGGTGAACCAGAAGATGTCCAGTCCGGCGAGCACAAAGACCCAAGGCCACCAAGCCGGGATAGCCCAAGCGAGAAAAGTACTGGAGATTGATTGAACCGGAGCGGTATTTTTTTTCATGAATTGTATTTGGCGCTGCATACCGAACAAAACCAGCGCTGACCAGGCAGGGAGCAGAACCTCGACCTCGAGCTTCGCTGGCGTGTATTCCCCTTCAGGGAAAAAGCACCCGCTTTTATGCCGTTGCCGTCGCTTTTTCCAGTACCGCTGCCACCCAGGCAGCCAGATCGTAAGATTCGATCAAGGCCCAGCAGGAGCAACGGGCCTGTGGCCAAGCAAAATCCTGACGCTTCTGGCACAGGAAAAAAGGAAATATTCGTGTAATTCGCGACCATGGATCTTGCTGGCGACAAAAACGCAGACGGATACTAATCCAATCGCATAATTCAACCAAGACAAGCGGTTTCGGCTTGATGCCAAATACAAAGCCCCCGCCAGTTTCCCGACGGGGGCTTTTCAATTTCCTGCACTCGACCGGTAAAAACTGGTCGATTTCGCGAACTTACATCTCGACCGTCTCAGCCACTTCCACAAACGCCGGAATCTGATCGAAGTTCATGTAGCGATAGACATCAGCCGCCTTGGCGTTGACCAACTTGATCTGCTCCATGTACTCGGCCACCGTGACGATCCGGCCGGCCAGGGCGCACATCGCGGCGAGTTCGGCGGAGCCGAGGTAGACGCGGGTGTCGATGCCCAGACGGTTCGGGAAGTTGCGGGTGGAGGTGGAAATCGCCGTCGAACCCTTGCGGATCTGCGCCTGGTTGCCCATGCACAGCGAGCAGCCCGGCATTTCCATGCGCGCGCCGGACTTGCCGAGGATGCCGTAGTAGCCTTCTTCGGTCAGGATCAGCGCGTCCATCTTGGTCGGCGGAGCGATCCACAGGCGGGTCGGGATGTCGGCCTTGCCTTCGAGGACCTTGCCGGCGGCACGGAAGTGGCCGATGTTGGTCATGCACGAGCCGATGAAAACTTCGTCGATCTTGTCGCCGGCGACTTCGGACAGCAGCTTAACGTCGTCCGGATCGTTCGGGCAGGCCAGGATCGGCTCGGTGACTTCAGCCAGGTCGATTTCGATGACCGCAGCGTACTGGGCATTGGCGTCGCCCTTCAACAGCGTGCCGTTGGCGATCCACTCTTCCATCGCGGCGATGCGGCGCTTCAGGGTGCGGGCGTCCTGGTAGCCTTCGGCGATCATCCACTTCATCAGGGTGATGTTCGAACGCATGTACTCGACCACCGGTTCCTTGTTCAGGGCGATGGCGCAAGCAGCAGCGGAACGCTCGGCGGCGGCGTCGGAAAGCTCGAAGGCTTGTTCGACCTTGAGGTCCGGCAGGCCTTCGATTTCCAGGATGCGGCCGGAGAAGACGTTCTTCTTGCCCTTCTTCTCGACGGTCAGCAGGCCGGCCTTGATGGCGTAGAGCGGAATCGCGTTGACCAGGTCACGCAGGGTGATGCCGTCCTGCATCTTGCCCTTGAAGCGGACCAGCACGGATTCCGGCATGTCCAGCGGCATGACGCCGGTGGCGGCGGCAAAGGCAACCAGACCGGAACCGGCCGGGAAGGAGATGCCGATCGGGAAGCGGGTGTGCGAGTCACCGCCGGTACCGACGGTATCCGGCAGCAGTAGGCGGTTCAGCCAAGAGTGGATGACGCCGTCGCCCGGACGCAGCGAGACGCCGCCGCGGGTGCTGATGAAGGACGGCAGTTCGCGGTGCATCTTGACGTCGACCAGTTTCGGATAGGCGGCGGTGTGGCAGAAGGACTGCATGACGAGGTCGGCGGAGAAGCCGAGGCAGGCCAGGTCCTTGAGTTCGTCGCGGGTCATCGGGCCGGTGGTGTCTTGCGAGCCGACGGTGGTCATCTTCGGTTCGCAGTAGGTACCCGGCAGAATGCCCTTGCCTTCCGGCAGGCCACAGGCGCGGCCGACCATCTTCTGGGCCAGCGAGTAGCCGGTGCCCGGATCGTTCGGCTGTTGCGGCAGACGGAACAGGGTCGAGGCCGGCAGGCCGAGGAATTCACGGGCCTTGGTGGTCAGGCCGCGACCGATTATCAGCGGAATACGACCGCCAGCGCGGACTTCGTCGAGGATGACGAGGGTCTTCAGCTGGGATTCGGCGATTACGGCACCGTTCTTGGTGGCGGTGACCTTGCCGGTGGCGCCATCGACCTTCAGTTCGATCTCGTCGCCCATGTCCATCTGACCGGCGTCGATTTCGATCGGCAGGGCGCCGGCATCTTCCATCGTGTTGAAGAAGATCGGGGCGATCTTGGAACCCAGGCAGACGCCGCCGAAGCGCTTGTTCGGCACGAACGGAATGTCTTCGCCGGTGAACCACAGCACCGAGTTGGTGGCGGACTTGCGCGAGGAACCGGTACCGACCACGTCACCGACGTAGGCGATCAGGTTGCCCTTGGCAGCCAGTGCTTCCAGTTGCTTGATCGGGCCGCGCGAGCCCGGCTCGTCGGCTTCGATACCCGGACGCGGGTTCTTCAGCATGGCCAGCGCGTGCAGCGGGATGTCGGGACGCGACCAGGCATCCGGGGCCGGCGACAGATCGTCGGTGTTGGTTTCGCCGGTGACCTTGAAGACGGTCAGCTTCTGCGAAGCCGGCACGGCCGGGCGGGAGGTGAACCACTCGCCGTCGGCCCAGGATTGCATGACGTTCTTGGCGTTGGCGTTGCCGGCCTTGGCCAGTTCGGCGACATCGTGGAAGAAGTCGAAAACCAGCAGGGTCTTCTTCAGGCCTTCGGCGGCGACGGCGCCGCAGGTCGGACAGGCGAGCAGATCGATCAGCGGCTTGACGTTGTAGCCACCGAGCATGGTGCCGAGCAGTTCGGCGGCCTTCTCGCGGGAAATCAGCGCACAGGCTTCTTCGCCCTTGGCAACCTTGGCCAGGAACTCGGCCTTGACCTTGGCGGCATCATCAACGCCAGCCGGCACGCGATAGGTGATCAGTTCGACCAGGGCGGCTTCTTCGCCGGCCGGCGGATTCTTCAGCAGGCCGACCAGTTCGGTGGTCTGTTGCTTGGACAGGGGCAGCGGGGGGATACCGAGGGCTGCACGCTCTGCAACGTGGGCGCGATAGGCTTCAAGCACGGCGACTTCCTTTCGTAAAGGGTTGCTCTAGGGGTAAAGGACGAATTTTACGACAACGGCGACGGCCTGATGGTTCTGGAAAACCTTCCCCGCCGGCACCCGCAGGTCTTATATATTTTATATGTTAGTTCACCACGACGCCACTGCCTGCTGCAGTGCAAGGACGAATTCGCCCAAAAAACAGGCAAGGGCCGCAAGTCCCTTGCGGCTCAGGCATTTGCCGCCGCTATCCCGAGCTTATCCACAGCCTTGTCCGACCCGGACGGGGATAAATGCGCTTCCGCCAACAGGCTGCTAGACTGAGGGCTTTTCCACGACTCCTGAAATTCCATGTCCCGCATCGCCGCGATTTCCCGCCTGGGCCAGCAGGTCTGGCTCGACAACCTCTCCCGCCAACTGCTCGAATCGGGCGAACTGTCCACCTGGATCGCCGACGACGCGGTCGCCGGTGTCACCTCGAACCCGGCCATCTTCTACAACGCGATCCGCACCGACCCGGCCTATCAGCAAGCCGTCGCCCAACTCAAGGACAGTGCGCTGGACGCCGAACAGCGTTTCGAAAACCTGGCCCTGCCCGACGTGCAGAAGGCCTGCGACCTGTTCGCGCCGCTGCATGAAAGCAGCGACGGCCGCGCCGGCTTCGTCAGCTTCGAGGTCTCGCCCAGCCTGGCCAACGACGCCGCCGGCACCGCCGCCGCGGCGCGCCGGCTGTGGGCGGAAATCGCCCGCCCGAACGCGATGATCAAGATTCCGGCGACGCCGGCCGGCATGATCGCGATCGCCGACAGCATCGCCGCCGGCATCAACGTCAACGTGACGCTGATCTTCTCGCCCGGCCAACTGGCCGACGTCCAGGCCGCTTACCGCACCGGCATCGAGCGGCGCTTTGCCGCCGGCCAGCCGGTCGACCGCATCGCCTCGGTGGCCAGCGTCTTCATCAGCCGCCTCGACAGCCTGCTCGACCCAAAACTCCCCGCCGAACTGCAGGGCAAGACCGCCATCGCCATGGCGCGCCAGGCCTACGCCGACTGGCAGGCGCTGCCCGCGCTGCCCGGCAACGCCCGCCAGCAGATGCTGTTGTGGGCCTCGACCTCGACCAAGAACCCGGCCTACCGCGACGTCATCTACGTCGAGCAACTGATCGGCGACGGCACCGTCAACACGGTGCCCGACGCGACGCTAGTCGCCTTCCGCGACCACGGTGAAGCCGCCGCCACGCTGGCCGCCGATGCGGCCGGCACGGCGGCGCAACTGGCGGGGGTCGCTGCACTCGGCATCGACCTCGACACCGTCGGCGACGAATTGCAGGCGGCCGGCCTCAAGCAGTTCGACGAGGCCTTCGGCAAGCTGCTCGACCTGGTGCGCTGAAGGCGGCGCGTGACGCTCCGGCCTCGCCACTGGCTGCTGACCGCCGCGCTGCTGGCGGCGACGCTCGTCGCCCAGGCCGGCGAGACACTGACCCTGCAGCTGAAATGGACGCACGCCTTCCAGTTCGCCGGCTACTACGCGGCGGACGCCAAGGGCTATTACCGCGACGCCGGGATTACCGTGCGCATTGACGAAGCGGCGCCTGAAACCGATGTCGTCAGCCGGGTCATGAGCGGCGAAGCGCAGTTCGGCGTCGGCGGCAGCAACCTGATCCTCGAACGCCACGCCGGCAAGCCGGTGGTGGCGCTGGCCGCCATTTTCCAGCATTCGCCGGTGGCGATCATCGCCCGCCGCGGCAGCAACCTGGAAAGCATCCACGACCTGGCCGGCAAGCGCTTGATGCTCGAAGGCCAGTCCGATGAACTGAGCGCCTACCTGAAATACGAAGGCCTCGGACCGGACAAGCTGCAACGCCTCAAGCACAGCTTCAACGTCACCGACCTGATCGCAGGCCACACCGACGCCATGTCGGCCTACCAGACCTTCGAACCCTTCCTGCTGCAGCAGCAGAATTTTCCCTATCTGCTGCTGACGCCGCGCTCGGCGGGCATCGACTTCTACGGCGACGTCCTGTTCACCAGCGAACGCGAACTGCGCGAACAACCCGAACGCACGCGCGCCTTCCTGCTGGCCAGCCTGCGCGGCTGGCAGTACGCGATGGCCCATCCGGACGAGATCATCGCCTTGATCCGCGAGCGCTACCCCGACCGCCTGAGCCGCGAACACCTCGAATTCGAAGCCGCGCAGACGGCACCGCTGGTGCGCGCCGACCTGGTCCCGGTCGGTTACATGAATGCCGGCCGCTGGCGCCACATCGCCGACACCTATGCCGAACTCGGCATGCTGCCGGCCGACTTTCCGCTCACCGGTTTCCTGCCCGCCGACGAGTCGAGCGACGCCTGGAAGCGCCTGCTACTGCCGCTGATCGCCGCCCTGCTCGCACTCACTGTCCTGTCCGGCGTCGCCCTCAACATGCGTCGGCTCAACCGGCAGTTGCGCCAGAGCCAGGGCCAGCTGGCCGAAAGCAGCCAGGAACTGGCGCTGCAGAACCGGGTACTGCGCCAGCTCAACCACGGCGCCCCGCTTGGCGAAGTGCTCGACAGCCTGACCCGCGAGGTGGAGGCACAGCGCCCCGGCGTGCTCTGCTCCATCCTCCTGCTTGACGCCGACGGCAGCCACCTGCGCCACGGCTCGGCGCCCAGCCTGCCCGATTTCTACAACCAGGCGATCGACGGCACCACCATCGGCGAAGGCGTCGGTTCCTGCGGCAGCGCCGCCTGGCGCGACGAACGGGTGATCGTCGACGACATCGAACGCCATCCCTACCGGACCGACTACCGCCCACTGGCGGCGCGCGCCGGCCTGCGCGCCTGCTGGTCGCAGCCCTTCCACGGGCGCGACGGCAAGGTGCGCGGCACCTTTGCCCTCTACCACCGCCAGCCCGCCACGCCCGACCAGCGCGACATCGCGCTGATCGAAGGCTATGCGCAACTGGCCGAACTGGCGGTCGAGCGCAGCCGTTCCGACGAAGCGCTACGGCTCGCCGAAAGCCGTTACCGGCTGATCTCGGAAAACGCCAACGACGTCATCTGGCTACTCGAACTGCCGACCTTGCGCTTCAGCTACATCAGCCCGTCGGTCGAGCGCCTGCGCGGGTGGAGCGCCGAGGAAATCATGGCGCAACCGCTCAGCGCCGCGCTGACACCGGCATCGGCGGCGCGCGTCGAACAGGCGCTGGCCGAAACACTGACCGACATTGCCGCCGGCGCCCCAGGCCCGCATGCGCGGACGCTGGAAGTCGACCAGCCGCACCGCGACGGCAGCATCGTGCCGACCGAAGTCGTCACCACCGTCCTGCTCGACGACCGCGGTCAGGCGGTACGCATCCTCGGCATCAGCCGCGACATTGCCGAACGCCGTCGCAACGAAGCGGCCCTCGCCCGCCACCAGGCCGAACTGGAGCAACGCGTCGAAGAGCGCACGGTGGCGTTGTCGGTCGCCAAGGAGGCGGCGGAAGCGGCAAGCCGGGCAAAAAGCACCTTCCTGGCAACGATGAGCCACGAACTGCGGACGCCGATGAACGCCATCCTCGGCATGACCGACCTGGCGCTGCGTCGCGCCAGCGACGCCAAGCAGAAGGATCAACTGGGCAAGGTCGCCGACGCCGCCCGCCACCTGCTGGCGGTGATCAACGACATCCTCGACCTGTCGCGCATCGAGGCCGACCGCCTGACGCTGGAGCACATTCCCTTCCAGTTGACCGAGATCGTCGCCCCGGTGCAGCGCCTGCTCGAACACCTGGCCGCCGAGAAGGGCCTCTACCTGGTTTTCGAGGTGCCGGAAGCGCTCGCCCGCACCCAGGTCAGCGGCGACCCGCACCGGCTCAAGCAGGTGCTGCTCAACCTGTGCATCAACGCGATCAAGTTCACCGACTGCGGCGGCGTCACCGTGCATCTCGCGCTGAGCGGCGAGGCGCCGCATTTCGTCCTGCACTGCGCGGTCGAGGACACCGGGATCGGCGTCACGCCGGAAATCCAGCAGCGCCTGTTCGAACCCTTTGTCCAGGCCGACGGTTCGATGACCCGCCGCTACGGCGGCTCCGGCCTCGGGCTGGCGATCTGCAAGCGGCTGGTGGAGATGATGGACGGCCGCATCGGCCTCGACAGCCAGCCCGGCCGCGGCAGCCGCTTCTGGTTCGAAGTCTGCCTCAGCAGCAGCGACGCGATGCCGGCCCCGGCCCGCAACACCACGCTGGACGCCGTCGCCGCCCTGGAGCGCCGCTTTGCCGGCAAACGCATCCTGCTCGTCGAAGACGAGCCGGTGAACCGCGAGGTCTTCCGCGAACTGCTCGGCGACGCCGGACTGCTGGTGGATACCGCGAACAATGGCGAAGCGGCGATCGCCATGGCGGCCGACAACGATTACGTGCTGATCCTGATGGACATCCAGATGCCCGGCATCGACGGCGTCGCCGCCAGCCAGGCGATCCGCGCCCAGCCTGGCGGCAGCCGGCTGCCGATCATCGCGCTGACCGCCAACGCCTTCAGCGAGGATCGCCAGCGCTGCCTGGACGCCGGCATGGACGACCACATCACCAAGCCGGTCGACCCGGAACGCCTGTTCGCGACGCTCTACCGCTGGCTGGCCATCGCCGACGAAAGAAACGGAGAAACTGCCGGAGCGCTCTGAGCAACACCGCTTCCACCATGTTTCCAAGCTGGATTAGGATGTCGAAAACAGGGAAAAATCCCGACCATCGCACGAGGAGGAAACATGTTGAACCATCTTTCGCTCAAGACCCGTCTCTGGCTGCTCGGTATCGTCGCTGCGCTGGGCATGCTGTTGCTTGCCGTCTCGTCCCTGATCTTCACCGGACGCAGCGAAGCCCTGTTCACCTCCTTCGTCGATGAGCGGATTGCCGTTCGCCACATGGCGACGCTGGCCTACGCCAACGGCCTGCAGAAGGGTCAGGCCATCCGCAACATCCTGCTCGACCCTGGCAAACAGACGGCTTACGACAACTTTGACAAGGCGCATGCGGTTTTCCTGCAGGAAACCGAAAAACTGCTGCCCGCCCTGGCCAACGATGCCACCGCCCGTGACATCGCCCCTCGCCTGAAGGCCAATCTCGAGCGCTGGCAACCTTTGCAGAAGGAAGTCATCGATCTGGTCCGGGCAGGCAACGGCGAGGCTGCCAAGGCATTGCTGGTGAGCCAGGAAACCCCGGCCTGGCGTCAGGTGCGCGACGATCTGCTGGAAATCGGCAAGCTCGCCGAGACTGCTGCGGCAAGCGAGCGCGCTGAACTGATCGACGGCCTCGAATGGCTGCGCAAGCTGTCGCTCATCATCGGCTCGCTCAGCCTGCTGCTGGTGGCCAGCATCATCGTCCTGGTTGGCCGCAGCATCTACCGGCAGATCGGCGGCGAACCCGCGGTCGCCGCCGTCGCCCTGCAAAGGATCGCCCAGGGTGACCTGAGCGAATCCCTGACCCTGATCCCCGGCGACGAAAGCAGCGTCGTCGCTGCCATGCAGCGCATGCAGGGACAGATCCGCCAACTGATTGCCGACACCGTCAATAGCGCCGATTCCGTGGTCAAGGAAAGCGAGGCGGTGCTCGCCGAAGCCGCGCAACTGGACAAGACGGCAGAAGAACAGAGCAACGCGACGGCAGCCATTGCCGCAGCCGTCGAGGAGTTCACCGTCAGCATCGGCGTCATGTCGGATAACGCCGGCGAGGCCGGGCGCCTCTCCGGAGAATCCGAAAACCATGCCCACGAGAGCCTGGGCGTGGTCTCCGATGCCACCGGAATCATCCAGCGGGTGGCGACCGGAATGTCCGACGCAGCCGGCACCATGGACGAGCTTTCCGCCAAGGTGGCAGCGATCACCGGCATCGTCCAGACGATCCGCGACATTGCCGACCAGACCAACCTGCTCGCCCTCAATGCCGCCATCGAAGCCGCCCGCGCCGGCGAACAGGGCCGGGGCTTCGCCGTCGTTGCCGACGAGGTGCGCAAGCTGGCGGAGTCGACGACCAAATCGACCCAGGAAATCTCCGCCATCGTCAACGGCGTCCGGCAGAGTACCGACAAGGCTTTCGCCACGATGACCCAGGCCAAGGATCTCGCGCTGTCGAGCGCCGGTCGCACCGAGGAAGTCCGTCAGGTCGTCGCCAACATGGATCAGTCGTCGGCCCGGGTCAGCCAGGCGATCGACGCCATTGCCGCATCGCTGCGCGAGCAGTCGTCGGCCAGTACCGACATCGCGCAGCGGGTGGAACTGATTGCCCAGGGCATCGACCAGACCCACGCCGCCGCGAGCGAGTCCAGCCAGCGCGCCGAAACCCTGGTCAATCTCTCCCGCCGACTCAAGGAAAACGTGCGCCGCTTTCGGGTTTAATCCGCTTCCACAGCAAGCGGCGGCAAGCCGCACTGACGGCGCGCCCGGGCGCAGGCCGCGTGCTCGACATCGAATTCACGACAGGGCGACGGCCGGGCGTCGTAGATCGTGCAGCGCACGGCAACGCCGACCTCGCCGGCGAGCGCGACGCAACGCGGCGGCGCTTCGTCGGTACCGCGCAGACGGACGATCTTCGCCGTCACCGGCACCGTCATCGCCAAGGGCACGCCGTCCGCCCAGGCGTAGGCGCCGCCGGCCAGTTCGGCCGGATGAAAATCGACGCGCAGGCTGGCACAGCAGGCGCCGCAGCTCTGGCAGACGCTCATCCCAGGTCCGCCCGGCAGCGCCACAAGTCGTGGCCGGAAGCGAGGTACTTCTTCTCGAATGGTGTCAGTGGATCGGCCGTCGTATAGGGCTCGGCGGCGACTGGACAATCGCCCAGCCAGCCCAGCGCCAGCGCCATTTCCTCGATGTAGATGCGCCAGTTGCTGCGGCATTCGACGATGCCGCCCAGTTCGCGCCAGACCGGGAAAACGGCGTGGCCGTGCCAGCGCCGGGCGAGGTGGCCGATCTTCGGCCAGGGATTCGGATAGAGGTTGTAATGGCGCGTCAGGCGGACGCCGCGCTCGGCAAGCAGGCGCCAGAAATCGACCAGATCGGCGCGCAGCAGCAAGGCGTTGGCCGGCAGCGGCAAGGGTTTGCCGCGTTCCAGACGGTCGCTCGACTGGTCGACGCCGATCACGAAATGATCCGGGAATTCGGCCGCCAGGCGCAGCGTGCTCCAGCCGACGCCGCAGCCGGCATCGAGGATCAGCGGCGCCGCCGGCTTCCAGGCAGCGTGCGCGGCAAGCGCCCGGTCGCAGGCGGCGCGGTTGTAATCGAGCAACGGCTTGCGGAAAGGCTGCACCAGGTGGCGGCGGAAAAGCGTCTCCAGGTCGGCGTGCGGGCCGTCCTGGGCGCTGGCGATGAAGCGCGAGTTGCCGTCCATGGTCTCAGGCCGCCAGCGGCAGTTCGCCAAGGATGCCGGCAGCGAGCAGCAGGCGGTCGATGTCCTCGGCCGCCTTGACCGGCCGTAGCTGCTGGTAGAGCGCCTCGGCTTCTGGATAGTTGCGGCGCAACAGCATCAGCCACTGCTTGAGGCGACCGCCAGCATGCACCGGCAGCACGCGCACGCGCACACCGCGCCAGAACATTGCCAGCCATGGCTGCAGTTCTTCCCAGCCGCCCACCGTCTCGCCGCGGATGCGCCGGGCCAGGAAGGGGTCGGCCAGCGCGCCGCGGCCGATCATGACGTCGGCGCAGCCGCTCTGCTCACGGATGCGTCGCCAGTCGTCAACGGTCCACACCTCGCCGTTGGCGATCACCGGGATGTCGATCGCCGCCCGCACCCGATCGATCTGCGCCCAACGCGCCGGCGGCCGGTAGCCGTCGGCCTTGGTCCGGCCGTGCACGATCAGCGCGTCGGCGCCGCCAGCCTCGATGGCCTGCGCGCAATCGACGGCCAGGCAGGTATCGTCGATGCCGAGCCGCATCTTGGCAGTGAAGGGAATCGCCGCCGGCACTTCGGCGCGCACCGCGGCGACGATGTCATGCAGGAGTTGCGGCTCGCCGAGCAGCGCCGAACCGCCGCGATGGCGGAATACCGTCGGCGCCGGACAGCCGAAGTTGATGTCGATGCCGGCCGGATTGTGTTTCACCAGGCGGCGCGCGTTGCCGGCCATGAAATGCGGGTCGGAACCGAGCAGCTGAACGCGCATCGGCGTCCCGGCCGGCGTCCGGCTGCCATTCCTCAGTTCCGGGCAGGTGCGCAGGAAGGTCCGGTTGGGCAGCACGCTCTCGGTCACCCGAACGAATTCGCAGATGCCCCAGTCATACCCCCCGATCGCCGTCAGCACGTCGCGCATCAGCGGATCGGCGAGGCCTTCCATCGGGGCAAGAGCAATTCGTGACATCCGCAACCTTTCGGCAAACACTTGAAATGGCGCGCATTATCGCGGATTGCGCAATGCCGTGCGAGCCGCGATAATGCCAGACAACCGTTTACGGCCCCGACCGCAATTCCCGCAATTACTCCTGCCGCGTGAGACCTGGCGATGAAACATCAGAAAAGCATTCTTGTTGAAACGCTGCCGCGCATGATGACGGAAATCACCAGCGAAATTGCGCATATCGTCGCCACATCCGGCGTTCCCAGCGGCCTGGTCAATATTTTCGTGCGCCATACTTCCTGCTCGCTGACCATCACGGAAAAGGCCGACGCCGACATTCGCGGCGATCTGGAAACCCTCGCCAGACGCTGGGCTCCCGACGGCGATCCGGCCTATCGGCGCGATACGGAAGGCCAGGACGACATGGCCTCGCTGGCCCGCAGCGTGCTCACCGGCGTTTCCCTCAACGTCCCCTGCGCCAACGGCCGCATGCTGCTCGGCAGACTGCAAGGCATCTACCTGTGGGAACACCGGGCGCAGGCCCACCAGCGCGAGATCGTCGTCAGCGTGCTCGGCTGACCGGCGCGCCCCGGCCGGGGCGCCAGCCACTGCATCGGCAAAACAACAGTGTTCATTTTCTGAGCAGTTTCATCACGGCCGCGACAAAACGATTTGTTAAGGAATGTTAATATCCGTTACAGTCGCTCGTCACAGAGATCGTTCCAGAGTGCTAACCGGGGGAGAGCCCGCTCAGCACACAACCAATAAGAGTTGCACGATGAAACATACTCTAATCGCAGCCGGGGTGATCTGCGCCCTCAACGCCTGGCCGACCGGCCACGCCAACGCTCAGGAAAGCGTGCCGACCCCGACGCCACCAGCCAAGGCCGCATCGGCCAGCGCTGCCAGCCCGGGCGTCATCGTTCCGCTGTCACCACCGGAAACCCTGAACGGCCCGCAAATCGAGAAAAAGCCGGTATTCGGCAACTTCCAGTACGACAGCGGCCTGCCGGAAAAATCCCTCGACGTCACCGTGCGCAGCATGTTCGAGGATTACCGTCTGAGCGGCCCGGGCCGGGGACAGAGCTTCTATGACCCGGGTTCGCACTGGCTGCACGACGTTGAACTCACCGCCCGCCAGCCGATCGGCGAGGAACTGAAAACCGAGTTCAACGCCATCGTCCGCTATACCGACAGCAAGCGCCACGACCCCGCGGTCTGGAGCCTGCAACGCGTGCAGTTCATCGCCCGCGACCAGGTCAATCACCTGACGCTGGGCGACTACTACGCGACGCTATCGTAATATTCGCTGAACCAGGCGATCAAGGGCATCGGTTACCAGCGCAACTTCGGCGAATCGACCTACCTGCGCGTCGTCGCCGGCACCATGGCGCCACGCTGGGACCACCTGTTCGGGGAACCGCACAACGAAACCATCCAGCGCGACGTCGTCGGCCTGCGCGCCCAGAACGCCGGCGACAATTACCGGGTCGGCCTCAACCTGGTGTCCGCCGCCGACCATGACAACGACTCGGCACGTACCTCTTTTGACAGCACCTACCGCCAGGTGCTGCCGGCCTTCGACTGGGAATACCGGACCGCCAGCGGCATCCGCCTGAGTGGCGAGCATGCCATGGCCAATACCCGGAAACAAGACCAGGATCGGGTCAATCACGACATGGCCGGCACTGCGCACCGCATCAATGCCGACGGCAGCCTCGGCGACCTGCGCTGGCGCCTGCGCACCGAACGCGTCTCGTCCGACTTCGTCACCCTGGGTGGCGGTGCCGCGATCGACCGCCTGCGCTACTACCTGCGCGGCGATTACCGCTTGAACAAGACCTGGAGCGTCTTCCTCGCCGACGACTGGTACCGCGACAACCTCGACGACCAGATCGGCGCGACGACCCGTACCCACATTCCCGAAGCTGGCGTCACCGCGCGCGGCCTGTTCGACCGCCGCAACCTGACGCTGACCACCTCACTGCGCCAGCGCCAGGTGAAGACCGAAGCGCCGCTATACGACCGCAACATTTCCGACCGTCTCTACGTCAGCATGAGCGACCGTTTCCAGGAAGTCTCGGTGCGCGGCGAAGTCGAAGCCCTGCTCAACAAGCGTAAGGACACCACCAAAAACCGGACCGACACCGACGACTTCCTGTACCGTTTCGCCATCGATTCGCGGCACCTGTTCGCCGAGGGCCGTTATGACTTCCGCCCCTACCTGACGCTGGAACACCAGATCGTCCAGGACCCGCTGACCGGCAAATCGGTCCTCACCGACGGCGCCCTGCTCGACCTCCGCCTGGTCGCCCCCGGCAACCTGACCTACGCGATGAATTTCGAACATCGCAACGTCAACAACGGCACCGGCATCGACAACGACAACAGCCTGCTGCGCTACGCCGTCAGCGTCGCCTATCGTCCCGCTCAGTTCCCGGGTAGCAGCATCCGCGCCGAAGCCGGCAAGACCCACTACAACTTCAGCGACAACACCAAGGATTACCGGGAGCGCTATGTCCGCGTGATGCTGGACATCCCGTTCTCTCTGGAGAAATAAATCATGACCCCGTCCGTCAATCGCTACCGTCAATTCCTGCACGGCATCCTCGCCCTCCTGCTGTTCGCCCTCGCCCAGTCGGCTTCCGCCCAGTGGTGGCGTTTCGGCAGCGATTCCGGGCAGCCGGTGTTCTCCGATCTGCTGTTCAACAACGTCAGCGCCTTGCGCGTCGACCGCAGCCTGCAGTTCTCGCCGGAAGACCTCGACCAGCACAAGATCGCCGTCCGCGGCCGGGCCGAAGTCGGCCAGGGCAAGATCGGCCGGGTCGAGGCCAGCCTCGACGACGGCGCCAACTGGACGGCGATCCCGGTCGGCGAACGCGGCCTGTTCGCCTTCGAGTTCGTTCCCGAAATCGAACGCGCCTACCGTTTCAAGATCCGCGCCCTGTCCACCACCGGCCAATCGAGCGACGAAGCCGAACACGCCTTCGAGTTCAAGGTGGTCAAGGAAGACAACCGTGCACTGGCCAAGGCCGCCTTCCAGCAATTGCTCGAGCGTTACATGGCACGCGACCGCAGCGGCTTCATGGGCCTGGTATCGCGTGAATTCCTCGGCAACGAGACGGCCCTCGACAGCGCGATCAGTAACGACTTCCGCTTCTTCGACTCGATCCGCATCGAACCGACGATCCAGCGCATGGCGGCCAGCGACAACCGGTGGACGATCTATTTCAACTTCCGGCGCCAGGTCCGCTCGGTACGTAGCGGCACGATGTTCAAGGACCAGGCGATGACCTCGGTCACCCTGATCCGCGACGGCGACGGATACAAGCTGCAGGAACTCGCGGCCCCGCTGATCTTCGGCGTCTCCGACCCGTCCAACGTCGCCACCTACCTCACCGGCGAATCGGTCGGCCGAAATATCCTGACACTCGACCCCAAGACAGGAGTCGTCGACGACAAGCAGAAGCTGACCACCGAAGGCACCACCGATGGTGGTGATTCTGGCGGCCACATTAACATTGGCAAAGGCACTGTCGAGCTGAACATGGGCCAGGGCTACTCGTTACGCACCGGCAGCAAGGTGAATGGCATCCAACCTGACGGCGACTTCGCCTTCGGCGCTTATGGCCCAGATGGAATCTTCCTCGGCAACGAGGTCGAAGCGGCGGCCGTCCTCGGCAGCTTCAGCCTGAGCCAGCCTCGGAATATCGACCCCGGCAACCTGTCCGGCATGCAGTTCGTCCCTCTCCAGGTCGGCCAGGTCATCGGCATGAAGCTGGACAACGGCAAGTATGCGCTGGTCCGCCTGGCGTTGCAGAATGGACATGTCTCGCGCCGCTTCGAATACCTGCTGAGCGACACGCCGAACTTCAAGTAAGCGGAAGCCGGCCAGCCGTCCGGGGCCTCAGCGCCCCGGACCGGTCAGGCGACTTCCGGCAACAGGCTTCCGGCAGCCACGCAACCGACCGCCGCCACCGGATGCCCCGGGAAAGGATGAGGTCATGAAAACGCGACTTGTCTCGATGCTTCTGATCCTGGGCAGCGCCGGCCTGTGCGGCGCTGCCGAGCCGGCAGCGGAAAACCCGACGCCAGCGGCCGTCGCCCAGCAGCGGGAAAGCCTGAATGCGCTGCACGCAGCGGCCAGCCAGGCGCTGCAGGCGATGAACCAGGCGGTGCAGGCACTGAACCGCGTGCCACTGGCGCTGCCTGCCAGCCGCTCGGTAGGCGAAGCGCAACAGATGGTCTCGCTGGGCATCCCGGCCGACGCCTATTTTGCCGCGCTCGACCAACTGGCGAAGCAAACGGCAGCCAACCCCGCTGCCGGCCTCGACACTGCTGCCCTGCGCGACTGCCGTGCCGCCAGCCAGCGCCTGCTGCAGACCAAGGGGCTCGAAGCCGCCGCGATCGACACCCGCCTGCGCACGGAAAACCCCGACAACCACCGTCTGCTGCAAGAGAGCCGCGACCTGCAGTTCCTCGAACTGGCGCGCGCCATGCTCGTCGCCGGCTGGCTGGCCAGAGAAAGCGAAGCCGTCCTCGCCTGCCTGCCACCGCTGCAGAAGCAGCTGGCACAGATCGTCGGCGACAGCAACCGTGACTTGCTGCGCCTCGAAGACCGCCTGCAGATGCAGGCCATCGAAGCCAAGGTTTCACCACCGCCAGCACCCAGGACCTACCAGTAAATCGTGAGGGGCGCCATGAACGCCAGGACAGAATTGATCCGCACGGGCCTCAGTGTGCCGCGGCAAGCCGGCCGGCGTTTCCTGCAATTGCTCGCCGCCGCTTTCCTCTGTTGCGCCGTGACCTTGGCGACCGCCGCCGAGGACGAGGAAATCGCCAAACTGACCGAGGAAAAACAGGCACTGAGCGAAATCCTCGCCGGACTGCGCGGCAAGCCACAGGAACTGGCGCAGGCGCGCGAAAAGCTCGCCGAGACCTACCGCGATCTGGTCAGCCTGGAAACCCGCCTGCGCGGCTTCCAGCTGTGGAATGCCTTTGTCGGCGTGATCGGTGTCGCCAACGATTCGATCACCAAGATCAACCCCGGCAGCAGCATCGTCGTCGCCACCGCCAACTTCATCAACGACCGGGCAGTCGACGCCTACAAGAAATGGGATGCCGGCCACCTGCCGGCCAAGGTGAAGAAACTGTCCGATTCCGTGGTCGGCATCGCCCCCGCCCTGCGCCTGCTCGACCAGGCGATGCGGATGACGCCTGAACAGGTGGCCGATCAACTGGTCAGCCGCGGCATGGTACAGAACACCTGGCTGCAGCGCTGGCAGAGCACGCCCGATCAGGTCGCCAAATCGGATTCGGTGGTCACCGGCAAGATCACCTTCATCCAGGAACGGATCGGTCCGGCCAAGTCGGCGCTGGTCGAGGCACGCAAGGACATCGACCAGGTGGTGCCAGCGATCCAGGCGGAAATCGATGCCCTGCAGCGGCGCATCGCCAATATCGAATCGCGCATCCGCAGCCTCCAGGGCAACAAGGCCTTCCTCGACACGCTGGACAAGGCACGCGACGTTGCCGGACCGCCGCCGACCCAGAACATCAATCTCTACCCGGGCGAGCCGAAGCAATACAGCGCAGCTGCCGGTGAGTACCGGGCAGCCTGGAACAACCTGAAGTCGGGAACGATCAACGGTGGCACCTTCCGCCTGGTCGGCCTCAAGAGCAGCAACGACGCCAATGCTTACCACTGGCAGCAGATGAAGCCGTTTTCCGAGGCTTACTCGGCGGCCAGCAACTATTTCTGGAATGAACTGAGGGAACGCCTGCGTGGTGTCGAGGACGCCGAAACCCGTAACAGCATGTACCGGGCGGCCCTGGATCGCCTGTACAAGGCAGCGGACGCCTATCGCCAGGCCGCTGAAAAGGAATCGCAGGCGATGCGCAGCGGCTATTACGAACCGGTACAGAAACTTGGCGAGGAAGAAAAGGCCGAAAGCGAGCGACGTACCGCCTTCTACCGCCGCTTCGATACCTTCCGCCGCGAAACCGTCGAAATCAGCTGGGCCTACCCCTGGGAGAGGAAACTCGACCCGCGGCAGACAACGATACGCGATCTCGGCAGCAGCGGTTATTACCTGGCGATGGCCGCCTGGAGCCCGATCTACGCGCTCGCCTCCCTGCAACCGCCCTACCCCCCGATCGGGACCTTGAAGGGCAGCGCCGAGCGCTACCGCACATGGCGCGAAAACGCCGGCCAGACCCGCGACTACGCGCAACTGCTGTTCGACACCGCGAAATCCCAATCCGGCCGCCTTTCCGGCTACGCCAGCCAGGCCGATGGCTTTGCCAAGGAAATCGAACCCAACATCGCGCTCTGGGATGGGCTGCGCTGGTACTACAATTTCGATTACTCGCTACCCAGCGACAGCGCCCTGGACCTGTTCGCCTCACTCAACCAGTCCAGTACCTTGTTCGAGCAGTACGCCGCGGTCCGCGAAGAGGAAGCCAAGGCCATGCTGGTGCCACACCAGGAAAGCTGGGAACGGGCACAGCGCGGCGAGTCGGTGATGCGCCGGGCGGAAGAACTGCTGCCCAAGGCGCAGGAACTGCTGGCGCTGAAAGGCAACCTCTACCAGACCTTCCACGCTGCCGGCATCATCAGTTACGGCGCCAGCGGTCGTTTCTGGCTCGAATGGAACGCCATCAGCAAAGAGGAAATCGACAAGATCAAGCGCATCACCGCTGCGCTCAACACCGACGAAGCGATCGAACAGCACGTGCTGAAGCAGATGGGCCGCCACTATTACTGGTCGTCGGACCCGGACCAGCCCCGTTACACCCTGGAAACCCTGCGCGAAGCTCGCAAGAAATACGCCGAGCGCGACCGCAATGCCGCCCAGGGTTTCAACGATTACCAGAGCGCCTGGAACCAGTACGTGCGCCTCGAAAAGGACCTGTCCGGCCAGATCGCCAAGATCAGCAGCGAACTCAACGACATTGCCCCGGGACAGAGCGTCTACCTGCAGGAGGACGAACTGTTCAACCAGATCACCACCTGGGAAGCGCGCTGGCCGGCCAGCCACCACTGGTACTGGGCGCCCCCCGACCCGCAGGATCTGCCGGCTGGCTGGCCCAACGCCAACAGCCTGTTCGACCAGATGGAAGCGGCGCTGAACGCCTATGAAGCCAAAGTCGGTCCCTTCCGCCAGGAAGTGGCCAACGGTTTCCCGAAGCGGGCGGCAAAACTCGACGGCCTCGCCGGCCGGGCACGCGCCTACGCCTCGACCAACGATGCCGCCAGCGGCGAAAGCGCCCTCGGCGAAATCCATCGCCAGGCCAACGACCTCTATCTGCCGCTCGCCAACGCCGGCCACATCACCTCTGGAATGCCGATCTTCCAAGCCATGCAGCGTTTCCGCGAAGCCTACTACCTGGGGTCGATGCGGATCGGCTACTTGCGCACCCGCGACAACCAGATCGGCTCCTACCTGAGCTGGCTCAACATGATCGACGCTCTCCTCCGCCAGCCCCCCGACGCGGCAGGCCGCGCCCGCGCCCGCGAATGGCAGCTCGAACTGGAACGCAGCCTGCAACCGGGTTCGTACATGGGCTACTACGTCCAGCACGGTGAAGCGGCAGCGCGCAATGCCCTCGACCGCGGCCGCGCCTTGTTGCCGAAACTGGCCGCCTACCTGGCTTCCTTCGGCATCAGCAATGCGCAGATCCAGACCCTCTACCAGAGCTTCGTCGACGCCTACGGCCGCGGTGACATCCGGGGCATCCTCGGCCTGCTGGCCAACGACTGGCATGGCGGCGACGGCGCCGACCCGCGTGACGTCGAGGACACGTTGATCAACTCCTTCAAGGTCTTCGACCGCATCCAGTACCGGATCAGCGGCTTCTCGGTCCAGCCGATCGGTGACGACCAGGCCCAGGTCAGCTACTCGGTGAAGATCATCGGCGACAACAGCCGGCAGCGACTGCATCACGAAGAGGAATCGCAGATCGTCGAAGTCGTCGGCCTGGTCGATGGCAAACCGCGCATCCTGCGTACCTTGAGCGGCAACCAGTGGCTGCGCTGACCGAAATCTGACAGAGCTTCGTTTAATGGCTCGGAGACCGTGATGAGTCGCTTCATTCTCAGCCACCTGAAAGGCGTTGCGTTAGCGCTTGGGCTGGCGTTGGGCGTGTTTTCAGCCACTCCCTCTGGCGCAGCAACCGCTGAAGACATCGCCGAGGATTTCGACAATTACTTTGTCCCCGTCTTCCCCACGGTCTATGGAGAAATCATCAACACCCTGCCGCCCGAGGAAGTCACCAACGTCAGCGCCGTACTGCGTGGTCTGGAGATATTCGGCTACCTCAAATCGATGGGCGATATCGCCAATGCCATCGACTCCGGCGACAACGCGGAAGCGGCGATCGAAACGGCATCAACGCTGGCGAAAATGATCGTTTCCTATGGTCAGGCACAGGGAGCAACCGGTTTTGCCGTCATGGGCAGTTCCGTCGGCATGCTACCGGTAACCGCGTTGATCACCGCAATCGATCTGGCCCGCAGTTCACGCAAGGCCGTCAACGCCAGCAAGACTGCTCTCGATCTTGAAGCGCTGTATGGATCGGTCGAGCACGACCGGGAGATCCGGGACAGCAATCGCAAACTGGGCGAAGGGGACCCGATCAAGGTAACGCCGGCCTCAATCGAACGCCTCTGGCGGCGGGTGATTTTCGAGGCAAACTGGGGCGAACTGTTCAAGACCTACGTGACATCGGAACTGGGGCAGCCCTGGCCGGAACCTTCCTTGTGGGATCGTCTTTCGATTCCGGCGGAGGTGCGCAGGGAGGCCTTACTTTTCGAAGAAGAAAAGAGATTGAAGAGCCATATTTCCACCTTGTTGCTGGAGCTCAACAAAGTGGCGAAGAAACGGGAAGCGGAAGTCGTTCTCGCCAAGATGATGCGGGAAATGGCCGCCCAGGCGCTCAAGATCGACCCAAATCAGTTCCGTGATGCTCTGACGCGTTACCGGGAAGCCATGTCCCGCCTGCCCGAGATTCAGAAATATGCTATAGAACTCCCTGAAAAGGTGAAGAAATACCAGGAGCGTTTCAGCGAAGCGACCACCTTGACGCTGGCCGATCACAGGAAGAAATACGGCAAGGAACCGTCCGTCGCACTGACGGAACTGCGCCTCGAAATCCTTCAGGAGAGCCAGGACATCATCCAGCATGCCCAGACTTTGCGGCTAATTCCTCCCAACGACAAGAAAGGAGGTGGCGAACGTAAACGTCTTCTCACCTTGTTCAAGGAAAACTATCTCAAACTCTGGCCGATACGCGACAGCATTTCGAACCGCGTGGTCAATGCCAGACTACTCGCTGAAACCCAGGCGATGACAGAGGCGCAGACCGAATTCACCTTTACCCGTCACGCCCCAGAAAAGGGATTCGCGGAATACGCGAAAGACTTCATCGAACCGGTGCGGCAAGGTGAGCCGGGCGCCGAGGAGAAGCTTGGCAAGGCCCAATCGGCCCTGACTGCCGACCAGGAAAAGATGGAAGCGCAGTATCAGGAAGATTTCCAGGCCAATCAGCTCATCCTGAAAGAAAAAACCGATCAGCTCGCAAATCAGCTCAAGAGTCTTGAAGATCAATACTCGCGAACCAGCGATCCCCAGCAGCGAAGCGCCCTCCTCAATGCGATCGAGCAGGTGCGCAAACAACAACGTGAGCTTCAGCAGCGCTGGGAAAAATATACGGCGATACACCAACTCAACGTGAAGATCGACAACGAGCATTTCGCCGAAGTGAAGCGGGAGTTTCTGCAGTTCCTCGAAGCCAACCGGAACCGCTATGCGACGGTCTGGGAGGCAATCACCACCCACTATCGTGATGCTTCGGGAAAGTACGACGATTTCTCAAGGATGCGCCTGAATAATGCAAGGCATCCGGAATCCTTCCTTAGCGAAGAAGAACTGGCTCGCCTGAGAAAAGTCATCGACGACACCCCCGGTGGCTACATCGGCATTCCCGAAAGTTTTCTGGCCCAGCACATGCCAAAGACGCTCGATGATCAGGCGCGCTCGATGCTGATCATGCGGACGGTGGATGCCATGCAGAAGGAAATCCTCCGCCAGATGGGACTGATCAACCAGCACCGCATGGAGCATTATGCGGATTGGGACGTCTATACCCTACCCAGCCTGAAATACATGACTTCACGAGAAGCCGCCGCCGAAATCAAGAATGTGAGCGATGCCATCGCTACTGCCTTGAAGTTTATCGCCAGCATCGACCCATCGGACATCCAACGCTCAAGTCAGGCGACTCTCAAATCAATGATCGAGGGCCTGGAATCGCGCAAGCAATCCGTGGACGGATTCGGCAGACACATCACCCTTGCTTCAGGAATCGCAAGCCAGTTTGAAACCTATCTCTCTCGCGCCAGGAAAAACAACGACATGATCGCTGACGACAGCCGTTTCCTGTCGTCCCTCTACAGCGAGTTCCAGCCAGCGGCAAGTCAGTTGAGCATGACGGTCGGGATGTTTGTCGCCAGCAATCGGAACTACCTGGCACTGGCCGGCTCGGGCAGCCCGGTAATGCCGGAAATCCTGCCCGGCAGCCAGATCGTCGACATCCTTCGCTACCGGGACATCCTGCGCTACAGTGCCGAAGCCGAACTCGGGCTGGAGCAACTGGTCGAAGATCCCTTCGCTGAATTACCGGTTACCGGTGGCATGGTATCGCTGACCGCGGCCTACCTGGGCGCACTCGAAAACAGGATCAGGGCATTACCCACTTCCTCCTACGCCGCATATCAGCCAGAAATGCAAAAGCTGCTGGACGAAAATCAAGCCAACCGTACCCTCTTCCAGTTTGCCCGGATCGACGCGTTCCAGGCCAAGTTTGCGTTTGACGGACAGTTGTCTGGCGCGATGAAGCGACTGGCGAAAGCGATTGCCGATATCCTTGAGGAAGTCAATCGCAACCAGGCTGCCCGAGATCGGGAAGCTGATCGCTACGCTGCCATCCTGAGCAAGCTGAATGCTGCCATCGAGATGGCCCGGAGTGCACTCGCCGCCAAGGACTGGGCGACCGCCGCCGGTCTTCAGACATTCAGCGATCTGACACGCGAAAGCTACATGCAACTTGGCCAGCGGAGCAGCGATGTCGATAGCGCTTTTGGGCAACTGCAAAAAATGATCGACGAAGGCAAATTGAAACTGGGAATGGCTGCGCCCCCGTCCGGTTCGGTTGCAGTCGGCGAAACACAGGTACGAGAGCTCTACCAGAGCTTCGTCGACGCCTACGGCCGCGGCGACATCCGGGGCATCCTCGGCCTGCTCGCCAGCGACTGGCACGGCGGCGACGGCGCCGACGCGCGCGACGTCGAGGACACCCTGATCAACTCGTTCAAGGTCTTCGACCGCATCCAGTACCGGATCAGCGGCTTCTCGGTCCAGCCGATCGGTGACGACCAGGCCCAGGTCAGCTACTCGGTGAAGATCATTGGCGACAACAGCCGGCAGCGACTGCATCACGAGGAAGAATCGCAGATCGTCGAAGTCGTCGGCCTGGTCGACGGCAAACCGCGCATCCTGCGTACCCTGAGCGGCAGCCAGTGGCTGCGCTGAACTTCGATTCGGGAGAACGGACATGGACCAGCCTCGCGCAAGCTTCTACCGGCGCCAGCTTGCCGCCGCCGTCCTGGCGCTCCTCCTCGCCCTCCCGGCCGGCGCCCAGCAGCCACCGGAAAAACGTCCGGAAGAACCGCGTCCGGCGGCGCCAACCGCCGAGCAGCTATTCCGCGATGCGGCCAAGCTGATCGGCGAAAAACAGACCAGCCGCGCCATCGATGCCCTGCAACGGGGTCTCAGGCTGGCCCCGGACAACATGCCGGCCCGCCTGCAACTGGCCGACCTGCTGCTCGCCGGCGGACGGGGCAGCGAAGCGGCGACCCTGCTGCGTTCCGCCACGCCGGCCGATGCTGCGCTCGACGAGCGCCTGTTGAAGGCACTGCAGGCCTCCGCCTCGCCACTTGAACTGGCGATCGCCGCCGAAGCCGCCGTTGGCCGCCACCCGGGGCATCCGGTGCTGCTGGGCATGGCGGTCGACGCCCTGCTCGCGGTCGGCGCCCATGAACGGGCCAGCGGCTACTGGCAGAAACTGCCGCCAGCCGAACGCGAACGCCCCGCCGCCCTCTGGCAACTGGGCCGCCTACATGAAGCCGCCGACCGACCGGCCGCCGCCTGGGCCGCCCACAGCCGGGCGGCGGCCGGCGAACCGCGTGCCCGCGCCGCCCTGCAAAAGCTCGCCGAACGCCAGCTGCTGCTCGATGGCTGGCGCTACTTTCCGCCGCCCGGCTGGATCATCCTGCTGCCTGACAGCGGCCTGCTGATCGAACGCGACAGCGGCGTCCAGGCACGCATCACCCGGCAGCGCGCCAGCACACCGGCCCAGGCCGCCGCCGCCAGCCTCGCCCCGCGCCTGCCGATTGCCGCTGAACGATTGAGCGCGCTGCTCCAGCGCCCCGGCGAAGCCACCGAAGGTCCGCTGCAACTGACGGTCAGTGACTGCCTGGCGACGACCGCTGCAATCTGTGTCCACACCGGCCCGGCCAAGGACTTCGCCGGCATGCTGCCTGCTCTCCATCTGGCAGCTCTCCCACTCGGCAGCGATGTCTTGCTGGTCAGCGTGGACAACGCGGCACCGCCGGCAGCCCTCGCCGCATTGCGCCAACTCGCACACGCCGAGCGACTGCATCAGGGAGACGGCAAATGAGGACGGCAGCAAAACGCCGCTGTGGCAACTTCCTGGCACTGCTCTTCGCCACCCTGCTCAGCCTCTCCCTCGCCCCGGCAGAAGCGCGCGACTACAGCGAGATTTACCGCGAGATCGAGTCTGCCCGCAAGAACATCGAGGCTGCGGAAAAATCCGTCGAAGCGGCGGAATCGAAAGTGCGGCAGGCCCAGAGCGCCATCGAAAACGCCGAACATTTCGAAGGCCCGCACTGGGGCGCGCTCGAACAGTCGGTCCGGGAATGGGAGGCGGTACTGAACCAGGCAGCGACCACCATCGACAGCAATGCCAAGACCATCCTCCGGCTCGACCCCGGCGCCCAGGTCCATCTGCGGGAAACCGAGTATTTCGGCATCGGCATGCGCTCCCTGCGCGACCAGCTACGCGACATCCAGAAAAACCTCAAAGCCGCCATCCAGCGCGCCGAGGAATCCCGGCAGCGGCAATCGAAGATCAAGCTGGGCGCGCTCGACGACATCAAGGACGGGGTCGTCGATCTGACGCTCAACACTGCCGCCGACGTGCTGGGCATTCCGACCAGCGTCGACGATGCCGCTGGCGCGATCATCCTGAAGTCGGTCGAGATCGCCGGCTACTGGTTCGCCAAACCGCTCGACCTGGCCAACTCGGGGGTCAAGTTCGTGGTCAACTTCTACTACCTGGCCGACGAGACCAAGAGCGGCATGCGCATCATCCGGACCGCCAACGAGGTCGACGCTTTTGCCCAGGAGTTCATCAACCGGACCCGGGCCGACATCGCTTCCGCCCAGCAGGGCATCGACATCGTCGAGCGCCTTTGGCAGCAAGCCAGCGACGCACGCAGCAAGTTCAACCAGACACAGAGCAGCTGGCGCAAGTTTTCCGAAGAGTCGAGCAAGACGCTGCGTAACGAAAGCGTTCAGAAATTCGACCAGGAACTCGAAAAGCCGGTACAGAAGCAGTACACCGGCACCTACTGGCCGGCCCCACCAACGCCGCCGATCGAGCCCTCGGAGTTTGAATCCGAGGCGGAAAGCGTCCTGCGCGAATTGCGTTCGGCGGCACTCGCCGCCATCGACGGCGGCTCACCGCTCGCCTACCTGGAGATCAAGCACGACCACGAGCGGCGCCTGGGCAACCAGGTCGACGCCGCCCAGGCCAAGCACGAAGGAACGCTCAACGTCCTCGGACGGGCGTCCGAAATTTACTGGAACACCATGCGTGCCGCCAGCGAGCAGTACAGCAGCTGCATCAGCAGTTGCCGCGGCCTGCGCGGCGACGAAGGCTCCCGCTGCTGGAACAGCTGCAGTAGCAGCTATTCTTCCACCGAAAACCAGGCGCGCGCGACAGTCGTTCCGCCCGCCACCGCCGCCTCGCTGGCGCAGCGCGAAGTGCAGCGGCTGAACCTGATCCGCTACTACATCCGGGATCGCCGCGAAGCGCTCGATCAGATGATTCGCGATGCCGCCGATGCAACGCGCGCCCGCTACCAGTTGTCCTGGAGCGAACACCTGCAGCGTTACGAAACCGCGCTCGGCGAACTGGGGCCCAAAATCGCCCTGATTCCGCCGCCGCACACCCTCGACTACCTGCGCAACCAGCCGCAGTGGGTCAAATGGGACATCGAAATCTGGCTGCGCGACGACCCGGCCGGCGCCCGCGACCGTATTGTCAGCACGGCCAAGCGCATCCGCGACATTGGCCAGGAAGCCAAGGAAGGCCTGACCGGCTACAAGGCCCTGCTGCCGGAAGTCTCGCAGGCCAGCCAGACGGCGCAGAACGAACTGAACTCGATGATTGACCGCTTCACACCACTGCTGCGCTTTTATCAGGATTCGGAAGACTATACCCAGGCATCGATCGACGAATACGGCACCTGGTACAAGAAAATGGTCAAAGACAAGTTCACCTTCAGCGAACCCGACTATCTGAACGCCGCCGCCAGCTTCCCGTTTGAAGCGACCGCGCTCGAAGTCGAAGCCTACCTGCCGGCCCTGGAGGACTTGATCGGCCGCCTCGACCTCTTCAAGTTCCGCCTCTCCAACATGAACGCGGCGCTCGACAAGGCCAGCCGCAAGCTGACCGGGCAATCGCTTTACACTCCGCGCGAATCGCTCGGCAGCCTGATTCCGAAGGAATTCGCCAGTGGCCCGTGGATCGGTTTTTCCAGCAGCCTGAAGGCCGTTACCGACCGCAACCACCGCTTCGTCGTCCCGGCCCTCGACTACCTGCTGCCAAGGCAACGTCTGTTGTCCTTCCAGGCAGCCTTCCTGAACCACGTCCAGGCGGTGATGGGGAACTACCTCAACGTCAGCACGCACGGCGGCTTCGTCCATGTCGAGCAACGGGCCTATGAGGAAATCCGGCAGACCTGGGAAAGCCTGAAACCCCTGTACGCCATGCACGAGCAGATCGCCGCCCCGCTGCGCGCAAAACTCGCGGACGAAATGGCGCTGTTCCCGGACGAGACCAATCTGCACAAAGCCTACGCCGCGCTGCCCGCAAAGGCGCAAGGCATCATGCAGGGGCGCTATTTTGCCTACCGCAGCGAATCGTCCTGGCTGCGCGATTACCTGGCACGCCAGCAAAACGAACTGCAGAGCATCGCCGACCCACTGAGCAACAACGTGATGGCGGCACTGGAAAAGGCGATCGAGGGTTATCCGGCGGCCAAGGCTGAAGCGGAAAGGCGCGAAGCCGAAGCCCGTGCCAGGTACGAAAAGCAGATGGAGGAAGAGCGCAAACGCCAGGAGGCCGAAGAGAAGGCGCGCCAGCAGCGTGAAGCACAGGCCCGCCAGGCGGAACAGGATCTACTCGGCGGCGTGCACACGCTCTACCAGAACTTCGTCGATGCCTATGGCCGCGGCGACATCCGCGCCATCCTCGGCCTGCTCGCCAGCGACTGGCAGGGTGGCGACGGTGCCGACACGCGTGACGTCGAAGACACGCTGATCAACTCGTTCAAGGTGTTCGACCGCATCCAGTACCGGATCAGCGGCTTCAGCGTCCAGCCGGCCGGCAACAACAAGCTCAACGTCAGCTACAGCGTCCGCATCATCGGTGACAACAGCCGCCAGCGCCTGCACCACGAGGAAAGCTCGCAGATCGTCGAGGAAGTCGGTCTGGTCGACGGCAAGGTACGCATCCTGCGCACCCTGAGCGGCAGTCAGTGGCTGCGCTGAGGGCATCAGCTCCAGGCAGCGCGCTTGAGCATAATCGGCAAAAATCCAATATGCTGATGCATTGACTGATCGGCAAAGGAAAGCACCATGACTGACGAGAAACTGGAAAACCGCAGCACCGCGCAAGCCCCCCTTCCCCTGCCGGCAGCGGGACGACGCCGGCAATTCCTGCTGGCGGCCGCTGCCATCGCCATCGGCGGCTGTGTAAACGTCCGCCCCGGACGCCCTGATCCCCTGCGCGACGAAGTCGACGACCTGGTCAGGGGCCTGGAAGACGGTTTGCGCCGCGGCGGCTGGACTTCCGTCGCGCGCTACTTTTCTGACGACCCGCACGGCACGCTGGCCGACATCCGCGATCGTATCGACGACCGGCGGCGGCGGGAATTTGCCGTGGACTGGTCGCTGCGCGTCGGCCGCGTCCTCTCCCAGGAGCGACGCGTCAGCGTTTCGCTGCGCTGGTCGCATCGCTGGAATGACCTCAAGGGGAAGCCGCAGAAACGCGAGGGCGAATCCGAACTGCTGCTGCGCCGCGAACGTGGCGAACTGCGCATCGTCGACATTCGCGGCAACATGCTGTGAAAACGCCGTAAACCCCGCCCGATAGGCCAACACCAGCCGCTGCATAGTCTCGATTGATTGGCCGGTCCAAGCCGATTGCGTTATATTAGGTCACGACGCAAGCTCCTGCCGCCAGCGCAGGAGCCGCCCGGAAACGGCCCGCCGAGGTAAGCCAGCGCCGCTGCCGGTCAGGTCGCGCAAGATGCGCCCAACCCGCTGTTTTCACGAAGGAGAACCGTCCATGGCAAACAAGAAAGTCAAATCCCCGAGCCTCGACATCGGCATTTCCGAGGCCGACCGCAAGAAGATCGTTGAAGGCCTCTCCGGCCTGCTTGCCGACAGCTACACGCTGTACCTGATGACGCACAACTTCCACTGGAACGTCAAAGGCCCGCAGTTCAACAGCCTGCACAACATGTTCATGGACCAGTACACCGAGCAGTGGAACGCGCTTGACCTGATCGCCGAGCGCATCCGCGCGCTGGGTTTCCCGGCCCCGGGTACCTACAAGGAATTCGTCAAGCTCGCCTCGATCAAGGAAGTTGAAGGCGTGCCGGCAGCCACCGACATGATCCGCCACCTGGTCGCCGCCCAGGAAGCCACTGCCCGCACCGCGCGCAAGCTGTTCCCGGTGGTGGCCGAAGCCGACGATCAGCCGACCGCCGACCTGCTGACCCAGCGCCTGGAAGTCCATGAAAAGACCGCCTGGATGCTGCGCAGCCTGCTTGAAGACTAAACGGTTTTTGCCGGATTCGTCCGGTCGACCGCAGCAAGGGCAGGATTTTCATCCTGCCCTTTTCTTTCCCGCTTGCGAAAACCACACCATGCACCTTCCCCAGCACCAACTCGCCATGACCGTCCTGATGACCCCGGACATGGCCAACTTCTCCGGCAACGTTCACGGCGGCACCATCCTCAAGCTGCTCGACCAGGTCGCTTACGCCTGCGCCGCGCGCTACGCCAGCGAATACGTCGTCACGCTGTCGGTCGATCAGGTGATGTTCCGCCAGGCGATCCATGTCGGCGAACTGGTCACCTTTCTCGCCTCGGTCAATTACACCGGCAACACCTCGATGGAAATCGGCATCAAGGTGCTCACCGAGGACATCCGCGCCAAGATCATCCGCCACGCCAACTCCTGCTTCTTCACGATGGTCGCCGTCGACGCCGACGGCAAACCGACGCCAATCCCGCCGCTGACGCCGAGCACGCCGGAAGAAGTCCGCCGCTACCAGGCAGCGCAGGTGCGGCGCGAGCTGCGCAAGGAGTTCGAGGAACGCATGCGGGCGCTGACGCCAAAGGCCGGCTGAACGACACAGCAGCCATCTGAAATTTCTGTGTTGACAGAAATTTCAGACACAACTACATTGCAGCCATGGAACTCAAACCGATCTCCGAAAGATTCATCCTCCACTGGGGCGAAATGGGCTCGCGCTGGGGCGTGAACCGCAGCGTCGCGCAGATTCACGCCTTGCTCTACCTCGCCGGTCGACCGCTGGAAGCCGAGGAAATCGCCAACACGCTGGGCGTCGCCCGCTCCAACGTCAGCACCAGCATCAAGGAACTGCTGTCCTGGAAACTGGTCCGCATCGTCCATCTGAAGGGCGACCGGCGCGACCATTTCGAGACCTCGACCGATGTCTGGGAACTCTTCCGACTGATCGTCGAAGGCCGCCGCCAGCGCGAGATTGATCCGACGATCGACGTGTTGAAGGGTTTTCTCGACAACCCCGACCTCGCCGCCGAGGACGAAGGCGCGCAACAGCGCATCCGCGAGACGCTGGAGTTCATCCAGATCCTCACCACCTGGTCCGACGAAATGCTGCGCCTGAAGCCGGAAACGCTGATGAAAATGCTCGGCATCGGCGCCAAGCTGAGCCAGACCCTCCGCAAGAGTAATTCCAGCGAATAAAGCGTTTCCACCAGGCATGGGCCAATCCGGCCCATTTTTTTGAAACTTTAATTTCTGTTTTTACAGAAATAATCGTAACGGAGAAAACCATGGATGCGACACTGATCTTCCTGCTGCAACTCGCCATCGCCCTGCTCGCCGGCGGTCTCGCCGCCTACTACCTGAAAGCCGCGCTCACCGGCATCCTGCTCGATCTCTGCGGCACCGCCGGACGCGCCGATTTCTGGTGGCGAACGAGTGCGATTCTTTTGCTCGGCCTGCCACTGCTGCTCGTCCTTTTTTTCGGCGACACCGGCGACGATCTGGCCGCCGCCCTGCGCCACGCCGGCCGTCTCAGCCTGGTCGGCGTGCTTGTCGCCGTCGGTCTGCTCTCCCGGCGCATCTGGAAGCACATCCCGACGCCAGCCGCCTTGCCGCAACGCCAGGCCGGCAACGGCCAGGAAGCGACGCCATGCGCATCCTGATCGCCGGCGCCAGCGGCTTCATCGGCAGCGCGCTGGGCCGGGCGCTGAGCGCCGCCGGCCATCAGGTGCTGCGCGGCGTGCGCCGGCCGCAGGCTGCCGACGAGGTCGCCATCGACTTCAGCCACCCCGATCCCGCCGCCTGGCAGCAGGCCTTGCGCGGCTGCGACGCCGCGATCAACGCCGTCGGCATCCTGCGCGAACAGGGCGAGCAGACTTTTTCGGCCCTGCACACGCGTGGCCCGCAGGCTTTCTTCCGCGCCTGCGCTGCGGCCGGCGTGCGCCGCGTCGTGCAAGTTTCGGCGCAGGGCGCGGATAGCGGCGACGCCCCCTTCCTCGCCAGCAAGCGCGCCGCCGACGATTTCCTGCGCGGCCTGCCGCTGGAATGGCAGATCGTTCGTCCGGCGCTGGTCCATGGCGAAGCCGGTGCCTCGGCCCGCCTCTTCCGCGTGCTCGCCAGCCTGCCGCTGACGCCGCTGCCGCTGGGCGGCCGCCAACATGTGCACAGCATCCACATCGACGACCTGTGCGCTGAAGTTCTCCGCCTGCTCGACCCGGCAACACCGGCCGGTCAGTGCCTTGAGTTGCGCGGCGGTAAAGCCCTCAGCCTGCGCGAGCTGATCGCCACCTACCGCCGCAGCATGGGCTTTGCACCAGCCCCGGTGCTACCGCTGCCGGGCTGGCTGATGAACTTCGCCGCCCGCGTCGGCGAACACCTGCCCGGCGGCCTGCTCGACACGCAGAGCTGGAAAATGCTGCAAAGCGCCGGTGCCTACGTCGGCACGCCCTACCCAGCCGACGCCTGCCATCCGGCCCAATTCATCACGCCCGGCGAAGCCCCCGCCCTGCGCCAGCAAGCCCTCGCCGGCTGGCGCGCGCTGCTGCTGCGCCTGGCGCTCGCTGCCGTCTGGCTGATCACCGCCTGGGTCAGCCTGTTCGCCTGGCCGATTGCCGACAGCCTGGCGCTGCTCGCCCGCACCGGCCTCACCGGTACACCCGCGCTGGCCGCGCTGATTGGCGCCGCATTGCTCGACGCAGTGCTTGGTCTGGCCACGCTGTTCGCCCCCGGCCGCCGCCTGTGGCTGGCGCAGATGGCCTTGATCGCCGGCTATTCGGCGGTGATCGCCGTCTGCCTGCCGGAATTCCTGATCCACCCCTACGGCCCGCTCAGCAAGAACCTGCCGATCCTGGCCGTGCTCATCCTGTTATTTGCCGAGGAGGAAAGACCATGACCACCTACTTCGTCTTGAAGGCCCTGCACATCCTGTCGTCCGTGCTGCTCGTCGGCACTGGCTTCGGTTCGGCCTTCTACCTGTTCTTCACCAACCGCCGGGGCCCGGTCGCCGCCGTCGCCACCACCGCCCGCCTGGTGGTTCGCGCCGACTGGTGGTTCACCACGCCAACCGTTATCTTCCAGCCGATTTCCGGCCTCTGGCTCGCCCACCTCGGCGGCTATGCATGGACGACGCCGTGGATCGTCGTCACGCTGGTGCTCTACGTCATCGCCGGCCTGTGCTGGCTGCCGGTGGTCTGGCTGCAACTGCGCATGGCCGCCATGGCCGAAGCCGCTGCAGCCGCCAACGAGGCGCTGCCGCCGCGCTACTGGCGCTACGCCCGCCTCTGGGAGCGGCTGGGCTACCCGGCCTTCGTCGCCATGCTCGCCATTTTCTTCCTGATGGTGCTCAAGCCCACGCTGTAGGCACCCGCGCTGCCCGTTTATAATCCGCCCATGCTGCGCTTCGTCCTCGACACCAACGTCGTCCTCGATCTCTACCACTGGGCCAATGTCGAGGCGGTGCCGATCATGGCCGCGCTGGAGGCCGGGCAGATCGAATGCCTGGCCGACGAACGCACGCTCGACGAACTGCAGCGCGTGCTGACCTACCCGCAACTCAAGCTGACGCCGGAAATGATCGCCGAGCGCTACGCCCGCTACCGCGCGCTGGTGCGCGTCATCGACTGCGGCGAAGCGCCGCCGCTGCCGCGCTGCAAGGACCGCGACGACCAGAAGTTCCTCGAACTCGCCGCCCGCGCCGGCGCCGACATCCTGGTCAGCAAGGACAAGGCGCTGCTCAAACTGAGCGGCCGCACCAAGCTGGCTTTCCGCATCGTCAAGCCGGCGGCCGCCTGCGCGCTGCTGCCGCCCATTCCCGACTCTCCCGCCCACGGCTGAAGCGAACATGACCGATACCCTGCCCCACCTCTCGCTGAACGAAACCCGCGTCCTCGGCACGCTGGTCGAAAAGCAGCGCACCGTGCCCGACACCTACCCGCTGTCGCTCAACGCGCTGGCCGCCGGCTGCAACCAGAAGACCAGCCGCCAGCCGGTGCTCGAACTCGGCGAAGCGGAAATCCTGCAAGCGCTTGACGGTCTCAAGGACGCCGGACTGGCGGTCGAAGTCAGCGGCAGCCGCGTCGTCCGCTTCGAGCATCGGCTGGAAAAGGTGCTCGGCGTGCCAAGCCAGGCTTCGGCGCTGCTCACCGTATTGATGTTGCGCGGCCCGCAGACCGCCGGCGAACTGCGCCTGAATTGCGAACGCCTGCACCGCTTCGCCGACATTTCCTCGGTCGAAGCCTTCCTCGAAGAACTCGCCGGCAAGGCGCTGGTCGTCGAACTGCCACGCCTGCCCGGCTCGCGCGAAAATCGCTGGAGCCACCTGCTGAGCGGCCAGCCGGCCGTGGAAGCCACCACCGCAAGTGGTACGCGCGCCGGCAATCAGGAAATCGACGAACTGAAAAACCGCGTCAGCGCACTGGAAAGCGAAGTCGGCGAACTGCGCGCCCAGCTTGCCGAACTGCGCGCCGAACTGGGCGGCTGAACATCAGCCCCTCCGGTTGAAAGCTACTCGCCGGCAGCGGGCAACGGGTGGTTGCGGACTTAATCGACGCAGCTCGCCACCAGAGGCTCCCAACGCCCGTACAGCCGGGGATCGAGCTCGCGACAGATCTCGTCGAGACGCGGATTGGCATTCAGGTAGGCGGCGATGAGCCGGTCACCGACGTTGCCACTGAACAACGAGCGGGCGCCGGCGTCCGGATTCAATTCGCGGTCGAAATCCGCCAGGGTCCGACAGGCATCGAGCGCCGGCAGTATCCGCGCCTGCAGGTTCTCGCCCAGATGCTGCAACACCGGCTCGATCTCCGCCGGGCGAACCACCTGGTAATGCTTGTTGAGCTTGCTGAAAAAAGGCGCTTCGCCCTCGATCCAGTCGCTGGGGTGCATGATCAGCGTGTGCATGTGGCTGAAATCCTCCAGCGCCCGGCCGGGATAACAGGCGCCGACTCGCCGTTCGGTAATCGCATGCAGCCTCGCCGTGACGGTCACGGTGACTTCCGCACACAACGGCCAGCGGTCGGCGGGCGACCAGATGTACAGTTCATGCCAGCCTTCGGCAAAGCTGCGCCGGAAAGTCAGGCTGCTCTTCCTGCCCTTGAAGCCGCGCGCCACCAGCAGCGGCTTCAGAAACTCGAACATCCTCACCGACACCTCGCGCGCCCTCGGTGCCTCATCGGCAGCATCGTCATGGGTCACCGGCGCCCGGCCCGGCAGGCACAAAATCCGGCCGCCCGGCAGATGAACCTCGCCCGCCTGCTCGTCCAGCACGCCCAGACCCAGCGCGTTGGCCTTCTGCATCAGAAAGGGGCGCGCTGCGTCGAGCATGCCGACATTCAGCCCCAGGTTCCACACCGCCGCTTCGGTTTTGCCGTCAATCGGCCAGTCGCTCCAGGCGATCGCCGCGAGATCAGGCTCGTCGTCGCAGGGCAAGATGCCCGGCGTCGGAAAACGCTGCGTCAGTTGCCGAGCCAGTTGCACGAATTTCGGATTGCCGCCCGGCACTTCTCCCGCTTCCAGTTCGCCGAGCAGCCGGCTGGCCGCATCGACGCTCTCGGGTAAGGCAGGACCGCTGGCGGCGTCCCAGATTTTCACGACATAGCTCATGCACTGGCTCCTGGTCAAAACGACGGCAGGAAGCGTGAAGCGCTGCCGGCCGCAGATTACATCGGCATGAATTCTACCGGACCCCGCTCCAGTCACCGGCAGCGCCGTTTTTCAGGCTTGCAGGTCGAGCTTCAGGAAATGATCGAGGATCATGAAATGGTCCTCGAATAACTCGCCTTCCATCGCCGCCAGTTCGCCGACCGGCACCCATTTCGCCGCCGCCGCGTCGTCGGCGCCGGCCACCTCGGGTAGCCGGCTGTCGCCGAGGTCGAACCAGTGGGCGTGGGTGATGGTGCGGCCGCGCTGGCTGCGGTCGGGGTGGTCGAAGACTGCCGTGCCGCGCAGCAGGCCTTCCAGCGTCGCCGGCAAGAGCGCGAAGCCGGTTTCTTCCTGCAGTTCGCGCATCGCCCCCTGCAGGACCCGCTCGCGCGGCTCCAGGAAGCCGCCGGGCAACGCCCACTGGCCCTTGCCGGGCGGCTGGCCGCGTTCGATCAGCAGCACATGGCCGGCGGCGGTGACCACCGCGTCGACGGTGATGAACGGCCCGGTGCCCCAGGTTTTCTTGCCGGCTTCGACGCGCGCGTGTTCCTCGCGCAGGCCGGCGACAAACGGCAGGTTCAGCCAGCCCAGCAGGTAATGGACGACGGCGGCCGGCGCCTGGCCGGCGAGCAGCGCCTGCATCGCGGCGCGCTCCTCGCCCTCGAACAGGATGCGGCGCAGGCTGGTGGCGTTGATCTCGCCGTAGGCCGGCGCCGGCAGCAGCGTCCAGCCGGGGAAGCCGTGCAGGTATTCGCTGGTCGCGTCCTTGGCGTGGCCGATCAGCGCGATGCGCGCGCCCGGCGCTGCCTGCGTCTGCACCGCGGCCAGCGCCGCCGCCCGCCAGCGGCGCTCGTCGTAGTAGTCGCGCAGCGGCAGGAAGGTCACGCGCGCTTTCGTCGCCTCGTCCAGCGTCAGCGCGATCATGCTCGCCCGTTCTTCCCAGCTGAACGGGTTCTTGGCGCTGCGCGCGGCATGCGCCGAACCGAGCAGGACGATGACCTTTTCCGCACAGCCCAGCGCCTGCGCCAGCAGCGCCGCGTGGCCGTTGTGGAAGGGCTGGAAGCGGCCGATGACGACGGCGATGTCGAATTGTTCTTTGTTCATGCTCGGCTCCTCAATCGTATTTGGCGGCAATCGGCATCTGCCGCCCGCTGCCGAAGGCGCGGCCGCGCAGGCGCAGGATGGGCGGGGCCTGGCGGCGCTTGTACTCGTTGCGGGCAATCAGGCGGCGGACGCGGGCGATCAATGCCGTGCCGTCGGGGCCGGCGGCGAGCGTGGCGTAGTCGGCCTGTACGGCGGCACGCTCGGCGGCGCCCAGGCGTTCGCCCTCGATCAGCACCTTGAGTATGGTGTCGAGCACCGGGTAAGGCGGCAGGCTGTCGCTGTCGCGCTGGTCGGGCGCCAGTTCGGCCGACGGTTCCTTGGCGATGATCGCCAGCGGGATCAGCTCGCGCCCGGCGGCGGCGTTGAGGTGGCGGCACAGCTCGAAGACCTCGGTCTTGTAGAGGTCGCCGATCAGCCCCAGGCCGCCGTTGGTGTCGCCGTAGAGCGTGCAGTAGCCGACCGAAATCTCGCTCTTGTTGCCGGTGGTCAGCAGCAGGTGGCCGTAGCGGTTGGAGTAAGCCATGAGCACGGTGCCGCGCACGCGCGCCTGCAGGTTCTCCAGCGCCAGGCCGTGCAGCGGCTCGCCGAAGGCGGCGGCGAAATCGGCCTCGTACTGGCCGACCAGCGCCTTGATCGGGTGCGTGTACAACTTGATGCCGAGGTTTTGGCACAGCGTCACCGAGTCATCGACGCTGCCGCTGCTGGAAAAGCGCGACGGCAGCGTCACCGCGACGACGTTCTCCGGCCCCAGCGCCTCGGCGGCGAGCGCCAGGGTCAGCGCCGAGTCGATGCCGCCGGAGGAACCGACCACCACCTGCCGGAAGCCGCAGCGGCGGGCGTAGTCGCGCAGGCCGAGGACGATCTGCCGGCGATAAAACGCCATCACCGGCAACCCGGCCGCCGCCACCGGCGGCAGCGGCGCGCCGTCACCGGCGCGGAAAGCGGCGCCGTCCCATTGCAGCGTAACCTGCGCCTCGACGAAACGCTGCGCCTCGAAGACCACGCCCGCCTCCGGCGTCACCGCGAAGGACGCGCCGTCGTAGACCAACTGGTCGTGGCCGCCGATCTGGTTCACATACACCAGCGGCAGCTTGTGGCGGCGGCTGGCGGCGGCGAACAGCGCGTGCCGCTGCTCGCGCTTACCGATGTTGGACGGGCTGGCGTTGATCGATACGACCAGCTCCGGCGCCGCGTCGGCGAGGCGGCGGAAGGGATTGACCGCGTAATCGGCGCCGTCGTCGTTCCAGCCGTCCTCGCAGATCAAAAAGCCGACCTGGCCGCCGCCGACGCGGAGCACGCGGGCGACATCCGGCCCCGGCGCGAAGTGGCGCGATTCGTCGAAGACGTTGTAGGTCGGCAGCAACTGCTTGGCGTAGCTCAGCACCACCGCGCCGTCGCGCAGCACCAGCAGGCTGTTGTGCAGGCGCTTGCCCGGCCCCTCGCGCCGGGTCGGCGCGCCGACCACCCAGCACAGGCCGGGCGCGGCGCGGCTGGCGGCGACGAGTTGTTCAAGGCCGGCATCGACGCGGGCGAGGAAATCCGCTTCATCCAGCAGGTCGCCCGGCCAGTAGCCGGTCAGCGACAGCTCCGGAAAAATCACCATGCTGGCGCCGTCGACCGCAGCATTTTGCGCGGCGGCAGTCATCAGGGCGACATTGCCGGCGATGTCGCCGACCGTCGGGTTGATCTGGGCCAGTGACAGACGCAGCGCGCTCATGATGCACCGTCCTTTCTTCCGAACACCTGGCGCAGGTAGGCCAGGAAGGTCTGGTCGTCGCACAGGGTCTTGCCCGGCGAATCGGAGAGCTTGGCCACCGGCTGGCCGTTGCAGGCGACGATCTTCATGACCACGTTGAGCGCGGCAAAGGGCGTGTCGTTGGACAGGTTGGTGCCGATGCCGTAGGAGGTCATGACGCGGCCGCGATAGCGCCGGAACAGGTCGATGGCGCGCGGCAAATCGAGGCCGTCGGAGAAGACCAGGCGCTTGCGACGCGGGTCGATGTTGAGCTTGCGGTAGTGGGCCAGCGCCTTTTCCGCCCACTCGACCGGATCGCCGGAATCGTGGCGCAGACCGTCGAAGAGCTTGGCAAAGTAGAGGTCGAAGTCGCCGAGGAAGGCGTCCATGCCGACCACGTCGGTCAGCGCCACGCCGAGGTCGCCGCGGAACTCCTGCACCCAGCCTTCGAGCGCCGCCTTCTGGAAGTCGCGCAGGCGGAAGCCGAAGGACTGGTAGGCCTGCAGGTATTCGTGCGCCATGGTGCCGATCGGGGTCAGGCCCATTTCCTTGGCGAAGAGCACGTTCGAGGTGCCGCGGAAATTGACCGGCAGCTCGGCCGCCAGCGTGCGCACCACTTCCGCGTGCCAGGCGCCGGAATAGCGCCGACGCAGGCCGAAATCGAAGAACACGAAAGGCTCGTCGGCCGAACACAGCTCATCACTCAGGCCGCGGATGAAGTCGATCTTCTCGCGCAGGCGCTGGCGCGCCACCGTCAGCAGGTTTTCATCCACCGGCAGGCGGCGGAAGTACAGCTCGTTGACGATGTAAAGCACGAAAATCTCGAAGGCCATCACATGCACTAGCGGCCCGCGCGCGACGATCTCCAGCTTGTCGCCATTGACTCGGGTTTCGATGAAGCGGCGCTGGAAGCGGAAGACGGTGAGGAAATCGACGAAATCGCTCTTGATGAAACGCAGGCTGCGCAAATAGGCCAGCTCGTCGTCGGCGAAAGTCAGCGAACAGAGCCGGTCCAGCTCCGCATCCACCGCCGGCTTCAGTTCGGCCAGCGGGAACAGCGGCGTGTTGCGGCAGACGAAGGCGTACTCGGCCTGGGCGCCGGGATGACTGTGCAGCAGTGCCTGCCACATGGTGAACTTGTAGAGGTCGTTCTCCAGCAGGCTGCGGACGACGGGTTGCTGTGCCATGGTGCTCATCTTCCTTCTCCTTGTTCCTGCCGTTGCCAGCGGCCGCAGGCGCTGCTTTCAGCAAAATCCTGCGGTCAACCGCAAAAACGGCACAAATTTTTCAGCAGTTCGCCAACAACTCCGGCAACACCGCCTGCGCCGTACTCAGGCGCAAACCCCGCTGCCGCATGTCGTCAAGAAACTCGGCGTACTGCGCTTCAAACCCGCCCACCGCGCTCATGCAGTCGGTGAGCAGCACCAGCCGCCCGAGTTCGCCGGCCGCCCAGTTTTCGACCACGTGTTCGACGGTCGCCCGCACGCAGTGGCTGCCCGCCTCGCCGGTGAACAACACCAGATCGGCCGCCGCCAGGCTGGCCAGGAAACCGGCGTTCAACTGGGTATCGGCATCGTCGGCATCCGGCACCTCGGCCTGGATCGCGCTGAAGTGCTCGGTCCACGGATTGCTGCCCTTGAACACCTTGGTCACCACGGCGGCGTTCGCCTCTTCCCAGTCGTTGTAGGCGGCGCGCACGGCGGCATGGACGCTGTGGCCCCAGGTGCCGATCTCGCAGTGCACCGGCCAGACCATGTGCACATAGCGCCCGGCCGCCTCCAGCGCCTCCAGATAAGCCAGCACGCGCGGCAACACCTCAGCCCGACGCGGCAGAAAACGCCCGGCACGCACATCGGCCGCGCGAATCTGCGTAAACGCCCCGACCGCACTGCCATCGCCCTGCCGCCAGAAGGTCGGATGCGCGATATCGACGCGCTGGTGGGCGTCGAGCGTCAGCGAAATGTCGCTCAAACCGGCACCGCCGGCCCGGATCAACTCCGCCACCCGCAACAAATCCGCATCCGCCCCCGCCACCGGCAAAGCCGGCGCCTGCTGCACGCCGCCAATGACCGGGCAATCGGCCGCCGGCAGATCGCAGAAATCGTTCTGCGGATCGATGATGACCAGATGAATACGCTGCTTCGCCATGATCTTTCTCCTTGGGGTACAAGCGCTGGAACGTGCGCTTGAGTGCACTGTAGAACACTTAGTTTAAGTTTGCAACTAATTACCAATAATTGAGGCATGAGCTCGATGCGATGCCAATCCCCGTGGAAGTTGAGATCAAAGAACCATAGCGAATGTGCATCCTCCGCCGATGCCATGAATTTCTATCGTGAGGCGATAGTGCATGAGCCGTTTTGTTTTCAAAGAAACTAAATTTGTTTCTTTGAAAACTTACGTTATAGTGAACTCACTGCCCAACCCTAGACAAGGAGCGAACCATGGGAGCCGTAGCAGAACGCGAGGTGACCGCGTCACAAGACCGTGGCGCCCTGGCCAAAATGGTCATGACTCTGCTCGACCACTGGAAGTTGAGCACCGAGGACCAGGCCGCACTACTGGGCATCGCCACCAGCAACAGGGCGGCATTGTCCAACTACCGCAGCGGCAAACCGATTGGCACCAGCCGTGACCAGTACGAGCGCGTGGGCCACTTGCTGGGTATCCATAAAAACCTGAGGCTTCTTTTCCCGCAAAACAGGGACTTGGCCTACCGCTGGATGACCACCCGGAACAAGGCGTTCGACAACTTGACCCCCGTAGATGTGGTCAAGGAATGGGGGTTTGCTGGCCTACTGATGGTGCGCGGATATTTGGACCGCGCGCGGGGCGTTTGAGCTGAAGCAGGAATGAATTCTCTGTTTGCCCAACTCGCGCTGGCCGACATCCACATGGATATCGCTCGAAACATCGTATCTCTGCTGCAATCACAAGACTTGTTTGATGATCTCACCGATGATCCCGCCGAGTGGTTACTGGCGCAGAAGGTGGAAGATGAAATCAAGCCGCCGCCATACCGCTCGCACACGCCGATCATCAATCGCCCATTTGAGGATGCCGAATGGTTCAATGCCATCAGTTGGCCATTCAAGCATTGGCAGGCCAGCCGGTTTTCTGATGGTACTTACGGCGTTTGGTACGGATCAGAATCGGTCGAAACGACGGTTTATGAGTCTGCCTACCATTGGTATCGGGGCTTGTTGAGCGATGCCGGGTTCGAACGGATGGAGGTGGTCGCCGAGCGCAAGGTCTACTCAGTGGCTTGCAATGCGGCGCTGCTGGATTTCCGAAAAGCAGCCGACGATCATCCTGACCTCTTGCATCCGTCGGACTACGCGTTTTGCCAGTCTGTTGGGTCGAGGATTCACCGCGAGGGGCATCCCGGTCTTTTTACGCAATCCGTTCGCAGGCCCACCGGGGAAAATGTGGCGATTTTCAACGCCGACGTTCTCTCTAACCCCAGGCACAACTACCAACTGACCTACCGGCTAGAGGACGATCAGATCGTGGTGGAGAAGCAGCCCGGGGTGGCGTGGGTCAAATTGGATGCAGCCAATTTTTCATAGAAGGACCCAAAGGGTCCAATCCGCGAGTATTCCCCATGGACATCCCCCGCATCTTCAACATCACCGAAAGCGCCCACCGCATTCACAACCCGATCACCCCGGACAAGCTCGCCACGCTCGGCGCCGCCTTGCGGCTGGAGGCCGGGGCGCGGGTGCTTGATCTGGGTAGTGGTTCGGGCGAAATGCTGTGCACCTGGGCGCGCGATCATGGCGTCGTCGGCACCGGCGTCGATCTCAGTCAGTTGTTCACCGAGCAGGCCAAGCGCCGGGCGGTTGAGCTTGGCGTCGCCGACCGCGTCCGCTTCATCCATGGCGACGCGGCCGGTTTTGTCGCCGAGGCGCCGGTCGATGTCGCTGCCTGCGTCGGCGCCACCTGGATCGGTGGCGGCGTCGCCGGCACGCTGGAGTTGCTGGGCCGTAGCCTGCGGCCGGGCGGCCTTTTCCTGATCGGCGAGCCCTACTGGCGGCAGTTGCCGCCGACGGAGGCGGTGGCTCAGGGTTGCCTGGCGCATGCGGTGGCCGACTTTCTGACCCTGCCGCAACTGCTCGCGTCCTTCGGCGAGTTGGGTTACGACGTGGTCGAAATGGTGCTGGCCGATCAGGACGGCTGGGATCGCTACGAGGCAGCCAAGTGGCTGACCATGCACCGCTGGCTGACGGCCAATCCGGACGATGAAATGGCCGGCGAGGTGCGCGCCCAGCTGACCAGCGAACCCGTGCGCTACGCCACCTACACCCGCGAATACCTGGGCTGGGGCGTATTTGCGCTGATGCAGCGCTAAGCGGGATCAATTAACCATGAAATTCGGCCACACCATCGCCTACGTGCAGGACGTCAAGGCGTCGCTGGCCTTCTTCGAGCGGGCGTTCGGGCTGAAGACGAGCTTCCTCGACGAAGTCGCCGGCTACGGCGAACTGGATACCGGTTCGACCGCGCTGGCTTTTGCCTCGCACGCGCTGATGGCTGACTTGCTGCCCGGCGGCTATGTTACCGACCATGAAAGCGCCCGGCCGCTGGGCGTCGAGATCGGCTCGCCCTGATGGGCGGACCGCCTGCTGCTGCGCCAGCCGGTCAAACGGGTGCTGAAAACCGCCCTCCTCGGCATCTGCGCGCCAGCCTGTCGCTTTGAAATGCTGTCGCTGTACCAGGCCGAGAAGCTGTCCACCGGGCAGGTCGAGGCTTTCCGCGGGCGCATCCGGCGGGCGCTGGGCAGGTGGGTTTAGCGGCGTTCGCTACGCTGCCCCAAGCCGCGTATCCGCTGCCACACCACGGCTTTCGGCTGATTCATCGCCATCGCCGTGCCGCCGCCGAACAGGCAATGCCTGTCGCGCAGGTGCTGCGCGTCCAGCGCCAGCAGGATTTGCGCAATACGCCGATGATGCGGCCGCTCAAACATTGCGGCGTGCTCCTCCCAAAGCCAGGCGCAGGGCGTTAAGCAACTGTTGTTCGCGCGGTTCCAGCGCGTCGCTGCCGAGGTGGCGGGCGTTGCGCTCGTAAATATCGAAGGCTTCCAGCGGTGTCAGTTCGTCAGTGCCCTGCACCTGCCAGGCGAGCAGCTTGAGTTGCGGGTAATCGGCGAGGCGGATGCGTGCCGGAATCCAGCCCTGATGATTGGCCTCGCCTCCCGTCTTGTTCGCCGCGGCGGGATCAAGCAGCGCCGGCGTCAGGCCGAGGGCGAGCATGGCGTTGAGATAGGCGCCCATGGTGACTGAGGGTTCGCCGTTTTCGATCCGGTGCAGCGTCACCCGCGACATGCCGGCAGACTCGGCGGCAGCGGTGGCATTGACGCCCAAGGCTTTGCGCCGGGCGCGAATCTGCTTGCCGAGTTCGGCAAGTCGGGACTGGGCAGCAAGCGTGAGTTTGGGAGCGGCGGCGGGCATAGTGTTTCCCATTATTTGCAAAATCGACGTTTTGTCAATAATGGGAAACATATTTCATTTTCTGCGGATACTCGATTGCCTTCTGACACAAGCGCAGCACACGCCTTGCCATACCCTTTCGCGTTAACATGCGTTTTCTCTTTCCATTCCCCGCCCCCATGAACGACATCATCTGCACCGTCGACGTCGTCCTGATGACGCTGAAGGATAGCCGCCTGCACGTGGCGCTGCTGAAGCGCGACCATGCGCCGTTTGCCGGCCTGCCGGCGTTGCCCGGCGGCTACATCCGGGCGGCCGAGGATAGCGATACGCAGGCGGCGGCGGCGCGCATGTTGCGGGAGAAGACGGGCATCGACAGCCCTTACCTGGAGCAGTTGGCGACCTTTTCCGGGCGGACGCGCGATCCGCGCGGCTGGTCGCTGTCGGTGGCATATTACGCGCTGGTGCCGCATGCGCTGATCGAGCGCGCCGGCCATCCGGCGGTGACACTGCTGCCGGTCGACCGGGCGGACGAGCTACCGTTCGACCACGCGCGCATCATCGCAGCGGCGGTGCAGCGGGTGCGCAACAAGAGCAGCTATTCGTCGCTGCCGGTTTACCTGTGCGGCGACAGCTTCACGCTGCCGCAACTGCAGGCGGTCTATGAGGCGATTCTCGGCGAGCCGATCAACAAGGTCAGCTTCCGGCGCAAGATCGAAGCGCTGGACATGGTCGAGCCGCTGGCCGGCGCGATGGAAACCGGCAAGGCGCACCGCCCGGCGCAGTTGTACCGGCTGCGCGAATGCTACGCCCGCAACCTGTCGCTGACCGACCGGGCGCTCAACGCGAAGGGCTGAACGGCCTGATCAATCCTGCCGGCGGCGGAACACCCAGGTCGTCGCGTCGGAAGCTTCCGGTGCGAAGGCGTAGCCGTCGCTGTTGAAGTCTTTCAGACCAGCCGGGTCGGTCAGCCGGTTGAGCACCGCGTACCGCGTCATCAGGCCGCGCGCGCGTTTGGCGTAGAAGCTGATGATCTTGTACTTGCCGTTCTTCCAGTCTTCAAACACCGGCTGGATCAGCTCGCCCTTGAACTTGCGGCCGATGGCAGCCTTGAAATATTCCTCGGAGGCGAGGTTGACGGCAACCGGGTGCGGCATCGCGTCGAGTTCGGCGTTGATCGCGTCGAGCAGCGTCTCGCCCCAGAAGGCGTAGAGGTCCTTGCCGGCCGCGTTCTTGAATTTGGTCCCCATTTCCAGCCGGTAGGGCTGCATCAGGTCGAGCGGCCTGAGGATGCCGTAGAGGCCGGAGAGGATGCGCACGTGCTGCTGGGCGAAATCGAGGTCGTCGGCACTCAGGGTCTTTGCCGCCAGGCCATCGTAAACATCGCCGTCGAAGGTGAGCACGGCCGGCTTGGCGTTGTCCGGCGTAAACGGCAGCGACCAGTCGGCGTAGCGGTTGAAGTTGAGCAGCGCGAGTTGATCGGACAAATCCATCAAATTGGCGATGTCGGCCGGCGACAGCGCGCGCAACTGCTCGATCAGCGTCTGCGAACGGTCGAGGAAGGCGGGCTGGGTGCAGGTGGCGACGTGCGGCGGCGTGGTCGTGTCGAGGGATTTGGCCGGGGAAAGGAAGATCAGCACGGTCGGAGGCTCGCTCGTTGAACAATTACCCGATCTTACCGGAAGCAGCGCGGCATCCGCTCCGCCATCTGCTACATTGAACCCCCTTTCCCCGTTCGGAAATGCCGCATGAAACCCCGCGAAATCACCGCTTTCCTGGATCGCTACGTGATCGGCCAGACCGACGCCAAGCAGACGCTGGCCGTCGCCGTCTATACCCACTACCGCAAGCTCGCGCTGGCCGGCGGTGACGACAGCGGGCTGGCGCAGACCAAGAGCAACGTGCTGCTGATCGGCCCTACCGGCACCGGCAAGACGCTGCTCTGCCAGACACTGGCGCGCGGCCTCAAGCTGCCCTTCGTCACCGCCGACGCCACCGCCCTGTCGCAGTCGCGCTACGTCGGCGACGAACTGACGGCGCTGATGCTGCGCCTGCTCGAACAGGCCGGCGGCGACCCGCAGCACGCCGGGCGCGGCATCGTCTTCATCGACGAGATCGACAAGCTGGCCAACCCGGACGAGCCGGAACGCGCCGGCGCTGGCCGCGCCGTGCAGCATGCGCTGCTCAAGATCATGGAAGGCAGCCTGATCCACCTGCCCGGCGGCGTCACCATCGACACCCGGCAGACCCTGTTCATCTGCGGCGGCGCCTTCGTCGGCCTCGACGCGATCATGGCCGGCCGCACTTCCTACGGCTTCATCGGCACCTCGGATAGCGACGACGGCCGCATCATCGAACGCCTGAACAGCCGCATCAAGCCGACCGACCTCTTCGCCTACGGCCTGATCCCGGAATTCACCGGCCGCCTGCCGATCATCGCCCGCCTCGCCGCGCTCGGCCGCGAGGATTTCGTGCGCATCATGCAGGAGCCCGCCGACAGCCTCTACCGCCAGTTCCGCGAACTGTTCCGCCAGGAAGGCGCCGAACTCGTCATCGACCCGCCGGTGTTTGCCCAGATCGCCGAGCTGGCGCTCGAATACAAGGTCGGCGCACGCAGCCTGCGCGGCATCTTCGAGGAGCTGATGACGCCGGTGCTGTACGCGCTGCCCGACGAAGCGCCGGGCAGCAAAATCCATTTCCATTCGCTGTTCAGCGCACCGGAAAAGACGGCAGCCGGCCAAGGCGGGTAAAATCCCTCCTTTGCCCTTTCTGGAAAACCGATGAAACGATCCCGCTTCGGCGCCCGCGACCGCCTGTCGCGCGACGCCGCCGAACTGCAGCGCCTGGCCAGCGGCCTTTCCGAATCCGGCGGCAAGCTCGAGGATGCCTACTGGGAAGCCCAGCTTGCCGGCGTCGTCGACGAACTGCTGAAGAACGGCGCCGAGGACGACATCAACATCGCCCTCGACCGCCTGTTCGAAGCCAACCCGAGCGCCCACGACGAACTCGCCGACATGGTCGAGTCGCGCGCCGAGACGACGCGCCTGGAAGTCGACGGCGCAGCCTGGGAAATCCTGCTCTTCGCGGCGCCGATACTGGCCTGGTCGCGCTTTTCGATCGCCGCCTGCCCGCTGCCCAAGAGCACGCTGCAGACGCTCGCCGTACAGCTCGGCGCGCATGTCTTCGCCGCCGGCAACAAGCTGGCGCTGGCCGATTTCCTGTTCAGCCCGGACCAGTTACCGCGCAGCTTCTGCGACACCTGGCAACTGACCCGCGAACTCGGCCAGGCGGCACTGGCCGGCGAGAACCTGACGGTCGATAGCGCCCACCTGCCGGAAACCAACCGCTTCCTCGCCGACGTCCGCTACCTGATCGGCGCCATCGCCGTGCCGCGCGGCGGCGCGCTGTTCCGCTGGAACGAGAAGGACGGCGACAAGGAAGACGCGCTGCGTGAATGGACGCGCCAGGGCGGCCCCAGCCTGGAGCCGCTGTTCGCCGGCTGCGCCTGGCAGCCGCTGCTCGCCGACGCCTACCACGCCGCCTGCCGCAACGCCGACCGCGGCTCGCGCCCGTACTCGGTGAAGGCGTCGATCGCCTTCCTGCAGACCACGCTCGGCCTGATGCCCGACGCCATCCGCGCCGTCATCGGCCCCTGCTACGACCGCCGCATGGAGGAATACCGCGTCGGCCTCGGTCCCAAGGACGGCGACGCCGTCTACCACGGCATCGTCTGGCCGCTGCTCGGCGGCGAGGACGAGAGCACCGACTGCGCCGGCGAGATCGAAGCGGCACTGCGCGAAGCCGGGGTCAAGGAAGTGCGCTTCCTCGACCACCACTTCCCGATGGAGTTCTGCGACGACTGCGGCGCGCCGATGTTCCCCAACATCGACGGCGAACTGGTGCACGCCGAAATGCCGGAACAGCCGTCGAGCAGCTCGCAGCACCTGCACTGATGCGCGGCAACGCCGACTGGCTGGCGCGCAGCCAGGCTGCCGTCTGGCACCCATGCACGCAGATGCGCCACCACGCCGACACGGCGTCGCCGGCACATCTGCCGCTGGTGCCCGTCGCCCGCGGCGAGGGGCCGTGGCTGTATGACTTCGACGGCAAGCGCTACCTCGACGGGATCAGCTCGTGGTGGACCAACCTGTTCGGCCACGCCGAGCCGCGCATCAACGCGGCGCTGCGCGAGCAACTGGAGACGCTCGAACACGTGATGCTGGCCGGCTTCACGCACCAGCCGGTGGTCGAACTCTCCGAGCGTTTGAGTGCGTTGACCGGTGGCGCGCTCGGCCACGCCTTCTACGCGTCCGACGGCGCTTCGGCGACCGAGATCGCGCTGAAGATGAGCTTCCACTACTGGCGCAACGTCGGCCGCCCCGAGAAGGCGGAATTCCTCTGCCTCGCCGGCAGCTACCACGGCGAAACCGTCGGCGCGCTGGCGGTCACCGACGTCGCCATCTTCAAGGATGCCTACGCGCCGCTGGTGCGCCACGCCGCGCATGTGCTGCCGTCGCCTGATTTCCGTCTGGCCGAGCCGGGCGAAACCCCGGCCGACGTCGCCCGTCGCGCCGCCGCCGGTCTTGCCGACTGGCTGGAGAAGAACGGCGAGCGCACCGCTGCGCTGATCGTCGAACCGCTGGTGCAAGGCGCCGCCGGCATGGCGATGTCCGACCCGGAATACCTGCGCTTGGCCCGCCAGTTGTGCGACCAGTACGAAGTGCACCTGATCTGCGACGAAATCGCCGTCGGCTGTGGCCGCACCGGCACTTTCTTCGCCCATGAGCAGGCGAACATCCGCCCCGACCTGATGTGCCTGTCGAAAGGCATTTCCGGCGGCTACCTGCCGCTGTCGGTGGTGCTGTGCAGCGACACCATCTACAGCGCTTTCCTCGACGATTCAGTGGCGCGCGCCTTCCTGCACTCGCATTCCTACACCGGCAACCCGCTCGCCTGCCGGGCGGCGCTGGCGACGCTGGACATTTTCGAGAGCGATGACGTGCTGGCCGCCAACCGCGCCAAGGCGCAAAAAATCGGCGCCGCGCTGGCGCCGCTGGCTGCGCATCCGCAAGTCGCCCACCTGCGCCAGCGCGGCATGATCGCCGCCTTCGACGTGCTCACTGCCGACCCGCATTTCTCGCGCCGTTTCTACCGCGCCGCGCTCGACGCCGGTGCGCTGCTGCGGCCGATCGGCAACACCGTCTACCTGATGCCGCCCTATGTCGTCGGCGACGAGGAAATCGCGCTACTTGGCCGCGTCGCCGGGCAGGCGCTGGAGAGTGCCCTGCGATGACCGGCCTGTTCCTGAAATCCCTGCTCGGCGCTGCCGCCGTGCTGATCATCGCCCTGCTCTCGCGCTCGAAGAGCTTCTACATCGCCGGCCTGGTGCCGTTGTTTCCGACCTTCGCCCTGATCGCCCACGCCATCGTCGGCGCCGAGCGCGGCCCGGCCGACCTGCGCACCACGGCGCTGTTCGGCCTGTGGTCGCTGCTTCCCTACGCTATCTACCTGCTCGCCGTGTATTGGCTGAGTACCCGCCTGGCGCTGGCGCCGACGCTGATCGCTGCGACCCTGGCCTGGGTTGTCGCAGCGGCGGCGCTGCTCTTCGTCTGGATGCGCGTGTACGGCAACGCCTGAGCCGGCGCGCCGTCAGCGGTTCCAGCAAGCCGGCAGCAGCTTGCGCACCGGCCCGACCTTTTCCAGCGGCAACAGACCGATGATGGCGTTTTCCTCGTTGCGGCTGTCGCGCATCACCGCCCGGTACATCGGCCGGCCATGGCGGTCGGCGATGGCGGCGATCACCGGATGGCGGATTTCCCCCGGCGTCGGCCGGATCGACACTGCCGTCTCGTTGGAAGCGAGCCGCAGCACCGAGCCCGGCGGATAAAGCCCGAGTTCGTTGACCAGATGACTGACCAGTCCCTGATCGTACTTGCCCTGTGGGTCGGCATACAGGTCGGCAAGCGCGTTTCCGGCCTCGATCCGCTCGCGGTAAGGGCGATGCCGCAGCATCGCCGAGAAGCTGTCGGCCAGGCTCATGACCCGGCTCGGCAGGTCCAGCTGATCGGCACACAGGCCAGCGTAGCCGCTGCCATCCAGACGTTCGTGGTGCTCGGCCACCACCTTCAGCCACAGCCCATCATCAACCCCCACCGTCCGCAACAGGGCAACGCCCTTGCTGCAATGTTCGCGGATCAGCCGGCGCGCCGAATCGGATAGGCACTCGCTGGCCTCGACCCGCGCCCGGTCGCCGAGCAAGCCGAGGTCGTGGGTCAGCGCGGCACAGACCAGGCTGATCCGCTCGCCACCGTTAAGCCTGGCCAGCAATCCGAGCAGCGCGCAAACCTGGGCGGCAACGATGTGGTGCAGCACGTCATAGCGGTGGTGGATGTCGAGATGCATCGCCGCGAAGGCTGCGTGGGCGTCCTCGTCGACCAGTTCGACAAGATCGCGGGCCAATGCCCGCACGCGTGCTACCCAGGCCGCATCGGCAACGCCCGGACGATGATCTTCCTCGATCCGCGCCAGGCGTTCGGCCAATTTCTGCGTACGCTCGAACACACTGCCCGACAGTTGCTGCCGGCGTTGCGCCACGCGCTGTGCATTTTCCAGCAGATAGAGGCGGGTTGCCTCGCTGCCGACAAGACTGCCCCGAGTCAGCAGAAGGGTGCCGTCGCGGGTAAACACATCGAATGGCAGCTTGGCGCCAACGGCAAGGTCTGTTGGCAGGATGGCGGTGAATTTCATGTTGCGTCTCCGCCCAGGTGGAACTTGCCGACCACGTCGCGCAAACCGTCGGCGTGCACCTCCAGCGCGCGCACCGAGGCCACCACGCCCGCCACGGCGGCGCTGTTGCGCGCGGCCATGGCGGCGATCTGCTCGATGTTGGCCGAGGCCGAGAGGCTGGCCGCCTGCTGCTCGGCCGTCGCCTCGCCGATCTGGTCGACGCCGGCGTCGACGTCGCGGATTCCCGCGGCGGTCTTTTCGAGCACCGAGGCCACGCTGTCGACATCGGACTGACTGCGGTCCAGATGCTGCAGGCCGCGTTCGATCGCCGTCATCACCGTCGCCGACTGCTGGGCGATTTGCTGCGTCACCTGATCGATGGCGCTGGCCGAACTGCCGGATTTCTCGGCCAGCTTGCGCACCTCGTCGGCGACCACGGCAAAGCCCCGCCCCTGATCGCCGGCGCGCGCCGCCTCGATCGCCGCGTTGAGGGCCAGCAGGTTGGTCTGCTCGGCGATGTCCTTGACCTGGCGGGTCATGTCGTTGATCGAGCGGGTACTGGCGACGAACTGGCCGACCGAGGCGACGATGCCTTCGACGGCCTGCCTGACGTCGCCCATCGAGGTGAGCAGCGACGCCAGGTTGGCGCCGCCACGCCGGGCATCGTCGAGATTGCTTTGCGACTGGCAGCGCACCCGGTCGGCAACGGCGGCGATCGATGCGACACCGGCCGCCACTTCCTCAACCGCCGACGTCGTTTCCAGCGAACGCGCCTGCTGCCCCTGCGAAGCTTCGGCCACCTCGCCGGCGATGCTCGCCAGACTGCCGGTGGCCAGACGGACCTCGCCGGCGGTCCGGGAAATCTGCCGGACCAGGCCGGCGAACTTGTCCATCATCAGGTTGAAGGCCTGCGATGCCTGCCCGACTTCGTCGTTCTTGCCGACCGGCAAGCGGTGTTCGAGATCGCCTTCGCCGCTGGCAATCAGGCTCAGCCCGGTAGTCATCGCCGCCAGCGGCTGCGCGACGAAGATGCGGATGAAGAAGAAGACGAGCAGGAACATGCCACCGCAGAGGACAAGGCCAGCCAGCGCCAGCTTGGTCCGCTGCGCGCTGATGGCGTCGCCAACCTTGGCCAGCGACACCTTCATGCTGACCACGCCGAGCACGGTGCCCTCCGGCACCTGGTGGCAGGCGATGCAGTCCTTGCCCAGGTAGTTGCTGCTGGCCAGAGCGGGCCTGACGATGTGCAGGTACTCGCCGTTCGCATCCTCCGCCACGCGGTCGTACGCCTGCCCACTGCGCATCACTTCGGCGATCACCGGATCGCTGGCCTGCTCGCCGGCGTTGCCGGGGCCGAACATCCGGCTCACCGCCTCGCCACGCGTCACCTGCAGTTCGCGGACGCTGTCGAGCTGCTTGATCTGATCGAGAAACACCTCGCGCTGCCCCACCGTGCCGGTGATCATCATGCCGGTCAGGCCGGCCAGCGTCATTTCGTGGATGCTGTGCGCGAAATCGCGTGCCTGATCGAGCGCCGCCGACCGGTTCTCGGCGTTCTCCCAGGCGATCATCGCGCTCAGCGAAAGAAGCAGGGCAACGGTGATGGCAGCAGTGAGCCGGGCGGCGATGGTTTTCATGATCGTTTTCCTTGTATTAATTGTTTTCGTCGTTTTTGGGCGTACTGCCGCCTGCTGCCTTGCTCCGCCGACTGGTCAGGCGACGGCGGACAGCAGGTGGCGCTCCACCGCGCTGTTCATCAGCTCATGCAATTGTTCAAGATTGACCGGTTTGTGCAGCACCAGCACGTCATCCGGCAAGCCGCCCTGGGCAACGATGTCGGCGTCGCTCAGGCCGGAGACGACGATGATCTGCACCTTGGCCGTGGCCGGGAACTGGCGCAGCGCCCGGATCATCTGGAAGCCGTCCATTTCCGGCATGCTGAGGTCGGTAACGATCAGATCGGGGATTTCGTAACCAATGCGCAGCAGGGCTTCGTAACCGTTCTCGCAGAAACTGGCGCTCACCGGCAGCCGCCATTTGCGGAAGAAACCAGCGTATAGCTCGACCATCACCCGCTCGTCTTCGACGACCAGCACGCGCAACGCGTTCGCCGCAGCGCTGGCGGCGCTTCTGGTTGTTTCCGGCTTACGCTTGCCAACCCCCTCTTCGAGCAAGCGATCGACCGAGTTGATCATCACGCGGCGATGCCCGCCGGGCGTCTTCCAGGCCTCCAGCGCCCCGGTCTCGACCCAGGACTGGACAGTGCTCAAGGCAACCCCGAGGCGCTTGGCGGCTTCAGTGGTGGAACAGGTGTCCTTAGGGCTGAACATGGTGGTTTTCCCGGTTTCCGTGACAAAGTCCGATGTTAGCAAAAAGGGCCAGCAATTCACCGGGGGCATAGGGTTTGTCCAGCCGCCCGGCATAGTTGAGCCCCGCCTTGACGGCATATAGCACGGCGGTCTGAACGCAGACGTCGACAAAACCACTGGAGATGATGATCGCCGCCTGTGACGAGCGCTGCTTCAGCGCCCACAGCACTTCGTTGCCGTCCATGCCGGGCATGGTCAGATCGAGGACGATGACGTCAGGCTGGCGATCCAGTGCCTGATCGATCGTCCCCGGATCGCCGGCCTCGATCCAGTCAAAGCCGGCTCGTTCGGCAAGACCGCCGACCAGCTTGCGGATTGCCGGATCGTCGTCGATGCTGAGCAACAGCTGGCGCTTCATGGTGTCGCTCCCGGCGCCTGACCGGCGCGTACCACCGGCAGGTGGAGTTCGATCGTGGTGCCGCGTCCCGGCGCGCTATCGATCACCAGGCGACCGCCGGCCTGCCGGCAGAAGCCGTCAACCATGGCCAGGCCAAGGCCGGTACCTTGCCCCGGCGGCTTGGTGGTAAAAAACGCCTCGGTGGCGCGGGCGATCACCGCCGGTGGCATACCCTCCCCTTCATCGCTGACGCTGACGACGACCTGCCCCCCGGCGGACGAATCGCCGGTGGCGATCACCAAGCTGCCGCCACGCGGCATGGCATCACGCGCGTTCACCGCAAGGTTGATCAATGCGTTGTTGAAGGCATTCTCGTCGATCAACACCGTCGACGACTGCGCCCGCAACTCGACGCTGAACGCGATGCGCTTGCCGACCGTCTGCCGGATCAGCGATTCCAGCGCTCTGATCAACTGATTGACGTCGCGCTCGGCCAGCCTGGATTCACCCCGTCGGACGAAAGTCGCCAGCGAACTGACCAGGGCAGCACCGTGACGTGCAGCCGACATCGCGTTATCGAGATGCGAACGTGAATGCGCCGGCACCTCGTCGGCAATCAGATAGAGACTGCCGAGAATCAGATGCAGCAGGTTATTGAAATCGTGCGCCAGGCCGCCCGCCATCTGGCCGACCCCTTCCATTTTCTGGGCTTCGAGGAGAATCTGCTCGGCCCGCACGCTTTCCGTGAGATCGCGGATGAAACCCGCGTAACGCACCTCCCCCTGCAGGCTGAGCGCGGTCAGCCAGAGTTCGACGGTGACCCGGCTGCCATCCTGGCGCCGCATTTCGGTGCGATGGGCGCTGCCAACCAGACGCGAGAATTCGCCGCGGCGACAGACCGCCAGTTCCAGTTGCGCCTCGCGTGCCCGTTCTGCATCGAAGACCGTGGCGATGAACTCCCGCCCAACGACCTTCTTCGCCGGCCAACCCAGTATCCGCTCCGCCTGCTTGCCCCAGTCGACAATCCGGAAGTGCTCGTCGAGCGCGACGAAGGCGTCGGCCGAAGCATTGATGATGCCGGCGTGCAGCAGCGCCCGGTAGCGGGATTCGGTGATGTCCTCCTTGACCGCCACGTAATGGGTGATGACCCCGGCCGGATCGCGGACCGGGCTGATCGTGATTTCCTCCCAGTACTCCTCGCCATTCTTGTGCCGGTTGCAGACCTGGCCACGCCAGGTTTCGCCGGCGCCGATGGTCCGCCACAAAGCGGCATAGGTCGCGTCGGAGATGCGACCGGACTTGAGCAGGCGCGGATTGCGGCCCAGCACCTCGCCGGCAGCGTAGCCGGTCATTTGTTCGAAACCCTGGTTGACGTATTCGATCTCGCCCGCCGCGTTGGTGATCATGATCCCGGAGCGGCTCTGCGAGATTGCCGTATCGAGGAGCTTGCCGGTGCGTTCCAGGGCATGGCGAACGGTAATGTCCTCGTGCGAGACCAGGACGAACTGCTCGGCATCGAGGCGGAAGGGAATCAGCCAGAGCTTGAACCAGCGGTCCCGGCTCGGATCGCCGGGATGCGGGCAAAGGTACTCATGGATGAACTCCCGCCCCGAGCGGCCGGCAAGGATGTCCTCCAGGGCGCGGCTGACGCACTGCGCATCCGCATCCTCCGCGGCGACGGCCGGCCGGCAAATTGCCAGATAGTTCTGGCCGATGCCGAAATTGCATTGGGAGAGCCGATTCTGCGCCGCGTACTCTATCCAGCGTCCGTTGACGCACAGGATGTCGCCCCGTCCGTCAAGAATGGCTACGTGACCCGGCAAGGCGTCAAGCGCCGCCTTCAGGATCGCCAGTTGCCGGCTGTCAGTCAGTGATTCAACTGCGAAACTGCTGACTTCGCGATGTAGCACGCTGCCCATGTTTCCCTCCGCAAGGCACGATCAATGGCCTTTACGCCAATCATAGCCAACCCCCGGAAGGTGTCAATCGTTTTCGTCGTTTTAGATGTATTAGTTAACTTTTTCGTTTTTGATATTTAATGACAGATGATCGCGCTCGCTGACAAAGCTTCCCCTTGCGCGACCGGCAGGCATCAGTCCGGGCGCTCGGGAAACAGCACGTCGGTGAAGCCGAAGCGCGTGAAATCGCGGATGCGCGACGGATAGAGGCGACCGATCAGGTGATCGCATTCATGCTGCACCACCCGCGCATGAAAACCCTCGGCGGTGCGGTCGATCGGTTGTCCGTCGGGATCGCACCCCTGGTAACGGATGCGCCGCCAGCGCGGCACTTCGCCACGCATTCCCGGCACTGACAGACAACCTTCCCAGCCGCTTTCCTCAGTTTCGTCGAGCGGCGTTAGCAGCGGGTTGATCAACACCGTCAGCGGCACCGGTGGCGCCTCCGGGTAACGTTCGCAGGCCTCGAAACCGAAGATCACCACCTGCAGGCTTTCGCCGATTTGCGGCGCGGCGATGCCGACACCGCCGGCGGCCCGCATCGTCTCGAACATGTCGTCGATCAGTTGGCGCAGCATCGGCGTGCCGAACGCCGTCACCGGCCTGGCCACTTCCCAAAGCAGCGGATCGCCCATCCGCAAAATTTTCCGTACCGCCATTTTCCCCGCCATCGACGGCCAGTCGGCCGTTTCCGAAAAAATCGAAAGATTACGCCCAGCAAAACCTGTTCACCTTCGTGACGTTCCCGTTACGATGGCGTTTCACTAACGAACACGGAGATATCGCCGATGAAAGTCAAGGCAAGCATTGAACGTGGAGCCCGTTATCTTTGTACCAAAATCGGCGCGGTCGTTGTAGCCATCGAACAGGTGGCAGTCGTCAAGGGCCTCGCCATGTGGGAAGTCGAAAGCGAGATCGGCAGCGGCGCCCGTCGCCGCTTCATCGTTTCGCAACGCGCCCTGCAGCCGCTGGCGGCCTGAGCCGAGGCGCCGGCCGCCGATTCCGCAAGGCAGCGCCGCCCCCCTGACTTTGTTAAAGTTCGTCCTGCGTCCGGCGGTGCTGGCGCAGTGACGAAGCAAACAGGGGGGAAACGTGAAAATCCGGCTATATCAGGTCGATGCCTTTGCCAGCAAGGCTTTTTCCGGCAATCCGGCGGCCGTCTGTCCGCTCGACGCCTGGCCGGATGACTCCCTGCTGCAGGCAATCGCCGACGAGAACAATCTTTCGGAAACCGCCTTCTTCGTACCCGACGGCGACGCTTTCGCGCTGCGCTGGTTCACGCCGACCACCGAAATTGACCTCTGCGGCCACGCCACGCTGGCCTCGGCGCACGTCCTGTTCCAGTTGCTCGGCTACGCCGGCGAGCGCATCCGCTTCCGCACGCGCAGCGGCGAGCTAGTTGTCGAACGCGCCGGTGCAGCACTGGCGATGGATTTCCCGGCCCTGCCGCCGCGCCCCTGCCCAGCGCCGCCGGCGCTGCTCGCCGGGCTCGGTGCTACGCCCATGGCGATCCTCGCCGCCGACGATTACATCGCGGTCTTCGCCGACGAGGCCAGCGTCCGCGCGCTGACACCCGATTTCGCCTGTTTCCGCCGCCTCGACCGGCGTGGCGTGGTCGTCACCGCGCCGGGCAGCGATGTCGATTTCGTCAGCCGCTTCTTCGCCCCCAAGGTCGGCATCGCCGAAGACCCGGTCACCGGCTCCGCCCATTGCGAACTGGCGCCCTACTGGGCAGCCCGCCTTGGCAAAACCACACTGAGCGCGCGCCAGGTGTCGCGGCGCGGCGGCGAACTCGGCTGCCGCCTGCAGGGCGAGCGGGTCATCGTCTCCGGCCGGGCGGTCACCTTCCTGCAGGGCGAAATCGAGCTGACGCCATGAGCGCCACGCTAGACCAGCGCCTGACGCAAGAACTCGCCGAACTCGCCGCCGCCGATCTCGGCCGCCACCATCGCCTGCTCGAATCGCCCTGCAGCAGGGTGGTTACGGTCGACGGCCGGCAACGGGTCAATTTCGCCAGCAACGACTATCTCGGGCTCGCCGCCCATCCCGCCATCACCCGCGCCCTCGCCGACGGCGCGCTGACCTGGGGCGCCGGCAGCGGCGCCGCCCACCTGGTCAGCGGCCATCTGCAGCCGCACGCCGCGCTGGCCGAACGGCTCGCCGAATTCACCGGCTTTGCGCGCGTCCTCACCTTCGCCACCGGCTACCTCGCCAACCTGGCGGTGACGCCGACGCTGGCCGGGCGCGGCGACGCGGTGTTCGCCGACAAGCTCAACCACGCCTCGCTAATCGACGCCATGCAACTGGCCAAGGCCAACGGCGCGACGACGCAGCGTTACCCGCACGCCGACCTCGCCGCGCTGGAGCGCCTGCTCGCCGCCAGCCCGGCGCGAACCAAGCTGATCGTCAGCGACACCGTGTTCAGCATGGACGGCGATCTCGCTCCGCTGCCGGCGCTCCATGCATTGGCCGAGCGTTACGATGCCTGGCTGGTGCTCGACGACGCGCACGGCTTCGGCGTCCTCGGCCCGCAGGGGCGCGGCAGCCTGGCCCACTTCGGCCTGCCGGCCGCCCCGCGCATCCTGCTCATGGGCACCCTGGGCAAGGCGGCCGGCGTCGGTGGCGCCTTCGTCGCCGGCTCGGCGCTGGCCATCGACTACCTGCGCAACAAGGCGCGCAGCTACATCTTCACCACCGCCGCACCGCCGGCCGTCGCCTGCGCGCTGAGCGCCAGCCTCGACCTGATCGCCACCGGCGACGCGCTGCGCGCCAATCTCTTCGCCCGCATCGCCCAGTTACGCGACGGTCTGGCCGGCCTGCCCTGGCACCTGCCGGCCTCACTGACGGCGATCCAGCCACTGATCGTCGGCGATAACACGGCGGCGCTGGCGCTCGCCCGCCAGCTTTGGGAGAAGGGCCTGTGGGTGCCGGCGATCCGCCCGCCGACCGTGCCGCAGGGCACGGCCCGCCTGCGCATCTCGGTCTCCGCCGCGCACACCGAGGCCGACATCAGCGCCCTGCTCGGCGCGCTGCGCGAGGCGGCGACGGGGTAAAATCGCCGCCCGACTTTCTCCGATGAGCTTGTTGCGATGAACGCTCCCCTCGTTTTCCTGCCCGGCTGGTGTCTCGGCCGTGGTCCGTTGCAGGCCGCGGTCGACGCGCTGCACGGGCAATTCATCGACCTGCCCGGTTACCGCGACGAAGCGCTGGAAGGCGATTTCGACCGTGCTGTCGCCGCCCTCGGCGAGCGCCTGGCAGCGGGTACGACGCTCGCTGGCTGGTCGATCGGCGCCCAGTTGGCGCTGGCCGTCGCCGCCCGCCACCCGGACAAGGTCGGCAAGCTGCTGCTGGTCGCCGGCACCGCCTCCTTCGTCCAGCGCGACGGCTGGCCGGACGCCATGCCGCCGGCGACGCTGGCCGATTTCAGCGCCGCCGTCGGCGTTGACCCGGCCGGCATGCTGCCGCGCTTTGTCGGCGGCTTCAACCGCGGCGACGCGCAAGCCAAGGAAGTGACTCGGCAAATCCTCGAACAGGCCGATCCCTTGCCCTCGCCGCTCGTCCTCGCCGCTGGCCTGGCCTGGCTGCGCGACGTCGACCTGCGTGCCGACGCTGCCCGGGTGCAGGCGCCGACCCTGCTCATCCACGGCGACGCCGACCCGCTGATGCCGCCCGCCGCGGCGCGCGCGCTGGCGGCGCTGATTCCCGGCGCCCGCCTCGAATTGTTCGAAGGCTGCGCCCATGCCCCCTTCCTCTCGCAAGCGGAACGCTTCATCGTCCGCGCCCGCGCCTTCCTCGATGAGCCAGCCGCCTAAGGCGCGCATCCGCCAGTCGTTCGAGCGCGCTGCCGCCACCTACGACGCCGCCGCCGACGTCCAGCGCCGCATCTGCGCCCGCCTCGCCGGCGGGCTGCCGGACGCGGCGCCCGCCCGCCTGCTCGACGCCGGCTGCGGCACCGGCGCCGCGCGCGGCCTGCTGCAGGCGCGCTACCCGGCCGCCGAAATCGTCGCCCTTGACCTGTCGACGGCGATGCTGCGCCGCCTGCCCGACGCCTGCCAACGCCTCGCTGGCGACCTCGAACACCTGCCGCTGGCCACCGCCAGCATCGATCTCTACTGGTCGAGCCTGGCCGTACAGTGGTGCGACCCCACCCGCGCCCTCGCCGAGGCCCGCCGCGTCTTGCGCCCGCGCGGCCGGCTGGCGCTGGCGACGCTCGGCCCGGCGACCTTCCACGAAATGCGCAGCGCCTTCAGCGACGTCGACGCCTACCGGCACACGCTGCATTTCCACGACGCCGGTCAGCTCGCCACGCTCGCCGCGACTGCCGGCTTCAGCGCGATCGCCTGCGTCAGCCACCGGGAAACCGCCTGCCACCCCGACCTGCGCGCGCTGCTGCGGGCGGTCAAGGCGGTCGGTGCCAACCAGTTGGGCAGCGGTCGGCGCAGCGGCCTGATGAGCCGCAACGCCTTCGCCCGCCTCGCCGCCGCCTGGGAAACGCTGCGCCAGCCGGACGGCCTGCCGCTCTCCTACGATGTCATCCTGATCCACGCCCAAGCATGAGTTCCGCCTACTTCCTCACTGGTACCGACACCGACGTCGGCAAGACCCACATCGCCTGCGCCCTGCTCCAGCGCGCCCGCCGCGCCGGCCAGTCGGCGGTCGGCCTCAAGCCGGTCGCCGCCGGCACCGATGCCGCCGGCCACAACGACGACGTGGTGCGCCTGCGCGCCGCAAGCAGCCTGCAGCTAGCGGACGAGGTGGTCAATCCCTATTGTTTCGCGCCCGCCATCGCGCCCCACATCGCCGCCGCCGAGGCTGGCGTGGACATCGATTTTTCGCGCATCGCCGACACCGTGGCGAGCGCCCGCCAGGCGGCGGATTTCGTCATCGTCGAGGGCGCCGGCGGTTTCTGCGTACCCTTCGGGCTCGACCGCAACGGTGCCGACCTTGCCGCGCAACTGCGGCTGCCGGTGATCCTGGTCGTCGGCATGCGGCTCGGCTGCCTCAACCACGCGCTGCTCACCGCCGAGGCGATTGCTGCACGCGGCCTGGTCATTGCCGGCTGGGTGGCGAACTGCCTGGCACCGCCGATGCCTTATCTGGAAGAAAACCTGGCGACGCTGAGCGAACTGCTGCTGGCACCGCGCCTCGGTGCCGTCTCCTGGGACGACACCGGCAAAGTCGCAAACGCTGCCGACCAGCTCGAACTACCCCTCTGAGGCGCGCAGCACCTCGGCGACTTCGTTCATCCGCGCGACGATGCCCTGCGCCTTGGCCTCGGCACCGTCCACGACGCCCTGGCGGGCCTGCATTTCCAGCGCCAGCGCCAGTTCGGCGCCGTGATCGTCGGACATCGTCGCCAGCAAGCCCTTCACCGTATGCGCCTCGCGCACCAGCAATTCGGCGTTACTGGAGCGACTGGCCGCCAGCAGGTTGCTGCAATTGTGCTCGACGTCCTGCAGGAAGATGTCGATCATCATCGCGTAGATGTCCTGATCGCCGCCCAGGCGCTCCATGATTGCCGGCTTGTCGATGGCGAAAGGTGGGGTAGTGGTCATTGCAGTCTCCATTCGACGCTGTATCAGATCAGCGGCATTTCCTCGTCGTGGAAGCGTTGCCGCACTTCGAGCACATCCTCCCAACCGGCCAGCAAGGCTTCGACGCAGAGGGGATCGAAATGCCCCCCGCGCCCGTCTTCGAGGAAACGCAAGGCATCGTCCAGCAGCCAGGCTTTCTTGTAGGGGCGTTCCGAGGTCAGCGCATCGAAGACATCGGCGACGGCGACGATACGGCCGAATAACGGAATGGCGTGGCCCTTGAGTCCCTTAGGATAGCCGCTTCCGTCATATTTTTCATGGTGGGACAGGGCAATTTCCGCCCCCGCCTGCAGGATCTCCGATCCGCTGTCCTTGAGCAGTTCGTAGCCCAGCTCGGCGTGCCGCTTCATGACTTCGAACTCCTGCGGCGTCAGGCGGCCGGGCTTGAGCAGGATGTAGTCGGGAATGCCGATCTTGCCGACGTCGTGCATCGGCGCCGCCTTCAGCAGCAGCCGGCAACTGGCGTCGTCGAGGTCGAGCCCGCGGGCGATGATTTCCGAGTAGTGCGCCATGCGCTGGATATGGGCACCGGTTTCCGGATCGCGGAATTCGGCAGCGCGCGAGATGCGGAAGATCAGCTCGCGTTCGCGCTCGCGGATTTCCCGGGTGCGTTCCTCGACCTTTTCGGCCAGATAGGCGGCGCGGTCGGCGAGGAATTTCTGGCCAGTGCGCAAGGCCAGCATGTTGCGGGAACGGGCCGAGAATTCGATGCGGTCGATCGGCTTGGTCAGGAAATCGTTGGCCCCGCCGAGCAGCGCCTCGTAACGGATGTCCTTCTGGTCGTTGGCGGTGATCATCAACACCGGGATCTCGGTCCGCCCATGCAGCGCCCGGAAGGCAGCGATGAAACGCAGGCCGTCCATGTCCGGCATCATGTAATCGACGATGACCAGATCGGGCACGTTGTCGCGACACCAGTCGAGCGCTTCCAGCGGGCGCTCGAAGAGGATTGGCTCACAATCCCCGAGCTTGAGGACCAGCGCCTTGATCAGCGTCAGGTTGATGTCGCTGTCGTCGATGATCAGTACCTTGTGCATTCTTCTGCCTGAGCGTTGCGTTTCCCGGCGCAGTATATAATGCGCCGCCATGAAACTCCTCTTCGATCTCTTCCCGGTCATCCTCTTTTTCGCCGCCTTCAAATACGCTGGCGGTCATCCGGAAACCGCCGCCGACTGGGTCGGCAGCCTGCTCGGCGGCGCCGTCATCGCCCCCGACAAGGCACCGATCCTGCTAGCCACCGTCGTCGTCATCGTCGCCACCGTTGCCCAGATCGCCTGGGTGCATTTCCGCCACGGCAAGGTGGACAAGATGCTCTGGCTCAGCCTCGGACTGGTCGTCGTCTTCGGTGGCATGACCCTGATCTTCCGCAACGAGGCCTTCATCAAGTGGAAGCCGACGCTGCTCTACTGGGCCTTCGCGAGCAGCATGCTGTTTGCGGCGCTGGTCATGAAGAAGAATGCGATCCGGACAATGCTCGGCGAACAGATGAAGTTGCCGGACGCCATCTGGAGCAAACTCAATCTGGCCTGGATCGCTTTCTTCCTGGTCATGGGCGTGCTCAATCTGGTCATCGCCTTCAATTTCCCGACCGACATCTGGGTCGATTTCAAACTCTTCGGCGGCATGGGCCTGATGCTCGTCTTCATCGTCGCGCAAGGCGCGCTGCTGTCGAAGTACATCGAGGAAGAACAATGATGCTGTACATGATCGTCGGCGAAGACCGCCCCGGCAGCCTGGAACAACGCCTCGCCGCCCGTCCCGAGCACCTCGCCCGCCTGCAGGCGCTGCAGGCCGATGGTCGCCTGCTGCTGGCCGGCCCCTGCCCGGCGATCGATGCGCCCGATCCCGGCGCCGCCGGTTTCAGCGGCAGCCTGATCGTCGCCGAATTCGCCTCGCTCGACGCCGCCCGCACCTGGGCCGACACCGACCCCTACATTGCCGCCGGCGTGTACGAAAAGGTCACTGTCAAGCCGTTCAAGAAAGCGCTGCCGGCGTGAGCCACGACGCCACCGTCGCCCTGCTGCGCGAACGCCTGGCAGCGCTAGCACCGCAATCACTGACCATCGCCGACGAATCGCACCGCCACGCCGGCCATGCCGGCGCCAGCGGGGGCGGCGGACATTTCCGCGTAGACATCGTGGCGGCGGCTTTTTCCGGCAAAAATACACTCGTTCGTCATCGTCTGGTGTACGATGCCGCTGGTGACCTGATGCACCACCGGATCCACGCGCTGGCCATCCGCGCGCAGGCACCCGAAGAACTCTGACTTTCGTACCAACCACCCCAGGACCCCATCCCCATGTTCAAACTCAGCTCTCTGGCTGCGCTGCTGGTTGCCGGCAGCCTCATCTCCGCACCAGCCTTCGCCCAGAGCAAGGCTTTTGCCACGGTCAACGGCAAGGCCATTCCGCAAACCGTCTATGACGCCTTCCTCAACGAGCAAAAGGCACAGGGTGCGCCGGACACGCCCGAACTGAAGAACGCGATCAAGGAAGAATTGATCCGCCGCGAACTGCTCTCGCAGGAAGCCGCCAAGAAGGGCCTCGACAAGAATCCGGAAGTCCGCGGCCAGATGGAACTGGCCCGCCAGGCAGTACTGATCCGCGCCTTCATGGGCGATTACGTGCGTAGCCACCCGGTCGGCGATGCCCAGCTGAAGGCCGACTACGAGCAACTGAAGAAGTCGCTCGGCGGCACCGAATACAAGGCCCGTCACATCCTGGTCGAAAAGGAAGACGACGCCAAGGCAATCATCGCCAAGCTGGAGAAGGGCGACAAGTTCGCCGCCCTGGCCAAGCAGTCGATGGACCCCGGTTCCAAGGACAAGGGCGGCGAACTCGAATGGAGTGCCCCGACCGCCTACGTCAAGCCTTTCGGCGACACGCTGACGACGTTGAAGAAGGGTGAATACACCAAGACGCCGGTAAAGACCGACTTCGGTTTCCACGTCATCCAGCTCGACGACAGCCGCCCGCTGACGCCGCCGCCGTTCGAGCAGGTCAAGCCGCAACTGCAGCAGCGCGCGACGCAGATGCAGGTGGAAAAGCTGATCAAGGATCTGCGCTCGCAGGCCAAGGTCAACTGAGCGCATCCCACCGCCGGAGCAGCCCGCCAGCCGGCGGGCTTTTTTACGCCCTTACAACTGCCAGGCCTCGCCGCCGCCCTGCAGCGTCATCTCGACGACGTGCTTGTTGAGGTGCGGCGCGAACAGCTCAATGAAGTCGTAGTCGAAGCGGCGCAGGTAGCTGCCACGGCGCACCGCCAGCCGCGTCGTGTTCGATTCGAACAGGTGACCGGCGTCGATCGCCACCAGGCCGGCGTCGCGCAGGGGATCGAAGGCGAGCTTGGCGATGATGCCGAGACCGAGGCCGAGGCTGACGTAGGTCTTGATCACGTCGGCGTCGAGCGCGGTGAGCGCGATGTTGGGTTCGATTTCCAGGCGTTCGAAGGCGCGATTGATCCGCGAGCGGCCGGTGAACGCCGCGTCATAGGTGATCAGCGGCCAGCGCGCCAGTTCCTGCAGGGCCAGCGGCTGGCTGGCGAGGATGGCATGGCCGGCCGGCGCGATCACGCAGTGCGTCCACTGCTGCACCGGGAAGGAGACGAGCTGCGGATGCTCGCCGAGCGACTCGGTGGCGATCCCGAAATCGGCCTCGCCGGAGGCCACCCAGTCGGCGATCTGCACCGGGTTGCCCTGATGCATCTCCAGTTTGACCTTGGGGTGGCGGGCGACGAAGTCGCGGACCACGGTCGGCAGCGCGTAGCGCGCCTGGGTATGGGTTGCCGCCAGCACCAGCTTGCCGGAATCGCCGCTCGAGAACTCGGCGCTGGCGCGCTTCAGGTTTTCCGCCTCGCGCAGGATGCGGCGGGCGATGTCGATCACCACCCGACCGGGTTCGGTGATGCCGGTGAAGCGCTTGCCGCTGCGCTCGAAGATGGCGATGCCGAGTTCGTCCTCGAGCAGCTTGATCTGCTTGGAGACGCCCGGCTGCGAGGTATACAGCACCTCGGCCGCCTCCGAGACGTTGAGCCCCCGGCGTTCGATCTCGACGATGTAGCGCAGCTGCTGGAGTTTCATGAATGCCTTAATAACAAAAAACGATAACAATCTAACCCAATATTCTTTTTGATTCAATCCGTGGCCGGTACGATGCCGACCCATGGACTACCTGTACACCCTTTCCGGCTTCGCAGTCGGCGCCATCGTCGGTCTGACGGGCGTCGGCGGCGGTTCGCTGATGACCCCGCTGCTGGTGCTGCTGTTCGGTGTGCATCCGGCCACCGCCGTCGGCACCGACCTCCTCTACGCCGCCATGACCAAGGCCGGTGGCACCGTCGCCCACGGTCGCAAGGGGCACATCGACTGGCAGGTCACCGGCCGCCTCGCCGCCGGCAGCATCCCGGCGGCGGCGCTGACCATCTGGGTGCTGTCCATGCTCCCCGAAGGCAGCAACACGATCGGCAAGATCGTCTCGCATGGCCTCGGCTTCGCCCTGCTGCTGACCGCCATCGCCATCCTGTTCGGGCGCAAGCTGCGCGAATACGCCAGCCGCCACGACGAATCGCCGCTGCGCCAGTGCTGCCTGGGCAAGATCACCGTCGGTGTCGGCGTCGTGCTCGGCGTGCTGGTGACGATTTCCTCGGTCGGCGCCGGTGCGCTCGGCGTCGCCGCCCTCTTCTTCCTCTATCCGAAGCTGTCGCCGGTCAAGATCGTCGGTTCCGACGTCGCCCACGCCGTGCCGCTGACCCTGGTCGCCGGCCTCGGCCACTGGCTGCTCGGCAGCGTCGACTGGTCGCTGCTTGGCGCCCTGCTGCTCGGCTCGCTGCCTGGCATCTGGCTCGGCAGCCATCTCTCCGCCAAGGTGCCGGAACACATCCTGCGCCGCATCCTCGCCTCCATGCTCGTGCTGATCGGCAGCAAGCTGGTCTTCGCCTGATTCACCCCCAAGAGAACGCCATGTACAAATACGACGCCATCGACCGCCAGCTGATCCTCGACCGGGTCGAGCAGTTCCGCGACCAGGTCCGCCGCTGGCAGGCCGGCGAGCTGACCGACGACGAGTTCCGCCCGCTGCGCCTGCAGAACGGCCTCTACATCCAGCGCCACGCGCCGATGTTCCGTATCGCCGTGCCCTACGGCATGCTCAATTCGGCGCAACTGCGCCAGCTCGCCCACGTCGCCCGCAAGTACGACCGCGGCTACGGCCACTTCACCACCCGCCACAACCTGCAGCTGAACTGGCCGAAACTGACCGACGTGCCCGACATCCTGGCCGAACTGGCCGAGGTCGACCTGCACGCCATCCAGACCTCGGGCAACTGCCTGCGCAACATCACCACCGACCAGTTTGCCGGCGTCGCCGCCGACGAGATCATCGATCCCCGGCCGCTCGCCGAAATCCTCCGCCAGTGGACCACCTTCCACCCGGAATTCGCCTTCCTGCCGCGCAAGTTCAAGATCGCCATTTCCGGCACCAAGGAAGACCGCGCGGTCACCTGGTTCCACGACATCGGCCTGCATCTCAAGGTGGTCGACGGCGTCACCGGCTTCTCCGTGATCGTCGGTGGCGGCCTCGGCCGCACGCCGATCCGCGGCCAGGTGGTGCGCGACTTCCTGCCCTGGCAGCACATCCTCAGCTACTGCGAGGCGATCCTCCGCGTCTATAACCGCTTCGGCCGCCGCGACAACGCCTACAAGGCGCGTATCAAGATCCTGGTGCAGGCGCTCGGCGTCGAGGAATTCGCCAAGCTGGTCGAAGCCGAATGGGCGCACGCCAAGGACGGCCCGGCAACCATCACGCAGACCGAGTACGAGCGCGTCGCGGCACATTTCGGTGCCCCGGCCTACGAAAAGATCACCACGGTGGACGCCGGCTATCAGGCCAAGATCGTCGAGGACAAGGCCTTCGCCCGCTGGGTCGAACGCAACACGCAGCCGCACAAGGTGCCCGGCTACGCGGCAGTGACGCTGTCGCTGAAGCCGCACGGCGTCGCGCCGGGCGACATTACTTCCGAGCAGATGGAAGTCGTCGCCGACCTCGCCGACCGCTACAGCTTCGGCGAGCTGCGCATCAGCCACGAGCAGAACGTCATCCTCGCCGACGTCCGCCTCGCCGACCTGCACGCCGTCTGGCAACAGGCCAAGGCCGCCGGTCTGGCAACGCCGAACATCGGCCTGCTGACCAGCATCATCTGCTGCCCGGGCGGCGATTTCTGCGACCTCGCCAACGCCAAGTCGATCCCCATCGCCACCGCCATCCAGCAGCGTTTCGACGACCTCGACTACCTGTTCGACATTGGCGAGATCGACCTCAACATCTCCGGCTGCATGAACGCCTGCGGCCACCACCACGTCGGCCACATCGGCGTGCTCGGCGTCGACAAGAACAACGACGAGTTCTACCAGGTCACGCTGGGCGGCCGTCAAGGCAACGACGCCAGGCTCGGCAAGGTGATCGGCCCCTCGTTCTCGGCCGGCGAAATGCCGGACGTGGTCGAGAAGATCATTCAGGTCTACCTGGAAAGCCGTCACCCCGACGAGCGTTTCATCGACACTTTCGACCGGATCGGCATCGACCCGTTCAAGAACCGCGTGTACGAAGGCCGCGCCCACGGCAAGGCCAAGCAAAAGGAGGCCGCATAACATGGCACAACTGATCAAGCAGGGCGCACTCGCCGCCGACCCATGGACGACGCTGACCCTGGACGAAGGCGAAACGCCGGAAGCCGTCGCCCTACCCGCCGGCAACGTCATCTTCCCGCTCGCCGTCTGGCTGGCGCGCAAGAATGAGATCGTCTCCTGCCACAAACGCATCGGCCTCCTGCTGCTGCCCGACGACAAGGTCGAGGAGATTGCTGCCGACCTCGACTACTTCGTCGTCGTCGCCGTGCATTTCCCGAAATTTGTCGACGGCCGCGGCTATTCGACCGCCGCCCTGCTGCGCCAGCGTTACCGTTACCAGGGCGAACTGCGCGCCGTCGGCGACGTGCTGCACGACCAGCTCTTCTTCATGAAGCGCGTCGGCTTCGACAGCTACGCGCTGAAGGACGGCAAGAACGCGGTCTACGCCATCGACCAGGGCTTTACGCCGTTCTCCGCCACCTATCAGGGCTCGACCGACCAGCCCGAACCCTATTTCCGTCGCCGCACCGCCTGACAAGATCGCCAGCCATGACGCCAGCCCTGCTCAACATCACCCCCGAACTCGCCGCCAGCACCGCCGCCAAGGCGGACATCGCGCGCGCACTGCTCGCCGACATCGCCGGCGCGTGGTCGCCGGCCGCCTTCGCCAACAGCCTCGGTGCCGAGGACATGGTCCTCACCGACCTGATCGTCAAGGCCAAGCTGCCGATCGAGATCTTCAGCCTCGACACCGGCCGCCTGCCGGCCGAGACCTACGAGCTGATGGCCAAGGTCGACCAGCACTACGGACTGAAACTGAAGATTTACTTCCCGCAGGCCGAGGAAGTCGAAAGTTTTGTCCGCCAGCACGGCATCAATGCTTTCTACGACTCGGTGACGCTCAGGAAGGCCTGCTGCTACGCACGCAAGGTTGAACCGCTGCGCCGCGCACTGGCCGGCAAGCGCGCCTGGATCACCGGCATGCGCGCCGAACAGGCAGCCACCCGCGGCCAGCTGGCAACGCAGGAATACGACGAAGGCAACGGTCTGGAAAAATTCAACCCGCTCGCTGCCTGGAGCGAGAAGGAAGTCTGGACCTACATCAAGCACAACGCCGTGCCCTACAACGCCCTGCACGACAAGTTCTACCCCAGCATCGGCTGCGCCCCCTGCACCCGCGCCGTTTCGCTCGGCGAAGACATCCGCGCCGGCCGCTGGTGGTGGGAAAATGCCGACACCAAAGAATGTGGCCTTCATGTGAAGGCCACCTCGTAAGTCGGCATTTCGTCGCAGGCTAACTTCGCGCAGCGAATGTTAAGCCCCGCAGGGGCGGCCGGAGACAGGTGACGCCGGAATCCAAGGAGTGCGGACTACACGTCAAGGCTTGAGCCAAATTAATCCCATAGGCATTCCAGAAGCAAGCGGTTAAACTCGCCGCCTCTGACTTGGAGTGCAGGACAATGGCAATCATCTTTGGTGGTGAAGGGAAGGACAGCAAGACCGGCACGGCGGAAAACGACCTGATCGTCGGCGGACGCTCAGGGGCAACCTATACCAATGCGGTCGCCAATCTGGCGGCCAACGGCGTTGGCGTCAGCGGCTACGTTTATTCCAGCTACGGCAAGCGCTCGGCACAGGAAATCAACCAGGACATCTGGCTGATGAAGGAAAATTTCGCCGGCATGACTTCGGTTTTCATCGACGAGGTCTCGGGTAGCCACGATGATCTCGCCACCTACCAGGCAGTGGTCGACTACGCGCACAGCCTCGGCCTGAAGGTCATCTTCAACCCGGGCACCCTGCCGGAAGACAGCGCCTACCTGGCGCTGGCCGATGTCACCGTGGTCGGCGAGGATGCCGGCGACGTCTCGTCGTCGATCGCCACCGGCCGCGACCTGGGTTACGGCCCGGAGAAGATCGCCGGGCTGGAATACGAGGTTCCCGCCGCATCGGTACTGGCCAACGCGGACCAGCTCTTCGCCCAGGGCGCCGGCTATGTCTACGTCACTGAAGACGGCGCCGACGGCAACCCGTGGGACTCCCTGTCCTCGCAATTTTCGGCCCAGGCCGAACTGGCGACGGCCCACGGCGGTCAGTTGCTGCTGCCGCTCTACCTCTATCCCGACACCGAGTCCTGGGGCAAGGTGGCGGCGGCCGGTGCCGCGGTAACCGCCATCGTCAATCCGAACAACGGCCCGCAGACCGGCAACGACACCCTGCGCGGTGGCGCCGGCAACGACAGGCTGCTGGGATACGACGGCGCGGACAAGCTTTACGGCGACCAGGGCGACGATCTGATCTTCGGCGGCAGCGGCAAGGACACGCTTTACGGCGGTACCGGCAACGACATCCTGGTCGGAGGCAGCGGCAAGGACATCCTGACCGGTGGCGCCGGCAACGACCGTTTCGTTTTCGAGGTCGCCGCCGAATCGGGAATCACCAGCAGCAGCCGCGACCAGATCGTCGACTTCACGCGCGGCCGCGACCGCATCGATCTTTCGGCGATCGATGCCGACCGCACGAGCGACGGCAACCAGTCGTTCAGCGCACTGATCGCCAGCCGCGCCAGCTTCGACGAGCCGGGCCAACTGCGTTTCTCGGCCGGCATCCTGTACGGCAACACCGATGGCGACGCCGCAGCGGAATTCTCCATTGAGTTGAGCGGCGTCTCCTCGCTGACGCTGGCCGACTTCCTGCTCTGAGCCGCAAGCGGCCAAGCGCAAAAAAAGGGCGCCGATGCCGGCGCCCTTTTTCTTTCCTGTTGCGATCGCTGGCTTACTTCGCCTTGACCCGCTGCTCCATGCGCTTGGCACGTTCGCCCGGTGCCGGGTGGCTGGAGAAGGCGCTCCGCTCGTTGCCGTAGAGTTTTTCCAGCTTGCGCAGCGCGGTGACGGCGCCGGCATTCTTCAGTTTCTGCTTGGCCAGGTAGTCGACGGCGTAATCGTCAGCCTCGTTTTCCTGCTTTTGCGAGAACTGGGCGTTGATCAGCGCCTCACCCATCGCGCCGAGTTCCGACGCAGCAATCGCCGCCACTGCGCCGTTGCCGCTGCTGGCGGCAGCCTGGCGGGCGGCCGAGCTGGCGTGCGCCAGTTGCAGCGCCTTCTTGGAATGGCCGAGCATGACATGGCCGATTTCATGCGCCAACACGTAGCGCAGTTCGTCGTCGGTGAACTTGTCCATCAGACCGGAATAGACACGGATCGAACCATTCGGCACGGCAAAGGCGTTGACGTCCTTCTTGATGTAAACCTTGAAATCGAGATTGACGGCATCGATCTTGGTCCAGTTCGCGGTGAGTTTCTGCAGGCGCTTGGCATATTTGCTACGCGGCGTGGCGATCTGGTTACGCTGATCTTCGTTGGCGGCGGTGCGCTTGCCCAGTTCGAGCATCTCGGCATCGCTCAGGCTGGCCACGGCAACCACCGACGAACCGATATCGATGGCGCTGCTCGCCGACATCTCGCCGCCAGCGCCAGCGCCGGTGGTCTTGCAACCGGACAAGGTGAACAGGGAAGCCGCAAGGATTGATAGCCAGACAGAGCGTTGCATTTTCTTACCTCGGATGGAAAAGCCGGAAATGTTACTCGCGCCAGGCATGCCATTCAAGTTCATATAGCCCGATGTACTATCTCATTGGCAATAAATTGCCAATAAACGACATCCATTGGTGCCAAATCTGTTTGAATAACCAGCTTGCGGCGCTCCGTTTCGAGCGGCATCACCCCGCAAGACCGAGCAAAACCAGCAGGATCGCCAGCACCGGCCCGAAAGCCTGGTCGAAGCACAGGGCCATGGCGAAGGCGGCGATATAGCCGCCGATACTGACGAGCAAGGCCAGACGCAAGCCACGCCGCCAGTCCCTGGCGCGGCGGAAGGCGAACCAGGGCGGAACGAAGACCAGGGCAAAGGTGGCCATCACGCCCAGGGTCGTCGTCGCCAGGGCCAACGCCAGCGCAGCAAGCAGATCGAAACCGCCATGCACCGGCCAGCCGGCTTCGCCGCGCAGACGGAAGTGATCCGGATAAAGCCGGCTGAGCAGCAGGGAGCCCGAGAGGCGACGCAGGAGGAGCAGGCAGGCCAGTGTGCCGGCGACGACGGTGGCCAAACGAGCAGCGTCGGCGAAATAGAGCTGGCCGTCGAAAAGCGCGCTGCCGACGCGCTCGGCGAGCGGATGGTTGGCGGCGACCAGCATGCCGACGGCCCAACCAGCAAGCAACAACAGCGGGAAGAGCGCGGCCGCCGGCAAGCGGGCGGCCAGCGGCTCCTTGACCAGGCCGGCGGTGGCAGCAGCGGCAACGCCGCCGGCGAACGGCGGCACGCCGGCCAGCATGGCGAGCAGCGCGCCACCGGCGGCGACGTGGGCGTAGGCGAGCGCCGCCAGCCATTCGTCGCGCAGGCGCAGGTAGCAGCCAACCAGCGGCAGTAAAACCGCCAGGCAAAGGCCGGTCAGGAAGGGAATGGCGAACAGTTCAGGGAACATCGGGCGCTTCCAGGCGAATCACCGCGTCGCAAGCCGCGGCGAGGAAGGCGGCGTCGTGGCTGACGACGAGGATGGCGCAGCCGGCGGCGGCACGCTGCCGCAGGGCCTGGCCGAGATGGGCGACACCGGCGGCGTCGAGGTTGTTGGTCGGCTCGTCGAGCAACAGCAGGTCGGCCGGCGCCTGCAGCACCGCCCACAGGGCGAGGTAGTGGCGTTGGCCGCCGGACAGGCGGTCGAGACGCCGATCCAGGCAACCCGCCAGCCAGGACGGCAGGCCGGCGCTGCCGGCGCCGGTCAGGGCGAGCAACTCGCGGCCGGCCAGCGGCAGGCCGGTGAGCGGCGGCACCTCCTGCGTCTGCAGGGCGACGCGAACCCCCGAGGCGACCGCCAGGTGGCCGGTGAAGACCCGCGCCCGACCGGCAATCGCAGCCAGCAGCGTGCTCTTGCCGGCACCGTTGGCGCCGCTCAGACCGACAACCCCGCCGCCGGCGAGCCGCAGGTCGACCGGGCGCGGGGGGGGGGGGGGCGGCGGCCCCCCCCCGCCCGCC
>NZ_JAYREB010000007.1:0-5921 GCF_041909095.1 Azonexus sp. | reverse complement strand
GTCGCCGGGGCGCGGCGCCGGCGGCGGCCCGCCGGCGACGACGCCGTCGAGAACGAGCACTGGCGGATTCACCGCAGCCCTTGCAGCAGACGAGCGATGCTGTCGTCGAAGAGGCCGAACAGGTCCTGCGCCGCCGGCGATCCGCCGACGGTATAGGGCAGGACCAGGGCCGGGATGGCGGCGCGGCTGGCAAACCATTCGCTCGGCGCCGCCGGCTGATAGGCGGCGCGCAGGACCAGGCGCGCCGGCCGCGCGCGCTGCCGTTCGAGCAGCGCGGCGAGCTGGCCGCTGCTCGGTTCAACGCCGGGCTTGGGTTCGAGTGTGCCGATTTCCGGCATGCCCAGCCAGTACGTCAGGTAGGCGAAGGAGCCGTGATGGACCAGCACCGGCACCCCGCGCAGTGGCGCGGCGGCTTTTTCCCAGCGCCCAATCGCGCTCCGCCAGCGGCCGGCGAAATCGGCGAAGCCGGCGCGGTAGGCGGCGGCATTCGCCGGATCGACGCGCGCCAGCCGCTCGGCCAGCGCCTCGCCGATACGCAGCAGGCGGTGCGGATCGAGATGGACGTGCGGATTGCCGGCGGCATGCACGTCGCCGTGGGCACGGTCGAGCACGCTTGGCACCTCCAGCCGCTCAACCAGCGCTGCCGCCTCGAAATAGCCGTCGCGTCCCGGCTGCACCGCGGCATTGCCGGATTCGCGCAGGACCACCGGCAACCAGCCGGCTTCCAGTTCGGCGCCGGTGGCGACAACCAGTTGCGCACGGCGGGCTCGGGCGAGCAGCGACGGCCGCGCCTCGATCCGGTGCGGGTCCTGCAGCGCGCTCGTGGCGACGAAGACGGCGACGCGCTCGCCGCCGATTTCGCGCGCCAGCGCCCCCCACTCCGGCACCGTCGCGAACACCTCGAGCGCCGACCAGGCCGGCAGGCTGGCGAGGGCGGCGAGCAATACGATCAATCTGCGCATGACGTTTCCTCAGAACTTGTGCGCACCATGGGCACCGAGGCTCATGATGTACTGGACGGTGAACTGGTTGTCGGTGACGCCAGGCATCGAGCGGTCGCGCTCGTACTGCAGACGGACGCGGGAAAACTCGCTCCAGCTGTAATCGAGCATCAGCGCGCTGCGCTTCGGCCGGTAGCGGGCGAACATCAGGTTCTCGTCGCCGAGCTGGGCGAGCGCGTTGGCCCCGATGCGCAGGCTGCCCGAATCGAGCTGCTCGTGACGCAGGCCGGCACGCCAGTGCGGCGTGAACTGGTAGACCGCCTGCGCATACCAACCCGATTGCCGGCTGCGGTAGCTGTCGCGCGTACCGTCGCAGGCCGCCCCCGCCTCGTCGGAAACGCAACCGATATCGCCACGCTCGTCACGGTGGAAATACTCGGTCTGGAACTTGAAGTTGCGGTACTTCGGGTTGCCGTCGGGCGCCCATTTCCAGACGAAATCGGCCAGCCAGGTCCGGCTGCGGCCGGTAAAGGAGGCGTCGCCATGCACGTCGTTGGCGTCATGCACCTCCGCCTCGCGCTCCCGGGCGCGGGTATGCAGGTAGGACAAACCGGCGCGCCAGCTATGCGAGCTGCCGACATCGTCCCCCAGATGCACGAACAGGGCGCCGGCACCGGCGCGGTTCTGGTTACGGTCAGAGCCCGGGAAGTTGGCGCCGCGCCCGGCTTCGGCGCCGAATTCGAGCCAGATCGGCGTTGGCGCCAGCCACTTGAACTGCACCCCGTCCTGCGCGTAGCTGCCGTGCTCGCCGAACAGGGCCTGGTACATCAGCGGCGTGCTGGCGAAGTCCCAGGCATGTGGGTGCTGTTCGTTCTGGTAGCCGATGCCGGACAGGAAACGCCCGCCCTTGAGACCGATGCCGTGGTCGAGGCCGAGCGACTGGAACCAGGCCTCCTCGACTTCGACCTCGCCGTCGAGCGCCGCCAGGATCGCCTGGCCGCGCCAGTAGGGATCGACGTTGGCGGCCAGCATCAGCTCGGTGTGGTCGACCGAGAAACCGCGCTTCGAAACGCCCTTGATCCCTTCGCTTTCGTGGTCGTGCCCGCCCGCCGGCCAGAAACCGGCGATCGCCCGCTCGTCGATGTCCTTCATCGACTTGTACTGGCCCTGCAGGGTCAGCGAGATTTCCGGATTGAAGCCGCCGGCCGGGGTACCGAGACGCGGCGCCTCGGCCGCCGCCGCGACGGATGCGGGTTTCTCGGCCTGGGCGCGGCTCTGCGCCAGCTTGTCTTCGAGCGCGGCGATGCGCTGCTCGTAATTCTTCTTCAGTTCGGCGAGCTGGCTGCGGATGGCGGCCAGCTCGGCATCCTCGGCCGCCGGCGCGGCGCAGGAAAAGGCGGCCAGCAAGGCCAGAGCGATGGGTTTCTGCAACATGGGTGACTCCTGAAATCGACACGGGGCCGCCGCTGAGCACACTGCACAGCGGACGGCGAAACACGGGAAGGGGATTTCAGGCGGTCGGCGGTCCGCGCTGTGTCGGCTGCGGCGCTTCAGCCCGCAGCACCGTCGCGCGTATCCATGTCAACACCGCGCAAGACACCGGCGGCACACCAATGGGCAAGCTGGCTGGCGGCAGCGCTGCCGCCAGCACATGCGCGACCAGGCAGATGGCGCAGGTTTCCACTTCTCCGACATCGTCCCGGGCATGGGCGAGCTCGTGCAGCAGCGCGACCAGCGGGGCCAGGCAAAGCAGCAGGACGAGGGCGAAACGACGCGGAGCGGGCAAGGCAGAGCGAGCGGGAAAATGTAATGTTATATTATTACATTTTGTCGCTACAAACTGCCCGGGCAAACACAAAGGATTCAGGTTCCAGCAACCCCTTCACTCAGGATCCAGGCCCGGAAAGCGGCCACCGATGCCCGGCCGGCCAGTACCTCCGGCATTGCCAGCCAGTAGGCATAGGGCGACGGGATGCGCAGCGCGAACGGCCGGATCAAGCGGCCGGCGGCGACATCGGCCTCGACCAGCGGCGACAGCGCAAGCGCCACGCCCTGCCCGTCGAGCGCCGCCTCGACGGCCAGGATGGCGTTCGAGAAACGCAGGCCGCGCCCGGCATCAACGCCGGGCACGCCGGCTTGCGCCAGCCACTGCTGCCAGCCGGATGGCAGGTCCTCGTCGCTGATCGTCTCGTCGTGGATCAGCGGGTGGTGGCGCAGGTCGGCCGGCGCCGCCAGCGGTTTGTCCGAGCTGGGCAGGCGCGGGCTGCATACCGGCACGTAATCCGGCGCGAAGATCTTCTCGACGCGCAGGCCGGGATAACCGCCGCGACCGTAGCGGATGGCCACCTCGCAATCGGCGCTGCGCGGGTCGACCGGGCTGATCCAGCCGGTGTCGCCGTCGCGGTCGACGGTATCGTCACCGCTCGACAGGCGCAGGGCGATGCCCGGGTGAGCGGCGGCAAAACGCGGCAGGCGCGGCACCAGCCAGCGCGAGGCGAAACTGGGCGGGGCGTGGATGGTCAGCACGCCATCGTCGCCGCTACGCGTGCCATCGACGGCCGCCGCCAGACAATCGAAGCCGCGCCGTAGCTCGGGCAGCATGGCGGCGCCGGCCGCGGTCAATTCGATCGCCCGGGTCAGGCGGCGAAACAGCGCCACCCCCAGGTAGTCCTCGAGCTGGCGGATCTGCTGGCTGATCGCCGCCGGCGTCACGTGCAGTTCCTCCGCCGCCTGCTTGAAGCTGAGATGGCGGGCTGCCGCTTCAAAAGCGCGCAAGGCCGGCAGGGGAGGTAAACGATAGGCCACGGACGATTAAGTTTTTCTATTCCGTCGCATCATAAAGTGTCGTTTGTCGCCCGGCAAGCCGGTCCGTATTGTTGCGCCCCATCGAGTTTTCGACAGTTTTGGGCCGCCCCTGTGGGCGACACGGTATTTCGAAGCTGGCATGGCGCATGCGCGATGGCGGTTTCACCCTCATGCCTCAGTCTCCTCTGAGCATCACGCGCCCTTGAGTTGTGGGCTTGAGCCCGCCTTGTGCGGGCTTTTTTTTGGCTATCCGTATCTCACCAACGAACATGCAGACGACCAACGTTTCCTCCCGCATCCTTTGTCCCCACCTGCGCGGCAAGATCATGTCCGCCGAAGAGGCCGCCGCCCTGATTCCTTCCGGCGTCAACGTCGGCATGAGCGGCTTCACCGGCGCCGGCTATCCGAAAGCGGTGCCGTCCACGCTGGCCAAGCGCATCATGGATGCCAACCTGCATGGCAAGAAATTCAAGATCGGCGTGTGGACCGGCGCCTCGACCGCGCCCGAACTCGACGGCGCGCTGGCCATGGTCGATGGCGTCGAGATGCGCCTGCCCTACCAGTCCGACCCGACCTGCCGCAAGCGGATCAACGCCGGCGAGATGGAATACATCGACATCCACCTGTCGCACGTCGCCCAGTTCGTCTGGGGCGGCTTCCTCGGCAAACTCGACGTCGCTGTCGTCGAAGTCGCCGGCATTCTGGAAGACGGCCGCCTGATCCCCTCGTCGTCGGTCGGCAACAACAAGACCTGGCTCGATCAGGCCGACAAGATCATCCTCGAAGTCAATGCCTGGCAGAACCCGCATCTCGAAGGCATGCACGACATCTACTACGGCACCGCGCTGCCGCCGCACCGCAAACCGATCCCCATCCTCAAGACCGACGACCGGATCGGCGACCCCTATTACAAGATTGACATCAACAAGGTGATCGCCGTCGTCGAAACCAACAAGGCCGACCGCAACTCGCCGTTCACGCCGCCGGACGCGAATTCCAAGCTGATCGCCGGCCACATCCTCGACTTCCTGCAGCACGAAGTGAAGAAAGGCCGCCTGCCGGCCAACCTGCTGCCGCTGCAATCCGGCGTCGGCAACGTCGCCAACGCGGTGATGGCCGGCCTACAGGACGGGCCGTTCGAGAACCTGACCGCCTACACCGAAGTGCTGCAGGACGGCATGCTCGACCTGATCAAGTGCGGCAAGCTGACCTGCGCCTCGGCCACCTCGTTCTCACTGAGCCCGGCAGCGCTCGAAGAACTCAACGCCGACCTGCCGCGTTTCAAGGATTCGATCATCCTGCGCCCGCAGGAAATCTCCAACCACCCGGAAGTGATCCGCCGCCTCGGCGTCATCGCGATGAACGGGCTGATCGAGGCCGACATCTACGGCAACGTGAACTCGACGCACATCATGGGCACCTCGATCATGAACGGCATCGGCGGCTCCGGCGACTTCGCCCGCAACGCGTTCATCTCGATCTTCATGACCCCGTCGTCGGCCAAAAACGGCGCCGTTTCCTGCATCGTGCCGATGGTCTCGCACGTCGACCACACCGAGCACGACGTCCAGGTCATCGTTACCGAACAGGGTCTGGCCGACCTGCGCGGCCTGGCACCGAAGCAGCGCGCCAAGGTGATCATCGACAAGTGCGCGCACCCGAACTTCCGCCCGGCGCTGCGCGAATACTACGAGCGCGCGCTGCGCTACTCGCCGGGCCGCCACACGCCGCACCTGCTCGACGAGGCCTACACCTTCCTGCCCAACTGGGTGGCCAACCAGACCGCCCGCGCCGCCTGGCGCGACGACGCGACGGTGCAGGCCGACGCCTGGGCCAAGTAAGCCGCCACCAAGCGCTGGCTGAATCAGCCAGCGCAATGGGTGTCCTGAATCAATTGCCTTGCATCAATTGCGCTATGTCAATTGCGGCATTGCAAAACCAAGACCATAGGCATATTCTGATACGCTAATTTTTCGGCGTAAGAAGCTATGCCAACCAACCTCGTGCGCAACCTGTTCTCGAGCGACACGCGCCTGTATGCGCTGTCCTGGCGGGACGAGGGGATGCCGCAGCTGGAAGTCGAATGCTGGTGGGGTCGGGAGAGCCTGTCGGGCGGTTTCGAGTACGTCATCGACCTGGTGTCGCCGGACGCCCGGCTCGGCCAGTCGCGCTTCC
>NZ_JAYREB010000006.1:0-197873 GCF_041909095.1 Azonexus sp. | reverse complement strand
GTTCATTCGCATGCGAAGCGCTATCTTGCGCTTCTCCTTTTGTTGCTCTGGACTGAGCTTGCGGGCGTCTTCTTTATCCATGCCAATATCATACCACAAACGCCCTATATATTTGCCGGGTTAATAACACGCTGTTCGCATGCTTGATCAGGGAGCCGAGTGTGATCAGTGCCTGGCGACGGCGTTGCCGAGGCTCGTAAGGAAAGGGCCATGACACTAGGGCTAGTACCAGGCTTCCGTTGCGCTGGGCAAATTCTGCCACCAGCGTAGCCAGGGTTCCGCCAGCAAAGCCTGCCGCTCCGCCTACTATGATGACCAGTTGCATGCCATCTAGTGCTTGTTGGATCGTCGATTGATGTTTGCCGGCAAGTTTGCGGACTTGTTCGGCTGTTTTCGGTTTTCCGGCCGCCCGCTCCCCGATCATGATTTTCTGATTGGCATTCCGGAAGGCATTCAAGGCTCTGTCGCTGGTGTCGATGGCGACGATCCTGTCGATGCCGTAGCGTTTCCCTTCAACGTCCAAGGACATCACAATCCCTGCTAAACCGCAGGCGACCAGCGCGACAGCCGGGTAGTCGGCTTCTTCCATTTGCTTCACCTCTCTGATGACGATGTAGATCATCATCCGGGTAGGTGTAACATTTTGTGTAGCACTGGCGACGCGGCATTTCTGTTGCGCTGGCAGTGCAGGCGGGAGTCAAACTGTCACACTCGCCGGCAGACTGGCAATTCCTGTAACTGGACGAATTGCCGAATGAAATCAGCTTCAAATTTTCGGATTGCCATGCCAGAACAACCCGCCATTGCCACCAACCAGCGTCGCAACCTGATACTCGACGCGGTACGGCGTCTAAGTAAAACCCGCAGTTGGGTGACCCAGCGTGATCTGTTGGCGGATTTGCGCGGTCAGGGCTTCGATGTCCAGAAGCACCACGTACTACGTGACCTTCGCGCGTTGATCGGGATACACCCGGAGCTTGAGTGTCATACCGACGAGGACCCAAGCGGCCGTCCCCGCAAAGGGGTCGAGTACGGCTACCGCTGGGTTGCCCGTGACGCGACACCGGAAACCGGTCTGTCGATACCCGAAGCCCTGTCTCTCGTCTTGGTTTCCCGGTATCTGAAGCAGGCGCTACCGGCTACCCTCTCCGGCGCACTGGGCAAATTGTTCGAGCGCGCGGAAGCAACACTCAACCTGCAGCAGAAGAACGGTGTCGCCAACTGGAGCGACATGGTGGGCGTCGTTGTTCCGGCACAGCCCATGCTGCCGCCGAAGATCAATCCAGAAGTCATTCAGGTGGTGCATCGGGCCCTGATTGCCGGCGAGCAATTTCGCGGGGTGTATCGCAATATCAATGGAGAGGAAGGCGAGCGAGTCCTGCACCCACTGGGCCTCATGGTGCGCGAGCCGTCGCTGTATCTGGTGGCGGTGTGCAACGGCTACGAAGATCCCCGGATTTTCGCCTTGCATCGCTTCAGTTCAGTGAAGCGGGAGCATCTTCCCGCAACCCGTCCGACGGGGTTTTCGCTGGCCGAGTACCTGGAACGTCAGGGGAATTTTGGCTCGGGGGAATGGATTTTGCTGAAAGCCAGGGTGGCTAGTAAGCTGGGACGAATTCTCGAAGAAACACCGCTCGGCCCGGATCAAAAGTTGTCTGAGTCAGATTGCGATGGCTGGCGTCAGCTTGAAGTCAGGGTTCGGGATAACTGGCAGTTGACTTTGTGGTTGTTGGGGCATTGTGGCCAAATTTATATTGTGTTGCCGGATCGGTTGCGTGAACAGATATGCCTACGTATAGAATCTGCGCAGGGGGGGTAATAAAAATATTGTCCTTTTTCTGTTTTGTATAATTTAATTTTTGTTTAGGGGATTGGCTGTGAGAAAGAATGGTTTGATTTATATATACGAGGCTTTTGCTATTAATAATTCGAGCAACGAATCTCCCGAATTAGATACGCTAGTGTCAGCTCTTCAGAGTTGGGGGAAATATCTTGATTTTTATGAAGATGTTAGTTCGGAGATTTTTGTGGGTGGTGAGGCCTTGTTTTGCGTTGGGACGGAGCAAATGTGCATCGCCTCTTTGGCGGGGGCTATTCATCGCGATAATAAAGATGCTCTTAGTGCAGTTGAGCGCCCGGTTGCAAAGGATGCGAAATCGTCATTTTTTGGAAGGTTAGATCTCTGGTTGTACATGAATCAACATCAATTTCATGTTGAAGGCAAGTTGGCGCGTAAGCATATGCCTATAGACAAAATTGAAACTATTTTTGTTGGTAATGGAGGGCGCGGAAGTGCTAGTTCGCTTATTAGTGTTGGGTTTCGGGATTTTCAGAAATCTACGGGGAACTGGAGTCGTGTTAGACGAAAAAATAGTGCTGGTTTTTTTCGTGTAATGCTTCTGATGACAAGAGTGACGCCGGTTGAGAATAGGGGGGGTATTGATGATATAAAGTCGGATATTGTTAATATTTTTTCTGGCACTCAAGAAATTGACGTTTATCGGAATGGGCGTACTCGTAGTGAGGTGCAAGGAAAGAAGCCTGTTAAAGATAAAATGAGCAAGTATGATCACGCTGGTTTGGTAATGCTTCCACATGATACACGGGGTGTTGGATTTGTTGCTGTTGCTTCAGTAATTCAACGTTCTTCCTGATGGAGTGTTGTGCTGTTGTCAAAGTGGGCATAACTGGACTCTGTTTGATAAATTTTTGTTATTGCGTGCTTGTCATCAAAGAGATTTTATTGGGGCTTCAAAAATACTCTTTCTGGCTTGGCGAGCGGTACTGCTAGCGTAGGTGGACCGCTTGGCGGTGTCGAAAGCTTGTGCTGACGTTCGTTGCTCACTCCGAACCTGTACCGCTTCCCGTTAACCCAGAAGGTACAGCCGAAGATGCGGGCGCATGATGAACCACAGCACACTTCGGAAACCGCAGATTTCACGAAGGCGCCTTCGCTGTAGCCGCCTCTCGTGCCAACTGCGTCGCAATGAACCCTGCGAATGCCGTCAGGTCGTCGTTTGCGCTCGCTGATTCAAGGGCGCGCATGTATTCGTCGCGGTCGTCGACGCGGATGACCGTCCACGGGTAGCCGCCGCCGGCCAGCAGGACGTTCATGGTGAATCGTGCTGTGCGGCCGTTGCCGTCCATGTACGGATGGACGAAGCCGAATAGCCAGTGGCCGAGTACGGCGCGCACGAAGGCATCGGTTTCGGCGGTTAGGCATTCGCACAGAGCCGTCATGCCGTCAAGGACGGCGTCGTGGTGCGGTGGCGAGTGCAGCGAGCCACGCAGGAAGACGTGCTGGCGGCGATAGCCGACGAGGTCGGCGACGGTGAGGATGCCGGCATCGACCGATGGCCCGAAGAGTTTCTGGTACCAGGTCTGGTGCTGGGTGGCGAACAGCCGGGCCGAGAGGCCGGGGGCCGTCGTCCGTTGTGCGTATGCCTGCGCTGCGGCATCGCGTACCAGTTCGAAGGCGTCCAGGTAGCCTTTGGCGGCCATCGCCGCCACCTGTTTTTGATCGGACGCGTCGCTGACCGGGTCCCAGGCTTCATCGGCAACCTTGCGGATCAGTTCCGGCGTGACCCGGTAACGTTCGATGGACAGCGAGTGGTAGGCGTCCTCGGTGCGGATGGCCTGCACCCGGGTGAGGTAATCGGCGGGGCTGAGGTCGAGAATGGCGTTGTCCGGCCTGCAGGCGATCACGCTTTCCCGGTGTTGTTCCCACAATGCGCGGATGCGGGCGTAGAGCGGCGAGCGCCCCGCTTGCCCGAGGGTGTAGATTGGTGTGGCGGCAAACGGGGTTTCGTCGGTCTTGAGCTGGATGCCCAGGCCGGCAAGCTGGCTTATTACCGCGTCGGCGAAATCGCCTCGCTGGACCTGGCGGTACGCGGAAAGAATGCGCGCCAGGCCGGCGCGGTTGACGTCGACCAGCGCGGCCAGCGGGCCTGGGTCCTGCAACTGCGCCATGACGATCTGGATTTCGCGGCCGTGCGTGGCGAAATGCCGGGGCGGCAGGCTGACCAGGCAGAGCGGGATGCTCATGCAGCGTAGGCCGTCGATGGTTTGCGTCTGGCTTTCCGTCGGGAAGGTGGATTTGCCGGGGAACATGGCGATCGTATGGCCGAAAGCCAGTTCCTGCACCTGGCTCTGGCTGGAGGCGAGCATGACGTTGACCGTGGCCGGGATCACGGTTTGCCGGGCGTGCCGCAACAGCGAATGCTCGGCGGTCAGGCAATAGCCGCTGGCAAAGCGTTCGCCGAGATAGCGCGCCAGGTATTCCCAGAAGTTTGCATAGAACGGGGTGGTGTCGCCGGCTTCGGCCGTCGGGTCGGAGACGAAATACCAGCCCTTGAGGATTTCACGCAGGTAGCCGGTTTCCAGCAGCAGCACGCGATTGGCGTTGGTCAGTTGCGGCCCGCGCACAACGCCCCGGTCGGCGCCGAGTACGCCGTGCAGTTCGGTCAGGGCGCGAGCGAGTTTTTGTCGGGGTGTGAGTCGGGGGCGCGCCATGGGGTACCTGCGGGGTTGTGATTGATCGCCATGTTTTGCTGAAAACAATCTACATGTTCAATTGAAATTAATCAACATGTTTTGATTGATTTTATTCGCATATCATCACGTCCATCCGGCGCCGGCCGTCAGTTTTCGTCCGGCTGGCCTTCCCCGTTTTCAGCGGCAATTGCTTCAGCCTTGGCCCACCGTTCCCGCCGCCATTTCTCCCGTTCGCCGTTGGCGCAGAAGGTCCAGGCGACGATGCGGCTTTGTTTCTGGCCCTGGGTCATCGGCAGGATGCGCGATTCGACGACTTTCGCCTTTTTCAGCGCGGCTTCGATGTGCACCAGGTTGTCGGCTTTCGAGAGCAGCGAGGTGAACCACAGCACGCGCTTGGGAATCTGCGTGCTTTGCTCGATCATCGATTTGACGAAGGCGCGTTCGCCGCCGTTGCACCAGAGTTCGGTGCCGCCGCCGCCGAAGTTGAGGCGCGGCTGGGTGCTGCCCTTCCTGGCGCCGGGTTTGCCCAGGTTGTTCCATTTGCGCTGGCTGACGGCGAGGACTTCGTCGGGCGAGTTGTGAAAAGGCGGGTTGCACAGCGAGACGTCGAAGCTTTCGCCGCTGCGCAGCAGGCCGGTGAAGATGTTGTCCCAGACCGGTTGGTGGCGCAGTTCGATGCTGCCGGCGAGTTCCGGGTTCTTGGCGAGGATTTTCTGGGCGTTGGCGAGCGCCGCTTCGTCGATGTCGACGCCGAGGAAGGACCAGCCGTATTCGGCGTGGCCGATCAGCGGATAGACCAGGTTGGCGCCGGTGCCGATGTCGAGCGCGCGCACGCCGGGGCCGGTCGGGATGGCTTTCTTGTTGCAGGTGGCGAGCAGGTCGGCCAGCGCGTGCAGGTAGTCGGCGCGGCCGGGGATGGGCGGGCACAGGTAGCCTTCCGGAATCTCCCAGCCCTTGACGCCGTAGTGGTGCATGAGCAGCGCGCGGTTGAGCGCCTTGACCGCCGCCGGGTTGGCGAAGTCGATGCTCGGCTCGCCGGCCGGCGTGGTCTTCAGGTATTTGGCGAGCGCGGCCGAGGTCGCGGTCAGCGTGGCGAGGTCGTAGCCGTCGGCATTCTTGTTGCGCGGGTGCATGGTGATCTTTCCGGGAACGGGGCGCGATTGTCCCACGTGTTGCAGGTGCGACAAAATCGTCGGCGCGCAAGCGCATGATTTTTTGGGTGTTTGGCGGGCGAGCGGCAAGGCATGAAACTGGCTTGACGCAGTGACAAGCTACTCTCCGGGGAATCCGCCGATGAAGTTGTCGATCGAACGCCGCCACATTGAACCGCTGCTCGAAGCCTTTCCGCGCCTGGCGCACTTGCGCGAGCAATTGCGTTTCGGCAACCGGGTCGAGGTTTCCTTCGCCCAGCTGGAAGCTGTCGAACTGGACTTGCTGCAGGCGCAGTACGCGGCCGGCGACCGCGAGTTGCGCGCGCAGGCGGCGCAGATTGCGACGCTGCGTGCGGCGCTGGCCGAGACCGGGCATCGCTTTGCAGCCGAGGAGCTGGAAATGGCGGTGCCGGCCATCGCCCGTTACCTGGCCGAGGGCAGCGAACGCGGCTGGCTGTTCTCGGCGGCGATTACCGGCAAGCCGCTGGCCTGGGTGGTGGCGCGGCTCGATTACACGCCGCCGTCGGAAGAGGAAACGGGCAAGATCTTCCTCGAACTGCGGGCCAACTCGCGGGCGAAGATGGCGACGGCGACCTTGCGCATTTCCGGCGCCGACATCGCCGGCCACACGGTGGCCGAAATCCTCGCCGGCAAGGGCTTCGTCAAGGAAACGCCGGCCTTGCTGGCGGCTTACGAGGAGGGCGCGGCGCGCTATTTCGAGTGGCGGGCGCAGTACGGCGCGCAGTTTTCCGGCAGCGGCACCGGCTGGTTTGCCGAGAACCCGACGGCGACGCACCGCGACACCGATTATTCGCGCAAGGACCAGATCGTCCTCTCGTCGACCGGTTCGCCGGCGCGCCTGGTCAACGACGAGGGCATACTCGGCGAGCGCGTGCTGGCGATGGACGCCACCGGCGACATCCTGGCCAAGTTCGTCCGTCGCGTGCAGCGCAACTCGCGCCTTTCCGGCAAGGAAGAGGCGGAAGTCGAGGAAACCCGCGACGGCATCGCCAAGGGCTTGTTCACCGAACTGCCGGTGCATTTCTTCATCCTGATGTTCCACCTCGACCTGCACCATTACGTCTGGGTCCATGTGGACGATATGGCGCCCTACGCCTACCAGCCGGAACTCAAGGACAAGCTGGTGCTGCCGCCGGAGCAGACCGACCTGATCGACATCCTGACCGCCGAGATGGACGTGCTGATGGACGACATCGTCGCCGGCAAGTCGGGCGGCACGACGGTGCTCTGCGCCGGGCCACCGGGCGTCGGCAAGACGCTGACCGCCGAGGTGTATTCGGAGATCATCCGCCGCCCGCTCTACCGCGTGCATTCCGGCCAGCTCGGCCTGAACGTGGCGGAGATGGAAAAGACGCTGAAGGAAGTGCTGACCCGCGCCCAGCGCTGGGGCGCGGTGATGCTGATCGACGAGGCCGACGTCTACATCAAGCGGCGCGACGACAACATCACGATGAACGCGGTGGTTGGCGTCTTCCTGCGCGTGCTGGAGTATTTCAACGGGCTGCTGTTCCTGACGACCAACCGCGTTGATGATATCGACGAGGCGATCGTCTCGCGCTGCATTGCGCTGATCCGCTTCCACGCGCCGAGCCGCGACGACCGCCGGAAAATCTGGGGGGTGATGGCGGCGCAGTTCGGCCTGGCCGTCGCGCCGGAACTGCTCGACCGCCTGCCCGACATCTTCCCGCAGGCGTCCGGGCGCGACATCAAGGGGCTGGCCAAACTGGTCGCCAAATACTGCAGCCAGAAGCAGGTGGCGGCGGGCGAGGACGTGTTCCGCCGCTGCTCGATGTTCCGGGCGCTGGAGCAGGCCGGGGTAAACTGAGGCAGTCTTTCGTCATCCACCGGAGTCCCGCATGTTTCTCGCCATGAACCGTTTCCGCATCGCCCTCGGCAAGGAGGACGATTTCGTCGCCCACTGGCGCAATCGCAACAGCTACCTGCACGAGGTGCCGGGTTTCGTCTCCTTCAACCTGCTGCGCGGCGACAGCAACGAGCAGTTCACGCTGTTCGCCTCGCACACGGTCTGGGAATCGGAACAGGCCTTTGCCGACTGGACGAAGTCGGACGCCTTCCGCAAGGCGCACATGCAGGCCGGCCAGTCGCCGCGCGATTTCTACCTCGGCCCGCCGCAGCTGGAGCTGTTTGAAGCCGTGCTTTGATTAGTGTTCGCGGCCATCGATGCGCGGCGCCAGCAGGAGCGGCACGTAGCGCCAGGCGAGCAGGCCGAAGGCAAGCAGCCAGCAAAGGGCGGCGGCGTCTATCCAGAGCAGGTAGTGCGACGGTGCTAGTTGCGGCAGCAGGGTGCGGATCGCCAGCGCCGCCAGCATCAGGTAGAGGACGCCGCGGTCGGCGGCGTCGAAACTGACCTTGCGCCCGGTATGTCCCTTGGCGATGCGGACGATCATCGCCGGGATGACGCAACCCATCGCCCCGAAGGTGAACAGGTGGGTCGGCAGGGTGCCGACCCAGGCCGGGCCGGCGAAATGTTCCCAGGCAGCAAGCAGCAGCTGGCCGGCGATCGCCAGGTAGCCGACGAACATGATGCTGATGTCGATCCGGCGCAGCGCGCGCTGCGGCTGCCAGGAGGGCAGGCGGAACAGAAGCAGGGCGGCGAGCGCCAGCGCCAGGCCGGCAGCCAGCGCGCCGGGCAGGCAGGGGGCGGCCACCAGCAGCAGGCCGAGTCCCTTGATCGGCAAGTCGAGCCGGGCGTCCCGCCGGATTTCCACCTGGAAGGCGGCGCGCATGAACTGGCTCAGCGTGCGTTCGAGCATGACCAGGAAAGCGAGCCGGAACAGGGCCAGGGTCATCGTTGTGCCGGCCGCGAAATCGCCGTGCAGCAGCAAAGTCTTGGCGACGATGAAGGCCGGCAGCAGGACGATGAAGAAGAGGTTGTCGCGGTAGCTGTCCTGGTTGCGGTGGCGGATCAGCGTCCACAGCAGCAGGACGACGATGCTGCCGAGAAAGAGCTGTTCGCCGAACAGGCGCAACGCCACCGGCCAGTTGCCGCCAAAGAGCAGCGTGGTGCGTTCGAGCAGCCAGGCGACGGCGAGGAAAATCAGCCGGCCGCCGTGGTGGCCGCGCACATTGACCCAGTTCTTGCTGGCGGTGAGCAGGAAACCGCCGAGAATCGCCCAGCCGAAACCGTAGAACATCTCGTGGGCGTGCCAGCGCAGCGGCTCGAGCGGGCTGGCGGCGAGGTCGGCATGGCCGCCGAAGACCAGCGCCCAGGTGATCGGCAGGACGGCGCCAGCGAGCATGCCGAGGAGGAAGAAGGGGCGGAAGCCGACCCGCCAGAGAGGATGGGAAGCGAAGCTCATGATGCGGATACCGGTGGGGAAAGCGTGGCAACTTTACCAAGCGGCAGTGGTCGATTCTTTGATTTATCCGATGGTGGCGAGCAGGCGCCGGGACATTGGCGTAAAATTACGGGCTTAGCCGTCAGCGAGGGGAACGAATCGTGACGGGCGGTTTTTCCAAGGATGAAGATGAAGCGTGTGGATGATTTCCGCTTGCGATTCGGCAAGCACGAGCTGGTTCCGATCATGATCGGCGGCATGGGGGTCGATATTTCGACCGCCGACCTGGCACTGGAGGCCGCCCGGCTTGGTGGCGTCGGCCATATCTCGGATGCGATGATCAACACCGTTTCCGATCGCCGTTACGACACCAAGCACGTCAAGGAAAAGCTCGCGCTGTACAAGTACAACGTGAACAACGAGGACAAGTCGCCGGTCAAGTTCGACCTCGTCCGTCTTGAAGAAGCGACCCGCCTGCACGTCGAAGCGACGATGACGCGCAAGCAGGGCAGCGGCATGGTCTTCATCAACTGCATGGAAAAGCTGACCATGAACGCGCCGCGCGAGACCCTCAAGGTCCGCATGTCGGCCGCGCTCGACGCCGGCATCGACGGCATCACGCTGGCCGCCGGCCTGCACCTCGGTTCCTTCGCGCTGATCGAGGATCACCCGCGCTTCCGCGATGCCAAGCTGGGCATCATCGTTTCTTCCGTGCGCGCCCTGCAGTTGTTCCTGAAGAAGAGTTCGCGCACCAACCGCCTGCCCGATTTCGTCGTCGTCGAGGGCCCGCTCGCCGGCGGTCACCTCGGCTTCGGCATGGATTGGGCGCAGTACGACCTGGCGACCATCGTCGCCGAGGTGATGCAGTACCTGAAGAACGAACACCTCGATATTCCGGTGATTCCGGCCGGCGGCATCTTCACCGGCACCGACGCGGCGCAGTTCCTCGACGCCGGCGCTGCCGCCGTCCAGGTGGCGACGCGCTTCACGGTGGCCGAGGAATGCGGCCTGCCGACGGCGGCCAAGCAGGAGTATTTCAAGGCGACCGAGGACGACATCGAGGTCAACCAGATCTCGCCGACCGGCTACCCGATGCGCATGATCAAGTCCAGCCCCGGCATCGGCGACGGCATCCGGCCGAACTGCGAAGCCTACGGTTACCTGCTCGACGCTGCCGGCAAGTGTTCCTACATCACCGCCTACAACCGCGAGGTGGCGCTGCATCCGGAAGCGCGCAAGGTCAAGGTGATGGACAAGACCTGTCTGTGCACGCACATGCGCAACTTTGAAATCTGGACCTGCGGTCAATTGACCTGGCGCCTGAAGGACACCACGCACAAGCTGGCCGACGGGAGCTACCAGATGTTGAGCGCCGAGCACATCTTCAAGGATTACCAATTCAGTACCGACAACCAGATCGCCCTGCCGGCGGTCGTCCAGGCTTGAGCTTGGTCAGTCCGGCGGCGTGCCGCCGGGTTCTCGAGTAACGAGCGGGCCGTCAGCCGGCCGGGAGATTTCGCCAGAAATGTTCATGCTGAAACGCAGTGATCGATCCGGTGCCGGCCGATGTGTCGTGGCTTTCCTGGCTGGCTGTGCGCTGGTGCTTGCCGCGGGCAGTCTACGGGCGGAAGAGGACGGGAATTTCAGCCTGCGTGGCTTTGGTACCCTGGGCGCGGTGCGGACGACGACCGACGATGTCGAGTTTGTCCGCGACCTGTCGCAGGCGCGCGGGGCGACCGACGAATGGACGGCGAAGACCGACAGCGTGCTCGGCCTGCAGGCCGACTGGCAGGCGTCGCCGCAGTGGCTGGTGGCGGTGCAGGCGATCAGTCGCTACAGCCAGCAGCGTAACTTTCAGCCGCAACTGGCCTGGGCCTTCGTCAAGTACGAGCCGACGCCGAACCTGAGCCTGCGCGTCGGGCGGCTGGGCACCGAATTCTTCATGCTGGCCGATTCGCGCTGGGTCGGTTATTCCTTCCTGACCGTGCGGCCACCTGGCGATTATTTCTGGTACCTGCCTTTCTACAGCATCCATGGCGGCGACGTCGCGCTGACCCTGCCGGTTGGCGAGGGCATCGTTCGCGGCAAGTTGTTTTACGGTCTGTCGCGCGGCAGCATTCCGCTGAGCAGCGAACAATGGGATATCAGCAACTCGCCGATGGCTGGCGGCTATCTGGAGTACCAGTCCGGTCCCTGGCAGCTGCGCGGCAGCTACGCCAACATCCGCTTCGCGCACGATCTGCCGCTGGCGCCGGTGCTGGCAAGAAAAGGAATGGTGCTGGCGGCGGCGGATGCCGATTTTCTGCAAGCGAAGGGAACCCGAACCCATTATTACTCGTTCGGCGTGGTCTATGACCGGGGGCCGGTGCAGGCGCAGTTGATGGTCAATCACATCGAGCAGGGCTCGCGCGCCCTGGAAAGTTCGGACGCCGCCTATCTCCTGTTCGGTTACCGGCTCGGTGACTGGACGCCCTATCTGGGTTACTCGGCGGTGCGTTCGCACCGGCGCCAACTGACGGCGAGCGCGGTGGCGAATTACGTGATGGCGGATTCCCGTTCCGACCAGGATACCGCTTTTGCCGGGGTGCGCTGGGATCTCGCCCGCAACGTGGCGCTCAAGGCGCAATGGGACGGGGTGCGCGGTTCGGCGTCGTCGCTCTTTCCTTACCGACGTGAAGATCGGGCGAAATGGGACGGGCGGATGAACGTCTTTTCGCTGAGTCTGGACTTTGTTTTCTGAGCGCATGATCGGACGCTGGCTGAGATTCCTGCTGATAGGCGCGCTCTGTCTGGGCAGCGCGGTGGCGACGGCCGAACTGGTCGTCGTCGTTAACGCGCGCAGTGGGGTGGCGGCGATGACGCGCAACGAAGTGATCAACATCTTTTTCGGGCGCAATCGCCAGTTTTTCAATGGCACCGAGGTGCAGCCGGTCGATCTCGTCGACAGCAATCCGCAGCGCGCCCAGTTCTATCGCCTGCTGGTCGGCAAGGATGTTTCCGAAATCAACGCCTACTGGTCGCGGCAGATTTTCACCGGGCGCATGCAGGCGCCGCCGCGCCTCGATAACTCAGAAGAGGTCATCAAATGGGTGGCGGCACGCCCCGGTGGCATCGGCTTCGTCGAGTTGAGCCGGGCCGACGCCCGCGTCCGTGTGGTCTACGAACTGAAGCCCTGAGCGGCTTGCGGTCGGCTTCATAAAATCTCAATATGGCAGCGGCAGACTGGCAGTGGCCAAGTGCCGGCCGGCGACGCGATGTCCCGGACCCATAACGATGAGGAGACCCGAAATGACTGCACGCCCCTTGCTGGAAATCATTGCCGACCGTCCGCTGGTGACGGCGGCGCCGCAAACCACGGTACGTGTTGCCTGCCAGTTGATGGCGAGTAAAAGGATCGGCGCCCTGCTGATCGTCGACGGCGAACGGACTGTCGGCATCTTCACCGAGCGCGACGCGCTGAACAAGGTGCTGGCTGGCGCGCTCGATCCCGACAGGACGACACTTGCCACGGTGATGGTGCGCGATCCGCAGTGCATTGGCGCCAACAAGCCGCTGGCGCATGCCTTGCTGCTGATGGCCGATGGGGGCTTCCGCCATGTGCCGGTGGTCGATGCAGACGGGCGGGCGATCGGCATGGTGTCGGCGCGCGACGCGCTGGGCCGCGACCTGGTCCAGCTCGAACACGACATCGAGCGCCAGGAAGCGCTGGAAAACTCGATCGGCTACTGAGCCGCAGGCCAGCCGAAGCGTTCGAACAGGGCGGCGAACTCGCCGTCCGGCGCGGCATCGATGACGATTTCCCGCGCGTCGACCGGGTGCCGGAAGGCGAGGCGGGTGCACGCCAGCAGCAGCCGGTGGCAGCCGAAGGCCTCGGCGAAGTAGCGGTTGTGCCGGCCCTTGCCGTAAGTTGCGTCGCCGATGATCGGGTGGGCGATGTGCTTGAGATGGCGGCGCAACTGGTGCTTGCGCCCGGTCACCGGAGTCAGTTCGAGCAGCGCGTAGCGGCTGCTCGGGTAGCGATCGACGGCGACCGGCAACTCGATCGTCGCCAGTCGCCGGTAGTGGGTCAGCGCCGCTTGCGCTTCCTGACTGCTGCGTTCGCCCTGGAATTCGTAGTCGTCGCGTTGGCGGGTCAGCGGGTGGGCTATGCTGCCGCTTGCCGGTGGATGGCCGCGGACCACCGCCAGATAGCGCTTGGCGACGCTGCCGTCGGCGAACTGGCGGCCAAGTACGCTGGCGATTTCCGGGCTGAGGCCGAACAGCAGCACGCCTGAGGTGCCGCGGTCGAGTCTATGCGCCGGCCAGACCTTTTGCCCGATCTGGTCGCGTAGTAGCTGGATCGCGAAGCGCGTTTCGTGGCGGTCGATTTCCGAGCGATGGACGAGCAGGTTGGCTGGCTTGTCAATGACGACGATGTGCTCGTCGCGGTAGAGGATGGGCAGTTGTTCAGGCAAAGAAGCGTTGCCGGGCGGCGTCGGGCAGGTCCATGCCGGTGACGTGGGCACGCTCGAGCAATTCCCAGTAATAGCGGTAGGAAGCGCGATCGTGCAGTTTGCCGGCATGCTGGATCGGGCCCCAGTCCTTGTCCTGGGCGGCGACCAGGATTTCCGTGGCGGCTTCGACCTCGGAGAAGTCGGGGCGCATCGCTTCGACGATGGGCAGGATCTGGTTCGGGTGAATGCTCCACATGCGCAGGTAGCCGAACTCGCGGCGGGCGCGCCGCGCGTCGCTGCGGATGGTTTCGATGTCCTTCAGTTCGGTGGTCACGTTGTGCGCCGGAACGACGCCGCTGGCCAGCGCGGCGGCGCTGATCTCGCACTTGGCGCGGGCGACCAGCGGATGTTCGAACTGGCCGGGACTCTTCATCGCGCTGCCGGGAATCGCCCCGTGGTGGCCGGAGACGAAGTCCATCAGGCCGAAGTCGAGCGATTCGACGCCGGGCAGGGCGGCGATTTCCCAGACCTCGCGCAGCGCGCCGTGGGTTTCGATCAGCACATGCACCGGAATCCGCCGCTCGACGCCGCTGGCGCGCTCGATCTCGCGCAGCGCTTCGAGTTGCGTCTGGACATCGCCGACGCCGCAGGGCTTGGGCAGGGTGATGAAGGGTAGCCGGTTGCCGGCGCCGCCGACCAGGATTTCCAGGTCGCTGCGCCAGTGGCTGTGGGTGACGTCGTGGATGCGCGCGCCGACGCGGTTGAAACGGTTGTCCGTGCTGTTGATGATGCCGGCCACCATCGCGGCGTGTTCGCGTTCGGCGCCGGCGTGCGCGCCGTCCTCGCAGTCGCAGGTGATGTCGAAGAGCGGTCCGAGTTCCTGTTGCAGCTGCAGGGCCTTGCGCATCAGCTTTTCCGAACCGGCGTAGTGGTCGACGGCGGGCAGGATGGGGAAGGGCTTTTCGCCCGCGAACAGGACGTGCTTGGGATGGCGCATGGGATATCGTCGGACAAATGAAAAAGGCCGCGGTATTTTACCGCGGCCTTCTGTTGGTGCCGAAAAACGATTACAGCATGCCGGCGACGGCAGCGCGTTCGTCTTCCAGTTCCTTCAGGGTGATGGCGATCTTGCCCTTGGAGTATTCGTCGATTTCCAGGCCCTTGATCAGGGTGAAGGAACCGTTCTTGCACTCGCACGGCAGACCGAAGACCAGGCCTTCCGGGATGCCGTAGCCGTTGTCGGCCGGCGCCGGGATGCCCATCGTGACCCATTCGTCGGAACCGAGCACCCAGTCGCGGATGTGGTCGATCGCGGCGTTGGCAGCGGAAGCGGCGGACGACAGGCCGCGGGCGTCGATGATCGCGGCGCCGCGCTTGCCGACGGTCGGCAGGAAGACGTCGTTGTTCCAGGCGGCGTCATTGATGATGTTCTTGACGCTGTCGCCGTTCGAGGTGACGAAGCGGTAGTCGGCGTACATCGACGGCGAGTGGTTGCCCCAAACGACCAGTTGCTTGAGCGAGGCGACCGGACGGCCGGACTTCTGGGCCAGCTGGGTCAGCGCACGGTTGTGGTCGAGGCGCAGCATGCCGTGGTAGTTGGCCGGGTTGGTGCGGCCAACCTTGATCGCCGCGGCGCGGGCAATGTAGGCGTTGGTGTTGCAGGGGTTGCCGACGACCAGCACGCGGACGTCTTCCTTGGCGTTTTCGGCGATGGCCTTGCCCTGGACGGTGAAGATCGCGCCGTTGGCGGTCAGCAGGTCGGCACGCTCCATGCCGGGGCCGCGCGGACGGGCACCAACCAGCAGGCAGACGTCGGCGTCCTTGAAGGCGACGTTCGGGTCATCGGTGGCGATCATGCCGGCGAGCAGCGGGAAGGCGCAGTCGTCGAGTTCCATCATCACGCCTTGCACGGCCTTCTGGGCTTGCGGCAGGTCGAGCAGTTGCAGGATGACCGGCTGGTCCTTGCCGAGCATCTCGCCCGAGGCAATGCGGAACAGCAGGCTATAACCGATCTGACCGGCGGCGCCGGTCACGGCGACGCGCATGGGGGCTTTGGACATGTATCGCTCCTGAAATAAAGCAGCTTGGTTGACTTATTCGTTGGTTCCGCGAGCCGCATTATTCCTTGCGTCGGTACTGGCTTACGGAACGTTGGATGTTAGAAGTTCGCCCGGGTTGTGTCAAATGATTCATGTGTCTTATATAAGACAACTTTTGGTGGACGTTGGGGTTGATTTGTGCTGAAATCTGGGCCCATGACCCGTGAGACCCTGCGTTCCGTTGCGCGCCCCGCTGCGCCGACTTTCAGCCCGTTGTACCGCCAGATCAAGGATTTCCTGATCGGTTGTCTGGAGCGTGGCGAGTGGCGTCCGGGTGACGTGATTCCGAGTGAGGGTGAGCTGGCGCAGCGTTTCAATGTCAGCCAGGGTACCGTGCGCAAGGCCATCGACGAGATGGCGGCGGAGAACATGCTGGTGCGCCGCCAGGGCAAGGGGACTTTCGTATCCACGCACAACGATCCGCGTGCCTACTATCGTTTCCTGCGTCTGTTGCCGAATGACGGAATTGCCGTGCCTTCGGTCAGCGAGCCTTTTTTTTGCCAGGTGGTCGAAGCGGCACCCGACGTGGCGGCGGTGTTTGGCATGGCGCCGGCCAGTCCGGTGCTGCACGTCAAGCGTATCCTGCGCTTTGCGGGTGAGAAGGTGATTTTTGATCAGATCTTCCTGCCCGCCGAAGCCTTCCCGGGCTTGACCCTTGAGCTGTTACGCGCCGGTGAGCGCTCTCTCTACAGTTTGCTGGAGAGTGACTTCGGGGTGCGCATGATCAGCGCCGAGGAACATCTGCGTGCCGTGGCAGCCGACGAGGAGTGTGCTGCCCTGCTCGATGTCCGGGTTGGCGAGCCTTTGTTACAGGTGGAGCGGACGGCTTACACCTATGGAAATCGCCCTGTGGAATGGCGCAAGGGCTTGTATTGCACGAGAAATCATTATTACCACAACGAACTGGGGTGATCCTTCAGTCTGCTGCAAAGGCCGCCAACTGGCGTTTTGGGGCAGGTTTGACTGTATAATTACGGCTCTTTTTCGAACCACCTACAAGCGGGAATCCGCACTCTTCGCGAGGGAAGATCTTCATGGCAGAGATGATGATTAAGAAGAAGCAGCGTCCGAGGAATCTGGACCTGGCTTCGCTGCGCAGTTACAGCTTGCCGCTTCCGGGCAAGGTTTCCATTTTTCACCGGGTCAGCGGCCTGGGCTTGTTCCTGATGCTGCCGGTTATTCTCTGGTTGTTTCAGGCCAGCGTGACGTCGCCGGAAACCTTTGCAGTCTTTCAGGGGCTGGCTGCCGCCTGGCCGGTCAAGGTGATCCTTGCTGGCTTGATCTGGGCTTATGCTCACCACTTCTGTGCCGGCATCCGCTTCCTGCTGATGGATGTGCATGTCGGGGTCGATAAGGCGCCGGCGCGCAAGTCCGCCGCTGCCGTGTTCGCTGTCAGCATTCCGCTGAGCATCATTCTCTGGGGGGTTCTGCTGTGATCAACCGTATTGTTGTCGGTGCCCATTACGGCCTCAAGGACTGGATCGCCCAGCGTGCGACGGCAGTCATCATGGCGGTCTATTCGATCATCCTGGCGGTTGTGCTGCTGGTGTTCCGTCCGTCGACGTTCGAGGCCTGGCAGGCGGTGTTCGCCAATGGCGTCATCAAGTTCTTCACCTTCCTGTTCTTCGCCAGTCTTTTTTACCACGCCTGGATCGGCGTGCGTGACATCTGGATGGACTACGTCAAGCCGGTCGGCCTGCGCCTGACCCTGCATGTCCTGACCATTGCCGCGCTGGTGGGCTACACCGCGTGGGCTGCTGCGATTCTCTGGAGGCTGTAAGCGTGAGTATTCCTGTTCTGAAATTCGATGCGGTCATCGTTGGTGCCGGCGGTGCCGGTCTGCGTTCCGCAATCCAGTTGTCCGAAGCCGGCCTGAAGACGGCCGTCCTGTCCAAGGTCTTTCCGACCCGTTCGCACACCGTTGCCGCTCAGGGTGGTGTTGCCGCTTCGCTCGGCAACTCCGAGGAAGATCACTGGCACTGGCACATGTACGACACTGTCAAGGGTTCCGACTGGCTCGGCGACCAGGACGCGATCGAATTCATGGTGCGCAAGGCCAACGAATGCGTGGTCGAGCTTGAGCACTACGGCATGCCCTTCGACCGCACCGACGACGGCAAGATCTACCAGCGTCCGTTCGGCGGTCACATGTCGAACTTCGGCGAAAAGCCGGTGCGTCGCTCCTGCGCTGCGGCTGACCGTACCGGTCACGCCATGCTGCACGCGATGTACCAGCGCAACGTCAAGGCCAACACCCAGTTCTTCGTCGAATGGATGGCGCTCGACCTGATCCGCGACGCGGATGGTCATGTCGTCGGCGTCACGGCAATGGAAATGGAAACCGGCCAGGTCGTCATCTTCCACACCCGCGCCACCATCTTCGCGACCGGTGGCGCCGGCCGTATCTACTACTCCTCGACCAACGCCTTCATCAACACCGGTGACGGCCTGGGCATGGCGGCGCGTGCCGGCATCCCGCTCGAAGACATGGAATTCTGGCAGTTCCACCCGACCGGTGTCGCCGGCGCCGGTGTGCTGATCACCGAAGGTGTGCGTGGTGAAGGCGGTATCCTGCGCAACGCCAACAAGGAACGCTTCATGGAGCGCTACGCGCCGAATGCCAAGGATCTGGCGTCGCGCGACGTGGTTTCCCGCGCCATGACCACCGAAATCAACGAAGGCCGTGGTTGTGGCGTCAATAAGGACTACGTCCTGCTCGACATCACCCACCTTGATCCGGCGACGATCATGAAGCGCCTGCCGGGTATCCGCGAAATCGGCCTGCAGTTTGCCGGCGTCGATTGCATCAAGGAACCGCTGCCGGTCGTGCCGACCTGCCACTACCAGATGGGCGGTATCCCGACGCATTTCTCCGGTCGGGTTGTCGTGCCGCAGAACGGCGACTACAACACCGTTGTTCCCGGCTTCTACGCTGCCGGTGAATGCGCCTGTGCCTCGGTGCACGGTGCCAACCGTCTCGGCACCAACTCGCTGCTTGACCTGCTGGTCTTCGGCAAGTCGGCTGGCGATTCCGCTGTGGAAGATCTCAAGGCCGGTCAGGCGCACCGCGACCTGCCGAAGGACGCCGCCGAACAGTCCTTGTCCCGCATCGCCGCGATCGACAACCGCAAGGGCGGTGCCAACGTGCACGAAACCCGTCTCGCCATGCAGCGCACGATGCAGAACCACGCCGGCGTGTTCCGCTTCGGCGATCTGCTCAAGTCCGGCGTCGAGAAGATTCTCGAAGTCGAGAAGGCGGCCCGCGCACTGGAAATCAAGGACAAGTCGATGGCCTGGAACACGGCCCGTACCGAAGCGCTCGAGATGGAAAACCTGATCGAAGTCGCCAAGGCAACGATGATTTCTGCCGAAGCGCGCAAGGAGTCGCGCGGCGCCCACGTCCGCGACGACGCGCCGGATACCCCGGAATTCCCGAACGGCCGTAATGATGCCGAGTGGCTCAAGCATACGCTGTTCAATCCGGTGGACAACTCGATCACCTACAAGCCGGTCACCATGCAGCCGCTGACCGTCGAACCGATCGCGCTGAAGACGCGTTCGTACTAACGGAGAAGAAGATGAGCAAACGTACGGTTCAATTCAGCATCTACCGCTACGATCCGGACAAGGACGACGCGCCCTACATGCAGGACATCTCGGTTGAACTCGAGCCGACCGACCGCAAGCTGCTTGACGCCCTGACCAAGCTGAAGGCGAAGGACGACACGCTGTCCTACCGTCGTTCCTGCCGTGAAGGCGTCTGTGGTTCCGACGCGATGAACATCAACGGCAAGAACGGTCTGGCCTGCCTGACCGACATCGACGAACTGAAGCAGCCGATCGTCCTGCGTCCGCTGCCTGCCCTGCCGGTCATCCGCGACCTGATCGTCGACATGACCCAGTTCTTCAAGCAGTACCACTCGATCAAGCCCTACCTGATCAACAACGATCCGCCGCCGGAGCGCGAGCGCCTGCAGTCGCCGGATGATCGCGAAGAGCTGAACGGTCTCTACGAGTGCATCCTGTGCGCCTGCTGCTCGACGTCGTGTCCGTCGTTCTGGTGGAACCCGGACAAGTTCGTCGGCCCGGCCGGTCTGCTGGCGGCTTACCGCTTCATCGCCGATACCCGTGACCAGGCAACCAACGAGCGTCTCGACAACCTCGATGACCCGTACCGCCTGTTCCGTTGCCACACCATCATGAACTGCGTTGACGTTTGCCCGAAGGGTCTCAACCCGACCAAGGCAATCGGCAAGATCAAGGACATGATGGTTCGCCGCGCCGTCTGATGGAAAGAGCCGACTACGAACGCCTGCGTTGGCGTTGCATCCGCCGCGCCCTGCTTGAACTCGATATCGCGCTGACGCGTTTCCTGGATAACGGGTTCGCCAAGCTATCGGAAGAGCAGCAGCAGGTGTTCGTTGAAATGGCCGACATGGAAGACCACGATCTCTGGTATCTGATCAGTGGTCAGGCGGAGTCCGAGGATCCGCGTTATCTGCCGATTCTGGCGGCGATACGTGAGAGTTAACAGAAACTTACAGTGGTATTAAGTAAGTCTTAAGTAAGGTTGATGCGCTATTTTGTGACATTGGCCCGATTTTGGCAGTGCAGTGATAACCAACACCTGACAAGGGAAAAACCATGACGACCGAACGCAAGGCAACCCTGAGCATCGACGGACAAGCGCCCGTCGATTTCCCGATCATGTCTCCGACGCATGGCAACGATTGCGTTGACATCCGCAGCCTCGGTGGCAAGACCGGGCTGTTCACCTACGACTCCGGCTTCCTGTCGACGGCGAGCTGCCGCTCCAGGATCACCTTCATCGACGGTGACAAGGGCGAGCTGCTGTATCGCGGTTACCCGATCGAGCAACTGGCCGAAAACTGCAACTTCCTGGAAGTTGCTTACCTGCTGAAGAACGGTGAACTGCCGGATGCTGCCCAGAAGGTCAATTTCGAAAACACCATCAAGAAGCACACGATGGTGCACGACCAGCTCACCCGCTTCTTCAATGGCTTCCGTCGTGATGCCCACCCGATGGCCGTCATGGTTGGTGTGGTCGGTGCGCTGTCCGCCTTCTACCACGAAGCGATGGACTACTCGGATGCCGAGCACCGCAACATCAGCTTCAACCGCATCGTCGCCAAGCTGCCGACGATCGTTGCGATGGCCTACAAGTACAACCGCGGCATGCCGTTCATGTACCCGGACAACGATCTGGACTACACCGCCAACTTCATGCGCATGATGTTCGGCACGCCGTGCGAGAAGTACGTGCCGAACCCGGTGCTGGTCAACGCGCTGGACGTCATCTTCACGCTGCACGCCGATCACGAACAGAACGCCTCGACCTCGACGGTGCGTCTGGCCGGTTCGTCGGGTGCCAACCCGTTTGCCTGCATCTCGGCCGGTATCGCCTGCCTGTGGGGGCCGGCGCACGGCGGTGCGAACGAAGCCTGCCTGCAGATGCTGGAAGAAATCGGCGACGTTTCGCGCGTCGGCGAGTACATCAAGCGTGCCAAGGACAAGAACGATTCCTTCAAGCTGATGGGCTTCGGTCACCGCGTCTACAAGAACTTCGACCCGCGCGCCAAGCTGATGCGCAAGGTGTGCAACGAAGTGCTGTCGGAGCTGGGTCTGGAAAACGATCGCCTGTTCAAGCTGGCGATGGAACTGGAAAAGATCGCGCTGGAAGACGAATACTTCGTCGAGAAGAAGCTCTATCCGAACGTCGACTTCTACTCCGGCATCGTCCAGAAGGCGATCGGCATCCCGACCGAAATGTTCACCTGCATCTTTGCGCTGGCCCGTTCGGTTGGCTGGATGACGCAGTGGGAAGAAATGATCTCCGATCCGGAATACAAGATCGGCCGTCCGCGGCAACTGTACGTCGGTGCAGCCAAGCGCGACGTGGTACCGCTTGCCCAGCGCGGCTAATACAATAAACGGGCGGCTTGCGGGCCGCCCTTTTTTACATGCGGAGCATCACCGGTGCGCAGCAATGCGTGCCGCAGGAAAATAAAACCCATACAGGGGACGCTTATGACTACGATGAATGACAAGTTCGACAGCACGCTTTACTTTGGCGGTAACGCACCCTTTGTCGAAGAAGTATATGAAAGCTACCTGAACGATCCGACTTCCGTTGCGCCGGAATGGCGGGATTATTTCGATCGCCTGGCCCAGATGCCGGGCTTTGTCGCCCGTGACGTGGCCCATGCGCCGGTCGTTGCCGCCTTTGCCGAACTGGCGAAGGAGGGCGGCTTCAAGCATGGCGCGCCGGCGTCGTCGTCGGCCGAGCATCGCAAGCAATCTGCCGTCGGCCAGCTGGTCACCGCCTACCGTTCGCTCGGTACCCGCTGGGCCGATCTCGACCCGCTCAAGCGCCTGCCGCGACCCAAGCTCGACGAACTGGAGCCGTCCTTCTACGGCTTCACCGATGCCGACCTGAAGCAGACCTTCAACGTCGGTTCGCTCAAGGGCCTGCCGGAAAACGCCAAGCTCAGCGACATCCTCGAAACGCTGAAGCAGACCTATTGCGGCACGATCGGCGTCGAGTACATGTACATGACCGACTACGACGAAAAGCGCTGGCTCCAGGAGAGGCTGGAAGGCATGCGTTCCCGTCCGTCCTACACGGCCGAGCAGAAGAAGCGCCTCCTCGAGCGCCTGACCGCTGCCGAAACCCTCGAACGCTACCTGCATACCAAGTACGTCGGCCAGAAGCGCTTCTCGCTCGAGGGCGGCGAATCGCTGATCGTCGCCATGGACGAGGCGATCCGCACCGGCGGCGCCAACGGCGTTGACGAAGTGGTTGTCGGCATGGCGCACCGCGGCCGCCTGAACGTCCTGGTCAATACCCTGGGCAAGGCGCCGTCGATGCTCTTCGCCGAATTCGAAGGCAAGAAGAAGAGTGATCTCACCGCCGGCGACGTCAAGTATCACCTCGGTTACTCCTCTGACGTTGCCACCCCGGGCGGCCCCTGCCACCTGACGCTGGCCTTTAACCCGTCGCACCTGGAAATCGTCAACCCGGTCGTTGCCGGTTCGGTCTATGCGCGCCAAGTCCGGCGCGGCGAAGGCAGCAAGTCCAAGGTGCTGCCCATCCTGGTGCACGGCGATGCCGCCGTCGCCGGTCAGGGCGTCAACCAGGAAATGCTGAACTTTTCGCAGACCCGTGGCTACGGTGTTGGCGGCGTGCTGCACATCGTCGTCAACAACCAGGTCGGCTTCACCACCTCCGATCCGCGTGACTACCGCTCCGGTCACTACTGTACCGACATCTTCAAGATGGTCGATGCGCCGATCTTCCACGTCAACGGTGACGATCCGGAAGCCGTCGCGCTGGTTACCCAGCTGGCGATCGAGTACCGTCAGAACTTCCAGAAGGATGTCGTCGTCGACATCATCTGCTTCCGCAAGCTCGGCCACAACGAGCAGGACGAGCCGATGGTCACGCAGCCGCTGATGTACAAGATCATCAGCAAGCATCCGGGGACGCGCAAACTCTACGGCGACAAGCTGATTGCCGAAGGCACGCTGCCGGCCGACGGTCCGGACCAGATGATCGCCGAATACCGTGCTCACCTGGACAAGGGCGAACTGCTCTACAACCCGGTGCTGGCCGGCTACAAGCACCCGATGACGATCGACTGGACGCCGTTCCTGACCAAGGACTACATCGAAACCTGCGACACCACGGTGCCGAAGGCGGAACTGCAGCGTCTGGCGCAACGTCTGGCGACGATGCCGGAAGGCTTCACGTTGCATTCGCGGGTCAAGAAGATCGTCGAGGATCGTGCGGCGATGGGCGAAGGCAAGCTGCCAGTCGACTGGGGCATGGCCGAGAACCTGGCCTACGCCTCGCTGCTGGTTTCCGGCTACGGCGTGCGCATCTCGGGTGAGGATGTCGGTCGCGGTACCTTCTTCCACCGTCATGCAGCCTTCCACGATCAGAACCGCACCAGCTGGGATGCAGGTACCTACCATCCGCTGAAGAACCTGCAGGAAAAGCAGGCCGGTTTCCAGTGCTACGACTCGGTGCTCTCCGAAGAAGCGGTGCTTGCCTTCGACTACGGCTACGCCTCGGCCAACCCGTACGAACTCGTGATCTGGGAAGCCCAGTTCGGCGACTTCGTCAATGGCGCCCAGGTTGTCATCGACCAGTTCATCACCTCCGGCGAAGCCAAGTGGGGCCGCGCCTGCGGTCTGGTCATGCTACTGCCGCATGGCTACGAAGGTCAGGGGCCGGAGCACTCGTCGGCCCGCCTCGAGCGCTTCATGAACCAGTGCGCCGAAATGAACATGGAAGTTTGCGTCCCGACCACGGCCGCCCAGGTTTTCCACATGCTGCGCCGGCAGGCCGTGCGCATGCAGCGCAAACCCCTGGTCGTGATGTCGCCGAAATCGCTGCTGCGCCACAAGGATGCTGCTTCGTCGCTTGACGAACTGGCCAATGGCGAATTCCAGCGCGTCATCGGCGAAGTCGATGAGATCGACGCCAAGAAGGTCAAGCGTGTTGTGCTGTGCTGCGGCAAGGTCTACTACGACCTGGTCAACGCACGTCGTGAGAAGCAGATCAAGGATATCGCCATCGTCCGCATCGAACAGCTTTATCCGTTCCCCTCGGATTCGCTGGCCAGGGAACTGGCCAAGTATCCGAAGGCGACGGAAATCGTCTGGGCGCAGGAAGAACCGCGCAACCAGGGTGCCTGGTACTGGTTCGCCTCGCGCCATCATCTGGACAGTGGCCTCGACGCCAAGCAGAAGCTGCTGCTGGTTGCGCGTCCCGCCTCGCCGTCGCCGGCGGTGGGTTATCTGGCCAAGCACAACGAACAGCAGAAAGCATTGGTCGAGTCCGCGCTGGGCAAGATCGACTACTAATAACGAAAGCAGAGTGGAGTCACCCATGAGCATTATCGAAGTCCAAGTTCCGCAACTGTCCGAGTCCGTTGCCGAAGGCACGCTGGCATCCTGGAAGAAGAAGATTGGCGAAGCGGTCGGCCGCGACGAAATCCTGATCGACATCGAAACCGACAAGGTCGTCCTCGAAGTCCCGTCGCCGGCCGCCGGCGTTCTGGTCGAGATCGTCAAGGGCGATGGCGACACCGTCGTCTCTGGTGAACTGATCGCCAGGATCGACACCGCCGCTACCGCCGGTGCGGTCGCCCCGGCTGCCGAAGCCCCGAAGGCTGCTGCCCCGGCCGCCGCCCCGGCGCCGGCTGCCGCTGCCCCGGCTGGCACCGCCAGCCCGGCCGCGCGCAAGATCCTTGACGAGAAGGGCATCGCTGCCGCTGACGTCGCCGGTTCCGGTCGTGGCGGTCGCGTCACCAAGGAAGACGCCGTCGCCGCCCAGCCGAAGGCTGCCGCGCCGTCCGGCCCGGTGGCTGCCGCCAAGTCGGCCGCTGCTTCGCTGCCGGTGCCGCCGACCGGCGTTGCCCTCGGCGACCGCGCCGAAGAGCGCGTGCCGATGACCCGCCTGCGTGCCCGCATCGCCGAGCGTCTGCTGCAGTCGCAACAGACCAACGCCATCCTGACCACCTTCAACGAAGTGAACATGGCCCCGGTCATGGCGCTGCGCAAGCAGTACGGCGAAAAGTTCGAGAAGACCCACGGCGTTCGCCTCGGCTTCATGGGCTTCTTCGTCAAGGCCGCCGTTGCAGCCCTGCAGAAGTTCCCGATCCTGAACGCCTCGGTCGACGGTAACGACATCGTCTACCACGGCTACATCGACATCGGCATCGCTGTCGGTTCGCCGCGCGGTCTGGTCGTGCCGATCATCCGCAACGCCGACCAGATGTCGATCGCCGACATCGAGAAGAAGATCGCCGAGTTTGGCAACAAGGCCAAGGACGGCAAGCTGTCGATCGAAGAACTGACCGGCGGTACCTTCTCGATCTCCAACGGTGGCATCTTCGGTTCGATGATGTCCACCCCGATCATCAACCCGCCGCAGTCGGCAATCCTCGGCATCCACGCCACCAAGGACCGCGCCGTCGTCGAAAACGGCCAGGTTGTCGTGCGGCCGATGAACTACCTCGCCATGTCCTACGATCACCGCATCATCGACGGCCGCGAAGCCGTCCTCGGTCTGGTGACCATGAAGGAAGCGCTGGAAGATCCGGCCCGCCTGCTGCTCAACGTCTAAGCCAGCATCGCCGGCGCCAGTGTTCCCGCACGGGCGCTGGCGCCTTTGCACATCTGAATTCTGAAAGGTTGATCCATGTCCAAGCAATTTGACGTGCTCGTTATCGGCGGTGGCCCCGGCGGCTATGTTGCCGCCATCCGCGCTGCTCAGCTCGGCTTCAACACCGCCTGTGCCGAATCCAACGCCTACGCTGATCCCAAGGGCGAACCCCGCCTCGGCGGCACCTGCCTGAACGTCGGCTGCATCCCGTCGAAGGCGCTGCTGCGCTCCTCGGAACTCTACGAAGAAGCCAATCACTCCTTCGCCATGCACGGCATCTCGGCCAAGGGCGTCAGCATTGACGTCGGTACCATGGTCGGCCGCAAGAACACCATCGTCACCCAGCTCACCGGCGGCATCCGTGGTCTGTTCAAGAAGAACAAGGTCACCGGCCTCAACGGCCACGCCAGCTTTGCCGGCAAGGAAGGCGATCTGTACAAGGTCAAGGTTGGCGAGGAAGACGTCCTGGCCAAGCACGTGATCATCGCTACCGGCTCCAAGCCGCGTCACCTCGACGGTATCCCGGTCGATAACAAGGTGATCTGCGACAACGTTGGCGCACTCGATTTCGACGCCGCGCCGAAGCGCCTGGGCGTCATCGGCGCCGGCGTCATCGGTCTGGAAATGGGCTCGGTCTGGCGCCGTCTCGGTACCGACGTCACCGTGCTCGAAGCCGCGCCCGATTTCCTGCCGTTCGCCGACCAGGACATCGCCAAGGAAGCGCTCAAGCTGTTTACCAAGCAGGGCCTGAAGATCACCACCGGCATCAAGCTGGGCAAGGTCACGGTCGCCAAGAAGGGTGTCACCGTCGAGTACGAAGACAAGGACGGCGCCAAGAAGCTCGAATGCGACAAACTGATCGTTTCGGTCGGCCGCATCCCGAACACCGACGGTCTGAACGGCGACGCCGTCGGCCTCAAGCTGAACGAGCGCGGCCAGGTCGAAGTCAACGGCCATTGTCAGACCAACCTGCCCAACGTCTGGGCGGTCGGCGACGTCGTCCGCGGTCCGATGCTGGCGCACAAGGCCTCGGAAGAGGGCGTCATGGTTGCCGAGCTGATCGCCGGTCAGGCCGGTCATTGCAACTTCGACACCATCCCGGGCGTGGTTTACACCCACCCGGAAATCGCCTGGGTCGGCAAGACCGAACAGCAGCTCAAGGCTGAAGGCATCGCCTACAAGCCGGGCAAGGTGCCGTTCATGGCCAGCGGCCGTGCTCTGGGTAATGGCGATGCCAGCGGCTTCGTCAAGGTCCTGGCTTGCGCCAAGACCGACCGCATCCTCGGCGTGCACATCATCGGCAACAGCGCTTCCGAACTGATCGCCGAAGCCGTCGTCACGATGGAATTCGCCGGCGCCTCCGAAGACCTCGGCCGCATCTGCCACGCCCACCCGACCCTGTCGGAAATCGTGCACGAAGCAGCTCTGGCTTGCGACAAGCGCTCGCTGCACTTCTAAGCGACGGGGTATCCCGAAACAAGGAAAGGGGCCAGGTGGCCCCTTTCCTTTTGCCGATTCCTGCGGTAATCAGGCTTGCTTCAGCCTGATCCGCATGGTCACCACTGCGTCACCCGGACCACGCGGTGGTCCCCGGTAACCGTCAGGTTGACCTTGCCCCGCTCGCCAAGTTGGGTCACTTCGGTGAAATTGGCTTGCCCGACCTGGGTGATGGCAGCTTCGTTGCTGCGGCCTGCTTGTTCGAGTTCAACCCGATTGCGCTCGCCCCGTTGATCAACGCTGGCCCGATTGTCGAGACCGGACTGGCTGGCGAGTATTTCGTTTTCCATTCCTGCCTGCCTGAGGGCGATTCGGTTGTCGAGCCCCGATTGACTGAGCGATGTCACCTGAGCATTGCCATGCTGGAGCAGGTTCAGGCTATTGCGATTGCCGGATTGTTCGATGCTGGCAAGGTTGGCAGTCCCGAATTGTGCGCTATTTGCCCGCAATGCACTTTCCGGCAGGAGATCGGCATAGCGCGCTTCCGGGAGGAGGTCGCCGGCGTGAGCTGCCGAGATCGCATTGGCGGCGATCAGGAGGCAGCCCACGGCCTGTTGCACGCTCATTTCAGCGAACATGTTCGCGAATGCCATCGTTCAGCGAGCCGGAAGTGGATGCCGTTGTCGTTTGCGGCAGATCCTTTGCGGCGTATTCCTGCGGCGTCATCTGCAACTGCTCGTCAAACGCCTTCAGGTAAGACTGGATCAGCGGTGACTGGATCTCGGCTTCGTCACGCAATACCCAGGACTTGTCGCGAATTCCCTGAACGATCAGATGAACCAGGCCGGTTTCGATGGCCTCCCGGACGCACAATTGTACGGGTTCGTTTTCGGTGAAGCCGGCTTCGAATTCGAGGAGGCGTTTCAGGGAAATGAAGCGGTAGCCACCGCCATCAAGCTGGATTGAATAGACGGTTTTCGTCGTTGTGACGCTTTCCACGATCTGCCCGGTCCGGATATCGACCGCGCGCAGATTGACCGTGACCTGATCAACGCGGTAGGAATCCGAGATGCCGATGCCGAAATAACGGATCCCCGCCCCGCCTGTCTTGACGTTGCTCTCGAAACCGATGATCGAACCTTCGAGGATCAGGTTGGCCGGCATCAGCGGCGGAATTTGCTGGCCGGGTGCTGCCTTGTCCTGCGGTTGCTCCAGGGCTCGGACGATCTTGCGCTCGGTCAGCAGGTTCTGCAGGTTTTCCCGCTCCACCGGGATGAACCAGCGAGAATCACGGACCGCCTTGATCAGCATCGACGCCGCCCCCTGCGTCACCGAGGTCGAGAAGGAACTGTCCGGCGAAGGCTTGTACTGACCCGTCTGGTCACGGAAACCGTAGATCGCGACGGGAATCTTGCCGCGCGGCTCGGGCAGGTTCGTCAGATCACGGGAAACATGAGTGGGCGGTGCCAGCGAAGCCGGGCTACGAGTGGCGGCCGGATTGGAACTGGCACACCCGGCGATGGCGGCGCAGCAAGCGGTGACAAGAAAAAGGGTGGGCAGGCGCATGATTCGTTCGGAAGAGGTTTATCCGCTCCGCCGGGGCGGCGGAGCGTGAGGTTGATGAAAATCAGCGCTGGGTGATGGAAACCGAGTTGCCGGCACCATTTTGGTACACCGAGGCATAGAAATTGGAGCCGGACTGCGTGATGCTGGCGTAGTTGCGGTCCCAGTTGTTCCAGCCCGTGCCGCTCTGCCAGATGTCGGCGCGGTTGTTGTAGCCATCCTGTGTGATGGCCGCTTCATTCCAGTTGCCGGTTTGGTGAATCATGGCGAGGTTGAATTCACCGTTCTGTTGGACGGTCGCACGCATGTTTTCGCCATAGTATTGCTCGACAATGGCCTGGTTTTCGAAGCCTGGGTTGTACCACCACCAATCGCTGACCCCTTGCTGGATAGAGGCGCTGGCAGCTGTTGTGTTGTATTGGTAGGCTGCTGCATAGTTGCCATCGCCATATTGGGTGATGGCGACACCATAGGTGGTGCAGTTATAGCAGAAATAGCTTTCGATCATGCCGCCAACGTTATTGGCCTGCCAGATGTTGGCGTAATTGTTATTGCCTTGCTGGCTTATTTGTGCGGCACTGCCCTGATTGTAATACTGGTTGATAGTCGCCTGATTGCCCCAGCCGTACTGGTTGATGTCGGCTTGGGTGTAACGGAATTCCTGCCACGAACCCCCCCACCAATATGAGGAGTTGACGTACGCGCCGCTGTTGCCCTCCTGATTGATCGCCGCCTGCTGGTAGTCACCGGATTGGTTGGCGTTGGCTGTGGTCGAAGAATTGAAGTTCTGGTTGATGCTCGCATTTTGCATGTAACCGGACTGGGAGATGCTTGCGCTCACGTTGGCATCCCAGGAATTACCCTGTTGCCAGATGTTCGCGGCATTTTGAAACGACCAGTATTGGGAAATGTTGGCCGAAACCCAGGAGCCGCCAAATTGATCAATCTGGGCAAGATTGTTGTCTCCGCCATATTGATTGATGTTGGCCTGGCTCCAGGAGGTGCTGTCCTGATTGACTTGTGCTCGGTTGAAATTGCCTTCCTGATAAATGCCGGCACTCGAATCGTAAGTATATTTCTGGTTGATCGTTGCCAACCCGTAATAGCCCCATTGCGAGATCGTGTTGGGGTTGCCGAACCAATAGCTGCTGTAAGCAGTTGGGGCATAACCACCGGCGCCAGTGGCGTTTTCGCTCGAAATTTCCGCGATGTTGCCAATACCGCCTTGATTGATGTTGAGCAAAGCGTTGTAAGAGTTGGTCTGATCGACTTCGAGGGTGTTTGATTCACCGGATTGGATGATGTAGGCGCTGTTGCCGCTGCCACTCTGGTTCAGGTTGAGTGTACTTTCATTAGCGTATTGCTGGGAGGCGGTGACGGACTGGCTGTCTCCCACCTGAGAGACTTGCAGACGAGAACTATCGGAAGCAATCTGTTCGGCGTTGAGTTGGTTGAACTGACCTTCCTGGTAGGAGTAGATGTCGGCTATCGCCGGTTGGGCGAAGAAGGCGGCGATGGACAGCGCAATGAGGGTGGGCTGGAATTTCATTTCAGTGATCTCCGGGAAACGTTGAATGGGGTGTTACTCGCTGTTACTGGCTGACCTCGAACATGGTCGTTTGGCCGGTGGCCTTGTCGGTGGTAGTGATCTGCAACCTTCCGCCGCCCAGATCGCTGATGAGAATCCGGAAGTCGGTGGTTTCTACCGTTCCGGGAACCAGTTGCCCGTTATTGCCGACGACATTGGACGAGACAGCCGAGGCGACACGGCTGAGAATGGCGCGCTGCAGGCTGTCGTTGAATTGTTCGAGCGCGCTTTGCTGGCCTGTGGCGCTGCTGCTTTCCTCCTTGAAGCGGTTCTGCGCCTGTGCCGAACTGAGCAGGACGCTACCGTTCAGCGGGCTGCCGCCAAAAGATGGATTGACCGGTACGTAAACCTGTTCGGTCGCGGTGGCTGGAGTTGCCAGCAGGCAACTCAGAAAAGCGCTCAAGCACAGGCTGTGCAGCGTGCCGTTATGAAAATGTCTCACGGGGTCCCCTTTCAAAATTCGTCCTTGGCCAGGTCGGCGTCACCAAACAACTGTGCAACCTGCGATTCGATAATGCGCTGGAATACGATGTCGGCTGCCATGCCAGCTACCTCGCGGACGCGTACCCGGTTGGCTGGCAGGAAAGCCTGAAACAGACGGCGGTTGCCGTAATTGACGAAAATCTGGCTGCCCCAGCGGGCGCTGGGGTGTTCGGCAATGGCAATCGAGAAACGGCTGTCGCCATCCTTTTCTCGCCACGCGGCGACGAATCCGTCATAAAACTCGCGGCCGATCGGCGTGACCGTCTGGGCGACGACAACGCCACTCGGATCCTGGCGCAGCAGGGTAGGGCCAAGGCCGTTCTGTTCTGCCGCATGGTCGGCGGCATGGGCGACTGTCGCAGCAGCGGCGATCAAGGCGATGGTCAGGTGGCGCAGCAGGTTCAAGTTGGCGGCCGGTGTTTTAGTTGTACGTCATTATTGTATCGGTGGGCTATTTTTTTGTCATCGTTCGTAACGAGAGAAATTTTATGGTGTTGTATTTCTGGCGTGCAATTTTCCTGGGCAGACAGGATGTCTTGCAGGTGCCGGAATCGGTTTGCCTGGCGTATCCGGCGTGACGCTTCTTTACGGCAAGTGAAGTCGCGGCGCCAACGGCCAGTGGCGCGAGCGTTGCAGAAGCAGCCAGGTCAGCACGAGGCAGGCGGCGTAACCGGCCAGCAGGCTCCAGAACGGCGCGACGCCGTAGGCCAGCGGCTTGGCGACGCCGAGAAAACTGCCGTAAAACAGCGAACCAAGCGAGACGGCAAACATCGCCATGCGCCGCCGATCCAGTCCATTGCCGCCGTAGCGGCGCAGCAGCCAGGAGTTGAAGCTCCACAGCACGATCAGGATCACCTTCACCCACAGCTTCGGATTATCAAAGTAGGGCAGGCCCTTCATGGCGACACCGAGTGCGATGATCAGCGAACCGGAAAACCACAAATGGGCTTCGCCGTTCAGGATCAACGGGCGTTCCACCGCCATGCCCCGCAGACGGCAAAGCGCCAGGAAAACACCGCTCAAGGAGGCGAACAGGGCCGCCAGATGATAGAAAACCGCGAGCGTGACGAGAAGTTCCATGATCGATCTGCCGGATAAATGCGCAGTCGTCATTTCAGAGGCGGGGGGTGACAGGGTGATGACGAATGGCTGGTTTTTGCAGGCCTCCTCTCAAGCGCTGCAGAACCTGGTCAATATTTGCGAAAATAGCGGACCCGATAACAACGACAGCCGACGATGCCCCACAAGAAACTGAAAGTCTCCGCTACCGGCATGCTTGACGCCTATGATGAGTTGCTTGCCGAGCGCGGCTATGTCGCCGATGCGGCGCAGCGGAGGGCGGCGCAGGCCTTGCAGTCGCTCTATGGCAACCTGCTTTCCTTCAAGGTGGACCGGGGCAGCACGATCAAGCGGCTGCTGAAGCCGCCTAAGCCGCCGCGCGGTGTGTATTTCTGGGGCGGCGTCGGGCGCGGCAAGAGCTTCCTGATGGATTGTTTCTATGCCTCGGTGCCGTATCGGCGCAAGAAGCGTCTGCATTTCCACTCCTTCATGCAGCAGATCCATCGCGACCTCGACAAGTATAAGGGCGAGCCCGACCCGATGCTGAAGCTGGCCGCGGCGATCGCCCAGGACGTCCGCCTGCTCTGTTTCGACGAATTCCACGTCTCCGACATCGCCGACGCGATGATCCTTGGCCGCCTGCTCGAAGGCTTGTTCAGCCATGGTGTGATCCTGGTGATGACCTCGAACTACCCGCCGGACATGCTCTATCCCAACGGCCTGCACCGCGAGAGTTTTCTGCCGGCGATCGCCCTGCTCAAGAAACATCTCGATGTGTTCGAGGTCGATGCCGGTGTCGATTACCGCCTGCGCGCGCTGGAGCAGGTCGAGATCTACCACCATCCGGCCGATGACGCGGCGGAGCGCAAGATGCTCGACTACTTCCGCATGGTCGCCGGCGAGGACGGCGAGGAGGGCGGGCAGATCGAAGTTCTCGACCGCCAGATCGCCACCTTGCGTCGCGGCAACGGCGTCATCTGGTTCGACTTCCGCACTTTGTGCGGCGGCCCGCGCTCGCAGAACGACTACCTGGAAATTTCGCGCGGCTACCACACGGTCCTGCTTTCCGGCATCCCGAAGATGACCGTGCACCAGGCCTCGGAAGCGCGTCGTTTCACCTGGCTGGTGGATGTCTTCTACGACAACAAGGTCAAGCTGATCGCCACCGCCGACTGCGCCGCCGATGATTTGTACACCGAGGGTACGCAGGCCAGCGAGTTCAAGCGCACGGTGAGCCGGTTGACCGAGATGAACTCGCGTGCCTATCTCGCCGAACCGCATATCGTCGCCCCTTGAGGAGAGCGCCATGAGATCCGTCCTGAAATTCCTGCTTGCGGTGTGCGTCGTCTTCTGGGCCAGCGTGGCTACGGCGCAACTGGAAGTCATCGAGCTGAAGAGCAAGACGGTCGACGAAGTCCTGCCGGTGCTGCTGCCGCTGGTCGAACCCGGTGGCACCTTGAGCGGCCTGAACAACCAGCTCTTCCTGCGCGCCTCGCCGCGCAACCGCGAGGACATCAAACGGGCGCTGGCGGCGATCGACAAGCCGGCGCGCCGGCTGATCATCCAGGTCGCTCACGACCGCAAGCGGATGAACGCCCAGCGCGAGGCGGAAGCCATCGGCCAGGTGGTGCTCGGCAGCAACAGCCGGGTCGAGGTCGAAGGCCGGGTCTGGGATACCCAAAGCCAGCGCGAGGAAAAAGCCGCGCAACGCGTGCAGACGGTCGAGGGCGGGCGCGCCTTCATCCAGGTCGGTCGTTCGCTGCCGGTGCCGATGCGCATGGTCGCGGTCGGTCCGGGCGCGGCGGTGGTCAACGAAGGCGTCGTTTATCGCGACATCGGTAGCGGCTTCTACGCGACGCCGCGCCTGGCCGGCGAGCGGGTGACGCTGGAAATCTCCCAGCAGGCCGAGCAGATGGAGCGCGGGCGGCCCGGTAGTATCGCCACGCAACGCCTGAGTACCACGGTCAGCGGCCGCCTCGGCGAATGGATCGAACTGGGCGGCACCGGCCAGCAAGCCGGCAGCCAGCGCGATGGCTCGTTCAGCGTCGGCACTGGGCAGACGCGTGAACAGCGGGCGATCTGGTTGCGGGTCGAGGAAGTCGAATGAAAACGGGCCGCGCCAGCGGCCTGTTCGCTGAGACTCCTGCCTGCGCGCATTCCCGCGCGTGAATCTCCTGCCGCCACCGCTGCGCTCCGGTGCTCTACATGCAGCGATAGAGCAGCAGAACGACTGCCAGCAAGCCGGCGTAGCGTAGCCAGCGTACTCGCTGAAAGGCAATGACAACGAGGAGCAGGAAGGGCAGCCAGCGGGGAATGCTGGATTTTTGCGCCGGTGCTTCGGCGTCGGCATCGCGTTGCTGCCGCCAGTGCGCAGCGCGTTCCGGGTCGTGCCAGGGGCTGTCGGCGGCTTCGCTGAGCTTGATGAGACGTTCGATGCAATCGGTGTTACCGGCCAGGGCGCCGGTTTCCAGGGTGTCGGGCAGTTCCCGGTCGTGCTTGGGAACGATGCCCTCGTTTTGCAGCAGGTCGGCGAGGGCCAGGCAGGCCGCGCCGATCGTGTTGCTGTCGGCGGTGGCGAGTTCGCGGCGCTGGCATTCTGCGGCTTTTTCCATTTGGCGCAGCCGTTTCTGGTCGCTTTTGTTTTTTGCCAGCCGGGCGATGAGCAGGCCGGCCCGGTGGGCTGCGTCAGGGACGCCGCGCTTGTCGGCCTTGCTGAATTGCTGCATGGCTTGTTGCGGATTGCCTGCCACGCCCCAGCCGTTTTCCAGACAAATGCCGAGATTGAAGGTGGCGTAGGGGTTGCCCTGATCGGCCGAGAGGCTGAAATGGCGGTAGGCGGCGGCTTCGTCGGCCGGGCCGCCGTGGCCGTTGAGCAGCATGTGGCCGAACAGGTTGCGATAGCCAGCGCTCGGCCAGTCGGCGGCGCGTTGCAGCGCCGTTTCGAGCAGCTCGCGGGCGCGTGTCTGCTGCGCCTCGTCGTCCGTTTCGGCGAGGATTTCAGCCAGTTCGGCCTGCGCGGCGGGCAGGGGCTTGTCGCCCCCGGCGGCGCACTCCAGCCAGTGCCGCGCCTGTTCGTCATCTTGCGGCAGGCCGTTGCCGCTGCGATAGGCGCGGGCGAGATCAAGCGCGGCCTGCGGGTTACCGGCGGCGTAGTCGGCGGCGAGTTTGTCGGCGAAATCGAGGGTCGTGCCGTCGGCCTGCAGCCAGAGGTTGCGCTGGTCGGCGCTGCGGTGGGCGAGGATCGGCTGGCCGCTGAGCCAGAGGTCGGCGAGCGCATTGCGGGTCAGTTCGATATCGGTATTGCGCGCAATGCCGTGGTTTTCGATGATCCAGTCGAATGCCGGCGCAAAGAGGGTCTTGCCGTCGCGCTCGACAATGCCGAAGAGCGCCTGCCCGGCCGCTTCCTGTACGACGAGAAAGAGCGGCGGTCGCTCGGGATCGGGGAAGAAGGCGGCAATGGCCTGGTATTCACAGGGGACGATCAGCGCCGGCAGGTCGAGATTCCACACGCCGAGCCGGCCCTTGTCGCCGCGTTCCTGCACGAGCACGAGGTGGAGGGCGGTGCAGGTACGATTGGCGTGCCATTGCGGCAGCAGGTGGTCGATGTCGCCGTAGCGGGCGGGAATGAGTTCGCGGCCATCGGCGGCGATCATGCCGAAGCCCGTTTCGCTGGTGACGGCGAATTGCGGCGGCGTGGTTTCCGTGCCGCGGATGGCGAGTTCGAGATATTGGCAGGGGGCGCATTGCCGGCCGGTGTGATCGAGCAGGCCCCAGTGTTTTTCGCGGCGTACGGCAAACCAGCAGGGGGTGTCGCCTTGCGCGACGATTTCATCCCATTCGATGGCCAGCCAGGCGCTGCCGTCGGGATGGGCGAGCCCGAGCTTGTCGCCGAGGCGCAGGCGCCAGCCGGGAATGGCCGGGTCGTGGTCGATTTCGTCATGGATCGGCGGTTGTGCGTAGCTTCCGTCACGGCGCAGCAGGCCTTGCTTGCCCTGCTCGGTGACGCTGGCGATGCCGTCTTCGCTGAAGGCGTCGCAGTGCTCGAAGCGCGGGGGGATGATCCAGTTGCCGGTGCGGTCGATGTAGCCATGCAGGTCGCCGCTGCGGGCGGCCGCCAGGTCGCCGGAGAAATCCCAGAGATCGTCGAAGGTGGGCGCGATCTGCCAGGTGCCGTCACGGCGCAGCATGCCCATTTTGTCGTCTTGCTTGACGACGGCGAGGCCGTCGGTGAACCCCCAGAAATCGTCGAGACAGGGGGGGAGAAGCAGCGTGGCCGGGCCGCCGGCGGGCAGGCGCAGAAGCCCGATGCGGCCGTCGCGCTGGACCCAGAGTTCCTCGCTGGCACCTTCGTCGTCGGCCGGCCAGATTTCGCTCCATTCCGCCGGCAGCAGAATCTCGCCGGCTTCATCATCGTCGTTTACCTGGCATACGCCGAACAGCCCATCCTGTTCGACCTGCCGCCGGTTGAGGCCGAGGTCGTTGGCGCGGGCGACTTCCCAGGGATCGGGCTGCGGTACGAAATCGGCGAATTCCTCCTCGCGCGGCGCGTCGTCGCAGTTGCGGAAATAGGCATGGTAGTCGCCGAAGCCGCCGATGCCGAATGACCAGCACCACTGGTTCCAGTCGGTGAAATCGTCGTTCTCGAAGCCGAGAGCACGTTCGAGGCCGAGGTGGTCGCCACGCCGGATGCAGTCGTCGATGTCGGCCCAGACCGTGTTGAATTCGCGCTGTTGCATGGTGACGAATTCTTCCGGCGAGAGGTCGTAAAACCAGGAGTATTCGTCGAGATTTGCCGAGAACAGGATGTCGTCGCCCGCTTGTTCGTCGACGCATTCTTCGAGATAGGCCGCCACGGCACGCAAATGGCGGGGCAGGGCGGGCAGGCGGTCGATCAGCGGGTGTTGCAGCAGGGCATCGGTGACGCGCTGGAAGCGGTTCAGCGCAACGCGGGCATCGGCCGAGAAATTGGGGGTGCCGGCGTCGGCAAAGACGCGCTGGTCAGTGATAGCGTCTGCGGTTTCTCCCAGAGCCAGCAGGATGTACCAGAGGCGCGGCAGGTTGTTGTTGGCTTCGGAAATTTCACGCCGGTCGTCGGCGTCGCCATGTCGGCTGGTCAGGTAGAGGTAGCTGCGATTGCCCATGTCAGTCTCTTGGAATAAAGGCGGATTATGCCATCGGGCTTGTTGGCGGGCGGCGTGCGTCTGCGAGCATTGGAAACTGCTGCCGGGTCGCGCTACGCCAGGGCTATCGCTGCCTGCATGAGAAATCACCAATGCCAGCGCGCTGGCTGGTTCAGCGTCGGCACTGGGCAGACGCGCGAACAGCGGGCGATCTGGCTACGGGTCGAGGAAGTCGAAAGAAAAACGGGCCGCATCTGCGGCCCGTTGTGCAAGCGGTGTATCAGGCGGCGGCCTTGGCAGGCAGCGGGGTGACGACCGGGGCGGGGCCCTTGCTGATCAGGCCCAGCGGCTTGCCCAGCGGCAGCAGGGTGCGGCCGAAGAAATTGTTCAGGAAGACGGCGCCGGCGGCGTAGAAGCCGAGCAGGGAAATGCCCAGTTCCGACCAGGCAGCGAGGGGGCCGAACAGTTCCTTGTTCACGCCGAGGATGGACAGCGCCAGCGACGGCAGCAGGACGTTGATCAGGACCAGGATGACGGCGAACACCTTGTTGGCTTCGAAGGCGGCGACCATGATGAAGAGCGAAAAGATGAAATAGCCGATGCAGGCAAAGGCGAGTTGCTTCGGGTCGGCATTGGCGCCGACCTCGCCCAGCCAGCCGAGGCTGATTGCCCAGTGCATGGCGACGGCGATCCAGAACAGACCGTAGGCGCCGAGGACGATGGCGCCGAAATAGTTGCTCTTCTTGAAGTCGACCATCGAGGCCCAGATCTGAGCCAGCGAGCCGAGGAACAAGGCCCACGGAATCAGGTAGGCGACACCGGTGGTCCAGCCCATCTTGGCCGATGCGGCGACGAAGGTGACCATCGATAAACCGAATACCCCCAGCGCCGTGGGGTCGGACATGACGATCCTGGTTTCAGTGACTTGCTGTTGCATACGCGCTCCCTCGAATTGATTTGTGATTTTTTTGCTGCACTGCGTCAAACGATCGTTTGGACGATCCGGGCGATTTTCAACGGGGGCATGCGAGCGCCATCTGATTTAGGTCAACAAAACAAAATAAATATTTAAAATCATTGAGTTATGAATAATTCAATGCATTATGGCTGAGTGGATGCGGCGCCGCTTGGGCGCAAAAAAAGCCCGGCGTTGCCGGGCTTGCTCGGGATTGCCGGTGACTCAGGCGGCGTTCAATGCCTGGTCAAGGTCGGCGATCAGGTCATCGACGTGCTCGATGCCAACCGACAGGCGGATCATGTCTTCGGAAACGCCGGCCTTGGCCAGTTCTTCCGGCGACAGCTGGCGGTGCGTGGTCGACGCCGGGTGGCAGGCGAGCGTCTTGCAGTCGCCGATGTTGACCAGGCGGGTGACCAGTTGCAGCGCATCCTGGAACTTGCCGCCGCCTTCGCGGCCACCCTTGACGCCGAAGTTGAGGATGCCGGAGGCGCGGCCGCCCATGTACTTCTGAACCAGCGCGTGGTCCTTGTGGTCGGGCAGGCCGGCGTAGTTGACCCAGCTGACCTTCGGATGCGTCTTGAGGAATTCGGCGATCTTCAGCGAGTTGTCGCAGATGCGGTCCATGCGCAGGGCCAGCGTCTCGATGCCCTGCAGGATCAGGAAGGCGTTGAACGGGCTGATCGCGGCGCCCATGTTACGCAGCGGCACGACGCGGGCGCGGCCGATGTAGGCGGCGGCGCCGAGCGCTTCGGTGTAGACGACGCCGTGGTAGGACACATCCGGCTCGTTGAGGCGCTTGAACTTCGCCTTGTGCTCGGCCCACGGGAACTTGCCGCTATCGACGATGATGCCGCCGATGCTGTTGCCGTGGCCGCCGAGGTACTTGGTCAGCGCATGCACGACGATGTCGGCACCGTGTTCGAACGGGCGGCACAGGTAGGGCGAGGGCACGGTGTTGTCGACGATGACCGGGACGCCGTGCTTGTGGGCGACTTCGGCGAGCTTCTCGAAATCGACGACGTTACCCAGCGGGTTGCCGACCGATTCGCAGAAGACGGCCTTGGTTCTGGCGTCGATCAGCTTTTCGAAGGCATCCGGGTCGCGGTAGTCGGCGAAGCGCACTTCGATGCCGTATTGCGGCAGCGTGTGGGCGAACAGGTTGTAAGTGCCGCCGTAGAGCGTCGACGAGGTGACGATGTTGTCACCGGCTTCGGCGATGGTCTGGATCGACGCGGTGATCGCCGCCATGCCGGAGGCCATGGCCAGCGCTGCAACGCCGCCTTCCATCGCGGCGACGCGCTTTTCCAGCACGTCCTGGGTCGGGTTCATGATCCGCGTGTAGATGTTGCCGGCGACCTTGAGGTCGAACAGGTCGGCACCGTGCTGGGTGCTGTCGAAGGCGTACGAGGTGGTCTGGTAGATCGGCACGGCGACTGCCTTGGTCGTCGGGTCCGGGCTGTAGCCGCCATGAACGGCGAGGGTTTCGATCTTCATCCGCGTGTCTCTCTTTTGTGTTTGGAAAGAAAGTGAAGTTTACAGGAGCCCGGCTAGCTTAACCGGGCGTGATGCGGGCTGCCAATAACATCGGCAGCTAAGCTTATGCAGGTTTCACGTGCGGTCGTCGAAGCCGTCGTCTTCCTGCAACCGGCCGGCAGGTTTGAGCAGGAAGCGGCCGGGATCGACGCCGTCCACCAGGTCGTTTTCCAGCGGCAGCGGCTCGCCTTCGAGGCGGCTGAGCAGCAGGTCGGCCATCAGCGACGACCAGACGATGCCGCGCGCGCCGAAGCCCTGCACGCACCACAGGCCGGGGTGGCGGGGCAGGGCCGGCAGGCGTGGCTGGCCCTTGATGGCGGTAAGGTCGGGCAGCGGGCCGACGATGGGTAGGCGGTCGGGCGACATCGGGCGCACACCGCAGCGGCCGCTGAGCGTCGCCGGGTCGAGGGCGGCGGCGAAGCCGGGCAGGCTGCGCTGCAGGCGGGCCAGGTTTTCGGCGTGGTCGGCCGGGCGCAGCGCCAGGTCGGCTTCGCCCGGCTGCAGCGTGGCACCGCTCAGGCAGATGCCGTCGATCGCCGGCATCAGGTAGCCGTGGCGGCAGACGACATGCGGCAGCGGCGTGATGCTGGTGGCCGGCAGGTGGCTGACCTGGCCGCGCGCGCCTTTCTGCGGCTGGCCGGCGAACTGCGCGAAATGCGTGGCGCCGGCACCGGCGGCCAGGATCACCACCGGCGCGCGCGCGATCTCGTTGCCGTCGGCGGTGAGCAGGCGCCAGCCATCGTCCGTTTTTTCCAGACGGTCGACGGCGACGCCGTAGCGCGTGGCGATGCGCTCGGGAAAAGCCGCCAGCGCGGCGCGGCAGACCGAGGCCGGATTGACCCAGCCGCCTTGCGGGAACCACCAGCCGCCGGTTTCCACCGGCCGGCCGAGGCGCTTGGCAACGGCGTCGGCAGCGGCGAACTGGAGGATTTCGGGCGGCAGTTGCAGGCGCTCGACGACGCGGCGCTGGGTCGCTTCATGCGCCGCGTCGCGGCCGAGGTGCAGCACGCCGCAGGGCGACCAGCGGGCGTCCGGCAGCGTCTGCAGCAGGGCGCGGGTGGCCAGGTAGCCGGCGCGGGTCAGGCGCGACAGACGGTTGTCGTCGGCGCTGGGCAGCGGCCGTAGCACCCCGGCGATGTTGTTCGAGGCGCCGGTGGCCGGCGTCGCCGCGCTTTCAATCACTTCGACCTGCCAGCCGGCGCCGGCCAACGCGCTGGCCGTGGCGCAGCCGGCGATGCCGGCACCGATGACGATGGCGCGTCGCTCAGCCGGCGGGCGGTGGCGGTCGGGCCGGCGCGAGCGGAAACGGCCGTGCAGCATCTGCCGCTTGCCGGCGAAGCCGGGGCGCTTTTCGAGGTCGAACTCGGCAGCCTCCAGCGCTGCGCGGACGTGCCCGGCGACCGACCAGGTGGCCAGCGTGGCGCCCGGCGCGGCGAGGCGTGACAAAGCGCGGCACAGTTCCGGCGTCCACAGTTCGGGGTTCTTCGCCGGCGAGAAGCCGTCGAGGAAGAAGGCGTCGACCGAGGCGTCGAGCTGGCGCAACTGGGTCGTCGCGTCGCCGAAGAACAGGGTCAGGATGACCCGACGGTCGTCGAGGAAAAGGCGATGCACGCCCGGCGTCAGCAGCGGCCAGCGGGCCTGCAGTTGCGCCGCCAGCTCGGCGAACTCCGGCCAGGCGCGCTGGGCGACGGCGAGGTCGGCGGCGGAAAACGGGTGCTTCTCGAAGGAAACGAAATGCAGCCGCCGGCAGCGCTGCGGGTCGGCGCGCCAGGCCTGCCAGGTGGCGAGGAAGTTCAGCCCGAGGCCGAAGCCGGTTTCGAGGATGACGCAGCGGTCGCGTCCCTGCCAGCGCTGCGGCAGTTCGTTGCCGCCGAGAAAGACGTGGCGTGCCTGCGCCGGGCCGCCATGGGCCGAGTGATAGACGTCGCCGTAGGCGCTCGAATACGGTGTGCCGTCGTCGGCGAATTCGAGCCGGGCGGGGCGCAGCGGTTCCACTAGTGGAGCAGGCCGGGCTTCTTGTCGCCAGCCGGCATGACTGGCATTTCCCCGGTTGCCGCCGGCGCATAGTCGAGGGCGAGATCCCAGGCGGCCTGGTCGGCCGCCGCACGCAGCATGGCGCACAGCGCCTGCATCAGTTCGGCGTTGAGGTTCAGGTTGAAGGCGCGTTCGCGACCTTCGCGGAAAGTCAGCCGGGCCAGGCCTTCACCCGCCTCGGCCAGCGTCGCCTCACTGGCCAGCAGTGGCGTCGAGCCGAGCGGATAGAGCGGGTTGTCTTCCTTGAACGGCTGCTCGAAACTCGCCTGCGCCGCCTTGGCCGGTGCCTCGGACGCCGGTCGCGGCCGGGCGGCAAGATGCCCGGCGAGCATCGCCGTCAGGTGCGGCCACAATTCGCGCAGATAGCGCCGGGTGATCCAGACCCGGTATTCCTCGTTCGCCTGCGTCGCCACGCGCAACGTCAGGCGATCCTGAACGGCGTCGCGGGCAACCTGGAGCTGGCGGATCTGCATCAGTCGATCTCGTGCAACTGTTGATCGACGCATCCAAGGCATGAGCGAGCGCAGGCGAGACAAGGCGCAGCCGGCCGCCGCATAGCAGCGCTATGCAAGGCCGGATGCAACGCCGTATCGCCAAGCGCAGCCATGCCTTACTCGGGGCGCATTTGGGGGAAGAGAATCACATCGCGGATGGCCGGGCTGTCGGTGAGCAGCATTATCAGCCGGTCGATGCCGATGCCGCAGCCACCAGTCGGCGGCAGGCCGTATTCCAGCGCGCGGATGTAGTCGGCGTCGTAGTACATCGCTTCCTCGTCACCGGCATCCTTGGCCTTGGCCTGCTCCTGGAAGCGGGCGGCCTGGTCTTCCGGGTCGTTCAGCTCGGAGAAGCCGTTGGCGATCTCGCGGCCGACGATGAACAGCTCGAAGCGCTCGGTGATTTCCGGGTTGCTGTCGGAGGCGCGGGCCAGCGGGCTGACTTCGACCGGGTAGTCAATGATGAAGGTCGGTTCCCAGCACTGCGCTTCGGCGCAGGCTTCGAACAGCTGCAGTTGCAGGCTGCCGAGGCCGCCCGGCTTGACCTTCTCGCCGAAGGCAACGATCTTGGCCTTGAGGAATTCGGCGTCGGCCAGTTGTTCGTCGGTGAACGACGGCTGTTCGCGCTGGATCGCCTGGGTGATGGTCAGACGGTGGAAGGGCTTGGACAGGTCGAGTTCGCGCCCCTGATAGATGAAGACTTCCTTGCCCAGCGCTTCGCGGGCGGCGTGGCGGATCAGGCCTTCGGTGAAGTCCATCAGCGTGTGGTAGTTCGCGTACGCCTCATAGAACTCCATCATCGTGAATTCGGGGTTGTGGCGCGGCGAGAGACCTTCGTTGCGGAAGTTGCGGTTGACCTCGAAGACCTTCTCGAAGCCGCCGACGACCAGACGCTTCAGGTACAGCTCGGGCGCGATGCGCAGGAACTGCTGCATGTCGAGAGCGTTGTGGTGCGTGACGAAGGGCTTGGCCGCGGCGCCGCCGGGAATCGGGTGCATCATCGGCGTCTCGACTTCCATGAAGCCGTGGCCGCACATGTAGTTACGGATCGACTGGACGATGGCCGAACGAGCGCGGAAGGTGAAGCGCGTTTCCTCGTTCATGATCAGGTCGACGTAGCGTTGGCGGTACTTCATTTCCTGGTCGGCCAGACCGTGGAACTTGTCCGGCAGCGGGCGCAGCGACTTGGTCAGCAGACGGATGCCGCTCGCCGCGATGGTCAGCTCGCCGGTCTTGGTCTTCATCAGCGTGCCGACGACGCCGAGGATGTCGCCCAGGTCCCAGCCCTTGAAGGCGGCGTAGCTTTCCTCGCCGACCTTGTCGCGCGCGACATAGACCTGGATGCGTCCGGAAACGTCCTGCAGCGTGGCGAACGATGCCTTGCCCATGACCCGCTTCAACATCATGCGGCCAGCAACCTTGACCTCGACCGGCAGGCCTTCGAGTTCCTCGGCCGATTTTTCGCCGTAGCCGTCGTGCAGCTTCTGCGCGGTGTTCTCGCGCTGGAAGTCGTTCGGGAAGGCGACCCCACCCTGACGCAGCTCGGCCAGCTTGGCGCGGCGCTCGGCGATGATGTGGTTCTCGTCTTGTTGCTGTTCGGCGTTGGACATCGGGGAATCCTTGGGGAAATCGGGGTTTGGCGCGGTGGCGCGCGAAAGAGGGGATTTTCGCCGATTCGGGGGGGAGGGACAAGGGAAAGGGGGCTGTTTTCGGTCGGTGGCCGGCGGTTGCGGCTTTGTCTGCTGAGCCGCGGGGTTCCGTCGCTGACTGGCAGGCGGCTTTAGTTTCTGAGGCGCCGTTTTCCGCGCCTGACGCGCGGGCGTACTTTCTTTTTGATGGCAAAAAGAAAGTAGCCAAAGAAAAAGCCACCCCAGGTTACGCGGTCGGCTACGCCGACTCCCCTGCGCTACTCGAAGGGCCGGGCGGCTGCGCAACTCGCCGCTGCGCGGCTCAGACAGTGCTCGCCGACTTCCCCCGGCCCTTCTCCGTTGCTCGGCGCTCCACATGGGGGCCCCGAAAGGCGTCTCTGCTGTACGGCCAAGGTTTAAAACACGACCATCTCAGCAGCGCTCGGTTTTCCGGGCCCCTTGGGAGGCGCCGAGCAACGCAGGCGTTGGCGGAAAAAGGGCGAGCACTGTTTGAGGGGCAAAGCCCCGAGTTGCGCAGCCCCCGCCAACGACGAGTAGCGCAGGGTACCCGCGCAGCGGGCGCCGACCTAGGGTCGCCTTCTTCTTTGGCTACTTTCTTCTTGGCGAAGCAAGAAGAAAGTACGCCCGCCGGTCAACGGCGGAACCCGGCGGTTAATCAACCAAACACGCCCGCGCGTCAGGCGCGGAACCCTGCGCTCGAAAAAATGCGCTGTGCCAAGCAATGCCATAATCCCGCCCCATGGAAATCCTCATCGAAATTCTCCTCAAGGCCGGCCGCTCGGCGGTCGAGCTTTCCCTGTTCATCCTGCTGCCGGTGATGGTGGTGATGCTGTCGCTGATGCGCCTGCTCGAGGCGCGCGGCGCGCTCGACTGGGTGGTGGCGAAACTGGCGCCCTTGCTCAAACCCTTCGGTCTGACCGGGTTGGGTGTGTTCGCTGCGCTGCAGATCAATTTCGTCAGCTTCGCGGCGCCGATGGCGACGCTGACCATGATGGATCAGCGCGGTGCCTCGGACCGCCACATCGCGGCGACGCTGGCGATGGTCTTCGCGATGTCGCAGGCCAACGCGGCGCTGCCGATGATGACGATGGGCCTCGACATCGGCCTGACCCTGCTGTGGTCGCTGATCGGCGGCCTGGCTGCGGCGGCGGCGACCTACTACCTGTTCGGGCGCGGGCTGTCGGCGGCGGAGGGCGTGGTCGACGAACACCTCTCGCACCCGGTGGCGGAAAGCGCCAAGGGCGTGCTCGACGTGATCAACCGGGCCGGCGCCGAGGCTTTCAAGCTGGCGGTGGGGGCGATCCCGATGCTGGTGTTGTCGCTGGTGGTGGTCACGGCGCTGCGCACTTTCGGTGCGATCGATCTGCTGACGAGCTTGCTGGCGCCGCTGCTCGATCTGCTGGCGATCGACCGGGCGCTGGTCCTGCCGGCACTGACCAAGTATCTCGCCGGCGGTACGGCGATGATGGGGGTGATGGACGAGATGCGCCGCGCCGGTCAGGTCAGCGTCGAACTCCTGAACGCCAGCGCCGGTTTTCTGATCTCGCCCTTCGATCTGCCCGGCGTCGCCGTGCTGATCGCGGCGGGGCCGCGCGTCGCCAGGGTGTGGAAACCGGCGGCTCTCGGCGCCTGCATTGGCATCGCGCTGCGCACCGTCGGCCACCTCGTTTTCGCCTGATTCGGCAGGGGCTGGAGTGCGTTGCCGCCAAGGAATCGATTGACCGCCGGACGGCGCTCATTGATACTGAAAAATGACAAACACATCTTCAGGAGCCGCAATGACCGCCCCCCATCCCTTGCTGACCAATCTCCGTGCCCTCCTCGACGACCCCGCTGTGGACAAGATAAGCCAGTTCAAGGCCGATGGCTGGTTCCTGCGGCTATGGATGCCCGGACAGGCGCAGGACCATCCCAGCGGTCAGGTGGCAATTTCATTTTCCGCTGCCGAGATCGAAGGCGTTGATCGTCCGGTCCTCTTCACTTATGTCGATGAAGGCCAGGCGCGTGAGCAAAATCCCGGTGACGAACTGCTGAACTATCCCCTCTCCGTTGTGGCAATGCTGGCGCACCAACGGGAAATGGATGTTGCCGTGATCGATGGCGAGGCCAGCGAGGTGGTGACTCACGAGCAGTTGATGTTGCTGCGTGAATTCATGCTATTGGAAGATGATCCCCAGGTCCGGAATTCGTCGCTGGACAATCGGTTCGTCGAGCAATTCAACGTTTACGCGAAGCGGGTGCTCGATTACTGCCGGGGTACCCGGGACATCCACCGTCTGCATGTGGCGGCAATCGTGCCGGGCGGCGCACCGATGCGCGCGGGTATCCTGATGCGGGCCAACAGTTCGACGGCGCATCGGAAAGCGCTGGAGGCCATGTTCGAGAAAATGATGCAACCGGGCGACAAGCTGACCTTCATCGACCCACTGGAGATGGCGCATCGCCCCTTGGTCGATGCGTTGGAGCAGCAGCCGCCGACTTATGCGCGGCAGCCTGATCAGGGATGGTGGCGCCGGTTGATGCGCCGCTTCGAACAGCCCAGAGTTGTGCTGCTGCAGATGGAGATCACGCTGGAATAGGCGTGACCGGCGTTGTCGGGCCGGGCGTGATGCCAGTTGCGGAATAGAAGACGGTCAACCAGACGGTGACCTGATCAGGCGCCGTCCAGTCGACGCGGTGTTTGCGATGCGCGGCGATGTCGAGGCAATCGCCGGCGCGCAGGTGGCGGGCATCGGTTTCGTCGGCAAAGCGCAATTTCGCCTCGCCCTGCAGCAGAGTCACCCATTCGCCTTCGTCCTGGTCGTACCAGAAACCTTCCGGGCTGGCCTGGCCGGTCGAGACGATGCGCTCGATGCGCAGGCCCGGGCGCTGCAAAAATGTTGCGAATTGCTCGTCGACCGTGACGGTCGACGGCAATCCGGCGAACAGGTTGGACGTCACACGCCCTGTTTCAGGCTGGCCTCGATGAAGGGATCGAGGTCGCCGTCGAGCACGGCCTGGGTGTTGCCGGTTTCGTGGTTGGTGCGCAGGTCCTTGATGCGGCTCTGGTCGAGCACATAGGAGCGGATCTGGTGGCCCCAGCCGATGTCGGACTTGGCGTCTTCCAGCTTCTGCTGTTCGGCCTGCTGCTTGCGCAGTTCGAACTCGTAGAGGCGGGCACGCAGCATCTGCCAGGCTTCGTCGCGGTTGCGGTGCTGCGAACGGTCGTTCTGGCACTGCACGACGATGCCGGTCGGGACGTGCGTCAGACGCACGGCGGAGTCGGTCTTGTTGATGTGCTGACCGCCAGCGCCGGAGGCGCGGTAGGTGTCGGTACGCACGTCGGCCGGGTTGATGGCGATCTCGATCGAATCGTCGACTTCCGGGAACACGAAGACCGAGGTGAAGCTGGTGTGGCGGCGGGCGTTTGAGTCGAACGGCGACTTGCGCACCAGGCGGTGGATGCCGGTTTCGGTGCGCAGCGTGCCGTAGGCGTAATCGCCGCTGAACTTGACGGTGGCGCTCTTGATGCCGGCGACGTCGCCTTCCGATTCTTCCATCACTTCCACGCTGAAGCCCTTCTTTTCACCGAATTTCAGGTACATGCGCAGCAGCATCGCGGCCCAGTCCTGGGCTTCGGTGCCGCCAGCGCCGGCCTGGATTTCCAGGAAGCAGGGCATCGGGTCGGACGGGTTGTTGAACATGCGGCGGAATTCAAGGGCGGCGAGCTTCTTTTCCAGCTCGGCGTTGTCGGCTTCGACGGCGAGCAGGGTGTCGTCGTCGTTGTCGTCCTTGCCCATCGCGAACAGTTCGCGGCCGTCATTGACGCCACTGTCCACGGCTTCGAGGACGAGGACGATGTCTTCCAGCGATTTCTTTTCCTTGCCCAGTTCCTGGGCTCGTTTCGGATCGTCCCAGATCTTGGGATCTTCCATCTCCTGGTTGAGGAGGGTCAGGCGTTCGCGCTTGTGATCGTAGTCAAAGATACCTCCGCAACTCGGCGGCGCGCTGCGCCAGGTCGTCGAGTTTGTTGGCGATGCTGTTGAGCTGTTCGGCTTCCATGTCGGTTCAATTCGTTCAAAGGCAAAACGCGGATTATACATTGACCGGCTGGCGCACCCGGCGCCACCCGGCGGGGAATGGATGCACCATGTCGGGGCGCGATTTTGTCGTTTTTCCGTCGGGTTGTCACAAAACTGCCTGAATCTGCTGGGTCTGGTTGGTGGCAAGCCTCTTGCTTAACAGTGTTTCGGATTAACCGAGATTTACGATTGTGAACGACCAGGCATCTTCCCCCGGCTTTCTTCCCGTACTGCGCAAACGCCGCGAATCGGCCTGGAACAGGATCGACAGCGAGCGCGTCCTGCAGGTGCTGGTCCGCAACCTTGAGGGCATGGTCTTCCGCTGCGCCATCGACGACCACTGGACGATGCATTTCGTCAGCGACGGCAGCCGCGAGCTGACTGGCTACTGCCCCGACGAGCTGGAATACAACAAGCTGGTTTCCTACGAGGCGATCACCCATCCGGAGGACCGTCTGCCGGTGCGGCGGCGCATCGTCGAGGCGATGAACGGCGTTGCCCGTTACCGCGTGCAGTACCGGCTCCTGCACCGCGATGGCGGCGAGCGCTGGGTGCTCGAACGGGGCGCCATCGTGCTCGACGAACAGGGGCGGCGGGTGCTCGAAGGCTTCGTAGAGGACATCACCGACCAGGTTCTCAGCCAGCGCCAGCTGAGCGACGCCGAGCAGCGCTACCGCAGCATCTTCGAGGATTCCGTGGTCGGCATGTTCCAGACCTCGATCGACGGCCGCTACATTGCTGCCAACCGCGCGCTGGCGCAGCTTTATGGTTACGCCGGAGCGGCCGAGCTGATCGCCGGCCTGTCCGACATCGCCGGCGATCTCTATGTCGAGCCAGGGCGTCGCGCCGAGTTCGAGACGCTGATGCGCGAGCACGGCCGGGTCAGCGACTTCGAATCCGAGGTCTATCGCCGCGACGGCAGTCGCATCTGGATTTCCGAGCACGCTCATGTCGTCCGCGGTCCCGCCGGCGAGCCACTGTATTACGAGGGCACGGTCGAGGATATCACCGCCCAGTACCACTACCGCCAGCAACTGGAGTATCAGGCGACGCATGATCCGCTGACCGGGCTGCCCAACCGCAACCTGTTGCAGGACCGCCTGCAGCAGGTGGTGCGCCTGGCCAACCGGCGTGGCTCCAAGGGCAGCCTGGCCTTTGTCGATGTCGATAACTTCAAGCTGGTCAACGACAGTCTCGGCCATGGTGCCGGCGACAAGCTGCTGGTCGAGGTCGCCCGCCGCCTCAAATCCTGCCTGCGCGATTCGGATACCGTTGCCCGCTACGGTGGCGACGAGTTCGTCCTCATCCTCGGCGACTACGACGGTCTGGCCGAGACCCTGAATATCCTGCACCGCATCCAGGACGCCATCGCCGAGCCGATCACCCTGGACGGCCAGGAAGTCCGCGTCAATTGCAGCATCGGCGTCAGCATCTTCCCCGACGACGGCGTCGACCTCGATGTCCTGTTGCGCCACGCCGACGCCGCGATGCACCACGCCAAGAAGCTGGGCAAGGGGCAGTTCCAGTTCTACACCGAAACCCTCAACGTCGAGGCCCGCGAGCGTCTGGCGCTCGATTCGGCCTTGCGCCGGGCGATCGAGGAGGAGGCGCTGAGCGTCGTTTACCAGCCGAAGGTCAACGCCCGTGGCCGTGCCTGCGGTTTCGAGGCTTTGGTGCGCTGGGAGTGTGCGGAGTTCGGCAGCGTCTCGCCGGTGCGCTTCATTCCGCTGGCCGAGGAAAACGGCCTGATCGGCCAGCTCACCTGGTTCGTCCTGCGTCAAGCCTGCCACCAGGCCGCCGGCTGGCGTGCGGCTGGCCATCCGGACCTGCGCATCGCCGTCAACATCTCGCCCAGCCTGTTTCGCGAGAAGGACCTCGCCGCGCTGGTCGGCGCCGTTCTCGAGGAAGCCGGGCTGCCGGCCGCCAACCTCGAGCTGGAGATCACCGAGGGCATGCTGATGGGCGATGTCCAGCGCAGCCTGGCGGTGCTCGGCGAACTGAAGGCGATGGGTGTCGACATCGCGGTGGACGACTTCGGCACCGGTTATTCCTCGCTTGCCTACCTGAAGCGTTTCCCGATCGACATTCTCAAGGTCGATCGCTCCTTCGTCCTCGAATGCGACAGCGGCAACGGTGGGCTTGCCATCACCCGCGCCATCGTCTCGCTGGCGCACAGCCTCAACCTGCGAGTCGTCGCCGAAGGCGTCGAGCAGCAGACCCAGTTCGCCGTGCTCAACGCGCTCGGCTGCCAGGAATTCCAGGGCTACTATTTCGCGCGGCCGATGCCGGCCGGGCAGGTTGCCGCCTATCTGGCGGGCACCTGAAAAAAATGCCGGAATCCGCCGCCTGGGGCGGGATTCCGGCAAAGGCCGGCGCGGCGGTGCGCCGACCGGGGGTTCAGCTTTGGTTCAGGCTGAGGATGCTTGACTTGCGATATTCCTCGTTGGGGAAAACGCGACCGCTGAGCAGGGTTTCGAAGATGTGATCGAAGACGACGCCGGGCTGGCCTTTCTTGAGGCCGGCGCGGAAATAGGAATGGCCCTTGGGTGGATCGTAGAGCGTATTGACGTCGTCGCAATCGATCGCATACACATTCTTCGGCGTCCGCTCCATGTCTTCCGGGCCGGAGTGACCGAGGCGGCGCGAGGCCTCGCCGTTCTTGACATTGCTCACCTTGCTGGCGCGCAGCGCCAGGTCGTCGGAGGCGTAATACACCACCACGTTGCGCGAGGCGTGGCTGATCAGTTCGCCGGGTTGGCCCTTGTGCAGGGATTCGTTGACGATGTCGGCGGCGACCATGAAAGTGTTGCGGAAGAGCAGCGGCAGGCCCTGCGGCTGGTCATAGCGCCGCCAGTTTTCCAGCGTCTGGCGCAGCACCCGGTTACCCATCGAATGGGCCAGCAGGTTGATGCGCTTCAGGCAGGGATCGTCTTCCGGGTTGTATTCAAGCGAGTTGCGCCATTCCATGAAGCGCTGCATCACCCGGGCAAAGGTGAAGGCGCTCTGGTCGGCCGCCTTCTGGTCGTCCCAGTAGTCCTTGATGATGCCGAGATCGGCGTCGCATGGCCAGATCAGCGGCAGGACCAGGACTTCGCCCGCCTTTTTCTTGTCGCACAGTTTCTGCAGTTCCTCGGTCGCCGCGAAGACATCTTCGGGCAGGTTGGCGAAGCCATGGATATACACCAGCACCTGCCGCACCTTCGCCGCTTTCAGCGTCTTGAGCAGGTTCATGCTGCCGATTTCCTCGTACTTGCCCTTCTTGTGCCGGAAACAGCAGAAGAAGCTGCGGCTCGACGAATTGTTCTGCAGGTCGAACGCGAAATCCTTGTTTAGTGCAGGCTCCGTGTTGACCGTCGGCATGCGGCTGGTGATGAACAGCATCGGGCTCCTCCTGTGGGCGTTTACAGACCGCCTCCGAGGGCGATTGCCGTCAAGCTTAGTAGCTGCATGGAATATGTCAAACGATTTTTGCGCGGGCTTTGGCGGGTGAGATGCTGCGTGCTTGCAGCCGCCAGGGGCGCCCTCAGAAACGGCGCATCAGCAGTTGGCGCCCGGCCAGATCGCTGTCGCGGATCTCGTCGAAACCGTGATCCCGGAAACGGCGGGGTTTGACTGCCGAAACCAGGATGCGACCGCTCTTGAAATTGGCGGTGATCCAGTCGACCCGCGCCTTGATCATCGCCCGTCCCAATCCCTGGCCCCGGCGTTCCGGCGCTACTGCCGACAGGTAGAGGATATGGGTGCGGCTCGCCCAGTCGGCCGCCTTGACGCCGCCGACGGCGAGCACCTGTTCACCGGCTTCGGCGATGAAGAACTTGCGGTAGAACACCGGATCGTTCGTCTGCAGTTCCTGGCGCAAGCGTGCGGCGTCGTAACGCAGGGGGTCGGCGAAGGCATCGACGAGGAGTGCGACGCTGGCCTCGACCCGGTTCGCGCAGCCGCTATCCAGCGGGACGATGGCAATCCCTGCGCTGGCGTTGGGAGCCGTGTCAGGTTTCGACAAGTTGGCGCAGCCGCCAGTTGTGTTCCGCGGCGCGGCGGGCGAATTCGCGGTTGAGCGCCGTCTGTCGTTGGCCGAAGGCGTCGCGTTCGCCGTGATCGCGGCGGGCGGCCTCGATGCTGCGCAGGCAACGCCAGCGATAGCCGTGACGGGTCCGGAACAGGCGCATCTCGTTCTTGGCATGATGCACACGGCAGCAGTAGCAGAACAGCATTTCTGTCATCACAACCTCGCGGGAAAGGTCTCGTTGCCAGAACAGCTTGCCGGTGGCGTGTTACGGCAGGATGAAGGCGGCGCGCGCGAGCGCCGGCGGCTGCCGACACGGGGTTCGCCTCAACGGGCGGCGCCGTCCTTGATCGCCGCCAGCTTGACGTACAGCGTGCTGCGGGCGATGCCCAGGGCGCGCGCGGCGCGCGAGACGTTGCCGTTGGCGCGGCGGATGGCGAGCTGGATCGCTTCCTGTTCGAGGTCCTCCAGCCGTCCGGGCACGGCCGGCAGGGCGGCGGTGGGGGGCGTCGTCAGCAGGTCGGCGGCGATGTGCGGCGGCAGCAGGCTGTCGTCGATGCTTTCGCCTTCGCTCAAGGCGAACATCGCTTCGAAAACGTTCTGCAGTTCGCGGATGTTGCCCGGCCAGCGGTAGCGCAACAGGGCTTCGCGGGCGGTCGGCGAAAGCTGTTTCGGCGGGCAGCCGTACTTGCCGGCCAGGCGTTCGTTGAGATGCTCGATCACCGCCTCGATGTCGCCCGGCCGTTCGCGCAGGGCGGGCAGCTTGAGGCTGACCACGCACAGGCGGTGGAAGAGATCCTCGCGAAAGCGCCCGGCCTCGACTTCAGCCAGCAGGTCGCGGTTGGTGGCGGCGACGATGCGCACCGCGACCTTGCGCTCGCGGGTGTCGCCGAGGCGGACGACGATGCCGTCCTGGAGCACGCGCAGCAGGTGCGGTTGCATGTCGAGCGGCATTTCGCCGATTTCGTCGAGGAACAGCGTGCCGCCGTCGGCCTGTTCGAACTTGCCGGGCAGGCCGCCCTTGCGCGCGCCGGTGAAGGCGCCTTCGGTGTAGCCGAAGAGTTCGCTGGCCAGCAGTTCGCGGGTCAGGGCGCCGCAATTGACAGCGACGAAGGGGCCGTCCGGGCGGCTGCCCGAGCGATGCACGGCGCGGGCGAAGAGTTCCTTGCCGGCGCCGGTTTCGCCGAGCAGCAGTACCGGCAGGTCGAGCGGGGCGATGCGCCGGGCGCGGCTCTTGGCCATGCGCAGGCTTTCGCTGCTGCCGATGATTTCGGCGAAGGGGTCGGCAGCCGCGGCCGGCGCCGTTGGGGCATGGGCCGCCGGCCGGCGCGCGCCGCCGAGCGGGATCACCAGCAGGGTGCCGAGTTCGCCGTCCTCGTCGCGGATCAGGCGCTGCCATTCCGGACGTAGCCAGTCCGGGCGCTGCTGGCGGCGGTCGAGTTCGGGCTGTGCCAGATTCAGCCCCGGTACCTGGCCACCGATCTCGAAGGGCAGGCGGACGCCGTGCTGTTCGCGGGCACTCTGCACGCTGCCGGTCGTCTTGACCACCCGGCCGCGGTGATCGAAGAGGACGACGCAATCGCTAGCGTAGCGGGAAAAATCGTCGATTGCCCGGGCCAGCAGGCGGCCGTGCAGCAGGCCGTCGTGGCGCGCCAGTTCGCCTTCGATCTGCTTGGCGGCGGCCATCACCAGGGCCAGGGTGTGGCCGTGGAAGGTTTCCTTGACGCCGGAGACGTCGACCACGCCGAGCAGGGTGCGCGCCAGCGGATCGAGGATGGGCGCGGCGGCGCAGGTCCAGCGCTTGACGTCCATGCAGAAATGCTCGCTGGCGTAGATCTGCACCGGGGCGGCGGTGGCGATGGCGGTGCCGATGGCGTTGGTGCCAATCACCGCTTCGCTCCAGCAACCGCCGGTCGCCAGGTTGATGTCCTCGCCGACGCTGCGCGCCCGGGTTTCGCCGTTGAGGTCGATGATGGTGCCGCTGTGGTCGCACAGCATGATCAGGGTGCCGCATTCGCGCAGGATGTCGCGCAGGCCGTCGAGTACCGGGCGCGCCGCCGCGCACAGGTCGCGGTTCTGCCACTGCAACTGGCGGATGCGTTCGGCAGCCGCGCCCGGGGCGCTGCGCAGTGCCGGGTCGACGGCTTCCGAACGGCAGCGCTGCCAGGAATCGAGGACCACGTCGCGGACGCCGCCGCCGGACCACGGCCGATCCTGCAGGAAACGCTCCCAGGCGGTGGCGACGACGTTCTCGTCGCCAATCCGGGGAACCAGGGAGCCGCATTGGGAAAAGGGCATGGGGCGTCGATCTCGTTGGTTGGTGGTTTTTTGATTAGGTGAAGCGATAAACCATTCCATAACCCTAGTCGGCTTGTCGGGTTATGTCAATAAACTCCTTATGGATCAATGGCTTGTGCGGCGCAGCACGGCGCCGGAAAAGTGTCCGGATTTCGGACACAGGCGTCCGTTCGTCGGGAAAACGGACAGTGGCGGACAGTCGGTGAGGGGGTGCGGGCGGCATCCGGTCAGCGCTCGCAAAGTGCTGATTCACCAGCGAAATTCGGGACATTTGGCGACGCCGTGCGGCGCCTGGCCCGGCCCTTGCCAAGAAGCTGGTGTGGGGAAACCCCCCATGCACACACCAAATACAGGAGGCAACATGCAACAACAATCCACCGTCCAGGTGATGGGAATCGATGCCGGCGGCACGATGACCGACACCTTCTTCGTCCGGGACGACGGCCGCTTCGTCGTCGGCAAGGCGCAGAGCAACCCGGGCGACGAGTCGCTCGCCATCTTCAACTCGTCGCAGGACGCGCTGGCGCACTGGAATCGCAGCGTCGACGAGGTCTATCCGGAACTGGCGACCTGCGTCTATTCCGGTACCGCGATGTTGAACCGCATCCTGATGCGCAAGGGGCTCGACGTCGGCCTGATCTGCAACAAGGGCTTCGAGCAGATTCACTCGATGGGCCGCGCGCTGCAGAGCTACCTCGGCTACGCGCTGGAAGACCGCATCCACCTCAACACCCACCGTTACGACGACCCCCTGGTGCCGGTTTCGCGCACCCGCGGCGTCACCGAGCGTACCGACGTGCAGGGCAAGGTGGTCATCCCGCTGCGCGAGGACGAAGTGCGCCAGGCCATCCGCGAATTGGTCGAAGCCGGCTCGCAGGCCATCGTCATCTGCCTGCTCCAGTCGCACAAGAACGAAAGCAGCGAGCAGCGCGCCCGTGACGTGGCGAGGGATGAATTGCAGAAGCTCAAGGTCGATATCCCGGTCTTCGCTTCGGTCGATTACTACCCGTCGCGCAAGGAAAGCCACCGGATGAACACCACCATCCTCGAAGCCTACGGTGCCGAACCATCGCGCCAGACGCTGAAGAAGGTCAGCGACCGCTTCAAGAAGCACGGCGCCAAGTTCGACCTGCGGGTGATGGCCACGCACGGCGGGACGATCAGCTGGAAGGCCAAGGAACTGGCGCGCACCATCGTCTCCGGGCCGATCGGCGGCGTTATCGGCTCCAAGCTGCTGGGCGAAGCCCTCGGCGACGAGAACATCGCCTGTTCCGACATCGGTGGCACCAGCTTCGACGTGGCGCTGATCACCAAGGGCAACTTCGCGATCAAGTCCGACCCCGACATGGCCCGCCTGGTGCTGTCGCTGCCGCTGGTCGCCATGGATTCGGTCGGCGCCGGCGCCGGCAGCTTCGTCCGCCTCGATCCGTACAGCAAGTCGATCAAGCTCGGCCCCGATTCCGCCGGTTATCGCGTCGGTACCTGCTGGCCGGAAAGCGGGCTGGATACGGTTTCCGTTTCCGACTGCCACGTCGTGCTCGGCTACCTGAACCCGGACAACTTCCTCGGCGGCGCGATCAAGCTCGACGTGCAGCGCGCCCGCGACCACATCAAGGCGCAGATCGCCGACCCGCTCGGCCTCTCGGTCGAAGACGCGGCGGCCGGCGTCATCGAACTGCTCGACCTGACGCTGTCCGAATACCTGCGCGCCAACATCAGCGCCAAGGGCTACAACCCGGCCGAGTTCACCTGTTTCTCCTACGGCGGCGCCGGCCCGGTGCACACCTACGGCTATACCGAGGGCGTCGGTTTCAAGGATGTCGTGGTGCCCGCCTGGGCCGCCGGCTTCTCGGCCTTCGGCTGCGCCTGCGCCGATTTCGAGTATCGCTACGACAAGTCGGTCGACCTCGGCGTCGCCCAGCTCGCCGCCCCCGAAACCAAGGCCGCCGCCTGCCGGACGCTGCAGGAAGCCTGGGGCGAACTGGCGGTGAAGGTCATCGACGAGTTCGTGTTGAACGGCTACAAGGCGGCGGACGTCATCCTGATCCCCGGCTACAAGATGCAGTACATGGGCCAGTTGAACGACCTGGAAATCGTCTCGCCGGTGACCAGCGCCGCCACCGCCGCCGACTGGGATCAGATCGTCGATGCCTTCGAGACCACCTATGGCCGGGTTTACGCCAACAGCGCGCGCTCGCCGGAACTCGGTTTCTCGATCACCGGCGCCATCCTGCGCGGCATGGTCGTGACGCAAAAGCCGGTGCTGCCGGAAGACCCGGACGCCGGCCCGACGCCGCCCAAGGAAGCCTATCTCGGCACGCGCCCCTTCTACCGCCACAAGCGCTGGGTCGACGCCGCGCTGTGGAAGATGGAAAGCCTGAAGGCCGGCAACCACATCGTCGGCCCCGCGATCATCGAATCCGACGCCACCACCTTTGTCGTGCCGGACGGTTTCGAGACCACGGTGGACAAGCATCGGCTGTTCCACCTCAAGGAAGTGAAATAAGGAGACCCACCATGAACATGATGAGCAAAAAGGAAATCGGTTTTGCCGACCTGCTGCAAAACGGCCAGACCCTGAAGCAGTACCGCGACGGGATCATCGCGCGGACCAAGGCCAGCGGCTGCTACAACGGCCTGGAAAAGCTGGCCTTCCGCGACAGCGACCCGATCGGCTATGAAAAGCTGTTTTCCAAGTTGCGCGGCGGCCTGGTGCATGCCCGCGAAACCGCCAAGAAGATCGCCGCCAGCCCCATCGTCGAGCAGGAAGGCGAACTCTGCTTCACGCTCTACAACGCGGCCGGTGACTGTGTGCTGACCTCGACCGGCATCATCATCCACGTCGGCACCATGGGCGCGGCGATCAAGTACATGATCGAGAACAACTGGGAAGCCAACCCCGGCATCAACCCGGGCGACATGTTCACCACCAACGACTGCGCCATCGGCAACGTCCATCCCTGCGACATCGCCACCATCGTGCCGATCTTCTGGGACGGCAAGCTGATCGGCTGGGTCGGCGGCGTCACCCACGTCATCGACACCGGCTCGGTGACGCCGGGCTCGATGTCCACCGGCCAGACCCAGCGCTTCGGCGACGGCTACATGATCACCTGCCGCAAGACCGGCATCAACGACGAGCCGCTGCGCGACTGGCTGCATGAGTCGCAACGTTCGGTGCGTACGCCGAAGTACTGGATTCTCGACGAGAAAACCCGCATCGCCGGCTGCCACATGATCCGCGAACTGGTCGAGGAAGTGATCCGCGCCGATGGCATCGAGGCCTACGAGAAGTTTGCCTTCGAAGTCATCGAGGAAGGCCGCCGCGGCCTGATGAGCCGGGTCAAGGCGATGACCCTGCCCGGCAAGTACCGCAAGGTGTCCTTCGTCGATGTGCCGTACAAGCACGACGACGTGCAGGTCTCCAACGCCTTCGCCAAGCTCGACTCGATCATGCACTCGCCGTGCGAGATGACGATCAAGCCGGACGGCAAGTGGCGGCTCGACTTCGAGGGCGCCAGCCGCTGGGGCTGGCACACCTTCAACGCCCACCAGGTGGCCTTCACCTCCGGCATCTGGGTGATGATGTGCCAGACCCTGGTCCCTACCCAACGCATCAACGACGGCGCCTACTACGCCACCGAGTTCCGCCTGCCCAAGGGCACCTGGTGCAACCCGGACGACCGCCGCACCGGCCACGCCTACGCCTGGCACTTCCTGGTCTCGGGCTGGGCGGCGCTGTGGCGCGGCCTGAGCCAGTCCTACTTCAGCCGCGGCTATCTGGAAGAGGTCAATGCCGGCAACGCCAACACCTCGAACTGGCTGCAGGGCGGCGGCATCAACCAGGACGGCGAGATCCACGCGGTGAACAGCTTCGAGGCTTCGAGCTGCGGCACCGGCGCCTGCGCGGTCAAGGACGGCCTCAATCACGCCGCCGCGATCTGGAACCCGGAAGGCGACATGGGCGACATCGAGATCTGGGAAATGGCCGAGCCGCTCCTTTACCTCGGGCGCAACGTCAAGGCCAACTCCGGCGGCTACGGCAAGTATCGCGGCGGCTGCGGTTTCGAGACGCTGCGCATGGTGTGGAACGCCCAGGACTGGACGATGTTCTTCATGGGCAACGGCTTCATGAACAGCGACTGGGGCATGATGGGCGGCTACCCGTCGGCTACCGGTTACCGTTTCGAGGCGCACAACACCGGGCTGGAAAAGCGCATCGCCATCGGCGACTCGCTGCCGCTGGGCGCCGACCTCGACCCCTCCGACCCGGACTACGAGCGCCACCTCGACGCCACCGCCACGGTCAAGCGCGACAAGCAGTGCATCACCACCGAGGATTGCTACGCCAACCACGACCTCTACCTCAACTACCTGCGCGGCGGCCCCGGCTTTGGTGACCCGATCGACCGCGAGCCGAAGGCGATCGAGGCCGACCTCAACCAGAAGTTCCTGCTCCCGGAATACGCCGCCAAGGTTTACGGCGCGGTGTTCACGCAGGACGCCAAGGGCGTGTTCACGGTCGATCCGGCGCTCACCGCGCAACGCCGCGGCGAAATCCGCAAGGAACGCCTGGCCCGCGCCCTGCCGACCCGCGAATGGATGAAGGAAGAGCGCGAACGCATCGTCAACAAGCACGCCGCCGTCCAGGTGCAGCACATGTTCGCCACCAGCTTCGCGTTGTCCGAGAAGTTCACCCGCGAGTTCAAGGACTTCTGGAACCTGCCGGCCGACTGGCAGTTGCTGGAAGAAGACCTCGGCGTGCCGTCCTACGGCTCCAAGCACCGCATGGACCTGTCGCTGCTGCCCGACGTCACCACCGTCGTCCAGGTCGAAGAGTAATCACAGAATCAAGGAGCAAAAACCATGTCTACCTACACCAACGAGCAGGTCGCCCACCTCGTCGAGGGCAGCCTCGACTGGGAAACCACCTTCCGCATGCTGTCGATGCCCAAGGACAACAGCCGCTTCGAGCAATACCTGGCGGCGCTGCAGGCCAAGGTCAAGTTCAAGGACAAGATCGTCCTGCCGCTCGGCCCGCACCTCTACATCGTGCAGTCGGCCAAGACCAAGCAATGGGTCACCCAGTGCGACTGCGGCCACGTTTTCTGCGACTACCGCGACAACTGGAAGCTGCACGCCAGCATCTACGTCCGCGATACCGAAGAGGCGATGACCGAGGTCTATCCCAAGCTGATGGCCCCGGACACCCAGTGGCAGGTGTACCGCGAGTACTACTGTCCGGAATGTGGCGCCATGCACGACGTCGAGGCGCCGACTCCGTGGTATCCGGTGATCCATGACTTCGAGCCGGACATCGAGGCCTTCTACAAGGAATGGGTGCACCTGCCGGTGCCGGAACGCGCCGACTAAGGGCGCTTGCCCCGGGCGACGGATCAAGGCCGCGCCCGGGGCTTCCACGACGATTCGGAGCAGCAACACAATGAGCAAAGTCTATGAAAATGCCGCCGCCGCCCTCGACGGGCTGCTGTTCGACGGCATGACCCTGGCCGCCGGCGGCTTCGGCCTGTGCGGCATCCCGGAAAACCTGATCGGCGCGCTGCGCGAGTCGGGCACCCGCAACCTGACTATCGTCGGCAATAACGCCGGTGTCGACGACTTCGGCATGGGGCCGCTGCTGAAAACACGCCAGGTGAAGAAGGTGATCGCCTCGTATGTCGGCGAGAACAAGGAATTCGAGCGCCAGGTGCTGGCCGGCGAGCTGGACCTCGAACTGGTGCCGCAAGGCACCTTGGCCGAGCGCTTGCGCGCCGGTGGCGCCGGCATCCCCGGCTTCTACACCCGCACTGCCGTCGGCACCTTGCTCGCCGAAGGCAAGGAGACGCGCCGCTTCGACGGCCGCGACTACGTGCTGGAACCGGCGATCCGCGCCGACCTCGCCATCGTCAAGGCGTGGAAGGGCGACCGCGACGGCAACCTGGTCTTTCGCAAGACGGCGCGCAACTTCAACCCGATGATCGCCACCTGCGGCCGGTTTACCGTCGCCGAGGTCGAGGAACTGGTCGAACCGGGCGAGCTCGACCCCGACCACATCCACACGCCCGGCATCTACGTCGACCGCATCGTCCAGGGCGAGCGCTACGAGAAACGCATCGAGTTCCGCACCGTCGCCGGCGCCGCTGCTCCGGCCCGCGCCGACCCGCTGCGCGACGCAATGGCGCGCCGCGCGGCACGCGAACTGCGCGACGGCTACTACGTCAATCTCGGCATCGGCATCCCGACCCTGGTTGCCAACCACATCCCGGCCGGTATGCGCGTTACCCTGCAATCGGAGAACGGCCTGCTCGGCATCGGTCCCTTTCCGCCGCCCGACGCCATCGACGCCGACCTGATCAACGCCGGCAAGCAGACCATCAGCAGCCTGCCGGGCAGCAGCTTCTTCTCCAGCGCCGACTCCTTCGCGATGATCCGTGGCGGCCATATCGACCTCTCCATTCTCGGTGCGCTCGAAGTCTCGCAGTACGGCGACCTCGCCAACTGGATGGTGCCGGGCAAGATGGTCAAGGGGCCGGGCGGTGCCATGGACCTGGTTTCCGGCGTCGGCCGCGTGATCGTGCTGATGGAGCACTGCGCCAAGGACGGCTCGCCGAAGATCCTGGCGCAATGCACGCTGCCGCTGACCGGGCGCGGCGTCGTAAACATGATCATCACCGATCTCGCCGTTTTTGCCGTCGGCGACGATGGTTTGACCCTGCTCGAACTGCAGCCCGGTGCGACGCTGGCAGAGGTGCGCGACAAGACGGCCTGTCCGTTCGCCGTCGCGCCCGGGGTGTCCGAACTGGCGCTGGAGGAGGCCACGGCATGATCGATCCGGACTATCGGCGCGGCCTCGCCATCCGCCGCCAGGTGATGGGCGCCGCGCATGTCGATCGGGCACTCGGCGAAGTCAGCGACTTCGCCGCCCCGCTGCAGGAATTCATCACCCGCAGCGCCTGGGGCGGCATCTGGAGCCGGCCGGGGCTCGACCGGAAAAGCCGCAGCCTGGTCACCCTGGCCTTCCTCACCGCGCAGGGCCGCAGCCACGAACTCGCCGGCCACCTGCGCGGCGCCCGCAACAACGGCGCAAGTGTCGAGGAAATCCGCGAAGTCCTCCTGCAGGCCGCCGTCTACTGCGGCGTCCCACTCGCCGCCGAAGCGCTGCGCGTGGCGGAAATGGTGCTGCTGGCTGGTGAGGCGGGGTAGGGGCAGGCGGCTGCAGTCAGCAGGGGCCGGTTTCGCAAGGCCGGCCGTCGTAATCGCCGTCCATCTTCACGCCGGGGCAGTGACGCAGGAAATACTCCGCTTCGGCGCAAGAGCTCATCTGGGAACAGTGCTGGCGTCCGTCGCAGCGGAAGCTTTGCGCGGCGGGTTCGGGGATTGCTGCCCGGGGTGCTGCGGTTTCCAGCCGCGGTGCCGAGCCGGCGATCTGCTGGCGCTGGAGATAGGTGTTATAGCCGTAGTAGCCGACCCCGGCGATCAGTAGCGTCGACAACAGCCGTCCGAGCCAGCCCGTTCCGCGCCGCGCATCGTCGCGCCGCGCTGGCCGGGGGCGCTGCGCCGCTTGTCCGACCGTCGTCCGATCGTGGCAGAGCAGGCGTTTCGCCTACTTCTTGCCGTCGGCGCCGGTTTCGATCTCGAAGCTCAGGCGCTCGCCGATGCGCGGGCGGACGCCATCGCGCGGGAAGGCCGAGACATGCACGAAGACTTCCGGGCCGCCGCCGTTCGGTGCGATGAAGCCGAAGCCGCGGTCGTCATTCCATTGTTTGAGGCTGCCTTCGATACGCATGGTGTTTGAATTCAGATGAACAGGTTTTTATTCGTCAAGGCAAGCGGAAAGCAGATCCCAGCGTTCTCGGTAGGCTTCGATACGCCAGAGATGCGAGTAGGCATTTGGAGGGACGTTGACCGCGCGGACAACGCTATCCTTGTGCGTCTGTCCGTTCTTCCCGGGGGATTGAAGCCATTGTTGGTGAAACTTGTGGACATGTTGTGCCATGTCCGCGGACGGGATGATGAAATACTCGAATGCTCGCGACGAGTCAGGCTCGGGAATTCCCGCGAGTATTCAGAAGAACCGGGGGCCAAAGTCCTTTTCAGCCTTGAGGCCAACACTGCATGTTTTAGTGCCGGGGATAAAGGTCTTGACCTGGATATGCACGAACCTGGTTCCTTCCCGATTACTGCACAGTACATCGGTGTTGGGAGTGTTGCCCAGTGTGACCACGGCGGCGTAGCCGCGTCTGCAGAGTTCGCCAGCGACGAAGAATTGGCTTGAGTTGCCGCGCGCGGATTTGTCATGGTTCATGATGCGCAATGACCGTCGATGCTGGTCGCGAGCAGAGGGGCGTCAAACACTTGCCAAGCGTCGGCGAAACCTTGTTCTTGCAGAACCCGCCAATTGATGCCGGGGAATTTCTGGTCCATGAACCAGCGTGCTACAAAGCGCTCAGGTTCCTTGGCGAGAGTGTCGCCGGGGACAATGAAATATTGGACTGCTTGCCCGGGGTCGTTGAGGATGACGAAGACGTAGGTATGCAGCGGATTAACCTTGGCGTGAGCAATCGGGAAGACATTTTTTCGCCGGATCGCTTTTACCTGAACCGTGAAAGAACGCTCGGTTCGGGGATTAAACGCCAAGAGGTCTATTGCTTTTGCGTTGCCGAACGTCAATGAGGTTTGCAAGCCTCTTTTGAGCAGTTCGGCAGCGACGAAAAATTCGCCAGCGAGACCGGTAACCTGACCGTCGGCTCTTTTTCTGTTAGGTGGAGTGTCCGTTTTTTCCATCTGCATAGAGCGCAGAGATAGCGCCAGTTACTTTGCAATCAGGGGAGTTGAGCAAGGGTATGACGGATGTGGCTGTGCTGCAATCGGATTTCCTGATTTGAAATGACCGCTTACTCCAGATACTCGATCATCAACTGCGGAGTCTCGACGCCCATGTATTCGTTCACCGATAGCCGGTAGGCGGCGCGGGTGTTGTGGCCGGGCTGGCTGGCGAAGTTGAACTGGATTGCTTCGATCCGGCTGTTGCCTTTGCGTAGCCGCAGCTTCAGGTGTTTTTCCTTGAGCACGCGTTGTTGTTCGACTTCGAACTCGTCGCAGAACAGCGGCGCCGGGAAGCCCTGGCCCCAGATTTCGTTTTCCAAGAGCTTGGCGGTTTCCAGGCTGATGTAGCCGCCTTCGAGCGGGCCGTCGGTTTCCAGGGTGCGGGTAAGGTCGGCGGGGGCGAGGAGTTCGCCGGCGACTTCGGCGAACAGCGTCTGGAAGCGCTCGAAATCGCCGGCTTTGATGGTGGCGCCGGCGGCCATGGCGTGGCCGCCGAAGCGGACGAGCAGGCCGGGGGCGCGCTTGGCGACGAGGTCGAGCGCGTCGCGCAGGTGCAGGCCGGGGATCGAACGGCCGGAGCCTTTGACGATGCCGCCCTCACTCTGGGCGAAGGCGAACACCGGCCGGTGCAGCTTGTCCTTGATGCGCGAGGCGAGGATGCCGACGACGCCTTCATGCCAGTCTGGGTCGAAGAGGGCGACGCCGGGCGCGGCGGCGTCGACGTCCATCGTCTCAAGTAGCGCCAGCGCCTGTTCCTGCATGCCGGATTCGATTTCGCGGCGTTCGCGGTTCAGATTGTCGAGTTCCTGGGCGATGTTGAGCGCCCGCGCCGGGTCGTCGGTGAGCAGGCATTCGACGCCCAGTCGCATGTCGGCCAGGCGGCCGGCGGCGTTCAGGCGCGGCCCGATCAAAAAGCCGAGGTCGAAGGCGGTGGCCTTGCGCGCGTCGCGCCCGGCGGCCTTGAACAGCGCCGCGATGCCCGGCTGCAAACGGCCGGCGCGCATGCGCTTCAAACCCTGGCTGACCAGGATGCGGTTGTTGCGGTCGAGCTTGACGACGTCGGCGACGGTGCCCAGGGCAACGAGATCGAGCAGGTCGGCGAAGTTGGGCTCGTGGCGCTCAGCGAACCAGCCGCGTTCGCGCAGTTCGGCGCGCAGCGCCAGCATCACGTAGAACATCACGCCGACGCCGGCGATGCACTTCGACGGGAAGTCGCAGCCGGGCTGGTTGGGATTGACGATGCAGTCGGCGGCGGGAAGCGATTCGCCGGGCAGGTGATGGTCGGTGATCAGCGTGGCGATGCCATGCTGCTGGGCGCGGGCGACGCCTTCGAGGCTGGCGATGCCGTTGTCGACGGTGATGATCAGGTCGGGCGATTGCTGCGCGGCGACCTCGACGATTTCCGGCGACAGCCCGTAGCCGAGCTTGAAGCGGTCGGGCAGCAGGAAATCGACGTCGGCGCCGAGCGCCTTCAGGGCGCGCATGCCGACCGCGGTGGCGGTGGCGCCGTCGCAGTCGTAGTCGCCGATGATCAGCAGCTTCGCCTCGGCCTCGATGGCGTCGGCGAGCAGGCTGGCGGCGTCGGTCGCGTGGGTCAGCACGCTGGGCGGCAGCAGCGATTTCAGTTCGTAGTCGAGTTCGGCCTTGTCGGTGACACCGCGCGCGGCGTAGAGGCGGGCGAGCAGGGGATGCAGGCCTTGCTGTTCGAGTTGCCAGACGGTGCGCGGCGGCGCGCTGCGGGTGACGATGCGGGTCAAGATGCTTTTCCTTGCGGCCCGGCCAGTGCCAGGGCGACTTGTTGCGGGTTGCGGCCGGATTTCCAGAACTTCCAGCGCGCGCCGGCGGCGAGCGTCCATTGCAGGCGGCCGTAGATGGTCGGCGCGACGACGACGAGCTCGCTGACGGTCTTGCCGAGACGCTTCTGGATCGGCGCCAGCCAGTCGGCGTCGAAGCGTTCGCAGGCGCGTCGCCAGCCGTCCGGGTCTTCGTAGAGGACGTTCGGCAGCAGCGTGTCGACGACGACCAGCGGCCGTTGCGCGCCGCTGCCGAGGACGGCGCTGGCGGCGCCCGGCAGGGGCTGGGCGGCGATTCCGGCGGCGCGGGCGAGGCCGCGCGCCAGCGGGTCGTCGGCGAAAACTGCGTCGGGGCCGCCGGCCGGCGTCGCCGCCGGGCCGTTGCCCCACAGCCAGAGGCTGTTGATCGCCGGCTTGCCGGCGGCGGCGCGGGCGGCGTTGACCGGGTGCAGGTGGAGGAACATCTGCACCTCGTTCAGCCAGCGGTGCAGCGGCGAAGTCTTGTCGCTCAGGTCGCTGTCCATGCGCCGGCCGGCGACCGCGGAGAGCGGCGCGGCAACGTGGTCGACCGCGGCATGCAGGCGCAGGTACCAGCGCCGCGGCGTCGCCGCGTGGAAGACGCCGACCTCGGCGAATTCGGCGTTGAGCGCGCCGACCAGCGCCTGCGCTTCGACGGCGTCGATGTCGAAGGCGCCGGCGTCGGCAAGGACGATGCGTTCGTGGTGAAAGCGCAGGTGCACCGGGTCGGCGCATAGCCAGTGGCCGTCCTCGGGTGCGCTCTCGGCTTCGCCGAGACGGCGGAAGGCGGCGCTGCCGGCGTTGGCAATGCCGAACTGTTCGAGCAGCGCGGATTCCACGGCCAGCGGTGCGCCGCGGGTGAACTCGGCATGCCCGTCGAGCCAGGCGAAGGCCGGGGTGTTGAGGTCGGCGAGGGTTTGCGTGTCGCCCGGTTCGGGCCAGATCAGTTCGGGGACGAGCAGGGTGAGGCGCACGGCGAAACTCGGGGCTGGGGAAGCTGCGAGTTTATCACCGGGAGGCGGCCGGCCGCCTCAGTTCGCGGCGTCGTCGGCCGATTTGCCGCGCCGGCCACCGAGCATCAGCAGGAGGCGCAGGACGACGACGGCGGCGAAGGCGCTGCCGAGTACCGTCGGCCAGCCCCAGGCGGGGAACAGGGTGGCGGCGAGCGCCGCCACAATCAGGAAGAGGAGGGCGAAGTGCATGGCCGCATGGTAATCGCTGCCGGCTTCCGGTGACAATCCCGCGCTACCGGTCCGCCGCCTTGCCGCGTATCCTTGGCGTCCCCCGCAAAACCGCCTGCCGATGACCACCGAACTGACCCCGCGCAACGAACGCCTGCTCCTGCTGGTCCTGGCCGCCATCCAGTTCGGCCACATCCTCGACTTCATGATCATGATGCCGCTCGGGCCGATCCTGATGCGGGCCTTCGCCATCAACGCCGGCGAGTTCGGCTTCCTGGTCGCTTCCTATAGCTTCAGCGCGGCGGCGGCCGGCCTGCTCGGCGCCACCTTCGTCGACCGTTTCGAACGCAAGCGCCTGCTGCTCGTCGTCGTTGCCTTGTTCGGACTGGCGACGCTGGCCTGCGCGCTGGCGCCGGGTTATGCCACGCTGCTCGTGGCGCGCGGGCTGGCCGGGACTTTCGGCGGCCTGCTCGGGGCGCTGGTGCAGACGATGATCGGCGATGCCATCCCGTTTGCCCGCCGCGCCCAGGCGACCGGTGTCGTCGCCAGCGCCTTCTCGATCTCGACCATCGCCGGCGTGCCGCTCTCGCTGTGGCTGGCCAACCACCTCGGCTGGCACGCGCCTTTCGTGCTGGTGGCGGCGATCGCCGCCGTCTGCATCGGCGTCGGCCGGCGCTGCCTGCCGGAACTGCACGGCCATCTCGGCGCCCCGGCGCACCCGCTGGCGGCGGCCGGCGAGGTACTGAAGGAAGGCAACCATCGGCGCGCCTTGCTGTTTTCGGCGCTGGTCATCTTCTCCGGGTTCACGGTGATTCCCTACATCACCATCCAGGCGGTCGGCAACGTCGGCATCGCCCAGTCCGAGATTCCCCTCGTTTACCTGGTCGGCGGCGCCGCCACCTTCTTTAGCGCCCGCGCCATCGGCCGCTGGGCCGACCGTCGCGGCAAGGTGGCGGTCTATCGCTGGCTGGCGCTGGCGGCGCTGTTGCCGCTGCTGCTCGTCACCCATGCCGGACAGCTACCGCTGTGGGGCTGGCTGGTCTGTTCGACCAGCTTCTTCGTGCTGATTTCGGGGCGCATGATTCCCGCCATGGCGATCGTCACTTCGGCCGCCCAACCGCGTCTGCGCGGCACCTTCATGTCGCTCAACGGCACTGTCCAGGCGCTGGCGATGGGCCTGGCGACGACCCTCGGCGGCGCCCTGATCGAGGTCGATGCGGCGGGCCACCTGAGCGGTTATCCGCTGGTTGGCTACGTCGCGATGGCGGCCAACCTGCTGGCCTTCGCCTGGGTTGCCCGCATCGTCATGCATACGCGGGCTGCCGGCTGAAGGCAGGGTGTGTTAGCCTGCAGCGCCTTGCTTTTCACCCCGAAGTCATATCTTCTGCGGAGTTCATCATGAGCCGTTCCTTCCTGACTGGCGCCATCGTCGGCGCCGCCCTGCTCGGCGCTGCCTTGTTGCTCAATCCATCGGCTGATCGTCATCGCGAGAAGATCAAGACGGTGCTCGCCGAGCGCAGCCAGCTCAATGCCGCCTTCGGCGTCGGCGCCCTGGTCGCCTTCGCTTCCAACTACCACAGCCTGGGCCTTGCGTCCTACACCACGGCGGGCGACCAGACCTTGTCGTTCGGTGTGCTCGGCATGGTCTTCGTGCTCGATTAGGCGCGCGGCGCAGCCTGAAAGCCGGGCCACCTTGGTTGGTATCCCATGAAGTCCCTTGCCGCATTCGTCCGGGAGCAAGCGATGCGTTCCTTGTTGATTCTCTTCTCTTTCCTCGTCCTTGCCGGCTGCGGCAACAAGCCCGAAGCCGATAGCCAGGCGATGGCGCCGGTGGAGCGTGCCGGCAGCGCGGCAAGTGCACCGGCACCCGCCGACAGCCCAAGCCGTTACCTAGCCTACGAGCACAGCATTGATCTCGAGGTGGTCGAGGAACGCGTCGCCGAGGTTCACCAGCAGGCCGAAGCCGCCTGTCTGGCCGCGGTGGCCGAGCAATGCGTCATCCTTGAATCGCGCATCGGCACCGGGCGGGGCAGTTATGCGCAGCTCACCCTGCGCGCCAGGCCGGCTGGCATCCGGCAACTGGTGCAGGCCTTTAGCGCCGCCGGCCGGGTCGCCAGCCAGTCGACGATGGCGGAAGACCTGGCCGGCCCGCTCGAGGATTCGGCCAAGAAGCTGGCCATGCTGGACGACTATCGGAGCAAGCTCGAAGTTCTGCGCAACAAGGCCAGTGGCGATATTGACGCGATGATCACGGTGAACCGGGAACTGGCTCAGACGCAGGCACAAATCGAGGAAATCAGCGGCGCCCGCGCCCATGACCTGCAACGCGTGAATACCGAAGTGCTGCGCCTGTCGATATCGGCGACCGGCACCACGTCGTCCTGGCGGCCGGTGCGCGACGCTCTGGACGAGTTTGTCGACAACTTGGCGCACGGCTTGTCGGGCGCGATCACGGCGATTGCCTACTTCATTCCGTGGAGTATCGCCTTCCTGTTGCTCGGCGGGCTGGCCCGCCTGCTCTGGCGCCGTTTCCGCAAGCCCGCGCCGAAGGCGGTGAGCTGAACGGCGCCGCGTTAAACTGCCGGCTTTTCCTGCCCGGAGTCGATCGATGAACGAGGCCGCATACTGGATCCTGCGCTGCCAGCACCGTGTATTCACCGTGCCCGGCGACTGGCCTTTTCCTTTTGGCACGGCGGCGGATTTCGGACTGCCGGGCAGCGGCCTGGTGGTCGGCGAAATCGGTGGCCGGTCCTGTCGGGCGCTCGATGTTGCCGACTGGCCAGCGATCGCCGGCGGCGAGCCGGTGTCCCTGCGGGCGCTGCACGGACTGGCCGGGATGGAGGTGTTTGCCTTCGCCGGGCGGGCGACGCAACTGCTCGACTGGCAGGCCAACCACCGCCATTGCGGCAGTTGCGGCACGCCGACCGCGCGCCTCGGCGGGGAATTCGCGATGTCCTGCCCGGCCTGCGGACTGGTCGTCTATCCCCGGCTGTCGCCGGCGGTGATGGTCCTGGTGCGCGACGGCGAGCGACTGCTGCTGGCGCGCAGCCCGCATTTCAAGGCAGGCGTCTACAGCGCGCTGGCCGGCTTCGTCGAACCCGGGGAAACGCTGGAGCAATGCGCGGCGCGCGAGGTGCGCGAGGAAGTCGGCGTCGACATCGCCGAGCTGCGCTATTTTTCCAGCCAGCCGTGGCCTTTCCCGAACTCGCTGATGATCGCTTTCTTCGCCGATTACGCGGGCGGCAAGATCGTTCCCCAACCGGGCGAGATCGAGGACGCCGCCTGGTTCGCGCCGGACGCGCTGCCGGCCTTGCCGGACCCGGTGAGCATCGCCCGTCGGTTGATCGACGCGGCGCTTGCCGGCTAGCTAGTCGGGCGTCGCGCCGGCGCGCATGAAGGCCGGCAGCGCAATCGCCGGCGATGGGTTGGCAGTGCCGTGGCGGGCGGCGAATTCACGGATCGCAGCGATGCGTTGCTCGGTATCCGGATGCGTCTGCAGCAGCGTCGGTCCGGACGGCATCGACTGCCGGCGGGCGACTTCCTCGAAGAAGGCGGCGGCATCGCCGACGTGGCCGTAGCGCTGCAGCACCGCCTGCAACGCGGCAGCGTCGGCGGCTTCTTCCTGGGCGCGGCTGAACGACAGGATGGGCAGCATGCCGACGCCGCCCAGCCATTGCTGCAAGGCGCCGTCGCCGACGCCGGAGAAGCTGGCCAGCGCCAGCGCGACGGCGAAGCCGCGGCCCATCGCAACGACCGGGTCGCGGTGCCGGATGTGGGCGATTTCGTGGGCCAGCACCATGGCCAGCGCGTTCTCGCTGGGCAGGGTGTCGATCAGTCCCTGGAAGACGACGATGTGACCGCCCAGCGTCGCCATTGCGTTGACCGTGTCGCTGTCGGCGTAATGCACGGTCAGCGTCATTCCCGGTGGCAATTGCATGTCGGCCGCCAGCCCGTTGGCGAGCGCCTGCAGGTAGTCGCGGCGCTGGCGCTCGCCCGGCTTTGCCGGGGCCGCCGGCAGCCAGCGGCTGAAGCTGGCGGCAAGCGCCTGTTCCTGGGCGAAGGGGATATGGCGGGCAAGCTGGCCGGCGAGCAGCGATAGCGCGAGCACGGCAACCAGGATGACGGCGCTGATGCCGCCGACGAGCAGCACGAAATCCTTCAGCGGATGCGTCGGGCTGACGTTGATGCCTTCCGGTACCTCGCGGTTCTCGTAGCCGCTCATGCTTCAGCGGCGCGCCCGGACGGCGGTGCCGTAGGCGACGACTTCGACGGCGCCGACGCTTTGTGCCGCCCCCTTGTAGATCGACGCGGTTTCCAGGCGCAGGTTCCAGACGCCGCTCGCCCCCTTGCGCCGCGCTTCTTCCTTCATGCGCAGGACGGCTTCGCGGCGGGCGCGTTCGAGCAGCGATTCATAGGAACTGACGCGGCCGCCGACCAGATTGCGCAGGTTGGCGACGAAGCGCTTGAAGAAATCGACCGAGACGACGACGCTGCCGCAGACCAGGATGCCTTCCAGGCGCTCTTCGTCCGGGATGCGCCGTTCGGAGAAGACGAGGATGTCGCGCAGCGTCTTCTCGCGTTCGATGATCGACTTGAAATGGCGCTTTTCGGCGAGCTGTCCGAAGACGAAGCCGAGCAGCAGCAGGACCAGGAATAAGATCAGGTCGAACATCGCATCATTCCACGACGACGGCGGTGCCGTAGGCGAACAGTTCGGCGGCGCCGGCGGCGACCGACGAGGTCGAGAAGCGGACATTGACCACGGCGTTGGCGCCGATCGCCTTGGCCTGCTCAAGCATGCGCTGCAGCGCTTCCTCGCGCGATTCGGTGAGCAGTTCGGTGTAGCCCTTCAGTTCGCCGCCAAAGATGTTCTTCAGCCCGGCCATCAGGTCGCGGCCGACGTGCTTGGAGCGCACCGTACTGCCGTTGACCAGGCCGAGGTGCTTGACGATGGTTTTGCCGGGAACGGTCTCGATATTGGTGACGATCATTGCAAATTTCCTCAACAGGTTGCTGGGCCGGGGTTTCCGGGTGCGTGTACCATAGCGGTTTTGTTGCGTTGCGGGAATACGCATGTCATTGCCCTACGAGTTGCTGATCGGCCTGCGCTACACGCGCGCCAAGCGTCGCAACCACTTCATTTCCTTCATTTCGCTGATCTCGATGGCCGGCATCGGTCTCGGCGTCGCCGCGCTGATCGTCGTCCTCTCGGTGATGAACGGCTTCCAGAAGGAATTGCGCACGCGCATCCTTGGCGTCGCCTCGCACATCCAGGTCACCGGCATCGACGGCGGGCTCGAGCACTGGCAGTCGATCGCCGCCGGTGTCGAGAAACACCCGGAAGTCCGGGCGACGGCGCCCTTCGTCCAGTCGCAGGGGATGTTCTCGGTCGATGGCGAGGTCAAGGGGGCGCTGATCCGCGGCATCGTCCCCGAACAGGAAGACCGTGTCGCCGATTTCCGCAAGACGATCAAGAGCGGCAGCCTCGACGACCTCAAGCCCGGCGAATTCGGCGTTGTCCTCGGCGCCGACCTGGCGCGCTCGCTGCACGTGTTCACCGGCGACAAGTTGACGCTGATCGCGCCGCAGGGCACGGTGACGCCGGCCGGGGTGGTGCCGCGCGTGCGCTCGTTCAAGGTGGTCGGCATCTTCGAGGTCGGCATGTACGAATACGACTCCGGGCTGGCGCTGATCCACCTGCAGGACGCGCAGCGCCTGTACCAGATGGGCGAGCAGGTGAGCGGCGTGCGCCTCAAGGTCGACGACCTGTTCAAGGCGCCGCGCATCGCCCGCGAGCTGGTCGCCTACATCAACGCCGACGCCTACATCCACGACTGGACCAAGAGCCACGCCAACTTCTTCCGCGCCGTGCAGATCGAGAAGACGATGATGTTCATCATCCTCTCGCTGATCGTCGCCGTTGCCGCCTTCAACCTGGTGTCCACGCTGGTCATGGCGGTCACCGACAAGCAGGCCGACATCGCCATCCTGCGCACGCTTGGCGCCCGGCCGCGCTCGATCATGGCGGTGTTCATGATCCAGGGCGCGCTGGTCGGCTGCATCGGGCTGGCGCTCGGCGTCGCCGGCGGGGTGGCGCTGGCGCTCAACGTCGATGTCGTGGTACCGGCGCTCGAGCGCCTGCTCGGCATCCAGTTCCTGGCCAAGGACGTCTATTACATTTCCGACCTGCCGTCCGAACTGCTGTGGAGCGATGTCTGGGGCGTCACCCTGATCGCCTTCGTGCTTTCTCTACTGGCGACGCTCTACCCGAGCTGGCGCGCGGCGCGGGTCAATCCGGCGGAGGCGCTGCGCTATGAGTGAAATCATCCTGCAGGCCCAGGGCCTGGCCAAGACCTTCCGTGGCGGCGGGCTCGACGTGGCGGTGCTGGCCGGCATCGATCTGAGCCTTGCCGCCGGCACCACGCTCGCCGTGGTTGGCGCTTCCGGTTCCGGCAAGAGCACCTTGCTGCACCTGCTGGGCGGGCTCGACGCGCCGAGCGCCGGCACGGTGTCGCTGATGGGGCGCGATTTCTCGGCCTTGAACGAGGTCGATCGCGGTGACTGGCGCAACCGCCATCTCGGCTTCGTCTACCAGTTTCACCACCTGCTGCCCGAGTTCTCGGCGCTGGAGAACGTCGCGATGCCGCTGCTGATCCGGCGTCAAGCGCGTCCGGAAGCCCTGGCGGCGGCGGCTGAGATGCTCACCGCGGTCGGCCTCGGCCACCGCCTGGAGCACCGGCCGGGCGAGCTGTCCGGCGGCGAACGCCAGCGTGCGGCAATCGCCCGCGCGCTGGTCAGCCGGCCGTCCTGCATCCTGGCCGATGAACCGACCGGCAATCTGGACAGTCATACTGCTGCCGGCGTCTTCGAACTGCTGCTCGAACACGTGCGGCGTCAGGGCGCCAGCCTGGTCATGGTCACCCATGACCGCGGGCTGGCGGCCAGGGCCGATGCGATGATCGAACTGAACGACGGGAAGCTATTCACCGCCTGATATTCGTTTGACATTTTTCGCTCTCTGGCTATTCTGGTCGCGTCCGTAGCCTGGGGGTAGAAAAAAATGCGCGCCTTGTTCCTGCCGGCAGTGGCTTTGATGAATCGCCTGCGTTTCCGCGCCAAGTTCATTTTTCTTGGCAGCGCCTTGCTGGTCGTCTTGCTGGTGCTGCTGGCAACGCTTTACGACAGCCTCCGCCGCGACATCCGCAGCGCCGAACACGAGCTGGCCGGTCTGCAGATGCTCAAACCGATGAATCGCACGGTGCAGTTCATGCAGCAGCATCGTGGGCTGTCGTCGGGGGTGCTCAACGGCAATGCGGCGATGCAGGAGCGGCGGGCGCAGGTGGCGAAGGAAGTCGACCGGGCGCTGGAGGAAACCGCCGCCCGCCTCACGCCGGCGCTGCGCGACAGTCAGGACTGGCAGGCGATCCGCGGTGAATGGACGGAAATCGGCCACCAGGGGCTGAACTGGCCGGCGCCGGAAAACCTGGCCCGGCACAGCCAGATGATCGCCAGCGTCCTTTCCTTCATGGTCGAACTGGCCGACGAAACCGAGTTGACGCTGGATCCGGTGATCGACACCTATTACTTCATGGATACCGTCGTCAACAAGATGCCGGCGATGCTCGAACCACTTGGCATCATGCGTGCACGGGGGACCGGGGCGCTTAGCGCGCAGGAGCTGACGCTGGAAATGCGGCGCGAGATCGTCGCCCTGCTCGAACGATTGAGTGGAAACCTGAAACAGCAGAATGCGAATCTGGAAAAGGCGATGAAGCACGCGCCTGAACAGCGCGCCGTGCTGAGCGGGCCGAGCAGTGAATTCACTGAGGCCACCGGCAAGGTGTTCAATCTGGTTCGCGAAGACATCCTCAACGAGCGCTTCCAGACCTCGGCCGCCGATTATTTCGCGCTGACGACGCAGGTCATCGATCTCGGCTACCGGATCATGTACGACACCCTGATCCCGCAGTTCGAGAAGCAACTGGAGAAACGCCAGGCCGATGCCCAGCGCGTCCTGCTGCTGCAGGGCGTGCTGGCGACCCTGGTGACGCTGCTCGTCGCCTATCTCGGGATTGGCGCCTATTATTCGGTGATCGACACGGTCGAAGTGTTTTCCGTCGGCGCCCGGCGCATGGCCGATGGCGACATGACGGTGCATTTTGCGACCGCCGGCAACGATGAACTGCACGCCGCCGGCTGCGACCTCAACGACATGGCGGCGTCGATCCGGGCCCTGCTGGCGCGCATCCAGGACGATGTTGGCGAGTTGCGCAACGCGGCCGGCGAACTGGCCAGCTCGAGTCACCAGATTTCGCACAGCGCCGGCACGCAGAGCGACTCGGCGTCGAGCATGGCGGCCTCGGTCGAGCAGATGACGGTTGGTGTCGATCACATCGCCAGGAACGCCCAGGATGCCGAGTCCTATTCCCGGGAGTCGGATCGCGTTGCCGGCGAGGGCGGCGAGACGGTGCGCCGGGTGGTTGCCGAAATCCAGGGCATCGCCGAATCGGTCAATCACTCGGCGGCCAGCGTCGAGGCGCTGGGGCAACAGTCCGACCAGATATCGACCATCGTCGGCACGATCAAGGACATCGCCGACCAGACCAATCTGCTGGCCCTCAATGCCGCCATCGAGGCAGCGCGGGCCGGCGAATCGGGACGCGGCTTCGCCGTGGTCGCCGATGAGGTGCGCAAGCTGGCTGAGCGGACCGCGAAATCGACCCAGGAAATCGCCGGCATGATCGCCGCCATTCAGTCCGGGACGGCGACTGCGGTCGACAGCATGAAGCGTGGTGTGGCGCGGGTTGGGCTCGGCGTCGTCGAGGCGCAGCGGGCCGGCGAGTCGATCGATCAGGTCCAGGAACATGCGCGGCGGGTGGTCGAGGCGGTGTCCGAGATTACCGTCGCCCTGCGCGAGCAGGCGGCGGCCAGCACCGAGATTGCGCAGAATGTCGAGCGCATCGCCCAGATGGCGGAACAGAACAACGCCGCCGCCGGCAGCAACGCCCATACCGCCGACGGCCTGCGCCAGCTGGCCGAGACGCTCAACGGCGAGGTTGGCCGCTTCCACACCTGAAACCGCAGCCGCGCGCGCCGGCGCCGGCCGGCGTATCATTTCTCCCTTTTTGACAACAACAGAAAGCAACCAGGGAGGAAGCTTCATGATTTTCGACATCGAGAACGAGACCTTGCCACGGGAAGAGCTCGAGGCCTTGCAGTTGCGCCGGCTGCGCAGCACGGTCGAGCGCTGCTACGCGACGGTCAAGTTCTACCGCGAGGCGATGGATGAACTGGAGGTCAAGCCGCACCATATTCAGTCGCTGGCCGATGCCCGTCTGCTGCCCTTCACCAAGAAGGAACAACTGCGCGACAACTACCCCTTCGGCATGTTCGCCGTGCCCACCGAGCAGGTCGTTCGCGTCCATGCCTCGTCCGGCACCACCGGCAAGCCGACCGTCGTCGGCTATACCCGGCGCGACATCAGCAACTGGGCGCAACTGGTCGCCCGCAGCCTGGCTTCCGCCGGCCTGCATCCCGGCGACCGCCTGCACAACGCCTACGGTTACGGCCTGTTCACCGGCGGCCTCGGCCTGCATTACGGCGCCGAGGAACTCGGCGTGCTGACCGTGCCGATGTCCGGTGGCCAGACCCAGAAGCAAGTCATGCTGCTCTCCGACTTCGAAGCCACCGCGCTGTGCTGCACGCCGTCCTATGCGCTGAACATCGCCGAGGAAGCCGAGAGCATCGGCATCGACCCGCGCAAGCTGCCGCTGCGCGTCGGCATTTTCGGCGCCGAGCCGTGGACCGAGGAAATGCGCTACGAGATCGAGGCGCGCCTGGGGCTCGAAGCGATCGACATCTACGGCCTGTCCGAAGTCATGGGGCCGGGCGTCGGCGTCGAGTGCATCGAGGCCAAGAAGGGCCTGCACATCTGGGAAGACCATTTCCTCGTCGAGTGCGTCGATGTCACCACCGGCCAGCCGCTACCTGACGGCGAGGAAGGCGAGATCGTGTTCACCTCGCTGACCAAGGAAGCCTTCCCGATCCTGCGTTACCGCACCCGCGACATTTCGGTGATCGACCGCACGCCGTGCAAGTGCGGCCGCACGCATGCGCGCATCCGCCGCATCTCCGGGCGTTCCGACGACATGCTGATCATCCGCGGGGTGAACGTCTTCCCGACCCAGGTCGAGGCGGTGCTGATGCGTACCGAAACGCTGTCGCCCTTCTACCAGATCGAGGTTTTCCGCGAAGGCTTCATGGATTCGATGATGGTCAATGTCGAGGCCAGCCCGCCGCTGTTCGCCAAGGGCCAGGAGGCGATGGACCGCATCGCCGCCAAGGTGCAGAAGGACATCAAGGACTTCATCGGTGTTTCCTGCCAGGTCAATGTCAAACCGACCGGCGCCATCGAGCGTTCGATGGGCAAGGCGGTGCGCGTCATCGACCACCGCAAGAAGTCAGGCTGAGCGCCTGCGGGCGCGGCGCCGGTGCCAGTGGCGGACGAGGTAGAGCCGCCAGGCGCCGCGCGTCAGCAGGTAACCGGCCAGCGCCAGGCCGTCGGCAAGGACGATCAGGCCGACGGCGAGTGGCCGGGCGACGGCCAGCATCCAGGTGTGCATGGCTTGCGTCCAGGCGCCGAACTCAGCGAAGCTGAACGCCGGCGGCAACAGGAAGCCGGCGGTATCGCCGATCAGCAGGCGGCCGGTCTGGTAGGCCAGCAGATAGAGCGGGACGATGGTGAACGGGTTGCTGTAGAGCGTCACCACCAGCGCCAGTGGCAGGTTGGCGCGGAACAGGATGGCGCACAGGGCGGCGCCGGGCATCTGGAAAGGCCCGGGAATCAGCCCGCAGAACAGCCCGGCGGCGATCGCCCCGGCCGCCGAGCGGCGGTTCAGGTGCCAGAGTCGCGGGTGTAGCAGGGTATTTTCGAACGGCCGTAACCAGGGGTTGCGGCGTATCGTCTCGTGATCCGGCAGGTAGCGTTTGAGCAGGCGGCGCATGGGGCGATTATCGCAAAGGCCGGGCTCGCCGTCGGTAACGCTTCGTGCCATGATATTGGCATGAAATCCGCCGCGTTTGCCTTCGCGCTGGGTGTGCTGTTGCTGCAGATCCAGGCGCAGTTGCCCGATCCCTTGTGGTGGTCGCTGCCGGGGCTCGTCCTGTGCCTGCCGGCCTGGCGCTGGCGCCGCTGGCCAGCGCAACTGTTGCTGCTGATCGGCGCCTGCGGCCTCGGTTTCGGCTGGGCGGCGTGGCGTGCCGAACTGCGTCTGGCCGACCAGTTGGGCGCGGCGTGGGAGGGCAGGGATGTCGCGGTGGTCGGCGTGGTCGCCGGCTTGCCGCAGGATTTCGAGCGCGGCCTGCGTTTCGAATTCGCCATCGAACGGGTGCTCGATGCCAGCGCCGTCGTTCCGCAGCGTGTGCAACTGGCCTGGTACGACGACGGCGAGACGCGCCACCCGGTCAGCCCTGGCGAGCGCTGGCAATTCACCGTCCGCCTCAAGCGGCCGCACGGGGCGGCCAATCCCGGCGGTTTCGACTACGAGCTGTGGCTGCTCGAACGCGGCATCCGTGCCACCGGCTACGTGCGGCCGGCGCCGGCGCAGCGTGTCGACGCTTTCGTCGTGCGCCCGGCTTATGTCGTCGAGCGGCTGCGGGCAGCGGTCCGCCAGCGTTTCGAAGGTGCCCTGCCGGCAGCCAGCCATCCCTGGCGCGGCATCCTGACGGCGCTCGCGGTGGGCGACCAGAAGGCGGTCGACGGCGATCTGTGGACGGTCTTCAACCGTACCGGGGTAACGCACGCGATGGCGATCAGCGGCATGCACATCACCCTCGTTGCCGGGCTCTGCGGCGCGTTGCTGGCTGGGCTGTGGCGCCGTCTGCCGGGACTGGCGCTGCGCTGGCCGGCGCAGAAGGTCGGCGTGCTGACGGCGGCACTGGCGGCCTTTGCGTATACCGCGCTGGCCGGTTTCGGGGTGCCGGCGCAACGCACCCTGTACATGTTGCTGGTTGCCGTCGCGGCCATGCTTTCCGGTCGTATCGTGGCGCCCGCCCGGGTACTGGCGCTGGCCCTGGTCGTCGTCCTGATCGTCGATCCCTGGGCGGTGCTGGCGCCGGGTTTCTGGTTGTCCTTCGGCGTCGTCGCCGCCTTGCTCCATGTCGGCGCGGCGCTGGTCGGCGCCGGCCGCGGCTGGCGTGATCGCCTGCGCGGCTGGGGGGCGGTACAACTGGCGGCGACGCTTGCCTCGCTGCCGATCCTGTTGCTGGTCTTCGGCCAGTTTCCGCTGATCTCGCCGCTCGCCAACCTGATCGCGATTCCGGTGATCAGCCTGCTGGTGACGCCGCTGGCGCTGCTCGCCGCCGTTCTGCCGTGGACTTTCCTGCTTCAGGCGGCGCACGCCGTGCTCGAACCGCTGATGCAGTTCCTGATCTGGTGCGCGGCCTGGCCTATGTGGCAGGTACCGGCGCCGCACCCGGCGGCGCTGTTGCTGGCTGCCCTCGGTGTCGTCGTCTGCCTGCTGCCGCGTGGTGTGCCGGGGCGCTGGCTGGGGCTGAGCTTGCTCCTGCCGCTGCTGTTCTGGCCGGCGCCGGAAATTCCCGACGGCGAGGCGCGCGTCGCCGTGCTCGACGTCGGCCAGGGGCTGGCGGTGACGGTGCGCACCCGTGGCCACCTGCTGGTCTACGACACCGGCCCGCGCTACGCTGCCGACGCCGATGCCGGGCAACGCGTGGTCGTGCCCTATCTGCGCTGGCTGGGGGCGACGCGCATCGACCGCCTGCTGGTTAGCCACGGCGACGCTGATCATGCCGGCGGCGTCGATTCGCTGCGCGCGGCCTTGCCGGTCGGCCAGACGCTCTCGTCGGAAGCGGCGCTTGGGCGGCGCTGCGCGGCTGGCGAGACGTGGCGCTGGGACGGCGTCGATTTCACGATCCTGCATCCGGCAGCCGAGGCCTATGCCGACAGCGGCCGCCACAACGCGCTGTCCTGCGTGCTGGCGGTGACGGTCGGCGGCGAGCGCTTGCTGCTCACCGGCGACATCGGCGCCCGCGAGGAAGCCGCAATGCTGGCGCGCGATGCGCCGGCGCTGCGCAGCAGCGTCCTGCTGGCACCGCATCATGGCGCCAAGGGCTCGTCGACGGCGGAATTTCTCGCTGCGGTCAGCGCCAAAGAGGTGCTGTTTTCGGTTGGCCATCGCAACCGTTTCGGCCATCCGCGGCCAGAGGTGCTGGAACGTCACGCAACGACGGGCGCCCGCCTGTGGCGGACCGATCGCGATGGTGCCTTGCTGCTGACGCTACGCCCGGCGGGGCGGGAAATCGCTGCCTGGCGACAACTGCGCCAACGATACTGGCAGGGACGGTGATACATTGCGTCCGAGGAGGAAGACGCAATGACGATAAAACAACGCAGCGTCCGCTGTCTCAGCCCGTCCGGGCTGCACCGGATGAATTATTACGAATGGGGCGAGCGCGACAATCCGCGGGTGCTCGTCTGCGTCCACGGCCTGACCCGCAACGCGCGCGATTTCGATCGTCTGGCGCAGGCCCTGTCCGGGCATTACCGGGTCGTCTGTCCGGATGTCGTCGGGCGCGGCCTCAGCGGTTGGCTGCGCGATCCGGCGGCCTACACGATTCCCCAGTACGTTGCCGACATGGTCACGCTGCTCGCCCGTCTCGATGTCGAAACCGTGCATTGGCTCGGTACCTCGATGGGAGGCCTGATCGGCATGGCGCTGGCGGCGCAGGAAAATTCGCCGGTGATGCGCCTGGTCTTGAACGACGTCGGGCCGTCGATCACCCGTGTTGCGCTGCAGCGCATCGCTGCCTATGTCGGTGCCGATCCGGACTGGGCGACCCCGGCCGAGGCAGTCGCCTACCTGCGCGAGATCAGCGCGCCCTTCGGCAGCTTGAGCGAAGCGCAATGGCTCGAGCTGACCGAGAGCAGCATCCGCCAGCGCCCTGACGGCCGCTGGGGTTTTCGTTACGATCCGCGCATCGCCGAGCCGTTCCGCGCCGCCTTCGGCGACGGCGACATCTCGCTGTGGCCGCTCTACGAGGCGATCCGCTGTCCGACGCTGGCCATCCGCGGCGCCGATTCCGATCTGCTGGCGTGCGATACCTGGCAGCGCATGGGCGCATCCGGGCCGCGCGCGGAACTGGCCGAGATTTCCGGGGTCGGACACGCCCCGATGTTCCTTTCCGACGACCAGATCGACGTCGTCCGCAACTTTCTTCTGCATGCATGAATACGATCGAGATTCCCGGCTATCGCATTGAAACCCTAGATATTCCCGCCACCCGTCCCGGGCTGCCGACCCAGGTCCTGCTGCACGAAGGGCTGGGCTGCGTCGCCATGTGGCGCGATTTTCCGCAGCAACTGGCGGCGGCGACCGGCTGCCGGACCATCGTCTATTCACGGCCCGGGTATGGCGCTTCCGATCCGCATCCGGAGGCACGCCAGCCGGATTACATGCACCGCGAGGCGCAGCACATCCTGCCGGCCTTGCTGACGGCAATGGCGGTCGAGCGGCCGTTGCTGGTCGGCCATAGCGATGGCGGCAGCATCGCGCTGATCTTTGCCGGCAGTTTTCCCGAACGGCCGGTCGGCGTCGTCGTCATGGCGCCGCACGAGTTCGTCGAGGCAGAAACCCTGGCCGGCATCCGCGCCGCGCGCGAACTCTGGCACAACAGCGACTGGCCGCAGAAGTTGGCGCGCTACCACCGCGATGCGCCGCGAGTCTTTGCCGACTGGAACGATTGCTGGCTGGCGCCGGCCTTTCGCGACTGGAACATCGAGGCCTTCCTGCCGGCGATCCGTTGCCCGGTGCTGGCGATTCAGGGCGAGGACGACGAGTATGCGACGCTGCGCCAGATCGAGGTGATTGCCGAGCAGGTGCCGGAAACGCGCCTGCTCAAGCTGGCGAACTGCGGGCATACGCCGCAGCGCGACCAGCCGGCGGCCGTGCTGGCGGCGATTGCCGAATTCGTCAGTTGGCGGTGAACTGCTCGCGGGTAATCCGCCATTTGCCCTGGTCGCGAACCAGTTGCAACTGCTTGACGCCTTCGTCCTCGAAACGCTTCGACCGGTAGTTCATCGGGAAAGTCAGGGTGGCGCGCTCCTTGCCATCCATTTCGATCGTCGCTTCGCCGAAACTGATGTCGATCAGGCCGGCTTGGTCAATGACGCGGCGCCGGCTGGCCTGCCAGGCTGCCGGGCTGTCGGTATTTCCCGCGTAGTCGGCGGCGTAGAACGAAAAATAGGCTTCGACGTCGCGGTTGGCCCAGGCCTTGCGCCAGTCTTCCAGCATGCGCAGCAACTCGTCGCGGCTTGATGCGCCGTTGTCGGCGACCACAGGGGGGGGCGCTGGCGGTACCACGGCGCTGGCGGCATCGCTGCTCGGGGTGACGGCGACGACCGGGGCGGCGCTCAGCGTTTCCGTCGGCAAAGGGGCTGCCGCCTGGGCAGGCGGTGCGACTTCGACCGCACCGGGCACCGGCAAGGCAGCAGTCGGCTGGCTTTCAACGAACTGTTCCGGCGACGGCGGCGTCGGCGCGCTGAGATCGCCGTAAAGGCTCATCAGTGCGATGGCGCAGAGCGCTCCTACCGAAACCCCCGCCACCAGATAAGTGGTGAATCCCGTATTCCCCTTGTGGTTCATGCTGGCTCCCTGATTATTTGATCATCTATCGAGACACTGTTTTGGTATACCGTGCGAGAGCCGATTCTTCCATGATAAATGACGAAGATTTGTAAAGAAAAGTGTATTACTTTTGTATAATTGTTGCCGGAAACGCTTGCAGCATCTGGGAATAGCGTTTGGCATTGTCCACATAATGGCTGGCCGAATGTTTCAAACGGGAAATTTCTTCATTTGACAGCTCGCGAACCACTTTCCCCGGTGAGCCGACGATCAGCACGCCATCCGGGAAAACCTTGCTTTCCGGGATCAGGGTATTCGCACCGACGATGCTCGATCGGCCGATCACCGCCCGGTTCAGGATGATCGAGCCGATGCCGATCAGGCTGCCGTCGCCGACCGTGCAGCCATGCAGCATGACCAGGTGACCGACGGTGACGTCGTTGCCGATATGCATCGGTACGCCCTCGTCGGTGTGCAGCACCGAGCCGTCCTGGATGTTGCTGCGCTCGCCGATGTGAATCGGGTCGTTGTCGCCGCGCAGGGTGGCGTTCCACCAGATCGAGGCCTGGGCGCCGAGGCGGACGTCGCCGATGATCGTGGCGTTGGGGGCGATCCAGGTCTGGTCGCCAAGTTGCGGGATTTTTTCGCCGAGTTGATAGACGGGCATGGGTTTTCTCCAAGGGGGGAAGGTTTGCCGGTCAATTTTCTCATGTTACGCTTGACCACCGAGCGGGCTGCGGGGCCGGCCAAGCAAAGAGACAGCATGCCATTTCCGAAACTCAAATCCGGACACTGGGTCCTCATCGTCATCGCCCTGCTGGTTGCCCTCGACTGGGCGATCCGCCGGCCGGACGGCCAGACCCGCCAGCTCAACGAGGTTCTGGCCAGCCAGGGCAGCCCGGCGCTGCAGAACTATCCCTACCGTTTTCAGGTGTTGCGCGTCGAGAGGGGGATGGCGGTGCTGAGTACGCCGCGCAACGTCGAGGTGCCGGCGTTGCGGGCGCTCGCCGTGCTGCACCCGGAAGTCAATGTCAAGGACCCGAACAATCCGGCCTTCATCGCCATCGAGAAGGAACTGGCCCGGGTGCAGTCCGAAGCCGCCGAGCTGGTCCGGGCACAACCGGGGATCAAGGGGGTGCGCTGGGAACTCGACCGGCAGTGGCTAAGCCGCCAGGGCATCGAGGTGATGGAGCGCTGAGGGGCTGGCCTGTGGCATGATGCCCGGCGTGGCAGGCTTTCCCGGATTGCAGAATGGACGATTTTTCCAGTTTGACCGCCGCCGTGCGCGAATTTCGTGATGCGCGCGACTGGCAGCAGTTTCATACCTTGCGCAACCTGATCGTCTCGCTCAATCTGGAAGCCGGCGAACTGCTTGAGCTGATGCAGTGGAAGAGCGACGCTGAGGTCGAGGCGCTGGCGGACGGCGCGCCGACGCGCGAGGCGCTGGCCGACGAATGCGCCGACGTGCTGCTCTACCTCTTGCTGATTGCCGAGCGCAGCGGCATCGACCTGGCGGCGGCGACCCGCGCCAAGCTGCAGAAGAACGCCGCCAAGTACCCGGTCGACAAGGCGCGCGGCTCGCGCGCCAAATACACCGAACTCGGCTGAGGCAATGGCCGATTCGGGCTTCTACCGCGACCTGCCGGCGCTGTCGTCGTTCGCGGTGGCGCTCGATACGCGCCACCACGTCGACCTGCCCGACGACTGGTGGGTGGTGATCGCCGACGTCGTCGATTCGACCCGGGCGATCGCCGACGGCGCCTACAAGAAGGTCAATACCGTCGGTGTCGCCTGCATCGCGGCGATCGCCAACCTCGACCGCAGCATCGAGCTGCCTTTCCTGTTCGGCGGCGATGGCGCCACCTTTGCCATTCCCGAACGCCTCTGCGCGCCGGCGGTGATCGCCTTGCGCGGCGCCCAGCAACTGGCGGCCGACAGTTTCGGCCTGCACTTGCGTGCCGGCCTCGTCAGCGTCGGCGCACTGCGCGCAGCCGGGCACTGGGTGCGGCTGGCCAAGCTGGCGCTGTCCGAGCAGATCAATCAGCCCTTCTTTTCCGGGCGCGGCTGGGAGGAGGCCGAGCGCCGGGTCAAGCGTGGCGATCCCGGCGTGCAGCACGTCCGCCTGGGCGAGGGGCCGGCCAGCGCCAGTTTCGAGGGCTTCGAGTGCCGCTGGCAGAACGTGCCGAGTTTTCGCGACGTCAAGCTGGCGCTGATCGTCGTCGCCACGGCGCTCGATCCGGCGCTCAACCAGGCGACTTACGCCCGGGTGCTGGAACGGATCGGCGAAATCTTCGGCGATCCCGGTAGCCATCATCCGCTGCACGCCGGGGCGCTGCAGTTGTCCTTCTCGCCGCTGCTGCTGGCCGGCGAGACCAAGGTGCGCAGCGCCGGGCGCGGTGTCATCGCCGGGCTTGCCTACGCCTGCCGCCTGTTGCTGCAGAATGTCGCGGGCTGGTGGCTGTTCCGCCACGACATCGACACCGCTGCGGTGGCGTGGAGCCGTTACCGCGACGATCTGGTCCGGCACAGCGATTTCCGCAAGTTCGACGGCGCCTTGCGCATGCTGCTCGATGCCGGGGAAACGCAGATCGCCGAACTCGCGGACTGGCTGGCCGCCGAGCAGGCGGCGGACAGGCTGGCCTGGGGCATGCACCGCTCGCGCGAAGCGCTGATCACCTGCCTGGTCGAATCGCACGCCGGCAAGCACCTGCATTTCGTCGACGGCAGCGACGGCGGTTACGCGCTGGCGGCGCGCCAGCTCAAGGCGCAGCTCGGCGAGCGCCGGGCCTGAAACTCAATTGACCGGATAGGCATCTCAAACATCATGAGCCGCGTAACGCTACCTCCAACTCTTCCTCCTCATACCGCTGCGTTCAATAGATTTGAACAAACTAATGTCGAGCTCAATCGGTTCTATTGGACATTCAAGTGCTCTCTTGAGCACATTCTTCCATACATGGCTGTGGTAGGCAGCGTTCCTGAACTACTCAAGGGGCCATCAGGTGAACGCTTGAACATATCGTCAAATCAGTTCATTGCTGAGGCTCCACAAACGGAACGCGTTGCTCGCCACTCCCTACTCGTGCTGGCTGTTACTGCCTATGAGGACTATTTGAAGGAAATCCTCACGACCTTCCTCATCAAGAATTGGAAATCAGACAAGACATACAAGGTGAGCTTTCGCCCACAAGATCTTCCAGCTACCGCCGACATGCAAGACTGGCTGAGAGAAAAGTCAATGCAAACTGTCGTTGATGACCACATCTCTCGGGCCTACGATGGCCGCTTCGCAGCCATTTCGAAGCTTGTTGTTGAATATGGTGCGCAGCGGCCGAACTTGCATAAATCCATGCAGGAGCTTTCAGGGAAAGCATGCGAGGCAAGAAATTGCATCGTCCATTCATCAGCTATTGTCGATGCTAGAGCTGCAAAAGCATTAGTGTCGGTAGTTCCCGGCATTGCTGAGGGAGCTTCGTTAGATATTTCCGAAGACCTGCTTTGGAAATTCTTTGGGGCGCTCCGTGACTCTGCTCGCGCTCTAGATGTTGAGCTGCGGAAACTGACATGACTCGATGCCTAGCCTATCATTCCACCGGACCTGCGCGAAAAGCCGCGCAGGCCGGTGAATTCAGACCATAGGCGGCGTCCAGGCTCTGCAGCAACTGTTCGTAGAAGCTGTCGGGGACGATCGGCTTGGCGATGAAGGCGTTCATGCCGCTGGCGCGGCAGCGCTCGCGGTCCTCGACGAAGGCGTTGGCGGTCATGGCGACGATCGGCACGGCGGCGTAGCCGGGCAGGCGGCGGATGCGCCGGGTGGCTTCGAGGCCGTCGAGGTTCGGCATCTGCAGGTCCATCAGGATCAGGTCGTAATGGCCGGTGCTGGCCATCGCCACCGCCTGCAGGCCATCCTCGGCGAGGTCGGCGGCGAGTCCGGCGTCGAGCAGCAGCATCTGGGCGATCTCGCGGTTGACCGGTTCGTCCTCGACCAGCAGCAGGTGGCGCTTGCCGTGGCGTGCCGCGAGGCCGGCCTCGCTCTGGTCGATGCTGTCGCTCGTGGCCGGGGACAGCGCTTCGCCGCGTTCCAGCCAGGCCGTGAACCAGAAGGTACTGCCCTGGCCTGGCTGGCTTTCGGCGCCGGCGTCGCCGCCCATCGCCTGGGCGATCTTGCGGGTGATCGCCAGTCCCAGCCCGGTGCCGCCGTACTTGCGCGAGGTCGAATGGTCGGCCTGTTCGAAGGCGCTGAACAGGCGGTCGATCGCTGCCGGCGCAATGCCGATGCCGGTGTCGCTGACTTCGAAACGGACCAGCACCGCCGCCGCCCGGGTGTCGACGACCCGGGCACGCAGCAGGACGCTGCCGCGCTCGGTGAATTTGAGCGCGTTGCCGGCGTAGTTGAGCAGCGCCTGTTGCAGGCGCGTGCTGTCGCCGCGCAGCCAGCGCAGGTCGGCCGGGTATTCGCGGCGCAGTTCGATGCCCTTGGCTTCGGCCTTTTCCTGCAGCATCGAGCAGATGTTCTCGAACAGGCCGGGCAGGGCGAAGGCGCTGCTTTCCAGTTGCAGCTTGCCGGCTTCGATCTTCGACAGGTCGAGCACGTCGTTGATGATTTCGAGGAGGTGGCGGCTGGCCGCCTCCAGCTTGTCGAGGCGCGCCAGTTGTTCGTCGGGCAGGCCGGCGCGGCGGATCAGGTGGGCCATCCCGGAAATGGCGTTGAGCGGGGTGCGGATTTCGTGGCTCATGTTGGCCAGGAAGGCGCTCTTGGCCAAGGTCGCGCTTTCGGCCAGGCGCTTCGCCTGGTCGAGCTCGGCGGTGCGTGCGCTGACCCGCGCTTCGAGTTCGGCGTTCAGTTCGCGGATGCGCGCCTCGGCTGCCTTCTGGGCGGAGATGTCGGTATGCGTGCCGAGCATGCGCAGCGGCGTGCCGTCGGTGTGGCGCGACTGGATGCTGGCTTGCGAGAGCAGCCATTTCCACTCGCCCTTTGCGGTGCGCATCCGGAACTCGACCCGGTACTGGGGAGTTCGCCCGGCCACGTAATCCTCGTAGGCTTGCAGCGTCGGGTTGCGGTCGTCCGGGTGGAGGAGCGCCGCCCAGCGGGTGAAATCGAGATCGGCGAAGGCGCTGGGCGCGTAGCCGAGCATTTCCGCGTATTCGGGGCTGACCCGGACCCGGCCGCTGCGCATGTCGAGGTCGTACAGGCCCTGGTTGGCCCCGGCCAGCGCCAGTCGTTGGCGCTCCTCGCTGTCGCTGAGCGCCTGCTGGGTGTCCTGGAGGGCCCGCAGCGCGGCGAAGACCTCGGCGACTTCCAGGTTACGGGCCGGCGGCAGCGGGTCTGCAGCCAGGCCGTTCGGGCGCATCGCCGCGAGCTGGCCGGAGACCGCCAGCAAGGGGTCGATCAGCTGCAGCTTGAGCAGGCGCAGCAGGGCGATCAGGACGAGCGAGAGCAGGGTGCAGAAGGCCAGCGCCTGCCACAGCATCTGCCGTGCCGACTGGGCGGCGGTGTCGGCCAGGCTGGTGCTGTAGGCGATCATGCTGCCCGAAGTGTCCTCGGCGGCGCGGGTCAACGTTGCCCGGCGACTCTCCCAGACGGTCTCGATCTCTGCTGCGTCGGCCTGGTTTTCGCGCAGGTTGAGCAGGTGTTCGGCGACCTGGAAGCTGTCGGTGACTGCCGGATTGCTGCCGACCAGCGCCTGCAGTGAGGGATGCCGACTGAGCGCCTGGAAAGCGCGGCCGGCGGCCTGCCAGCTTTCCGCCTCCGGGCTGCTGCTCAACTGGTCGCCGAGCAGGATCAGGCGCTCGATGTTGCTGACCAAGCGCACCTTTTCGCTCAATCCGATGGCGGCCTGCCGACGATGCTCCACCGCCAGGTGCTGCAGCTCCAGCATCTGGCGCGCCAGCAGGACGCCGGCGGCGCACAGGATCAGGATCAGCAGCCCCAGGACGACCGCCGAGATGCGGCGCAGGCTGGGGCGCTGGCGTTCGGGCATGCGCGTTTACAGGATGCTGTAGGGGAAATGCCGGCGCGACAGGCGCTCGTGGGTGCCGTCGCTGATCAGCGCGTCGAGCGCGTTGTCTACCTCGGCCTTGAGGCCGTCTTTGCCGGGGCGCAGCACCATATGGACGTCGCCGCCAAGACCGCTGTCGGCGAGCGGCGCGCCGATGTAGGCGAAGGCCTGGCCTTCCTTGCCCTGCAGGAAGGCGAGCGCCTGCTGGGTCGGCATCAGGGCCAGCGTGCACTGCTTGTCGCCGAGCAGCTTGAGCAGTTCCTGGTTGCCGCTGGCCGCCAGCGGCGGTGTCCGGGCGTTCTCGTCGAGCCAGGTGAGCTGGCGGCTGCCGGCGATGGCGCAGGTGCTTTCCTGCTTGAGCAGGGCAGCCAGCGGCGCCCCGCCGAGTTCGCGACGACCGAGCAGACTCGAGGTCGAGCGCCAGATGACCCGGCTGAAACGGACCAGTTTCTCGCGCTCCGGCGTGCGCAGGGTATTGGCGACGCCGAGGTCGTAACGGCCGCTGCTGACGGCGGGGATCACTTCCGGAAAGCGCAGCACTTCGATCTTGCACTGGCGCTGCAGGCGCTGGCACAGCGCGTTCACCAGATCGACGTTGAAACCTTTCAGGGCGCCCTTGTCGTCGCGGTAGGCGAAAGGCGGCGCGGTATCGGTGATCGCCACCTGCAGCACTTCCCCGGCCAGGGCGCCGGCACCGGCAGCCATCGCCAGCAGCGTCGCTGCCATCCGCACAATCCGTCCCGCCACGATTCCACCTCTGCCCGTTGATTGCTCACTTTGCCGACTTTATTACTTAAGTAATAGATGCGCAAGCAAACGATCCCTACGGTTTCGGGCGGTCGCTAGACCGACTGGCTCTCCAGCGTGTGGCGGGCGCCGTCGCCCTGAGCGAGCAGTGAGGCCAGCGTCGGCAGGGTTTCGTGCAGCGTCTTTTCCAGCGTCCACGGCGGGTTGATGATGAACATGCCGCTGCCGTACATGCCGAAGCCATCGCGCGGCGGCGCCTTGACTTCGAGCGTCGCGTTGAGCCAGCTCGGCGCGCCGAGGCGTTTCAGCCGCTCCGGCAACTGGCGCGATTCGGGTTTCAGCAGCAGCGGGTACCACAGCGCGTAGGTGCCGGTCGGGAAACGTTTCAGCGCTTCCTGCAGCGCCTTGATCACGTTGCTGTAATCGGCCTTGGTTTCGTACGACGGGTCGATCAGTACCAGCGCCCGGCGCGGTGGCGGCGGCAGCAGCGCCTTGAGGCCAGCGAAACCGTCGCCGGCGGTGATGTTGACCTGGCGGCCGGCGCCCTTGAAACAGGCCTCGAGCAGCGGTACGTCGCTGCTGTGCATCTCGTACAGGCGCAGGCGGTCGGCGTCGCGCAGCATCTGCCGGGCCAGCCAGGGCGATCCGGGATAGTGCCGCAACTGGCCGTCCGGGTTGAGCATGCGCACGAAATCGAGGTAATCGGCGGCGGCCGGCGGCAGTCCCGGCGCTTCCCAGAGGCGGCCGACGCCGTCGCGCCATTCGGCGAGCTTGCTGGCGTGCGCCGAATCGAGCGCGTAGCGGCCGGCACCGGCGTGGGTGTCGATGATCCAGAACGGCGCCGGCTTCTCGCCCATGTACTGGGCGATCTGCAGCAGGATCAGGTGTTTGAGCACGTCGGCGTGGTTGCCGGCGTGATAGGCGTGGCGGTAACTGAGCATGGCAGGCAGTATACTTCGAGCCCATGCCCATCTACGAAAGCATTTTCATCCTCGCCGCCGGCGCCCTCATCTGGTTCTGGCTCGATTCGCTGAAGGCGCGCGAGATCGGCGTGCGCGCGGCGCAGGCCGCCTGCGCCGAAGAGGGCCTGCAGTTCCTCGACGAAAGCGTCGTTGGCCATCTCGAAGGCTTTGGCCGCGACGATGCCGGCCATCTCCGGCTGCGCCGTTCCTACCTCTTCGAATACAGCGACACCGGCGACAACCGCCGGCGCGGCAGCGTCACCCTGCTTGGCCAGGAGATCGTCCTGCTGCATGTCCGCCCCCAACTCTACGTGGTCCCCAAAACGCATGAAACCTTGCATTGAAGACATCGAATTCCGCGGTATCCCAGCTCTGCGCGTGCACGGGCCGCAGGGCAGCAGCGCCGTCGTCAGCCGCCTGGGCGGTCAGGTCCTGTCGTGGATCACGCCCGACGGACGCGAACGGCTCTATCTTTCCGAGCGGGCGGTGGTCGACGGCAGCGTGGCGATCCGCGGTGGCATCCCGGTCTGCTTCCCACAGTTCGCCGAGCGCGGCGAGCTGCCCAAGCATGGCTTTGTGCGCACCCGGGAATGGGAAGTCAGTGCCCGGCGTAGTGGCGACGACTACGCGCTGGTCACGCTGGAAACCGCCGACGACGAGGCGACGCGGGCGCTCTGGCCGCACCGCTTCCGTCTCGAGCTGACGCTGATGATCGAGGCCGATCGCATCGACCTCGAACTCTGCGTCGCCAACACCGGCGAGCTGCCGTTCGAATTCACCGCCGCGCTGCATACCTACCTGCGCGTCGTGCAGGTCGAGGATGTCGCCATCGAAGGGCTCTACGGTCACGACTACCGGGATGCCGCCGCCGGCAACAAGGTGCTCCGCGACAGCGGCACCGAGTTGCTGATCGAAGGCGAGACCGATCGCGTCTATCGTCACGTCCGCCGGCCGCAGATGCTGCGCGCCGGCAACCTCAGCCTGGGCATTCAGCAGCAGGGTTTTCCGGATACCGTGGTGTGGAACCCGTGGCTGGACAAGTGCGCAGCGCTCGCCGACATGCCCGACGACGACTGGCGGCACATGCTCTGCATCGAAGCCGCCGCCGCCGATGTGGCGCAGGAAGTCGCCGCCGGCGACGAGTGGTACGGTCGTCAGACGCTGGTTGCGATGTAAGGGCTTGTCGCACATCCGACAGCTTTCGGCTGGCTAACTGACTGACGATAAAAGCTTTCTGGCTGGTCCACGTCTTGCTTCCAGTGAGACATGGATAGTCAGGAACTTTCGTCTCACAGTGCGCCGGACGGTGGCCCGCGCATTCCGCCGGGGCTGCTCGACGGTTTCGTCGCCCAGGAAGTGGCGCGCGGCACGCTGTTCGCGACGCCGGGCGACATCCGCGACCAGGTGCTGATCGTCGGTGAGGGCCGGCTGCGGGTCTATCTGGCCGGCGAGAACCGCGAACTGAGCCTGAGCTACCTGGAAGCCGGCGACATCTACACGACGCACACGCCGACCTACCTCGAAGCGGTGACGCCTTGCACCCTGTGGCTGATGGAGACCCGCGCCTTTGCCCGCAAGCTGGCCAGCGACCCGGCGGTGACGCCGGCGATGATGCGTGTCCTCGGCCGGCTGCTCGCCAACGCAGTGCATCTGATCGAGGACCTCGCCTTCCGCGACGTGCCGGCACGGCTGGCGCGCTTCCTCTGCGGTCTTGCCGAACGGCGCGGGCGGCCGCTCGACGGCGGCATCTGGCTGGTGCCGCTCGAGCTTGGCACCGAAGATATCGCCAGCCTGCTCGGTTCGACCCGGCAGACCGTGTCGTCGCTGCTCAACCAGTGGGAGCGCGACGGCATCCTGCACCGCCAGGGGCGGCGCGTCCTGTTCATTCACGCCCTGGACAGCCTGCGCCGGCTCGGTGCAAGCGCCTGAAAAACTGTCGGCCAGCCGACGGACGCGGCGGCGGGGCGGTCGCTACCATGTTGGCGTTCATGACAGGGAGGGCAGGCGATGGCAAGGAATCGGGAGGGCGGGGCGGAGTGTTCCTGCCGCAAGGGCGGCGACCGTTATGTCAGTTTTGACGGCATCGATTGTGACGGCAACGCGCGGCGGCTGATCGAATTCATCCTGCGCAATGTTGCGGCGCAGGGCGGCGAGCAGCCGTTCTGGCACTACTTCCTCGCCAAGCGCACGCCGAAAAGCGGGCCCCCGCCGGACGATCTGTTCCTGATCCACGCCCACATCAACCAGATCCGTGATTTTTTCGCGGCCTGCGGCGACGAGGAAGCGATGGCCCTGCTGGTCCAGGTCGAGGAGGAATGCTGCTGAGGCAGCGGACCGAACTTTTTCCGACGGGAGATATCGGACCTGGCAAGCCTGGTTTATAGTCTCGCCCATGAAATTGCCGCAGCGCCTGCTGGCGCGTCTTCTCCTGCTGATCGTCGCCGCTTCCGCGCTGTTCCCGGGGCAGTTGCTGCTGGCCTGCGCGGCTGAAGCCGTGCCGGCGATGCACCACGCCGCCGCTACCGGTCACGCGATGACCATGGCGCAGGACAGCGCCGCCGACGATTGCGGCGGCTGTCCGGGAGAGCAGGCGCCGCTGCCCTGCGACGATGCGCAACACCTCTGCTGTCCCGGCCATCTGCCCGGCTATCCGCCGGCCGTCGCGGGCGAAACGCCGGCCGTGCCGGTCGGCATTCGGCTGATCGCCGACCGTCGCCTCGACGATTTCTCGTCGCGCGTCCCTGAAGGTCTCGAACGCCCCCCTAGACCCGTCACCGCCTGAGCGCCGGCGGCTGACCCGTTGATTTCCCTGTAGCCCGGCTCCTGCGAGCCGGAAACGGCACGTCGCCGGCTGTGTTCCATCCAGCCGGAGATTCCCCATGCGCTGTACTGCGCGAATCCTTGTCTTGCTGGCGCTGGTCCTGGTCGAACCAGTCCGTGCCGAATCCCTGGCCACCCTGCCGCAGGCCTTTGCCGCGGCCTGGGCCAGGCATCCCCTGATGCAATCGCTGCCGCTCCAGCGCAGCGCCGCCGCTGCCCGTCACGACGTCGCCGCGGCGTGGACGCCGGCGCCGGCGGCGCTCGAAATCGGCGGCCGCAGCGACCGTTTCAACCGTGACCGCGGTGCCGAGGAAGTCGAACTCGGTCTCGCCGTGTCGCTGTGGCTGCCTGGCGAGCGCGGTGCCAGCCGGGCGCTGGCAGCGGCCGACAGCGGCCTGCTCGAAGGCCGGGCAAGCAGCCTGCGCCTGCAACTGGCCGGCGAGCTGCGCGCCGCCTGGTGGGACTGGCAGCTGGCCCGCGACGAGGCGGCGCTCGCCGAGGCCACGGCGGCCAGTGCCGCCCGCCTGCGCGACGACGTCGCCCGCCGTGTCGCTGCCGGCGATCTGGCCCGTGCCGACCTGCACCAGGCGGCCGGCGCCCTGGCCGCAGCCGAGGCCGATCAGGCCGAGGCAGCGGTTCGGGTCGAAGCCGCCGCTGCCCGCCTGCAGTGGCTGACCGGCAGCGCGCCTGGCGCCGTCGAGCTGCGTCCGGAAAGCGAGCCGCCGGCCGGCGCCGACTGGCTGGCCGCCCATCCGGCGCTGGCCGAGCTCAACGCCCGCGCCGAGCAGGCGCGGCAGGCCCAGGAACTGGCGCGCGCGCGCAGCCGGGCCAACCCCGAGCTGACCGTCGCCACCCGGCGCGAACGTGGCGCCAGCGGCGAAGCCGCCGAGCGCAGCTGGTCGCTCGGCCTGCGCATCCCGCTCGCGTCAGGGCCGCGGCACACGGCAGCGATCGCCGAAGCCGGCGCCGACCGGGTCGAGGCCGAGCTTGCTGCCGGGCGCGAGGGCGAGCGCCTGCAGCAGGCCGCGCAACTGGCGCGCAGCCAGTGGCAGGCGGCCGAACGCCGGCGCCAGGCGAGCGACGAGCGGGCGCGCCTGGCGCGCGAGACGCAGGCATTTTTCGACAAGGCCTTCCGCCTCGGCGAGAGCGACCTGCCGACGCGCCTGCGCAGCGCCCAGGAAACCCTCGCCGCCGAACGCGCCGCCAGCCGCGCGCGGATCCAGCAGGCCGCCGCGCTGTCGGCCTATCGCCAGGCCCTCGGCCTGTTACCGGAATAAACATCATGAAGCTGAAAAAACTACTGATTGCGGGTGTCGCCGTTGCCGTGCTGCTGCCGGCCCAGGCTGCCGAAACCGTCGTCCCGCTGCCGGTCGTCGTCGCCGAGAGCGAGGCCTTCGAGATCGTCGGCCGGCTCGACGAAAATTCGCTGCTGCTTCATGTCGACCGGGCGCCGACCAACGCGCCGCTGCTCGGTGCGACGCTGGCGGTCGAGGCTGGCGGTAAGGAAATCGCCGCCGCCTTCGATGTCGCCGCCGGCGCCTACCGGATCGCCGACGTTGCCTGGCTGCAGCCGCTGCGTGCGGCAGGCAAGCACGGCCTGGCATTCACGCTGGTGGTCGGCGACGAAGCCGATCTGCTGGCCGGCGACTTGGTCGTCGAGGCCGCCGCGCCGACGGCCGGCCAGACACTCTGGCGGCTACCGCCACTGGCCGGCGCCGCCTTGCTCGGCGGCCTCGGCCTGCTCGCCGCCGGTTTCGGCTGGCGCCGCTGGAAGCAGCGCCGGGGAGCTGCGGCATGAAGCGCGAACTCCTGATCGGCTGCCTGACGGCAGCGTTGGCGCTGCCGCTGGCGGCGCACGAGGGCCACGACCACGGCGACGAAAAGGCCGCCCTGCCCAATCTCGGCAACACGCCGCAGCGCCTGGCCGATGGTGTCGTCTTCCTGCCCAAGGCGGCACAGCGCCAGCTCGGTGTGCGCACCGCACCGGTGGCTGCCGCCGACGTGGCGCGGGCGATCGAACTGCCCGGCCAGGTGGTGATCGACCCGCAGCGCGGCGGCCGCGTCCAGGCGATGCTCGCCGGGCGCATCGAGGCCGGCCCGCAGGGGCTGCCGGCGGTCGGCAGCCGGGTGCGCAAGGGCGAGGTGCTGGCCTGGGTGGTGCCCGCCGCCGGCCAGCTCGAGCGCGCCGACCTTGCCGCGCAACTGGCCGAAACGCAGGCGGCGCGGCAACTGGCGGAAAAGCGTCTGGCCCGCCTGCGCGAACTGGCCGATACCGTACCCGGCAAGGAGATCGAGGCCGCCGAGAGCGAACTGGCCGGCCTCAAGGAGCGGGTCGCCGCGCTCGGCCACGGGGTCAGCGGCCGTGATGCGCTGGTCGCCCCGGTCGCCGGCGTTGTCGCCGCGGCCAACGCGGTAGTCGGGCAGGTCGTCGATGCGCGCGAGGTGGTGTTCGAGATCGTCGATCCCGATGGCCTGCAGGTCGAGGCGCTGGCCTACGAGGCGCTGGCGCCCGGCGAGGTGCTGGCGGCGGCGCTGGCCGTCGGCGAGCGTAGCGTCGAGCTCGCTTTCCTCGGCGCCGCCCGCCGCCTGCGCGAGCAGGCGCTGCCGCTGCGCTTCGGCCAGCGCGGCGACGGCCTCGGCCTGCTGCTGCCGCTCGGCCAGCCGGTGAAAATCCAGGTCCAGCTGAAGTCGACCGCCAAGGGCTGGCCGGTGCCGCAGCGCGCGCTGGTGCGCAGCGCCGCCAACGTTGCCATGGTCTGGGTCAAGACCTCGCCCGAACGGTTCACGCCGAAACCGGTGCGCAGCCAGCCGCTCGACGGCGGCCGCGTGCTCGTCACCGACGGCCTGGCCGACGGCGACCGCGTCGTCGTCGACGGCGCGACCTTGATCAACCAGATCCGTTGAGCGAGGCCACATCATGTTTCAGTGGTTATTGAACAACAGCCTGGCCAGCCGCCTGCCGGTCCTGGTCGTCGCCGTGCTGCTGATGGCCTACGGTGCCTTTGAGGCGCAGCGGCTGCCGGTCGACGTCTTTCCCGACCTCAACAAGCCGACCGTGACGCTGATGACCGAAGCCGGCGGCATGGCCGCCGAAGAAGTCGAGCAACTGGTCAGCTTCCCGCTCGAGACGGCGCTCAACGGTCTGCCCGGCGTCGCCGGCGTGCGTTCGGTGTCGAGCCCCGGGCTGTCCATCGTCTATCTCGCCTTCGACTGGGAAGTCGATCTCTACCGCGCCCGGCAGATGGTCGCCGAGCGCCTGACCGCGCTGCAGGGCACGCTGCCGCCCGGCGTCGTGCCGCATCTGGGGCCGGTGTCGTCGATCATGGGCGAGGTGATGATGCTGGCGATCCCATTGGCTGCCGAGGGCGGCGACGCCATGGCGGCGCGCGAATACGCCGACTGGGTGCTGCGCCCGCGCCTGATGGCGGTTGCCGGCGTCGCCCAGGTCATTCCTATCGGTGGCGAAGTGCGTCAGTTCCAGGTGCAGCCGGATACGCAGCGCATGGCCGGGCTGGGGATCACGCTGGAGATGCTGGAAAGCGCGCTGCGCGGCTATTCGGCGAACACCTCGGGCGGTTTCCTGGAAGTGAACGGGCGCGAGTACCTGATCCGCCACATCGGCCGCAGTGCCAGCCTGGAAGACTTGCGCAACCTGGCCCTGAGCGCGCGCAACGGGCAGGCGATACTGCTCCGCCAGGTTGCCGCGGTCAATTTCGCCGCCGCCACCAAGCGCGGCGACGCCGGTTTCAACGGCGAGCCGGCGGTGATCCTGAGCATTCAGAAGCAGCCGACCGCCGACACCGTCGACCTGACCCGCCGCCTGGAAAGCGCGCTGGTCGACATGCAGAAAAGCCTGCCGGCCGGCGTGCTGGCACCGCAGGTGATCTTCCGCCAGGCCGATTTCATCCAGGCCTCGATTGACAACCTGCAGGCCAAGCTGCTGCTCGCCGCCTGCCTGGTTGCCGCGGTGCTTTTTTTCTTCCTCGGCAACCTGCGCACGATGCTGATCTCGCTGACGGCGATCCCGCTGTCGATCCTGATCGCGGTGCTGGTCTTCAAGTGGCTCGGCCTGTCGATCAACACGATGACGCTGGGCGGGCTGGCGATCGCCATCGGTGAGTTGGTCGATGACGCGGTGGTCGACGTCGAGAACATCCTGCGCCGCCTGCGCGGTGCGGCGGCGCGCGGCACGCCGTACCAGCTCACCGAACTGGTCGTCGCCGCCTCGCTCGAAGTGCGCTCGGCGATCGTTTACGCGACGCTGATCATCGCCCTGGTTTTCGTGCCGTTGTTCGCACTACCGGGGATCGAGGGACGGCTGTTCGTGCCGCTCGGCATCGCCTACATCGTCGCCATCCTGGCCTCCTTGCTCGTCGCGGTGACGGTGACGCCGGTGCTGTCGTGGTACCTGCTGCCCAAACTGGCGGCCACCCGGCACGGCGATACGCGGCTGGTCGAATGGCTCAAGCGCCACTACCGGCGGGCGCTTGAAGTCGTCCTGCGGGCGCCGCAGCGACCGGTCGCCCTGGCCGCTGCTGCCGTGCTGCTCGCCGCCGCCGCCGTGCCCTTCTTCCCGACCACCTTCCTGCCGCCGTTCAACGAAGGGTCGATGACGGTGACACTGCGCCTCAACCCGGGCATCACGCTGGCCGAATCGGTGCGCGTCGCCAGCCAGGCCGAACGCCTGCTGCTGTCGGTGCCCGAGGTCGAGCACATCGGCCGCCGTTCCGGCCGTGCCGAACTTGACGAGCACGCCGAGGGCGTCCATGTCTCGGAGCTGGAAATCCGCCTCAAACCCGGCGGGCGCAACAAGGAAGCGCTTTACGCCGACCTCCGCCAACGCCTGAAGGACCTGCCGGGCAGCCTCAACCTCGGTCAGCCGATCTCGCACCGCATCGACCATATGTTGTCCGGCGTGCGCGCCCAGGTGGCGATCAAGGTTTTCGGCGACGACCTCGACACCTTGCGCGCCCAGGCCGCGCTGCTGCAGCAGCGCCTGCAGCGGATTACCGGCGTCGCCGACCTGGAGATCGAGAAGCAGGTGCTGGCGCCGCAGATCAAGGTGCAGGTCGATTTCGACGCGGCGGCACGCTACGGGCTGTCGTCCGGCGAACTGTTGCGCAAGCTGCAGATCCTGGTCGATGGCGAGAAAGTCACCCAGATTGTCGACGGCAACCGCCGTTTCGACCTGCTCCTCCGCCTGCCGGAAAGCGCGCGCGGCATCGACGGCTTGCGCGGCCTGCTCGTCGAGACGCCGGCCGGGCCGGTGCCGCTGGCCCAGCTGGCGCGCATCGAGGACGGCGACGGACCGAACCAGATTGTCCGCGACGACGGCCGGCGGCGCATCGTCATCTCGCTCAACGCGCAGGGCCGGGCCTTGTCGGATGTCGTCGCCGACATCCGCGCGGCGATCGCCGAGCAGCCGCTGCCGGAAGGCTACTTCATCACCCTCGGCGGCCAGTTCCAGGCGCAGGAAGAGGCGGCACGGCTGATCGCGGTGCTCGCCGTCGGCTCGGCGATCCTGATCTTCATGGTCCTCTACGGCCGCTACCGTTCGGCGCTGCTCGCCGCGCTGATCATGGCCAACGTGCCGCTGGCCCTGGTCGGCGCCGTCTTCGGGCTGTGGCTGTCCGGGCAGCCGCTGTCGATCGCGGCGCTGATCGGTTTCATCACGCTGGCCGGCATCTCGACCCGCAACGGCATCCTCAAGGTCAGCCACTGGCTGAACCTGATGCGTTTCGAGGGCGAGCGGTTCGACACCGCGATGATCGTCCGCGGTTCGCTCGAACGCCTGACGCCGGTGCTGATGACCGCGCTGGTTGCCGCCTTCGCGCTGGCGCCGCTGCTCTTCGAGGCCGAACAACCGGGCACCGAGATCCTGCATCCGGTCGCCGTGGTGATCTTTTCCGGCCTGGTCGGCGCGACGCTGCTCGACACCTTCATCACCCCCGCGCTGTTCTGGCTGTTCGGGCGGCAAGCCGCCGAACGCCTGCAACGCGAGAATTTCAACGAAGCCCTTTGATTGTTCATTACCAGGAGAAAACTATGAACCAACTGCTGTCGATTTTTTGCCTTGCCGCGTTGCTGGCCGCCGGGCCGGTCGCCGCCCATGAGATGCACGGTCAGCCGATGCATGGCGGCGTCGTCGCCGAGGCCGGTCACGCACAGTTCGAGATCGTCGCCCGCGATGGGGTGCTGACCGTCCATGTCAGCAATCACGGCGCGCCGGTGACCACTACCGGCGCCAGCGGCAAGCTGACGGTGCTGTCCGGTGCCGCCAAGCGCGAGATCGAGCTGAAGCCGGCCGGCAACGATCTGCTGCAGGGGCAGGGGACGCTCGCCGCCGGCGACAAGCTGCTGCTCAACGTCGCCTGGCCGGGCCAGAATCCGCTGACTGCGCGCGCCATCGTCAAGTAAGGAGAAGATCATGCTGAACATCGAACGCCGCCGTCTGCTGCTCGCCTCGCTTGCCCTCGGCCTGCCCGGGTTGGCGCTGGCGGCGCCGGCCAAGGTCCTGGTCGAGGTCTGGAAGAGCCCGTATTGCGGCTGTTGCAAGGACTGGATTGCCCATCTCGAAGGCGCCGGCTTCGCCGTCCGCGCCCACGAGGTTGGCGACCTCGATGGCGTCCGGCGCCAGCTGGGCATGCCCGAGCGCTACGCTTCCTGCCATACCGCGAAAGTCGCCGGTTACCTGCTCGAAGGCCATGTGCCGGCCGCCGACATCCGTCGCTTGCTGGCCGAGAAGCCGAGCGCCATCGGCCTCGCCGTGCCCGGCATGCCGGTCGGTTCGCCGGGGATGGACGGTCCGGCCTATAACGGCCGGCGCGATCCCTACGATGTTCTGCTAGTGCGTCGCGACGCCGGGGCGAGTGTGTTTGCCAGCTACCGCTGAGGGCCGTCCAGCCACTTCAGCAACATGGCGAACAGGTGCTCGGGGACGAAGGGCTTGGCGATGAAGTCGTTCATGCCCGCCGCCTCGCAGCGGTGGCGATCCTCGGCGAAGGCGTTGGCGGTCATCGCCAGGATCGGTGTCCGGGCATGCGCGGGCAGCATGCGAATCCGGCGCGTGGCTTCGAGGCCATCCAGGCGCGGCATCTGCATGTCCATCAGGATCAGCCGGTAGTCGCCGCCGCCGGCGAGGTCGAGCGCCTCGTTGCCGTCGCCGGCAAGGTCGACGCAGAGGCCGACATCTTCGAGCATGGCGAGGGTGATTTCCTGGTTGATCGGTTCATCCTCGACCAGCAATACCCGCGTACCGGTGTGGCGGGATTTCAGGGAAACCTCGATGCTCGCCCCGGCTGCTGGGGCGGCTCGCTGCAGTTGCGGGTTGCCCTTGCTCAGGCGGGCGGTGAACCAGAAGGTGCTGCCGACGCCCGGCGTGCTGCTGACGCCGGCTTCGCCACCCATCAGCTCGGCGATGCGGCGGGTGATCGCCAGCCCCAGCCCGGTGCCGCCGTAACGCCGGGTCATCGAGTTGTCGGCCTGTTCGAACGGCGTGAACAGGCGGGGCAGGACCGCTTCGTCGATGCCGATGCCGCTGTCCTCGACTGCGAAGCGCAGCAGGGCGCTGCTGGCGTTTTCCTCGATCTGGCTGACGCGCAGCGTGATGCCGCCGTGCTCGGTAAACTTGATCGCGTTCGCTGCCAGGTTGAGCAGCGCCTGCTGCAGGCGGGTCGGGTCGCCGAGCAGGTGGCGGCAGAGCGGGCCGATGTCGCACTGGATGGCCAAGCCCTTGCCACGCGCCCGTTCGTGCAGCAACGAGGCGACATGGGCGAGCAGGCTTTCCGGTTGTACCGGGATACGCTCGAGTTCGAAGCGCCCGGCTTCGATCTTCGACAGGTCGAGTACGGCGTTGAGGATTTCCAGCAGGTGCTGGCTGGCCGCTTCGAGTTTGCCGAGGCGGTCCATCTGGCGAGGCTCGAGACCGTTCTGGCGGATCAGGTGGGCGAGGCCGGTGATGGCGTTGAGCGGTGTCCGGATCTCGTGCGACATGTTGGCGAGGAAGGCGCTCTTGGCGATGCTGGCGGCTTCCGCCGCTTCCTTGGCCTGGGTCAGCTCGGCGGTGCGGGCGGCGACCAGCGATTCGAGTTCCTGCGAATAACGCTGCAGCGCTTCCGCCTGTTTCAGTTCCTCGGTGATGTCGAGGCTGAGGCCGACCAGGGCGATCGGCTCGCCCCGACCATTTCGCTTGACCGCCTTGATCACCTGCAGTTCGTGCACCTGGCCGTCGGCGAACAACTGCTGCTCGTGCGATACGACGATGCCTTCGCTGCGCAGCGCCGCGGCGTCGGAAACGAGGCATTGCTGGCAGTAGGGTTCGGGCAACAGCTCGCGGTAATGTGCGGCGGCCAGGAAGCGTTCCTCGCTGATCCCGGTCGAATCGCAGAAGCATTTATTGACGAAGACCAGGTGCCCCTTCTCATCCTGCAGCCAGATGCCGATCGGCGCGTTGTCTAGGATCAGCTGCAGGGTTTCGCGTTCGCGGCGCAGCGCGCGCTCGGCTTCGATCTTGTCGCTGATGTCGCGGGCGATGCCGAAGAGACCGATGATCTCGCCGGCCGCGTCATGAATCGGATACTTGCGGTTGTCCACCCAGCCGATGCCGCCGTCCGGGCGGCGGAATTCCTGGATTTCGCTGGCGATCGCCTCGCCGGCGAAGACCTGCTTTTCCAGCCGGTAGTAGTGGTCGGCGTAGCTCTCGGGAAAAACGTCGTAATCGGTGAGGCCGAGCAGTTCGGTCCAGTGCCGGCTGGGATCGGTAATCTTGGTCAGTGTCTGGCTGGCGCCGGTGAAGACGTGGTGGCGATCCTTGAAATAGATGAAGTCGTCGGTGTTGTCCATCATCGCCCGGAAATTCACCATCATGCTGGCGACGTCGATCGGCGCGGCGAGCGCCTTGGCGTCGTTGAGGCGGATTTCGCGCAGGCTTGGATCGCCTGCTTCGGGGGCGATGCACTCACCGTGGCAGCAGCGGATGCGGCCGTCGGCATGGCGCAGGCGAATGTTGAAACGGTAGGGCAGGGGCGTGTCGCTGGCAAAGAGGCGGCTGACGATGTCGGCATCGTCGAAATGGACGATGCCGCCGGTCGCCAAACCGTCAGCCAGCAAAGCAGGCTCGGCAAGACCAAGCAGGCTTTCGCAAGCCTCCGCCGCGAGCAGTTGCGGCGGCGTGCCGGCGCGCAGACGGATGCGGCAGGTGGCGGGCTGTGGTTGGGACATGGCCGTTCCTCCTCGGTGCCGATCTTATACCCGCCATTGTTGCGCGTCACCGGTGTTTTTGCGCGCCGGGTGGCGCCGGGGACAAGGGGTATAATCCGCCGTTTTTCGCCTTTCCGAAACGCCGTGAGCCAGCTCGAACAAGAAATCTCCCGCCGTCGCACCTTTGCGATCATTTCCCACCCAGACGCGGGTAAAACCACGCTGACCGAAAAACTGCTGTGGTTCGGCGGCGCCATTCAGGTCGCCGGTGAAGTCCGCGCCCGCAAGGCCAGCCGCCACGCGACCTCGGACTGGATGGAGCTGGAAAAGCAGCGCGGCATTTCGGTGACCTCGTCGGTCATGCAGTTCCCCTACCGCGAATGCATGATCAACCTGCTCGACACGCCGGGCCACGAAGACTTTTCGGAAGACACCTACCGCACGCTGACCGCCGTCGACTCGGCGGTCATGGTGATCGACTCGGTGAACGGCGTCGAAGCGCAGACGATCAAGCTCTTGAACGTCTGCCGCATGCGCGACACGCCGATCCTGACCTTCATCAACAAGCTCGACCGTGAAGGCAAGGAGCCGATCGACCTGCTCGACGAAATCGAGTCGGTGCTCGGCATCCAGTGCGCGCCGATGACCTGGCCAATCGGCATGGGCAAGCGTTTCCGCGGCGTTTATCACCTCTACGACGACGCCATCGCCTTCTTCGACCCGCAGGCCGAGAAGGGCACGGCCGAGATGATCCAGGGTCTCGACAATCCGCGTCTCGATGAGCTGATCGGTACGCAGGCCGACGAACTGCGCAGCGACATCGAGCTGGTGCGCGGCGCTTCGCACCCCTTCGACGCCGAGGCCTACCTGTCGGGCAAGCAGTGTCCGGTGTTTTTCGGTTCGGCGGTCAACAACTTCGGCGTGCAGAGCCTGCTCGACGCCGTCGTCGACCTGTCGCCGGCGCCCAAGGCGCGGCCGGCGGTGAGCCGTACGGTCGATGCCTTCGAGCCGAAGTTTTCCGGCTTCGTGTTCAAGATCCAGGCCAACATGGACCCCAAGCACCGCGACCGCATCGCCTTTCTGCGCGTCTGTTCAGGCCGCTTCGACCGCGGCATGAAGGTCAAGCAGGTGGCGAGCGGCAAGACCCTGTCGATCAACAACGCGATCACCTTCATGGCGCGCGACCGGTCGACCGCCGACGAAGCCTGGTCGGGCGATATCATCGGCATTCCCAACCACGGCACGATCCGCCTCGGCGAAACCTTCACCGAAGGCGAGGACCTGCGCTTCACCGGCATCCCGTCGTTTGCGCCGGAACATTTCCGTTTGGCGCGCATCGCCAACCCGCTGAAGATCAAGCAGTTGCAGAAGGGCCTGCAGCAACTGGCGGAAGAAGGGGCGACCCAGCTGTTCCGCCCGCTGTCCGGCACCGACCTGATTCTCGGCGCGGTCGGCACGCTGCAGTTCGACGTCGTCGCCAGCCGCCTGGAAAACGAATACGGCGTCCAGGTCATCTTCGAAAGCTACAACTGTTCGACGGCCCGCTGGATCCACGGCGACCCCGGCGAACTCAAGCAGTTGTCCGAGCGCTACAGTGCCAACGTCGCCCTCGACGGCGCCGACGATCCGGTCTACCTGGCGCCGAACAACGTCTATCTGAACATGGTCAAGGAAAAGTATCCCAAGCTGCGCTTCGACGAAGCGCGCGAGGTGGCCTGAGTTAGATACGCTTCACCGCAGAGGCGCGGAGGGCGCAGAGGGACGCAGAGAAATGCGAAGGGATGTCCAGGTTTTGGGTTTCCCTCTGCGCATCTCGGCGTTCTCTGCGCCTCTGCGGTGAAAAATCGGAGGTCGTTATGACAGTACATGTCCAGGAAGCAGATTTCGACGTCGGCGCCGAGTTGGCGGCGCTGCGTGCGGGCGACGCCCGGGTCGGCGCGCTGGCTTCCTTCCTCGGCCTGGTGCGCGACATCAACGACGGCGCCAGCGTTGCCGGGATGACACTGGAGCACTATCCCGGCATGACCGAGAAGGCGCTTGAACAGATCGTCGCCGAGGCGAAAGCGCGCTGGGACATCTACGACGCGCTGGTCATCCACCGCGTCGGCCCGCTCGCCCCCTGCGACCAGATCGTGCTCGTTGCGGTGACCAGCGCGCATCGCGGCGAAGCCTTCGCCGCCTGCGAGTTCATCATGGACTACCTGAAGACGAAAGCGCCGTTCTGGAAGAAGGAAGCGACGGCCGACGGCGGACGCTGGGTCGATGCGCGGGAGACCGACGACAGCGCAGCGGCGCGCTGGCAGCAGCCTTAACGAAAGGTTCGCTGCAGCCGGACCAGCGCGGCCACCGGCAGGACGGCGATGGCCAGCCAGAAGAAAAGTTCGGCCGCCGCCAGCGTCAGCGGCGCCTGCAGGCCGCCCGCCTGTCCACTCAAGCCGTGCAGCGCCAAGGCCCAGTCGGCCTGGGCGCCCTGCGGCTGGGCGGCGTAGAAATGCTGCAGGCCGACGGTGGACAGCGCAATGCTGCTGGAAATGCCGAGCTGGCGGACGATGTTCTTGACCTGGTAGGCGTGCGAAAAGACGCGCGCCGGCAGTTCGCTGAAGGTGCCGAAGGCGACCGGGCCGATGTAGAAGGGCACGGCGATGCCGCAGATGAGTGCCGGCAGTAGCAGGAGCGACCAGTCGGCGAGGCGTCCGGCCTGGCTGAAGGCGAGGCAGGCGAGGGCGTAAAGACCGAGGCCGCCGAGCATGAAATGGCGCTGGCGCGCCACCCGGCGGGCCGCCCAGGCATGGACGACGGCGGCGGCGACGCTGGCGGCGGCGCTCAGGCCGAGGATCACGGCGGTGCTGGCAAGCGACAGGCCGAGGCCGTTGTGGAAGAAGATCGGTAGCAGGAAGCCAAAGGCGCCGAGCATGAAATAGCCCGAGAAATACAGGGCAATCCCCAGCAGGTAGCGCCATTGCAGCAGGCCACGATAATCGATCAGCGGCTTTTCCTTGCGCCACTGCCGCCAGGCGAAGACGGTCAGCGCGGCGATCGAGGCGAGGCCGACGACGAAAACCAGGCGATGCGCTTCGGCGCCGGCCGCCGGGATTTCCTGGATCGCATACTGCAGGCCGAAAATGCCGATCACCAGCCAGAGTAGCCAGCCCCAGTGTTCCTCGCTGCGCTGTTCGGGGGCGACGGTGCTTCGGTCGAGGTACGGCCCGGCGATGCGGGCGATCAACAGGCAGAGCGGCAGCGCTGCCCAGAACAGTGCGCGCCAGTCGAAAGCGGCGAGCAGCACGGCGGCGGCCACCGGCGCCACGGCGGAAGCGCCGAGCAGGCTGGCGATGAAGGCGAGCAGGCCGGGGAAGCGTGCCTCTGCGGGCAGGCGGTTGATCGCCAGGCGCCCGGCGGTGAAGAAGGTGGCGCCGCTGGCGCCCTGCAGTAGCCGGCCGCAGGCAAACTGGCCGAAGCCGCCGGCGGTCGCGGCGAGGATGCCGCCAAGTGCGAAAACGGCCAGCGAAGCGAGCACGAAACGGCGATAGCCGAGGCGTTCGACCATCCATTGGTGCTTGTAGAGCATGTAGATCGAGCTGACGCCGTACAGCGTGTAGGCCAGCGCGAATTGTTCGGGGCTCAGGCCAAGGCCGGCCATGATGTGGGTGGCGCCGAACATGACCAGCCCGGTTTCGAAGAACTCGATGCAGGTGATCGCGGCAATGCTGCGCAGCAGGCCGCTAACCTGCGGTGTGGGGGTGGTGGACATCGTTATCGGGCGGAGGAAAAGCCGGGCAGTTTAAAAGCACGGGTTGAATGCACGAAATCGATTGATATGATCTAGACTATCGACGTGGACGATATTGATTACCCGGCTTTCCGCCGTCTCGACCTCAACCTGCTGGTTGCCTTCGACGCCCTGCTGCGCGAGGGCGGCGTCAGCCGGGCCGCTGCCCGCCTGTGCGTCGGCCAGCCGGCGATGAGTCACGCCCTGGCCCGTCTGCGCGAACTGTTCCAGGACGATATCCTCTACCGCGAAGGCGCCGGCATGCAGCCGACCGCCCGCGCCCTGGCCCTGGCGCCACGTATCCGGCGCCTGCTTGCGGAAGCGCAGGCGGTCACCAGCAGCGTCAACGATTTCGATCCGGCGCGGGTAGCCGGCGACTTCCGGCTGGCCCTCACCGATCCGCTCGAAGCCCTGTTGCTGCCCGGTCTGGTCGCCCGCATCCGGGCCCGGGCGCCGGGCCTGGGCCTGTCGGTGCGGCCGATTCCCGCCTCACGCCAGCTTGAATATCTCGATGCCGGGAAGGTCAATCTCGCGGTCGGTCATTTTCCCGACGTGCGCGAGGTGCATGAGGCGCAGTTGCTGTTTGGCGCCGGCTTCTGCTGCATCTTCAATCCGGCCCTGCTCGACATGCCGTCGCCGATCGGCCTCGCCGATCTGGTCCGTCATCCGCACATCCATACCAGCTATACCGGGGATGCGCCGGGGCTGACTGATCGCCTGCTGGCCGATGCCGGCCTGCAGCGCCATGTCGTGGCGCAGGCGGCGTCGCCGCTGGCGATCCCCTTCGTGGTCAAGCAGAGTCCGCTGCTGGCGGTGGTTCCCGACCTGGTGGCGCGCCTGTTCGTGGCCCATGCCGATCTGGCGATCGAGCCACTGGCGGTGGCGGGAATGGAATTGCCGATTTCGTGCGTCACCCACCGGCGCGACCGGGGCGATCCGCTGGCCGGCTTCGTTGCCGATCAGGTGGCGCAGGCCGCTGCCGCCCTGTTTGGCGAGGCGGCAGCCGGCAATCCGCGGTAAACCGCCTCAGGTCTTGAACTGGGCGACGGCCTGGTGCAGTTCGCCCGATAGCTGGTGCAGGCGGCGCGCGGCGTCGGCCGTCTGGCGCACGGCGATGGCGCTTTCCTCGGACATCTGGGCGATGGTTTCGAGTTTCTGCGCGATGTCGTTGCTGGCCTGGCTCTGCTCCGAAATCGAGTCGGAAATGCCGTTGACCACGAAGGTCACGCGTTGCGCGCCGTCACGGATGCGCTCGATCGAATCGCCCGCCTGATTGGCCAGCTGGACGCCGTTGCCGACCTTGACGACGCCTTCCTGCATGCTGCTGACCGCGCTGCGCGTGCCGTTCTGAATCTTGGTCACCATTTCGGCGATTTCTTTTGTCGACAGGCTGGTCCGTTCGGCCAGCTTGCGCACCTCGTCGGCGACCACGGCGAAACCGCGTCCCTGTTCGCCGGCGCGGGCCGCCTCGATGGCGGCGTTCAAGGCGAGCAGGTTGGTCTGGTCGGCGATCTCGCGGATGGTGTTGACGATGGAGGTGATCTGGTCCGAGCGCTGGCCGAGGTCTTCGACGATCTGCGACGAGGCTTGCACTGCCTCGGAAATCTTGCGCATCTCGCTGGCCGCGTTGTGGATCACCGCGGCGCCTTCTTCCGAGATGCTGCCGGCCTCGCGCGAGATGCCGTGCGCCTCGCTGGCGTTCTCCCTGACCTGGTCGATGCTGACGGCCATCTGCTCGACCGAGGCGGCCATCGACGACGCGGCATCGCTCTGCTGGCGGGCGCGCTCGGCGACTTCGTCGGACGAACCGAGCAGCTGGTCGGCGGCGCTGGCCAGGTGCTGGGCGTTGCTGACGATGGTCGAGATCATCGCCCGCAGTGTGTCCTGCATGGCGCGGATGTCGGCCAGCAGGCTGTCGCCGGGCGGGCAGTCGACTGGCGACGAGAGATCGCCGGCGGCGATGCGCCGGGTGACGGCGGAGGCCACTGAGGGGTCGCCGCCGAGCGTCCTGATGATGTTGCGCGAAACCAGCGTCAGCGAGATGGCAATGAAGCCGCCAATGGCCAGCCCCCACAGCAGCAGCTTGACGGCGTCTTCGCGGAAGCGGGCATCGACGTCGTCGATGTAAATGCCGGAACCGATCACCCAGCCCCAGGGCTTGAAGCCCATGACGTAGGAAATCTTCGGCACGCCGTCCTCGTGGCCGGGCTTGGGCCACAGGTAATCGACGAAGCCGGCGCCCTGGTTGCGGACCACGCTGTTGAATTCGACGAACAGCAGCTTGCCGTTCTTGTCCTTCAACTGGTCGAGCTTCTTGCCGTCCAGTTCGGGCTTGATCGGGTGCATCACCATCAGGTCGTCGAGATCGTTGATCCAGAAGTACTCGACCTCATCGTAACGCATCGCGCGTACCGCGTCGGCGGCGGCCTTTCTGGCCTCGGCATCGCTCAGGCGGCCGGCCAGCGATTCGGCGTGGAAGTGGGCGACCAGTGCCTGGGTCGCCTCGACCAGGTTGCGTACCTTGGCCTCCCGGTCCTCAAGCATGCGCTGCTTGCCGCTGACCAGCAGGACGGCGAACAGGATGATCAGGGCGCCGATGGTGGCCAGCGTCATCGCGGTCAGCTTGCCGCGCAGTGTCATTGATTTTGCCATTTTTTCCTCTTATGGGAATTGCTCTGCACCGGGGAAGCTAACATCCGCTAGTCCATGACGCAATAGGGGTTATTGTTTAAACCGCCAGCAGGGGCTTGAAAATTCACGGCTCGGACGCATCTGTGGGCTATCGAAAAATTACCGCGGGAGTACGCCATGCGATTTGATAAATTCACCACCATGTTCCAGCAGGCGCTGACGGAAGCCCAGAGTCTGGCCAACGGCAACGACCAGCAGTTCATCGAGCCACAGCACCTGCTGCTGGCGCTGCTTGGCCAGGACGACGGCGGCACCTCGTCGCTGCTGGCCCGGGCCGGGGTCAATGTGGCCGGCCTCAAGCGCGACCTGACGCTGGCCTTGAGCCGGCTACCCAAGGTCGAGGGGCACGGCGGCGACGTCCAGGTTGGCCGCGATCTGGCCAATCTGCTGAACCTGACCGACAAGGAAGCGCAGAAGCGCGGCGACCAGTTCATCGCCAGCGAGATGTTCCTGCTCGCCTTGTGCGACGACAAGGGTGAGACCGGCCGCCTGGCCAAGCAGCACGGCCTGCAGAAGAAGGCGCTGGAAGCGGCGATCATGGCCGTGCGCGGCGGCCAGAACGTTGATACGCAGGAGGCCGAAGGGCAGCGCGAATCGCTGAAGAAATACTGCATCGACCTCACCGAGCGCGCCGCCCAGGGCAAGCTCGACCCGGTGATCGGCCGCGACGACGAAATCCGCCGCGCCATCCAGATCCTGCAGCGCCGCACCAAGAACAACCCGGTGCTGATCGGCGAGCCGGGCGTCGGCAAGACCGCGATCGTCGAGGGCCTGGCGCAGCGCATCGTCAACGAGGAAGTGCCGGAAACCCTCAAGGGCAAGAAGGTGCTGGTCCTCGACATGGCCGGCCTGCTCGCCGGCGCCAAGTACCGCGGCGAGTTCGAGGAGCGCCTGAAGGCGGTGCTCAAGGAAGTGGCGCAGGACGAAGGCCGCATCATCCTGTTCATCGACGAAATCCACACCATGGTCGGCGCCGGCAAGGCCGAAGGCGCCATCGACGCCGGCAACATGCTCAAGCCGGCGCTGGCGCGTGGCGAGCTGCACTGCATCGGCGCGACGACGCTGGACGAATACCGCAAGTACATCGAGAAGGACGCCGCGTTGGAGCGCCGCTTCCAGAAGGTGCTGGTCGACGAGCCGAGCGTGGAAAGCACCATCGCCATCCTGCGCGGTCTGCAGGAGAAGTACGAGCTGCACCACGGCGTGGACATCACCGACCCGGCCATTGTCGCCGCGGCGGAACTCTCGCACCGTTACATCACCGACCGCTTCCTGCCGGACAAGGCCATCGACCTGATCGACGAGGCAGCTGCCCGGATCAAGATGGAAATCGATTCCAAGCCGGAATCGATGGACAAGCTCGACCGTCGCATCATCCAGCTGAAGATCGAGCGCGAAGCGGTGCGCAAGGAAAAGGACGAGGCGTCGCAGAAGCGTTTCGCGCTGATCGAGGACGAAATCGCCAAGCTGACCAAGGAATATTCCGACCTCGAAGAAATCTGGAAGGCGGAAAAATCTGCCGTGCTCGGCAGCGCCCAGATCAAGGAGGAAATCGACCACCTGCGCGCCGACATCGCCCGCCTGCAGCGCGAAGGCAAGCTGGAGCAGGTGGCCGAACTGCAGTATGGCAAGCTGCCGCAGCTCGAAGCCCAGTTGAAGGCGGCGGAAAAGGCAGGCGAGGGCGAGCCGAAGCAGAACAAGCTGCTGCGCACCCAGGTCGGCGCTGAGGAAATCGCCGAAGTGGTCAGCCGCGCCACCGGCATTCCGGTGAGCAAGATGATGCAGGGCGAGCGCGACAAGCTGCTGCAGATGGAGGATAAGTTGCATCACCGCGTCGTCGGCCAGGACGAAGCGGTGCGTCTGGTCGCCGACGCGATCCGTCGCTCGCGCGCTGGACTCGCAGACCCGAACCGGCCCTACGGCTCCTTCCTCTTCCTTGGCCCGACTGGCGTCGGCAAGACCGAGCTGTGCAAGGCGCTGGCCGAGTTCATGTTCGATTCCGAGGAACACCTGATCCGCATCGACATGAGCGAGTTCATGGAGAAGCACTCGGTCGCCCGCCTGATCGGCGCGCCGCCGGGCTACGTCGGCTACGAGGAAGGCGGCTACCTGACCGAGGCGGTGCGCCGCAAGCCGTACAGCGTGATCCTCCTCGACGAGGTCGAGAAGGCGCACCCGGACGTCTTTAACGTGCTCCTGCAGGTGCTCGACGACGGGCGCATGACCGACGGTCAGGGGCGTACCGTGGACTTCAAGAACACGGTGATCGTCATGACCTCGAACCTTGGCAGCCAGATGATCCAGCAGATGCAGGGCGACGATTACCAGTTGATCAAGCTGGCGGTGATGGGCGAGGTGAAAACCTATTTCCGGCCCGAATTCATCAACCGCATCGACGAGGTGGTGGTCTTCCACGCGCTGGACGAGAAACACATCGCCGGCATTGCCAGGATCCAGCTCGGCTATCTGGAGAAGCGCCTGGCGCAGCTGGAGATGGGCATCGTCGTCGAGGAGTCGGCGCTGCTCGAACTGGCGAAGGCCGGCTTCGACCCGGTGTTCGGCGCCCGGCCGCTGAAGCGGGCGATCCAGCAGCAGCTGGAAAATCCGCTGGCCAAGGCGATCCTGGAAGGGCGGTTTGCCGCCAAGGATACGATCCGGGTCGCTTGCGAGAATGGCGTGATGCGTTTCAGCCGGGCGTAAACGCCAACGGGCGGGCCCTCAGGTCCGCCCGTTCTGCCGAAGCGAATGGCGTGTCAGCAGCGGCCTTTCCTGGCCTGGCCCGGCGGGCAGAAATCGGGGCCGCGATGGTGCCGATGGCCAGTGTAGTATCTTTCGCCGCGCGGGCCATGGTGGCGTTTCCAGTAGCGAGGCTCGCGCCATTCATAGCCATCCCAGTAGTACCCGCGATCGTTGCGCGAGCCGAAAGTGACGGTGACGCCACCGGCCTGGACGCGGACGTTGCCGATATCGACCCGGATGTCGCTGGCGTTGCCGAACAGTGGGGTGGCGGCGAGCAGGGCCAGGAGCAGGGTTTTCTTCATCAATTTTCTCTCCGGAAATGCAGGAAGTGCATTGGTGGAGACTATAACGCCCGAGGCGTTAAAAAGTTAACGCGAGGGAGCGCACTCATGTCACAAGACAGCTTTGAAGACTGGCGCCAGCGGCGTCATGCCGAACTGGCCGGTCCCGACAGTTGGTTTGGACTGGTCGGCCTGTTCTGGTTGGAAGATGAAGTTTCCCGGGTTGGCAGCGCCGCCGATTGCGTCGTCCGCCTGCCTGCCGGGCCCGCCCATCTGGGCGATCTGCTGATGCGCGATGGCAGCGTCGTCTGGCGTCCGGTGAACGGGGCCGGGCGTCATCTGGCGACTGACCGCGACGGCAAACCCGATGTGGTCAATCATGAACTGCTGTCTTTCTTCATTGTCGAGCGCGACGGCAAACTGGCGGCCCGGGTCCGTGACCGGGGCTGGGCGCAGCAACGGCTTTTCCACGGGCTCGAGCATTTTTCCGAAGATCCGGCCTGGATCGTCGAGGCCGACTGGCTGCCGCTCGATCCGCCGCTGATCCTGGAAGTCCCCAACGTCAGTGGCGACTTGAAGCCGGTGACGGTGGGCTTCCAGGCGCGTTTCGAGATTGCCGGCCAAACGCTGCAACTGCTGCCGATGTCGGTCGGCGACAGCGAGGTCTTCTTCGTTTTCCGCGACCGGACCAGCGCTCGCGAGACCTACGGCGGCGGCCGTTTCCTGAAGGTGAAACCCGCGGCGGACGGCAGGATCCGTCTCGATTTCAACCGTGCCTTCAATCCACCTTGTGCGTTCACACCGTTTGCCACCTGTCCGCTGCCGCCGCCGGAAAACTGGCTGCCCCTGGCGGTGACGGCGGGCGAAAAGCGCTGGAATGGAGCACACTGAAACAAGCGATCGAGCATTGCTCTGCTGCGTTGCAACATGCTAATATAAGTGTCCAATTATAATCTGATGGAGTCTGCCATGTTGCGTTTCGATATTGCGCCGGTCTGCTCGAATGCCTACCGCCTGCAGGCGACGATGAGTTTCGCCATCGCCGCGCTCTACCTGTTTACGCCCTATCAGTGGGTTTCGCTTCTGCTGGCGCTGGGCGGTTTTCTGCGCGGTTTTGTTTCACCGCACAAATGCTTTTCCTATCTGGCTTTTGCCGGTGTCACCGGCAAGCTGGGGATCGCCAAGCTGCAGAATGCCGGGTCCAAGATGTTTGCCGACAAGATCGCCGGTATCGCCGGTACGGCGATGTTCGTCACCTGGTTGCTCGGTTCCGGCGTCGGCGTGGTGCCGGCCTATGCCATCCTGATCTTCGCCTTCATCGACCTGGCGACCGGCTTTTGCGCTGCCTGCTGGGCCTATGGCGCCTGGTACAAATTCCGCGCAGCCTGACACATTGTCAGCGCAATGAAAAAGCGTGGGCGACCACGCTTTTTCGTTTTGTGGGGGTCAATTCCCCATAGTAAAATCCGAATCCATAAAACCGACTATACGGTTACGACAGCAAAAACTACATAGAAGGCACTTTCCAACCGGGAGCGTGCCGTTGCGGATGAGGGTTGTACGATGTTCTGGAGCAACAATCGCCGAGTCGGCGAGCTTGAAAGCTCGCTGGCCGAAGGGTCGCGCCGTGAAGCGGCGTTGACCGAGGAAATCGCTGCGCTCCGGCGCGACCTGGCGGCACAGGCCGTGGCGCAGCGCGAGAAGGAAGTCGAGTGCGACACCCTGCGCGAGATCGTCCGCAACCTGGCCCTGTTCGGCGATTCGCTGGGCAGTTCGCAAGCCAGCCTGGGCGACATGGCCAACCTGCTGAAGGAGGAGAAGCAGCAGGCCGTCCAGGCGGCTGAAGTCTCCCGGGCGAGCGGCCAGACGACCACCGAGATCGCGGCCAACCTGCACCGCCTGGCCGAGGATTCCGCCCAGGCCGCCCGCGAGGTCGATGTGCTGGCCCACCAGGCGGGCGAGATCGGCGCCATCGTCCAGCTGATTCATGAAATTGCCGACCAGACCAATCTGCTGGCGCTCAACGCGGCGATCGAGGCGGCCCGGGCCGGCGAGGCCGGGCGCGGCTTCGCGGTGGTGGCGGACGAGGTGCGCAAGCTGGCCGAGCGGACCGCCAAGGCAACCAAGGATATCGACGGCCTGGTGACGGGCATCCGCCGCGATTCGAATTCCGCCAAGACGGCGATGGAAACTCTGGCCCACACCGCCGACGACTACAGCGAACGCGGTAACCGGGCGACCGACGACATGAACCGCCTGATTGGCCTGTCGCAGAAGATGGAACAGGTGATTGCCGGCAGCGCGCTGAAAAGCTTCGTTGAAGTGGCCAAGGTCGATCACCTGGTGTTCAAGTTCCGCATCTACCTCGGCCTGTTCGGTATCGAGCAGCTTGATCCGGCGAAGGTCGCCTCGCATACCACCTGCCGGCTCGGCAAGTGGTACTACGAAGGCGAAGGGCGCGACTGCTTCAGTCGCCTCGGGGGCTACCGCGAGATCGAAGCGCCGCACATCGACGTTCATCGCTACGGTATCGAGGCACTGAAATCGCGGCTGGCTGGCGACCATCAGGGCATGCTGCGCCATGTCCAGGCGATGGAAAGGGCGAGCATGCAGGTTCTCGACAGCCTGCAGCGGATGGCCGACGGCGCCGCCGACAGTCCGGACCTGCTCTGCCTGTCGCACTGATCCGGCGTCTGACAACGACAACCCGGCCGAGGCCGGGTTGTTTCATGGCCGGAAATATTCCTCCAGTTCGGCGAAGACCGCATGCTCGGCGTGGTGCCGCTGGACGCTGGCAACGTCCTCGAGTTTTTCCAGTTGCCGGATCATCTGCGGCAACCGCTGGTCTTCATTGACCAGCAGCCAGATCCGGCTCTGCCGGCCGTCGCCGACCGGCAGGCAGAGGATGCCTTCGACGTTGTAGGCGCGACGCGAGAAGAGGCCGACGACGTGCGACATCACCCCGGGGTGGTTGGCGACGTCGATCTGCAGCACGGCACGCGCCACGGCGCGGGTTTCGTTGCGGGTCAGGGCGTTCATGCTTGGGTTCCGATCATGTCACGGTTGGCGGCGCCGGGCGGCACCATGGGATAGACCTTCTGCAGCGCGTCGATGCGGGCGTGGATCAGGCACGGGCCGGGACGGGCGAAGGCGTCGGCGAGCGCCGCCAGCGGGTTGGCGGCGGCGTCGAGATCGACCGCGGCAATGCCGAAAGCGCGGGCGGCGGCGGTGAAATCGGGCAGCACCTGGAAGGTCGAGGCCACCGGACCCTGGCCGTAAAACAGCGTCTGCTGCTGATGCACCAGGCCGAGTACGGCGTTGTCCATGAGCACGATCTTGAGATTGGCCTGCACCTCGGCGGCGGTGACCAGTTCCTGGATGTTCATCAGGATCGAGCCGTCGCCAGTGAAGCAGATCACCGTCCGCTCGGGGGCGGCGAGCGCGGCACCGATCGCCGTCGGCACGCCGAAGCCCATCGTCCCCAGCCCGCCGGAAGTCAGCCACTGGCGCGGCCGGCGCAGCGGGTAGGCCTGCGCCACCCACATCTGGTGCTGGCCGACGTCGGTGACGATGATCGCCGCGTCGTCCACGCAGGCGGCGACGCAGCGGATCAGCCCGAAGTGCGAGCGCGGATCGGCCAGCCCGGGCAAGGGCTGCGGGTGTTCGGTCTTCAGCGTGGCGACGCGCTCGTTCCAGGCACGCCGGGGATTCTCCGGCACCAGCGGCAGCAGGCGGGCGAGCGCTTCGCCGAGGTCGGCGACGATGCCGACGTGGGCGGCCTTGATCTTGTCCAGTTCGGCGGCGTCGATGTCGATGTGGACGATCTTCGCCTGCGGGCAAAAGGCGGCGACCTTGCCGGTGGCGCGGTCGTCGAAGCGGGCGCCGACGGCGATCAGCAGGTCGCATTCCTCGAGCGCCAGATTGGCACAGGGCGCGCCGTGCATGCCCAGCATGCCGAGCGACAGCCGGTGATCGACCGGCATCGCGCCGAGCGCCATCAGCGTCATCACGGTCGGCAGATTGGCTTTTTCGGCCAGCTCGGTCGCCAGCCGCGAGGCGCCAGCGTGGATGACGCCGCCGCCGAGATAGAGGATCGGCTGGCGCGCCGCGCCGATCAGCGCTGCCGCTTCGGTCAGCGCCATGCCGTCGGCCGGCGCCACCGGGCGGCGGCAGCCGGGAGCGGGCCAATCGGCGACCTCGATGGCGCGGCTCTGTATGTCCTTGGGAATGTCGATCAGCACCGGCCCGGGCCGCCCGGAAGCGGCGATGGCGAAGGCGCGGGGAATCACCTCGAGCAGTTCCTCGGTCGAGGAAACCAGGAAGCTGTGCTTGGTGATCGGCAGCGACAGTCCGTAAACATCGACTTCCTGGAAGGCGTCGGTGCCGATCATCGCCCGCGGCACCTGGCCGGTAATCGCCACCAGCGGAATCGAATCGAGCTTGGCGTCGGCGATCGCCGTCAGCAGGTTGGTCGCGCTCGGCCCCGAAGAGGCGAGGCAGACGGCGACTTCTCCGGAGACCCGGGCCATGCCCTGGGCAATGAAGCCGGCGCCCTGTTCGTGGCGGGGCAGGACGTGGCGGATCGTCGTCGATTCGCCGAGGGCGTCGTAGATTGGCAGGATGGCGCCGCCCGGGTAACCGGTCAGCACGCGCACGCCCTGGCGTTCGAGGAGACGCACGGTGATCTGCGCGCCGGTGAGGGTTTCGGTCATTGAGAACTCCTTGTGGTTTCTGGCGATTCCGGGAGGCTCAATGAAAAACCCCGCCGGTGGCGCCGGCGGGGTTTGCGGGAAACTGTCTGCTGCTTACCCGATCCGCGACGGCGCGTGCGCGACGACACCTACGACGATGACGCGTACGAGGACCGGCGATACTACGCGGGCAGCAAGCGGCGGGTGGGTCGGGGTGGCGGTCATGGACGTTGCGGGATGAGGAAAGCAGCGGAGTGGAGACTATCGCCGATTTTTCGGCGAAAAACAACAATGGGATGAGCAGGGTTATTGCCCGGTCGATTGGCGGGCTTGTCGACAGTACGCCAGCTTCCGGCGATCATGCCTTGACCTGTCTGGTAAAAAGTGACAGATTCAACTCAAATAACAAATATTGGAGAACGCAATGCGGCAGCGTCTGCATTACATCCCGATTTCCGACGCAGTCGAAGGCATGGTGCTGGGGGCGCCACTGGCCATCGCCGACCACGGCGTGACCAATTTCACCTTGCCGGCCGGCAATCCGTTGACCGAAGGCAACCTGCACCAGATCGCCATGCGCCACGGTGAATTCGTCTGCATCCGCGAAGACGATTCGCGCAGCGATGCCGAGCGCGATGCCGATCTGGCGCGGGAAACGGCCCGTCTGGACCGTATCTTCGCCCAGGCCGACCGCTCGCAGCCGGCGCTTGCCGCGCTTTATGCCGCGGTGCTGGCTTACCGGAGTCTGTGATGCCGCTACGCCTGAGTGAAAGCGATATCGTCCGTCGGTCGGCGCTGTTGCCGGCCTTTCCGACCGTGGTCAACGACCTGTTGCAGACGCTGGACGACGACAGCGCGACGATCGGTGCGCTGATCCAGCTGGTCGGGCGCGATCCGGTGATTACCGCGCGCGTGCTGTCGATCGCCAATGCGGCAGCGATGGGCGGGCGCAACCAGCGCGATCTGCGTGACATGCAGGTTGCCGTCTCGCTGATCGGTCTCGCCAAGCTCAGGGAGATCGTGCTGACCGTGGCACTGGCCGAGTTTTCCCGGGAAAGCCGGATGGGCAGCCATTTCTGGGCGCACAGCGTGGCGGTCGGCGTGGCCGCCCAGGAACTGGCGCGGATCGGCCACCTGTCGCAGGATTTCTCGCTGGTCTGCGGCTTGCTGCACGACATCGGTCAGCTCTGGATGGCACGTTGCCATCCACTGGAGTTCCAGTTGCTGCGCATGAGCCTGGAACAAGACGACGGGCTCGACATCATCGACGCCGAGCGCCAGGTGTTCGGCGTCGATCATTGCGCTATCGGCCGCCTGTTGGCGACGGCCTGGCATCTGCCGGCATCGGTGGTGGCGGCGATCGAACATCACCATGACATCCAGCCGCCGGCCGACAAGTTGGTCGCGGTGACCCACGTGGCGGAAGTCGTGGTCAACGCCCTCGACCTTGGCGGGCAGCAGAACTCGCGCGTCAGCAATCTCGCCGCGAGCGCCTGCGAGCTGATCGGTCTGAACTGGAACGACGACCTGGGTTATCTGTTTGGTCGCATCGAGGCGCGCAGCCACTATCTGTCCCGCATCTTTTTCTGATCAGCCGGGCGTCGTGCCGCCATCGAGCAGCAGCGGCCAGATCCGCCAGTGTCCGCAGGCCGAGCGGGCGCGGCGTTCGCTGCCGTGCCAGCCGCCGCCGTCGCACAGACCGACGTCGGTGTCGGCGGCGATGGCAACGTTTCCCGGGGGGCTGCCGATGGCGCGCGGGCCGCTCCAGCACTGGCAACTGGCGCAGCGCTTGCGGGCGACGGGCTGCAACAGCGGCGTGGCGTTCATCCGGCTGAGGCTGGTGCTGGCAGCACGGCGACGAGTTCTTGCGACATGGGGTTCTCCGGCGGGTTCGTGGCTGCGGCGGCGCGTCGTTCTGCCTGCCGCCATGGGATAATCGCCCACTTTTCCCGGGGGCTGCAATGGCGCTCAAATCCACCGTCTTCAAGGCCGAGCTGCAAGTGGCCGATCTCGACCGCGGCCACTTCGCCGATTACCCGCTGACCGTCGCCCGTCATCCTTCGGAAAACGACGAGCGGATGATGGTCCGTATCCTCGCCTTCGCCCTTTACGCCGGACCGGACCTGGCCTTCGGCAAGGGGCTGTCGAGCGACGACGAATGCGCGCTGCAGGAAGTCGATCCTTCCGGCGTACTGCAGACCTGGATCGAGGTCGGCCAGCCCGACGAAACGCGCATCCGCAAGGGCTGTCATCGCGCCCGACGGGCGATGGTGCTGACCTACGGCGGACGCTCGGTCGATGTCTGGTGGCAGCAGATCGCGCCGCAACTCGCCCGTTTCGACAACCTGACGGTGTTGCGCCTGACGGCCGAGGAAACGCAGGCGCTGGGGGGGCTGGCGTCGCGTTCGATGCAGCTTTCCTGCACCGTTCAGGAAGGCACGGTGTGGCTGGCGGCCGGCGAGCGTTCGCTGCAACTGCACCCCGACACACTGTTGTGTCCGAATGCTGGGTAGAATGCCGCGGTAATTTTCCTTCTTCCTGAAATGAGGTTGCCCAGCATGTCCAGTCAAGACGAAAACGAAACTCAGGGTGTGGTGTTCGGCGTTCTCGCCGGTGTCATCTTCGGCGTCATCGCGCTGGTCGCCGGTCTCGGCGTCTGGAAGGCGAACCAGACGGCGCCGGCAGCGATGGTGGCGGCGGAAAGCGATATCGCGCCGGTCGGCGAGGCGCTGGCCAAGGTCTATTTCGCGGTCGGTTCGGCGGCGCTCGGCGAAGGCGACCTGATGGTCGTCGCGCAGACGGTCGATGCCCTGGCCGCGAAGAGCGACGGCATTGTCCTGCTTTCCGGTTTCCATGACGCTTCCGGTGATCCGCAACAGAACGCCGAACTGGCCCGACAGCGGGCGCAGGCGGTTCGCGATGCGCTGGTCGCCGGCGGCGTGGCGGCTGAAAAGGTCAGGATGCGGCGCCCGGAATCGACGCTGGGTAGCGGCAGCGCCGAGGAAGGGCGGCGGGTCGAGATTCGCGTCCAGTAGTCCGGGCCCGGCCCGGGCTGTTTTTTAGCGGCGCAGGACGCGCCACAACAGATCGACGCCGGCGACGACCAGGTCGCCGATGTCGAGGTTGTTGAAGCGTTCGCGCTGCTCGCGTTCGAAACGCGATTTTTCCCGTTCGCGCATGACGATGGCGTCGCCGAGCATTTCGACGTCGCGCCGGCTGCGCTGGACCTCCGCCTGATCGAGCCGGTTCAGGGTCTTTTCGACGGCGCTCGGGTCGAGGATGGCGATTGGCGCCCGGCAGTGGCGGCAGGCGTGGTCCTGGCGGATGTCGATCGGCGCGCCGCAACCGGTGCAGCGGACGATGCTGACCTTGCTCGCCAGTTCGTCGATTTCGGCCGGCGACAACTGGCGGACGAAGCCCTTTTCGATCATCAACTGGGCGAAGGTCGTGAACCGTCCATGCTTCTGCAGGCAGCGGTGGTAATTGAACTGGCCGCCGTGTTTGGAGACGTCGAGTCCGTGCAGCAGGCGCTCGCTGCAGCGCGGGCATTGCAGCGCGTCGCGTAGCGGCAGGCGGGGCGCTTCGCGGTATTCGTGGATCAGGCGGAAGAGTTCGATGACGCCGCCCGGCGTGATCTGCACGCTTTCGAATTCGTCGAACCAGACACCGTGGCAGTGGAAGCAGAGGTCGAGAACGACCTCGCCGTGCAGGTTGCGTTCAAAGCGCCGCTTTTCCATCGGCTGACCGCAGGAGGGACAGGGCGTCGGTTTCATCCGCAGGCGGCGGTCGGCCGGATGCTACCGAGGTTGAGGGTGACGCCCTTCTTCATCTTGCCGACGACGTGCATTTCGCAAGCCTTGCAGTCGAACTTGAGGATCAGCTTTTCGTTGCCGTTGATCAGCGTCATCGGGTCCGGCTTCAAGTGTTTCACCTCTTTCGGACAGAGGTTGAAACTATAGCGCAGGCAGTGGCGGGTGATCATCAGCGAGACCATGCCTTTTTCATGGCCGGCCTCGTAGGCTTCCTCGATCAGCCGCACGCCATGTTTCTCGTAGAAGGCGCGGGCCTTGGCGTTGAAGACGTTGCCGAGGTAGCTCAGTTCGTCCTGCGGGTAGGGTGCAGGATCGTCGGCCGGCGCCGCGCGCGGCGGCCGTGGATGGCTGGCGAGGCGGGCGGCTTCGAGTTTTTCCGCCGCTTCACGGCGCAGCGCGTTGATCGCGCCGACCGGCAGGAACCAGGGCTGCGTCAGTTGCAGCTCGATGCTTGCGGCGACGAACATCGTGTTGCCGAACTTGCCGAGGTTTTCCTTCAGCTTGGCCTGTGCGGCTTCCGGGTTCTGCGCCAGTTCGCGGCCGATCCGCTCGTCGCGCGGCAGGGTGACGGCGACGCTGACCTGGTCTTCGTCGCTCAGGGTGAGCACGAAAGCGTCGGCCTGTTCGGCGAAAACCGCCTTGACGGCGACGCGGCGCTCAGCCGAATCCTTTTCCAATGCGCGTTCGAATTCCTGGTCGCGGTTGCGGAACAGGGTGGTGCCTTCGCTCAGCTCGGCCGGGATTTCCATCGGGAAAAGCTTTTTGCCTTCGACCCGGTTGATGCGCATCCCCTGGACGTCACCGTGCGCGTCGTGAAAGCAGACGCCGTCGCCGTTGTGGAAGGTTTCGGCGGTGTTGACGGTGAGCCAGCCGTCGCCAATCTCTTCCACCTCGCCAATCGGCTGGCCAACAAAAGCCGGCGAATCGAAGGCGCCGATGTCGTCCTGGCGGCCGCCGGCGAAATAGTCGGTGTAGCCGCGGTTGAAGGTCTTTTCCGGCTGCGGCGTGAAGGTGAAGCTCGAACGGCCGCTGGAAGCGCGGACGTAGCGCGGGTCGGCGGCGATGATCTCGTCGAGCAGCGCGCGGTAGTGGGCGGTGATGTTCTTGACGTAGGACAGGTCCTTCAAGCGGCCCTCGATCTTGAACGAGGAGACGCCGGCCTCGATCAGCGCACGCAGGTTGTCCGACTGATTGTTGTCCTTCATCGACAGCAAGTGCTGGTTCTCGGTGATGGTCTTGCCCTTGTCGTCGACCAGCGTGTAGGGCAGCCGGCAGGCCTGCGAACATTCACCGCGGTTGGCGCTGCGCCCGGTGTGGGCGTGGCTGATGTAGCACTGTCCGGAATAAGCGACACAGAGCGCACCATGCACGAAGTACTCGAGCGACAGCGTCGTCGCGGCGGCGACCTGGCCGATTTCGGCGATGCTCATCTCGCGCGCCAGAACGATCTGCGAGAAGCCGGCGTCTTCCAGGAACTTCGCCTTGGCCGGGTTGCGGATGTCGGTCTGGGTGCTCGCATGTAGCTGAATCGGCGGCAGATCGAGTTCGAGCAGGCCCATGTCCTGGATGATCAGCGCATCGGCGCCGGCCTCATATAACTGCCAGGCGAGCTGACGGCTGTCTTCGAGTTCGCTGTCGTGCAGGATGGTGTTCAGCGCGACGAAGACCTTGGCCCGGAAACGGTGGGCAAAATCGCACAGGCGTCGGATTTCGCCGACATCGTTGCCGGCGCCGTAACGGGCTCCGAAAGCCGGGCCACCGATGTAGACGGCGTCGGCGCCGTGCTTGATGGCTTCGATGCCGAAATCGGCATTTTTGGCCGGGGCGAGGAGTTCGAGAGGGTGCAGGATTCGCGTCATGGCGCCTTAGTAGGTGAAACGGGGGGCAAGTTCCTCGATATTGAACTCGCGCAGGATGGCTTCGGCCCGTTCGCGGGCGTTCTTGCGCGGCTTGCCGCGCTGGCTGGCGATGATCAGTTCGTTCTTCATCGAGTGCTCCCAGCCGACCAGTTCGGTGACGGTGACGTCATAACCGTGCGACTCCAGCAACAGGCAACGCAGCACGTTGGTCAGGTGGCTGCCCAGTTCGCGGGTATGGATCGGGTGCCGCCACAGTTCCGACAGCGGCGTCTGCGCCAGCGATTCGGCCTTGCGCGCCCGCATCGTCGCGGCGACTTCTGCCTGGCAGCAGGGTACCAGGACGACATGGCGGGCTTGTCGTGACAAAGCGAAACGGATCGCGTCGTCGGTCGCCGTATTGCAGGCGTGGAGGGCGGTAACGACGTCAACGGACGCCGGCAAGTCGGTCGAGGCGAGGGCTTCCTCGACCGTGCTGGCGATGAAGCGCATCCGCGGAAAGCCCAGCCGCTGCGCCAGTTCGCAGGATTTTTCGACGAGTTCGCGGCGGCTTTCGATGCCGATGACCTCGCCGCTGGCACGACTCTTGATATAGAGATCGTAGAGGATGAAGCCGAGGTAGGAACTTGCCGGCGCCGTGATCGACCAGGGTTTCCATGCCGTCGAGCAGGGGCTCGATGAACTGGGCGAGATGGTAGACCTGCTTGAGCTTGCGGCGGCTGTCCTGGTTGAGTTTGCCGTCGCGCGTCAGGATGTGCAGTTCCTTGAGCAGTTCGATCGACTGCCCGGGACGGATTTCCGGGATGGCGGCGGTGACGTTCTGTTTTTTCATGGTGGCGATTATCTCATTCAAACTTTGCCAACTTGCGTGTCAACCGGAACACGATCGCCTCGTTAATGGAAGCATGGTGCAATCGCACCGTATCTCACGGAGAAATGAATGGGCAGTCTGAGCAACGAATCCTTCGAGCAGTTTCTGGATTCCCTGAAGAAGGCAGGTATCTCGATTTCCAACGAAGCCCAGTTGCGCGAGCGGCTGGCCGAGGCACAGCGCTGGCGCTACGCTTTCCAGACACTGGCCGCCAACGGCAAGAGCATCGGCATCTGTTTCGAGGACCATTCCGACGGCAGCAACCAGGCCGAGATCGAACGCGCCTTCGTCGAATTCCAGTTTTCCGAAAAGAGCAAGGCGGTATTCTCCGCCAGCCTCAAGCACTGATTAACGAATTAATCACCACATGACAACAGACGGGCGCCACCAGGGCGCCCGTCTTGTTTTGCAGCGGCCAACGGCGGCCGCTTGCCTCAGCGGCTGATCGGCTTGTAGCGGATGCGCTTGGGCTTGGCGCCTTCTTCGCCCAGACGGCGGCGCTTGTCCTCTTCGTATTCCTGGTAGTTGCCCGGGAAGAAGGTCCATTGCGATTCGCCTTCGGCAGCCAGGATGTGCGTGCAGATGCGGTCGAGGAACCAGCGGTCGTGGGAGATGACCATGGCGCAGCCGGGGAATTCGAGCAGGGCGTCTTCCAGGGCGCGCAGGGTTTCGACGTCGAGATCGTTCGACGGTTCGTCGAGCAGCAGGACGTTGCCGCCGGACATCAGCGTCTTCGCCAGGTGCAGGCGACCGCGCTCGCCGCCGGACAGGTTGCCGACCAGCTTGCCCTGGTCGCCGCCCTTGAAGTTGAAGCGGCCGATGTAGGCGCGGCTGGGCATCTCGAATTTGCCGATCTGCAGGATGTCGCTACCTTGCGCCAGTTCGTCGAACACCGTCTTCGAACCATCGAGGCAGTCGCGCGACTGGTCGACGTAGGCAAGCTTGACCGTCTGGCCGATTTTCACCTCACCCGAATCCGGCTGTTGCTGGCCGGTGATCATCTTGAACAGCGTCGATTTACCGGCGCCGTTCGGGCCGATGATGCCGACGATGGCGCCGGGCGGGATGGTGAAGCTGACGTTGTCCATCAGCAATTTGTCGCCGAAGCACTTGCTGACGTTGTTGAACTCGATGACCTGGTCGCCCAGGCGCTCGCCGACCGGAATGAAGATTTCCTGGGTCTCGTTGCGCTTCTGGTATTCGTGGCTGGACATTTCCTCGAAGCGGGCCAGGCGGGCCTTGGACTTGGCCTGGCGCGCCTTCGGATTGCTGCGCACCCATTCCAGCTCCTGCTTCATCGCCTTCATGTGGGCGTCGACCTGCTTGTTTTCGGTCTCCAGGCGGGCTTCCTTCTGCTCCAGCCAGGACGAGTAGTTGCCCTTCCAGGGGATGCCGTGGCCGCGGTCGAGTTCGAGAATCCACTCGGCGGCGTTGTCGAGGAAGTAGCGGTCGTGGGTGACGGCGACGACGGTGCCGGGGAAGCGGACGAGGAACTGTTCCAGCCATTCGACCGATTCGGCGTCGAGGTGGTTGGTCGGCTCATCGAGCAGCAGCATGTCGGGTTTGGAGAGCAGCAGCTTGGCCAGCGCGACGCGGCGCTTCTCGCCACCGGACAGGACGCCGATCTTTGCGTCCCAGGGCGGCAGGCGCAGCGCGTCGGCGGCGATTTCCATCTGATGTTCGGTGTCGGCGCCGCCGGTGGCGATGATCGCTTCCAGGCGGGCCTGTTCTTCGGCCAGCTTGTCGAAATCGGCTTCCGGATCGGCGTAGGCGGCGTAGACCTCGTCGAGCTTGGCCTGCGCCTGCATGACTTCGCCGAGCGCCGATTCGACTTCCTCGCGCACGGTCTTGTCAGGGTCGAGCTGCGGTTCCTGCGGCAAGTAGCCGATCGAGACACCGGCCAGGTGTTGGACCTCGCCGTCGTATTCCTTGTCGACGCCGGCCATGATCTTCAGCACGGTGGACTTGCCGGCACCGTTGAGGCCGAGCAGACCGATCTTGGCGCCGGGGAAGAAGGAAAGGGAAATGTCCTTGATGATCTGCCGCTTGGGCGGAACAATCTTGCTCACGCGGAGCATACTCATCACATACTGAGCCATGAATCTGCCTGTCAAAAAAAGGGGGAAGTCCCGCAGTCTACGAGGCTTCCCCTTAAATGACCAGTTTTGTGTTCAGGCTGAGAGTGCGTTCAATATCGGTGGGCTGCTCCTTTCTGCCGACAGGGCGTTGATGTCACCACACAATTCGCCGCCTTCGGCGATCACCAGCTTGCCGTAGCGGATTTTTCCGCTGACCCGGCCGGTGGCGTGGATGACCAGTTGTGAACGGGCGGTCAGTTCGCCATCGAAGCTGCCGTGGATTTCGGCCACGTCGATGCTGACCTTGCCGGAGAATGCACCCTTGTCGGCGATGCGGATGACCCGGCTGTCCATTGTCGCCTCCACCCGTCCTTCAACAACCAGCATGTCGCAGTCCAGGATTTCAGCGCCCTTGAGCTTGACGTCCGGACCGACAATGAGGCGGGCTCCCTTTTCCTTTTCGATGGATTGATCTTGTTGTGGTGTTGCCACTGCGAGGTTCGCGGTGGTGTTGGCGCTACTCGGTGCGACGGAAGCTTCCGGTTTGATGGCGGCTTCCGGGCGATTGACGCTAAGTGCGCCTGGGGTTGGCGTGCCGTTGCTGTCCCTGCGGTTGAGGCTGTTATTCTGAATTCCTGGTGCTGAACTGGATTTGATGAACATGTAGTCTCCTGGTAGGGGTCGGGGTTGTGCTTATTCCGTTGCGATAAGCGTGCCAGCTTTTTAAAACTCATTGGATTCATCAGGTTACGGGTATTTGTCAGCAATTCGCTTACACCGCTGTCGGTATTTGGCGACAGTTTTTTTGTGTGCTTCGCGGAAGTCCTTCAGGACAAGGGGATAGAATGTCGCTTCTTTCCGACACTGGTTTATGTTCATGATTCGACTGGGTTTTTAGATGAGGTGGCTGTCCTTTCGGCAGGGCTTGTTGGCCGGCTTCATGATCGTTGTGCTGCTGCTGGGTGGCGTCGGGATTCACGGCTGGTTGTTGCTTGAAGGCATGGTGGCGCAGAGCCGTGAGAGCAATGCCCAGGCCTTGCAACTGAGTACTGCGGTGCAGGCACTGGGCGAGCGCAGCGTCGATATCGAGCGGAGCGCCCGGCAATATCTGGTGCTCGGTGATGCCTTGCTGCGCGAACGTTTCGATGCCCATCTCGCCGGTGCGCTGGAGCAACTGCTGCGGATCGAGGCGATGCCGGCGGAAACCCTGGTTGTTTTGTCCGGACGCTGGCGGGAACAGGCCGGTCTGCTGCGCGACGGCATCGAGCAGACCCCGCCCCGCAACAATCTTGCCGAACAGCTCGATCGTCTGGCGGCACTCAACGACGAAATCCAGGTAGCGGCCAAACGCTGGATCGATGGTGGCAATGTTCGCCTGCTCGATCAACTGGAACGGCGTCGCGTCGAACTCGGTAGCCGTCTGGCGCTGGCGCTGCTGGGGGCCGTCCTGGTCGCCTTGGCGATGGGTTGGTGGCTGGTGCGTGCCGTGCGGCAACTGGAAAAGGCGATCGGCCGCCTGGGCGAGGGGCGTTTTGATGCTTCCATCGAAGTTAGTGGCCCGGCTGACTTGCGGCGGCTCGGCCGCCACCTCGACGGCTTGCGCAATCATCTGGCGGGTCTCGAGGCGGATCGCGAGCGGACCCTGCGCCATGTGTCGCATGAACTGAAAACCCCCCTGACGGCCCTGAAGGAAGGCATCGCCTTGCTCGCCGAGGAGGTGCCCGGCCCCTTGAGCGACGGTCAGCGCGAGGTGACGCGCATTCTCGGACACAAGGTGGATAGCTTGCAGTGCCAGATCGAGAGCCTGTTGCGACTGAATGCCGCGGTATTCGAAGCGCGCCGCCTGAATCTGCTCCAGGTCGATTTGCGCCAGGCCTTGTCGGAAGCTGCGCAGCGTCACGAATTGCGTGGCCAGGCACGCCAGGTCAGGATCGAGGTCGAAGCCGGGGAAGGGCGGGCCAGACTGGATCCGGGCAAGCTGGCGGTGATCCTCGATAACCTGTTGGCCAATGCCATCGATTTCAGTCCGCAGGGGGGGCTTGTCCGCCTGACGGCGCAGCGATTCAAGGGGGGCTGGCGCATCGTCTGCCGCGATCAGGGGCCGGGGGTCGCCCCCGAGGATGCGCAGCGCATTTTCGAGCCCTTCGTTCAGGGGCGCCGCGCTGCGCCAGTGGCCCGCGCCGGGAGCGGGGTCGGACTTTCCATTGTCCGGGAACTCGCGCAAGCGATGCGGGCCCGGATCAAGCTTGCCGACAGCGATGTCGGCGCCGTTTTCCAACTGGATTTGCCGGATGAAAAATAGACTTTCCTGTCTGATGCTTTTGCTGGCCTCCTTGGCCGGTTGTGCCAGTGCGCCGCCGACCACGGTTTATCTTTCACCCGAAGAGCGGGCCTCGGCGCTCGACGCCACCCTCGAGTATCGTCAGGCGCTGGTCGGCATGAGCGGCAACGAACTGTCCCGCGAGCGCGCCGAACTGGCGGCCCGCAATGCCGACCCGGAGGCGCAGATGCGCCTGGCCCTGTTGCATCTGCTGCCGCGCCAGGGCAATGTCGAACTGGCCCGGCCGCTTGCCTTGCTCGAATCGGTTCTGAAGTCGTCCCGTCCCGGGGCGCTGGCCTTGCAGCCGCTGGCGCGCCTGCTGGTCGAGCAGTTGAATGAAAGACAGCGCCAGGAAGGCGCGCTGGACCGACAGGCGCAGCAACTGAAGGAAAGCCAGAAAAAGGTCCAGGAGCTGCAGGAGAAGATCGATCGGCTCGCCGAGATCGAGCGCAGCCTGCCGCAGCGACCCGCGCTGCCGGCAGCGGGGAGTGCGCGATGAGCCGCGCCGGCGCCGTCGGCGCGCATGTCCTGATCATCGATGACGATGAAGATATCCGCCGGCTGCTGACCATGCGCCTGCATGCCCGGGGATTCCGGGTCACCCCGGCAACGTCGGCCGAAGAGGGGCTGGCCAGCATCGCCGTCGATCCGCCGCGACTGGTGGTCAGCGATATTCGCCTGCCCGGCCGCGATGGCTTGTCGCTGTTCGAAGAGTTGCGGACGACCCGGCCCAGTCTGCCGGTGATCCTGCTGACCGCGCACGGTACCATTCCCGATGCGGTCGAGGCGACCTCGCGCGGGGTTTTCGGTTACCTGACCAAGCCCTTCGACAGCCAGACGCTGCTCGCCAAGATCGATCAGGCGCTGCTCGTTTCCGCCGCCCCCGAGGCACAGCCGCAGCCAACGGACGATGGGCGCTGGCTGGAGGACATCGTCTATCGCAGCACCAGCATGGCCGAGTTGCTGGCCGATGCCCGGATGGTGGCTGCTTCCGACGCCAGCGTCCTGATCCGCGGCGAAAGCGGGACCGGCAAGGAAGTCCTGGCGCGCGCCATTCACCGCGCCAGTGCGCGCGCCCAGGGGCCTTTCGTCGCCATCAACTGCGGGGCGATTCCCGAGCCGCTGCTCGAATCGGAGTTGTTCGGTCATGTCCGCGGTGCCTTCACCGGCGCTGCCAGTGCCCGCGGCGGGCTGGTTCAGGCCGCTCACGGTGGTACCCTGTTCCTCGACGAGATCGGCGACATGCCGCTGGCGCTGCAGGTCAAGCTGCTGCGCGTCCTGCAGGAGCGGGTGGTGCGTCCGGTGGGCAGCACCAGCGCCGAACCGGTGGACATCCGCCTGCTCTCGGCAACCCATCGCAATCTGGAGACGGCGATGGCGCAGGGGCAGTTCCGTGAGGATCTCTACTACCGGCTCGACGTCGTCTCGCTGACCCTGCCGCGCCTCGAGGAGCGACGCGAGGACATTCCGCTGCTGGCGGCGCACTTCCTGCGCAAGCTGGCCGAGAAATACGGCAAGCCGATCAGCGGCTTCGCGCCTGACGCGCTGGAGGCGCTGGCGACCGCTGGCTGGCCGGGAAACGTGCGGCAGTTGCTGAATGTCGTCGAGCAGTGCTGTGCCTTGTGCTCGACGCCCTTGATCCCGGCATCCCTGGTCCAGCGTTCCTTGCGGGTGCCGGCCATGGAGGCCCTGAGCTACGCCGAGGCCAAGCGGCGCTTCGAACGGGATTACCTGGTCCGCCTGCTCAAGCTGACCGATGGCAGCGTCGCCGACGCGGCGCGCATCGCCGATCGCAACCGTACCGAGTTCTACCGCCTGCTGCAGAAGTACGATCTGACGCCGGCGATGTTCCGCGGCGTGGAAACCGGCAATGCGCCGGATTGAGGCGAAAAAAAAGCACCGCGATTGCGGTGCCTGCTTCGTTTTGGCGCGCCCGGAGCGATTCGAACGCCCGACCCCTTGGTTCGTAGCCAAGTACTCTATCCAACTGAGCTACGGGCGCGCTGTCTTACGAAGCTGGATTTTCCCTAAGGTCAATCCACAGTTTCTGAATGGCGCGCCCGGAGCGATTCGAACGCCCGACCCCTTGGTTCGTAGCCAAGTACTCTATCCAACTGAGCTACGGGCGCGCTGTCAGAGCCGCGCATTATACGGGCGTGGAGCCAGATTGCAAGGGGTTTTCGCAGAAAGGGCGGAGTTTATCGTCCGCTGGGCGGGGCGCGGTTGATGCCGCCGCTGAAATGAAAAACCCCGCCTTGGGCGGGGTTTTGAATTGGTGGGTGCTGACGGGGTCGAACCGCCGACATTCGCCTTGTAAGGGCGACGCTCTACCAACTGAGCTAAGCACCCGTCTGCGCCTGGCGCAGAAGGAGCGGCAGTATATCAGTTAACCGCGTCCTTGAGACCCTTGCCGGCGCGGAATTTCGGGGACTTGGCAGCCTTGATTTCCAGGCTCTTGCCGGTACGCGGGTTGCGGCCGGTACGGGCGGCGCGCTCACCGACGTAGAAGGTACCGAAACCGATCAGGTTGACGCTGTCGCCTTCCTTCAGGGCGCCCTTGATGGCGTCAACGGCGGCGTCCAGCGCACGGCCTGCGGCGGCCTTGGAAATATCGGCGGCGGCAGCGATCTGATCGATCAGTTCAGTCTTGTTCATGTAGATCCCCTAGTGGAAGTTTGGAGTGGTGAAAATTCCGTGAGGGGCGATTTATATCCCCCCCGAAATCCTTGTGTCAAGCGGATTCTGAGCCGATCGACCGAGGTTTCGAGGGGGCTGCCGATGGCGGTTTTTTGCCATCGGCATCCGGTCTTTTAAAATCAATGGGTAAGGACCGTCTTGCTGACCGGGTCGTCGCTGCCGGTCGCCAGTCCGGGCGCCGCTTCGCCAGTGTCGGGCAAGGCTTGCGGCAGGCTTTCCAGGGCACGTTCGAGCACCTGATCGATCCATTTCACCGGCACGATCTCGATACGGTTCTTGAGATTTTCCGGCATCTCGGTCAGGTCCTTGGCGTTCTCTTCCGGGATCAGCGCCGTCTTCAGGCCGCCGCGCACGGCCGCCAGCAGTTTCTCCTTGAGGCCGCCGATGGCCAGCACTTCGCCGCGCAGCGTGATCTCGCCGGTCATGCAGACGTCGCAACGCACCGGGATGCCCGTGTAGGACGAAACCAGCGCCGTGGTCATGGCGATGCCTGCCGACGGGCCGTCCTTGGGCGTGGCGCCTTCCGGAACGTGGATGTGGATGTCGGTCTTCTCGAAGATCTCGTCCTTGATGCCGAGGCGACGGGCGCGGGCGCGCACGACCGAGCGGGCGGCTTCGACCGATTCCTTCATGACGTCGCCGAGCGAGCCGGTGCGGATGATGTTGCCCTTGCCCGGCATGTTGGCGCACTCGATGGTGAGTAGTTCGCCGCCAACCTCGGTCCAGGCCAGACCGGTGACCTGGCCAACCTGGTTTTCCTTTTCGGCCATGCCGAAGGTGTAGCGATGCACGCCGAGGTACTTGTCGAGATTGCGCGCGTTGACCGTGATCTTGCTGTCGCGGGCCTTGAGCACCAGGGTCTTGACGACCTTGCGGCAGATCTTGGAGATTTCACGTTCCAGCGCCCGCACGCCGGCTTCCCGGGTGTAGTAGCGGACGATGTCGCGGATCGCGCTTTCGGCGACGATCAGTTCGGTCTTCTTGACGCCGTTATTCTTCATCTGCTTGGGCAGCAGATAGCGCATCGCGATGTTGACCTTCTCGTCCTCGGTGTAGCCGGAGAGTCGGATCACCTCCATGCGGTCGAGCAGCGGCGCCGGGATGTTCAGCGTGTTGGCGGTGGCGACGAACATCACGTCGGAGAGGTCGAAATCGACTTCGACGTAGTGATCCTGGAAGGTGTTGTTCTGTTCCGGGTCGAGCACTTCGAGCAGCGCTGAAGACGGGTCGCCGCGGAAATCCTGGCCGAGCTTGTCGACTTCGTCGAGCAGGAACAGCGGGTTACGCACGCCGACCTTGGTCAGACTGTTGAGAATCTTGCCCGGCATCGAGCCGATGTAGGTACGGCGGTGACCACGGATTTCGGCTTCGTCACGGACGCCGCCGAGCGCCATGCGCACGAACTTGCGGTTGGTCGCCTTGGCGATCGACTGGCCGAGCGAGGTCTTGCCGACGCCCGGGGGGCCGACCAGGCAGAGGATCGGCGCCTTGACCTTGTCCACGCGCTGCTGCACGGCGAGGTACTCGACGATGCGTTCCTTGACCTTTTCGAGGCCGAAGTGGTCGGCGTCGAGGATCTTCTCGGCAGCGCGCAGGTCCTTGCTGATGCGCGTCTTCTTGCGCCAGGGCAGGCCGATCAGCGTTTCGATGAAATTGCGCACGACGGTGGCCTCGGCCGACATCGGCGACATCAGGCGCAGCTTTTTCAGCTCGCCCTGGGCCTTGGTCAACGCTTCCTTGCTCATGCCGGCGGCGGCGATCTTCTTGTCGAGTTCTTCCAGGTCGGCGCCATCCTCGCCTTCGCCAAGTTCCTTCTGGATCGCCTTGACCTGTTCGTTCAGGTAGTACTCGCGCTGGCTCTTTTCCATCTGCCGCTTGACGCGGCCACGGATGCGCTTCTCGACCTGCAGGATGTCGATTTCGGCTTCAAGTTGGGAGAGCAGGCGGTCGATGCGTTCGCGGACGTTGTCCATTTCCAGCACTTCCTGCTTCTGCTCGATCTTGAGCGGCAGGTGAGCGGCGATGGTGTCGGCCAGGCGGCCGGCGTCCTCGATGCCGGTGATCGACGAGAGGACTTCCGGCGGGATCTTCTTGTTCAGCTTGACGAACTGGTCGAACTGGGCGACGACGGCGCGGCGCATCGCCTCGATCTCGTGGTCTTCGGTGCCCGATTGCTTGAGCAGCAGCGCGGTGGCCATGAACACCGAGGACTGGACATCGATCGCTTCGATGCGGGCGCGCTGGGTGCCTTCGACCAGCACCTTGACGGTGCCGTCGGGCAGTTTGAGCATCTGCAGGATGTTGGCCAGGCAACCGATGCTGTAGAGGTCTTCGGCTTCGGGTTCATCCTTGGCGGCCGACTTCTGCGCCACCAGCATGATCTGCTTGCCGGACTCCATGGCCATTTCGAGGGCCTTGATCGACTTCGGGCGGCCGACGAAAAGCGGGATCACCATGTGCGGAAAGACCACGACGTCGCGCAGCGGCAGCAGCGGCAGTTCGAGGGTTTCCGGGAGTGTGTTGGGGTTCGACATCAGTGTGCCTTTGAAATGGGGTTGAGCCCCCTAGATGGGGGCGGGAAACCGGATTTCAAGAACCCCCGGCTCAGTTCGAGCCGGAGACCTTGGGCTGGTCGGCGTAGATCAGCAACGGCGGGGTGTCACCGTTGATCATGTTTTCGTCGATGACGACCTTTTCGACATTTTCCATGCCGGGGAGTTCGTACATTACGTCGAGCAGGGCGTGTTCCATGATCGAGCGCAGGCCGCGGGCGCCGGTCTTGCGCTCGAGCGCCTTCTTGGCGATGGCGGTAAGGGCGGCCGGGCGGATTTCCAGGTCGACCTCTTCCATGTTGAACAGCTTCTGGTATTGCTTGACCAGCGCGTTCTTCGGCTCGGTCAGAATCTGGACGAGGGCGCTTTCCTCGAGTTCCTGCAGCGTTGCGACCACCGGCAGGCGGCCGATCAGTTCCGGGATCAGGCCGAACTTGATCAGGTCTTCCGGTTCGACGTCGAGCAGGATCTTGCCGACTTCCTTGCCGTCGTCCTTGCTCTTCACTTCGGCGCCGAAGCCGATGCCGCCACGTTCGGAGCGGTTGCGGATGACCTTTTCCAGGCCGGCGAAGGCGCCGCCGCAGATGAACAGGATGTTGGTGGTGTCGACCTGGACGAAGTCCTGGTTCGGGTGCTTGCGCCCACCCTGCGGCGGGATCGAGGCGGTCGTGCCTTCGATTAGCTTCAACAGCGCCTGCTGCACGCCTTCACCCGAAACGTCGCGGGTGATCGACGGGTTGTCCGACTTGCGCGAAATCTTGTCGATTTCGTCGATGTAGACGATGCCCTGCTGCGCCTTCTCGACATCGTAGTCGCACTTCTGCAGCAGCTTCTGGATGATGTTCTCGACGTCTTCACCGACGTAGCCGGCTTCGGTCAGCGTGGTGGCATCGGCCATCACGAAGGGGACGTTGAGCATGCGCGCCAGGGTCTGGGCGAGCAGCGTCTTGCCGGAGCCGGTCGGGCCGATCAGCAGGATGTTGCTCTTCGACAGTTCGACGTCGCCGGTGTTCTTCGTGGTGTGGCGCAGGCGCTTGTAGTGGTTGTATACGGCGACCGCCAGGATGCGCTTGGCGACTTCCTGGCCAATCACGTACTGGTCGAGGATGGCGCTGATCTCGCGTGGCGTCGGCAGGTCGGAGCGACCGGCCTTGGCCGATTCCTCCGGCAGTTCGTCGCGGACGATGTCATTGCACAGGGCGATGCATTCGTCGCAGATGAACACCGACGGGCCGGCAATCAGTTTCTTGACTTCATGCTGGCTCTTGCCGCAAAACGAGCAATAAAGCAGTTTTTCCTGGCCGTCCTTCGACATCCGATTCTCCTCGATCAAGCCGCTTCGCGGCGCGTCAGCACCTTGTCAATCAAACCATATTCCATGGCCTCGGTCGAGGACATGAAGTTGTCGCGATCGGTATCCTTTTCCAGGCGTTCCAGCGGCTGGCCGGTGTGCTCGGCCATGATGCGGTTCAGTTTGTCCTTGATCGACAGGATTTCCCGGGCGTGGATCGCGATGTCCGACGCCTGGCCCTGGAAGCCGCCTAGCGGCTGGTGAATCATCACGCGTGAGTTGGGTAGCGCGAAACGCTTGCCCTTGGTGCCGGCGCAGAGCAGGAAGGCACCCATCGAGGCGGCCTGGCCGATGCACAGCGTCGACACGTCAGGCTTGATGAACTGCATCGTGTCGTAGATCGACATGCCGGCAGTGACCGAGCCGCCGGGCGAGTTGATGTAGAAGTAAATGTCCTTGTCCGGATTCTCGGCTTCCAGGAACAGGAGTTGGGCGACCACCAGATTGGCGCTGGCGTCGTTGACCGGGCCAACAAGAAAGATCACCCGCTCCTTCAACAGGCGCGAATAGATGTCGTACGCGCGTTCGCCGCGTCCGCTCTGTTCCACCACCATCGGGACCAGGCCGAGTGCCTGCGGATCCCAGTTGCTTGCGTTGTCGATCATCATGTTGGCCCTTGTCTGTCGCGTTTGATACGTCTGTCGGTTTTCTGACGAAGAACGGCTTACTGCTGTTGCTGGCTCATCAGTTCATCGAAAGCCACGGCCTTGTCGGTGACCTTGGCCTTGCCGAGGACCCATTCGACCACGTTGTTCTCGATGGCGACGCCCTCGACATCGCTCAGGCGCTGCGGTTGAGCATAGTACCAACGGATCACTTCTTCCGGCTGTTCGTAGCTGGCGGCCATGTCTTCGACCATGGCGCGGACCTGCTCCGGCTTCGCCTGGAGGTTCTCCGTCTTCACCACTTCAGCAAGGATCAGGCCAAGCGTGACGCGACGCTTGGCGTTCTCGGCGAACCACTCCGGCTGCAGCGGCATGTCCTTCGCCTTCATGCCGCGCTGTTCCATGTCCTGGCGGGCGGCCTGCATCAGGCGCTGGATTTCCATGTCAACCAGTGCGTTCGGGATGGCGATCGGGTTGGCCTTGAGCAGGGCGTCCATCACCTGGTCCTTGAGGCGGGCCTCGATGCGGCGCTTCACTTCGCGCTTCAGGTTGGCTTCGACTTCGGCGCGCATCTTCTCGACATCGCCGTCGGCAACGCCCATCTGCTTGGCGAAATCAGCATCGACTTCCGGCAGGCGCGGCGCCTGGACCTGCTTGACGGTGATTTCGAACTGCACGGTCTGGCCGGCCAGATCCTTGGCGTGGTAGTCCTCGGGGAAGGTCAGGTCGAAAGTCTTGCTCTCGCCGGCCTTGCTGCCTTCGACGGCGTTTTCGAAATCGGGCAGCATCATGCCCTGGCCGAGGACGAAGGGGTAATCGGTGGCGGAACCGCCAGCGAAGGCGACGCCGTCCTTCTTGCCGGTGAAGTCGATGACGACGCGGTCTTCCTTCGCGGCGCCACGCTCGGCATTGTCGTAACGGACGCGCTGCTTGCGCAGGATGTCGAGGGTCTTGTCGATTTCGGCGGCGCCGACTTCCAGCGTCGGGCGCTCGATTTCGGCGGTCGACAGGTCGCCCGGCACGAATTCGGGATAGACCTCGAAGACGGCGGTGAATTCGATGTGTGTGGTGCTTTCGGTAGCCTTCGGTTCGAGGCGCGGATAGCCGGCGACCAGCAGCTTCTGCTCGCTCACCGCGGTGCCGAAGGCGCGGTCCAGTTGCTCGGACAGCACTTCATGGCGGGCCTGGTCGCCGTATTGCTGCTTGACCATGGCGAACGGCACCTTGCCCGGACGGAAGCCCGGCACCTTCATGTTGCGGCCCATGCGCTTCAGACGCGGCTCCATTTCCTTCTCGACATCGGCGATGGCGATGGAGAGGTCGATGCGACGTTCGAGTTCGTTGGCTTGTGCGGTAGTAGCTTCCATGAATTTTCCTTGTGCTTGAGGCGCCAAAAAATAAAGCTGGTAATCATATCACGGCGAACCGCACGCGCATTGCGCCAAGTGTGCTGAAACGCCGCTGCGAGAGATTTGCAAAAGCCTGTAGACAGCCACGGCGACAGGCCTTACAATGCGCGCCTTCCTGCAGCGGCGGCTGTAGCTCAGTTGGTAGAGTCCCGGATTGTGATTCCGGTTGTCGTGGGTTCGAGCCCCATCAGTCGCCCCAGAATTCGAAAGCCCGTACATCGTCAGATGCACGGGCTTTTTCCTTTGCAGCGAGCGGATTCAGCCGGATTCAGCGCTTGACCAGCAGGTCGACACGTTGTGGCGGGTGGAAGGTGGCGCCTTCCGTGGTCATGAAGGATTCGAACTTCGCCTTGACCGCGGCGTAGAGCTCCGGCGACAGCGCGTGGTCGGTGTGGGTGACGCGGATCATCCGGCGGTCGAACTGCTCGAAATTCTCGAAATAGCTGCGGGTCTTGAAGAAGAGCTGGCGTTCGAGCGCCAGCGGGCCTTGGTCGACGGCGCGGCAGAGCGCGGCGAAGGCGGCTTCGCGGACCGTCTTCTCGTCGTGGAAGAGGCGGAACACCTCGTTCATTTCGCCGGCGTAGACCGGTTCGGAGATCCAGGCCAGGCCGCCCGGCTTGAGGACGCGCGCGACTTCGGCCAGCGCCTGGTCCATCAGCGCAAGCGGCACATGGTGCAGCGACTTCAGCATCAGCACGATGTCGAAGCTGGCGTCGGCGGCCGGGATCGCTTCGGCGCCGCCATGGATGAAACTGACCTGGGGCAGGTCGGTGATGGCGAGGTTCTTTTCGTGCTGGATGGTGTCGACTTCGAGGGCGACGATTTCGCCGATCCTGCCGGTTTCGGCCAGGGTGCGGGTTTTTTCGGCCCGGCCGCAGCCCAGTTCGAGAACACGGGCGCCGTCGAGCGGCAGGTTGTCGAGCATCAGCCTGACTTCGTTGACCAGGGTGTCTTGCGAGGGATCGGCGATACGCATGCTTGGTGGCGAGGGATGGTTGGCGAACTGCTGGATTTTAACCGAAGGCTTCAGGGCACCCACCAGTAGCGGACGATGTGGAAGAAGATCGGTGCCGAGAAGCTGATCGAGTCGACGCGATCGAGCATGCCGCCGTGCCCTTCGATCATCGACCCCCAGTCCTTGAGGCCGCGGTCGCGCTTGATCGCCGACAGCACGAGGCCGCCGAAGAAGCCGAAGAGGTTGACGCAAAGCGCGACCAGCGCCGCCTGCCAGGGCGCGAACGGGGTGATCCACCAGAGCGCGGCGCCGAGCGCGGTCGAGGTGAGGACGCCGCCGAGCAGCCCCTCGACCGTCTTCGACGGCGAGATGCCAGGGGCCAACGGATGGCGGCCGAGCAGCTTGCCCCAGATGTACTGGAAGACATCGCTCGATTGCACGGTGAGGACCAGGAAGGCGATCAACTGCAGGTTGCGTCCGGCGAACTCCGGAATCTCCAGCGTCAGCAGCGCCGGCACGTGCGACACGCAATAGACGCAGATCATCAGGCCCCACTGCACCTTGGCCGCGCGCTCGAAGAAGCGTTTGGTGTCGGCGCCGAGGGTCGCCGAAATCGGCAGCAGCAGGAAGGCATAGACCGGGATCAGGATCGAGAACAGGCCGTACCAATCGACGGCGATCAGCGCGTACTGCAGCGGCAGGAAGAAAAAGAAGCTCCAGACCAGGGCGCCGTGATCGCCGCTGCGCGTGTAGGTGACCGAGATGAACTCGCGCAGCGCCTGGAAGGAAATGAAGGCGAATAGCAGGATGACGCCGCCGCGGCCGATCCAGAAGGCGATGGCGAGGACGCCCACCATGACCCACCAGGCGTTGATGCGGGCGTTCAGGTTGGCGATCAGCGCGCTGCCGGCCAGTGGGCCGCGCCAGGCGAGGGCGCCGCCGATGCTGCTGGCGAGCAGGAGGAAGGCGGCGACGCCAGCGAAGATCAGGCGCAGCGTCGAGGTCGGATCGAGGTCGGTCATGCTCATCACTCGCTGGCCGGCGCCAGCGCCAGCAAGGCGTCGCGGCAACGCGACAGGAAGGCGCTGCGGGGCTCGCCGGCCTGCAGCCGGAGCGGCGGACCGAAGCTCAGCGAGCACAGCAGCGGGACCGGGATCAGCGATCCCTTGGGCATGGCGCGGCCGAGGTTCTCGATCCACACCGGGACGAATTCGACCTCCGGCCTGGCCAGCGCCAGATGGTGGATGCCGCTCTTGAACGGCAACAGGCCGTCGCCCAGGTTGCGCGTGCCTTCCGGAAAGAGGATCAGCGATTCGCCGGCCGCCAGCGGCGCCAGCATGGTCGCCAGGGGATCGTCGCGTGGCCCCGGTCGGCGGTCGATCAGGACGCCGCGAAAAACCCGCTCGATCAGGTAACGGCGCAGGCGGCCGCGCAGCCAGTAATCGGCGCCGGCGACCGGGCGGGTCAGCGCGCGCAGCGCCCCCGGCAGGCTGGCCCAGATCAGCAGGAAATCGCCATGGCTGCGATGGTTGGCGAAATAGACGCGGGCCGCGGGCGAGGGCGCGTTGTCGAGCCAGACGGCGCGCACGCCGGTGACGGTCTTGGCGAACTGGCACAGGGCGGCGGCGAGGAAGCGTTCGAGAGACATGCTCGTTCAGTGAAGTGACAGGAGAAGCACGGCGCTGCTGGCAGCGAGCCATTGTGCCGCAAATGCCTGGCCTTGGCGGAGGAGCAGGGCTCGGGCGCCGGCAACGCGTGCAGCGAGCGGTCGCCCGGGATCGCCGACCGGCCAGCCGAGACGATTCAGCGCGGTGTCGAAGGCGGCGAGCGCGCTTGTCGTATCTTCGTCGGCAGCGTCGGCCCAGTGGGCGAAGAGCGGGCGGTCGAAAGCGAGGCGCAGCGCACAATAGCCCTCGAGCAGGCCGAGCAGGACGCTGGCGGCGAGTGCCGCGGCGCTCGCCGCCGTCACCTGGGGCAGCAGCAGGGCGGCCAGCGCGAGCAAGGCCAGCGGCCGGCTCCAGGCGTCAATGCGGCCGGCGGCGGCGCAGATGGCGCCGCCGATCGCGGTGAGCTGGCGGTCTTCCGGGCTCATGCGGGTTCGCTCCCGGCGGCGTCCAATTGCGCCAGGCTCGTTCGCCAGCCGTCGCCGAGCACGATCTGCGGGCGCTGCTCGCGGATCAGGCGGATCGCCGCCTCGGTGTCGGCGGCCAGGCCGCTCAGCTTCAGCCAGGCAGCGACCGCCGCCGCGCTACGTGAATAGCCGAGGGCGCAGGCGACCAGGACCGGGCCGTCGGCGACCCGTCGGGCAATTGCGTGGGCCGCCGCGCCCAGGACTTCCGGCGTCGCCGGCACCAGGTCGAGGCAGGGATGGACGTGGTGTGGCGTGGCGAGGCGCGGCGCCGGCAGCTCCGCGCTGAGGTCGACCAGGGCGCGGAAGCCGCCGTTGGCGTAGCTGGTGTGGTCGGGCATGCGGCCGAGCCAGACGGCGCCGGCGATATGCACCGGCGCGGGGTGGCGCCGTGTCCACCAGCGCGAATTGAGCCAGGCGGCGAACTGGTAGGGCGCCAACAGCCAGCGCGCGGCCAGGCTGTGGCCGCCGGCCTGCTTCTGGAAACCGGCGCTGCCCGCCCATGCGTAGTTCCAGGCGACCAGCAGCAGCGACAGCGCCGGCCAGGCAAGGAGCAGCGCCAGGTCGCCGAAGCCGATGGCGGCCGCCAGCAAAGCCACCGCAGCAGCGGCGTAAAGTGCCGCCAGCCGGAAGTGGCCGGCATCGGCGGCGCGCCGCAGCGGCGAGCGCAGGCCGGCTTCCGGCAGCAGCCAGAGACAGAAGAGGCCGAGCGCGGCGCCGGTCGGGACGTCGATGAAATGGTGCTGCCAGGTGGTCAGCACGGAAATCCCGATGAGCAGCGCCCAGCCGTGCACCAGCAGGCGCCCGGGGCGGGCCAGCGGCAATTTGGCGAACTGGAACCAGATCAGGACGAGCAGGGCGATGTGCAGCGACGGCGCCTGGTTGTAAGGCTGGTCGAAGGCACTCAGGGCGGTGAACATGGCGCCCGCCAGGCCGTCGGTGGCTGGGCGGGCGAAGGCGAAGCGCAGCGGGAAGGCGAGAAAGCAGGCGACGGCGATCACTTGCGCGGCAAGCAGGCGCTGGCCGTGCCGGTCGACGGCGCGGGCGTCGCGGCAGCAGAGGAAGGACAGCCCGTAGAGGAGATCGATCGACCAGTAGGGAACGATGGTCCAGGGCAGGAAGGGCAATTGCCTTTCCCAGGCGAAATACAGGCTGGCGACCGCCTCGCGGCTGGCCGCCAGCTGGTTCGCCTGGCCGTAGCTGAGAAAGAAGAAGGGGCCGAGGAAGAGCAGCCAGAGCAGGCTGCGCTTCCAGGGCAGCGGCGGCTTGCCGTTCATGCCGGCCGGCGGCGGGCGAGCGAGACGGTAAAGATGCCCCAGGCGTCGATGCGCTGCTCGATCTTCTCGAAGCCGGCGTCGCTGACCAGCTGGTCCATTTCCGCCTGGGTGCGGCGGCGCATCACCCAGGCCTCGCCGTCGCGGTGGCTAGTCAGGGCGCGGGCGATCAGTTCGAGCTGCGGATGCCAGGGCTGGCCGGTATAGATCAGGTAGCCGCCCGGCGCGATGGCGTCGGCCATGCCGGCCAGCGAGGCGGCGACCCGGTCGTTGTCGGGGAACAGCTCGTAGAGCCCGGAGACGATGCCGAGCGTCGGCGCCGGCGTCACCGCCGCCACCGAGGCGCGGTCGAAGGCGTCGCCGCGCTCGAAGCGGGCGATGTCGGTCAGGCCCTTGGCGGCGATCAGGGCGCTGCCCTGGTCTACGTTGAGCGGGCTGAAATCGCGCAGCAGGACGGATTCCGGGCGCGGTGCGTCGGCCAGCGCTTCCAGCACGTAGCGGCCGTGGCCAGCGGCGATGTCGAGGATGCGCAGCGGCTGGCCCTCCGCCTGCAGGCGGCTGAGCGCCACGCGCAGCAGTTCCTCGATGTTGAGCTTGCGCTGGCGGATGCCGCGCCAGCCGATGGCGTCGAGGTAGTTGCGGTCGATCAGCCGGCCAAGCGGGCCGCGGCCGGTCGGCGTGTTGCGGTAGACGTAGTCGAGGGTGCTGCCGGAATCGAAGCCGGTGCGATGGCCGAGCGCGACGCCGGCGGAGAGCAGGCCGCCCAGCTTCATGCCGAGGCGGTAGAAGGCCCAGTACAGGCCGCGCGGGCTGAACAGGGAGAGCGGGCGGGCAAGCGCCTGCGCCTCGTCGAAGGTCGGCCCCTGGCGGTGCGCCTGGCGCAGGTCGGGGCGCGACCAGGGCTGCGAGAACTGGCGCAGGATAAAGCTGCGCGCCAGCGAGGTCGCGACGTGGCGATCCTTCTCGCCGAAGGTGTCGTGGTAGAAGCCGTCGAGGACGTGCTTCTCCTTGGCACTCGTGCCCAGACGCTCGAAGAACTGATGCTGCGGCGCGTGATGGACGACCCAGTCGGCGCCGGAGACGAGGAGCTGGGTCGGCACGGTGATCGCCTGCGCGTCGGCGACGACGCGGTCGGCCGCCTCGTAGAGGGCGAGCAGGATGTTGACCGAGATCGGCCGCGAAATCTGCGGGTCGCTGTCGTAGGACGCCTGGCGCGCCGGATCGTGGGTCAGGAACTTCGACTTGACGTAGCTGTTGACGAAGAAATTGCCGCGCAGCGCGCGCAGCAGGCGCAGTCCGGGGCGGGCGAAGGGAACGTAGAGCTTGACCTTGAAGGCCGGCGAGGCGAGCACCAGGCAGCGCACGCGCGGCGCGTAGTCGTGGGCCCAGGTGCTGATCAGCACGGCGCCGACGCTCTGCGCCAGCACCGCCATGTCTTGCTCGGCCACGCCCCAGGTGTCGCGGATGTGTTCGATGAAGGTCTGCACGTCGCGCACCGATTGCCCGAAGCTCGGCGAATCACCGCGTGGCCCAGGCGAGTTGCCGTGGCCGCGGGCGTCCCAGGCGTAGAAGTCGAAATCGGGCAGGTCGAGTTCGTCGACCAGGTGCGCCATGCGCCCACCGTGTTCGTGGCCGCGGTGGAAGAGGACGACGGCGCCGCGACGTTGCGGCGCGACGGCGGGCCAGCGGCGGTAGAAGAGGGCGCTGCCGTCGCTGCAGGGGAAGTGGTGGTTTTCGGCGATTCGGGTCATGAGGTGATGGCGGCGATGCCGCTGCGGATGCGGTTGACGATGTTCAGCGCGATGCCGGCGGCAGCCAGCGGCATCAGCCAGAAAACGGCTGCCGGCAGGCTGCCGGCGAGGCCGAGCCAGAAGCCCAGGCAGCCGAACAGGAAGGCGCGGTCGCTCTTGCCGAGCGGGCCGTCGTACTGGCGCGGCGCGCCGACCATGGGGCCGAGCGCGCCGGCCATTTCGGAGAGTGCGGCAAGGAAGACGACGGCGCCGATGCTCGCCCAGCCGAACGGCGGGATGAGGACGAAAGGCAGGTAGAGCGCGGCGTCGGAGACGACGTCGCTCAGTTCGTTGAGGTAGGCGCCGAGCGGCGATTGCTGGCCGAACTCGCGGGCCAGCATGCCGTCCAGCGCGTTGAGCGCCATGCGCAGGAACATCCAGGCCGGCAGCAGCAGGAAGAGCTGCGGCGCGCTCGCACCGAACAGATAAAGAACGCCGCCGAGCAGCAGCGACAGCAGCATCGCCGCCACGGTCACGGCGTTGGCGGTGACGCCGAGTTTCGCCAGGTGGGTGGCGAGCGGGCGCAGCAGGTTCTGGAAGGCGGGTTTGAGCTGGTAAATCGAGATCATCGGAAGAGGTCCGGCTAGTGCGCCGGGATTGTACGTCAAAGGCATAGAACATTGGTTTATTGATAATCGGCCGTACTTCACCGCCAGCTGGGCATTGGTTAAGCTGCCGCTTTTGCCCGGATTTTTGCCCATGTCGCAGCCCGAACTTTTCTCCCGCCTGCAGCCGCTTGCCGTCTGGCGGCATTTCGCCACGCTCTGCGCGACGCCGCGCGCTTCCAAGGCCGAAGCCGCGCTGCGCGACCGGCTGCTGGCCTGGGCTGGCGAAAGATCGCTGGCGGCCAAGGTGGATCGCGCCGGCAACCTGATCCTGAAGAAGCCGGCGACGCCCGGCTGCGAAAACGTGCCGACTGTCGTCCTGCAGGCGCACCTGGACATGGTCTGCCAGAAGAACGCCGACAGCGCTCACGATTTTTCCCGCGACCCCATCGTCCCCGAACTGCGCGACGGCTGGCTGGTCGCCGGGCAGACGACGCTGGGCGCCGACAACGGCATCGGCGTGGCGCTGATCCTCGCTGCGCTGGAAGACGAAACGCTGCGCCACGGCCCGCTGGAGGCGCTGCTCACCGTCGACGAAGAGGCCGGCATGGGCGGCGCCCGCGGCCTCGAACCTGGGCAGATCGACGCGTCCTTGATGCTCAACCTCGATACCGAGGCCTGGGGTGAGTTCTACCTCGGTTGCGCCGGCGGGCTTGACGTCGATGTCCGGCGCGATGGCGAAGCGGAAGCGCTGCCGGCCGGCTGGACGGTGCGCCGGATTGCGCTGCGCGGCCTGCGCGGCGGTCATTCCGGCGTCGATATCCACGAGGAACGCGGCAACGCGATCAAGCTGCTGGTCGGCGTGCTGCACGACCTGGCCGGCGTCATGCCTTACCGGCTGGTCTCGCTGCACGGCGGTTCGGCGCGCAACGCGCTGCCGCGCGAAGCCTTCGCCGTGCTCGCCTTGCCTGACGCCGCTGGGCTCGATGCCTGGCTGGCGACGCAGCAGAGCGCGCTGCGCGAACTGCTGCGCGGCGTCGACGATGGTGTTGCTTTGAGTGCGGAAACGGCGGCAGCGGATTCCGTGATGGCCGGCGCGGAACAATTCACCTGGCTCGCCTCGCTGCACGCCGCGCCGCACGGCGTCAAACGCGTCAGCCGGCAGGTGGCGGGCGTTGTCGAAACCTCGAACAACCTCGGCATCGTCGAGCTGACGCCGGCTGCCGGCTACTGCAATTTCATGGTCCGCTCGCTGGTCGACCGCGCCGCCGACGCGCTCGCCGACGAGATCGTCAGCCTGTTCGCGCTGTCCGGCACCGCCGCCGAAAAATCCGGCCAGTACCCGGGCTGGCAGCCGAACCCGGATTCGGCGCTGCTGCGTACCTGCCAGACGGTGTTCAGGCGCGATTTCGGTGGCGAATCGAAGGTCCAGGTGATCCACGCCGGCCTCGAATGCGGGCTGATCGGCGCCCAATACCCGGGCCTCGACATCGTCTCCTTCGGGCCCACCATCCACGGCGCGCACGCGCCGGGCGAGCGGGTCGAGGTGGCGTCGGTGGCGCGCTGCTGGCAGTTGCTGCGGGCGATCCTCGGCGAAATCGCCGGCGCTTGAGCTCCGCTCGCCGGGCGCGGCCGGTTCAGCGGCCGCGGATCGCCTCGCGCCGGGCGAAGCCGAGCTTGGCCGAGCGTTCCATCTTCTGCGTGAAGGCCGGGAAGTCGAGGCCGAGGCGGGCGCGCAATTCCTTGGCGTGGTTGTGCAGCCAGCGCCAGCGCGGTTCGAAGTACTTTTCCTTGAACGCGTAGAGGATGTGGTTGCCGTCGTCGGGCACCGAGATGACGATCACCCGGTCGTCGAAAACGTGCATCACCTCGCCGATCAGCCCGGCGTAGGTCTCCTTGTCGCCGGCCAGGTTGACCACCAGCACGCCGTCACCGGAGAGTTTGGCGAAGGCGCTTTCGAAGAACTGGCGGTTGGCCAGTTCCGGCGCGTAGCCGCTGCGGTCGAAGGCGTCGACCAGCAGCGCGTCGATGCCCTTGTCGGCCTGCGCGATGAACTCGGCGCCGTCGCCCTCGACGATCTGCAGGCGTTCGTCGTCCGCCGGCACGAAGAAGGCGTCGCGCAGCGCGATCACGTCAGGGTCGAGTTCGACGGCGGTGATGTGCACGCCGGGCAGTCGGCGGTGGCAGAACTTGACGATCGAGCCGCCGCCCAGCCCGATCATCACGATGCGTTTCGGGCGCGGGTGGAAAAGCAGGAAGCCCATCATCTTCTGCGTGTAGCGCAGCGCCAGGTCGTGCGGTGTCTTCAGCGCCATCTCGCTTTGCATCAGGCGGACGTTGAAGTAGAGATAGCGCGACTTGCCGTCGTCGATGACGAAAGGCTTCGGGTAGCTTTCGTCGAGCAACTGGGCGCGGAGTTCGCCGGCCCGCGCCCAGGCAGGCTCGAGCATCATGACCGTGCCGGTTTCGATCTCGAACGGGCTGGGGATTTCGTAGAGTTTCAAACCCGCGTCTTAGTCCGGCAAGTCCGCCGCGTTGAGCATGAACACGTATTCGTCGCCGGCGGCGGTGTCGAGCCAGGTGAAGGGCAGGTCGGGGAAAGCGGCTTCGAGCGCGGCGCGGTTGTGGCCGATCTCGACGACGAGGATGCCGTCTTCGCTCAGGTGCTGTTTCGCTTCGGCAAGGATGATGCGCGTGAAGTCGAGGCCGTCGTCGCCGGAGCCGAGCGCCATTTCCGGCTCGTGCAGGTATTCCGGCGGCAGCGCATCGACGGCTTCAGCATTGACGTAGGGCGGGTTGGAGATGATCAGGTCGTAGCGTTTCCCCGCAAGCTTGGCGAAAGCGTTGGAATGGACCGGATGCACGCGCTCGCCCAGATGGTAGTCGGCGATGTTGCGTTCGGCGACGGCGAGCGCGTCTGTCGACAGGTCGACGGCATCAACCTGGGCGTTGGGGAAATTCAGCGCCAGCTTGATCGCCAGGCAGCCGGAGCCGGTGCACAGGTCGAGCGCATTTTCCACCGCCCACGGGTCGGCGACCCACGGCGCCAGTTGTTCGTCGAGCAGTTCGGCGATGAAGGAACGCGGCACGATGACGCGCTCGTCGACGTAGAAACGGTCCTCGCCCAGCCAGGCCTCGTTGGTCAGGTAGGCGGCGGGCAGGCGGTCCTGGCAGCGGCGGCTGTAGAGGTCGAGCAGGCGGACCCGCTCGTCCGGCAGCAGGCGCGCGTCAAGGAAGGGTTCGAGGCGGTCGAGCGGCAGGTGCAGCGTGTGCAGCGTCAGGTAAACCGCTTCGTCCCAGGCGTTGTCGCTGCCGTGGCCGAAGAATAGCTGGGCGGCGTTGAAGCGGCTGACCGCGTAGCGGATGAAGTCGCGGACGGTGATCAGTTCGTGCTGGGCGTGGGCGGTCATGCGAGGAGGATTTTTTCCAGGATGCGGCGGTAGATCGCCGAGAGTTGCGCCGGGGCGTCGACGGCGATGCATTCGTCGATCTTGTGGCTGGTCGCGTTGGACGGTCCGATTTCCAGCAACTGGCCGCAGATCGGCGCGATGAAGCGGCCGTCCGAGGTGCCGCCGGTGGTCGACAATTCGGTTTCGATGCCGCAAACGGCGCGGATCGCTTCGACCGCCGCGTCAGCCAGCGGGCCGCGGCCGGTGAGGAAGGGGCGGGCGCCGAGCGTCCACTTGATTTCGTATTCCAGCCCGTGTTGGTCGAGAATCGCGCACAGGCGCTGCTGCAGGCCTTCCGGCGTGCTGGCGGTGGAGAAGCGGAAGTTGAACTTGATCTCCAGTTGGCCGGGGATGACGTTGGTCGCGCCGGTGCCGCCGTGGATGTTGGAAATCTGCCAGGTCGTCGGCGGGAAGTATTCGTTGCCCTGATCCCACTCGGTCGCCGCCAGTTCGGCGATGGCCGGCGCCGCCTGGTGGATCGGGTTGCGGCCCTTTTCCGGGTAGGCGATGTGGCACTGGATGCCCTTGACGTTGAGCACGCCGGAGAGCGAGCCGCGACGCCCGTTCTTGATCATGTCGCCGAGCGTGTTGACCGAGGTCGGCTCGCCGATGATGCAGTAGTCGAGTTGTTCGCCACGCGCCTGCAGGGTTTCGGTGACGGCGACGGTGCCGTCGTTGGCGTCGCCTTCCTCGTCCGAGGTGAGCAGAAAGGCGAGCGAACCGGGATGCTCCGGGTGCGCCGCGACGAAGGCCTCGACGGCGGTGACGGCGGCGGCGACGCCGGTCTTCATGTCGGCGGCGCCGCGGCCATAGAGCTTGCCGTCACGGATTTCCGGGGCGAACGGTGGGCTGGTCCATTTTTCAAGCGGGCCGGTCGGTACGACGTCGGTGTGGCCTGCGAAGACGAACAGCGGCGCGCTAGTGCCACGGCGCGCCCAGAGGTTACGGGTGCCGTTGCGGTTCAGCCATTCGAGGGTGAAGCCGATGGCACCGAGATGGGCGCCGAGAATGTCCATGCAGCCGGCGTCGTCGGGCGTGACGGACGGGCACGCCATGATCCGGCGTGCCAGTTCGAGGGTGGGATCGGTCATCAGTGGGTTTCGTCTTCGTCAGCGAGACTGAGCTGGAATTCCTTGAACGAGGTACCGCCTTCGTTGGTGCTGTCGAATTCGAGGCTGATGTCGGGCTTCTTCTCTTCCTTGCCGGAGTTGTTATTGAACTCGGAGTTGTTGATCAGCCACGACAGGTTGGTCGGCGAATCGGCGTTGGCCAGGGCTTCGTCGAGGGTGATCGTGCCTTCGTGATAAAGGCGGAAGAGATCCTGCTCGAAGGTCTGCGATCCCGGTGCCAGCGTCTGCTCCATCGCGTCCTTGATGCCCTGGACTTCGCCGCGCTCGATCAGTTCGCTGATGTGGCGCGTGTTGAGCATGATTTCGCAGGTCGGCAGACGCTTGCCTTCCGGGCTGCGCACCAGGCGTTGCGAGACGATGGCGCGCAGGGAGACCGAGAGGTCGAGGAAGAGTGCCGGCCGGTTTTCCAGCGGGAAGAAGCTGATGATGCGGTTCAGTGCATGGTAGGAGTTGTTGGCGTGCAGTGTTGCCAGACAGAGGTGGCCGGTCTGGGCGTAGGAGATCGCCGCCTGCATGGTGTCACGGTCGCGGATTTCGCCGATCAGGATGCAGTCCGGTGCCTGGCGCATTGCGTTCTTCAGCGCAGAGCCCCAGTCGTGCGTGTCCATGCCGATTTCGCGCTGGTTGACGATCGACTTCTTGTGCTTGAACAGGAATTCGATCGGGTCCTCGACGGTCAGGATGTGGCCGGCGCGCGTCGAGTTGCGATGGTCGAGCATCGAGGCGATGGTCGTCGATTTGCCGGAGCCGGTGGCGCCGACGATCAGGATCAGGCCGCGCTTCTCCATGATCAGCTCGCCGAGCAGGGGCGGCATGCCGAGCGTGTCGAGCGCCGGGATGTTGCCGAGGATGAAGCGGACGACGATGCCGATCGAACCGCGCTGGCGGAACAGGTTGATGCGGAAATTGCCGACCTGCGGCACACCGAACGAGAGGTTCATCTCGTTGGTGGCCTCGAAGGTCTTGGCCTGATCCTCGTTCATCAGTTCATAGGCGATCTTCTCGATCATGTCGGGCAGCATGATCTGCTGGTTGACCGGCATGGTCGTACCCTGAATCTTGATGTGGATCGGCGTGCCGGCGGAAATGAAGATATCCGATGCCTGTTTTTCCGACATCAGCTGGAACAGTTTGTCGAGGATCATGGCAAGACCTCTTTCGCGAAAGGGTAGTTAGGCGCGCAACAGTTCGTTGATACTGGTCTTCGAGCGCGTCTGGGCGTCGACCTTCTTGACGATGATAGCCGCATACAGGCTGTAACGGCCATTATCCTTGGGCAGCGAGCCGGAAATCACGACCGAACCCGGCGGGATGCGGCCGTAGGTGATTTCGCCGGTTTCGCGGTCGTAGATCGGCGTGCTCTGGCCGATGTACACGCCCATCGAGATCACCGAGTTCTCGCCGACGACGACGCCTTCGACGACTTCCGAACGGGCGCCGATGAAGCAGTTGTCTTCGATGATGACCGGGCCGGCCTGGATTGGTTCGAGCACGCCGCCGATGCCGACGCCGCCGGAGAGGTGCACGTTCTTGCCGATCTGCGCGCAGCTACCCACCGTGGCCCAGGTGTCGACCATGGTGCCTTCATCGACGAAGGCGCCGATATTGACGAAGGAGGGCATCAGCACGACGTTCTTCGCGATGTGCGAACCCTTGCGCGCGAAGGCGCCGGGCACGACGCGGAAGCCGCCGGCCTTGAACTGTTCCTCGCTCCAGCCCTGGAACTTGGTGTCGACCTTGTCGTAGAAGCGCACGTCGCCGGCTTCCTGGACGCGGTTGTCGCGGGTGCGGAAGGAGAGCAGCACGGCCTTCTTGGCCCACTGGTTGACCACCCATTCGCCACCCACCTTTTCGGCGACGCGCAGCTTGCCGCTGTCCAGTTCATTGATAACGGCTTCGATGATAGCGATGGCTTCTGCAGACTGAGTAGTCAACTCGGCGCGCTTTTCCCAGAGTTCATCGATGCTGAATTGAAGTGCGATGCTCATTTGGCGGGTCTCTCTTGGTTACAGTTGTTGTGTGAATTGAACGATGCGGCGGCTGGCTTCCAGGCATTCCTCCAGGCCGGCGACCAGGGCGATGCGGACGAAGCCGGCACCCGGGTTGACGCCCTGGGAGTCACGGGCAAGGAAGCTGCCGGGCAGTACTACGACATTATAGTGTTCGAGCAGGCCGCGGGCGAATTCGGGATCGGCAATCGGCGTTTTTGCCCACAGGTAAAAACTTGCGTCCGGCATGCCGGTACCGAGCGCCGTAGCGATCAGCGGCGTGCAGGCGGCGAATTTCTCGCGGTACTGGTTGCGGTTCTCGAGCACGTGCGCCTCGTCGTTCCAGGCGGCGACCGAGGCGGCCTGCACCGGAGGTGCCATGGCGCAGCCGTGGTAGGTGCGGTAGAGCAGGAAAGCCTTGAGCAGTTTCGCGTCGCCGGCGACGAAACCGGAACGCATGCCCGGCACGTTAGAGCGCTTCGACAGGCTGGAGAACATCACCAGCCGGTCGAAATTGCGGCCGAGCAGTTTCGCCGCCTGCAGGCCGCCGATCGGCGGGTTGGCTTCGTCGAAATAAATTTCCGAATAGCATTCGTCGGAGGCGATGACGAAACCGTACTTGTCGGACAACGCGAACAGCGTCTTCCAGTCGTCAAGCGACAGCACCTTGCCGGTCGGGTTGCCCGGCGAACAGACGTAGAACAGTTGCACGCGCGCCCATTCTTCCGGCGTCAATTGCGCGTAGTCGAAGGCGAAGCCGTTTTCCGGCAGGTTGTTCAGGAAGCGCGGCTCGGCGCCGGCCAGGTAGGCCGCGCCTTCGTAGATCTGGTAGAACGGGTTGGGGCTGACGACGATCGGCTTGCCCTGGCTGGGGTCGATCAGGGCCTGGGCGAAGGAAAACAGCGCTTCGCGCGAGCCGTTGACCGGCAGGATTTCGCTTTCCGGATCGACCGTGATGCCGTAGCGCCGGGCACACCAGTTGCCGATCGCCTGACGCAGCGCCGGGATGCCCTGCGTCGTCGGGTAGTTGGCCAGGCCGCGCAGATTGGCATGCAGCGCGTCCATGATGAACTGTGGCGTCGCATGCTGCGGTTCGCCGATCGACAGCTTGATTTCACGGTACTGCGGATTGGGCGTGATGCCGGCGAACAAGGCGCGCAGCTTTTCAAAGGGGTAGGGCTGGAGTTGGGCGAGATGGGGATGCACGGGATGGGTTTTCGTGACTGCCAAAAGCGGCAATTATCGCTGAAATCGGCCAGGCTGGGACGTGCTCGCGCGCCGACAGCACGGCCGGATGACGGTGCTATCATACGGCCCCCGATGTGGCGGGCCATCCTGGCCACCGTTGAACGCGCATGCGCCTGACCAAACTCAAACTCGCCGGCTTCAAATCCTTCGTCGATCCCACTCAGGTTTCCTTACCTGGGCAGCTGGTCGGCGTCGTCGGGCCGAACGGTTGCGGCAAGTCCAACATCATGGACGCGGTGCGCTGGGTGTTGGGCGAATCGAAAGCTTCCGAACTGCGCGGCGAGTCGATGATGGACGTCATCTTCAACGGCTCGACCAACCGCAAGCCGGTGTCGCGTGCTTCCGTCGAACTGATCTTCGACAACTCGCTCGGTCGCGCCCTGGGCCAGTGGTCGCAGTACGCCGAGCTGTCGGTCAAGCGGGTGCTGACGCGCAGCGGCCAGTCGGATTACTTCATCAACAACCTGAAGGTCCGGCGCAAGGACATCACCGATCTTTTCCTTGGCACCGGGCTGGGGCCGCGCGCCTACGCCATCATCGGCCAGGGCATGATCTCGCGCATCATCGAGGCCAAGCCCGACGACCTGCGCGTCTTCCTCGAAGAAGCCGCCGGCGTCACCCGCTACAAGGAACGGCGCAAGGAAACGAACGGCCGGCTTGAGGATACGCGCGAAAACCTGCTGCGCGTCGAGGACATCCGCGAGGAACTCGGCCACCAGATCGCCAGGCTCGAATCGCAGGCCGAAGTGGCGCGGCGTTACCACGCGCTCAACGAACAACTGGTGCAGAAGCAGCAACTGCTGTGGTTGCTGAAGAAGCGCGAAGCCGAGGCCGAGCGCCAGCGGCTGGCGCTCGACGTCGAGCGGGCGAGCACCGAACTTGAGGCGCAGAGCGCCGCGCTGCGCGAGACCGAGGCCCGCGCCGAGGAAACCCGGGAAGCCCATTTCGCCGCCGGCGACGCGCTGCACAACGCGCAAAGCTCGATGTACGCGGCCAACGCCGAAGTCGCCCGGCTCGAAGCGGAAATCCGCCACCGCCGCGAATCGCGCAGCCAGCTCGAAGCGCGTCTGGTGCAACTGGAGGATGAGCTGGCCCGGTGGACGCAGAACGCCGAAAAACTCGCCGAGGACCGCGAGAAATGGGAAGAGCAGCAGGAAATCACCCGGCTGCGTGTCGAGGAAGCCGAGGAGCGCCTGCACGCCCAGATGAACCTGGCGCCGCAGGTCGAGGAGGACCACGCGCAGGCGCTCGACGAACTGCAGCGCCTCAAGACACGGACCGCCAACGGCGAGCAGAAGCTGGAAGTTGAGCTGACCAACAAGGCGCACGCCCAGCGCTCGCTGCAGGCCATCATCCAGCGCCGCGAGCGGCTGCGCGACGAAACCTTTGGCGAGGCGCCGGACGAACTCGAAGTCGCCGAGAAGGAAGAAGAACTCGAACTGCTGCGTGAGGAACTCGCCGGCGACCAGGAGCACCTGCAGCAACTGCAGGAGGAAATCCCGCAACTGGACGCCAGGCGCAAGGCGGTGCATGGCGAACTGCAGCGCCTCGAGCGCGAGCTCGCCGCCGGTCAGGCGCGCCGCGCCGCGCTCGAACAGATGCAGGCGAAGACCGCCGGCAGCGGCAAGCTGCCGGAATGGCTGGCTCGCCATGGGCTGGCCGAGGCAGCGGCGCTGTGGCAGCAGATCCATGTCGAGGCCGGCTGGGAAGAAGCGGTCGAGGCGGTGCTGCGCGAGCGGTTGTCGGCGATCGCCGGCGACGACCCGGCGAAGCTCGACGACTGGCTGCATGACCGGCCGCAGGCGCGGCTCTCGGTGATTCTCGGCGACGTCGCGGGCGAGCAGCCGGGCGCGGCAAACACCTTGCTTGCCCAGGTGCGCTGCGACGATTCGCGCATCCGCGCGGCGCTCGCCGACTGGCTGGGCAACGTCGCCACCGCGGAAACGCTGGCCGAGGCGCTGGCGCTGCGTGAGACGCTGGTGCCCGGGGCCGTCGTCGTCACCCGCGGTGGTGACCTGCTGACGCGCAGCAGCCTGACCTTCTTTGCGCCCGACCAGGGCGAGCACGGCCTGCTCGAACGCCAGCGCGAGATCGAAGCGCTCGCTGAGGGCATCGCGCTCGCCGAAGAGAAAGGTGAAACCCTGCGCGAGCAGGCGGCGCTGTTCGACGAGCAGTACGCCGACAAGCAGGAAGAAATCGACGAAACGCGCCAGTACGTCACCGACCGCCAGCAGCGCGTACACCACGTGCAACTGGAAGTGCTCAAGCTGACGCAGGCGCTGGCCCGCTACAACGAGCAGAAGGAACGCATCGCCGAGCAACTGGCCGAACTGGCCGAGGAAGAAGAGGGCGAGCGCGAGCGCGAAATGGCCGCCGACGAGCGGATCGAGGAAATCCGCGACGGCCTCAACCGCATCCGCGTCCTGGTCGCCGGCGCCCAGGCCCGGCTCGACGAGTGCGAACGCGCCGTGCGCGCCGAGCGCGAGAAGAACGCCGATTTCGACCGGGCACTGCGCGAGGCGCAGTTCTCGGCGCGCGAGGCCGAGAGCAAGCTGCAGGACATCTTCGCCCAGCAGGCGGTCGCCCAGCGCGAACTGAGCCGCATCGAGCGCGACCGCGCCGCCTGCGCCGAGCAGGTCGAAGCGGCGCCGGCCGACGTCATGGAAGAACAGTTGCAGCAGGCGCTGGCCGCCCGCCAACTGGCCGAGCAGGAACTGGCGGCCAAGCGCGACGCACTGGAAGCGGCGACCAACGCGCTGCGCGCGCTGGAAGAGCAGCGGCTGAAGATCGAGCAGGGGCTGGAGCCGCTGCGCGCGAAGATCGGCGACCTCAAGCTGAAGGAGCAGGCGGCGTCGCTCAATGCCGAGCAGTTCGCCATGCAATTGCTCGAAGCCGGCGCCGACGAGGCGGCGCTGCTGCCGCTGCTGGAAACCTTGGGCAATGCGGCACGGCCGTCGTCGCTGCAGGGCGAAATCACGCGCCTGGGCAACGCCATCGCCGAACTCGGCGCAGTTAACCTGGCGGCGTTGCAGGAGCTGGAGACAGCCAGCGAGCGCAAGGGCTACCTCGACATGCAGGCGGCCGACCTGACCGAGGCGATGGAAACGCTGGAAAGCGCCATCCGTCGCATCGACCGCGAAACCCGCGACCTGCTGCAGAGCACCTTCGACACGGTCAACAGCCATTTCGGCCAGTTGTTCCCGGAACTCTTCGGCGGTGGCCGCGCCGAACTGGTGATGACCGGCGAGGAAATCCTCGATGCCGGCGTCCAGGTGATCGCCCAGCCGCCGGGCAAGAAGAACTCGACCATCCACCTGCTCTCGGGTGGCGAGAAGGCCTTGACCGCGATTGCGCTGGTCTTCTCGATGTTCCAGTTGAACCCGGCGCCGTTCTGCCTGCTCGACGAAGTCGATGCGCCGCTCGACGACTCCAACACCGAGCGTTTCTGCAGCATGGTCAAGAAAATGTCAGGGGCAACGCAGTTCCTGTTCATTTCCCATAATAAAATCGCGATGGAAATGGCCGAGCAGCTGGTCGGCGTCACCATGCAGGAAAGCGGCGTCTCGCGCGTGGTGGAAGTGGATATCGAAGAAGCCTTGAAAATGAGGGATGCATGACCGAACTCCAACTGGGAATGATCGGCCTGAGCGCGACCGTCGTGGTCGGCGTGTACGCTTACAACAAATGGCAGGAATACCGGCACCGCAAGGTCGCCGAAGCGATGCTCCAGCCCGGCCAGGACGATGTCCTGCTCAATGGCGGTGCCCGTCCGGCCCGCCGCGAACGGCAGCCGGAGCGGGCGCCGGAAAAACCGGTGGAACGCATGGAACCGGCCTGTTCCGCTCCCGTAGCCCAGGAGCCGAGCCTGCACGAGCTGCCGGTGATCGACGACCCGGAACCGGTCATTGCGCCCGAGGATATGTCCGACAATTCGCCGGTGCAGGTGTTTGCGCCAGTGGCGGAAAGCGATTTGCCGCCGGTCTTTGCCGAGCCTGAGGATGAACCCGTCCCGGCGGCCCCGGTCGTTCAAAACCTTGCTGCGCCGGCGCCTGCCGAACGCGCGCCGGTGGAGATTCCGCATGTCGCCTTGCCGCCGGAACTCCTTGATCCGCGCATTGAACTGATCGTCGCCATGGAACTGGTCGAGCCGGTGTCGTCGCGGCAGATTCTGCTTTCGCAGCGTGACGTGCTGCGTCGTCTTGGCAAGCCCGTGCATTGGGTCGGCTTCGACGAAAGCCGGCGCAAGTGGCTGCCGCTGCACAGCGACGAAGACATCGCGGTGCGTCGCCTGCGCATCGGGCTGCCCCTGGTCAACCGGCTGGGGCCGGTGGCGGAGGGTGACCTCGCGCTGTTCAACGGCGCCATGCAGGCGCTCGCCGACGAACTGATGGCGGTGGCCGATCTGCCGTCGTCGCGCCCGCTCGACCAGGCGGCGGAGATCGATCGCTTCTGCGCTGCCGTCGACCTCGAGATCGGCCTCAATCTGGTCAGCCGCGGCATTCCCTTCCCGGGCACCAAGATCCGTGCCCTGGCCGAAGCCGCCGGCATGACGCTGGGCGTCGATGGCCTGTTCACCCGCTACGACGATGCCGGCCGCCCGCAGTTCAGCCTGCAGAACTACGAGAACACCCTGTTCTCCGGCGACAGCCTGCGCACCCTGACGACGCATGGCATCACCTTCCTGCTCGACGTGCCGCGCGTCGAGCACGGCGAAGCGGTGTTCGTGCAGATGGTCGCCCTGGCGCAGCGCTTTGCCGAGGTGCTGCAGGGCATGCTGGTCGACGACAACCGCAACCCGCTCGGCGAAAGCCAGCTCGATCACATCCGCCGCGAATTCATCGGCAAGCCGCAGGCGACGATGCGTTCCTTCGGCCTGGCTGCCGGCTCGCCGCAAGCCCTGCGCCTGTTCTCGTGATGCCGGCGCCGGAAATCACGGCGCGTGCCGCCTGGCTGCGCGCCGAACTGGAACGCCATAACCACGCCTACTACGTCCTCGACGCGCCGAGCATCCCGGACGCCGATTACGACGCACTGTTCCGCGAACTGCAGGCGCTGGAAGCCGAACATCCGGCGCTGGCGAGCGCCGATTCGCCGACCCGGCGCGTCGGTGGCAAGCCGCTGGCGCAGTTCGCGCCGGTGGTGCACGACGTCGCCATGCTGTCGATCCAGACCGAAACGGACACCGGTCCGAGCGGTGCGCTGAACTTTGACGCCCGCGTCCGCCGCGAGCTGGAACTGCCGGCTGCCGCCCCGGCGGTCGAGTACGCCGCTGAATTGAAGTTCGACGGTCTGGCGGTCAGCCTGCGCTACGAGAACGGCGTACTGGTGCGCGGCGCGACGCGTGGCGACGGCGCCACCGGCGAGGACGTCACCCAGAACCTGCGCACCATCGGCCAGATCCCGCTGCGTTTGCGGGGCGAGGCGCCGCCCTTGCTGGAAGTGCGCGGCGAGGTCTACATGCGCCGCGACGATCTCGAGAAATACAACACGGCAGCTGCGGCGCGCGGCGAAAAGACCCTGGTCAATCCGCGCAACGCCGCCGCCGGCAGCGTCCGCCAGCTCGACCCGGCGATCGCCGCCGGCCGGCCACTGAAGTTCTTCGCCTACGGCATCGGCGCGGTTGCCGGCTGGGATGAACCGCCAACCCATAGCGGCCTGCTCGACGCGCTTGCCACCTTTGGCCTGCCGGTCTGCGAACATCGCGCCGTGCTCGCCGGCGGCGAGGCACTGGCCGACTTCCATCGGCAAATTGCCGAATTGCGCGAGCGCCTGCCGTTCGACATCGACGGCGTGGTGTACAAGGTCAACGACCGCGAACTGCAGCGCCGCCTCGGCTTCCGCTCGCGCGAGCCGCGCTGGGCGGTGGCGCACAAGTATCCGCCGCAGGAGGCATCGACGGTGCTCGAGGCGATCGACATCCAGGTCGGCCGCACCGGCGCGCTGACGCCGGTGGCGCGTCTGCAGCCGGTGTTCGTTGGCGGCGTCACGGTGACCAACGCGACGCTGCACAACGCCGACGAGATCGAGCGCAAGGGCGGCATCTGCGTCGGCGACACGGTGATCGTGCGCCGTGCCGGCGACGTCATTCCGCAAATCGTTGGCATCGTCGCCGAACGGCGGCCGGTCGATGCCCGGCCCTTCGTCATGCCCGATGCCTGCCCGGTGTGCGGCGCGCACACGGTGCGCGAGCCGGGCGAAGCGGCGACCCGCTGTTCCGGCGGTTTTTCGTGCAGCGCCCAGCGCACCCAGGCGATCCTGCATTTCGCCGGCCGCCGCATGATGGACATCGAAGGCCTCGGCGACCGCTATGTCGAGCGTCTGGTCGAGTTTGGCTACATCCACGGCGTCGCCGACCTGTACCAGCTGACGCTGGGCGACCTGCTCGAGATGAAGCGGCGCGCCGACGAGAAGGACGGCGAGGCAAATCTCGGCAGCGAGCCGGATGCGCTGAAGGCTGGCCAGACGCCGACGCGCTGGGCCGAGAACCTGCTCGCCGGTATCGCCGCCAGCAAGACGCCGAAACTGGCGCGGCTGCTGTTCGCTCTGGGTATCCGTCACGTTGGCGAGAGTACCGCCAAGACCCTGGCCGACTGGCTGGGCAGTCTGGAACGCGTGCGCCGCGCGCCGGCGCCGTTGCTCGCCGTGCTGCCCGACATCGGTGCGACGGTGGCGGCGGCGATCGCCGATTTCTTCGCCGAGCAGCGCAACCTCGACGCCGTCGATGCCTTGCTCGGCGCTGGCGTCGCCCCGGCCGATGAGCATCCGCCGCATCCCGGCCTGGCCGAACGCCTGGCCTGGGCCGATATCTACACCGCGCTGGCGGTGCCCAAGCTGACCGCCAAGCGCGCCGGGCAACTGGCCACCGTCGCCGACGGCGCGGCGCTCGCCGACGGCAGCGTCGATGCCGCCGCGCTGTCGGTCGCCGGCCTGCCCGGCGAGGTGATCAGCGCCTTGTTCGCCTGGCTTGGCGAAAGCGGCAGGCGCGGCCTGCTCGCCGCCGTCGCCCGCCGTCGCCAGGAACTGCTCGACGCTTTGCCACAGGGCGCCGCGGCCGCCGTGCCGGCGCCGCTGGCGGGCAAGACCTTGGTGCTGACCGGCACCCTGCCGACCTTGAAACGCGACGACGCGAAGGCGATGATCGAAGCGGCCGGCGGCAAGGTTGCCGGGTCGGTGTCGAAAAAGACCGATTACGTCGTCGCCGGCGAGGAAGCCGGCAGCAAGCTCGACAAGGCGCGTGAACTGGGCGTCGCGGTGCTCGACGAGGCGGCTCTGCTCGAATTGCTGAACAAGGAAGAGTCATGAAGAAAATCGGAAAAGCCGTCTTTGGCTGCGGCCGCCATGCCAAAGCTTGCCTTAACGCCGGCTGTGCCGGCTTGGCCTGCGCTGAAAACGGTTTTCATGGGAGTATGAAATGAAGAAAGTCAGGAAAGCCGTTTTTCCGGTGGCTGGCCTGGGAACGCGTTTCCTGCCGGCGACCAAGGCCAGTCCCAAGGAAATGCTGCCGATCGTCGACAAACCGCTGATCCAGTACGCGGTCGAGGAAGCGGTCGCCGCCGGCATCACCGACATGATTTTCGTCACCGGCCGCTCGAAGCGGGCGATCGAGGATCATTTCGACAAGGCTTACGAACTGGAAACCGAACTGGAGATGCGCGGCAAGACGCAGATGCTGGCCTTCGTGCGCAACATGATCCCGAAGGACATCAACTGCATCTACATCCGCCAGCAGGAAGCGCTTGGTCTGGGGCACGCGGTGCTATGTGCGCGTCCGGTGATCGGCAAGGAGCCGTTCGCGGTGGTGCTGGCCGACGATCTGCTCGACGGCAGGACGCCGGTGCTCAAGCAGATGGTCGATGCCCATGACTATTACCGTTGTTCGGTGCTTGGCGTCCAGGATGTGCCGCGCGCCGATACCGCCAGTTACGGCATCGTCGATGCGCGCCCGGTGGCAGATCGCACCGAGCAGGTCAATGCCATCGTCGAGAAGCCGAAGCCCGACGTCGCGCCGTCCACGCTGGCCGTGGTCGGGCGTTACATCCTGACGCCGCGCATCTTCGATCATCTGGCACGGGCAAACCCGGGCGCCGGCGGCGAAATCCAGTTGACCGACGCCATTGCCTCGTTGCTCGACGAGGAGCAGGTCTTGGCCTACCGTTACGACGGCGTGCGCTACGATTGCGGCTCCAAACTGGGTTACCTGAAGGCGACGGTCGCTTTCGGCCGGCGCCACCCCGAGGTCGGCGCGGAATTCGCAGCCTATCTCGACGGCGAGCCGGGATGAGCGGCGCCAAGCTCGACAGTTTTCTCGACTACTGGGAAAACGAGGGCGAAGCGCTCGCCCGGCACGGCGACTACGACTGGATGGCGGCGCTGACACCGGGCCGGCGGGTGCTGGAAATCGGTTGCGGGCCGGGGTTTTCGACGCTGGCGCTGGCGCAGCGTGGCCTGCAGGTACTGGTCGTCGATGCCCAGCCTGGGTGCCTGGCGCTGGCCCGGCAACGCGTCGGCACACTGCCGCTGGCCGTGCTGGAGGCGGAAGTGACGGCGCTGAGCGCCGAACAGCGGGCGGTGATCGTCGACTTCGCGCCAGAGACCGTCGTCTGCTGGTTGATGGGCGCGCCGGCGGACGTCACCGGGGCGAGTGCCGGCGACGGCGGCAAGGCGGTCGTCGCCTACCGCGAGCGCGTGCATCGGGCGGTCGCCGAACTGGCGGCCGACCTGCCTTCGGTAAGCGCGCTGCATCTCGTCGACCGGACGGCGATTCCCTGGCAGGCCAAGGATATCGGCCGCGCCACGCTGCTCGGGTATCATCGCCAGAAAACATTGGCCGGCCTGCCTTTCCAGGCACAGCGCGAAGATGCGCTGTACCGCAAGCTGCAGGCTGCGGCCCCTTCCTTCAAACCGCATGCCGCCCTCAAGGGCGCCGTGCCCGTGCTGGCTTCGCTGCTGGCTTACCGGAGTTCCTGACATGCTGGCCATCATCGGCGGCAGCGGCCTGACGACGCTGTCCAATCTCGACGTTTCGCACCGCGAAGTGGTGCGCACCCCTTACGGCGAAGCTTCCGGCGCGCTGGTCTTTGGCCAGATCTGCGGCCGGCCAGCGGTCTTCCTGCCGCGCCACGGCTACGGCCACACCATTCCGCCGCACATGGTCAATTACCGCGCCAACCTGTGGGCCCTGCATCACCACCAGGTCAGCGGCATCATTTCCGTGGCCTCGGTCGGTAGCATCCGTCCCGACCTGCAGCCGGGCGACATCGTCCTGCCCGACCAGATCATCGACTACACCTGGGGCCGCAAATCCACCTTCTTCGACGGCGTCGGTGGCCCGGTGACGCACATCGACTTCACCGAACCCTACGATGCGGCACTCGCCCGGCGCATCGCCGACGCGGCGGCAGCCCTGGGTATCGCCATTGCCCTCGGCGGCGTCTACGCGGCGACGCAGGGGCCGCGTCTCGAGAGCGCGGCCGAGATCAACCGCCTGGAGCGCGACGGCGCTGACGTCGTCGGCATGACCGGGATGCCGGAAGCGGCGCTGGCCCGCGAACTGGGCGTTCCCTATGCGGCGATCAACGTCGTCGCCAACCACGCCGCCGGGCGCGGCAGCAGCGCCAACGGCATCCGTTTCGACAGCCTGGAGCATGTGCTGCAGGAGGCGATGGGCCGGGTCAAGGCGATCATCCAGGGGGTGGTCGGCTGCGAGGCGGCGTGCCCGCCGCTCGGCATGTCGGTGTGAGGCCCGCCGGGCTCACACCTTCAGGCGTTCCATCAGTTCGGTTTCGAGCCGGATGCGGCGCTTGGTGTCGGAGAGATCGCCGCCGCTGATCAGGAAGACGTCCTCGGCGCGCTCGCCGAGGGTGACGATCTTTGCCGTGTGCAGGTTGGCGCCGTGTTCGGCGAGCGTGCTGGCGACCGTGTATAGCAGACCGGGGCGGTCGGCAGCGGTCAGCGAGAGGATGAAGTGCTTGCCCTTCTCGTCGCCGCTGATGCTGACTTCCGGCTTGATCGGGAAGTGCCGGACCTGGCGCGAGAGGCGGCCGGCCGAGGGGATTTCCGGCGGCAGTTCGCGGGTCAGGCGGTCTTCCAGTTCGTGCTCGATGTAGTTGAGCATTTCCCGGTTGTGGTCGCGCCGCTCGACGTCGAGCAGGATGAAGCTGTCGAGCGCGTAGCCGTGCTCGGTGGTGTGGATCTTGGCGTCGACGATGCTGTACCCGGCGCGGGCGAAGAAGCCAACCAGGCGGGCGAACAGGTCGCGCTGGTCGCGGGTGTACACCATCACCTGCAGGCCGACGCCGTCCTGCCAGAGGCGGGCGCGGACGACCGGCCGGTTGTTGTGGATGCGGTAATGCAGCGAGCGCGTGTGCCAGGCGATTTCCTCGGCCGAGTGGCGCAGGAAATAGACAGTGTCGAGCTGCTTCCAGAGGCGCTCATGGACGGTGTCGGAGAGGGCGAAGAAACGCAGCAGGCGCATCGCTTCGGCCTGGCGGTCAGCGATGATGCCATGGCTGACCGGGGTTTCGTCCTGCGCCAGGTAGTGCAGCGTCAATTGGTAGAGGTCGGCGAGCAGCTTGCCTTTCCACTGGTTCCAGACCTTCGGGCTGGTGCCGCGGATATCGGCGTGGGTCAGCAGGTAGAGCGCCTGCAGGTGGCGTACATCGCCGACCAGCGCGGCAAAGCGGCCGATCACCTCGGGGTCGCTGAGGTCTTCCTTCTGGGCGATCTGCGACATGACCAGATGATGGCGGACCAGCCAGACCACCAGTTCGGTCTCGCTTTCCGTCAGGCCGTGGTTGTCGCAGAATTCGCGCGCATCGACGGTGCCTTTCTCCGAATGGTCGCCGCCGCGTCCCTTGGCGATATCGTGGAAGAGCGCGGCGATGTAGAGCAGCCAGGGTTGTTCGAATTCGTTGATGGTGCGCGAACAGAGCGGGTATTCGTGGGCGAACTCGCTCATCGTGAACCGGCGCAGGTTGCGCAAGACCTGCAGGATGTGCTGGTCGACGGTATAGACGTGGAACAGGTCGTGCTGCATCTGGCCGACGATGCGCCCGAAATTCGGCAGGTAGGCACCGAGGATGTCGAGCTGGTTCATGCGCCGGAATTCGTGGATGACGCCGCGCTCGGCCTGCAGCAGAGCGAGGAACATGGCGCGGTTGGCCGGGTCGGCGCGGAAGCCGTCGTCGATCCGCTCGCGCGCCAGCCACAGGGCGCGCAGGGTCGGGGCCGTCATGCCCTGCAGTTCGGAGTTCTCCTGCATGATGCGGAAGGCGTCGAAGATCAGGCCGGGCTGGCGCTCGAACAGCTTGTCATCACAAACGTCGAGCAGGTTGCCGACGATCTGGAAATTGGCGTCGTAAGCTTGCGGACGCTGCAGGTTTTCCGGGGCGAGCGCCGCGCCCATGTTCTGCAGGACGATGGTGTTGAGCAGCATCAGTCCCTTGGCGTTGCGGTAGTAGGCCTGCATCAGCTGTTCCGAGGCGCGCTTCGACTCGCTGTCCTGATAACCGTAACGGGCGGCGAGCGTGGACTGGTAGTCGAACAGCAGGCGGTCCTCGCGGCGGCGGGCGATGAAGTGCAGGCGGATGCGCAGGTGGCGCAGGAGGTCCTCGAACTGTTTGCCGAAGGCGACGCCTTCCTGCGACATGACGCCGCCCTTGCCCAGTTCGTCCCAGGTGTTGCCGAAACCGGCGGCCTTGGCGATCCAGAAGATCACCTGCAGGTCGCGCAGCCCGCCCGGCGATTCCTTGAGATTGGGCTCCAGGCTGTACGGCGTTTCGTTATGCCGCAGGTAGCGGTCCTGCTGTTCGAGCCGCTTGGCTTCGAAAAAGCCGAGCGGGTCGAGGTTGCCGAACAGGCGCTTGCGGAAGGTGGTGAACAGCTTGTCGTTGCCGGTCAGCAGGCGAGCTTCGAGCAGCGCGGTCTGGACGGTGATGTCGCGTGCCGCCTCGTTCAGGCATTCCGGAATGGTGCGTACGCTGTGGCCGATTTCCAGGCCGATGTCCCAGAAACTGCCGACCAGGCGCTCCAGTTTTTCCGCCGTGCTCGCGCTCGGCGCCTGCGGCAGCAGGATCAGCAGGTCGATGTCGGACGCCGGGTAAAGTTCGCCCCGGCCATAGCCACCGACGGCGGCGAGAGCGATCGAGCCGGGGAAGGCGAAGCTGTCCCAGAGGCGGCGCAGAATCTCGTCGACATCGGCGCAACGCTGCCTGAGCAGTGCCTCGGCATCGTTGTCGGATTCATAGGCGGCTTGCAGTGCGGCCTGGCGAGCCCTGACCTCGGTGCGCAGCGCCGCGATGTCGAGGCTCATCAGGCGATCCAGTCGGGTTTCGGCCGGCAGCCGGCCGACAGGGTGAGGATTTCGTAGCCGCTGTCGGTGACCAGCAGGGTGTGTTCCCATTGTGCCGACAGGCTGCGATCCTTGGTGACGATGGTCCAGCCGTCGGGCATCTCGCGGATCGCCGCCTTGCCGGCGTTGATCATCGGTTCGATGGTGAAGGTCATGCCGGGCTCCAGAACGATGCCGGTACCGGCCTTGCCGTAGTGCACCACCTGCGGGTCTTCGTGGAACTTGCTGCCGATGCCGTGGCCGCAGAACTCGCGGACCACCGAATAACCGTTTTTTTCGGCGTGTTTCTGGATGATTGCGCCGATGTCGCCGAGGCGGGCGCCGGGGCGGACCACCGAAATGCCCAGCCACATGCATTCAAAGGTGATTTCGCACAGGCGTCTGGCTTGGATCGAGCCGTCGCCGACGATGAACATGCGGCTGGTGTCGCCGTGGTAGCCGTCCTTGATCGTCGTGATGTCGAGATTGACGATATCGCCATTCTTCAGCACGCGGTCGCTGGGCACGCCGTGGCAGACCTGCTGGTTGATCGAGGTGCAAATCGACTTCGGGTAAGGGTCGTAGCCGGCCGGCGCGTAATTGAGCGGCGCCGGAATGCAGCCCTGGACATTGACCATGTAGTCGTGGCAGAGGCGGTCGAGCTCCTCGGTGGTGACGCCAGGCTTGACGAAAGCGTCGATGTAGTCGAGGACTTCTGCGGCCAGTCGGCCGGCGACGCGCATTTTTTCGATTTCCTCGGGCGTCTTCAGGGTGATGCTCATGGCTTTTCTGGGAGCTGGGGTAAAGGCGGAAGGATAAATGATGGTCCCTGTTTCGCAAAGCTGGCGCACTGGCAATGGCATACTTCCCGCTGTCGATGGAGGGAGTGGCGGATGAGCATCTTGTTGCTGGGCAAGGATGGTCAGTTGGGTTGGGAACTGCAACGCGCACTGGCGCCACTGGCGCCGCTGATCGCCTGCGGGCGCGGCGACTGCGATCTCGGCGATGCGGCGGCGTTGCGGGCATTGGTCGCCGCCACCCGGCCGGCGGTGATCGTCAATGCCGCGGCCTACACGGCGGTGGACAAGGCCGAAGCTGACGCCACCACGGCGCACGCGATCAATGCCGAGGCGCCGCGCGTCCTCGCCGAATGTGCTGTGGCAAGCGGCGCCCTGCTGATTCACTATTCGACCGATTACGTATATGACGGCAAAAAGTCCGCTCCGTATGTCGAAACCGATGCCGTGGCCCCGCAGAGCGTTTACGGGCGCAGCAAGCTGGCCGGTGAGGAAGGAATTCGCGCCAGCGGCGCCCGTTCATTGGTTTTTCGCACGAGTTGGGTCTTCGGCGAGCATGGCGGCAATTTCGTCCGCACCATCCTGCGCCTGGCGCGCGAGCGCGACAGCTTGTCGGTGGTCGACGACCAGATCGGTTCGCCGACGCCGGCGGCGCTGATTGCCGATGTCACGGCAGCGGCCCTGCTGCGCCTGGATCTCGGCCGCCGTCTGGGCGACGGCGAGACTCGCCTCTATCACCTGGCGGCGGCGAATCCGCTGAGCTGGTGCGGGTTTGCGCGGCGCATCGTCGAGCTGGCGGGCGGTCGTGCCGGTGGTCTGCGTTGCGCTGCGGATGCCATCCGCGCCATCAGCAGCGCCGAATACCCGACGCCGGTGCGGCGCCCGGCCAACTCCCGTCTCGACTGCAGCCGGCTGGCAGGCGATTTCGATCTGCATCTGCCGGACTGGCAACCCTATCTGCAACGGATGCTGGCGCAGATCGCTGCCAGATGACAATGGTGGCGTGACCGGCTTTTGGTTAGGCGAATTCGCTGCTATAATCCTGCGGTTTTTCCGGGTCTGTGGCCCGGAGAAAACGGCGGCGCGCACGGTGTGCGTCGTCAAATCCTCACATCCGCCGATTAAGGGTGTTCGTCAAATTCGAATAATGACGGGCGTTTGCGGCGGGTGGCGGTTCAACCCTTAAAGGAGTTTTGCAATGTCCGTTACCATGCGTGAAATGCTGGAAGCCGGTGTCCACTTCGGCCACCAGACCCGTTTCTGGTGCCCCAAGATGGCTCCGTACATCTTCGGCGCCCGCAACAAGATTCATATCGTCAACCTCGAAAAGACCCTGGCCAAGTACAACGAAGCCATGGCTTTCGTGAAGAAGCTGTCGGCCAACCGCGGCAACATCCTGTTTGTCGGTACCAAGCGTCAGGCCCGCGAAATCATCGCCGAAGAAGCGGCGCGCGCCGGCGCCCCGTGCGTTGATCAGCGCTGGCTGGGCGGCATGCTGACCAACTTCAAGACGGTCAAGACCTCGATCAAGCGCCTGAAGGACATGGAACTGGCCGTCGAAGCCGGCGACCTGGAAAAGATGTCGAAGAAGGAAGCGCTGACCTTCCGTCGCGAACTGGAAAAGCTGCAGAAGTCGATCGGTGGCATCAAGGAGATGGGCGGCCTGCCGGATGCCATCTTCGTCATCGACGTCGGCTACCACAAGATCGCCATCACCGAAGCCGAAAAGCTCGGCATCCCGGTCATCGGCGTGGTCGATACCAATCACTCCCCGGAAGGCGTCTCCTACGTCATCCCGGGTAACGACGACTCTTCCCGCGCCATCCAGCTCTACGCCCGTGGCGTTGCCGACGCGATCCTCGAAGGTCGCAGCCTGGCGATCCAGGAAGTGGTTGCCGGCGGCGACGACGAATTCGTCGAAGTCGAAGAAGCTGCCGAATAAATATCGGTGTAACGGCGGAGCCTCAGGCTCCGCCTGTCTCATAAGCTCAGGAGAAACAAGTATGGCGGCAATTACCGCAAGCATGGTCGCGGAACTGCGCGGCAAGACCGACGCCCCGATGATGGAATGCAAGAAGGCGCTGACCGAAGCCGACGGCGACATGGTCAAGGCTGAAGAAATCCTCCGCGTCAAGCTGGGCAACAAGGCCTCCAAGGCGGCGGCCCGCATCGCCGCGGAAGGCATCGTCGCGGTCAGCATCGCCGCTGACGGCAAGACCGGCGCCATCGTCGAAGTCAATTCGGAAACCGACTTCGTCGCCAAGAACGACGACTTCATCGCGCTCGCCAATGGCTGCGCCGTGCTGGTCGCCGAGCAGAACCCGGCCGATGTCGCCGCCCTGTCGGCGCTGCCGATGGGCGAGGGTAGCGTCGAATCGACCCGCGCTGCGCTGGTCGGCAAGATCGGCGAGAACATGACGATCCGCCGTTTCGTCCGCTGCGCCGCGCAAGGCAAGCTGGTTTCCTACATCCACGGTGGTGCCAAGGTTGGCGTGCTGGTCGATCTGGTTGGCGGCGACGAGCAACTCGGCAAGGACATCGCGATGCACATCGCCGCGTCCAAGCCGAAGTCGCTCGACGCCTCGGGCGTTTCCGCCGAACTGCTGGAAACCGAGCGCCGCGTTGCCATCGAGAAGGCGCGCGAAGCCGGGAAGCCGGAAGCGATGCTCGAGAAGATCGCCGAAGGTACGGTCCAGAAGTACCTGAAGGACGTGACCCTGCTCGGCCAGGTCTTCGTCAAGGCCGAAGACGGCAAGCAGACGATCGAACAACTGCTGAAGCAGAAGGGCGCTTCGGTCGCCAGCTTCACGCTGTTCATGGTCGGCGAGGGCATCGAGAAGAAGGTTGACGATTTCGCTGCCGAAGTCGCTGCCCAGGCCGCTGCCGCGGCTGCCAAGAAGTAATCTTCCGTAAGGAAAAGTCGATGACCACACCCAAATACAAGCGCATCCTCCTCAAGCTCTCCGGCGAGGCCCTGATGGGCAGCGACGCCTACGGTATCAATCCGAAGGTGATCGGCGAAATCTGCGGCGAGATCAAGGCGGTCGCTGACCTGGGTGTGGAAATCGGCGTCGTGATCGGCGGTGGCAACATCTTCCGCGGCATGGCCGGTACGGCCACCGGGATGGATAGGGCCACCGCGGATTACATGGGCATGCTGGCCACGGTGATGAACGCCATGGCGCTGTCCGACGCGATGCGTCAATGTGGCCTGAACGCCCGCGTGCAGTCGGCCCTGAATATCGAGCAGGTGGTTGAGCCTTACATCCGTGGCAAGGCCATCCGCTATCTCGAAGAAGGTAAGGTCGTGATTTTTGGTGCCGGTACCGGCAACCCCTTCTTTACCACCGATACCGCTGCCGCGCTGCGCGGGTCGGAAATCGGCGCCGAGATCGTCCTCAAGGCGACCAAGGTCGACGGCATCTACACCGCCGATCCGAAAAAGGATGCTTCGGCGACGCGCTACGACAAGATCAGCTTCAACGATGCGATCTCGCAAAATCTTGCGGTCATGGATGCCACGGCTTTCGCTCTGTGCCGCGACCAGAAACTGCCGATCAACGTCTTCTCCATTTTCAAGACTGGCGCACTCAAGCGCGTGGTCTGCGGTGAAAATGAGGGGACGCTGGTCTACTGCTGAGGGATAGAGAGATGATTGCCGAACTCAAGAAAACCGCCGAGTCGAAGATGCAGAAGTCGCTTGAGGCGCTCAAGAACGACCTGCTCAAGATTCGCACCGGCCGTGCCCACACCGGCCTGCTCGACCACGTCATGGTTGATTACTACGGTTCGCCGGTGCCGGTGAATCAGGTCGCCAACATCACCCTGGTCGATGCCCGTACCCTCGGCGTCCAGCCCTGGGAAAAGAACATGCTGCAGAAGGTCGAGAAGGCGATTCGCGATTCCGACCTCGGCCTCAATCCGGCCTCGCAGGGCGAGCTGATCCGCGTGCCGATGCCGGCGCTGACCGAAGAGCGGCGCAAGGAAATGATCAAGGTCGTCAAGCACGAAGGCGAGGGCGCCAAGGTGGCGATCCGCAACCTGCGTCGCGATGCCAATACCCATCTCAAGGACGCGCTGAAAAAGGGGGAAATCCCCGAGGACGCCGAGCGCAAGGCGCAGGATGATGTCCAGAAGCTGACTGACAAATACATCGCCGAAGTCGACAAGATGCTCGCCACCAAAGAGGCCGAGCTGATGCAGGTCTGAGACCCGCCCGGGATGGCGTTGTTTTCCAGTTCGACGCGGGATCTGCCGCAAAGCACCGTCGTGCCAAGGCACCTCGCGGTGATCATGGATGGTAACGGGCGCTGGGCCAAGAAGCGTTTCCTGCCCCGCGTCGCCGGCCACGTCAAGGGCGTGGAAGCCCTGCGCGAAGTGGTTCGTCACTGTCTGGGCAGGGGAATTCGCTATCTGACGGTATTTGCCTTTTCTTCGGAAAACTGGCGCCGGCCCCAGGATGAAGTCAGCCTGCTGATGCAGTTGTTCGTCAAGGCGCTGCAGCAGGAAGTTGATAGCATGAACCGCAACAACGTCCGCTTGCGCATCGTCGGCGAGTTGTCCCGGTTCGATCCCCTGTTGCAGTCCCTGGTCGTTGAGGCCGAAGCAAAAACGGCGACGAATACTGCGCTCGATCTGACGATCGCCGCCAACTATGGCGGGCGTTGGGACATCATGCAGGCGCTCAACCGCCTGGCCGTTGCCGACCCGTCGCGTGCCGGCGCCTGGGCTGAGGCCGATCTGGAGCCGCACCTGGCGATGCATTTCGCGCCCGAGCCGGATCTGTTCATCCGCACCGGCGGCGAGGAACGCATCAGCAATTTCCTGCTCTGGCAACTGGCCTACACCGAGTTCTATTTCACGCCGACCCTGTGGCCGGATTTCGATGCCGCCGAACTGGACAAGGCGATTGCTTCCTACCAGCAGCGCGAGCGTCGTTTCGGGCGGACCAGCGAGCAGTTGAACGGCGCCGGCAATGCTTAAGACGCGCGTGATCACGGCGCTGGTGCTGGTCAGCCTGCTGCTGCCCAGCATGTTTCTTCTGCCGCAGGCTGTCTGGGCCATCGTGATTGCCCTCTTCATCGGCGTTGGCGCCTGGGAATGGGGGGCGCTGCTGGGCTGGTCGGGGCGTGCCCGGATTGCGCTCGGCGCCGCTGTCGCCTTTTCCTGTACGGCGCTCGCCTGGATCGATCCGTCGGCCGTTGGCGCCGCCGGCTTGCAGCCGGGGCAGCCCTGGGTCTTCCTGCTCTATGGTGTTGCGGCGGTTTTCTGGCTGTTGCTGATTCCGTTCTGGCTGCGCGGCAAGTGGGCGCTGCAGGGGCTTGGCGGTTTGCTGGTCGGTGCGATCGTCCTGTTGCCGACCTGGCTGGCCATGGTCCAGTTACGTGCGGCCTCGCCGCTCTTGTTGTTGGCGGCGTTTGCCGTCGCCTGGGTGGCCGATATCGCCGCCTATTTTGCCGGTCGCCGTTTCGGGCGGCGCAAGCTGGCGCCGACGATCAGCCCGGGCAAGACCTGGGAAGGCGCAGCGGGTGCCGTGCTTGGCGTCCTCGTCTATGGGCTGTTGCTTGGCCATTATTTCCTGGAGGGCAGCGTTGCCCTGCCGCTCTGGGTGCTTGCCTTGCTGGCGGTGACCGCGGTCAGCATTGTTGGTGATCTGTTCGAATCCCTGCTCAAGCGCAAGGCCGGCATCAAGGACAGCAGCAATGTGCTGCCCGGGCATGGCGGCGTGCTTGATCGCATCGACAGCCTGACTTCGACGCTGCCGCTGATCGCGCTCGTCTGGTTGCTGGTAATCTACCGCGGATGACCCAGAACATCACCGTCCTCGGATCGACCGGTTCGATCGGCACCAGCACCCTCGACGTCATTCGTCGCCACCCCAGCCGCTACCGGGCTTTTGCGCTTTGTGCGCATACCCAAGTTGATGCCCTGTTTGAGCAATGTCGGGAATTCCGCCCGCTTTTCGCCGTCATGCGCGACGCGGCGCTGGCCGCCGAACTCGCCGGCCGTTGCCGCGATGCCGGCTTGCCCACCGAAGTCCGGCACGGGGTGGGTGCCCTGATTGAGCTGTCTTCCCTGCCGGAAGTCGACGCCGTGATGGCGGCGATCGTCGGTGCCGCCGGCCTGGCGCCGACGCTGGCGGCAGCTCGCGCCGGCAAGCGGGTGATGCTGGCGAACAAGGAAGTGCTGGTCATGGCTGGCGAACTCTTCATGCACGCCGTCCGCGAACACGGAGCGAGCCTGCTGCCGGTCGATAGCGAACACAACGCGATTTTCCAGGCGCTGCCCGTCGATTTCACGCGCGGCCTGGCGGCGGTCGGCGTCGAGCGCATCCTGCTCACCGCGTCCGGTGGTCCGTTCCGCAACGTGGCTCTGGCCGATCTTGGTGCCGTGACGCCGGAACAGGCCTGCGCCCATCCCAACTGGGTGATGGGGCGCAAGATTTCGGTCGATTCGGCGACCATGATGAACAAGGGGCTGGAAGTCATCGAAGCGCGCTGGCTGTTCGATGCGCCGCCGGCGATGATCCAGGTTGTCGTCCATCCGCAGAGCGTGATCCACTCCGCGGTCCAGTACGTCGATGGCTCGACGCTGGCTCAGCTCGGCAATCCCGACATGCGCACGCCGATCGCCTGTGCCATGGCCTGGCCAGAGCGTATCGCCGCCGGCGTCGCGCCACTCGACCTGTTCAAGGTCGGCCGGCTGGATTTCTTCGCCCCCGATTTCGAGCGTTTCCGTTGCCTGCAACTCGCCTACGATGCGCTGCACGAAGGCGGGACGGCGCCGGCCATCCTCAACGCGGCGAACGAGGTGGCGGTGGCCGCTTTCCTTGAGCGGCGCCTGTCCTTCCTCGGCATCGCCCGCCTCAACGAAGCCGTTCTCGCCGCCTTGCCGGCTGGTCCGGAGGGCAGCCTCGACGATGTCATCGCCGCCGATGCGCGGGCGCGCCAGCTGGCGGACGCCATGGTGGCCGACGGGCGTTTCGCATGAGTGATCTGCCGCTAACCCTGGCCGCCTTCGCGCTGGCCTTGGGCATCCTGATCGTCGTCCATGAATTCGGGCATTACATCGTCGCACGCTGGTGCGGCGTCAAGGTCTTGCGTTTCTCGATCGGTTTCGGCCCTGTTCTCTGGCAGCGGCGTCTCGGGCGCGATGCCACCGAGTGGGCGGTCAGCGCCCTGCCGCTGGGCGGCTACGTCAAGATGCTCGACGAGCGGGAAGGCGAGGTGGCGGTGGAAGAATTGCCGCGCGCCTTCAACCGGCAAGGCGTCGGTCGGCGCAGCCTGATCGTTGCCGCCGGTCCGCTGGCCAATTTCCTGCTCGCCATCGCCCTGTACTGGGCCGTCTTCCTGCACGGCACCAATGAACTGCTGCCCGTCCTCGGTGCGCCGGCCGCCTCGACCCCGGCCGCTGCGGCGGGCATTCGGGCTGGTGATCAGGTGGCGCGCATCGATGACGAGACGGTCGTCACCTGGGACGACTTCCGCTGGCAACTCCTGCAACTGGCCGCCGCGCGTTCCCAGGTTGCACTCGATGTCGTCGATGCCGACGGGGTCGCTCGCACCCGTCTTCTGGTGCTCGACGCCGTACGGGAAGAGGGCTGGGAGGGCGATCCGCTGGTGCATCTCGGCTTGCGCTTCTATCGTCCGGACCTGCCGGCGGTCATCGGCCGTCTGGTCGATGGCGGGCCCGCTGCTCGCGCCGGACTGCAGGCGGGCGACCGCGTGCTGGCGATCGACGGTCGTCCGCTCGCCAACTGGCAGGCGCTGGTGCTCGCCGTCCGCGACGCAGGCGGGCGCAGCCTGCGTTTCGACATCGAACGGCAGGGCGTCAGCTTGCAGCTTGCTGTCGTTCCCGACGAGGCCAGCGAAGGCGGTCAACGGATCGGCCGCATCGGCGTGGCAGTCGCGGAAACGGCGGAAAGCCGCCGCGAACTGCGCACCTTTGTCCGCTACAGCTTCATTGATGCCGGGCGTAAGGCGATCTTCGAGACCTGGGACAAGTCGGTTTTCAGTCTGCTCATGCTGGGTAAAATGCTGACTGGCGAGGTTTCCTGGAAAAACCTCTCGGGGCCGGTGACGATCGCCGATTACGCCGGGCAGACGGCGAAGCTCGGGATCGATTATTATGTCCGCTTCATGGCGCTGATCAGCATCAGCCTGGGGGTGCTCAACCTGCTGCCCGTCCCGGTGCTGGATGGCGGGCATTTGATGTATCATATGATCGAAGTCGTCAGGCGGAAGCCCCTCTCGGAGCGGGCAATGGCAATCGGACAACAGTTCGGACTCGCCATCTTGTTCAGCTTGATGGCTTTCGCATTTTTTAACGACTTGAATCGCCTGTTCGGCGGCTAACGATGAAAAAATCCCTGTTGCCAGCCTTGATTGCCGGTTTGTTTGCCATGCCCGCGCTGGCCTTTTCCCCCTTTGTGGTCAAGGACATCCGTGTCGAGGGCATTCAGCGTACCGAGGCGGGGACGGTCTTCAGTTATCTGCCGGTCAAGGTTGGCGAAACCTTCACCGACGAAAAGGCGGCGCAGGCGATCAAGTCGCTGTTTGCCACCGGTTTCTTCAAGGATGTGCGGATCGACGTCGAAGGCAACGTCATGGTGGTCGTGCTGCAGGAGCGGCCGGCGATTGCCTCGCTCGATTTCGTCGGCATGAAGGAATTCGAGAAGGACGCCATCATCAAGGCGCTGAAGGAAGTCGGCATCGCCACCGGCCGCATCTTCGACCGTTCGCTGCTCGACAAGGCGGAGCAGGAACTGAAGCGGCAATATCTGACCCGCGGCAAGTACGCTGCCCGGATCACGACGACGGTGACGCCGCTCGAGCGCAATCGGGTCGGCATCAATTTCGGCATCGTCGAAGGCGACGCCGCCAAGATTCGCCAGATCAACATCGTCGGTGCCAAGGCTTTCCCGGAAAAGGAACTGCAGTCGCTGTTCGAGCTGACGACGCCGGGCTGGCTGACCTGGTACACCAAGAACGACCAGTACTCGCGCCAGAAGCTCGCTGCCGATATCGAGAAGCTGCGTTCCTTCTATCTTGATCGCGGTTACATGGAATTCAACGTCGAGTCCACTCAGGTCTCGATCTCGCCCGACAAGCAGGACGTCTACATCACCCTCAACGTTGTCGAAGGCGAGCGCTACAAGGTTGCTTCGGTCAAGCTGGCCGGCGATTTCACGATTCCCGAGGCAGAACTGCGCAAACTGGTTCTGGTCCGTCCCGGTGATGTCTTCTCGCGGGAAAGACTCAACGACTCGACGAAGGCAATCATCGATCGGCTGGGTGCCGAAGGCTATGCCTTCGCCAACGTCAATGCGGCGCCCGAGATCAACCGGGAGAAGCACCTCGTCGATTTCACCGTCTTCGTCGATCCTGGCAAGCGGGTCTATGTGCGCCGCATCAACGTCACCGGCAACACCAAGACACGTGACGAGGTGGTGCGCCGCGAAATCCGGCAGATGGAAAGTGCTTGGTACGATGCGCAGAAGGTCCAGGCCTCGAAGGAACGCATCGATCGCCTCGGTTTCTTCACCGAAGTCGCGGTCGAGACGCCGCCGGTGCAGGGAACGACCGACCAGCTCGACGTCAATGTCAACGTCACCGAAAAGCCGACCGGCAACCTGATGCTCGGTCTCGGCACGTCCAGCGCCGACAAGGTGATCCTTTCCGGCTCGATTGCCCAGAACAATTTCATGGGTAGCGGCAACAACGTCGGTCTGCAGGTCAATACCTCGAAGTCCAATCGCGCCTATTCGGTTTCCTACACCAATCCCTATTTCACGCCGGATGGTGTCAGCCAGGGCTTCGATGTCTATCACCGGACGACCGACACCAGTTCCACCGATCTCGCGTACTACAAGTCAAAGTCCAGCGGTGGCGGCATTCGCTTCGGTTTCCCGATCGACGAGTATCAGTCCTTCTCTTTCGGTATTGCGGCGGACACGACGAGCATTGATGTCTTCGACAGCAGTCCGAACTACTACAAGAAGTACGTCAACGAGTTCGGCAAGACCAACATCTCGATCCCGCTGACCCTGAACTGGGCCAAGGACACGAAGAACAGCTTCTTCTTTCCGACCAAGGGCACCTATCAGCGTGCCAGCCTTGAAGTCGGTCTGCCCGGTGGTGACCTGACCTATTACCGCGCCAATTACCAGATCCAGCATTTCCTCCCCTTGTCGAAGCGCTTCACGCTGATGCTCAATGGTGACTTCGGTTATGCCCGAGGTTACGGCAACAAAGAACTGCCGTTCTTCAAGAATTACTACGCTGGCGGGGTAAACTCGGTGCGTGGTTTCAAGACCAGCACGCTGGGATCTGCCGGAACCCTCGATGGTGACGATCGGATTGGCGGCAACCGCAAGATTGTCGGCAATGCCGAGTTGCTCTGGTCCCTGCCGGGCTTCGAGAAAAGTGCGCGGGTTGGTCTGTTCTTTGATGCCGGTCAGGTGTACGCTTCGGGCGACAAGTTTGACCTTGGCGAGTTGCGTTATTCCACCGGGGTGACGGCGTCCTGGGTGTCGCCGATCGGACCGTTGAAATTCAGTGTCGGTACGCCGCTGAACAAGAAGGATGACGATGAAAAGGAAACCTTCCAGTTCCAGTTGGGTACCACTTTTTGATCCAGGAGTCTCATGTTGAAAGCCAGAACCTTTGCCGTCGCCTCCCTGATGTCCCTCTTGAGCGTGGGTGGGCTCGGTGCCGCCGAACTCAAGGTGGGTTATGTCGATACCCAGCGCATCTTCCGCGAGGCGCCGGCCGCCCAGAAGGCGGCCAAGAAGCTGGAAAGCGAATTCTCGCGGCGTGACCAGGAATTGCAGCGCATGGCCAAGCAGTTGCAGGGCCTGCAGGAATCGCTGGAAAAGAACGGCGTGGCCATGGGAGAGTCGGAGCGCCGCGCCAAGGAAAAGGAACTGGGCGATCTGTCGCGTGAGTTCCAGCGCCGCCAGCGCGAGTTCCGCGAAGACCTCAACCTGCGTCAGAACGAGGAAAACGCCGCAATCATCGAAAAGGCCAATCGTGCGATCAAGCAGATTGCCGATACCGACAAGTACGACCTGATCCTGCAGGACGTCGTCTGGGTCAGCCCGCGGCTCGATGTCACCGATCGCGTCATCAAGGCGCTGTCCGACGGCAAGTGATGCCGGATACCGCAGCCCATTCGCTGACGCTAGCCGAGATCGCCGCCCAACTGGGCGGCGACTTGCTTGGGGCGGGCGATATCCGCATTTTCCGCGTCGCCACGCTGGCGACGGCGGGTGAGGGCGAGATTGCCTTCCTGGCCAACCCGAAATACCGGGCGCAATTGCGTTCCTGTCGTGCCGCCGCAGTGATCCTGGGACCTGACGCGGCTGCAGATTTTGCCGGGCCGCGCATCGTCACTGGCAACCCCTATGCCTACTACGCGCGCGTTGCCTCCTTGCTCAATCCGTTGGCGGCCGGCTTTTCCGGCGTCCATGCCAGTGCGGTGGTCGATTCCGCCGTGCCGGCCAGCGTCGCCATCGGGCCGCTGGCCACCATCGGCCGCGGCGTGACCCTGGGCGAGGATGTCATCGTCCATGCCGGTTGCGTGATCGGCGACGGGGTCAGTATCGGCAGCGGCAGCGTGCTTTACCCCAATGTCACCGTCTACCACGGCTGCGTGCTGGGCGAGCGGGTCATCGTCCATTCCGGTACGGTGATCGGCGCTGACGGCTTTGGCTTTGCCCCCGAGGGCAAGCGCTGGATCAAGATTCCGCAGACCGGTGTCGTGCGCATCGGCAACGACGTCGAGATTGGCGCCAACACCACGATCGATCGTGGTGCGCTAGACGATACGGTGATCGGCGACGGCTGCAAGATCGATAATCTGGTGCAGATCGCCCACAACTGCCAGATCGGCGACAACAGCGTGCTCGCCGGTTGCGTCGGGATTGCCGGCAGTACCACTCTGGGCGAACACTGCGTCGTCGGTGGTGCCGGCATGATTTCCGGCCACCTCGAGCTGGCGGCGGGAACGACGGTTTCCGCAGGAACGCTGGTGATGAAAAGCATCAAGGAGGCGGGGCGCTATACCGGCGTCTTCCCGCTCGATACCCACGACGACTGGATACGCAACGCGGCGCACATCCGGCGCCTGTCGAAGCTGGCGGAGCGGGTTTCCGAGCTTGAGAGATTACTTAAAGAAAATAATATAAAGGATTGAAAAAATGGATATTCACCAGATTCTCGAGCACCTCCCGCACCGCTATCCCTTTCTGCTGGTCGATCGTGTCGTCGATCTCGTCCCGGGTAAGTCCATCCACGCCTACAAGAACGTCACCATCAACGAACCCTTTTTCGTCGGCCACTTTCCACACCATCCGGTGATGCCTGGCGTGCTGATCATGGAAGCGCTGGCCCAGGCGGCCGGCATCCTGTCGTTCAAGACCATGGAAGAAAAGCCGTCGCCGGATACCGTGTTCTACTTTGCCGGTATCGACGACGCCCGTTTCAAGCGCCCGGTGATGCCGGGCGACCGTCTCGATCTGCACGTCAAAATCGAGCGCCAGATGCGCGGCATCTGGAAGTATGTCGCCGAAGCCCGGGTCGACGGCCAGCTCGCTGCCTCGGCCAAGCTGATGTGCGCCAAGCGGGACCTCTGACATGATTCATCCGACCGCCATCGTCGATCCGGGCGCGCGCCTCGGCGCCAATGTCGAAATCGGTGCCTACTCGATCATCGGGCCGCATGTCGAGATCGGCGACAACAGCGTCGTCGGTCCGCACGTGGTGATCACCGGCCACACCCGCATCGGTTGCGACAACCGCATCTTCCAGTTCTGCTCGCTGGGCGAGGTGCCGCAGGACAAGAAATACGCCGGCGAGCCGACCCGTCTCGAGATCGGCGACCGCAACACGATCCGCGAGAGCTGCACCTTCAACGTCGGTACCGTCCAGGATGCCGGCGTCACCCGCATCGGTGACGACAACTGGATCATGGCCTACGTGCATATCGCGCACGACTGCCAGGTCGGCAACAAGTGCACCTTCGCCAACAACGCCTCGCTCGCCGGTCATGTCGTTGTCGGTGACTGGACCATTCTCGGCGGTTTCACCGGGGTGCATCAGTTCTGCCACATCGGCGCCCACGTCATGACCGCAGTCAGTTCCGTCATCCTGCAGGACGTTCCGCCCTACCTGATGGCTGCCGGCAACACTGCCCAGCCCTACGGCATCAACGTCGAAGGACTGAAACGGCGTGGTTTTGGACCGGACGCCATCATGGCGCTCAAGCGGGCCTACCGGACGATCTACAAATCCGGTTTGCTGCTCGAGGAAGCGAAGGCCAAGCTGGTCGATGAGGCCAGGACCAACCCTGAGCTGCAACTGTTCGTCGACTTCTTCGCGCAGTCCCGGCGGGGCATCATCCGCTGACATGACGGCCGTGCTCCGTATTGCACTGGTGGCCGGCGAGGCCTCCGGCGACCTTCTGGGCGCCCATCTGATCGCCGCGCTGAAGAGCCGCTTGCCTGATGCCGTCTTTTTCGGCATCGGCGGCCCGCGCATGCAGGGGCAGGGGATGGACTGCTGGTGGCCGATGGGCAAACTGTCGGTCATGGGCTACTGGGATGCGCTCAAGCACTACCGGGAAATCGCCGGCATCCGGCGCAAGCTGAAGAAGCGTCTGCTCGAGCAGCGGCCGGACATCTTCATCGGCATCGACGCGCCGGATTTCAACCTCGACCTCGAAGCGGGCCTCAAGTCAGCAGGCATTCCCACCATCCATTACGTCAGTCCGTCGATCTGGGCCTGGCGGGGCAAGCGGATCAGGAAGATCGGCCGGGCCGTGCGCCGGGTACTGGCGCTGTTTCCGATGGAGCCGCCGCTCTACCAGCAGGCGGGGATTCCCGTCAGCTACGTCGGTCACCCGTTGGCCGACAGCATTCCGCTGGAAACCAATCGCCAGGCAGTCCGTGAAAAGCTGGCGCTGCCGCGCGCCCTGCCGATCTTCGCGCTGCTGCCCGGTAGCCGCCAGGGCGAACTGGGTGCCATGGCCGACACCTTCGTGCAGACGGCGCGGCTGATTCGCGAACGCTACCAGCCCGATGCCGTCTTCGTCGTGCCGCTGGCCACCCGCGAAACCCGCTTGCAGTTCGAAGCTGCCATCCATCGCGGCCAGGCGGCGGACATTCCTTTCCGCCTGCTCTTCGGCCATGCCCAGGATGCCGTCGGCGCCGCCGACGTCGCCCTCGTCGCCAGCGGTACGGCGACCCTGGAAGCGGCGCTGATCAAGCGGCCGATGGTGATCACCTACAAGATCGCCAAGTTTTCCTACTGGCTGATGAAGCGCATGGCCTACCTGCCTTACGTCGGCCTGCCCAACGTTCTTTGCGGCCGCTTCGTGGTGCCGGAAATCCTGCAGGACGAGGCGACTCCGGAAAATCTCGCCGAAGCGCTGAACAAGCTTTACGAAGACGAGGAAGCGGCGACGGCGATCGAGGCGGCGTTTACCGACCTCCACCTGCAGTTGCGCCAGAACACCGCCGAGAAGGCGGCGCAGGCGGTGATCGAATGCCTGAACTGATCGTACCCGACGGTCTCGTCTGCGGCGTGGACGAAGCCGGGCGCGGACCGCTCGCCGGGCCGGTCGTCGCGGCGGCGGTGATCCTTGACCCGGCGCGGCCGATCGTCGGTCTCAACGATTCGAAAAAGCTCTCCGAGCGGCGGCGTGCGGCGCTGGCCATCGAAATCCGCGAGAAGGCGCTGGCCTGGGCGGTAGCCGAGGCCAGTGTCGAGGAAATCGACCGCCTCAACATCCTGCACGCCAGCCTGCTTGCCATGCAGCGCGCCGTCGCCGGGCTCGGTGTGGCGCCGGAGCGGGCGCTGATCGACGGCAACCGTTGCCCGCGCCTGCCGGTTCCCGCCGAAGCCGTGGTCAAGGGCGACGGCAAGATCGCCTCGATCGCCGCCGCGTCGATCCTCGCCAAGACCGTCCGCGACGCCGGCATGCTCGTCCTGCACGAGCAGTATCCGCACTATGGTTTCGACCGTCACATGGGCTATCCGACGCCGGCGCATTTCGCCGCCCTCGAAGCGCATGGCGCGTCGCCGGTGCATCGCCGGAGCTTCGCCCCGGTCGCCCGCCAGCTGTCGCTGCTGTGAAGCTGATCCAGTCGCGCGACAACGCCTACTACAAGCAGCTCAAGCGGCTCGCCGAATCCGGCCGCGAGCGCAGGAAGCGCGGCCGGACGCTGCTCGACGGCCTGCATCTGGCGCAGGCCTGGGAGGCGCAGCGCGGGCCGCTGAGCGAACTGGTGGTCGCCGAATCGGCGCTGGGCGGGGGCGAGGTCGCCGACTGGCTCGCTGGCCGCGATTGCACGGTGATCGGCGACGCCTTGATGCGCGAACTGGGCATCGTCGATACGCCGAGCGGCCTGCTGGCCGTCGTCGATACCCCGCAGCCGGCGGCTGCCGCCGATCCCGACGGTGATGCCGTTCTTCTCGACGGCGTCCAGGACCCCGGCAACCTCGGCAGCTTGTTGCGCAGCGCCGCCGCCGCCGGTGTCGGCCAGGTGCTGCTGGCGCCCGGCTGCGCCGCCGCCTGGTCGCCGAAAGTCCTGCGTGCCGGGCAGGGCGCGCATTTTGTCCTGAGCATCCACGAAGACCGGGACCTCGCCGATTTCATGACCGCTTACCGGGGAACGACGCTGGCGACCACGCTCGAGCGGGCCACTTCGCTCTATGCAGCGTCCTGGGCCGGGCCGCTCGCCTGGGTGTTCGGCGCCGAAGGACGGGGCGTCAGTCCGGCGCTGATCGAGCGTGCCGGACTGCGCATCCACATTCCGATGCCGGGCGCGGTCGAATCGCTCAACGTCGGTGCGGCAGCGGCGGTTTGCTTGTTTGAAATGGTGCGGCGACGTCTTGCATGAAGGCGTTTCGTTGGATGCGATGCGTTTCAGCGGTTACTATTGTGGCAACGCACAAAATTCGTTCTCTCGAGAAGACGGGTTTTGTTGCCGGCATGCGATACAAGAGAAAACTACATGAACAACGATAACATCGCGATCGTCGGGATCGCCTTCCGTTTCCCCGGAGACATGTCCAACGAGGCGGAATTCTGGCAGGCACTTGCCGGCCGCCGTGATCTGGTCACCGAAGTTCCCGCCAGCCGCTGGGCAACCGAACGGCTGCAGCATCCCCAGCGCAACGAGCCGGGCCGCAGCATCACTTTCGCCGCTGGCGTGCTTTCCCGGATCGACGAATTCGATGCCGCCTTCTTCGGCATTTCACCGCGCGAAGCGACCTGCCTCGACCCGCAGCAACGCCTGCTGCTCGAACTCGCCTGGGAGGCGATGGAAAACGCCGGCAACCCGCCCAGTCAGCTGGCCGGCAGCGATTGCGCGGTCTATGTCGGGATTTCGGGGATGGATTACGCCAACCGTTCGATGGACGACGTTGCCGTACTCAGCGCCCATTCGATGACCGGCAACACGTTGAGCATCGCTGCCAACCGGCTTTCCTACGTCTTCGACCTGCACGGGCCGTCGCTGGCGGTCGATACTGCCTGTTCCTCGTCGCTGGTCGCGCTGCACCACGCCTGCACCGCCCTGCGCACTGGCGAGGCCTCGCTGGCCCTGGCCGGTGGCGTCAGCATCCTGCTCCATCCGCATCCCTTCATCGGCTTCACCAAGGCGTCGATGCTCTCCGCCGGCGGTCGCTGCAAGACCTTCGACGCCAGCGGCGATGGTTATGTGCGCGGTGAGGGTGGCGGACTCCTGCTGCTCAAGCCCTTGTCCCGGGCGCTTGCCGACGGCGACCGGATTCATGCGGTGATCCGCGGTTCCGGCGTCAATGCCGACGGCAGCCGCAAGACCGGGCTGACCATTCCCAGCATCGACGGTCAGGTCGAACTGATGCGCCAGGTGCTGGCCCGCCACGAGCTCGACCCCGCTGCCGTCGATTACCTCGAAGCCCACGGCACCGGTACGGCGATCGGCGATCCGATCGAAACCGCCGCCATCGGCGCCGTCTATGGCCAGGCGCGGGCCGCCGACGATCCCCTGCCGATCGGTTCGGTGAAAACCAACGTCGGCCACCTCGAGCCGGCTTCCGGCATGGCCGGGCTGGTCAAGGCGCTGCTCGTCCTCAAGCACCGCGAAGTGCCGCCGTCGTTGCACCTGGAAAACCCCAACCCGAAGATCGACTTCGCCGGCTGGCACCTGCACGCGGTCAATGCGCCGTATTCGCTGGCCGACCGTGCTGCCCGCAAGCCGCTCATGGTCGGCGTCAACTCCTTCGGTTTCGGCGGTGCCAACGCGCATGTGCTGCTTGAGGAATACCGGCCGCCCGCCAGTGCTGACGCCGCACCGGCAACGGCCGGACTGCCGCTGGTCCTGTCCGCGCGCAGCGTGCCCGCCTTGCGTGCCATGGCGGCGGCCTACGCGGCGCGCCTCGCCGAACCAGTCGATATCTACGATCTCGCCTGGTGCGCCGCGCACCGCCGCGACTGGCTCGAACAGCGTCTGGCCGTGCGCGTCGATGACCGCCAGTCGGCGGCGCAGGCGCTGCTGAGCTACGCTGAAGGCGGTGAGGCCGGCGGTGTGGTCGAGGAAGCGCCCGCCGCTTCCGGCAAGCTTGCCTTCATCTACGCCGGCAACGGTTCGCAGTGGGTCGGCATGGGGCAGATGCTGCTGGCCGAAAGCCCGCGTTTCCGCCAACTGATCGAGGAGCTGGAAGCACCGGTCCTGGCCGGCTCGGGAATCTCGCTGCTCGGCGAACTGCAGGCTGCTGCCGCAGACGCGCGCATGGACGATACCGGCGTCGCGCAGCCGACGCTGTTCGCGCTGCAGTATGCGCTGACCATGTTGTTGCGCGAGCAGGGCATCGTTGCCGATTTCACTGCCGGTCACAGCGTTGGCGAAATCGCTGCCGCCTGGGCGGCCGGTGCCTTGAGCCGTGACGAGGCGGTGCGCGTCATCTGCGCGCGCAGCGCCGCCCAGGCCCTGACTCGCGGCGCCGGCCGGATGGCCGCCGTCGCCATCGGCGAGGAAAGCCTGCGTAGCCTGCTTGCCGAGCACGGCCTGGAAAGCATCGAGATCGCCGGCATCAACAGTCCGCAGAACCTCACCGTTTCCGGCCCACTCGCCGCGCTCGAACAACTGTCGCCGCTGCTGCGCGCGCGCGGCGCCGCCTTCCGCCTGCTCGAGCTCGACTATGCCTTCCACAGCGCGGCGATGGAGCCGACGCGTGAAATGCTGCTGGCGTCGCTGGCTGATTTCGCGCCGCAAGCGGCAGCTTCGCGCACCCAGTTCGTCTCGACGGTGACCGGCCAGGTCTGCGCCCAGCCGCTCGATGCCGCCTACTGGTGGGACAACGTCCGCCAGCCGGTGCGCTTCGCCGATGCCGTCGGTGCCATGGCAGCGGCCGGGGCCGGCATTTTTGTCGAGATTTCGCCCAACGCAATTCTCCAGCGTTACCTCAAGGAATGCCTGGCGGCGGCCAAGCTCCCGGGGCGCCTGCTGCCTTCGCTGCGCAAGAACGACGATGGCCTAGAGCGGGTCGAGGAACTTGTCTTGCGCCTGCAACTGCTCGGCGGCGTCGACCGTCTGGGCACGCTTTTCCCGGTCGCCGGACGTTTCGTCGAGCTGCCGTTCTATCCCTGGCAGCGCGAGCGCTACTGGCAGGAGCAGACTGCCGAGGGCTACCGGCTGATCGAGCGCGACCGGGTTCATCCGCTGCTCGGCTGGGCGCTCAAGGATGCGCCGGCGGCCTGGGAAAACCTGCTCGATCCGCGCGTCGATCTCTGGCTCAACGAGCACCGCGTCGGCGGTGCCGTCGTTCTGCCTGGCGCCGCCTACGTCGAGCTGGCGCTGGCCGCGTCGCAGCAGTTCTACGGCGGCGACAGCATCGAACTCGAACAGCTCGACATCATTTCGCCGGTGGTCTTCGACGAAGCCCATGGGCGCAGCATCCGCCTCGACCTTAACCCGCGCGACGGGAGCTTCCAGATCCGTAGCCGGCAACGCTTGAGCGACGACGAATGGTCGCTGCACGCCGCCGGCCGGCTGCTTGGCACGATGAGCGTGGCGCTGACGACGCGGCCGCTGGTCGCCATCGACCCGGCCATCGCCATTGATCACGACACCCACTACCGCCTGGCTGGCGAACTCGGTCTCGACTATGGCGGCGCCTTCCGTGGCCTGGCCAGTGCCAGCCACGACGACGTCCGCTTGAGCGGCGAGTTCGTCGCCGTTACCGATGCCGACGACTGGCTGCTGGCGCCAGCCAGACTCGACGTCTGCTTCCAGTCGCTGCTCGATTTCCATCGGCAGGAGATCGAATCCGGCAACGGCGTACCGCTGTTGCCGGTCAAGGTTGGTCGCCTGCAATTGCGGCTTGGTGCCGGGCCGGTCGTCGCTTTCCGCACCCAGCTGCGCAAGCGCAGCCTGCGCTCGGTGCTCGCCGATTTCGAACTGTTCGACGCTGTCGGCCAGTGTGTCGCCCGTCTCGCCGGCTGCCGCTTCCGCGCGGCGGCGTTGCGCCGGGAAGGGCGGACGGCACCGGCGGCCTGGGAAATCGTCCCGACCCTGGTGGCGCATCCGTCGGCGACGCGCCAGGCGGCCTTCGCCAGCGGCACCGACTGGCCGGCAATTCTCGATCAGGCACTGCTCGCCCAGGAATCTCGCCTGCAGCGCCAGTCGGCGATCGGCGAAGCCTTGCCGCTGCTCGATGCGCTGGTCACCGCCTATGCCTTGCAGGCGATGGCCGGGCTGCTGCATGACGCGCCGGAAAGCGCCGGGCATTTCCTGGCCGGCGAGGGCTTTGCCAGCGAGGCGCAGCAGGCGCTGTTTGCCTGGACGCGCAGCCTGCTGGAAAGCCAGGAGCTGCTGCAGGTCAATGACGGCGTTCCCGAACTCGATGCCGACGCCTTGCCGGCGCCAGCCGAAATCTGGCGCACCCTGCTCGCCGAGTACCCGGACAGCCTGGGCGAACTGATCCTGGTTGCCGCTGCCGGCAGCCGGCTTGCCGACGTCCTGGCCGGGCGCAGCGACGCCGCCGCGCTTGCCGCGGCGCTCGCGCGCAGCCCGCAATGGGAAACCCTGCACGACGATTCGCTGAGCTATCTGGCGGCTCGCGTCGCCTGCGAAACACTGGTCGTTGAGGCGATGCGCCAACGCGACCCGACGCGCCGCCTGCGCGTTCTGGAAATCGCCGCCGGCGTGACGACGATTCCGCGCCAGATCGCCAGCACCATCGACGCCAACAGCATCGACTACTGGATTGCCCAGGCCGATCCCGAAATCCGCGACCGCCTCAGCCGCGATTACCAGGAGCACGACTGGGTGCAGGTCGCTGCGCTCGACGCCGAGGCCGTGCGCCTCGACGCCGCCGCCCTGCAGGGCGGGGATTTCGACCTCATCCTGCTGCGTCATGGGCTGTCGGCCAGTACCAATCCACGCGCGCTCTTGGGCATGCTGCAGGGCGTGCTGGCCGAAGGCGGCCTGCTTGTCGTCGGCGAACGCGCCAGCGATCCGGCGGGCAGCCTCCTTGCCGCCGGTCGCTCGCTGCCCGGCGCCGCCGCCTGGCAGGCGCTGCTCGAAGGCAGTGGTTTCGCCAATTGCCAGCTCTGGTACGAACCGGCTGCCGCCGACCTCGCCGCTGGCAGTTACCTGCTGCTGGCCGAGGGCGGCGCGCGCGCTGTCGAGCCGATGCCGGAAGCGCCACCCGCCGTTGCCGAATCCTGGCTGCTGCTCGCCGCCGAGCCGGCTGCCGCCGGCGTTGCCGCGTTGCAGGCTGCCCTGGCCGCCAGCGGCAGGACCGTGGAAATTGCCAGCGAACTGCCGGCCACCGCCAGCCCGGCGCACCTCGTCTGGCTGCCGGCCGCTGTCTCGGCCGACGATACGGAACCGACGCTGGCCTTCTTCGAACTGGTCCATCAGCTTGCCGCGCTTAGCCCGGTGCCGCAGCTGCACCTGCTGCTCGGCGGCGGAGCACCGGTCGACGGGCTGGCCGACGAACTGCCGCTGCAGCCGGCGCTGGCCGCCGTCTGGGGGCTGGCGCGCGTGGTCATGAACGAGATGCCCGGACTCACGCTGCAACTGATCGACTGCCCGCTGACTGGCGATGTCGCCGCGCTGTGCGCCGAACTGACGCAGCCCGATGGCGAAAGCGAGATCGTCCTGCGTCCGGCGGGGCGCCAGGTGCTGCGCATGCGCGCGACGCAGGTCGCTGCGCCGCCGGCTGCTGCCGAAAGTGAATCCCGCTACCGCCTCGATTTCCGCGTTCCCGGCCAGTTGCGCAACCTGCTCTGGCTGCAGACGCCGGCCGCGACGCTCGGCGCCAGGGAGATTGAAGTCCGCCCGCGGGCGACCGGCCTCAATTTCCGCGACATCATGTACGTCATGGGTCTCCTGCCCGACGAGGCGGTCGAGCACGGCTTCGCCGGCGCCAGCCTGGGGCTGGAATTTGCCGGCGTGGTCAGCCGGGTCGGCAGCGAAGTCACCGGCTTCAGGCCCGGCGATCCGGTGATGGGTTTTGGTTCCGCCTGCTTCGCCAGCCATGTCATCACCCGCGAAGATGCGCTGATGCCGATTCCCGACGGCTGGTCCTTCGCCGCCGCGGCGACGGTGCCGACCGTCTTCTTCACCGTTTATTACGCGCTCCACGAACTGGCTTGCCTGCAGCCCGGCGAACGCGTGCTGATCCACGGCGCCGCTGGCGGCGTCGGCATCGCCGCCGTACAACTGGCCCGCCATCTCGGCGCAGAAGTTTTCGCCACTGCCGGCAGCGACGAGAAGCGCCTCTTCGTCGAGCTGCTCGGCGCCGATCACGTGCTCGATTCGCGTAGCCTGGCCTTCGCCGAGGACATCCTGGCGCTGACCGGCGGCGAGGGCGTCGATGTCGTCCTCAACTCGCTGGCCGGCGAGGCGATCCGCCGCAACCTGCAGATCCTGCGTCCCTTCGGTCGCTTCCTCGAACTGGGCAAGCGCGATTTCTTCGAGAACACGCCGATCGGTCTGCGTCCGTTCAAGGACAACATCAGCTATTTCGGCATCGACGCCGACCAGTTGCTGATTGCCAAGCCGGCGCTCGCCGCCCGCCTGTTCGGTGAAGTCATGGCATTGTTCCGTGACGGCGTGCTGACGCCGCTGCCGGCGCGCGTCTTCCCGGCTGAACAGGTGGTCGACGCCTTCCGCTACATGCAGCAGGCGCGGCAGATCGGCAAGGTCGTCGTTTCCTTCGAGGACGCGCGGGTCGATGCCCAGCCGTTGTTCGCGCAGCGCCACGTAGCGCACTTCGATACTGCCGGCACTTACCTCTTGACCGGCGGCGTCGGCGGCTTCGGTCTCGAAACCGCCCGCTGGCTGGCCCGCCATGGCGCGGGGCAACTCGTCCTGGTCAGCCGGCGCGGCGCCGAAACGCCCGGAGCCGAGGCCGTTTGCCAGGAGCTCGAAGCGCTTGGCGCCCGCGTCCGCATCGTCGCTTGCGATGTCGCCGACCGTGCTGCGGTGACGCAATTGCTCGCCGGCCTGGCTGACCTGCCGCCGCTGAAGGGGATCTTTCACGCGGCGATGGTGATCGACGACGCACTGCTCGGCAACCTCGACGCCCAGCGCGTCGCCCGCGTTCTCGAACCGAAGATCAAGGGCGCCTGGCACCTGCACGAACTGACGCGCGACTGTCCGCTCGAGCATTTCGTCCTCTACTCGTCGATCACCACCAGCATCGGCAACCCGGGGCAGGCTTCCTACGTCGCCGCCAACACCTGGCTCGAAGCGCTGGCCGTGCTGCGTCGCCAGAGCGGCCTGCCGGCGACCTGCGTCGGCTGGGGGCCGATCGGCGATGCCGGTTACCTGACCCGCAATCAGGCGGTCAAGGACAGCCTCGCCAGCCGTCTCGGTGCGGCGCCGCTGGCGGTGGAAACGGCGCTTGCCATGCTCGGCGAAGTGCTAGTTGCCGGCAGCCCGAATCTGGCGCTGGCCGATTTCCACTGGCCGACGCTGGCGCGCCTCTTGCCGTCCAGTCACAGCCCGCGTTTCGCCGCGCTCTGGCGCAACGGCGACGAAGCGGCGAGCGGTCCGGAGAACCTCGAGGACTTCCGCAGCCTGATCGAAGGCAAGTCGCCGGATGAGGTCAGGCAACTGGTGCGTTCGCTGGTCACCCAGGAAGTCGCGCAGACGCTGGCGATCAACCCCGAGCGCATCGACGCCGGCCGTTCGTTGCACGATCTCGGCCTCGATTCGCTGATGGGCGTCGAACTCGCCCTCGGCCTGGAAAAGCGCTTCGGCGTCCAGGTGCCGGCGATGATGCTGAACGAGGGGCCGACCGTGGACCGCGTCACCGACCGTATCGTCGAGCGTCTCGGCGGCGGTGGAGAAGCGACGGACCTGGCCAGCACGGCAGCCGGCATGGCGGCGCAGCATGCGGCGGATGTCGCACCGGAAATGATCGCCGCACTGGTCGCCGACATCCGCAAGGAAAACTGAGCCTGAAGCCGGCGCGGCGGGAAATCCCCGTGCCGGTGATTGGCTGGAAGCGGCTGAATTATCCGTTTATCATGGCGCGTGATATCCATATGGAATTACGCGATGAACGATTTTTCCCTGCTGCACCATGGCGCCACCTCGGGTGTCACCGGCTCCTGCCATGAACTCCGGGCGGCTGATGGGAGCGCGCTGCTTGTTGATTGCGGCCTATTTCAGGGGGCCGAAGAAACGGCGGACAGCGCCTCAATCCGCCAGCCGGCGATCGATTTTCCGATTGCCGGCGTACATGCCCTGGTGATCACCCATGTGCATGTCGATCACGTCGGCAGACTGCCCTGGTTGCTGGCTGCCGGGTTCGACGGGCCGATCCTGTGCAGCGAAGCCTCGGCGGAACTGTTGCCGTTGGTCCTGGAAGATGCCATGAAGGTCGGTATCACCCCCGACCAGAGCCTGATCGAAAGGCTCGTCGCCCGTGTCCGGCAGCAGCTGGTCGCGCTGCCCTACAAGCAATGGCATGCGCCGGCGCCGGGCTGGCAGGTCAAGCTGCATCCGGCGGGTCATATCCTCGGTTCCGCCTACGTCGAAGTCCGGCTGTCCGGTGCGCTTGCCGCCAGCGCAAGCAGTGGCGACTGGCGCATCGTCTTTTCCGGCGATCTCGGCGCTCCCCATACCGCCTTGCTGCCGGCGCCGCGTCCGCCCTGGCGGGCCGATCTGCTGGTCCTTGAAAGCACCTATGGCGATCGTCTGCACCAAGGGCGGTCCGCACGTCGCCGGCTGCTCAGGCAGGTGATCGAACGCGCCCTGCGCAACCGCGGCACGGTGATGATTCCCGCCTTCAGCGTTGGACGCAGCCAGGAAATCCTCTACGATCTGGAAAGCATCATTGCCAGCCAGGCGCGGCAGGCGGATGCCGAAGTCGACTGGTCGGCGCTCGAAATCATCGTAGATTCACCGCTGGCGGCGCGCCTGACCGCCGCCCATGTCCGTCTGCGCCATCTCTGGGATGCCGAAGCCCGGCGCCGCGTCGAGCAGGGGCGTCATCCGCTGGCCTTCGAGCAGCTCTATACCGTCGATAGCCATGCCGAACACCGGCAGACCGTCGACTACCTGAGCCGCAGCGGCCGTCCCGCCGTCGTCATCGCCGCCGGCGGCATGTGTGCCGGCGGGCGGATCGTCAATTACCTCAAGGCGATGATCGGCGATCCCCGGCACGACATCGTCCTCGTCGGCTACCAGGCCGCCGGTACGCCGGGGCGGGCCATCCAGGATTTCGGACCGCGCGGCGGCTATGTCGATCTCGATGGCAGCCGCCACACCATCCGCGCCGCCGTGCACACCCTCAGCGGCTATTCCGCCCACGCCGATCAGGATGGCCTTTGCGCCTTCGTCAAGCGCATGCGTCATCCACCACGGCAGATTCGTCTGGTGCATGGCGAGGCGAAGGCCAAGCAGGCCCTGGGCGACCGCCTGCGCCAGATCCTGCCGGATGCGGAAATCTGCATTCCCGATGGCCTTGGCGCCGGCTGCTCGGCGTGACGTTTGCGTGGTCCTGTTTGTAAAATACTGTTAACATGCATGCCGACGCTATAAATCGCGAAGGCAAGGCAGAGACCGGGCGGTGTGTCTGGCTTTAGAAAAAGAGACTAAAAAATGGCAAAAGGATTGATTCTGGCGGCGGGCCAGGGGACGCGCGTGCGTCCATTGACCAAGTTCGTGCCCAAACCGATGGTGCCGATCCTCGGCAAGCCGGTCATGGAGTACCTGATCGAGCATCTCGAGCGTTACGGGATATGCGACATCATGGTCAACGTGGCATTCAATCACTACAAGATCGAAAACTACTTTGGCGATGGCCGGCGCTGGGGGGTTAACCTCGGTTACTCGTTCGAAGGGGCCCGCGATCACGGGGAAATCGTCCCCAAGGCCATGGGTTCGGCCGGCGGCATGCGCAAGATTCAGGATTTCGGCGGTTTCTTCGACGAAACGACGCTGGTCATCTGCGGCGATGCCCTGGTCGATCTCGATATCGGTGCCGCGCTGCATGAACACAAGGTCAAGGGCGCGCTGGCCTCCGTGGTGACGCTGGAAGTGCCGCTGGAAGATGTACCGAATTACGGCGTGGTGGTTACCGATGATGATGGACGGGTGCTGTCCTTCCAGGAAAAACCGAAGCCGGAGGAGGCGAGGTCGCGGCTGGCCAGCACCGGCATCTACATTTTCGAGCCGGCAGTGCTCGAGCTGATTCCCCAAGGCGTTCCCTTCGACATCGGCAGCGAGCTGTTCCCGCTACTGGTCGAGAAAGGCTTGCCCTTCTACGCCCAGAAGCGTTTTTTCAACTGGATCGACATCGGCCGTCTCAACGACTACTGGGAAGTCTCGCAGCGCGTGCTGCGCGGCGAAGTGGCACAGATGGACATGCCCGGTAAAGAAGTCGAGCCGGGGGTCTGGGTCGGTCTCAATACCTCGATTGCCTGGGAAAGTTCGAAGCTGGTCGGGCCGATCCACATCGGCTCCAACGTACGCATCGATCCCGGGGTGTCGATCATCGGCCCGGCGTGGATCGGCCACGGTAGCCACATCCGTTCCGGAACGCGGATCGAACGCTGCATCATCTTCGAATACACGCGCATCGGCGACGCCCAGAGCCTGCGCGAGATGATCGTCTCGCCGCAATACTGCGTCGGCCGCGATGGCGTTGCACACTACCTGGGCGAGGACGATTCGCCTTACCGCTGGGGAGATGCGCGCGGTTGATTGCTGTCTGCTGCCGGCGGACCTGAGGTTTCGCTGGCAAGGCCATCAGCATGGCTTTTGTGATATCTTCTTCGCGCCGTGTTTTTGTGCGGTGCAATATCCAAACAGGATTCGCACCGGATGCAGTATTTCTGATAATTGGTCGCGGGGATGAGTGCGATTTGGCTCCTTTCCGACTGACAGCGGTTCGAATTTGAGTGTGTCAGTGGCTTCTCGCGTTTAACGAGGGGCGCGGTGAGAGATTGAAAGGTGCGATTGGCATGTGTGGCATTGTTGTTGCTGCGGCGGTTAGAAACATCATTCCCGTACTCGTCGAAGGTTTGAAAAGGCTAGAGTATCGAGGTTACGATTCCGCAGGACTGGCATTTGTTGGCGCGCAGTCAATCGAACGGGTCCGTTCCGTAGGGCGGGTGGCAGAACTGGAAGGTGCAACCAGCGGGCTCAGTGCCGGTACCGGAATCGCGCATACTCGCTGGGCGACACACGGTGCTCCATCGGAGCGCAACGCTCACCCACATGTCTCGGGTCACATTGCCGTTGTGCACAACGGCATCATTGAAAACTACGAGAGCTTGCGCGAGGAACTCGGTGCTCAGGGTTACCTGTTTACTTCGGATACCGACACCGAAAGCATTGCGCATCTGATCGAGTCGATCATGCGGAGCGAGCCAGACCTGTTCACAGCCGTCCAAATGGCCTGCAAGCGTCTGGTTGGTGCTTACGCCATCGGAGTGATTGACCAGCGTTGTCCGGATCGAACCGTCGTCGCGCGCGAAGGCTCACCGCTGCTTCTTGGCGTGACCGAGGACGGTAATTTTGCGGCATCTGATGCCTCCGCCCTGTTGCAGGTAACACGCAACATGATCTACCTGGAAAATGGCGATGTCGCGGAATTGACCCCCAGGTCCATCCGCATCGTCGGCGCCGACGGCTGCGCGGTGAATCGTCCGGTGTCGGTATCCGCCTTGTCGGCGGCAGCGGTGGAACTCGGTTCCTATCAGCATTTCATGCAGAAGGAGATTTTCGAACAGCCCGAGGCTTTGGCCAATACGCTCGAAATGATCGGCGGAAGCCGGAGTGTCCAGCCCGGAATATTTGGTGCGTCAGCCGTGGAATTCCTGGGGGAGGTCGATTCTGTCCTCATCCTTGCCTGCGGGACCAGCAGCCATTCCGGATTGACCGCACGCTACTGGCTGGAGGGGATCGCTGGCATACCTTGTTCTGTGGAGATTGCCAGCGAGTACCGTTACCGCTTGTCTGTCCCCAATCCTCGGCAGCTGGTCGTCGCCATTTCACAGTCCGGGGAGACGGCAGATACCCTGGCGGCGTTGCAATATGCGAAAAGTCGTGGGCACGACAAGACGCTGGCAATCTGCAATGTCCCGGAGTCGGCGATTGTTCGCGAATGTGCGATGCGTTTCGTGACGCGGGCAGGGCCTGAGATCGGCGTGGCGTCAACCAAGGCGTTTACTACCCAACTGGTTGCCCTGTTCGTTCTTACTCTGGTTCTGGCCAAACTTCGGGGGCGGTTGAGCGAGGCGGACGAAACCCGTTACCTTGAGGAGTTACGTCATCTGCCGGTTGCCGTTGGCAAGGTTCTGGCACTGGAACCTGAAATTGCCGGCTGGGCACAGAATTTTGCCAATAAGGGCGACGCCTTGTTCCTGGGGCGCGGTCGTCACTATCCGATTGCCCTGGAGGGGGCGCTCAAACTCAAGGAAATCTCCTACATCCATGCCGAAGCTTATCCTGCAGGAGAACTCAAGCATGGTCCGCTGGCGCTGGTCGATTCGGAGATGCCGGTGATTTCCGTCGCGCCCAACGATGAATTGCTGGAAAAACTGAAATCCAACCTGCAGGAAGTCAGGGCGCGGGGGGGCGAGTTGTACGTTTTTGCCGACGCAGATTCGGAAATTCAGGAAAGTCCGGGGGTGCATATTCTTCAGTTGCCGGAACATTACGGGCAGCTTTCACCGGTGCTTCACATCGTTCCATTACAATTACTTTCTTACCACGCGGCGCTGGTCAAGGGAACGGATGTCGATAAGCCACGCAATCTTGCCAAAAGCGTTACAGTTGAATAATTGTTTGCGGAGCAACTGAGCGCATGACCAAGCCAAATCTCGGACTCGTTGGCCAGGCCAGGGAGCAGCTCATCCGCAAGTTCCGCGATCGCCGGGGGGCGGGTGACGACACCCCTGGTACGCAGATTCCCGGGGCTGCGGCGCTCAGGATTCCCGAAGAATTCTGCCGCTTCGACAAATATCCGGATTACGAGAAGATCCTTCTGCAGCAAGCGGGCGCCCGTAAACTCGGGGTCGACAATCCCTTCTTCAAGTCGCACGACGGTCTGGCCGGCGCCACGTCGCAGATTGGCGGCAAGACGTACATCAATTTCTCCAGCTACAACTATCTGGGATTGTCTGGCGATGCGCGGGTTAATCAGGCCTGTCGCGACGCCCTCGAGCGCTACGGTACATCCCCTTCGGCCAGCCGACTGGTAGCGGGAGAGCGTCCCGTTCAGCGCGATCTCGAACTGGCGCTGGCTGCCGTCTATGGGGTGGAGGATTGCCTGGTATTCGTCAGCGGGCATGCCACCAACGTCACCACCATCGCCACCTTGTTCGGGCCCAAGGATCTCGTCGTTCACGACAGCCTCAGCCACAACAGCATCTTCGAAGGGATCAAGCTCTCCGGTGCCACGCGGCGCGCTTTCAAGCACAACGATCCAGCATCGCTGGAAGCCATCCTGGCCGAGATCCGCGGCAATTTCGAACGCGTGCTGATCGTCATCGAAGGGCTTTACAGCATGGATGGCGATATCCCGGACCTGCCGCGCTTCATCGACATCAAGAACCGCTACAGGGCTTTCCTGATGGTTGACGAGGCGCATGCCCTCGGCGTGCTGGGGCAAACCGGCAAGGGCCTGCACGAGCATTTCGGGGTGGCAGGCAGCGCCGTCGATATCTGGATGGGAACCCTCAGCAAGTCGCTGGCCAGTTGTGGCGGCTATATTGCCGGGAACAAGGCGCTCGTCGAGATACTCAAGTATTCGGCGCCGGGTTTCGTCTATAGCGTTGGTTTGCCGCCGGTGATGGCTGCGGCTGCGCGGACCGCACTGGATATTCTGGAGCGCGAACCGGAACGGGTGACCCGCCTGCGTGAGATGGGCAAATACTTTCTTGACACGGCGCGTGCCGCCGGTATCGATACCGGCTATTCGCAAGGCTATTGCGTGACCCCCGCCATCATCGGTTCTTCGCTCAAGTCGGTACAACGCTCGAGCAAGCTGTTTGCCAGTGGGGTCAATGTCCAGCCGATCATCTACCCGGCAGTCGAGGAACGCGCTGCCCGATTGCGTTTCTTCATCTGTTGCCAGCACACGCAGTCGCACATCGACACGGCGATTCGCCTGCTCACGGATTGAACCCCATGGCCGAACCTTATCGCTCCTCACTCAGCATCACCTTCTCGGTCTGGCGGGCGCTTTTCCTGCGGGAGGCGCTGACGCGGATCAGTGGTGGCCGGGGGCGCTGGTTCTGGATTGTTGCTGAACCGCTGGCGCACATGGCGTTTCTGGCCTTTGTTTTTGCTGAAATACGCCACAGAGTTATTGCCGGGATAGATCCATATATTTGGATTGTTGTTGGATTATCGGCGTTTTTTATTTTTCGGCGTTCCGCAGTGCAGAGCATGTGGGCGATTGATGATAATCAGGCGATGTTTGTTTACCGACAGGTTCGCCCCGTCGATACAGTCTTTGTCCGCGCCGCGCTAGATGGTTTCTTGAACCTGTTGATCGGTTTGGTGGCCTTGGGTATTTTGGTGATGCTTCACCATGATGTTGTTCCGGAACAACCGCTGCTGGTTTTTTCTGGTGTTTTTGGAATATGGTTGCTGGGGTTGGGGTTTGGTTTGATTGCCTCGGTGCCAATCGTTCTGGTTCAGGAGACTAGTGTTTTCCTGAATTTTCTCATGCTGCCACTTTACCTGGCTTCAGGGGTGATTTTTCCGGTGGCGATGATTCCTCACCCGTATGCTCAATGGTTGGCATATAACCCCTTGGTGCATGCGCTTGAAACAATTCGCTTGGGTTTTTCTTCGAGTTACCATGTAATTCAAGGCCTCGATATGTCTTATGTTTATCTGTGGGCTTTGGTGTCGATATTTTTCGGTCTTGTACTGCAATTACGTTTTGCTGAACGAGTGGTTGCTCAATGATCCTGGTTGACAACGTTTACAAGCGCTACCTGACGGATCACGGTCCTGGCCCATGGATTCTTCGCGGGGTTAGCCTGAATATTCCAAAAAATGTCAGTGTGGGGCTGATTGGCCAGAATGGCGCCGGCAAGTCGACGCTTTTGCGCTTGATTGGCGGTAGCGATACACCTAATCGCGGCAGAATCGTACGAAACTGTAGGGTGTCTTGGCCCATGGGCCTGGTTGGTGGCCTGCATCTTGACCTGACTGGGCGCCAAAATGCCAAGTTCGTATGCCGTATTTTTGGCCATGATAAAGATATGGAGGAGAAGATTTCCTTCATTCAGGATTTTGCCGAAATTGGAAGGTACTTTGATGAACCGGTTCAAACTTATTCATCAGGTATGCGTTCTCGACTCAAGTTCGGGATTTCTTTGGCGTTTGAATTTGATGTCTATATATCAGATGAGGTTACCTCCGCTGGCGACAGGTCATTCAAGGCGAAGGCGTCAGCCGCATTTAGAAACCTTATGGAAAAACGCAGTTTGATCATGGTTTCTCACAGTGATGGGACTTTGCGCGAATTCTGTCAGGCAGGAATCTGGCTGCATCAGGGACAGGCTCACTGGTTTGATGATCTTGAAGAGGCCCTCCGGAATTATCACGAAAGTATCAAGTCATGATTGAAAAGCTGAAGGAAAATCCCCGGGTCAGGCGTATTCGTGCCTTGATCGACCGCATCAGCGAGGCGCTCGGGCCGGAAGTATTGCTCGAAAAGACCTTCGTTGTGGCGACGACCCTGATCGTTCTGGCGGCAATCTACTGGGGGATCATTGCCTCTGATCGCTATGTGTCGCAGGCCTCCGTAGAAATTAGCCGTACCGACATGGTTGGCGCAGCCAACGTCGATTTCGGGGCACTACTGACTGGTGTTGGCGGCAACAAGCAGGATCAGCTGATGCTGCGCGAATATCTGCGCTCCATCGACATGCTGAAGAAACTCGATGAGAAACTTGATCTACGCAAGCATTACAGCGATTCAGCGCGGGATTTTTTGACGCGCATGTGGGGCAAGGATACCGAGCTGGAAATGTTCCACGAACATTACCTTTCCCGGACCAGTATCGAGCTGGATGAATATTCCGGTCTGCTGTCGATCAAGGTCCAGGCCTACACGCCGGAGATGGCCAAGGCGATCGCTGATCTGCTGGTTGCCGAGGGCGAGCGTTACATGAACGAACTGGGGCACGCGGTAGCGCGTGACCAGGTGCGCTTCCTGGAAAAGCAGGTGGAGGAGATGGGGCAGCGGGCCATTGCGGCGCGTCGCGAACTGGTGGCTTATCAGAACGCCAAGGGCATCCTTTCGCCGCAAGCGATGGCAGAAACCTTGCAGACGACGGTGAGCCGGCTCGAAGCACAACTGACGGATCTCAAGGCAAGGCGTGCCGCGATGCTCGGTTACCTGAGCCCGCAGGCGCCGGGTATCGTTGATCTCAATCTGCAGATACAGGCCATTGAAAAGCAGATCGTGCAGGAACAGGGGCGACTGACATCGCCCAATGCAAAAACGCTCAACGTCATGCTGGAAGAGTACCAGCGCCTGGAGATGGCGGCCAAATTCGCCGAGGATGTTTACAAGTCGGCGCTTACCGCGCTGGAAAAAGGGCGGATCGAGTCGATGCGCACGCTGAAGAAGGTTGCCGTCCTGCAATCGCCGTCCCTGCCTGATTATCCGCTGCAGCCACGGCGCCTCTACAACATCGTCGCATTTGCCCTGACCATCCTGCTGATCGCGGGGATCGTGCATCTGCTGGCAGCCATCATTCGGGATCATAGGGATTGATCGTCATGCAAAAATCGATTCGAACCGGCTTGCTCATCGCGGGCCTCCTTTTCGCCGGACTCAACGCGGCAACCGGACAAACGCAGGATTCGACGGCGCGCGCTTCCAGTTTTCTGCTGCAACCGCAGTCTCCGGGGGGCGAGAAGCCGGTCAAAAAGGATAGCGCGCCCGCCGTCAAGCCGCTGGACAACCCGCCGCCACCGCTGGCTGTCACCGCCAATCCGAACCATGAAGTCTTTGGGGGTAATCTTTTTACCGGAACCTTTTCCAAGCAGAGTCCGGGACGCTTCAATCCTGACTATGCGCTGATGATCGGCGACCAGATCCAGCTCCGCCTCTGGGGGGGGTACGAATTCGACGGCGTGCTCGAAGTCGATGCCCAGGGCAATGTCTTCATCCCGCAAGTTGGCCCGGTCAAGGTGCTCGGCGTGACCAACAAGAATCTGCAAACCAAGGTCGAAGCGGCGACCAAGCGGATTTTCCGGGCCAATGTCGGTTGCTACGCCAGTCTGGCAGCGCCGCAGCCGGTGCGGGTCTTTGTTGGGGGCAACGTCAATCGGCCTGGCCTGTACGATGGCACCAGCATGGACAGCTTGCTTTCCTATCTGGATCGCGCCGGCGGCATTGACCTTGAGCGGGGCTCCTTCCTCAACGTGGTTGTCAAGCGCGGCGATCTGGAGCGGGCAAAAATCAATCTCTATAATTTTTTGCTGGAAGGGCGCATGCCGCTGATCCAGTTGGCGGAAGGTGACGTCATCTTCGTCCAGCCGCGCCAATCGACGGTCAAGGTCAGCGGGCTGGTGAGCAACGAGCGACGTTTCGAGTTCTCCGCCGAGACGCGGACCGTGGCAGACCTGGCACGCATTGCCAAGCCCAAGCCGGAGGCGACGCACGTGCGCGTGGTGCGCAATACCGGGGAAGTGCTCAATACCGAATATTATCCTCTGGACAAGGCGGCCGGCGTTGTCCTGCAAAATGGCGATGCCCTGGTCTTCACTGCCGACAAGAAGCCGGGCACGATCACGGTGCGTGTCGAGGGCGAACACCAGAGCCCGCAGGAATATGTTTTGCCCTATGGTGCCAAGTTTGGTGAATTGATCGGGCGCATTGAATTCACCGACAACGCGGATCGCGACAACTTGCAGCTGGTTCGACTCAGCGTCAAGGAACGGCAGCGGGAAATGCTGCAGGCGGCGCTGAGAAACCTCGAAACCTCGGTGCTGACTGCAAGATCCTCGACCAACGAAGAATCCCGCCTGCGCAAGGACGAAGCCGAGTTGATGCTGCAATGGGTGGAGCGAGCCAAGTACCTGGAGCCTCGTGGTCAGGTGATCGTGGCCCGGTCGGAAGATCGCGACAGTCTGCTGCTGGAAAACGGGGACGTCATCCGGGTGCCGAAGAACGACGGTCTGGTCCTGGTCAGCGGCGAAGTGGTATTCCCGAACGCGGTCGCCCATGACGCGAATTTCTCGCTCGACGATTACATCAAGGCCTCCGGGGGCTTTTCGCAAAGCGCCGACACCTCGCGCGTGATCATCGCCCATCGTGACGGCAGCTTCGAGGATACCGAGGGCGATCGCGCGTTCTGGTCCAGCGGGCCAAAGCTGCGCGCTGGCGACCAGATCCTGGTGCTGCCGAAGGTGGAAAGCAAGAGTGTTGAAATTGCCCGTGGCATCAGTCAGGTCATCTACCAGATTGCTGTCGTCGCCAAGGTTGCGTTCGGCCTATGAGGACGCCGGCCAGGGTTCTGGTCGTTTTCGGCACCCGGCCGGAAGCGATCAAACTGGCGCCGCTGGTTTGCCAGCTTAGGGGGTGTGCCGACCTCGCGGTCAAGGTTTGCGTGACGGCCCAGCACCGGGAGATGCTCGACCAGGTGCTGGGCCTGTTCGGGATTACGCCCGATTACGACCTCGATCTGATGCAGCCGAATCAGGGTCTTGCTGCTTTGTCGGCGATGGCAATGCAGGGGCTGGACCAGGTGCTCGCCGAATTCCAGCCTGACCTGTTGATCGTCCAGGGCGATACGACAACCACGCTGGTCGCGGCCCTGGCCGCGTATTACCGGCGGGTACCGGTATTTCATGTTGAAGCCGGCTTGCGTACCGACGATCTTCTCGCCCCCTGGCCGGAAGAAGGGAACCGGCGCATGGTGACCCGGCTGGCGGCCAGGCATTTCGCTGCGACGCCGGCGGCCCGCGACAACCTGCTGGGTGAAGGTGTTCCGGAATCCGACATCCGCCTTACCGGCAATACCGTCATCGACGCTCTGGTCTGGGTGCAGCAGTATCTGAGCGATACGCCTGTGTTGCAGCAGAAGTTGGGCGAGCGTTTTCCCTTTCTGGCTGGCGGCCGGCGTATGGTTCTGGTCACCGCGCATCGCCGTGAAAACTTCGGCGAGGGCTTTCAGCGGATTGGCCAGGCAATTGCCGAGCTTGCGGCACGTTATCCGGCAGTGGATTTCGTGTTTCCGGTCCATCCCAATCCCAACGTTCAGGAACCGGTTCGCCACTGGTTGGCGCATCTGCCCAACGTGGCGCTGCTGCAACCCCTTGAATATCAGGAATTCGTCTTTCTGATGGGGCAGGCTTACCTGATTCTGACCGATTCCGGCGGGGTGCAGGAAGAGGCACCTTTCCTGGGCAAGCCGGTGTTGTTGATGCGCGATTGCACCGAGCGTCCGGAGGCGGTGGCTGCCGGGAGCTCTCGCCTTGTCGGTACGGACAGGCATAAGATTGTGACAAGCGTTGTCGAGTTGCTCGAAGACCCGGCGCGTTATTCAGTCATGGCCAGGAAGCGCGAGCTCTATGGGGATGGGTGCGCGAGCGCGCGCATCGTCGGAGAAATCCGCGCCTTCCTTGGTTTGCAAGCAGCACAGGAGATGATTCATGCATAGTCGCTGGCGCGACAGGAAAGTTTGCATGGTGGGGCTGGGCTACATCGGCCTGCCCACCGCCGCGGTTCTCGCGTCACGCGGGATAGTGGTGCATGGGGTTGATACCAATCCGCAGATCGTCGAAGCGGTCAATGGCGGTTGTGTGCGCATCGTCGAACCTGACCTCGACATGCTGGTCAGCGCCGCCGTCGCTCAGGGAAAGCTCAGTGCGTCG
>NZ_JAYREB010000005.1:0-253277 GCF_041909095.1 Azonexus sp. | reverse complement strand
GCAATAGCCTTCTGGACCCACCCCTTCCCTTCCCGAACAGGACCGTGAAACAGAAACGCGCCGATGATAGTGAGCTTCTCGCTCGCGAAAGTAGGTCACCGCCAGGCTCCCCATCCCAAAAGGCCCCACCTAGTCCTCTAGGCGGGGCCTTTTGCCGTCTACGCGTCAGAATTATTCCAGCGCCAGCAACTGCTACGTTAGCGCTCTGTGTTAGAATCCACACCGGCGGGTCTCCCCGCATTGCAGGATGGTGAACCTGGTCAGGTCCGGAAGGAAGCAGCCACAGCCGTTTACTGCAAGTGCCGGGGGTTAGGCTCGCCACTTTCATTTTTGCTTTTGGTGTGGGGCGCATGAGTTACCAGGTTCTCGCGCGAAAGTGGCGGCCGCGCAATTTTTCGACACTCGTTGGCCAGGAGCATGTTGTACGTGCTCTGACCCATGCCTTGTCCCAGCAACGACTGCATCACGCTTACCTTTTTACGGGAACACGCGGTGTAGGCAAGACGACGCTGGCACGCATCCTCGCCAAATCGCTCAATTGCGAAACCGGAATCACGCCATCGCCTTGTGGCAAATGTTCGGCTTGTCAGGAAATCGATGCCGGTCGTTTTGTTGATCTGCTTGAGGTGGATGCGGCGACCAATACGCGCGTCGACGAGATGCGTCAGCTTCTGGAGAACGCGATTTATGCGCCGACCCGGGGACGTTTCAAGGTCTATGTGATCGACGAAGTGCACATGTTATCGACCTCGGCTTTCAACGCGATGTTGAAGACGCTTGAAGAGCCGCCCGAGCATGTGAAGTTCATCCTGGCGACTACCGATCCGCAGAAGATTCCGGTAACGGTGTTGTCGCGATGCCTGCAGTTCAACCTGAAGCAGATGCCGGCACTGGCGATTTCCTCGCACCTGGCGCACATCCTGCAAGCCGAAGGAATTCCCTTTGAGCCGCCGGCCTTGGCGCTGCTTGCCCGTTCCGCAGCCGGCAGCATGCGTGACGCGCTTTCCCTTCTCGATCAGGCGATAGCGCACGGCGCAGGCAGGGTCGATGAAGTCCAGGTCCGGGCGATGCTGGGTAACGTCGATCAGGACTATCTGTTTTCCATGCTTGAGGCCTTGCAGGCCGGCGACGCGTCGGCGCTGATGCAGCAGTCAGCGATGCTGGCACTGCGCAGCCTGTCGTTTTCCAGTGCCTTGCAGGAGCTGGCGGCCTTGTTGACCCGCCTGCAGGTGATTCAGTGTGCGCCAGGTATGCTCGATGATGATGATCCCGAGCGTCAGCGATTGGCCGCGCTGGCTGCTGCACTCTCCCCTGAGTTCGTCCAGCTGGCCTATCAGATCGTCAATGTCGGGCGGGCAGAACTGCCGCTGGCACCTGATGAATACGCTGGTTTCGTGATGACCTTGCTGCGCCTGCATACCTTTCGGCCGCGCAGCGTACCGGAGGTCGTTTCGGCGATGCGCTCGAGCCCGGCGCCGACGCGCTCGCCAGTGGCAGCCCAGCGACCCGCCGAGGTGGTGCAGGAGGCGCTGCCTGTGGCAAGGCGTCCGGAGCCGGCGGCAGAGGATGCCGGTACAAACGGCTGGCACGATATCGTGGCCGCCCTGCCGCTTACCGGCTTGGCCAGGGAACTTGCCCTGAATTGCGAATTGCGGGAGCTTGGCGAAGGTCACTGTCTCCTGCGGCTGGCGAATAACGCAGCGCATCTGCAGATGAAGCCGGCGCCGGAGAAGTTGCAGCAGGCGCTCGTTCAGCATTTCTCCCGACCGATCGTGCTGAAAATCGAGCTGGGGGCGCCAACTGCTGAAACCCCGGCGGCCACTGCTGGTCGCCAGCGCCAGGAGCGCCAGGAAAATGCCGAGCAGGCGATCGGACAGGATTTGTTCGTTCAGGATGTGATCGCCACACTTGGGGCGACGATCGTTGATTCTTCCATTAAACCTATTGCTTGACGGAGATTGCTGATGATCAAAGGTGGTCTGGGTGGCCTGATGAAACAGGCCCAGATGATGCAGGAAAACATGAAGAAGGCGCAGGAGCAACTGGCGCAGGTCGAGGTCGAAGGCCAGGCCGGTGCCGGTATGGTCAAGGTGCTGATGACTTGCGCGCACGATGTGCGGCGGGTCAGCATCGACCCCTCGGTGATGGATGATCGGGAGATGCTGGAAGATCTGCTGGCGGCGGCCGTCAACGATGCCGTGCGTAAAGGGGAGGCGCTGTCGCAGGAAAAGATGGCGGGCTTTACCGCCGGTCTCAATCTGCCGCCGGGATTGAAGCTGCCGTTCTGACGTGAGCAATGGCGGACTTGATGCGCTGATTGAAGCCCTGCGCTGTTTGCCCGGGGTTGGCCCGAAGTCGGCGCAGCGCATGGCCTACCATCTGATGCAACATGATCGTGCTGGGGCTGCGCGCCTGGGGAACGCGATCCAGCACGCCTTGCAGGCCATACGGCACTGCCGGCGCTGCAACACGCTGACCGAACTCGAAATCTGCGAGCGCTGCGCATCGCCAAAGCGCGACCCGAGTCTGCTGTGCGTGGTCGAGACGCCGGTGGACATGAACATGATGGAGCAGACCCTGGCCTACCACGGCTTGTATTACGTGCTGATGGGCAGGATTTCGCCGCTTGACGGCCTCGGTGCGCGACAGCTGGAACTTGATCGCCTGCTTGCCCGCGCGACGGATGGGCAGGTCAGGGAGGTCATTCTGGCGACCAATTACACCAACGAAGGCGAGGCAACTGCACACTACATCACGACGATGCTCAAGTCGCAGGGAGTGGGTGTGACGCGGATCGCGCGTGGGGTGCCGGTCGGCGGTGAACTGGAATTCGTCGATAGCGGCACTCTGGCGCAGGCCTTGCGCGAGCGGAGGGTGCTTGCCGGTTAAGTGTTATTCGACAGCCGCTTTTATCGAGGGTTCCGTTGGCGTATAATTTAGCGTTTGTTTCTAAACCCATTCAATTCCTTTAGGGGTCAGCGTTATGAGCAATCAAGGAAAAGTGGACTGCGGGCGGCGCCGGCTGATCGTCGCCACCGCAGCCGTCGGCGGGGTGGGCGCGGTCGGCGCGCTTGTCCCGTTCGTCTCCAGTTTGCTTCCGTCCGAACGTGCCAAGGCAGCGGGGGCACCGGTCGAAGTCGAAATCGGCAAACTGGCGGAAGGTCAGATGATGACCGTCGAATGGCGCGGCAAGCCGGTCTGGATCATCAATCGGACCAAGGAAATGCTGGAGACCTTGCCCAAGCTGGCCGAACAGGTCGCTGATCCGAACTCCGAAGTGGCTTCGCAGCAACCGGAATACGCGGCCAATGCGACCCGTTCGATCAAGGAAAAGATGCTGGTCGTGATCGGTATCTGTACCCACCTGGGCTGTTCGCCGAGCGCCAAGTTCAAGGCCGGTGTCGAAGAAGGCATGGGGGCCGACTGGCTGGGCGGCTTCCTCTGCCCGTGCCACGGTTCCACGTTCGATTTCGCGGGGCGCGTCTTCAAGGCGAAGCCGGCGCCGACCAATCTCGAAATTCCGCCGCACATGTATCTGACGGATACCCGTATCCTGATCGGCGAAGACAAGAAGGGGGCATGACATGGCTGGGGGAATTTACGAGAAGTACAAGTCCGATGGTTCGCTGGCCGGCAACGTGCTGGAATGGGTTGATGCGCGCTTCCCGGCAACCTCGATGTGGAAGGGACACCTTTCCGAATACTACGCACCGAAGAATTTCAATTTCTGGTATTTCTTCGGCTCCCTGGCCCTGCTGGTCTTGGTCATCCAGATCGTCACCGGCATTTTCCTGGTCATGCACTACAAGCCGGATGCCGCACTGAACGCTGCCGGCGTGCCGGTCGCCTTCGCCTCGGTCGAGTACATCATGCGCGATGTGCCCGGTGGCTGGATCATTCGCTACATGCACTCGACGGGGGCTTCGGCCTTCTTCATCGTGGTTTATCTGCACATGTTCCGTGGCCTGATCTACGGTTCCTACCGCAAGCCGCGTGAACTGACCTGGTTGTTCGGCGTCGGCATCTTCCTGGTGCTGATGGGCGAAGCCTTCTTCGGCTACCTGCTGCCCTGGGGCCAGATGTCGTACTGGGGCGCACAGGTGATCGTCAACCTGTTCGGCGCCATCCCGGTGGTCGGCAACGATATTTCGCTGATCATCCGCGGCGACTTCATCGTCGGCGACGCGACCCTGAACCGTTTCTTCTCCTTCCACGTGATCGCCTTCCCGCTCGTGCTGATCGGCCTGATCGCAGCCCATATCCTGGCGCTGCACGAAACCGGTTCGAACAACCCGGATGGCATCGACATCAAGGAAAAGAAGGACGAGCACGGCATTCCGCTCGACGGCATCCCCTTCCATCCGTACTACACGGTCAAGGACATCGTCGGCGTCGTCGTCTTCCTGATGGCCTTCTCCGCCGTGATGTTCTTCGCGCCGGAAGGTGGTGGTTACTTCCTGGAGACGCCGAACTTCTACCCGGCCGATCCGCTGAAGACCCCGCCGCACATTGCGCCGGTCTGGTACTTCACGCCTTACTACTCGATCCTGCGTGCCATGGTCTGGAACTTCTTCGGCCTCGACGCCAAGTTCTGGGGCGTTGTAGCGATGGGCGCGTCGGTTGTCGTCTTCGCCTTCCTGCCCTGGCTGGATCGCAGTCCGGTGCGTTCGATCCGCTATCGCGGCCCGATCACCAAGGTGATGGTCGCCCTGTTCGTGATCTGCTTCTTCATCCTCGGTTACCTCGGCACCCTGTCGCCGTCGCCGATGGGCGAACTGGTATCGCAGGTTTGCACGGTCTTCTATTTCGCCTTCTTCCTCGGCATGCCGTGGTGGTCCCGGATGGATAAGTTCAAGCCGGTTCCCGAACGCGTCACGATGAAGTGAGAGGATGCATAACATGAAAAAATTTCTCATCGCATTGCTCTTCGCCCCCGTCCTGGCTTTTGCTTCCGGTGGCAGCCTCCATCTTGACAAGTGGCCGGGCTCGATCAGCGACAAGGCCGCCTTGCAGAACGGCGCCAAGCTGTTCGTCAATTACTGCCTGAGCTGCCACAGCGCCTCCTACATGCGCTACAAGAACCTGATGGACCTTGGCCTGACCGAAACTCAGGTCAAGGAAAACCTGATGTTTACCAGCGACAAGATCGGTGATCTGATGACGGTTGCTGCGCGTTACGACGAGCAGAAGAAATGGTTCGGCGCGACGCCGCCCGACCTGACCATCATTGCCCGCGCCCGTGGTGATGCCGGTGCCCCGAAGGCCGGTGCAGACTGGTTGTATACCTACCTGCGCACCTTCTATCAGGACGACAACCGCCCGACCGGCTGGAACAACCTGGCCTTCGACGCGGTCGGCATGCCGCACGTCCTCTGGGAACTGCAGGGTACCCAGGTGATGAACCACGAGTCGCACAAGCTTGAACTGGCCGTTCCCGGCAAGATGAGCCCGGCGGAATACGACAAGGCGGTTTCCGACCTGGTCGGCTTCATGGTCTGGATGGGCGAACCGCAACAGGAATACCGCCAGACACTCGGCATCTTCGTGCTGATTTTCCTGGTCATCCTCTTCGTCGTTGCCTACGCTCTGAAGAAGGAATACTGGAAAGACATTCACTGATCCCTTCAGGATCCCTTGACGGCATCGTGGGTTCGACTTCGGTCGGCCCCCGGTGCCGAATCTCTTTTGAGGGCTGTTAAACATGATGAACCTCTACTCGGGCACCACTTGCCCCTTCAGTCACCGTTGCCGCATCGTCCTGTACGAAAAGGGCATGGATTTTCAGGTCATCGACGTCGATCTTTTCTCCAAGGCCGACGAGATGGCTGCGGTCAATCCGCACGGCCGGGTGCCGGTGCTTGCCGAGCGCGACCTCGTGCTGTTCGAGCCGAACATCATCAACGAGTACATCGACGAACGCTTTCCGCATCCGCAACTGATGCCGGCCGACCCGATCATGCGCGCCCGGGCCCGTCAGTTGCTGATCGGCATGGAACGCGAAATCTTCTCGCACATGGAAGTCATCGAGAAGAACGGCAAGACCGCCGACAAGGCGCGTCAGGAAATCAAGGCCCGTCTGACTGAAATCGTGCCCATCTTCAACAAGCAGAAGTTCATGCTGGGCGACGAATTCTCCATGCTCGACGTCGCCATCGCCCCCTTGCTCTGGCGTCTTGACCATTACGGCATCGATCTTGGCAAGGCTGCCGCGCCGCTGATGAAGTACGCCGAGCGTATCTTCAGCCGCCAGGGCTTCATCGACGCGCTGACGCCGTCGGAAAAGGCGATGCGCAAGTAAGCGATGGAACTGCCGTCCACCAAACCTTACCTGCTGCGCGCCATCTGGGAATGGTGCTGCGACAACGGCTTCACGCCCTACATCGCAGTCCACGTTGATGGTCGCACACTGGTGCCGCGCGAGTTCGTCAAGGACGGCCAGATCGTCCTGAATCTGGGACCTGGTGCCACCAACAAGCTGCAGATGGGCAATGAACTGATCGAGTTCCAGGCCCGTTTCGGTGGCGTGGCGCGTGAGCTTTCGGTGCCGGTGGCCCAGGTTGCCGCCATCTACGCGCGCGAGAACGGTGCCGGCATGGCCTTCGAGGTTGGCGATGGCGAGGCTTCCGTCGCTGCGCCCTCACCGGCAGCGCCGGTGCTCGATGAGCCCCCCGAGCCGCCGCCGGAAGGCGGGCGGCCGAAGCTGCAGCGCGTCAAATAGGAACGTTGCTGCTTCAGGATGCACCAAAAGAGGGAAATTCACCGCGTGAATTTCCCTCTTTTTCATCCATCTCATTGATTTTCAAGCTTGGCATGCCTGTTGCGTATAGGCTGGTGAGTTCAATGTCATGTCTGAAAAGAGGGCAAGTCGCGACATGCGCTGGGCCTTTTCGTCAAGCGGCGTTACGCCGGCGCAGCGCCGATCATCCAGCACAGCCATGACACACAAAAACCGCAACGGAGGAGACCGTGAGTTACGCACAATACATCAAGGAAATCGGACGCGGCGCCGAAGGCGCGCGGGATCTGACCCGGGAGGAAGCCTGCCGGGTCTATGCGGCGATGCTCGACGGTGGCGTGCCCGACCTGGAACTGGGCGCCATCCTGATCGCGCTGCGGGTCAAGGGTGAGTCGATCGAGGAGATGCTGGGCTTCCTCGACGCCAGCGACCAGCGCATGCACCGCCTCGTGATGCCGCACGGCCGGGTGCGGCCGGTGGTTCTGCCCAGCTACAACGGGGCGCGTAAGGAGGCCAACCTGACGCCGCTGCTGGCGCTGCTGCTGCAGCGTTTCGGTGTGCCGGTGCTGGTGCACGGCCTGCTCGAAGGCTTCGGCCGGGTCAGCACGGCGCAGATCTTCCGCGAACTTGGCCATCTGCCGGTTGGCTCGGTGCAACAGGCACAGCAGACGCTGAGCGCCGAAGGCCTGGTTTTCCTGCCGCTCAACGCCTTCTCGCCCGGCCTGCACAATCTGCTGGCGCTGCGCGGCCGGATGGGCGTGCGCAACAGTGCGCACAGCCTGGTCAAACTGATCAATCCCTTTGTCGGCGAAGCGGTGCTGGTCGCCCCGGCAACGCATCCCGACTACATCGACCTGATGCGCGCCCTGTTGCTCGAGCGTGGCCAGCGCGCCCTGCTGTTGCGCGGCAGCGAAGGCGAACCCTATGCCAATCCGAAGCGCCGGCCGCGCCTGGAACTGGTCAGCCAGGGCCAGGTCGACATCCTGTTCGAAGCCGAACATGACAGCTTGCGCGGGCTGCCCAATCTGCCCGAAGCGATCGACGCGGCGAGTACCGCGCGCTGGATGCGGCGCGTCCTCGACAAGCAGTTGCCGCTGCCCAAGCCGCTCGCCAACCAGTTGGCCTGTCTGCTTTACGCCAGCGGCTACGCCGACGACCTCAACCAGGCCAAGGCCATCGTCGCGGTCGAGGCGACCGGCATGGCGATGGGCGGCAACTGAGGTCGCGGGGTGCCTGTACGGGCCCCCGTCCGCGGCTTCGGTGCAGAGGCGGGGGCTGCACGCGAGATTCCGCCACTTGCTGTGAATACGCCTTAAGGGCGTTCGCCGGCCGCCAGTCGGCGCTCAACGTCGTCCAGCACCGGTAGCAGGTCGGCGACCGTGTCGATGACGTAATGCGCACCGGCGGCGGTGAACTCCGGGGCGATGCGGGCACGCAGGGTCGCCAGTTCAGCCGCCGTTGCCGCCGCGAATTCGGCCTCGGTGATCCCGGCCGGGCTGCCGGAGAGCATCAGGCCGACCGTCCACATGCTGGCGTTGCGGCCTTCGGCGATCCCCGGCAGGGTGTCGTCGACCTTGATGCAGTGGGCGACCTTGCCGATCTTCAGGTCGAGCACGCATTGCAGCGCCATCCACGGGCCGGGGCGGGCGCCGGCGGCGAGGTCGTCGGCGCAGACCGTGCAGTCCGGCGCGTAGCCGTTGGCGGCGGCAGCGAGCATCAGTTTTTCCATGACCTGGCGCGGGTAGCCGGTGGTCGAACCGATCTTTAGGCCGCGCGCACGCAAGGCGGCGACCGTTTCCAGGGTGCCGGGAATCAGCGCCGCGTGTTCGCCGACGCGCTCGACCTGCAGTGGCAGAAAGGTCTGGTAGATATGGTCGATGTCGGCGTTGTTCATCGGCCGCCCGAACTGCGCCCGCCAGCGGGCGTCGACCGCCGGGTCGCGGCCGAGCGCCTCGATATGCTGCCACTTGCCCAGGCCCATCGGGCCGCGCGCTTCGGCCAGCGTCAGGTCAAAATCGTAGGCGGCGCGAAAGGCGTCGACGAAAATCTGGGTCGGCGCGAAGGAGCCGAAATCGACCGTGGTGCCGGCCCAGTCGAAAATGACGGCTTCGAGTTGTTGTTGCATGGGATATCTCCGTGAGGTGGCGGCGGGTCAGCCGGATGTTTTTCCAGCCCGCGCGGCGGCGCAGGCGGCGAGGAAGTCGGGGGCATAGGGGTCGAACACACCGCGCCGGCCCGGGGCGCTGGGCTGCGGATCGACAAAGGGCGCGGCGCCGCGGATCAGTTCGCCGATCAGGCGGCCGACGCCGCCAGCGAAGCTGATGCCCGAGCCGTTGCAGCCGCCGGCGACGAACAGCCCGGCGATATTCGGCGCGGCGCCGAGCACCAGTTGCCGGTCGGGCGTGTAATTGCTCGGCCCGGTCAGGTAATGGGCGATGCCCAGCGTGTTCAGTCCCGGGAAATACGGCGCCAGTTCGTCGGCGCCTTCGGCCAGGTTGGCCCAGCCGTCGGCGTCGTCGGGGTCGAAGACGAAGCCGGCGAGGTCGGCCGGTAGCGTGCGCGCGTCGGCGACCGCCGGCTGGCGCTCGCGGATGCCGAAGAGCAGCGCACCAACTTCGGGCCGGGCATAGGCGCGGATCGCCGGCAGCAGGACAATGGCACCGTCGGGTGGAAAGATCGGTGCCGGTTCGCTGATCCAGTACTGGCTGCGCACCGGCGCCATCGGCAGCGGCAGGCCGAGATCGACGCTGAGCCGGTTGGCCCAGGCGCCGGCGGCATTGACGACAACGTTGGCGGCCAGCCTGCTGCCGTCGGCCAGCTCGATTCCGCGCACTGTGCCGGCGTCGGCGATGATGCGCGTCACTTCTGCGCTGCTGCAGCGCACGCCGCGCGCGACGGCGGCGCGCAACAGCGCGGTGGCGAACAGATAGGGCTCGACGTAGCACTCGTCGGGGAAGAAGACCGCGTGCTCGAAGGATTCGGGCGCCAGCCAGGGCGCGCGGGCGAGCGCCTCGGCTTTATCCAGCCAGCGGCTGACGATGCCGTGCGCGGCGGCAAGGTCGGCACGCGCTTGCAGGGTCGCCAGATGGCTGGCCGGGGCGACGTGCAGCGCGCCGACCGTGCGCCGGCCGATGTCTTCGCCGCATTCGTTCTCGAGTTCGGCCATCGTGCGGAAGGTCTGGCGAGCCAGCGCGATCTGCCCGGGATCGTCGCGCACCATGGTCACCAGCGCGGCAGCCCGGCTGGTCGCGCCAGCCGCCGGCTGCAGGCGCTCGAGGACGAGGAGGCGCTCGCCCAAGCCGTGGCGGGCGAGTTCGTAGGCAACGGCGGCACCGAAGATGCCGGCGCCGACGATGACGATGTCGCGCTCGTTCATGCCTGCATGTCGCGCAGCGTCGCGCCGACGGCATCGACCACCTTGGCCATGTCCTGCGTCGTCAGCGCGCCGATGCAGCCAACGCGGAAGGTGTCGACCTCGGTCAGCTTGCCCGGGTAGAGAATGAAACCCTGGTCGCGCACCGCCGCGTAGAAGGTCTTGAAGTCGTAGTTCGGGCAGGCCGGCGCGTGGAAGGTGACGATGATCGGCGCCTGCTGTTCGGGCGCCAGGAAGGGCTTGAGGCCGAGGCCGGCCATGCCGTCGACCAGCGCCGCGCAGTTGGCTGCGTAGCGCGCCTGGCGGGCGGCCAGTCCGCCTTCCTCGGCGTATTGCGCGAGCGCGGCGTGCAGCGCGACGACGACGTGGGTCGGCGGCGTGAAGCGCCATTGCATGGTCTTCTGCAGGTAGAGCCACTGGTCGTGCAGGTCCATCGCCAGCGAATGGCAGTTGCCGGCAGCGGCCTCCAGGGCGCTCTGGCGGACGATGACGAAGCCCATGCCGGGCACGCCTTCCAGGCACTTGCCGGAAGCGGCGACCAGCGCGGCGATTGGCGTCGTGCGCAGGTCGATGTCGAGGGCGGCGAAGGAACTCATCGCGTCGACGATCAGCTCGCGCCCCCGGCGGGCGACGGCGGCGGCGATCTCGGCGAGCGGGTTGAGGATGCCGGTACCGGTCTCGCAATGCACCTGGGCGACGTGGGTGATCGCCGGGTCGGCGGCAAGCGCCGCCTCGATGACCGCCGGATCGGCCGCTTGGTCTTCGGCAAAGCGCAGTTCGACGGCTTCGCGCCCGAGGTAGCTGAGGATTTTCAGGATGCGCGCGCAGTAGGCGCCGTTGCTCGGCACCAGCACCTTGCCCTGGCGCGGCACCAGGGTACCCAGCGCGGCCTCGACCGAGAAGGTGCCGGAGCCCTGCAGCGGCACGCAGACGTGGCTGTCCTCGCCGTGGGCGATGGCCACCAGTTGCTGGCAGACGTCGGCGGTGATGCGGTTGAAGGCGGCGTCCCAGGAACCCCAGTCGTGCAGCATCGCCTGCTTGGTGCGCAGCGAGGTGGTCAGGGGGCCGGGGGTGAGCAGCAGCGGGTCGCGGTCGATGGCGTACATGGATGGGTTCTCCGGAAATTTCAGCGTTGAAAATGGCGCCAGGCCTGATGGCGGCGCAACAGCAGGTGGGTGAGCAGGGAATAGACGAGGCTGATCAGCGCCGAGCTGAGCACGATCAAGGTCGCCATCGCTGCCGCCGGGCCGAGTTCGCCGGCCTCGTCGAGGTTGAGGATGGCCACCGCCGCCGGCAGGGTGTCGCTGGAGTAGAGAAAGACCAGCGCCGACACCGTGGTCATCGCATTGACGAACAGGTAGCGGGCAATTTCCAGTACCGCCGGCAGGCAAACCGGCAGCGTCACCCGCCACAGGGTGACGAAGCGCGACACCTTGAGCGAAGCCGACACCGCCTCGAATTCGCGGTCCAGGCTTTTCAGCGCGGTGACCGCGGTCAGATGGCAAGGCGTGTAGAAGTGGATGACGGTGGCGACGACCATGATCGCCAGCGTGTGGTAAAGCCCGTTAAGCGGGTTGTCCGGCGAATTGAAGAAGAGGATGTAGCCGATGCCCAGCACCAGGCCGGGCACGCCCATCGGCAGCGCCGCCAGCGCCCGTACCGCCGTGCTCAGTGCGGCTGGTCGGGCCGGCGTGCGTTCGAGCAGCCAGGCGGTGAAAAAGACCAGCGGCGTGCCGAACAGCGCGGTCAGGACTGCGATCTTCAGGCTGTTCTGCCAAGCGGCCAGGACGCCGGCCTCGGCCAAGCCGTAGATGTAGTGGTCAAGCGTCAGTTCGAGGTTGTACGGCCAGAAGCGGACCAGCGAGGTGTACATGGCCATGCCCAGCACGCCGAGCATCGCCGTCGCCAGCAGCAGGCAGTAGAGCAGCAGGGGCTGGTCGCGGCGGCGGTCGGGACGCGGCTGGTAGGGCACGGCGCGGGCGGTCAGGCTGGCCTGCTGGCGGCGTTGCACCCAGGTATCGATGGCGAAGGCGAACAGCACCGGCAGCAGGAGCAGCAGGGCGACGATGGCGCCGCGGCCGAAGTTGTGCTGGCCGACGACCTGGACATAGACCTCGACCGCCAGCACCGGGAAATTGCCGCCGATCACCTTGGGGATGCCGAACTCGCTGACCGAATAGGCGAACACCACCAGCGCCGCGCTGATCAGCCCGTACTTGGCCGCTGGCAGCGTCACCGTGCGGAAACGCCGCCAGCGCGAGGCGCCGAGCGCATCGGCGGCTTCGTAGAGACGGCCGTCAGCGGTGGCGAGGGCGACGACGAGGATCATCAGGGCATGCGGAAAAGCCGCATAGACCGTCGCCATGACGATGCCAACCGGCCCATAGACCGAGGCGCCGCCGAGCCAGGCCTTGAGTACGCCCTGGGTGCCGAACCACTGGATGAAGGCAATCGCCCCGACCAGCGACGGACCGAGCAGCGCCGACAGGCCGATCAGCCGCCACAGGCCGCGCAGCGGCAGGCAAGCGCGCAGGATGGCGTAGGCGTAAAGGAAAGCCAGCGGCACGGTCAGCGCCGTCACCAGCGCCGCCACCCACAGCGTGTTCCAGGCCGCCGTTGCCATTCCCGGCGTGGCGGCGAATTCGGCAAAGCGGAGCAGGCTGAAGGCGCCGTCGTCGTCGCGCACGCTGCCGATCAGCAGGGCGAGCAGCGGCAACATCAGGAATAACGCCAGACCGGCGGCAGCCGCGAGCAGCAGGAGGCCGGGCAGGCGCTCGCTGTCGGCTGGCAGGCGCCGGATCATGCCGCCTCCGGCAAGGCTTGCAGGTGCTCGGCGGGAATCCCCAGGCGGAGCAGCGCCCCCGGCCGGATTTCGCGGCCGCACAGGTAGTTGCTGGAAAACTGGGCGACCAGCGGCCGGCCGTCGGCGGTGGGCGCGCGCAGCGTGACCAGCGAATACGGGCCGAGGAACTCGCACTTGAGGACGTGGCCGTAGAAAGTGTTCTCGCTCTGGTCGAGGGTGTCGTGCAGACGGATGTCCTCGGGGCGGATGTAGAAACGGGCGGGGCCGGCCGGCAGTTCGCCGGCGGTACGCAGCAGCAGGTCGCCGCTGCGGGCGTGATGCGGCCCGACGCGTTCGGCAACGAGCAGGTTGCCGCGGCCGATGAAGTCGGCGACGAAGTCGTTGCCTGGCTGACGGTAGATGTCGCGCGGCGCGCCGATCTGCTGGATGCGCCCCTGCTGCATGACGACGATGCGGTCGGCCATGGCCAAGGCCTCTTCCTGGTCGTGCGTGACCATGATCGTGGTCACCCCGAGACGGGTCTGCAGGGCGCGAATCTCGCCGCGCAGGCGGACGCGCTCGATGGCGTCGAGCGCCGACAAGGGCTCGTCGAGCAGCAACAGGTCGGGCGCCGTCGCCAGGGCGCGGGCCAGGGCGATACGCTGCTGCTGACCGCCGGACAATTGCGCCGGATACTTGGCCTGGGTGCCGGGCAGGCCGACCAGTTCGAGCATTTCCCCAACCCGTTGCTGGATCAGGCGACGGTCGCTGCGCCCGTGCTGCAGTCCGTAGGCAACGTTGTCGGCGACGCTGAGGTTGGGAAACAGTGCATAGGACTGGAAGACGATGCCGTAATCGCGCTGCCCCGGCGGCAAGCGCGAAATGTCGCGGCCGGCATGGACGATACGCCCTTCGTCCTGCCGGTCGAGACCGGCGATGGCGCGCAACAGCGTGGTCTTGCCGCAGCCGGACGGGCCGAGCAGGACGAGGAACTCGCCGCGTTCGACGGCCAGTTCGATGCCGTCGAGGGCGACGAAGGCGCCGTAGCGCTTGCTCAGTTGGGTGATTTCCAGGTGGGCCATGGGCGCCTCGCAGTCAACGGTGAAACCGCCCGCCAGACGGCGGGCGGCGGGGGCGGGGAATTACTTCTTCGGTTCCGACTTGGTCGAATAGCGCTTCTGCCATTCGGCCAGGATGGCGTCGCGGTTCTTGGCCATCCACTGGAAGTCGTTCTTCACCAGGCGTTGCTCGTAGTCGTTGGGCACGTACTTCAGGCGGGTGGCGATGCCGGGCATGGCGACGACGGCGAAGTTCTTCGCGTACAGTTCGTTGGCTTCGCGGGTGGTCGCCCAGTCGGCCAGTTTCCTCGCCGCCTCCAGCTTGGGCGTGCCGTTGACGATGGCGATCGCTTCCATGTCCCAGCCCAGGCCTTCCTTGGGGAAGATGATGTCGATCGGCGCACCCTTGCTGCGCACGACGTTGGCCCGGTATTCGAAGGCGATGCCGACCGGGAATTCACCGGCGCCGGCCATCACGCAGGGCTTGGAACCGGAATGGGTATACACGGCGATGTTCTCGTGCAGCTTGTCCATGTAGTCCCAGCCGCCTTTCTCGCCGAACATCTGCAGCCAGGCGGTGACGTCGAGGAAGCCGGTGCCCGACGAGTTCGGGTTGGGCATGACGATCTTGCCCTTGAATTCCGGCTTCAGCAGGTCCTTCCAGCTTTCGATGCGGGGCAGGCCCTGTTTCTGCATCTCGGCGACGTTGTAGCAGATCGCCGCGCCCCAGACGTCCATGCCGACCCAGGTCGGCGTCGCGCCGGCCGAGCGGAAACGCGGGTTGAGCGCCTTCAGGTTGGCCGGGGCGTAGGGCTGCAGCATCTTCTCGCGGTCGAAGACGACCATGCTGGACGCGGCAACGCCCATGATCACGTCGGCCACCGGCTTCGCTTTCTCGGCCAGCAGCTTGGCGGTGATGATGCCGGTCGAATCGCGCGTCCACTTGATCTCGATGTCCGGATAGGACTTGTTGAAGGACTGCTGGTAGGCCTTCAACTGGTCCGTTTCCAGCGCGGTGTACACGTTGAGGACGGTCTTCTCGGCGTGCGCCGGGACGATGGCGGCGAGCGCCAGGCCGGCGACGGCGAAGCTGTGGATGAGGTGCTTGAGCTGCATGCGGATTTCCTCCGGGGGGTGGGGTGACGGGTTTCCGGGATGCCGGGCTGTCATCGAACTGACATCCCGGCGCACTAGACTGGCTTCCATCTTAGTGACGGTTTATTGCAGATTGTTGACAATCTACAAAGCAAGAATGAATTACAATCCAGCTTTCGATTTCCGCCCGGCAGCCATGTCCGAAACCGTTTCCGCTCCTGTCGACAGCGTGCTCGCGCTGGTCCAGCGCACTTCACTGACCCGCCTGGTCGGCGAGGCGCTGGAGAAGATGATCCTCGCTGGCGAACTGCCGCCCGGCAGCAAGCTCAACGAAGTGGCGCTGGCCGAGCGCCTCGGCGTGTCGCGCGGGCCGCTGCGCGAAGCCTTCCGCACGCTCGAGGAGAGCGGCCTGATCCGCCAGGAGAAGAACCGCGGCGCCTTCGTTCGCGAGATCGAACTGGCCGAGGCCGCCGACATCTACGAGGTGCGCGCCGGCCTCGACGCCACCGCCGGGCGCCTGCTCGCCGAGCGCGTGACGCCCGAGCAACTGGCCGTGCTGCGCGAGTTCGCCACCGGCATGCAGCGGGCGGCGGCGGCCAACGACGTCGATGCCTTCCACGCGCTCAACCTCGCCTTTCACGACCGCATCGTCGACATGACCGGCAACGCCGCCTTGCTCGACGTCTACCGCCGCCTGGTCAAGCAACTGGCGCTGTTCCGCCGGCGCAACCTGCTGGCGCCGCGCGCCATTCCGCATTTTGCCGACGAGCACAGCGCGATCGTCGACCGCATCGCCGCCGGTGACGCTGCCGGCGCCGCCGAGGCGCTGCACGCGCACGCCCGCGGCGGCCGGGCGCGCATGCTGCGCGACGGCGAACTGGGGGGCGTTTCCGATGCCGCCTGAAGCCGACCGCAGCGAGGGTGACGTCAATCTCGGCGCCCGCCGCGCGGCCTGGCAGGCAGCGCATCTCGATGCGGCGACGCGCGAGCTGCTGGCCGAAGACGGGCGCTGGTTCCTGCACCAGTCGATGTCCACGCCTTGCCTCAACGCGCTGGCCGGCGCCCAGGGTAGTTGGCTGACCGACCTCAACGGCCGGCGTATCCTCGATTTCCACGGCAACAGCCTGCACCAGATCGGCTACGGCCACCCGAAGGTGGTCGCGGCAATTCAGGAAACGCTGGCGACCTTGCCCTTTTCGCCGCGCCGCTACGCCAACCGGCCGGCCGTCGAACTGGCCCGTCGCCTGTGCGAAGCGGCGCCGATGCCGGGCGCGCGGCTGCTCTTCGCGCCGGGCGGCACGGCGGCCGTCGGCATGGCGCTCAAGCTGGCCAGGCTGGCGACCGGCCGGTTCAAGACGCTGTCGATGTGGGACGCCTTCCACGGCGCCTCGCTCGATGCCATCTCGCTCGGCGGCGAGGCCGTCTTCCGCCGCGGCATCGGCCCGCTGCTGCCCGGCGCCGAGCACGTGCCGCCGCACGATCCGGGCAACTGCGTGTTCGGTTGCGGCGGCCAATGCGCGCTGCGCTGCGTCGATTACATCGACTACTGCCTGGGCAAGGAGGGTGACGTCGCCGCCGTCGTCGTCGAAACCGTGCGCTGTACCGACGTCCAGGTGCCGCCCGCCGATTACTACCAGCGCCTGCGCCGCATCTGCGACCGCCACGGCGCCTTGCTCATCCTCGACGAGATTCCCATCGCCCTCGGCCGCACCGGTCACCTCTACGCCGTCGAGCGCTACGGCATCGAACCGGACATGATCGTCATCGGCAAGGGCCTGGGCGGCGGCGCCTTGCCGCTCGCCGCGCTGATCGCCCGCGACGGGCTCAAGTCGGACAGGACATCTCGCTCGGTCACTACACGCACGAGAAGAACCCGCTCGCCTGCGCCGCCGGGCTGGCGACGCTCGACGTGATCGCCGAGGAAAACCTGCTCGAACGCAGCCAAACCCTCGGCACCGCGGCGCTGGCGCAACTGCGCGCGGCCAGCACCGAGCTGCCGGCGGTGGTCGAGGTGCGCGGCGCCGGCCTCTTGCTCGGCATCGAGCTGAACGACGCCGACCTCGCCGAGGCGGTGCTCTACCGCTGCCTGAGCCAGGGCCTGTCGTTCAAGGTCGGCCAGGGCAAGGTGCTGGTCCTGGCGCCGCCGCTCAACGTCGACGCCGCCGATCTCGACTGGGCGCTGGCCTGCGTGGTCGATGCCGTGCGGGCGGAGAGCCATGCCTGAAGCCGGCTTGCCGGCCCACGTGCTGCTCGCCGTGCTGGCCGCGGCGCTGCTGCACGCCGGCTGGAACGCGCTGATCCGCGGTGCCGGCGACAAGGGGCTGTATACCGTGCTGCTGCACGCCAGCAGCGGCTGTTTGGCGATCTTTGCGCTCCCTTTCCTGGGCTTGCCGGCACCGGCCAGTTGGCCCTATGTCGGGGCCTCGGCGCTGCTCCATACGCTCTACATCGCCTGGCTGATGCGCGCCTACGACGGCGGCCAACTGGCGGTCAGTTACACGCTGATGCGCGGCCTGCCGCCGCTACTGGTGGCGCTGGTCTCGGCGCCGCTGCTCGGCGAGCCGCTGGGCAGCGCTGGCTGGCTGGGGATTGCGGCGATCTGCGGCGGCGTCCTCGGCATCGGTTTTGCCGGCGGGCTGACGCCGGGCCGGGCGCTTGCCCATCCGGCCAGCCGCGCCGCCGCGCTCAACGCGCTGGCGATTGCCGCCTACACCGTGGTCGATGGTATCGGCGCGCGTCAGTCCGGCAACCCGCTGGCCTACGCGTGCATGCTCTTCGTCTGCGAACCGCTGCTCATCCTGCTCTGGCAGTACCGGCTGCGCGGTCCGCTGCTGCTCGCCTACTGCCGCAGCCACTGGCGGCTCGGCCTGCTCGGCGCTGCCTGCTCGACCAGCGCCTACGCGACCATCCTGTGGGCGATGACGCAGGCGCCGGTGGCGATGGTCGCGGCGCTGCGCGAAAGCTCGGTGGTTTTCGCGGTGCTGATCGGCAGCCTGTGGTTCAAGGAAGGGCGGCTACGGCCCGGCCTGCTCGCCGGCGCCGGCGTGGTGTTGGGCATTTTCCTGCTGCGTAGCTGAACCTCGGGCGGCGCTGGCGGTCAGTGACGGGTAAGATGACCCTCAGCCCGCCTCAGGAAAACCCATGTCCCAAGCCATCATCCTCTTCGCCCACGGCGCCCGCGATCCCGAATGGGCTTCGCCGATGCGCCGGGTGCGCGCCGCCATCCAGGCCAAGGCGCCGCAACTGGCGGTCGAACTCGCTTTCCTCGAATTCATGGCCCCCGACCTGCCGGCCTGCGTCGCCGAACTGGCCGGGCGCGGCGCGCGGCGCATCCTGATCCTGCCGATGTTCATCGCCCAGGGCGGCCACCTGAAACGCGAAGTCCCGGAAATCGTCGCCCACCTGCGCGCCACCTGGCCGGCGATCGAGTTTTCGCTGGGCCGGGCGATCGGCGAGGAAGAGAGCGTCGTCCAGGCGATGGCCGCCGCGGCGCTCAGTGCATCGACGGCAGCGGGTGCGTCCGCTTGAGGTGCTCGTAGGTTTTCATCAACTCGATGACGCGCTCGTTTTCGCCGGCAGCCAGCGCCTGCTGCATGTTTTCGAGGATCATCGCGTGTAGTTGGTAGACGCCTTCCGGCGTGCCTAGCAGCACCTCGCTCAGTTCCGCGGCTATCGCCAGCGGCAGATGCTCGTGTTCGGCGATGGCTTCGATTTCGCCGCGATCAAGGTCGCAGTAATCGAGAACGTCTTGCATGGACAACATGGGATCTCCTCCGCGCAGAATCGGCTGTCGCCGCTGGTTTCTGTCTGTCCGCCTTGTCATCGTTGTCGGTGGAGGACTACTGCTTTAATTTATAGCAGCTTATCGCGGCCGGGCAAAGCCGCTCAGAAGGTCAGCGTTTCGGTTCCGTCTGCTGCTGTCTGGCGCAGGCGGCGCAGCAGCGGCCGCAGGTCGAGCCGGGTCTGCTGGCGCAGCGCCTGGGCACGTTTTTCCAGGTCGACGAAGGAAACCTCCACCGCTGGCGCGTCGCGGCCGAAAACGATGGTGTTGCCGCTGGCGCACTCCGGCAGCTGCAGGATCTGCCCGGAAAACGCTTCGCCAATGCGCTCGACGCTGCGTGCGAAACCCTTTTCGCGCAGCAGGTTGACGCAGAACAGGCCGGCGTCGTCGAGGTGGCTGCGGCAGGCCTGGTAGAAGGCCGGGGTGTCGAGCATGCCGGGGCGGCCGTCGGCGCCGAAGCCGTCGGAGAGGATGAGGTCGAAGCGACGTTTCGCGTTTTCCAGGTAGTCGGCGCCGCAGGCGATCTCGACCTGCAGGCGGCGCGGATCGTCGGGCAGGCGGAAGTACTGGCGGGCGACGAATTCCACTTGCGGATTGATCTCGACGACGGTGATCCGGCAATCGGGAAAGTTACGGTACAGGAACTTCGCCAGCGACCCGGCGCCGAGGCCAATCAACAGGACCCTGCGCGGCCAGCGCGGGGTGTCGCGCAAGAGCAAGCCGGCCATCATGTCGCGGGTGTATTCGAGCAGCAGCGACCACGGCCGGGCGACGCGCATGGCGCCCTGGATCCAGTCGGAGCCGAAATGCAGGCAGCGGATGCCATCCTCCTCGCTGATGTCGATGGCGTGGCGGGGCGGCGTCGGGCGGGATTTCATCGGGATGGCGACAGTGGGATGGCGCCCCCAGGTGGAATCGAACCACCAATTCGCCCTTAGGAGGGGCGTGTTATATCCATTTAACTATGGAGGCGTGCCGGTTTGGCGGGCAGGGGCGCATTGTACCGGCTGGCCGATCCTTGTGATAGATTGATCAGACGACAAATCATAAAAATGGAGACAAAATGCGGGGGTCATTTTCCAGTCGGCCGATTGCCCAGCAGTTGATCATCGCCCTGGTCGGCGCGCTGTTGCTGGTGTTTACGGCGATGACCGTGATCGTTCAACTGCGTGCCGACGGCGCTGCCGTGAGCGCCGCCGAAGAGAATCTGGGACACGAGGCGAAGCTGATGGCCGGTGCGCTCGATTCGCTGTTCGAGGCGGTGCGCGCCCGGGGTAACCGGCAGTCGGATTTCTTCCTGCGCTACCTCAACGGTACGCTGCAACCCGGCACCGAACTGGTTCGTACCGGCGATGTCGATTTACCGGTGGTTCGCCTCGGCAACGAGGTGCTCAACGGCAACGAGCGCATCCTCAAGGCCTTCCAGGCGCTGACCGGCGACGAGGCGGCACTGCTCGTGCTGCGTGACGGCAAGGTTTATCGTCTGAGCACGCTGCTGCGCGACAAGGCCGGCAAGCCGATGCACGGTGTGCCGGTCAAGGCCGACGATCCGGTGACGCTGTCGCTCCTCGCCGACAAGGATTACCAGGGCTTGGCGGTGCGCGGTGGCAAGTACTACTTCAGTACCGTGCGCCTGCTGCGCGACGCCAGTGGCAAGGCCTGGGGCGCCGTCTCCGTGCGTGTCGCGCTGGAAGATGAGCTGAAGCGCATCCGCGAGCAGTTCGGCAGCATTGTTGCCGGCAAGACCGGTTACGTTTACATCGTGCGACCGGTTGGCGACCAGGGCGACGGCGAGTTCGTCCTGCATCCGAAGTTCCAGGAAAAGCTGCTGTCCGAGGTCGATGTGCCGGCGACGGCCAAGAATGCCGTGGCCGAAATCCTGAAACGCAAGAATGGCGCTTATCGCTACCTGATGCCGGATGCCGACGGAAACGAGCGCGAGAAGATCGTCGTTGCCGCTACTTCCGAAGCCTGGGGATGGACGGTCGCCACCGGCAGCTGGCTGGAGGAGTACCTCGAGGAAAGCCACGCCCTGCGTAACCTGGTGATTGCGATCAGCGTCGGGGCTGCCTTGCTGCTTGCACTGCTGACCCTGATCCTGGTCAATTCGCGGCTGCGCGGCCTGTCGCAACTGGTGGGCGAGGTGGCCAAGGTCAGTTCCGGCGACCTGCGGGTCGAGGTGACCGATGCCAATCCGGACAGCCGCAACGAAGTGCACGCCATTGCCCATGCCTTCAACGAGATGGCACGCAGCATGCGCAAGCTGGTCAGCGGTGCGGCGCAGACCTCCGGGCAGGTCGGCAATGCCGCGCATGCCTTGCAGGATGCCGCGCAGAGCGCTCTGGAAAGCGCCGGCCAGGCCTCGCAGTCGGCCTCCGGCATCGCCGCCTCGGTCGAGCAGCTGTCGGTGAGCATCTCGCAGGTCGCCGACAACGCCAACCATGCGGCGCAGATTTCCGAAAACTCGAAGGCGGTCACCGCCAATGGCCGTCAGGTCGTCACCCGGACCATGCAGGAACTGGAACGGGTGGCCGGCGACATCGGTGAATCGGCGGTGCTGATCGAGTCGCTGGGCGAGCGTTCGAAGCAGATTTCCAGCGTCGTCGGGGTGATTCGCGAAATCGCCGAGCAGACCAACCTGCTTGCCCTCAACGCGGCCATCGAGGCAGCTCGGGCCGGCGAACAGGGGCGTGGTTTTGCCGTCGTCGCCGACGAAGTGCGCAAGCTGGCCGAGCGCACGGCGATGTCGACCCAGGAAATTTCAACGACGGTGGCGGCGATTCTGCAGGAGACCGCCAACGCCGTCGAACGCATGCAGACGGTCAGCGGCAACATGAGTAGCAGCGTCGGTTTGGCGCGCGAAGCCGGCGAAGCGCTCAACAGCATCGACGCTCGTGTCCAGGAAACAGTCGGGGTGGTCATGCACATTGCCGACGGCACCCGCGAGCAGAGCGCCGCCAGCCAGGAAATCGCCCGCCTCGTCGAACGTATCGCCCAGGTTGCCGAAGGCACCAACGAACGGGCGATCAGCAACCGGCAGCGGGCCCAGGAACTGGAACACCTGGCCAACGAGCTGCAGGCACAACTTTCGCGTTTCACCACCTGAGCGATTAGAATCCTGCCATTCCCATTACATCGGCGCCTCGCGGGGCGCCGTTTTCATTGCCGCCCATGCCCTACCTCAAACTCGCCGACGCCTGCCTCGCCTATGGTCACGTGCCACTGCTCGATCATGCCGAATTCCAGCTCGATCCCGGCGAGCGCGTCGCCCTGATCGGCCGCAACGGCACCGGCAAGTCCTCGCTGCTCGCCGCGCTCGCCGCCGGCTCCGGCAAGGGCCGGCTCGATGACGGCGAGGTCTGGGTGCAGCCCGGCATCCGCGTCGGCTATGTGCCGCAGGAGCCGCCTTTCGATCCGGCGCATTCGGTGTTCGAGGCGGTGATTTCCGGCATGGGCGAGACCTCGGCGCTGCTTGCCGAGTACCACGCGGTGTCGCACCGCCTGGGCGAAGGTGGCGATCACGAGGCGCTGCTGGCGCGCATGGCGCAACTGCAACAGGAACTCGAAGCGCGCGGCGCCTGGGCCTACGAGGCGCAGGCGGAAAAGGTCATCGCCCGTTTCGGGCTCGATCCGGAAGCGCAGGTCGGCAGCCTCTCCGGCGGCCAGAAGAAGCGCCTGGCGCTGGCCCAGGCGCTGGCCGTGGCGCCGGAAGTGCTGCTGCTCGACGAGCCGACCAACCACCTCGACATCGCCGCCATCGAATGGCTGGAAACGCTGTTGATCGAATCCGGCGTGACGCTGCTTTTCATCACCCACGACCGTTCCTTCCTCGACCGCGTCAGCACCCGCATCGTTGAACTCGATCGCGGCCAGTTGGCGAGTTTTCCCGGCAATTTCACGCAGTACCAGCAGCGCAAGGAAGCGATGCTGCATGAAGAAGCGCTGGCCAACGCGCGCGCCGACAAGCTGCTCAAGGAAGAGGAAGTGTGGATCCGCAAGGGCGTCGAAGCGCGGCGCACGCGCGCAGTGTTCCGCGTCCAGCGCCTCGACCGCCTGCGCGCCGAACGCCAGGCGCGGCGCGAGCGCATGGGCCGCGTCAACCTGCAACTGGAAAGCGGCGACAAGAGCGGCAAGCTGGTCGCCGAACTCGATCACGTCAGCAAGTCCTGGGGCGCGCGGGCGATCGTCAGCGATTTTTCGACGCGCATCCAGCGCGGCGACAAGATCGGCTTGATCGGCCCCAACGGCGCCGGCAAGACGACGCTGCTGAGGCTGATCCTCGGTGAACTGCAAGCGGACGCGGGGACGGTACGCCAGGGCACGAAGCTGGAGATTGCCTACTTCGACCAGTTCCGTACCCAGCTCAATCCGGATTCGACGCTGGCCGACGTGATTTCACCGGGTTCCGACTGGGTCGAGATCGCCGGCGCCCGGAAGCACGTCATCGGCTACCTGGAAGACTTCCTGTTCGCGCCCGAGCGCGCCCGTTCGCCGGTCAGCTCGCTCTCCGGCGGCGAACGCAACCGCCTGCTGCTCGCCCGCCTGTTCGCCAAGCCGGCCAACGTGCTGGTCCTCGACGAGCCGACCAACGACCTCGACATCGACACCCTCGAACTGCTCGAACAACTGCTCCAGGACTACGACGGCACGCTCTTCCTGGTCAGCCACGACCGCACCTTCCTCGACAACGTCGTCACCCAGACCATCGCCGCCGAAGGTGACGGCGTCTGGAAGGAATACGCCGGCGGCTACAGCGACTGGGCGAACTACCAGGCGAGCCTGGCCAAGGTCGCGGTCGACAAGGCAAAGAGCGAAGCCAGACCGGTGGCGAAGCCCGCTGAAGTGGTGAAAGCCAAAAACGACAAGCTGAGCTGGAAGGAACAGCGCGAGCTGGAGGCGCTACCGGAGAAGATCGCCGCGCTGGAAGCCGAACAGGCGACGCTGACCGCATTGCTCGAAGACCCCGCCCTCTACCAGCGCGACGCGCAGGCGGCGCAGCAGGCGTCGGAACGCCTGGCGGCAATCGACGACGAACTGATGGCCTTGCTCGAACGCTGGGAAGCGCTCGAAGCGCGCGCGGGGAACCCGAGCTGAAAGCGGCAATCGAAACGCCATGAACCTGCCCCGAACATCCTGGCGTACGCCGCTGCTGATCCTGATCGTCGGCGGCCTGATCCTCACTCTGTCGATGGGCGTGCGCCACACCGCCGGCCTTTTCCTGCAGCCGATGACGATGGCGCACGGCTGGAGCCGCGAAACCTTCTCCTTTGCCATCGCCATCCAGAACCTGGTCTGGGGCCTGGCCTCGCCGTTCGCCGGGGCTTTTGCCGATCGCCATGGTGCCGGCCGTACCGTGTTCGGCGCGGCGATTCTCTACGCGCTCGGTCTGGTGCTGATGGCGCAGGCAAGTTCGCCGCTCGCCTTCGACCTGTCGGCCGGCGTGCTGATCGGCCTCGGTCTGTCGGGGACGACCTTCGCCGTGATCATGGGCGTCATCGGCCGCCACACGACGCCGGAGCGGCGCAGCCTGGCGCTCGGCATCGCTGGCGCCGGCGGCTCCTTCGGCCAGTTCGCGGTGCTGCCGGTCGGCCAGGTGCTGATCAATGCCTGGGGTTGGCAGAGCGCGCTGGTCCTGCTCGCCTGCGGCGTCGGTCTGATCGCCCCGCTCGCCTACGCCATGGCCGACGGCCACAAGCCGGCCGCCGGCGGCGGCCAGTCGATCGGCGAGGCGCTGCGCGAGGCCACGACCCAGAAGAGCTTTCACTACCTGTTCTGGGGCTATTTCGTGTGCGGCTTCCAGACCGCCTTCATCATGCTGCACCTGCCGTCCTTCCTGGTCGACGGCGGCCTGAGCGCCAACGTCGGCATGACCGCGGTGGCGCTGATCGGCCTGTTCAACATCTTCGGTTCCTTCTTCTTCGGCTGGGCCGGCGGTCGCGGCAGCAAGAAGAATCTGCTGGTGACGATCTACGCGGTGCGCGGGGTGGCCATCCTGATCTTCATGCTGTTGCCGCTGACGACGGCCAGCGCCTGGGGCTTCGCCGCGGTGATGGGCATCCTCTGGCTGGGCACGGTACCGCTGACCAACGGCCTGGTGGCGCAGATCTTCGGCCTGCGCTACCTGTCGATGCTGGCCGGCATCGTCTTCCTTGGTCACCAGTTGGGCAGCTTCCTCGGCGCCTGGCTGGGCGGACGGATTTTCGACGAGACCGGCTCCTACGGCCTGGCGTGGACGATTTCCATCGTCCTCTCGGTGCTGGCTGCGCTCTGCTCCTGGCCGGTCAATGAAAAGCCGCTGCTGCGGCCGGCCTGCGCGTGAAAACGCAGTGGAAATCCGTGCTCGCCGGGGCCGGCATCGTCGCCTTGCTGATCCTGCTGGTGCTGATCTTCATGGCCTATCAGATGCCCGAACTGCTGCTCGACTGGGCCAACCTCAATTACTGCGGCTGATCGCCGGTGTTGCGTGTCGGTACGCCGAGATGCTGGCGAGTCGCCTCCGGGTTGAGGTTGAGCAGGTCGCCGATGTCGCGGTAGTCATCCGGTAGCGCCGGGTCGTCCCAGCCTTGCGCCGAATGCCGCGCCAGGCGGACCGCCAGCGAGACGTTGCGGACGCGCGGACTGTCGCTCTGGCTGTCGTCGATCAACAGGCTGAGCAATTCCGGCAGATGCCAGACCTTGCACAGGGCGAGCTGGATTTCCTGGAAAGTCAGGCCGAGCACCTGCTGCTGGGCGTCGGCGCTGCGCATCCCGGGGTTGGCCTGGAGCAGCGCCAGGATGCGTAGGCCCAGCGCCGGCGCGAAACACCAGACGAGGATTTCGGCGAGGTCGTGGAGCAGGGCGGCAATGCGCACTTCCTCCAGGTTCATATCGTGGCGCCAGATCGCCCAGTCCTGCGCGTAGTCGGCAGCGCGCTGGGCGCGGCGGATGATGTGGAGGACGCCGAGCAGGGCGTGCGGGTCGTAGCCGTGCAGCGTGTTCTCGATCGTCGGCAGGGCGTCGAAGCGGCGGAAGAAGGGCAACAGGCCGGACATCATCACGGCGCCGGCGATGGTGGCGATGTCATGCTGCAGCGAGCGGCCGCGGAAGGGCTGGATGTAGGCCAGCACGCGCACGGTCATGATCGGATCGCGCAGGATCAACTGGGCCAGTTCGCGGGCGTCGAGGGTGTCGAGGTTGGCGCGCATTTCGTCGAGCCGGCGCCGGGTGGCGCGCAGGACCGGCAGGCTGTTGTTGCTGAACAGCAGCACCCAGGCATCGCGGTCGGGCAGGGGGGCGTCGATCATGCGCATCTCGCTCGCGGAACGGGCGGCGGGCCCGGATGGCAGGCAGTGTAAGGGCCGGGCCGACGGCGGGCAAGCCTGCCGCCATGCGATAATCGGCGCCCTTGTCCATTCTTCCGTTTCGCCATGCGCTACCAGATCCTTCCCGTCACTCCCTTCGAGCAGAACTGCACCCTGTTCTGGTGCGAACAGACCCGTCAGGCGGCGGTGGTCGATCCCGGCGGCGATGTTGATCGCATCCTGGGCGCGCTGGCGGCCGAGGGCTTGACGCTGGCCAAGGTGCTGGTGACGCACGGTCACATCGACCACGCTGGCGGCGTTGCCGCGCTGGTCGCCAGAACCGGCGTGCCGGTCGAGGGGCCGCAGGCCGAGGACGCTTTCTGGATCGATGCCATGGGCCAGCAGAGCCGGATGTTCGGTTTCCCGGATACGGCATCCTTCACGCCGGACCGCTGGCTGAGCGACGGCGACAAGGTGCGTTTCGGCGAGGTCGAACTCGACGTACTGCACTGTCCCGGCCACACGCCCGGACACGTCGTCTTCTTCCATGCGCCGAGCCGGCTGGCGCAGGTCGGCGACGTGCTGTTCCAGGGCTCGATCGGGCGCACCGATTTTCCGCGCGGCGACCATGCGACGCTGATCGCCTCGATCAAGGACAAGCTGTTCCCGCTCGGCGACGACGTCGCCTTCATTCCCGGCCACGGGCCGATGTCGACGCTCGGCGAGGAGCGCCGCTACAACCCCTTTCTCAGCGGCCGCTTCGGCTGATCAGGCAGCGATGTTGATGCGCCCGGCCCACTGCAGGGCCTGCATCTGGGCGTCGCGGAAGGTTTCCGGGGAAATCGCCAGTTCGTCGAGCAGGCTGGCGGCAACCTCGTGGTTGCGCCGGTCGGCGGCGTCGAGCGCGCGCAGCAGCTTGCCGGCCGGGCCGGCGTGGTGAGCCAGGGCGCCATTGATCGCCGGCGCCAGCGGCAGTTGTTGCAGGATTTCCGGCATCGACATGTTGAGCAGGACATCGAGCAGCGAGAAGCTGCCGATCATGAAGGCACCGTCGCCGGTTGTGGCCGGTTCGGCCTCGGCGGCGAGGTTCTGCATCAGCAGTTCCATCAGCCGACCGCGCACCGCCGCCTTGTAGAGCAGCGGGTTGGGGTGGAGGTCGTTGTCCGGATCGGCATAGACCAGGAGTTGCAGCCAGCGCTGCAACTGGCGGCGACCGAGCATGTTGATCGCCTGGGAGAAACAGGTGATCGGCGTGCGCGGCGCCATCGCCGCCGAATTGACCAGGCGCAGCAGGCTGTAGGAGAGCTTGCTCTCCTGGCGGAAGACTTCGTCGAGTTCGGCGGTGTCGGCGTCCTGAGCGATCAGGGCGAGCAGCCTGAGCATCTTCTGGCGCGTCGTGTCGGCTTTCCGGCCGTTGGCGCTGCGCGTCAGCAGGTATTCACCGGTGCAGTAGGTACAGGCGTTGGCCAGCGCCCAGTCGCGGTCGCTGTGCGTTTGCACCTCGGTGGCGACGATCACCGTGCGCGTTGCCAGGCCGAGCAGGGTGTACGGTGGCTGGACGCGTGCCTGGCTGACCGGCAGCAGCAGGTAATCCCAGGCGCCGCTGGCCGGCAGTTTTTTTTCCGTGCTGGCGATCAGGGCCAGCTTGCGTTTCATCTGGCGCAGGGTGGCTTCAAGTTCCCCGGCATCTTCGCGGCCGGCGCGAAAACAGGGGATGATGCGTTCGGCACCGCTGGTGGCGAACGGCGTGGCGGTCAGGAACCAGGGCTGGCGGTGGTCGAAGCGGTCAAACAGCGGGTGGCTCGGGAGTGCCTGGCCGGTCGGGCTGGCCGTCGAGTCGTTGTTCTCGACAAAATAGGCGGCATGGCGGTCGTCATGGTCGAGCAGGGGATGGATGAAATCATAGCCGGGCATGGGCATGGCGGGCTTCTTGGTGGTGTTTTGCCGATGTTGGCGAATCTTAACCTGCAACAAGGCGGATCGTAGCGACGAATTTTCGGTTTTGGCCGGGGCTGGCCTTGTGGGATGATGCCGGCCATGATTCCCGACTACTGGGCCGAGGCAACGCGGGCGCTGGCTGCGTGCGATGCGCCGCTGGCCGCCCTGATCGAAACGCACGCCGGGGCCGCGCTGGCCTCGCGCGGCGACCCGTTCGCCACGCTGGCGCGCTCGGTGGTTGGCCAGCAGATTTCGGTGAAGGCCGCCGATGCGGTCTGGGGGCGCTTCGTTGCGCGCGTCGGCACGCTGTCGCCGGCGACATTGGCGGCCCTCGGCCGCGAGGGTCTGGCCGGTTGTGGCCTGTCGCAGCGCAAGATTGAATACCTGGCCGACCTCGCCGCGCATTTCCTCGACGGTCGTCTCGATCCCGATGGCTGGCACCGTCTCGACGACGAGACGCTGATCGTCGAACTGTGCCGGGTGCGCGGCATCGGCCGATGGACGGCAGAGATGTTCCTGATCTTCAACCTGATGCGGCCGGATGTCTTCCCGCTCGACGATATCGGCCTGCAACGGGCGATCGCCCAGCATTACTTTGCCGGTGCCCGACCCGGCCGGCGCGAACTGGCGAGCGTCGGCGAACGCTGGCGGCCGTGGCGTTCGGTGGCGACCTGGTATCTCTGGCGCAGCCTCGATCCGGTGCCGGTCGAGTACTGACGCATTGCCCTTCTGACCTTTGGGGTAAAATGCGCGCCAACTTCAGAATCGAGTAGTCCATGAAAATCAGTTTCCTCGATTTCGAGCAGTCGATTGCCGAGCTCGAAGCCAAGATCGAACAATTGCGTTTCGTCCAGGATGATTCCGCGGTCGATATCTCGGACGAGATCGGCCGCCTGGAAAAGAAAAGCGCCCAGCTGACCAAGGACGTCTACGCCAAACTGACGCCGTGGCAGATCTCGCAGGTCGCCCGTCATCCGCAACGTCCGTACACGCTCGATTACATCGAGCACATCTTCACCGACTTCGAAGAACTCCACGGCGACCGCGCCTTTGCCGACGACCACGCGATCGTCGGCGGCCTGGCCCGCTTCAACGGCGAGCCGGTCGTCGTCATCGGCCACCAGAAGGGCCGCGATACCAAGGAAAAGATCCACCGCAACTTCGGCATGCCGCGTCCGGAAGGCTATCGCAAGGCGCTGCGCCTGATGAAGCTGGCCGAGAAATTCGGCCTGCCGGTGATGACCTTCGTCGACACGCCCGGCGCCTATCCCGGCATCGGCGCCGAAGAGCGCGGCCAGTCCGAGGCGATCGGCCGCAACCTGTACGTGATGGCGGAACTCAAGGTGCCGGTCATCGTCACCATCATCGGCGAAGGCGGTTCCGGCGGCGCGCTGGCGATCGCCGTCGGCGACACCGTGCAGATGCTGCAGTATTCGACCTATTCGGTGATCTCGCCGGAAGGCTGCGCCTCCATCCTCTGGAAGAGCGCCGACAAGGCGCCGGAAGCCGCCGAAACCATGGGCATCACGGCGCAACGCCTGAAGACGCTGGGCCTGATCGACCGCATCGTCAACGAACCGCTCGGCGGCGCCCACCGCGACCACGTCGCGATGGCGGCCAACCTGAAGAAGGCCCTGCAGGATGCGCTCAAACAGCTTTCCGGCCTGCCGGTCGATGCCCTGCTGGCGCAACGCTACGAGCGCCTGATGAGCTATGGCCGGTTCAAGGAACAGCCTGCCGACTGAGCTGCTGCGGCGGGTCGGCGAGTTTGCCGCCGCCCGCATCGCTCCCGGGGCGACCGTCCATCTCGGCCTCTCCGGCGGGCGCGATTCCATCGTCCTGCTCGATCTGCTCAGTCGCCTGCCGCTCGCCGGCCGGCTCGCGGCGATCCACGTCAACCACGGCCTGTCGCCACGCGGCGATGCCTGGGCCGATTTCTGCCGCGGCGTTTGCGCGCGCCTGGGCGTGCCACTGACCGTCGTCCCGGTGGTCGTCGACCTGGCCGCCGGCCAGGGTCTGGAAGCTGCTGCCCGCGCCGCCCGCTACGCGGCCTTCGCCGCTTGTGCCGGCGCCGGTGGCACGCTGCTGCTGGCCCAGCATCGCGGCGACCAGGCCGAGACCGTCCTCTTCAACCTGCTGCGCGGTAGCGGCGTCGCCGGCGCCGCTGGCATGCGCGACGAACGCGACGGCCACGGTCTGCGCCTGCTACGTCCGCTGCTCGGCACGGCACGCGCGGAAATCGACGCCTACGCGCAGGCCCGGGGACTGGCCTGGATTGACGACGAAAGCAACGACGACACGCAGTTGTCGCGCAACTTCCTGCGCCACCGCATCCTGCCCGAACTGAACGCGCGCTTCCCCGGCGCCGAAGCGGCGCTTGCCCGGGCGGCCGGGCATTTCGCCGAAGCCGCCGAACTGCTCGATGCACTGGCCGAAGTCGACTGGCAGCGCGTCGCCGACGGCGACGCGGCGCGCCTGCCGCAACTGCGCCAACTGACGCCGGCCCGGATCAGGAACCTGCTGCGCTGGCGCCTGCGGCAACTGGGCTGGCAGCCACCGGCGGCCAGCCGTCTCGACGAGTTCGTCCGCCAGTTGCAGGACGCCGCACCCGACCGTCATCCTGAACTGCAACTACCGGCCGGCCGGATGCGCCTGAGCCGGGCCCGGCTGCACTGGTTGCCAGGCGGATAACAATTGCTTACCGCGCGCCTTTCCCCCGCCGGAAGCCTTCAGTTACAATCCCCGGATCACTTTTTTGTAAACAGGCCATGATTACCGGATCCATTGTCGCCATCGTCACGCCCATGCACGAGGATGGCAGCCTCGATTTCAACGCCCTGCGCAACCTGGTCGACTTCCACGTCCAGGAAGGTAGCGACGGCATCGTCATTGTCGGCACCACCGGCGAATCCCCGACCGTCGACGTCGACGAGCACTGCGAACTGATCCGCGTGACGGTCGAGCACGCCGCTGGCCGCATTCCGGTGATCGCCGGCACCGGCGCCAATTCGACGGCGGAAGCCATCGAACTGACGCGCTTCGCCAAGAAGGCCGGCGCCGACATGGCGCTGTCGGTCGTGCCCTATTACAACAAGCCGAGCCAGGAAGGTCTCTACCGCCACTTCAAGTCGATCGCCGAAGCCGTCGATCTGCCGGTCCTGCTCTACAACGTGCCCGGTCGTACTGTCGCCGACATGAGCAACGACACCATCCTGCGCCTCGCTGAGGTGCCCGGTATCATCGGCGTCAAGGACGCGACCGGCAACATGGATCGCGCCTACGACCTGATCCAGCGTGCGCCGGAAGGTTTCGCCCTGTACAGCGGCGACGACCTGAGCTGCGTGCTGTCGATCATGCTCGGCTTCCACGGCAATATCTCGGTCACCGCCAACGTCGCGCCGCGCCTGATGCACGAAATGTGCGTCGCCGCCGCCGCTGGTGACGTCGCGCGTGCCAAGGAAATCCATTTCCGCCTGCTCGGCCTGCACCGCGACCTGTTCTGCGAGGCCAACCCGATTCCCGTCAAGTGGGCGGTCAGCCGCATGGGCCTGATGCCCGAAGGCATCCGCCTGCCGTTGACGCCGCTGGCGGAAGCTGGTCAGGCACGTGTGCTGGCAGCCATGCGCCAGGCTGGTATCGAGGTATGAAAGAAAGCATGAAGACCATGAATCACCGGATTTCCGGCCTCACCCTCTGTCTCGTCGCGGTCGCCGTGGCAGGCTGCAGCGGCAACATCATTCCCGAGTCGCGCAAGATCGAATACAAGTCGGCGGGCAAGGTGCCGACCCTCGAAGTGCCGCCGGATCTCACCCAGTTGAGCCGCGACGACCGCTACCTGGTGCCGGACGATGCCGGCAAGGGTTCGGCGACCTTCTCGGCCTACGCCGCCGAGCGGGCACCGGAAGCCCAGGCCGGGCAATCGGCGGTGCTGCCGAGCGTGGACAAAGTGCGCGTCGAGCGTTCCGGCAGCCAGCGCTGGCTGGTCGTCAATTCGGCACCGGATGCCCTGTGGGACCCGATCAAGGAGTTCTGGCAGGAAACCGGTTTCCTCGTCAATATCGAGCGTCCGGAAGCCGGTGTGATGGAGACCGACTGGGCGGAAAACCGCGCCAAGATTCCGTCCGACATCATTCGCAACACCCTCGGCCGGGTTCTCGACTCCCTGTATTCCAGTGGCGAGCGCGACAAGTTCCGTACCCGCCTCGAGCCGGGGGCGCAGCCGGGAACGACCGAGATCTACATCAGCCACCGGGCGATGGAAGAGGTTTACACCTCGGCCGCCAAGGAAGATACCCGCTGGCAACCGCGGGCCGCCGACCCGGAACTGGAAGCGGAAATGCTGCGCCGCCTGATGGTCCGTCTGGGCGCCGAGGAAAAACGTGCCGAAGCCGCACTGACGACGCCCAAGTCCGAGCCGCGCGCGCGCCTGACGCGGGCTGACGATGGCAGCGGCAAGCTCGAAGTCTTTGACCGTTTCGACCGCGCCTGGCGCCGCGTCGGTCTGGCGCTCGACCGCGTCGGTTTCACGGTCGAGGACCGCGATCGCTCGCGTGGCATCTACTTCGTTCGTTACGTCGATCCTGAACAGGACAATGCCAACAAGAAGAGCGAGGGCTTGCTGTCGCGTCTGGCGTTCTGGAAAAGCGATGAAAAATCGGCGGTTTCCCGCGAGCAATACCGTATCCACGTCGAGGATGGCGGTGGCAGCAGTTCCAGCGTGCAGGTCCTGACCAGCGAAGGCGGTACCGACAAGTCGGAGACGGCCAAGAAGATTCTCACGCTGTTGCAGCAGCAGTTGCAGTAAGAAACAGCCGGTATTGACGCCGTGACCGGATCACGGCGTCAGGGTAATAAAAAACGGGGCCGAAGCCCCGTTTTTTATTGCCTGGTCAAGCCAGATTACTTCTTGACTTCTTCGGTGACGGCAGCCTTGGCGGCGTCAACGACAGCAGCGGCGGCAGCGTCGGCAGCCGGGGCAGCAGCCGGAGCGGCAGCAGCGTCAGCCGGAGCGGCGGCCGGAGCGGCGGCGTCAGCCGGGGCAGCAGCCGGAGCGGCGGCCGGAGCGGCAGCTTGTTCTTGGGCCGGAGCCGGGGCAGCAGCAACCGGTTCTTCCTTCTGACCGCAGGCGGTCAGGGCGAGGGCAAACAGGGCGGCGGCGAGAATGGACTTGTTCATGAGATTTCCTTATCGACAAGAAGCAAATAAATCCGAATAGATATGTTCGGCCGGTTTACACCGAACCGCCGAAAATTATAGCGCAAAAAAAATTGTGCAGCGCGGCGCAATACGCAAATGTCACAGTCCGAGGGCGGTTTGCAGCAAATTTTTCCGGGATGCCTGCCAGATTTCTTCGAAACGTTCCAAATATGGCATTGCAGCAAGCGGGTCGTCGATCAGCAGGACGCTGCGCGGCAGGTTCTTTTCAAGACGGATCAGGGCGTGCCGGCGGTCGGCGATGATCATCCCGTCGCGCAGATGGGCCAGCGCCGGCGGCGTCTGCCGCACCTCGCACCGGTGCATCCATGGGGCCAGCAGACGTTGCAGGCGTGGGCTGCGGGTCTGGAAGTGTGCCCCGTCGCGCAAGGCGATGCGTAGCGGCTGTTCCTTGGCGCCGGTCAGCAATTGACTGAGTTGTTCCAGACGGCTGCTGCCCTCCAGGCCCAGGTGCGCCAGATCCTCGTCGTAGATCCAGAGCTGGTGCGTGGCGAGCGGCAGCAACCGGTCGACGGCGGCCAGGTAGTCGGTCCAGGATTCGATCAGTTCGCGAGCCATGGCGTCAAATATACCCGATTGCTAGAATTCGCGCTTTTATCGGAGACGACCGTGCCGATCGGGAAAGTCGAATCGCTGGACCACGAAGCCCGCGGCATTGTCCGCGAAGACGGCAAGGCCATCTTCGTCGACGGGGCCCTGCCTGGGGAAACGGTCGAATACGCCAGTTTCCGGCGCAAGCCGAAGTACGAGCTGGCGCACCTGGTGCAGGTCTTGAAGCCGTCGGTCGCCCGCGTCGCGCCGGCTTGCCCGCATTTTGGCATCTGCGGCGGATGCGCGATGCAGCACATGGAGCCGTCGGCGCAGATTGCCGCCAAGCAGAGGGTGCTCGAAGACAGCCTGTGGCACATCGGCCGCGTCCGCGCCGAGACCATCCTGCCGCCGATCCACGGCGCCCCCTGGGGCTATCGTCACCGGGCGCGGCTGGGCGTGCGCAAGGTCGAGTCGCGTGGCGGCATGCTGATCGGCTTCCACGAATGGCGCAGCAGCTACATCGCCGACATCCATAGCTGCCTGGTCCTGCCACCGCACGTTTCCGACCTGCTCATGCCGCTGCGCGAGCTGATCGGCGGGCTGAGCATCGCCGACCGCCTGCCGCAGATCGAGGTCGCCGTCGGCGAACACTGCACGACGCTGGTCCTGCGCATCCTGGCGCCGCTCACCGCAGCCGACGAGAAAGCCCTGCGCGCCTTCGCCGACCGGCACGCCGTGGTGATCTACCTGCAACCGAAGGGGCCGGACAGCGCGCAGCGCTTCCATCCGCTGCCCGGGCCGCGGCTTTCCTACACGCTGCCCGAATTCGGTCTCGAACTCGATTTCCGGCCGACCGATTTCACCCAGGTCAACCATGCGGTGAATCGCGTCATGGTCCGCCGTGCCCTGCGCCTGCTCGATCCGCAGCCGGGCGAGCGGATCGCCGACATGTTCTGCGGTCTGGGCAACTTCACCCTGCCGATTGCCCGCAGCGGCGCCACCGTGCTCGGCATCGAAGGCAGTCCGGCGCTGGTCGCTCGCGGGCGCGAGGCGGCGATCGCCAACGGCCTCGGCGAACGGGTTGAATTCGGTGTTGCCAACCTCTTTGACTGCACCGAGGAATCGCTGGCCAGGCTGGGTCGCTTCGACAAGATGCTGATCGACCCGCCGCGCGAAGGCGCCGTCGAATTGTGCAAGGCGCTCGGTGCAGATGCGCCGCGGCGCCTGGTCTACGTTTCCTGCAATCCGGCGACGCTCGCCCGCGACGCCGGCGTGCTGGCTTCGGTTAACGGTTACCGGCTGGCGGCGGCGGGCATCGTCAACATGTTCCCGCATACCGCCCACGTCGAGTCGATCGCCTTGTTCGAGCGGCCATGAAAAAGGGCGGCCGCAGCCGCCCTCGCCCCGCAGTGGGCTTAACTCAGTCGCGTTCGCCGGTCAGCGCCATGATCAGCTGCAGCAGGCCGACGAAGACGTTGTACACGTCGAGATAGACGGCCAGCGTGGCGGAGACGTAGTTGGTCTCGCCACCCTGCACGATGCGGCTGATGTCGTACAGGATGTAGGCCGAGAAGATGCCGACGACAGCCGCCGAGATCGCCAGCGACAGCGCCGGAATCTGGAAGAAGATGTTGGCGACGATGGCCAGCAGGACGAGGATGACGCCGGCGAACAGGAACTTGCCCATGCCGGTGAAATCGCGCTTGCTGGTGGCGGCGACCGAGGACAGCACGAAGAAGATGGCGCCGGTACCGCCGGCCGCCAGGGCGATCATCGAACCGCCGTTGGAGAAGCCGAGCGCGAACTGCAGGATGCGCGACAGCATCAGGCCCATGAAGAAGGTGAAGCCGAGCAGCAGGGCGACACCGAGGCCACGATCCTTGTTCTTCTCGATCCCCCACATGAAGCCGAAGGCGATGGCCATGAACAGGACGAAGGAGATCAGCGGGCTGCCGGCGAAGAAGGAGAAGCCCATCTGGATTCCGGCCAGCGCGCCGAGTACGGTCGGCACCATCGACAGGCCGAGCAGCATGTAGGTATTGCGCAGCACGCGGTTCTGCTGCGTCGCGTAAGTACCGGCACCCTGGCGGGCGATTTCGAAATTGGTGGTCATGGTCGGAATACTCCGTTTCAGGTTGTGACGAGGGCTAAGACTAGCCGAGACGGGGGCAAGTTTCAAATGCCATGGCCGGCGAAACGCTGTGCTATCATGCCGGCCGCAAACGGGTCTGTGGCAGAGCGGTTGAATGCACCGGTCTTGAAAACCGGCGTGGGGAAACCCATCGTGAGTTCGAATCTCACCGGACCCGCCATAAGCCGCTGATTCAAAAATAAAAACAAGATCGTCTCGCGGTCAGCTCAGCGCCGCTCAGACTGTCGTCGCTGCCCTCGCAAGGTTTCGGCGGCCGTTCCGGCTTACGGATTTATTCCGTGTTCCGGTAGTCTTGTTCCGGTTTTTCCGTGGTTCCCCCACTTGCCGTACGCGTCCCCGAATTCTTCAGGTATCGGCTCAGCGCGGCGGTCAGCGCGTCGATATGTACCGGTTTGGCCAGATAATCATCCATGCCGGCTTCCCGGCAGCGCGCCTGGTCTTCCGGGAAGGCGTCGGCCGTCAGGGCGATGATCGGCAGCGCTGGTCGCTGCCTTTCCTGTTCCCAGGCGCGGATCTGGCGGGTGGCGCCGTAACCGTCGAGCACCGGCATCTGGATGTCCATCAGGATGAGGTCGATCGTATCTGCTTCGTTGATCACCCGTTCGACCGCTTGCTGGCCGTTTTCGGCAATCACCGACTGCAGCCCCAACTTCTTGAGCAGGGCGCCGGCGACCCGCTGGTTGGTCCGGTTGTCCTCGACGATCAGGACGCGTCCGCAAAGTTGCGGCGGGCCGGCCGGCGGCGTGCTGCTGCCCTCGGGGCGCGCCGTTGCCCGGGTATCGGGGTTTTCAGACAGGGCTAGCCGGGGGATGCGAAACCAGAAGCGCGATCCGCTCCCGGGCGTGCTGCTCAGACCGACTTCGCCGCCCATCTGGCGGGCGAGACTGCGGACGATGGAGAGGCCGAGCCCGGTGCCGCCAAACTGACGAGTGGTTGAACTGTCCACCTGGCTGAAAGGCTGGAAGAGGAGCGCGTGTTTTTCCCCGGCGATGCCGATGCCGGTATCGCTGACGGCAAATTCAAGTTGCGGCGCCGCAGCGTCGGCCGCCAGTTCGCTGGCCTCGATGCGGACTTCGCCGTGCTCGGTGAACTTGATTGCGTTATTCACCAAGTTGCTCAGCATCTGTCGCAGACGATGCGGGTCGCCGTGGTAGCGCTGGTGTTCGGGGCCGAGCCAGCGGGCAGTCAATTGCAGGCCCTTGGCCTGGGCGTTGCCGGCAAACAGTGCTTCGGTTTCGCGCAGGATTTCGGCCGGTGCGATGACCCCGGCTTCGAGCGTCAGCTTGCCGGCCTCCACCTTGGACAGGTCGAGGATGTCGTTGAGCAGGGTAAGCAGGGTCTGGCCGGAGTGGAAGATGGTCCGCGAGTACTCCCGCGTTTCCTGTTCGCTCAACGGGCCGCTGAGCAGCAGTTGCGCCATGCCGAGGATGCCGTTCATCGGTGTGCGCAGTTCGTGGCTCATTGCGGCGAGGAAGCGGCTCTTGGCGACGTTGGCGGCTTCAGCGGCGGTCAGTGCCTGGGCCAGTTGGGCGGTGCGCTGGGCGACCAGTTCTTCGAGATGGCTCTGATGGCGCTCGAGTTCGGCGGCGATGCGCTTGCTTTCGGTAATGTCTTCCTGGACGCCGACGTAGTTGGTGATCCTGCCGTCCGGCTGGCGAACCGGGCCGATGATGGCGGCGCCGGTGTATTCGCTGCCGTCCTTGCGCCGGTTGATGAATTCGCCGCGCCAGATGCCGCCGGCGTGCAGGGTTTGCCAGAGGTCGCGGTAGGTTTCCGGTGGCGTCTTGCCGGAGCGCAGCAGGCGCATGTTGGCGCCGACGGCTTCGCCGTTGCTGTAGCCGGTGACCGTGGTCAGGGCGGCGTTGACATATTCGATGTTGCCTTCGAGGTCGGTGACCAGGATCAGGTTGGGGCTCTGTTCGACGGCCTGCGTCAGCTCGCGCATCTTCTCTTCGGCGGAGAGGCGGGCCGAGACGTCGCGGAAGTAGCGGCGGCCGCCGAGAGCCAGCACCGCCAGCAGCAGCAGCGCGGTGGCGCCGAACAGCAGGCGCTGTTGCGTGGCCCGTCGCGCTTCGCGCGCCAGAGCGTCGTCGGCCAGTTGCTGGATGCGGTTGAGTTGTGCACGTTTGCCGTCGCCGAGCAGGGCATGGGTGGCGGCGAGCAGTTGCGGGACGTCGCGGTCGATGTGGCGTACGTGCTGGTGCAGGCGGCGGAAGGTCGGGCCCCGTTCGGGCAGGCGCTCGGCGGCCGAGTCCAGCGCTGCTTCGACGGCGCTGACCGTGCGCCGTAGCGTGCTGTCCTGCTCGCCGCCGATCAGGCGGACGGCATCGAGCGAGAAACGGTGCAGTTCCAGCTTGAGCTGGCGATTGGCCGGTGTATCGGGCAGGGTTTCGATCTGCCGGCGCGCTTCGAACTGGTAATAGCGCATGGCGTTGCGCAAGGAGGCGTTGAGCGACTTGAACGCCTCGACCTGTTCGCTTTCGGCATCCTGCATGGCGCGGTAGGCGGCGATTGCGGCCTCGATTTCGCCCGCCGCCGGCTGCGCCTGCAGGCGGGTCAGGCCTTGCCGCAGGCTGGCCTGCTGGGCGACCAGGGTATCGAAGTTGGGATCGATGCCGAAGCGGTTGCGCAGCAAGGATTCGCGGAACTGGCTGTCGATCAGCAGCAGGTCGGCGGCCGCCGCGCGGGCGGCGTGCAGATTGCCCGGGCGTTCGCCGAGCCCGCTGTAGAGCAGGGCGCCCAGCGTTGCCAGGAAGGCCAGGGCGGCGACCAGGAAGCTGGCCGGGAGCTTGCGCCGGTTCACGGCGTGCCTTCCGGCAGGCGGCCGGTCAGGCTTTCGAGGAAGGCGACGAGCAGGTCGCGTTCCTCGGTGCTGAGCTGCAGACCGAGCTGAGTGCTGGCGATCATTTCGACCGCCTGTGGCAGCGTGGCGACGCCGCCATCGTGGAAATAGGGGGCGGTGCGGGCGACATTGCGCAGGCTGGGGACCTTGAACTTGTAGCGGTCGGCCTCCTTGCCGGTGACGTTGTAGCGTCCGAGGTCGGTCGGTTGCGGGTTGCGCTCGCTGAAGTAGCTGTCGAACAGGCCGAGTCGGGCGTACATGTTGCCGCCGATGTTGCTTCCCTGGTGGCAACTGACGCAACCGAGTTCGCGGAACAGGCGCCAGCCCTCGCGGGCACGCTCGTCAAGCGCTTGCGTATCGCCGCGCAGGTAGCGGTCGAACGGCGCGTCGGGGGTGATCAGGGTTTCCTGGAAGGCTGCCAGTGCGCCGCGCACGACATCGGCGTCGATCTCCCTGCCGAATGCCTGGTGGGCCATAGCCTGCAGGGCCGGGTCGGCGCCCAGCTTGGCCAGCGCCGCTGGCCAGTTGCTGTCCATTTCGGCGGGGTGGGTGAGCGGGCCGTCGACCTGTTCTTCCAGGCTGGCGGCGCGGCCGTCCCAGAACTGCCGGAAGTTGAGGCGGCTGTTGTATACGCTGGGGGTGTTGAGGCTGCCCCGGCGTCCGTCGATACCGGTCGAGGTCGCCTGGCCGTCCATGCCGTAACGGTCGAGCGGATGACAATGCGCGCAGGCGATGCTGTCGTTGCGGGAGAGGCGGGGGTCGTGGAAGAGCGCCCGGCCAAGTGCTGCCTTGTCGGGATCGACCGGCAGGTCGGTCGGGATCGGGGTGATCGGTCCTTCGGCAAGGGTTTGTGCTGGCACCGGTACGGCGGGGGCGGCCGGTACCGGCTCTTCGCAGGAAGTCAGCAACAGGGCGCAGGGGAGCAGCAGTAAGGTCAGTCGCATGGTGCCTGAGTGTCGCCTGGCCTGGCGACGCCGGGAGTCGGTTCGGCGTTGCCAGGCAACGCGGAGGGTGGGCATTGGAACGGCGGTCGTGCGGCCTGCCGGGGGAAACATTATAGAGTCTTTGGCGGGGTCCTGGCGGATGCCTGGAAGCTTGGCCGCTGCAGGGTATCGGGCCTATAATCGGAACAACTAGTGACCGTTCGGTCATTAACTCGTCGGGGTGTCCCATGAAACCGATGCGCCTTGCCAGAGCCTTGGCCTTGCTGATTCTGGCGGTAGTTGCCGCGCTAGCGCTCTACCTTTTCCTGCAGCGTCCGCCGGCCTTTCCCGCCGGACTGGCGTCCGGCAACGGCCGGCTGGAGGCAACCGAAGTTGATGTGGCGAGCAAGATCGCCGGCCGGTTGGCCGAACTCCTGCCGCACGAAGGCGACCGGGTCGAAGCCGGGGCCGTGGTCGGGCGGCTCGACGCCGATGAGCTGCGCGCCCAGTTGCGTGCCGCCCAGGCCCTGGTCGGGCAGGCCGAGCAGGCGCTGGTCCAGGCGCGGGCCGGTGTGCGCAAGTCGCAGTCTGATCTGGCGCTGGCCGGCAAGACGCTGCGTCGTTCCGAAGAACTGGTCGAACGCGGCTTCATCAGTCGCAACAAGCTAGATAGCGACGCCACCGGCATGAGCGGCGCGCGGGCCGGCGTTGCCCAGGCACAGGGCAAGGTCGGCGAGGCCGAAGCGGCGGTGGCGGCGGCGCAGGCGCGGGTCGAGGCATTGCAGGCGACGCTCGCCGATAGCGAACTGAAGGCGCCGGTTAGCGGCCGCGTCCTCTACCGTCTGGCCGAGCCGGGCGAGGTGCTGGCGGCAGGCGGCAAGGCGCTGACGCTGGTCGATCTCGACGACATGTTCATGAGCATCTATCTGTCTACCGAAACCGCCGGCCGCGTCGCGCTCGGTGCCGAAGCGCGCATCGTCCTCGATGCCTTGCCCGGGCAGCCGATTCCGGCCCGCGTCACCTTCGTCGCGCCAAAAGCGCAGTTCACGCCGCGCGAGGTGGAAACGCAGAGCGAGCGGCAGAAGCTGATGTTCCGCGTCAAGCTGCGCGCCGATCCGGCCTGGCTGGCCGCGCACCGCGACCTTGCCAAGGGCGGCATGCCCGGCGTCGCCTGGGTTCGCGTCGACGCCGACGCCGACGCCGTCTGGCCGGCCAATCTGCAAGTCGCAGCGGAGTAAGGCGTCGTGGACAGCGCGCCGGTCGCCCGCCTGCAGGGCGTCAGCCTGCGCTACGCCGGCGTTGCCGCGCTCGACGCCGTTGACGTCAGCCTGCCGGCCGGTTGCATGGTCGGCCTGATCGGCCCCGACGGGGTCGGCAAGTCGTCGCTGCTGGCACTGGTCGCCGGGGCGCGCAAACTCCAGGCGGGGCAGGTCGAGGTGCTTGGCGGCAATATCGGCGAGCGGCGTTTCCGTAACGGCGTCCAGCCGCGCATCGCCTACATGCCGCAGGGCCTGGGCAAGAACCTTTACCCGACGCTGTCGGTCTTCGAGAACGTCGACTTCTTCGGTCGACTGTTCGGCCAAGGCAAAAACGAACGTCAGCGGCGCATCGCCGAATTGCTCGCCGCCACCGGCCTGACGCCGTTTGCCGAGCGCCCGGCGGCCAAGCTCTCCGGCGGCATGAAGCAGAAGCTCGGCCTCTGTTGCGCGCTGATCCACGATCCCGACCTGCTCATCCTCGACGAGCCGACGACCGGCGTCGATCCGCTGTCGCGCCGCCAGTTCTGGGAGCTGATCGACAGCATCCGCGCCCGCCGGCCGGGCATGAGCGTGCTCGTTGCCACCGCCTACATGGAAGAAGCCGAGCGCTTCGACTGGCTGGTGGCGATGGACGCCGGGCGCGTCATCGGCACCGGTGCGCCGGCCGAATTGCGCGCGCGCACCGGCCAGACGACGCTCGACGCCGCCTTCATCGCGCTGTTGCCGGAAACCCGCCGGCAGGCGCACCGCGAGCTGGTCATTCCGCCGCGCGTTGCCGATGGCGACGACTGGGCGATCGAAGCCGAAGGGCTGGTCCAGCGTTTTGGCGACTTTACCGCCGTCGACCGCGTCAGTTTTCGCATCGGCCGCGGCGAAATCTTCGGCTTCCTCGGCTCCAACGGTTGCGGCAAGACGACGACGATGAAGATGCTGACCGGCCTCTTGCCGCCCAGCGAAGGGCAGGCCAGGCTGTTTGGCCGGCCGGTCGACGCGCGTGACCTGGAGACGCGCAAACAGGTTGGCTACATGTCGCAGGCCTTCTCGCTCTACGGCGAACTGACCGTGGCCGAGAACCTCCACCTGCACGCCCGCCTGTTCCACTTGCCGGACGCCCGCCGCATCGCCCGCGTTGCCGAACTGAGCGAACGCTTCGGCCTCGCCGAATACGCCGACCAGGCCGCCGCCGAGCTGCCGCTCGGCATCCGCCAGCGGCTGTCGCTGGCAGTGGCCGTGGTCCATGAACCAAAACTCCTGATCCTCGACGAACCGACCTCCGGCGTCGACCCGGTGGCGCGCGACGAGTTCTGGGCGCTGCTGGTCGAACTGTCGCGCCAGCAGGGCGTCACCATCTTCATCTCGACCCACTTCATGAACGAGGCCGAGCGCTGCGACCGCATCTCGCTGATGCATGCCGGCCGCGTGCTGGCCAGCGACACCCCGGCCGGGCTGGTGGCGCAGCGCGGCGCGGCGACGCTGGAAGCGGCCTTCATTGACTATCTGGAAGAAGCGACCGGCGCCCGCGCGCCGGCCGCCGAAGCGCCGCCTGCGGTCGACGCGGAAATTTCGCCAAAAACCGCAGTCGACCGCAAGCGGCGCAGCCTCTTCAGCGGGCGCCGCCTGTACGGCTACGCCTACCGCGAAACGCTGGAACTGCGCCGCGACCCGATCCGCCTTGCCTTCGCCCTGCTCGGCTCGGCGCTGCTCATGCTGGTGCTCGGCTTCGGCATTTCGCTCGACGTCGAAGGCCTGCGCTTCGCCGCGCTCGACCGCGACCAGTCGCCGGAAAGCCGCGCCTACATCGAGAACATCGCCGGCTCGCGCTATTTCATCGAGCAGCCGCCGATCCTCGACGACGCCGACCTCGAGCGCCGCCTGCGCAACGGTGAACTGGCGCTGGCGGTGGACATCCCGCCCGGCTTCGGGCGCGACCTGCGGCGCGGCCACTGGCCCGAAGTCGGCCTCCAGGTCGACGGCGCCATGCCCTATCGCGGCGAAACCGTGCGCGGCTACGCCGAAGGCATGCATCTCCTCTACGTGCAGCGCCTGATCCGCGAAAACACCGGTGTCGAAAGCGCCTACCCGGCCAACATCGTCTCGCGCTTCCGCTACAACCAGGACGTCAAGAGCATCTACGCCATGGTGCCGGCGGTGATTCCCATCCTCCTCATCTTCATTTCCGCCATCCTGATGGCGCTCGGCGTGGTGCGCGAAAAGGAACTCGGCTCGATCACCAACCTCTACGTGACGCCGGTCAGCCGCCTTGAATTCCTGCTCGGCAAGCAACTGCCCTACGTCGCCGTCTCGCTGATCAGCTTCCTCGTTCTTGTCCTGCAGGCGCAATGGGTGTTCCAGGTGCCGCTCAAGGGCAGCTTCGCCGCGCTGGCGCTCGGCGCCACGCTCTACGTCGTCGCCACCACCGGCGTCGGTCTGCTCATCTCGACCTTCACCAAAACCCAGATCGCCGCGCTGTTCGGCACCGCCATCCTGACCATCCTGCCCACCGTCAGCTTCTCCGGGCTGACCACCCCGGTTGGTGCGCTCGAAGGCGTCAGTTACTGGATCGGCCAGCTCTTCCCGGCCAGCTACTTCCTGGTCATCAGCCGGGGCGTCTATACCAAGGCGCTTGGCCTTACCGACCTGTTGCCGCAATTCCTCGCGCTGGCCGCCTTCATCCCGGTGCTCACCGCGCTCTCGGTGGCGCTGCTGAAAAAGCAGGAAGACTGATCATGCGCCTGCACAGCCTCGCCAACATCTACCGCCTCGGCCTCAAGGAACTGAAGAGCCTGTGGGCCGACAAGACCCTGCTCGTGCTCATCTGCTGGGCCTTCTCCGGCGCCATCTACACGGCCGCCACCGGCGTCTCGCAGGAACTGCACAACGCGCCGCTGGCCGTCGTCGATGAAGACCGCTCGCCGCTCTCGCAGCGCCTTGTCGATGCCTTCTACCCGCCTTTCTTCCGCCCGCCCGAGCGCATCGAACTGGCCGCCATGGACCCCGGGCTGGACGCCGGCCGCTACAACTTCGCGCTGGTCATCCCCGCCAACTTCCAGCGCGACCTGCGCGCCGGCAAGGTGCCCGACCTGCAGCTCAACATCGACGCGACGATCATGAGCCAGGCCTTCATCGGCGCTACCTACATCAAGCGCATCGCGCTCGGCGAAATCAACGAATACCTCACCGGCACGCGCGACGAAAGCGCCGGCCCGGTGCGTCTCGTCACCCGCGTCCGCTTCAATCCCAACCTCAAGGGCTTCTGGTTCGGCGGCGTCATGGAAGCGATCAACAACGTCACCATGCTGACCATCATCCTGGTCGGCGCCGCCTTCATCCGCGAACGCGAGCACGGCACCGTCGAGCACCTGCTGGTGATGCCGCTCACCCCGTTCGAGATCATGCTCGCCAAGATCTGGGCCAACGGGCTGGCCGTGCTGCTCGGCGTCGCCTTCGCGCTGGCGGTGATGGTCGAACGCGTGCTGCAGGTGCCGATCGCCGGTTCGTTGCCGCTCTTCCTCGCCGCCGCCGCCTGCTACCTGTTCGCCGCCGCGTCGATCGGCATCTTCCTCGGCACGCTCGCCCGCTCGATGCCGCAGTTCGGCCTCCTCGTCATCCTCAGCATCATCCCGCTGCTCATGCTCTCCGGCGGTATCTCGCCGCGCGAAAGCATGCCGCAGGCAGTGCAGGACCTGATGCTCGCTGCCCCCACCACCTATTTCGTCCGCCTCGCCCAGGGCATCCTCTACCGTGGCGCCGGCCTCGAAATCGTCTGGCGCGACCTCGCCGCAATGACCGCCATCGGCGCTGTCTTCTTCGTCATCGCGCTGGTCAGGTTCCGCGATGCGGTGACGCGGAATCAGGGGTGAGGCGAGCGCCTAGCGCTACGCCTGGTGATCATCGGGCTCTTGATATTCCATTGGGTTCGCGGCACGATCTTGGCCTAAAGAGACTTTTTCTACAGCGCCGTTAGCCCCACACCTTCGCCCATGCTCGACAAAATTTTAGATACCCTATTGAAAAGCCTTGAGAACGGAAACTGGCTCGTAGTTATTCTCGTCGTCGCCATTGCAGTAGTAGTGAATCTTCGTGCAATCCTTGAGTTTTTTGAACGTCGCGGTACTAGACGAGAAGAGTTTGTCAAGGATGCATTGAAAATTGATGTCGTTAGAGATGCGGCCCGATCAGTTCTAGAAGAAGAATTGAACTATCTGGTCTTCAAGCGAGTAACCGGAATTTCAGCCGATCGCGCCCTGCGAGAGAAGATCAAATCCTTGGTGGATAGGTCCGATGGAGAACTTCAAACATTCCAATTTGCCCGCGCCCGAAAACATACCACCATGAAAGACGGCAAGTTGCTGATTCGAATCACGCGCAGCGACAAGATCGAACATTTGTTTAACTGGTCGTTTGCAGTCTTGGTTGCGGTTTTTGCGCTTCTCGCCTTTATGCTTCCGACTACAGTCAAGGGGGCATCGTTTCAACAGGTGGCGATATTCATCGGCTTGGGCACGTTGATGTTCTTTTTCGCACTCTTCTTGGTATCCCAGACAACTCCTATAACTGTTGCCAAACACATCAAACCTATTGTTGAGCGATTGGAGGCAATTCCACCTCAAGATGAGGACTAATCCGGCGTGGCGTGCTGGCTGTTGAGATGAGTGAATTATTCCCATAATGTTTTCCAGCCCGGCCGTAAGCAAAAGAGAGAGGCCGCTATCACGGGGCTTGGGGGTGTGCTAGGATGCTTATCCCAAAAGCATTTTAGTTGATTGTGATGACTACCTCGACCGATGCGGAAATCAGGCTGACGATCGCCAGACTGATTGAGCTTGCCTACTCTGCCAACGACGGCTTGACGACAAAGATTGTCAGGGATGTTGGGGCGTTCAGGCTGACTGTTGATCAAGACGGCAACGCAGAACTGACCGGTAGGGCGGGGGTTGTTCGATTGTCTGGCACTCCAGCGCTAGAAAAGATCGGCGTCGCGATGCGTCGGCTGACGGTAAATTTTACTGGTTACGAGAACGGCGATATCCACTATACCGCTGGAGTAGGCGTCAAAGGCGGCGGCATGCTTACGGTGTCCGGAAGTTTCAATATCGTCAAGCTGATTACCGCCTGTTCTGGACTTGTGTGTCGGGCGGCGCGGCACATTAAAGGACAGCGTCCGGCCGCTGACCTGGAGTTGCAGCGGGCAATGGGGTACTGACGGTGTGGCGCGTCTTTTTGTTTGTACTGGTGGGGTTGTTCGTTTCAGCGTGCGCCGGTAATTCCGCTGAACATTCCGATGAGCCGCTGCACAATGCCTACCTGCGTTATCGTCAAGCGGTTCTTGGCGGTAGCGTCTTGGCGCAGCGAGCGGAGATATTTTCGCCCGCAGTGCTGGAGGATATCGACATTGCTTCCGAGCAAGAGGTCAAGGTATTGATGTGGGGTGGGGCTGTTGTCAGGGAGCATTCGCACTACGAGAAAAAGTTGGCAGCGGGTCGCGGTTGCCTGACCGTCAATGGTTATGCAGATGATGCTGGAAAACCCGTGTCCTTGTTCATCGAGTATGACGGCCACCTAGTCAGGTTCCAGCATCTGGATTTTCCTGACCGAGCCCGTTTTGACGGGTTCATCACAAAGGCATTGTGTCCGGACGAGGCATACGAGGAAATCATGCGGCGTTCCAGCGCTAGCCCGTCCTGAGCCAGTGCTCTTGTCCGTCTAGCCCGAAGCCTTGGGTGGCCGTTATGTCATCCTCTTCTTGTCTGGCTGTTGATGATAAATTCATAATGTGCCGCTGTTTTGGCGTCGTGGCCGCTCTCGTCGCCGAACCTCAAGGCCGGGCGCCGCTGCGTCCGGGTGTTGCGCTGAAATGGGAGATGCGAACCGTGGCCTATAAATTGAAGCTGGCGGAGAAGGACGTTTTCGGGAAAGCGAAATTCGTCAATGCCAAAGGAAATACCGAGTGCGTCGAGTTTGTCCGGCAGGCGACCAATGCACCGCAGACGGTGTCCTGGAAAAAGGGCGTGCAGGTCATCGAGGCGAAACCGGGGAGCATTCCGCGAGGCACGGCGATCGCGACCTTCGACAAGAACGGGCGTTACCCGACCGATTCCCATGGCAAGCACGCCGCCATCTACTTGAGCCATGATGCAAGCGGGATCCGGGTGCTCGACCAGTGGAACAAGCAGGGCGAGGTGCTGGAGCGGGTCATCCGGGTCAACCAGCCGGAATATCCGCGCAGCAACGCGGCGATCCATTTTTACGTGATCGAGTGAATGATGAAGCATCAAGCAAAGGTTCTTTTCATCGCGGCCATTGCCTTGCCGTGCGTTGGCGCGGCGGCGGGCGAGTTGGTGATTGTCTGTCCGGAGAGCATCGCCGCAGTCGAGTCGCTGAGCACGGCGGACGATGCATGGCGGGTCGAGAGCGATCTCGGCAAGCGCGGGAAATTTCTCGATTCGATCAGCGTCTTCTCCGGGCCGCCGGCGGAAATGGCCAGCCTGGTACCCGACCGGACCAGTCGCAAGAAGCAGTTGCGGACCTCCTCCTGGCTGTTTCCTGCACAAGCGTCGGCAACATACTGGGTGGCCTGCTCCTATAGCAACAGCACGCTGCAATTGACCCGCCAGTTGCCAGGCGGGGTGCGGCGCTGCGAACTGAGCGAGCGCCTGCTGCCGAACGGCGTCAGGTTGGGCATCGCCGGCATGAAGTGCGAACACGAATGAAACGACTGCCAAATGCGGATAAAGAGGATGGGCGGATGCGGCTAAGCGCTGGCGTAGGAATGCGGAAACTGGCCAGCGGGCTGCTCCTCGGGTTGTGGGGAGCGTCCGCTCAGGCGGCGCCTTATCTGCAGATCGGCGAAGGGCATCTGGCCTATGTCTATCGCTGGCTGCTGCCCGACGGCACGGTGCTGAAGCAGGGGATGACCGACAACCGGGGGCGGGCCAGCCTGGTGGCCAGGCCGGGCGTCACCGACTACCTGCTGGAAACCCTGTGGGGCGTCTATCGGGTCAAGGTGGCGGAGAACTGCTGGAAGAAGAAAGCGGATCAATTCGCCGCCTGTGTGCAGGTATCCGAACGCGAGGATAGCGAGGCGCAAAAGCGTGAGGCCGAGGCCAGCGCCCGCGAGGCCGAGGCGCAACGCGAGTTCCGGCAGGCGCGTGCCGAATGGGTGGAGAAGGAGATTCCACCGGCGCAGCAGGAGTTGGTGCTGAAGGAAGCCTTGCGCGAGCAATACGCCTGGGCGAACACGCCGGCGGCGCGTTTCCCGGAGGCAGACTTTGCCTGCCATCCGCTCGATTTGCCGGCGCCGTCGGCGGAAGCCGCGGAATGGTTCGATCTGGCGCTGGGCAAGCCGCGCGGACGCGAGCAGGAAATGGCCTACGTCGAGGCGGCCACGCGGGGCCACTGGCGGGCGGCGGCGCGCCTGGCGAGTGCGGCGCTGGACGACGAGGACTGGGAGGCGGCGCAACCCGCCATCGCCTGGCTGCTCAAGCACCAAATCCCGTCCGGCTACGCCAAGCTGGCCGGACTGGTCGCCGCGACTTCGGCTTACGACGGTGCGCCGGTGGCGGAATCGACGCAGTCGCTGGTCACTTCCCTGCGCTGGCGGGCGGCGCAACTGGGCGATCCGGTGGCGCTGGCGGATATGAGCCGCTTTTTCGCGCGGCAAGGGCGGGCCGAACTGGCGGACGAGTTGCTGGCCTGCGCCCAGCGGCAGAATCCCGACATCCGCTGAGACGAACGGGAAAATGCACCCGGCCAGGGTCGACCGCGCCAGCGTGCGCAAATTCACCGACCTGCCCAACGTCGGGCCGGCAATGGCGGCGGATTTGCGCCTGCTCGGCTATGCCTCGCCCGGCGAACTGGCCGGGCAGTGCCCGTTCGCGATGTACCGGCGCCTGTGCGAACTCAGCGGCCAGCGCCACGATCCCTGCGTGATCGACGTCTTCATGTCGGTCGTCGACTTCGTCGACGGCGGGCCGCCGCGGCCCTGGTGGGAATTCACGGCGCAGCGCCAAGCACTGCTGGTCGCGACCCCCTGAGCGGCCGGCTGAACCTCAGGCCATGCTCGACAGGGCGGCCAGCAGGTCGCCGTTGTCGGACGGGCCGCCGCTGAGACCGGCATCGATCAGGCCGCCCTGCGACTCGATGTGGGCGACGTAGCCGTGCGCGCGCAGGATTTGCGCCCAGTCGTCGGCGGTTTGGCGGGTCGGATGCCATGGTCCATGTTCGACGACGGGGCGGGCGGTGCCGTTGCGGTATTTGGTGACGACGCGATACACGATGCCTGTCGGGGAAAACTGCGTTTGAATTAGCGCTCGGTCACGCCGCTGCGCTCAAACCTCAGGCGGCGTTCTTGCCCTTCTGCCAGAGCACGTCGCCGCGCCCGCCGGCGCGGTTGAGGCTGCGTCCGAAGACGAACAGCAGGTCGGACAGCCGGTTGATGTAGCGGCGCGCGGCATCGGACAGCGACTCGGCGTGGTGCAGGGCGACCATCGCCCGCTCGGCGCGGCGGCAGACGGTGCGGCTCAGGTGGGCGAGCGCCGCCGGGCGGGTGCCGCCGGGCAGGATGAACTCCTTGAGCATCGGCAGTTCGTTGTTGAAGCTGTCGGCCAGTGCTTCCAGGCGTTCGACCTGGGCGTCCTTCATGATCGCCATGCCGGGCAGGCAAAGTTCGCCGCCGAGGTCGAAGAGGTCGTGCTGAATGTCGAGCAGGGCGGCGCGCACGGTTTCCGGTAACTCCTCGCAGAGCAGCACGCCGAGGCTGGAATTGAGTTCGTCGACGTCGCCGATGGCGGCGATGCGCAGGCTGTCCTTGGTCGTCCGGCTGCCGTCGCCGAGCCCGGTGGTGCCGGCGTCGCCGGTGCGGGTGACGATTTTCGACAGGCGATTGCCTTTGCGTTCATCGCCTTTGCGTTCGTTTTGTTCGTTGTTTTCCACGTCTGCCTTCTCCTTGGTGAACGGCGAATTATACTTTCCAGCCCCGCACAGACTGTCGCTACCATGCCAAAGTTCGCCGCCAACCTGAGTTTTCTGTTTGCCGATGTGCCTTTCCCGGAACGTTTCGCGCGCGCCGCGGCGGCCGGCTTTGCCGGCGTCGAGTACCTTTTTCCTTACGGCTGGCCGGCTGCCGAGATTGCCGGCTGGCTGCGCGACGCCGGGCTGCAGCAGGTGCTGTTCAACCTGCCGCCCGGCGACTGGGACGCCGGCGAACGCGGTATCGCCTGCCTGCCGGGGCGCGAGCACGAGTTCGCTGCCGGCGTAGACACCGCGCTGGCCTACGCGCAGGCGCTCGGCTGCCAGCAGGTGCACTGCATGGCCGGCCTGCGCCCAGCTGGCGTTGACGAGGCCGAGCTGACCGCCACCTACGTTGCCAACCTGCGCCACGCCGCCGAGCGCTTCGCCAGCATCGGCGCGACGGTGCTGATCGAGCCGATCAACAGCCGCATCGACATGCCCGGCTACTGGCTCGACGACATCCATCGGGCGCTCGCCCTGCTCGATGCGATCGACCGCCCCAACGTCCGCCTGCAGCTCGACCTCTACCACGTGCAGATCATCCAGGGCGACCTGGCGCGCTGCATCGAGGCCAACTTCGCGCGTATCGGCCACATCCAGATCGCCGACAACCCGGGACGCCACGAGCCGGGCAGCGGCGAGATCAATTACCCCTTCCTGTTCGCGCTGCTTGACCGGCTTGCTTACGCCGGCTGGGTCGGCTGCGAATACAAGCCGCTGACGACGACCGAGGCCGGCCTCGGCTGGATGCCGCGATGAGCGCCTGGGGCGACGACCCGCGCGCCTTCCTGCGCCGCCTGTTTGACGCCGGGCTGGCTGCGGCCGATCCGGCGCGCTGCGTGCCGCCGGCGCTGGCCGCCATCGAAGCGCCGGGGCCGGGTGGCCGGCTGCTTGTCGTCGGCGCCGGCAAGGCCTCGGCGGCGATGGCGAAGGCGGTCGAGGAGCATTGGCCCGGCCCGCTCTCCGGGCTGGTCGTCACCCGCTACGGGCACGGCGTGCCGTGCTCGCGCATCGAGATCGTCGAAGCGGCGCATCCGGTGCCGGATGCCGCTGGCGAGGCGGCAGCGGCGCGCATCCTGGCTCTGCTTGCCGGGCTGAACGCGAACGACCGCGTGCTGGCGCTGATTTCCGGCGGCGGTTCGGCGCTGCTGGCGGCCCCGGCGCCGGGTATCACGCTGGCGCAGAAGCGGGCGCTCACTGACGCCCTGTTGCGCTCGGGGGCGCCGATCAACGAAATCAACTGCGTGCGCAAGCACCTCTCGGCGATCAAGGGCGGCCGCCTGGCGCTTACCGCTTGGCCGGCGCCGGTGCTGACGCTGGCGATTTCCGACGTGCCCGGCGACGACCCGGCGGTGATCGCTTCCGGGCCGACGGTCGGCGATCCGACGACGACGGCGGATGCCCTGCGCGTCCTCGACGCCTACGCGATTCCGCTCGCCGCGCCGCTGCGCGCCTGGCTCGCCAGCAGTGCCGCCGAGACGCCAAAGCCCGACGATCCGCGGCTCGCCGGCGCGACTTACCGCCTGATTGCCTCGCCACGCCAGATGCTCGAAGCGGCGGCGGCCGAAGCGCGGCGTTGCGGCGTCACGCCGCTGCTCCTCGGCGACGCGCTGGAAGGCGAGGCGCGCGAAGCCGGCCGGGTGCACGCCGGCATCGCGCTGGCCTGCGCCCGTCACGGTTTCCCGGCGAAGCCGCCTTGCGTTCTGCTATCCGGTGGCGAAACGACGGTGACGGTGCGTGGCGCCGGCGGTCGTGGTGGGCGCAACAGCGAATTCCTGCTCGGGCTGACGCTGGCGCTTGGCGGTGCGCCCGGCATCCACGCGCTGGCTGCCGACAGCGACGGCATCGACGGCACCGAGGACAACGCCGGTGCCTTCGTCGCCTCCGATACGCTGGCCCGGGCGAAGGCGCTCGGGCTCGACGGCCCCGCCGCGCTGGCGGCCAACGATGCCTGGGGCTATTTTTCGGCGCTCGGCGACCTGCTGCTGACCGGGCCGACGCTGACCAACGTCAACGATTTTCGCGCCATCCTGATCGCCTGAAGCGGCGTCAGACGACGCGGTTGCGGCCGCCGCGCTTGGCGGCGTAGAGCTTGCCGTCGCAGGCGGCGATCACTTCATGGACCAGCCGGGTGTCGACGATTTCGTAGGAGGCCGGTGCCACCTCGCTGACGCCGAAGCTGGCGCTGAGCGGCAGCGGCGGGTCATGCGGCACCGGGCAGGCTTCGATGCGCAGGCGCAGCTTCTCGGCCAGCAGGCGCGCCTGCGCCTGCCTGGTCGATGGGCAGACGAGGAGGAACTCTTCGCCGCCGTAGCGGAAGATCAGGTCGGACTGGCGCAGCGTGTCGCGGACGATGCCGGCCAGGTGTTCGAGCGCCAGGTCGCCGGTCTGGTGGCCGTAGCGGTCGTTGAGATCCTTGAAGTGGTCGATGTCGAACATGATCACCGAGAATGCCGACTCGGTCGCCTTGGCGATCTCCATCTGGTTGGCCAGGACGCGGTCGAGGAAGCGCCGGCTGAGGAAGCCGGTCAGCGTGTCCTTGCTGTAGACGCTCATGATGACGATGCTGTTGAGCAGCGAGATTTCGTTGCCCAGTTCGAGCGAATAGGTTTCCGCCTTCTTCAGGATCGCGTAGACCGGGCCGCTGGCGCGCGGCTGGACGATCAGCTCGTCGATTTCGGCGATGATGTGGTGCATCGCCTCGTGCAGTTCGCGGATTTCGGCGATGTGGCTGTTGTCGCGAATCAGGCGGGCGCCTTCGTCGTTCAGCCAGCGGCCGAACTGGCAGTGATTCGGGTTGAGCTCCGGCATTTGTAGCGGGTCGCGGGCGCGGGTGGCTTCGATCAGCGCCGCCATCCATTCGAGATGGCTTTCGAAATAGCTCAGCAGGTTCTTGTCGTTGAGCGCGCGGATGTGCGACAGCCGGAGGTGGTTGCGGGTGCCGAGGCGGTTGAGGAAGATTTCCAGGTAGACCGCGGCGAAGTTCTCTTCCATCTCCTCGAACAAGGCCATGACCTGCTGGGCATCGGCGATCGCGCCGTCTTCCAGCGCCAGCTTGAGCAACTGGTTGCGCAGCGTGCCGAACTGGTAGGAAAAGAGCATGAACGGCGTGTCGGTGGCCGCCAGCTCGCGCATCATCGACTGGCAGCGGGTCTCGTCGTCGCAGCCCAGCGATTCGGCGAGGCAGGTCTTGAGGTTGGGCCAGTTCAGCGAGAGGCTCTCGGCGGCGACGATCTCGCTCTCCGGGATGCTGGGGTGCCGCTGCTCCAATGCTGCAAGCATCCTTTCGAGCAGTTGCCGGTTGGCTGGCGATCTCCATGCGGCCATGCGTGCGTTTCCAGTACAGAATGAGAGAAGGGGTGTTGGCGAAATTATATTGAGCCGATCTATGCCAAAAGTAAAATTTTGCATGTCCGGACGCGGGTTTTCCCGATAGGTCTTTGTCCCGTTGCGCTTTAGAATTCGCCACATGAGCTCCGACGAGACACCCCGCTGCGATCCCGCCACCCTGGTCCGCCGCCTGCGCAACGTGCTGCCGCCCCATTGCCTGCTGGTCGAGGCCGAGGACTTGCGTCCTTACGAGTGCGACGGTCTCACCGCCTACCGCGAGATGCCGCTGGCTGTTTGCCTGCCGGAAAACGAGGGGCAAGTGGTCGACGTGCTGCGCACCTGCCACCAGCTCGGCGTGCCGGTGGTCGCGCGTGGTGCCGGCACCGGCCTGTCCGGCGGCGCGATGCCGCACGCCGACGGCGTCGTGCTGTCGCTGGCGCGCTTCAACAAGATTCTCCAGGTTGACCGCGCCAGCCGTACCGCCGTCGTCCAGCCCGGTGTGCGCAACCTGGCGGTGTCGGAAGCGGCGGCGCCGTTCGGCCTCTATTACGCGCCCGACCCTTCGTCGCAGATCGCCTGCACGCTCGGCGGCAACGTCGCCGAAAACTCGGGCGGCGTGCATTGCCTGAAATACGGCCTGACCGTGCATAACGTGCTGCGCGTGCGCATGGTCAGCATCGAGGGCGAGATTTTCGAGATCGGTTCCGGCGCGCCGGATGCGCCCGGCTACGACCTGCTCGCCCTGTGCATCGGCTCGGAAGGGCTGCTCGGCGTGGTCACCGAAGTGACGGTGAAGCTGGTGCCCAAGCCGGAACTCGCCCAAGTGGTGATGGCTTCGTTCGACGACGTGGCGAAGGCCGGCGACGCGGTCGCCGCGATCATCGCCGCCGGCATCATCCCGGCCGGGCTGGAGATGATGGACAAGCCGGCGACCGCCGCCGTCGAGCCCTTCGTCAAGGCCGGCTACGACCTCGACGCCGCCGCCATCCTGCTCTGCGAGTCGGACGGCACGCCGGAGGAAGTCGCCGAGGAAATCGCTCGCGTGCGCGCCGTGCTCACCGGTTGTGGCGCCCGCGACATCCGCGTCTCGCAGTCGGAAGCCGAGCGGCTCAGGTTCTGGGCCGGGCGCAAGGCGGCGTTTCCGGCGGTCGGCCGGATCACGCCGGATTATTACTGCATGGACGGCACCATTCCGCGCAAGCGCCTGGCCGAGATGCTGTCGGCTATCGCCGCCATGGAAACGAAATACGGTCTGCGCTGCGCCAACGTCTTCCACGCCGGCGACGGCAACCTGCATCCGCTGATCATGTACGACATGTCGCTGCCCGGTGACTGGGAGAAGGCCGAGGCTTTCGGCGCCGAGATCCTGGAGCTGTCGGTGGCGCTTGGCGGTTCGATCACCGGCGAGCACGGCGTCGGCATCGAGAAAATCAAGCAGATGTGCGTGCAATACGCGACGCCCGAGCTGGAGACCTTCCACGCGGTGAAGGCGGCCTTCGACGAGAAACGCCTGCTCAACCCGGAAAAGGCGATTCCCAGCCTGCACCGCTGTGCCGAGTACGGGCGCATGCACGTGCATCGCGGCGAGCTGAAATTTCCCGACCTGGAGCGCTTCTGATGACGCTGGACGAAATCGTCGCCGCCGTCCGCGCCGCCCACGCCGGGCACACGCCGCTGCGCCTGCGCGGCGCCGGCAGCAAGGATTTCTACGGCGGCCTCTTGGCCGGCGAGGTGCTTGACCTGAGCGGGCATCGCGGCATCGTCGATTACGAGCCGACCGAACTTTACGTGACCGCCAAATGCGGCACGCCGCTTGCCGAAATCGAGGCGGCGCTGGCCGAACATGGCCAGATGCTCGCTTTCGAGCCGCCGCGTTTTGCCGGGGCGACGCTCGGCGGCTGCATCGCCGCCGGTCTCTCCGGCCCACGCCGCATGCAGGCGGGGGCGGTGCGCGACTTCGTGCTTGGCGTCAAATTGGTCGATGGTCGCGGTCAGGTGCTGAATTTTGGCGGCCAGGTGATGAAGAACGTCGCCGGCTACGACGTCTCGCGGCTGATCGCCGGTAGCCTGGGCACGCTCGGCGCGATTGCCGAGGCAACGCTGAAGGTGCTGCCCAAACCGGTCGCCGAGACGACGCTGGAATTCTCCTGCGCCGCCGACGAGGCGGTGCGCCGGCTGAATGACTGGGGCGCGCAGCCGCTGCCGGTGTCTGCTTCGTTCTGGCATGAGGGGCGACTGTGGCTGCGCCTGTCCGGTGCGGCGGCGGCGGTCGACGCGGCGGCGCGCAAGCTGGGCGGCAAGCCGCTGGCCGATGCCGGGCGTATCTGGGAAGACATCCGCGAACAGCGCCACGCCGCCTACGCGGCGCCGGTGTTGTGGCGCGTCGCCCTGCCATCCACGGCGCCGGCCCTGGCGGTCGACGGACTGAGCGCCATCGAATGGGGCGGCGCCCTGCGCTGGTACGCCGGTGACCTCGACGCGGCGGCGATCCGTAGTGCTGCCAGCGCCGCTGGCGGCCACGCGACGCTGTACCGGGCGCCGGAATCGCTGCGCTGCCGCGTCGATCCGTTCACGCCGCTGGCGCCGGCGCTGCTTGCGCTGCACCGGCGGCTGAAGAAGGTCTTCGACCCGGCCGCCATCCTCAATCCCGGCCGACTTTACGCGGAGTTCTGATGGACTGCCGGATCGCCGACGAATACCGCGACACGCACGCCGGCCAGGTGGCCGGCGAAATCCTGCGCAAGTGCGTGCACTGCGGTTTCTGCACCGCCACCTGCCCGACCTACCAGTTGCTCGGCGACGAACTCGACGGGCCGCGCGGCCGCATCTACCTGATCAAGCAGGTGCTCGAAGGCCAGCCGGTGACTGAAAAGACCCGGCTCCACCTCGACCGCTGCCTGACCTGCCGTTCCTGCGAGTCGACCTGCCCGTCCGGCGTCGACTACGGCCACCTGCTCGACATCGGGCGCCAGCTCGTCGAGGACAAGCTGAAGCGCCCCTTGAGCGAGGCGCTGCCGCGCGCCCTGCTGAAAGCCGTGTTGCCCGAACCGGCGCTGTTCGGGCCGGCGGTGGCGCTGGGGCGCGCGCTCAAGCCGCTGCTGCCGTCACGGCTCGCCGACAAGCTGCCGCCGGCCTCGGCCGAGGCCAAGCCGTGGCCGGCGAAAGGCAAGCACTCCCGGCGCATGCTGGCACTGGCCGGCTGCGTCCAGCCTGCGCTGGCGCCGAACATCAATGCGGCGACGGCGCGCGTGCTCGACCGCCTGGGCATTGAGTTGTTCGAAGAGAAGAAAGCCGGCTGCTGCGGCGCCGTGCGTCACCACCTGAACGATCAGGCCGCCGCCCGCGCCGATATGCGGCGCAACATCGACGCCTGGTGGCCGCATGTCGAGGCCGGCGTCGAGGCCATCGTCGTCACCGCTTCCGGTTGCGGCGTCCAGGTGCGCGATTATGGCCACCTGCTGGCCGACGATGCGGACTACGCCGAAAAAGCGGCACGGGTCAGCGCGCTGTGCCGCGACCCGTCGGAAGTGGTCGCTGCCGAAGGCGGTCGCTTGCGCGCCTTGCTGGCCCCGGCCGAACGTGGCAAGCTCGCCTTTCAGTCGCCATGCACCTTGCAACACGGATTGAAGATACGTGGTGTGGCGGAAAATCTCCTGGTAGCGGCCGGGTACGTGTTGACGCCGGTGGCCGACGGCCACCTGTGTTGCGGTTCGGCGGGAACGTATTCGGTGCTGCAGCCGGAACTGTCGCAACGATTGCGCGCCAACAAGCTGGCGGCGTTGTCCGCCGGCGGTCCGGCATTGATCGCCACCGCCAACATCGGCTGCCTGACGCATCTGCAGGCAGGTGCGACAACGCCGGTGCGCCATTGGATAGAATTGATTGACGAGGCTTTGGAATGAGCAGCAAGGGGAGTTCGGTGCCGGAAATCACGCGTTCGCTGGGGGCGGAAGATGCTGCCCGGGTGCGGCGCGTCCTCGAGGGTGGCATCAAGATTCCGCCGCAGCCGCGCGTCCTCGACGAGATGCGGCGGATGATGAACCGCCAGGAATACGATGTGCGCCGTCTGGCCAGGACCATCCAGCAGGATCCGGGGCTGAGCGCGATGCTGTTCAAGGTGGTCGGCAATGCGGCGTATCGCCAGCACCAGCCTTTCGATACCATCGAACAGATCCTGCACGCGGTCGGCGTCAAGCAGACCTTCAACCTGGTGCAGGCGATTGCCTTGATCGACGCCGGCAAGCCGGCTGCCGACAAGCGGATCTACGAGGCTTTCTGGTCGCGTTCGCAGGCGGTCGGCCAGTTGGCGATGCTGATCGCCGAGGAGCGCGTTGCCGTTTGCAACATCTTTCCCGATCAGGCCTACCTGGCCGGCATCTTCCACGCCTGCGGCGTGCCTTTGCTGCTGCAGCGTTTTCCCAGCTACGGCATGGAGTTGCGGCTGGCGACGCCGGGGCACTGGGTGGACTGGCGGGAAGAGGACCGCAAGTTCAATACCGATCACGCCGTGGTCGGTTACCTGGTCGCCCGCCACTGGTGCCTGCCCGGCTTCATCTGCGACGCCATCCGCTACCAGCATGCGCTGGCCGAACTCGGCGACCACGAGGCGCGCAGTCTGGTGGCGATCCTGGCGCTGGCGATCGACATCCACGCCCGCGACCAGCGCATCCCCAATCCCGAATGGGACGAGGTGCGCGGCGTGCTGCTGCCGGAACTCGGTCTCGACGACGACTCGCTGCCGGAATTCATCGATGTCGTGCTGGAGCGTTTCAACAGCGCTGCCCAGGTTTGATTCAGCGAGTGTGATTCATGCTAATCTTCCTGGCAAAACGGGAGGAAAGATGGCGATAGCCATTGATGCCTGCGCGGCACAACATCAGGGAGACCGGCGCGAACAGCAGGATCGGGTGGCGATCCTGCCGCATCCGCGCAGCCGGGGCGTGGCACTGGCCGTCGTCGCCGACGGCATGGGCGGCCATACCGGCGGCGCCCTGGCGGCTGAGCAGGTGATCCATACCGCGCGCAACAATCTCGAGCATTTCGCGCCGAGCGAGGAAAGCGCCCAATGGCTGCTGGAAAACAGCATGCGCGAGGCGCACACGATGATCAAGGCGTCGCGTTTCATGAACGAGAAGGACCCGCACAGCACGGCGGTGATGCTGCTGCTGCAGCCGGGCAAGCTCAGCTGGGGCTATTGCGGCGACAGCCGTTTCTACGCCTACCGCGGTCGCCAGTTGCTGACGCGCACGGTTGACCACTCCTATGTCGAGCATCTGGTGGCGCAGGGCAAGATCACCGCGGCGCAGGCGCTGACTCATCCCAACCGCAACATCCTGGTGACCTCGCTCGGTGGCCAGGACGAACCCTTATTCACCTTCGGCGAAACCACCGACCTGCAGCCCGGCGACAGCTTCATGCTGTGCTCGGACGGAGTCTGGGGCTATTTCGACGAAACCGAACTGGGTGCCGCGCTGGCCGACAACACGGCGCGCCAGGCCTGCGAGACGATCATCGAAGAGGCGCGGCGGCGCGGGGCGGGCGGCGGCGACAACCTGTCTCTGGCAGTGATCCGCCTGCTCAAGCCGGCAACGCCGGCTCGCTGAGGCAGTTCAGGACTTGCGGCCGAGGCCGCCGAGCAGTGCGGCAACCACCCGTTTCGGCTTGTGCGGATCGGCCTTGGCCGGTGCCTGCGGCGAATCGGGAATCTCGCCCTGCGGTTTGGTCGATTCGTAGGGCTTGCTGAAGTCGAAGCCGTCGGCGGCGATCATCGGGTTGCGTCGGGTGCGCTGCGGCCGTTCGCTGCGTTCCGCGCGTTCCGGACGGCTGGCGATCGGCGCCCGCGGCGGCGGGGCGCTGCGTTTCTTCTTGTTGCCCGGCGGGTATTCGTATTCCGCTTCGGGTTCGAAACCGGCCACTTCGATCTGCTCGATCGGCCGCTTGATCAGCTTTTCGATATCGACCAGATAACCGACCTCGTGCGCACTGACCAGCGAGATGGCGTTGCCCATCTTGCCGGCGCGGCCGGTGCGGCCGATGCGGTGCACGTAGTCTTCCGGCGTGTGCGGCAGTTCGTAGTTGATCACGTAGGGCAGATCGTCGACGTCGAGGCCGCGGGCGGCGACATCGGTGGCGATGAGCGCGTGCGTCTCGCCGCCCTTGAAGGCTTCGAGGGCCTTGATCCGGTCGAGCTGGCTCTTGTCGCCGTGGATCGCGTCGGCTTTGATGCCGGCGCGCTGCAGTTCGCGGGTCAGCCTTGAACAACCTTGCTTGGTACGCATGAAGACGATGCACTGGCGGATTTCGCCGGATTTCAGCAGCTTGGTCAGCAGGCCGCGTTTGCCGTATTCGGAAACCGGGTGCACGCGGTGGGTGATGGTTTCGGAAACCTGGTTGCGGCGGGCGACTTCGACCAGCACCGGCGACTTCAGCATGGTATCGGCAAGCTTCTTGATCTCTTCCGAGAAGGTGGCCGAAAAGAGCAGGCTCTGCCGTTGCTGCGGCAGCATGTTGAGGATGCGCGTGACGTCGGGGATGAAGCCCATGTCGAGCATGCGGTCGGCTTCGTCGAGGACCAGCGCCTGCACCGAGTTGAAGCTGACGCTTTTCGATTCGACGTGGTCGAGCAGCCGCCCCGGCGTGGCGACGAGGATTTCGACGCCCTTCTTCAGTTCGGCGATCTGCGGCTTGATGTCGACACCGCCGAAAGCGCACAGGGCGCGGATCGGCGTGTGCTTGCTGTAGTCCTTGACCGACTCGAACACCTGCATCGCCAGTTCGCGGGTCGGCGCCAGGATCAGCGCGCGTACCGGGTGTTTGGCCGGCGACGGGCTGCTGCTGGCGAAGGGCAGAATGCGCTGCAGGATCGGCAGGGTGAACGCGGCGGTCTTGCCGGTGCCGGTCTGGGCGCCGCCCATGATGTCCTTGCCGCTGATGACCAGCGGGATGGCCTTGGCCTGGATCGGTGTCGGCTTGCTGTAGCCCATCTCGGTGACGGCGCGCAGCAGTTCGGGGGCCAGGCCGAGTTCGGCAAAGGTGAGGTCGGCAGCAGGTTCTGCGGGGGCTTGGGCGGATGCGGGATCGGCCAGAGTATTGATTTCAGACATGGGGCAGGATTATACGCGCGAAGGCGACAGCCGATGCGATTGCGCTGCAATCGCCGGCGGGCGGCTCAGAGGTCGCTGACCAGTGCTTCGAGGCGGTCGCGGCTGATCGGTTTCACCAGGATGTCGTCGAAACCGGCGGCCAGGAAGGCTGCGCGCTCTTCGGGAAAGGCGTGGGCGGTGTAGGCGATGATGCGGATCGGCCGCTCGCCGTAGCGCTGGCGCAAGGCCTGGCAGGTTTCTTCGCCGCTCAGGCCGGGCATGCTGATGTCGAGCAGGACCAGCTGGAAATCGCGTTGTCCGGCGAGTTCGAGCGCGGTGGCCCCGGTTTCGGCTTCCTGCGTCTGCCAGCCGAGCTTGCGCAGCAGGGCGCCGGCGATCATGCGATTGGTTGGGTGATCGTCGACGATCAGGGCGTGACGCTCAGGCATTGCTGTCCTTTTCCGGCAGGTAGATGGTGAAGGTGGAACCGGCACCGGGCTGCGACACCAGTTCGACCCGGCCGCCCATATGTTCCGTCAGTTGCCTGACCAGCGCCAGCCCGAGGCCGGTGCCGCCGTGTTCGCGGGTGAGGAAATTCTCCAGTTGCTTGAATTTCTCGAAGACCACTTCCTGGTATTCGGGGGCGATGCCTGGTCCGGTGTCGCGTACCGAAATCGCCACCATGCCCGCGGCGCGTTGCGCCGCCAGCGTGACGCTGCCGGTTTCGGTGAATTTCACGGCGTTGCCCAGCAGGTTGTTGAGTATCTGGCGCAGCCGGTGGGGGTCGGCGTGCAGGAAATTCGGCAGGTCGTCGGCCAGTTCCAGCACCAGGCTCAATCCCTTGGCTTCAGCATTGGCGCGGTGCAGCGCAATGACGGCTTCCAGGAAGCCGTGCAGCGGTAGTTCGTCGTACTGGAACTGCATCTCGCCGGCTTCGATCTTGGCCAGGTCGAGAATCTCGCTGACCAGCGCCAGCAGGTGCTGGCCACTCTGGTGGATGATGCTGGCGTATTCGGCCTGTTCGGTATCGGCCAGTTCGCCGCGCAGCAGGTCGGCGAAGCCGAGGATGCCGTTGAGCGGCGTGCGCAGTTCGTGCGAGACGGTGGCGAGGAAGGCGGTTTTCGCATGGCTGGCTTCCTCGGCCTTCTGCCGGGCTTCGTCGAGGCGGCGGAAGGATTCCTCGACGGAATCGGCCATCGCGTTGAAGGAACGGGCCATTTCGCCCATTTCGTCGCTGGCGTGGTCGTCGAGGCGGCGGCCGAGGTCGCCGTCGCGGAAGGCGCGGATGCCGGCAATCATCGAGGTGATGCGGCCGGTGAGCAGGTTGGCGATCCAGATGGCGATGAAGATGACGACGGCGACCATCGCCAGCGTCGATCCCCAGAGACCGATCGCCGTCGTGCGCAGGCTGTCGGCGATGCCGTCGAGCAGGTCGCTGCGCTGCGCCTTGAACTGGCGATCCTTCTCGGCGACCAGGGTGTTGATCTTGGCGGCCGTTTCGGTCGCTGCGGCGTGGAAGTCATCGACGTTGGCGCCTATCGTCACGAAACCGAAGCCCTGCGGCGTCCTGCCGTACTGGCCGGTGTAATAGGGAATGGCGGCGGCGGTGGTGAGTTTCCAGAGGTCGGAGAAGAAGATCACGAAGGAGCCCGAGCCGCCGTGTTCGGTCAGCGCGTTCCAGCCGTCGCATTGCGGCGAGAAGTTGAGGTAGCGGCAGTCGAGACCGAGTTGTCCGGCCTTGATCTGTTCCTTGGCCGGCTTGCGTTTCAGGTTCTGGTCGCGGAAGGGTTCGATACCGGTGAGGAATTCGTGCGCCGGCTTGCCGCTCGCCTGCCACTCGCCGTACAGTTCGCTGTCCAGCCAGGGCGGGACGGGGTCGCCGGTCTGCGGGTCGTAGCCGACGATCATGTAGTCGCGCGGATGCGAGATGGCGCGGCTCTTGTGGTCCCAGATGAAGGCGTAGTTGCCCTTGATCGCGTCGATGATCGGCGTGTAGCGTTCGGCGGTCGGCATCAGCCGGTCGGTGAACTGGCGGATGTGGTCGTGGTCGAGCGCCAGCGTCACGTAGCCGGTGACGCGGCCGTTGCGGACGACCGGCATCGCCCAGCGGACGATGCCGCGGAAACGCTGGCCGACCGGGTTCTCGGTGCCGGCGTAGGCGGCCTTCTCGGGCGCGAACGGGGTGCCGATCTTCTCCAGGCGTTCGGGCAGGTAGGGGCCGATCAGGTCGGTGCGGACATAGGCGCCGATGACTTCCGATACATAGATTTCGCCGGGTTTGAGCTTTTGCAGTTCGGGGAAATAGGTTTCTGCCTTGACGAAGGTGTTGCGCCGGTCGGCGATGTTCTTCAGCGTGCGCTCGGTGAGGTCGCCGACGGTGGCCTTGATCTTCTCGTTGCCGGCAAGGTCGACGAAACTCATCTCGACGAACAGCGGGCGCTGCTCGGGCTCGCCCAGGTATTCCGGCGCCCTGGCGTGGAAATCGCGGGCGTTGTCGGGCAGCACCGGGCGCGTTACCTTGGCTTCGCGCGTCATCGCTTCTACCGGTTCCCAGGATTTGCCGTCAGGGGCCAGTTTCCATGGCCCGTGGCGGTACAGGGTGCGCTGGTGCTGGGCGAGGAAGCGGCGGAAGGCGGCTTCCGACAGTTCGCTGTCGGCCGCCTGCAGGATGTCGGTGTCGCGGGCGTAGAGGAAGCGGGCAATGTTGCGGGCGGCGTCGGTGGTCAGCGTCTCGATCGCTTCACGCGAACGCTCGTCGAGGGCGCGAATCGAGTCATCGGTGACGGTCTTGCCGATTTCCTGGATGGTCTGCAGCGAGGTGTCGGCCATGCCTGCCGCCTTGACCGAAACCTCGGCGCCGAGCTGGCGCGCCGTGTACCAGGCGAACCAGGCGAGCAGCAACAGGGGAATGACCTTGATCAGGACGAAAATCACGATCAGTTTGCCACGGATGCCGCGCAGGAATTTTGGCTGGCGATTCATCGCGTCCCTTCCCTCCTGCAGGTTGTGGTCGATCACGATTTCCCGTGTTCGGCCGTTGTTTCCTTGTTGTTCTGGTCGGCGGCAGGCGTCGCTGCGTCGCCAGTCTTGGCGGGTGCTGTCGCTTCCGCTTCAGCAGCGGCGGGTGCGGCGCGTTTCTTCTTGCTGCCCGGCGGTTCCGGTGGTGGCAGTTGCGGGACGATGGTCTCCAGCTTGTTTTCCCGCATGTATTCGTCCATCTCGCGCCAGCCTTCGTAAATGCTGGCCTTGGGCAACCAGCTGTAGATCGAGTAGCAGTCCTCGATCGCCCGTCCGGAGTGGCGGCAGGCGCTGCCCACCGCCTTGCCTTCTGCTTCGTTCTTGGCGGCCTTGACGGCCGGGTCCTCGAGGCCGAGCTTGCCGGCAACCTGGTCGCAGCCGGGTAGCGCAATGACGGACAGGGCGAGGAGCAGGAGGCGCAGATTCATGGCCGGATTTTCGCACAACTGTCACCAACTGTGAAAAATCGGCGGCCCTTCCGGGGGCTATAATTCACCACGTTTTGTTTGCAGGATGGCTCAGATGTCGCAAGTTTTTCGTGTTTTGCTGGTTGCCGCCACTGCGCTGCTTCCCGTTTCGGTCGTTGCCGCCAAGCCGGCGCCGGCACCTGCCACCGTGCCGACCCTGGCACACAACCTCGATGCCGCCAACGAAGCCAAGCTGGCGGCCGTGATCGAGCGTTTTCACAAGGAAACCGGCGGCGAGATCAAGCTGGTTAGGTTGCACAAGGGGGACAAGCCGGCGACGCTGAACCTCCTCAGTCGTTTCCAGACCGAGGATGTCTTCAGTCAGCCGAAAGCCTTCGTGCCGCTCTACTCGATGATGAGCAAGGCCGGTGTGGGTCTGTCGGTGCAACTGTCGGAAGTTCTCAAGCCGAGCGTCACCGACGGCAAGGGGCGCCTGGTCGCGCTGCCGGTGCTCTACTCGACGCCCGTGATGTTCTACAACAAGCTGGCCTTCCGCAAGGCCGGGCTCGATCCCGAGCAGCCGCCGAAGACCTGGTTCGAAATGCAGGGTTACCTCGACAAGCTGCAGTCGGCCGGTTACGACTGTCCTTACGCGTCGTCCTGGCCGACCTGGGTGCATATCGACAACGTCAGCGCGGTCTCCGGCGTGCCCGCGGTCGACGCCAAGACCGGCCTGAAATTCAACGGCCTGCCGCAGGTCAAGCATGTGGCGATGATGGCGACCTGGAGCAAGGCGCGTTATTTCCGTCAGTACGGCAACGCCGACGAGGCGAGCGCGCGTTTCAAGGAAGGCGAATGCGCGATCATCACCACCGATTCGCGCGAGTACGCCGACTTTCAGGACGCCCGCGGCGTCGAGCTGGGCGTCGCGCCGATGCCTTACCACGACGACGTCTATGGTGGCCGCCGGCCGACCCTGGTTGACGGTTCCTCGCTGTGGGTCGGTGCCGGCAAGCCGGCAGCCGAGTACAAGCAGGCGGCCAAGTTCGTCAATTACCTGCTGTCGCCGGAAATCCAGGTCGAACTGGTGCGTAATCACGGCGGTCTGCCGCTGACCGAAGCCGCCCGTCTGGCGTCGCTCAGCCGTCTGCTGCAGGATGGCCGGCAGGCGCTGGAAGCCGCCTACGCCTCGTTGCGTGGGCCCGGCAGCGGGCCGGTGGCGCAGGTCAGCCGGGTCGACGATACGCGCCTGATCGCCGACGAGGAACTCGCCGCGGTCTGGGCTGACCGCAAGCCGGCCAAGGCGGCGCTCGATACTGCCGTGACGCGCGGTAATTCCTTGCTCAAGGCGCAGCCGGCACTGAAGAAGCTGCAACCCTTCTGATGCTTGCGCCACCGCCGCGCTATTTTGCGCATCGCGGCGGTGGCACGCTGGCGCCGGAAAACACGCTGGCCGGCATCCGGCTGGCGGCCCGACTCGGCTACCAGGCGGTCGAGTTCGATGTCATGCTCTCGGGCTCCGGTACGCCGCTGTTGATCCACGACGAGACGCTGGAGCGCACCACCAACGGCAGTGGCGCCGTCGCGACGACCGACGACGCGACCCTGTTCGCCCTCGACGCCGGCGGCGAACCGCCGCCGCGTTTCGCTCAGGCCGCCCGCCTGTGCGGCGAACTCGGGCTGCTCGCCAACATCGAGGTCAAACCCGCGGCCGGGCGCGAGCGGGAGACCGCAGCGTGCGTGGCGGCGGCAGTCAAGGCCGGCTGGTCGGGCGTGCCGCCGCTGTTTTCCTCGTTTTCGCATACCGCATTGCAGGTGCTGCAGGCCGAACTGCCCGATTTGCCGCGTGCCTGGCTGCTCGATGGATTGCCCGATGATTGGCGCTCGACTGCGCGGCGGCTCGGCGTCGTTGCCCTGCACCTCGACCTGGCGCTGGTGACGCCGGGGCTGGTCGGCGAATGTGCCGGGCTCGGGCTGGCGGTGCGCGCCTACACGCTGCAGACACCGGCGCTGGCCGATTACCTGTTCGGGATCGGCGTTGCAGGGGTCTTCGTCGACCCGCTCGACCGCTTCCTGCCGCAGGCGCTAGCCGATCGCTCCGCCAACGGCTAAGGCACCGCGGGTTGCAACAAGCTGTTTCACCACCGGCCGGCAGCGACCTTTGCTTACAAAGCCTTGCATTGGCGGCGTGATTTCCTGCCCGTTCGGCGCTTCAATGGGAAGCGTCAAAACCCCAGCAAGGAGAATCATCATGAAAGCCATCCGTTCCCTTCTCGTTGTCACCCTGTCCCTGGCCGTCAGCGGGCTTGCCCTGGCCGGCCAAGGCACGCCGCGCGTCGATCACGAGCAGTTCCGCCAGCAGCAGCGCATCGAGCAGGGCGTCGCCCGGGGTAGCCTGACCCGGCACGAGGCGATGCAGTTGCAGCGCGGACAGCACCGGATCGCCCGCATGGAGGCCCGAGTCAAGGCCGACGGCGTCGTCACCCGGCACGAGCGGGCAATGCTGCGCCAGGCACAGGCGCGGGAAAGTGTGCGCATCCAGCGCCAGAAGCACGACCGCCAGCATGCTCGCTGGCAGGGCAGGGGCTGGCAGCACGAGCGTTACGCCCGCTACGGCATGTAAAGCGCACCTGCCGACGCCGCCCGCGGTATTGGGCGGACAAACCCGCCGTCCGGCGGGTTTTTCTTTTAAAATCACGGATTCCGTATTTAGCGAGCCCGTCGGGCAGAAACTCCATGAAAAGCGCCGAAATCCGCCAGAAATTCCTCGACTTCTTCGCCGCCAAGGGGCACCAGATCGTCGCCTCGTCGTCGCTCGTGCCGCACGACGACCCGACGCTGCTGTTCACCAACGCCGGCATGAACCAGTTCAAGGACGTCTTCCTCGGATTCGACAAGCGCCCCTACAGCCGCGCGACCACCTCGCAGAAATGCGTGCGCGCCGGCGGCAAGCACAACGACCTCGAGAACGTCGGCTACACCGCCCGCCACCACACCTTCTTCGAGATGCTCGGCAACTTCAGCTTCGGCGATTACTTCAAGCGCGACGCGATCAAGTACGCCTGGGAACTGCTCACCGAGGTCTATGGCCTGCCCAAGGACAAGCTGATGGTCACGGTCTACGCCGAGGACGACGAGGCCTACGACATCTGGCACAAGGAAGTCGGCGTGCCGGCCGAGAAGATCGTGCGCATCGGCGACAACAAGGGCGCCCGCTACGCCTCCGACAACTTCTGGATGATGGGCGACACCGGCCCTTGCGGCCCCTGCACCGAAATCTTCTACGACCACGGCGAAAAGCACTGGGGCGGCCCCCCGGGATCGCCGGAAGAAGACGGCGACCGCTTCATCGAAATCTGGAACAACGTCTTCATGCAGTTCAACCGCGACGAGCAGGGCGTCATGCACCCGCTGCCCAAGCCGTCGGTGGACACCGGCATGGGTCTGGAGCGCATTTCCGCCGTGCTGCAGGGCGTGCATGCCAACTACGAGATCGACCTGTTCCAGGCGCTGATCGCCGCCGCCGCCCGCGAAACCAGCGACGCCGACATGAATTCCCCATCGCTCAAGGTGCTGGCCGACCACATCCGCGCCTGCTCCTTCCTGATCGCCGACGGCGTTATCCCGGGCAACGAAGGCCGAGGCTACGTGCTGCGCCGCATCATCCGTCGCGCCATCCGCCACGGCTACAAGCTCGGCGCCCGCGCCGCCTTCTTCCACAAGATGGTGCCCGACCTGGTCGGCGAGATGGGCGAAGCCTATCCGGAACTCAAGGAAAACCAGGCCAAGGTCGTCGCCACGCTGAAGCAGGAAGAAGACCGCTTCTTCGCGACGATCGAGAACGGCATGGAAATCCTCGAAGGCGAACTCGCGGCGATGGCCGCCAAGGGCGTCACGGTGTTCAACGGCGAAACCGCCTTCAAGCTGCACGACACCTACGGCTTCCCACTCGACCTGACCGCCGACATCTGCCGCGAACGCAAGGTCACTGTCGACGGCGCCGCCTTCGATGCCGCAATGGCCCGCCAGAAGGAACAGGCTCGCGCAGCCGGCAAGTTCAAGATGGCGGTCAATCTGGAATACGCCGGCGCCGAAACGACCTTCCACGGCTACGAGTCGCTCGAAGCCAAGGGCAAGGTGCTGGCGCTGTACAAGGACGGCGCGGCGGTCGCTGAACTGCACGAAGGCGACCTCGGCGTCGTCGTTCTCGATCACACCCCGTTCTACGCCGAATCCGGCGGCCAGTGCGGCGACCGCGGCGAACTCAAGGGCGCTGGCGGCATCTTCGCCGTCGAGGACACGCTGAAGATCCAGGCTGCGGTGTTCGGCCACCACGGCATCCTGAAGACCGGCAAGCTGGTCGTCGGCCAGGAAGTCGGCGCCAAGGTCGATACCGTTGCCCGCGCCGCTACCGCCCGCAACCACTCGGTCACCCACCTGATGCACAAGGCGCTGCGCGAAGTGCTCGGCGCCCACGTTCAGCAGAAGGGCTCGCAGGTCGATCCGGACAAGACCCGCTTCGACTTCGCGCACAATTCGCCGATGACTGCCGAGGAAATCCGTGAGGTCGAGGAAATCGTCAACGCCGAGATCCTCGCCAACGCCGCCACCGACAGCCGCGTGATGGGCATCGACGACGCCCAGAAGTCGGGCGCGATGATGCTCTTCGGCGAGAAGTACGGCGACGAAGTGCGCGTCGTCGCCATCGGTTCTTCCAAGGAACTGTGCGGCGGCACCCACGTCGCCCGCAGCGGCGACATCGGCCTGTTCAAGATCGTTTCCGAAGCCGGCGTTGCTGCCGGCGTGCGCCGTGTCGAAGCGATCACCGGCAACAACGCGCTGGCCTATGTGCAGACCCAGGAAAGCCGCGTCGCCGGCATTTCGGCGCTGTTGAAGACGCAGCCGGACGACATCGGCGAACGCGTTGCCGGCATCCTCGACCATGTCCGCGCGCTGGAAAAGGAGGTCGCCCGCCTCAAGTCGAAGCTCGCCGCTTCGCAGGGCGACGACCTGCTGGCGCAGGCGGTCGAGGTCAAGGGCGCCAGGCTGTTGGCGACCACACTCGACGGCGCCGACGTGGCGACGCTGCGCGAGACGATGGACAAGTTGAAGGACAAGCTGAAGTCGGCGGCCATCGTGCTGGCTTCGGTGGCTGATGGCAAGGTGACGCTGATCGCCGGCGTCACCGCCGACCTGACTGGCAAGGTCAAGGCCGGCGAACTGGTCAACCTGGTCGCCCAGCAGGTCGGCGGCAAGGGCGGCGGGCGGCCGGACATGGCGCAGGCCGGCGGCACCCAGCCGGAGAATCTGCCGGCGGCGCTGGCCTCGGTCCAGGCCTGGGTCGAAGGCAAGCTGTGACGCGGGTGTTGTTGCTGATCGCCGCGCTGGCCTGCGGGCCGGCGCTGGCCGATGGACTCGACCGGACGCCGCTCGAGGCGGTGACCGCCGACGGCCAGCCGGTTCGGCTGTTCCCCAATGGGCGCTGGGAGTATGTGGACCAGGCGAAGGCGGCCGCCGCGCAGAAAGTGGCCGCCGACTACCCGGAAAACCAGACTCGTCCGGTCGAATCGCAGGGCATCGTGTTCGGCGGCATCGGCCGCTACGTGATGCCGGGCGACAAGGATTACAACCGCGGCTCGTTGAATCCGAAGCTGCGCTGAGCGCTCAGCGCAGCAGTTCGCGGGGCTCGCTTTCGCGGACGCATTCCCCGTCGATGATCTCGCCGTCTGCGGCATGCGCCGCAGGCGTGGCGGTCGGTGCCGCTTCGCGCATTACCTGGCGCAGCGCACGCGTCTTCCACCAGAACCAGCCGGCAAACGCCAGGCCGATCACCGCCGCCACGGCCAGTGCCACCAGCGAAAACATCACGCCCAGGATCAGCAGGCCGACACTGAGCAGCGCGGTCAGCAGTTTGCCGACGATGCCCTGCGGGGTGCGGGAAAAGCGGAGGTGAGAGGAAAAGGGCTTGGACTCTCTGATCATGAGTGGGTGATGTTGTTCTGCAAAGCGCCTATTGTCGCCCAAGCTGCCGGCAGTTTTGTGTTTTGCGCGCACCGGTGTGTAACGAAGCGTCGCGCGAATTTGAAATAAACGGTGTTGCCATCGTTCTGTTATCAGAAAAGTGTTTATAAATTGTTTATTTCATTTTGATTTGGGTCAATATGTGGGGCGTACAGAGGGCTAGCATCATCACTTTCTACAACGACAAAGGGAGTGTTCATGTTCAAGCCAGTTCTTTCGTCCGCCCTGCTTGCTGCCGCGCTGGCGGCTTCGCTGCCGGTTCAGGCTGCCGATCAGGGGAGTTTCATGGTGCGGGCGCGCGCCGTTCATATCAATTTCGACAACGGCCAGAGCGATACGGTCAAGGCGCTCGATGTCACGGCGCAGAACCGCTGGATTCCGGAAGTCGATCTCAGCTACTTCTTCACGCCGAACATCGCTGCCGAACTGGTGCTGACCTATCCGCAGAAAGTGAAGATCGACTCCGTGCTGGGCAAGATCGGTACGATCAAGGCGCTGCCGCCGTCGCTGATGCTGCAATACCATTTCACCAATCTCGGTGCCTTCAAGCCTTATGTCGGTCTCGGCCTGAACTACACGGTGTTTTACAAGCGTGGCAATTTCGATATTCCCGGCGTCAGCGTCGATCGCTCCAGTGTCGGTCTGGCGGCACAGGCGGGTTTCGATTACGCGCTGGACAAGAACTGGTCGCTGAACATGGACGTCAAGTACATCCAGATGGATACCGACGTCAAACTTGGCAGCACCAAGCTCGGCAAGCTTGATCTCAACCCGATCACTGCCGGCATCGGCATCGGTTACCGCTTCTGAGTTTCGCCAGCTGTCCGACGTAAGGGGGCTGCGGCCCCCTTTTCATTTTCCCGCGGTCAGCGTTCCCGCCCAGGCCAGGGCAGCGGTTTGCGCGCGGTTCAGTGCCCTGGCGTCGAGTCCGGGCTGTTGCGCGAGTTGTTCGGCGAGCCCCGGCAGATCGCCGCTTTCGCTGCATTCGGTGATGCCCAGCAGCCTGGCCAGTACGCCGCTGGCTTCGCACAGCGCTGCCTTGACGCTGTCGGCGATCGGCAGGGGGCTGACGATGTCGCGGATCGGCAGGCCGACCAGGGCCGGCATCAGCGACATGATGCCCACCATGAAGGCCTGATCGGCAAAACCGGCATCGCCTGGCCGGATTTCTTCGGCGAGCAGTTCCATCAGGCGGCCGCGGGTGGCTGCCATGAGCAGCAGGGCATTGTTGTCGGTATTGGGTTTGCCGGAAGCGAAGAGCAGGAGTTGCAGCCAGCGTTGCAACTGGCGGCGGCCGAGCAGGGTGATCGCCTGGTTGAGCGAGCTGATGCTGCCCGTGGCGCCGCTGGCGACCGAGTTGCTCATGCGCAGCAGGTTGACGGTGAGGCCGGGCTCCGATTTGAGCGCCGCTTCGATCTGCTCGGTAGCGGCGTCGGCGAGCAACAGTCCCATCAGCTTCATCAGCGACAGTTGCGAGTGGTCGAGGCGACGGCCGGCGATGATCGTCGGTCGGGCGAAGAAATAGCCCTGGAACAGGGAGAAGCCGAGCTGCAGGCATTGTTCCATCTGTTCCCGGGAGTCGACCTTCTCGGCGAGCAGGGTCTTGCCTTTGGGTCGCAGCTGCAGCGTCAGCCGCATCAGCTGGACGCGGCTGAGTGCCTGGATGTCGATCTTGACGATATCGACCAGGGTCAGCAGGGCGTCGTATTCCGGCGTGAAGTCGATGACGTCGTCGAGGGCCAGCGTGAAGCCGGCGGCTTTCAGCGCCCGGCAGCGGTCGATGACGGCCGGCGTCGGCTTCACCGTCTCGAGGATTTCCAGTACCACCGTCTGCCGGGGCAGCAGCTCCAGCATGTCGCTGAACAGGAATTCCTGGTCGACATTGATGAAGCCGCGGCAACTGCCAAGCGCCGCTTCGACGCCCAGTTCGGTGAAGGCGTTGGCGATCACCGTTGCCGTCGCGGCGACGCCGTCGGTGACAGTCGCCGCGTTGTCCTGGCCGCCGCTGCGAAAGAGCAGTTCGTAAGCGTAGAGCCGCTGTTCGCGGTCAAGGATGGGCTGCCGCCCGAGAAACAGCTGATCGGCGTCTACGCTCACGAAACGCCTCAGAAGGGCAGGGCGATGTCCGGCCAGACGGCGTTCAATGCCTGACGGAAGGCGTCCTGGATGCGAGCCAGCGCGGCGTCGTTGTCGGCCTCGAAGCGCAGCACGACGACCGGCGTCGTGTTCGACGGGCGGGCCAGGCCGAAGCCGTCCGGATATTCGACGCGCACGCCGTCGATGGTGATCACCTCGCTGGCGCCGGCAAACTGGCCCGATGCCTTGAGCTTGTCGAGCAGTGCAAAGGGTTCGCCTTCGGCCATCTTGATGTTGAGTTCCGGGGTCGACGGCGAGTTCGGCAGCGCCTTCAGTGGTGCGTTGGCATCGGCCGCGCGGCTCAATATTTCGAGCAGGCGGGCGCCGGTGTACAGGCCGTCGTCGAAACCGTACCAGCGTTCCTTGAAGAAGGTGTGGCCGGACATCTCGCCGGCCAGCGGGGCGCCGGTTTCCTTCAGCTTGGCCTTGACCAGCGCGTGGCCGGTGTTCCACATCAGCGGCACGCCGCCATGTTCGCGAATCCACGGCGCCAGCAGGCGCGTGCATTTGACGTCATAAATGATGGTGCCGCCCGGCACGCGCGACAGCACGTCGGCGGCAAAGAGCATCAACTGGCGATCCGGGTAGATGATTTCGCCGTCCTTGGTGACGACGCCGAGGCGGTCGCCGTCGCCGTCGAAGGCGATGCCCAGTTCGGCGTCGGTGTCCTTGAGCGCCTGGATGACGTCAGCCAGGTTTTCCGGCTTCGACGGGTCCGGGTGGTGGTTGGGGAAATTGCCGTCGACCTCGCAATACAGCGGCACGATCTCGCAACCGAGGCGCTGGAAGAGTTCCGGGGCAATCGCGCCGGCAACGCCGTTGCCGCAGTCCATGACGATCTTCAGCGGGCGGGCGAGCTTGACGTCGGCGACGATCTTCTCGACATAAGCGCCGAGCACGTCGGCGCTGGTTTTCTTGCCCTGGCCGGATTTCAGCTTGCCGGCTTCGATGCGCCGCTTCAGATCCTGGATTGCCTCGAGCGCCAGCGTCGTGCCGCCGATCACCATCTTCAGGCCGTTGTAATCCGGCGGGTTGTGGCTGCCGGTGACCGAGACGCAGGAATGGCAGCCCAGTTCGTAGGCGGCGAAATAGGTGAGCGGGGTCGGCACGCAGCCGACGTCGATCGCGTCGCAGCCGGTGGACACGATGCCGTCCATCAGCGCCCCGGCCAGTTCAGGGCCGGAGAGGCGGCCATCGCGCCCGACGGCGATGGCCGTCTGGCCTTGTTCCAGCGCCAGCGAACCAAGCGCCTGGCCGATCAGGCGCACGACGTCGGCGGTCAGCGACTTGTTGACGATGCCACGGATGTCGTAGGCCTTGAAGATTTCTGCGGGGAGTGCTTGGCTCATGATCTCTGCTTATGACGTTTCGAAAAGGAAGAAGTGTAAGAGTCTTTGCGCCAGCCAGTCCAGCCGCCCCGGAAAGGCGCCGCCGACGAAACCGACATGGCCACCGCCGGCCGGCTGTTCGAGGCGCACGCCGGGAGCCGCGTCGGCCGGGGTCGGCAGGTGGGTGGCTGGCAGGAAGGGATCGTTGCGCGGATTGACGACCAGCGCCGGCAGCGCGATCGATTGCAGATAGGCCTTGGCCGAACTGCGTCGCCAGTAGTCGTCGGCGCCGGCAAAGCCGTGGATCGGGCCGGTCACCGCATCGTCGAATTCCCACAGCGTGCGCGCCCGGCGCATCCGGGTTTCGTCGAAGAGGCCGGGGAAGCGCCGCAGGCGTTCGGCCGAGACCCGCTTCAGCGTGCTCAGGAAATGCGCCGTGTAAATGCGGTTGAAGCCTTGTGCCAGGTGATGGCCGCAGGCGGCGAGATCGAGCGGCGGACAGAAGGCGGCGACCCCGCTGACCAGCTCGGCGGCCGCTGCGCCTTGTTCGCCGGCCCATTTGAGCAGCGCGTTGCCACCGAGCGAGACGCCGGCGGCGTGGACCGGGCTGCCGTAGCGCGCCTGGACACGGCGCAAAATCCAGTCGATTTCGGCGGAATCACCGGAATGGTAGGCGCGCGGCTGGCGGTTGAGTTCACCGGAGCAGCCGCGGAAATGCGGCAGCACGCAACGCCAGCCGATGGCGTGGCAGGCGAGCGCGGTGGAGATTGCGTAATGGCTGCGCGAACTGCCTTCCAGGCCATGGAACAGGATCAGCGTCGGCGCCGTGTCGGCGGCATCGACGAAGTCGACGTCGATGAAGTCGTCGTCCGGCGTTTCCCAGCGTTCGCGGCGCAGCGGCAGCGGATGCGGCTTGCGCAGCAGCGGCCACAGCGTCTGGGCGTGGCCGCCGGGCAGCCAGGCCGGGGCACGGTAGGGGCTCAATGCAGGGTGTGCGGGATGGCGTCGGCCATCGCCTGGTGGCCATCGTCGGCCGCCGAGGCGTGGCGGCAGGCGAGCCGCCAGCCATGGGCGCCGCGGACATAGACATGGGTGACGTGGAGCGGCCCGTGCGGCGCCGGATCGTCGCCGACGAACAGGGTTTCGCTCAGGTGATGCACCGCCATCACCGATCCCTGCCAGCGGGCGACGGTTTCGCTGTGGATGCGCAACCGGGTGCTGGCAAAGATCGCCCGCCAGCTTTCGCGGATCAGCGGTACGCCGGTCAGCCGGGCGCCGGTCGGGTGGACGCAGACGCTTTCATCCTCCTCGCTCCAGCAATGCATCAGCAGGTCGGCATCGCCGCTGGCCAGCGCGTCGTAGAAGGCGTGCTCGACGTCGTCCGGCGAGGCCAGGGTGGTGGAGGGCGGGGTGGGCTGGCTCATGCTTGCATCCATTTCTGACAGGCGGCGAAAACCTGCGCCGGCAGCAGCCGGTTCAGGCAGTCGAGGTGGCCGAGCGGGCAGTCGCGCTTGAAGCAGGGGCTGCAGTCGAGCTTGAGGCTGAGGATGTCGGCGCGCTCGGAAAGCGGCGGCGTGAAACCGGGCGACGACGAGCCGTAGAGGGCGACGATCGGCCGGTCGACAGCGGCGGCGACGTGCATCAGCCCGGAGTCGTTGCAGACGACGAAGTCGGCCAGCGCCAGCAGGTCCACGGCCTGGTCGAGGCGGGTGGTGCCGCACAGGTTGCGGCAGCAGCCGGGGGCGAGGGCGGCGATTTCTTCGGCAACACCATGGTCCTTCGGCGAGCCGAACAGCCAGACGACGTAGCCGGCGTCGGCCAGGGCACGCGCCAGGGCAGCGAAGTGCGCCGCCGGCCAGCGCTTGGCCGGGCCGTATTCGGCGCCCGGGCAGAAGGCGACCAGCTTGTCCGGGCGGACCATGGCGAGTTCGCAGAGCGTCCGCTGCCGGTCGTTGTCGGTCGAGCGCAGCCGGGGATGCGGGATCGGCCGTGGCAGCTCGCCACCGGGCGCTGCGGCGAGTTGTGCGAAGCGCTCGACCATCAGCGGCAGTGCAGCTTCATCGAGATGGTGGCGGACGTTGATCAGGCCGTAGCGTGCTTCGCCGGTGAAGCCGACGCGTCGGGGAATGCCGGCAAAGAGCGGCAGCAGTGCCGATTTCAGCGAGTTGGGCAGGACCCAGGCGGCGTCGTAGCCGCGCCCGGCAAGCTCGCGGCCGAGGCGCCAGCGCGCCTTGAGCGAGAGTTCGCCGTGGGCGAAGGGGTTGTCGACGATGTCGTCGATCTCCGCCATGCGCCGCAGTACCGGTGCCACCCAGCGCGGGGCTAGGGCGTCGAGGCGCAGGCCGGGATGGCGTTCGCGCAGGCGCGCGAACAGCGGCTGCGCCATGATGGTGTCGCCGATCCAGGACGGCGCGACGATCAGGGCCTTGTTCATGGAAAAACGGCGGGTTTCACACCCGCCGCCTCTGGCTCAGTGATGGCCCTTGGGCGCTTCGCCCGCGAAGGTGTAGCGGGTGCCGCAGTAGGGACAGACCGCTTCGCCGGTCTTCAGCACGTCGAGGAAGACGCGCGGGTGCTGGCTCCACAGCGCGGAACCCGGCTGCGGGCAGTGCAGCGGCAGGTCGGCGGCGCTGACTTCGACGGTCTTGTGGTCGGACATCGTTTTCTCCCTGAGCTTGGATCAGACGTGGGCCAGCCAGTCGGCGTGCGCCGCCGAGCGGCCATAGACCACGTCGAAATATTTTTCCTGCAATGCCTTGGTGATCGGGCCGCGGTGGCCGGGGCCGATCTGCCGGTTGTCGAGTTCGCGGATCGGCGTCACTTCGGCGGCGGTACCGGTGAAGAAGGCTTCGTCGGCGCAGTAGACTTCGTCGCGGGTGATGCGCTTCTCGATCACCTCGATGCCCAGTTCGCCGGCCAGCTGCATGACCGTGGCGCGGGTGATGCCTTCCAGGCAGGCGGTCAGGTCCGGCGTATACAACTTGCCCTTCTTGACGATGAACAGGTTCTCGCCGGCGCCTTCGCAGGCATAGCCTTCCGGGTCGAGGAGCAGGGCTTCGTCGTAACCGTCGGTGGTCGCCTCGTTGTTGGCGAGGATCGAGTTCATGTAGTTGCCGGAAGCCTTGGCGCGCACCATCGTGATGTTCACGTGGTGGCGGGTGTAGGACGAGGTCTTGATGCGGATGCCGCGCTGCATGCCTTCCTCGCCGAGGTAGGCGCCCCAGGGCCAGGCGGCGATGATCACGTGCACCTTGGCGCCCTTCGGCGAGACGCCCATCTTTTCCGAGCCGTAGAAGGCGAGCGGGCGCAGGTAGCCGGATTCCAGCTTGTTGGCGCGGATCACTTCCTTCTGCGCTTCGTTCAGCTCTTCCTGCGAGTACGGCATCTGCATCTGGAAGATGTGCGCCGAGCGGAACAGGCGCTCGGTATGTTCCTTGAGGCGGAAGATCGCAGTGCCGGATTCGGTCTTGTAGGCGCGCACGCCCTCGAAGACGCCCATGCCGTAGTGCAGGGAATGGGTGAGGACGTGGGTGGTCGCTTCGCGCCAGGGCACGAGCTTGCCATCCTGCCAAATGAAACCGTCGCGATCCGACATGGACATGGTGGAATTCTCCGTGATGCACTCTTGAAAGCATGAAATTTTAGCCGAAATCAGCGGCTAAAATAATGCTTTTGACGCAGGAAGCCTTGCATGATCTGGAAGCCGAACGTGACCGTTGCCGCCGTCGTCTATCGCGATGGCAGGTTTTTGCTGGTCGAGGAGGAAACCGAGACCGGGCTCGCCTTCAATCAGCCGGCCGGTCATCTCGAGGCGGGCGAGGCGCTGGTCGATGCGGTGGTGCGCGAGGCGCGCGAGGAAACCGCCTACGATTTCAAGCCGACGCACCTGGTCGGCATCTACAACTGGCCGCATCCGACCAAGGATCTGACTTACCTGCGCTTTGCCTTCGCCGGCGAGCTGCGCGGTCACGATCCCGAGCGCAAGCTCGATGACGGTATCGTCGGCGCCCGCTGGCTGACGCTCGACGAAATTCGGGCGACGCAGGAACGGCATCGTAGTCCGTTGATCCTGCGTTGCTGCGAGGACTATCTGGCCGGGCGGCGTTACCCGCTCGACCTGCTGGTGCATTACGGTTGATGTGGCGGCATGCCCTCGCCGCCGTCACCTTGCTGTTCGCCGGGGCAGCGGTGGCCGACGAGACGGTGGTGGTCTGTTACGGTTATGGCTGCGTGGCGCAGGCTGAAATCCGCTATTCGTCCGGGCAACTCGGGGAGATCCGACGCCTGCTGGCGTATGCTGGTGATCCGGCCAATGAGCGCATCATTCTGGCCAAGGTCATCGGCCGCCTTTACCGCTGGGCCGGCGAACAGTCACCGGTGCATGACGACCGCGGCGGCAACTACGCCGACGGCAACGAGTCGGGGAAGATGGATTGCATCGACCATTCGACGACGACGACGCGTCTGCTCGAGATGCTGCAGCGCTACGGCTACCTGCGCTGGCATCGGGTGCTGGCGCCGGAGCCGCGCTATCTGCTCGGTCTCATCGCCAACCACTGGTCGGCGGTGATCGAAGAGATGAGCGGCGGTCATTACGTCGTCGACAGCTGGTTTGTGAACAACGGAGAACCGGCGGTGATCCTGCCGCTGGAAGAATGGAAGAAAGGGGCTGGGCCCGATGTCTAAAGGTACGGTAGTGGTCGGTTTGTCCGGCGGTGTCGATTCGTCGGTCGCGGCGCTGTTGCTGAAGCGCCAGGGCTGGGAGGTGATCGGCCTGTTCATGAAGAACTGGGAAGACGACGACAACGACGAATACTGCTCGTCGCGCCAGGATCTGGTCGACGTGATGAGCGTCGCCGACGTGATCGGCATCGACGTCGAAGTGGTCAATTTTGCCGCCGAGTACCGCGACCGCGTGTTTGCCGAGTTCCTGCGCGAATACCAGGCCGGACGGACGCCGAACCCGGACATCCTGTGCAACTCCGAAATCAAGTTCAAGGCCTTCCTCGACCACGCCATGCAGCTCGGCGCCGAGAAGATCGCCACCGGCCACTACGCCGGCGTGCGCGAATTCAACGGCGAGTACCAGTTGCTGAAAGCCGAGGACGGGACCAAGGATCAGAGCTACTTCCTCTACCGCCTGAACCAGGCGCAGCTCTCGAAGACGCTGTTTCCGCTCGCCGACCTGTACAAGCGCGAGGTCAGGAAGATCGCCGAGGCCGAAGGCCTGCACGTCGCCACCAAGAAGGATTCGACCGGCATCTGCTTCATCGGCGAGCGGCCGTTCAAGGACTTCCTCAGCCGCTACCTGCCGCCGAAACAGGGCGAAATCCGCCGCCTCGACGACGGCAAGGTGCTCGGTAGCCACGACGGCCTGATGTACCACACCCTCGGCCAGCGCAAGGGGCTGCACATTGGCGGCCTGAAGGAAAAAGGCCAGCCCGGCGGCGGCGACCACGACGCCTGGTTCGTCGCCGGCAAGGACATGGAGAAGAACGTGCTCTACGTCGTCCAGGGCCACGATCATCCGGCGCTGCTGCGCGACAGCCTGGTCGCCGAGCAGTTGAGCTGGGTGTCCGGACGGGCGCCGCACACGCACTGGGTCTATACCGCCAAGCCACGCTACCGGACGGCCGACCAGCCGTGTGAAATCGAGCGCGTCGATGGCGAAGCCTGTGAAATCCGCTTCGCCGAGCCGCAATGGGCGCTCACCCCGGGCCAGTCGGTGGTGCTTTACGAAAGCCGGGTCTGCCTGGGCGGCGGCGTGATTCTTTGAGAAGCCCTAACCAGCGCGCATTGCCGAGCGTTCGATGACATGCTGGAAGGCGTGTAGCAGGTCGGGGTCGAACTTCTCGGCATCCGACCCGGCCAGGATGTCGATGATTTCCCGGTGCGGCCGCCCCGGGTGGTAGGGGCGGCTGGTCGCCAGCGCGTCGTAGTTGTCGGCCAGCGCCAGCACCCGCGCCGTCAGCGGAATACCGGTGCCGCGCAGGCCATCCGGATAGCCCGAACCGTCGAAATTTTCGTGATGGTGGCGGACCAGCGCCGCCAGCTCCGACGCCCGCTCGTCATCGACGGCGCGGACGATGCGTTCGCCGATCAGCGTGTGCTGGCGCATCGTTTCCCTTTCCGCCGGCTCGAAGCGTCCCGGCTTGAGCAGGACGCGGTCGGGAATGCCGATCTTGCCGATATCGTGCAGGCAGGCACCGAGCGCCAGCAGGTCGAGTTCGTCGTCGCGCAGCGCGATATGGCGACCCAGCTCCAGGGCCAGCCCGGCCACCCGGTCCGAGTGGCTGCGCGTCTCCGGGTCGCGCTCGGCAAGGGCGATGCACAGGGAATCGAGTTTGTGGTTCATGGGTCTACCTGTCTCCGGAATGCCGGGTTGACCTCGCCGCGGGGCGCGAGTTCGAAAAAAAAGGCGCCAGCCGGCGCCTCCCTTGTGCTTTCGGGATCAGACGACGGGAACGGTGTCGATGAAGGACTGGCGCTGCAGCAGTTTTTCGTACAGACGGGCCAGGTTCGGGTGGTCGGTCGCCCAGTCGAAGTCGGGGAAGCGCAGGCAGAGGTAGCCCAGGGCGACGCCGACGGCGATGTCGGCGAGCGAGAAGTGGGTGCCCATGCAGTAGCTTTTCTCGCCGAGGTGGGTTTCCATGAAGCGCAGGGTGCGGGCGATGGCGTCGCGCTGGCGGGCGATCCAGTCCGGGCTTTGTTCGTTGGCCGGGCGCAGGCCTTCCATCACGGCGCTGACGGCGGCGTCGCACAGTCCGTCGGCCAGCGCCTCCCAGCGCTTGACCTCGGTGCGTTCGCGGTTGGGCGCCGGCAGCAGCTTGTTGTTCGGCGTGATGTTGTCGATGTGTTCGACGATTACGCGGGAATCGAAGAGCGCCGTGTCGTCGTCGAGCAGCAGGGTCGGGATGCGCCCCAGCGGATTGAGGTCGGGCACCGAGCTGTCCGGACTCCGCGGGTGGTCGACGATGAATTCGTATTCCTTCTTCTTTTCCGCCAGGACGACCCGTACTTTGCGGGTGTAGGGGCTGGTGTGCGAACCGATCAGCTTCATTACAGGCTCTGGGATTGGGGTGCGCAATTATAGCGTATGGCGCTGGGTGAGGTCGGGCGGGTAAAATCCTGCCCTTAACGATAAGGATGCTCCCATGGAATTCAACCCCCTGACCGCGCTTTCCCCGCTTGATGGCCGCTACGCCGGCAAGGTCGATGCGCTGCGCGAACACTTTTCCGAATTCGGCCTGATCCGCGCTCGTCTCAAGGTCGAGATCGAATGGCTCAAGGCGCTGGCCGCCGAGCCGCATTTCACGGAAATCGCCGCCTTTTCGCCGGCCACCATCGCCGAACTCGATGCGCTGGTTGCCGGTTTCGGCCCGCAACAGGCGGCCGAGGTGAAGGCCATCGAAGCGACCACCAACCATGACGTCAAGGCGCTCGAATACTGGATCAAGGGACAAACCAAAGCCAATGCCGAAGTGGTCAAGGTCAGCGAATTCATCCACTTCGCCTGCACCTCGGAAGACATCAACAACCTGTCGCACGCGCTGATGTGCCAGGGCGCCCGCGAACAGGCGATGCTGCCGACGCTCGACAAGGTCATCGAGAAACTGCGCGAACTGGCCCACGCCTACGCCGACATCCCGATGATGAGCCGCACGCACGGCCAGCCGGCGACGCCGTCGACGATGGGCAAGGAAATGGCCAACACGGCCTACCGCCTGCAACGCGCCCGCGCCCGCATCGCCGGTGTCGAGCTGCTCGGCAAGATCAACGGCGCGGTCGGCAACTACAACGCCCACCTCGCCGCCTACCCCGGCTACGACTGGGAAGGCTTTGCCAAGCGTTTCGTCGAGTCGCTCGGCCTGACTTTCAATCCCTACACCATCCAGATTGAGCCGCACGACGCGCTGGCCGAGCTGTTCGACGCCTTCGCCCGGGCGAACAGCATCCTGGTCGACCTCGACCGCGACGTCTGGGGCTACATCTCGCTCGGTTTCTTCAAGCAGAAGGTCAAGGCCGGCGAAATCGGCTCGTCGACCATGCCGCACAAGGTCAACCCGATCGACTTCGAAAACTCCGAAGGCAACCTCGGCCTGGCCAACGCCATGCTCAAGTTCCTCGCCGAAAAGCTGCCGATCTCGCGCTGGCAGCGCGACCTCACCGATTCGACGGTGCTCCGCAACATGGGCGTCGGCCTCGGCTACACGCTGCTCGGCTACGACTCGCTGTTGAAGGGCCTGGGCAAGCTGGAAATCAACGCCGACCTGATGAAGGCCGACCTCGACGCCAACTGGGAACTGCTCGCCGAGCCGATCCAGACGGTGATGCGCCGCTATGCCGTGCCCAATGCCTACGAAAAGCTCAAGGAACTGACCCGCGGCACCCGCGTTTCGCGCGACGGCATGCAGGCCTTCGTGTCCACGCTGGATATCCCGGAAGCTGCCAAGGCCGAACTCCTGAAGCTGACGCCCTGGGACTACACCGGCAAGGCGGCCGAACTGGCCAAGCGCATCTGATGGCCTGTCCCGACTGCGGCGGCGAATCGCCGGACGGCGCCACCGTCTGTCCGAATTGCGCCACCCTGCGCCGTCTGGCTCGCCTGCGCGTCAGCAGTAGCGCGCTCAAGGGCGGCGTCAGTGGCCTGGCGCTAGGGCTGCTGCTGGTCACCGTGCTGCTGGCCTGGGGCGACCTCGCCGATTCGGTCAAGGCGCTGCTGCTCGCGTTGCCCCTTGTTCTCGCCGCGCTGGGCGCGGTGATCGGCTGGCGGCGCGCTTCTTCCTCTTCCTGATTCCGATTGCCATGTCTTTCGCTGAAAACCTCAAGAAACTTCCCGGTATTTCGCACCTCGCCGCCCTCAACCTGCTCGATGCCGACGGCAATGTCGTCGCCAGCATCGAGAACAAGTCCGGCAGCCAGGGCTCGCTTGCTGTCTACAATCACCTTGCTCAGACCTACGGCTCGATCAACGTCGAAGCCGCGAAGAAGGGCATCGAAATCTTCGCCGAGCATGGCGAAGACGAACGCGCCAACCCCGGCAAGCACCCGAACATCGCCCGTCTTCTGCAGATCGAGGCCGGTGCGCCGGCCTTGCGGGTGAAGCACGTTTTCGCGGTGTGATGCTTGTGCTGCGCGCCTGATCCCGGGTTTTATTTCATAATGCCGCCTCGATAATTTTTATTCGGGAGTGGCAGCGTGGAATTTTTTGATCGACGGGTAAGGCCCGTTCTGGCGGTGGTTTCGGTGCTTGTTTCTTGCATGACGTTTGGCTGTTCGTCGAAGACGGCAGAAGAAAAAGGCAAGGAAATGGCGGCGGAAAAAATCGACCTCGTCAAAGGGGTCGGTGCGGCGCTGGAAGAAAAGGGCGGCGCAGCGGCCGAATCCGTGACCAGTGGCCTGGGCAATATCGTCAACGGGGTCAAGAAAGGCGTCGCGAAATCCGACAAGCGCATCGCCGGGGATGCCTCGCTGGCGGCGGCTGGGGTTCAGGTGACGGCGGTTCAGGAAACGCCGCCGGGTACGGAACCCGAGAATCGCGGCATCGACGCCTATCTCGTTGCCGAACGGAAGGTGGAAGGCTTTCTCAAGGTTACGGTGTACGACGTGCTGGACAAGGAAATCGGCCGGACGAAGATCCCGTTTGCACTGGATGCGGAGCAAGGGAAATATTTCCGCATTCCGCTCGAGCAGCAGATCGAATTCGGGAAGATAGAAAAGATTTCCTTTGTGTTTCAGGCAGCTTGATTTTCTTGCTGGCGCGGGCGGATTTGGTTTTTCGACCGCCGTTTTTTTGCGCCTGACGGGCGGGCGTGTTTGGTTGCTGAGCCGCTGGGTTCCGCCGTTGACCGGCGGGCGTACTTTCTTCTTGCTTCGCCAAGAAGAAAGTAGCCAAAGAAGAAGGCGACCCTAGGTCGGCGCCCGCTACGCGGGTACCCTGCGCTACTCGTCGTTGGCGGGGGCTGCGCAACTCGCCGCTGCGCGGCTCAGACAGTGCTCGCCCTTTTTCCGCCAACGCCTGCGTTGCTCGGCGCCTCCCAAGTGGCCCGGCAAACCGAGCGGAACGGAAAACGAGAAGGTTTAAACCTTGGCCGCTCAGCAGAGACGTTTTTCGGGGCCCCCCTGAGAGGCGCTGAGCAACGCAGGGGTGCCGGGGGAAGTCGGCGAGGACTGTCTGAGGCCCGCAGGGCCGAGTTCCGCAGCCGCCCGGCGCGCCGAGTAGCGCAAGGGACCGGGCGCAGCCCGGCGCCGACCTGGGGGTGGCCTTCTTTTTGGCTACTTTTTCTTCAGCCACACAAGAAAAAGTACGCCCGCGCGTCAGGCGCGGAAAACAGCGCTTCAGAAACCAAAGCCGCCCGCCGCTCAGCGGCAGAAAACAGCGGATCCGAAAACCAACCCCTCCCAGCGCGTTAGGCGCAGAACCCGGCGCGTTGCCCATGTCCCCGCTTTGTCGCCGCTGTGCCGAGCCTGCTGAGCCCGGAAACCGCTCAGTCCTCCGCCTCGACAAATACCCACTCCCGCTCCTCCGCCCGCAGATAGAGCCGACCATCGGTGATTTCGACCTGCAGCCCGGGATAGTCAAGGCTGAGCGCCGCGGTGAAATGCTTGCCGTTGCGGTAGCCGAGCTGCAGACTGCCGGTTTGCGCCAGGATTTCGAGGCGGCCCTGGCAGGCCGGGCAGCGGGCGGCGAGGATGGCCGCGGCGCTGTCGAGCAGTTCGTCGCAGGCGTCGAGCCAGGCCGACGGTGGTAGTTTGGCGCCGCAGAGCGGGCAGTTGGCGTCGCGTTTCATGCGTACTCCGGCAGGATGTCGTGCCGCCAGCTTAGCGTGGAAGCGCGCTCACCGGTGCTGCTGCCGTGTCGGCGGATGATTGCCATTGGCTTATCGTTCGATTTCATTCAACGTTTCCGTGAATATCGGTCAGCGAGCGAGCCGCGCGCGGGCAGGACGGCTGCGTATAATCCGCCAGGGAACTTCGGGGGAGTCGTGGTTCGACAAATCAATCATTTTCCTTCAACACAACGGAGATACAACGATGAAACGCAAGTTGCTGCTAGCCCTGGTCGCCACCGCGACCGTCGCCACCGCACACGCCCAGGTCAAGGTCGAGGACGCCATCAAGTGGCGCCAGTCGGCATATGCCACGATGGGCTGGAGCATGGGCCGGATCAAGGCCAATCTGGAAGGTAGCTATAACAAGGATGAGGTGGTCAAGGCGGCCAACGTCATCCAGGCGATCGCCAATTCCGGGATGGGCGCCCTCTATGTGCCGGGTAGCGACAAGGGCAAGGGCTGGGCCGAGACCCGTGTCAAGCCGGAACTGTTCACCGATGGTCCGAAGGTCGGCAAGCTGGCCGGTGATTTCAACCAGGCCGCCAACGAACTGGCCAAGGTTGCCGCCAGCGGCGACGCAGCTGCGGTCAAGACGGCGTTCGGCAAGGTCGGTGGCACCTGCAAGGCTTGCCACGACGATTACCGCAAGGACAACAAGTAATACGCCGGCGTCTCGTACGCAGTGACCGGGGCGCCGCAAGGCGCCCTTGTCGTTGGCGCCTGGGCATGGAAGAGGTGTGCAGATGAACAGCAAGAAAATCCGGGTCTGGGACTTGCCGACCCGTTTGTTCCACTGGTTGCTGGTGCTGGCGGTGGTCGGCCTGGTGGTGACTGGCAAGGTCGGTGGCAACCTGATCGACTGGCATGGGCGGATCGGCGTCGGACTGGCCGGCCTGATCGCCTTTCGCCTGGTCTGGGGCGTGGTCGGTTCGACTTATGCCCGTTTTGGCCAGTTCTTTCCGACGCCGGCGCGGATTGCGGCTTACCTGCGCAGCGGGAAGCATGGCAGCGTCGGTCACAATCCGCTGGGGGCGCTGTCGGTGTTTGCCCTGCTCGGCGTGCTGATCGTCCAGTTGCTGACCGGGCTGGTGGCCAACGACGACATCGCCTTTGTCGGTCCGCTGTACGAGCTCGTCGGCCGCGATCTGAGCAATCTGGCGACCGGCTGGCACAAGCTGGTGATCAATCTGCTGATCCTGCTGGTGGTGCTGCACGTCGCGGCCATCGGCTTCTACGCCCGGGTGAAGAAGGACAACCTGGTCAAGCCGATGGTGACCGGCTGGAAGGAAGTGACGGACGGCGAGCCGGCCCGGGGCGGCGGCTGGCTGGCGCTGCTGCTGGCGCTGGCGCTGGCCGGGCTGGCAGTTTATGCCGCCAGTGGCGCCTGGTTGCCGGAGCCGCCAGCGCCGCCGCCGGCGGTCGCAACGCCGGCCTGGTAAGGTTTTCTGCAAAAAATATCAACACTGGCAAGGGAGGGCGGTGCCTATAATGCGCTGAGTTCAACTTGGCGTCCCTCCCATGTCCTATCGCGTCATCGTCGCGCTGGCCAGCCTGCTGCTGATGTCCATTTTTGCCGGCGTTGCGCTGCTCGGTTCCCGGCTGGCCGACGATCGGCTGGCCGAGAGCCTGGATAGTGAGGCGCGGCGTCTGAAGACGGCCTACGAGTTGTCGCAGGGCGAACTGGAGCAGCAGATGATGGCGCTGGCCGGGATGCTGGCGGCCGACCCGCAAACCATCCGCTTGTTGCGGGAGGCCGGCGCGGCGGTTGGCGCCGAGGGCGGCGGCGGTGGTGGCAAGCGAGCGGCAGCGCTGCGCGCCGATCTGGCGGCGCATCTGCAGCAGCACTGGATTTACCTGCAGCGCGAAATCGGTGTCCGGCAGATGCAGTTCCTGCTGCCGGGGACGCGTTCCTTCCTGCGTTTCCATGCGCCGGAGCAGTTTGGCGACGATCTTGGCGCATTGCGCATCCTGCTTGGCAATGTCGAGCAATCGCGTCAGCCGGCCAGCGGTTTCGAGACCGGCCGCGCATTTGCCGGGGTGCGTGGCGCCGCGCCGGTGATCGACCGTCTGTCCGACGGTCAGGAAAGACTGCTTGGCGTGATGGAAATCGGCATTGCCTTCGACGGCTACATCGCCCGTCTCAGCGAGCGCACGGCGGTCGGTTTCGGGGTGCTGCTCGATCCGCAGGCGGTCACCGATGCGATGTGGGAAGGCTATCGGCCACCAGCGCCGACCGAGCGCCCGGGTTCCTGCTGCTACCTGCTGGCGGCGTCGCGCGGCGAACTCGCCGACTGGATGGCGGCGCGTGTGCTGCCGGCATATACCGGGAGTTTCCGCAGTGACCTGCTGCGCCACGAAGGCCGCGATTTTCAGTTGATCCGTTTTCCGCTGCGCGACTATCCCGGCCGACTCGAGCCGCAGCGGGCGGCGATCGGCTCGGTGCTGATCTGGCAGGAGGTCGGCGGCATCATCAGCGGCATGCACGACTTCAAGCGTCGGGCAGCGCAGAACCTGCTCATCGCCTACCTCGTTACCCAGTTCCTGCTCTTTTTCCTGGTTCGCGCCTCGCGTCGCGAGTGGCAGAACCAGCTGGCCGAGCAGACCGCCCGGGTCAGCGACCTGTCGCACCAGAACGAGGTCCTGCTGCTCACTGCAGGCGAGGGGATCTTCGGCGTCGACCGCGATCAGGTGGTGACCTTCATCAATCCGGCAGCGCAGAAGATGCTGGGCTACACCCAGGCCGATGTCGTCGGTCGGCGGCTGCATGCCTTGATCCACCTGCGCGGTCCGGACGGGGCGCCGTGCGAGGAGGCTGCCTGTCCGGTGGTGCTGACCCTGATCGACGGCCGGACGCGAACCCAGGAGGAGTGGTTGCGGCGCAGCGACAACAGCATCTTCCCGGTGCGCATGACGGTGTCACCGATCCGCGAAGGCATGGTCTATACCGGCGCTGTGGTCGTCTTCCACGATATCGGCGAGCTCAAGGAAAAGGAAGCGGCGCTGACCCGGCTGGCGCGCACCGATACCCTGACCGGCCTGAACAACCGGGGCTATTTCCTGGAACTGCTGGGGGTCGAGATCAATCGCTGGCAACGCAACGGCCATGAGGCGGCGCTGCTGATGATCGACCTCGACTGGTTCAAGCGGGTCAACGATACCTGGGGGCATGCGGTCGGTGACGAAGTGCTGCGGCATTTTGCCGAAGTGTTGCGCCGCTCGCTGCGCCGCGTCGACGTCGCCGGCCGGCTCGGCGGCGAGGAATTTGCCGTCGTCCTGCCGGGCGACGATGAGCGGGCCGCGCAGGCGACGGCCGAGCGCCTGCGCCAGAACATCGCCAGCGAGCCGGCGAAAACCAGCGTCGGCGAGATTGCCATCACCGTCAGTATCGGTGTCACCCTGTTCCGGACCGGCGACTGCGATCCGGAACAGCCCCTGCAACGTGCCGACGCGGCGCTTTACCGGGCCAAGCAGGCGGGCCGCAACCGGGTCGAGGTGGATTTCGCCGACGCCATCAAGCGGCCTGGCGTCGATTCGCCAGTAGCGCCTTGATCCAGCGTTTCTGCGCTTCCTGACGCCGTTTCTCGGTCAGCCTGTCGATGATGCGCTGGCGCACTTCGGCGAAAGGCAGCAGGCCGCTGGGCAGGATTTCGTCGCAACGCAGGATGTGCAGGCCGACTTCCGATTCGAGGACGGCACTGATGCTGTTTTCGCTCAGGCTGAACGCCGCCGCTTCGAGTTCCGGATACAGCTGCTGGCGGCGGACGACGCCGAGCAGCCCGCCTTCGAGCGCGGTCGGGCACTGTGAATGACGTAGCGCGGCGGCAGCAAACTGTTCCGCGCTGCTTGCCGTCTGGCGCAGTTTCTCGAGCGTCCGGCGAGCCTCGGCGGCCTGTTGCGGGCTGTTGTAGGTGAGCAGGATGTGGCGCAGGCGACGCGCCTCGGGCCGATCGAAGGCGTCCGGGTGGAGGCGGTAGTAGATTTCCGCATCGATTTCGCTGACCGGCGCTTCGCTAGCGGCGACGCGGTCGAGCACGGCTTCGACGCGCAGATCGCGTTCGACCGCCTTGGCCAGCTCGGCCTCGTTCAGGCCGATGCGTTCGAGATCCTGGGTGTAGGCGTCGGTGTCCGGATAGCGCTTGCGGATTTCGCCGATGCGCGTCTGCAGCGTCGGCGCCGGGACGAGCACGTGGGTGGCCTGCGGACTGGCCAGGATGCGTTGCTCGATGCCGTCCTGACGCGTCGCCACTTCGCTCAGGCGATGACGTTCCGGATCGCTCAGGGTGTCCGGGCCCTTGTGGAAGAGTTCCCAGGAAAGTTTCAGTTCAAGGTAGGCATGCTGCATGGTCTTGCTCCCCGGCAACGAGGGGTTCCAGTGTCGCCTCCGGAATCTGCAGGATGCGTCCCGGCAGGCAGTCGAAATGGATGTGATAGGCAACGCCGCCCGGCGCGTCGCGGATCACCTTGATCACTTCGCCGATCGCCCCGAGTTCGACCAGGACCTTGCCGTCCACGGCGAGCTGGCGGGCGCTGCGCACCTTTTCCCGAAACTCGAAACGCGACGGCGTCCAGGTTTCGTCGATGTCGATCAGCTCCTCCTCGCGGCAGCCGACGATCCTGCCCTGCTCGAGGAAGTTCACCGAGTAGATGATCTGATCCTGCAGGAAGGTGCCGACATCGACGACGACGCCGGTGCTGCCACGACGCACCAGCGGTTCGCCGGTGTCCATGCCCGGATAGGTGCCGTCGTTGCGCACATTGCGGATCAGGCGCACGGTGTCGCCGTATTCCCAGCGCGGTCTCATTGCCGGAAGACCTTGTCCAGCGAGACGAAGGAGCTCATGCCGCCGTCCGGCTTGGCAACGTGCTGGAAGACGGCGAAGACCTTCTCGGTCAGCGCGTCGGAGACCGTGAAGTCCTGGTAGGCGCGTTCCAGCCAGAGCCGGTAGATGGCGCGTTGCTGCTCCTCTTCCGGCGGCAGGTTGGGGGCCTGGCGGGCCAGGTAGTCGTGGAAGCGCTGCAGGATGTGCAGGCGGTTCACCTGGACCACCGAGGCTTCGTAGGGGATGCCGAAATAGTCCAGGAAGTCTTCGGCAGAGACCAGCTCTTCCATCGCTTCGGCCAGGGTCAGGGTGTCTTCCATGATGCCTCCTCAGGCTGCAACAAGTTTCAGATCGGGAATGTTCTCGTCGTCTTCCGTGTTGCTACGGAAGGCGTCGACCACTTCAAGCAGCTTGCCGGCGCCGAGCTGGTCGCGGCTGTCGAGCGCCGCCAGCTTGCACAGGCGCTGGCGAGAATCGGCAATGCGGCCGAGACGGAGCAGGACGACGCTCGCCGCCTTCAGTGCCAGCAGGTAGAAGCGCAGCATGCCGAAGGAGTTGGCGGCAGCCGCCGCCAGTCGCGTCTCGTCGATGTGCTCCCAGGCCGGCAGGCCGAGCCGGCGGCCGGACAGCTGCATCGCGAGTTCGGCGACTTGCAGCGCGTCGTCCAGTCGGTGCTGGTAGAAGTAGTAGCGGTAGATGCCGACCAGCACGGTCAGGCTGTCGGGCGCCAGCAGGTGGGCACGCAGCAGCGCCAGCTCGGCGCTCGGCTCGCCGTAAGCGTTGGCTGCCTGGACGAGCAGCGCAGCGGCCTCGGCGGCCAGCGGCTCCTCGAAATACAGCGTGTCGTCGGCGAAATCGAGCAGGTCCATGTCAGTGCATCGCCTCGCTCTCGCAGCACAGGTCGCCGGCCGAGCAGGTCTGGCATTCGCCGCCGTGGGTCGGCGCCGGTTGCTGGCGCAATGCGGCGAGTTCGTTCTCCAGCGTGTCGATGCGTTCGATCAGGCAGGCAATCGAACGCGCCACCGGGTCGGGCAGGACGTTGTGGTCGAGGTTGATGCCCTTGCCGGCCGGGCGGGCCAGGCGGGTATCGACGATGCGGCCGGGAATGCCGACCACGGTACGGTCGGCCGGCACGTCCTTGACCACCACCGAGTTGGCGCCGACGCGGACGCGCTCGCCGATGCTGATCGGCCCGAGAATCTTGGCGCCGGCGCCGACCACCACGCCGTCGGCCAGGGTCGGATGGCGCTTGCCCTTGTTCCACGAAGTGCCGCCCAGGGTGACGCCGTGGTAGAGGGTGACATCGTCGCCGATCTCCGCTGTTTCACCGATCACCACGCAGGCGCCGTGGTCGATGAAGAAGCGGCGGCCGATGGTGGCGCCGGGGTGGATGTCGACATTGGTCAGCAGGCGGCCGGCGAAGGACAACAGGCGGGCGCTGTAGCGCCAGCCGCCGCGCCACAGCTTGTGCGCCAGGCGATGGGCGAGGATGGCATGGACGCCGGGGTAGGTGGTCAGCACTTCCAGCGTCGAGCGGGCAGCCGGGTCGCGTTCGAAGACGCAGGCCAGGTCTTCCTTGAGGGTGGCCCACAGGCCGGGAGCGGAAGGATTCGGTGCGGTCATGGTCATCGCTTCAGACATGGAGCGGACTCCTGGAAGAAGCCAGCAGGCCGAGCAGATCGGCGGCCTCCGGCGGGTGCTTGTGGGCGGCGACAAAATTGCGGACGCTGGCGAGCAGGGCTTGCGCCTGCTCCTCACCGAGCTCGATGCCGAGTTCGCGATAGACGACCTGGACCGCGCGCGAGCCGGAATGCTTGCCGAGCACGATGCGGTGCGCCTGGCCGACTTCGCGCGGGTCGAAGCCCTGGTAGTTGTCCGGATGCTTGAGCAGGCCATCGACATGGATGCCGGCCTCGTGGGTGAAGGCGCCGGCGCCGACGACGCTCTTCTGCCAGGGCACGGCGCGCCCGGAAGCGCTGGCGACGGCAGCCGACAGCGCCGGGAAGGCGCGCAGTTCGACGCCGGTGTCGATGCCGTGCAGCTTCTTCAACCCGAGCACGACTTCTTCCAGCGGCGCATTGCCGGCGCGTTCGCCCAGGCCGTTGACCGTGGTATTGACGTGCGTCGCCCCGGCCTTGCAGGCGGCCAGGGTGTTGGCCGTGGCCAGGCCCAGGTCGTCGTGGGCGTGCATCTCGATCTCCAGCCCGGTGCGGGCGCGCAAGGTCGAAATGCGATCAAAGGTGGTGAAGGGTTCGAGGATGCCCAGTGTGTCGGCAAAGCGCAGGCGGCGGGCGCCGGCACGTTCGGCAGTGGCGGCCAGCGCGCACAGGAATTCCAGATCGGCGCGCGAGGCATCCTCGCAACCGACACCGACTTCCAGCCCGAGGTCGAGCGCCATGCCGATGTAGCGCGGCAGCTCGCGCAGCAGCCAGCTCCGTTCCTGCTTCAGCTTGTAGGCCAGGTGCTGGTCGGACGCCGGCACCGAAATGTCGATCAGGTGCGCGCCCAGATTGGCGCTGGCGGTGATGTCGGCCGCGTGCATGCGGCTCCACACCATCAGCCGGGCATTCAGGCCGAGCCCGGCAACCGCCCGGATCGACTCGCGCTCCTCGGCACCCATGGCCGGAATGCCGACCTCCAGCTCGGGTACGCCGATGGCGTCGAGGCGGCGGGCGATGTCCAGCTTCTCCGCCAGCGAAAAGGCAACCCCGGCCGACTGCTCACCGTCGCGCAGGGTGGTGTCGTTGATGGTGACGAAGCTGGGCTGGCTCATGGGAATCTCCTTGCCATCTCTGTAGCAAGGGAGGTGCCAGTTTTTAAGCTATTGAATTTTAGTGATTAATTTATTGTTCTCTGGTTCTCGTGCGTTGCTTGTCGTAAAACCGACAAGGCGATATATTTCTTTGTCATTAATTCTTCAGTGTTTTTTTGTATCGCGTAGAGATACAATCAACGCAGGCTGTGCTCATGATCAAGCAGTTTCGCCATAAAGGTCTCGAACGCTTTTTCCTTACCGGTAGCAAGGCTGGCATTCAGGCAGCTCATGCTCCACGACTGGCGCGTCAGTTGCTGATGCTGAATGCGGCGAGTGGTCCGGAAGATATGGATAAACCCGGTTGGCGATTGCATGGACTCGAAGGTGCACTAGCCGGACACTGGTCGGTCCGGGTCAGTGGGAACTGGCGGATGACTTTTTGTTTCAATGGAGAACACGCCGTGCTGGTCGATTATCTGGACTATCACTAGCCGGCTTCGAAGGAGGTTTCAGTATGGGCAGCATGTTCAATCCGCCGCATCCCGGACACATCCTGCGTGAGGATGTGCTGCCGGCGCTCGCAATTTCGGTGACTGAAGCCGCCCGTCAGCTTGGCGTTTCGCGGGTTCAGTTGTCCCGTTTCATCAACGGGCGGGCCGGCGTGTCTGCCGATCTGGCGATACGCCTCGCCTTGTGGCTTGGGGGCGATGCGCACACGTGGATGCGGATGCAGGCCGATTACGATTTGTGGCAGGCGGAGCACTCAGGTAAACCGCAGCCACAAGTACAAAGGGTGGCTGCCTGAGCGGCATGTTGTCGCTGCGCGGCTCTTTCCCTACTTCCGCCACTTGGCCCACGGATCGGCGTTGTCCGTTGCTGCTTGGCGGTTCGGTGCCCGGGGGCGGCCGCCGTCGCGGTCGTGGGCGGCGGCTTTCCTGGCGCGTTTTTCACGCAGGCGTTCGGCATCTTCCAGGCTCAGTTCGGCCGGTGCGCCCGGCTGTTGATCGCGGGGGATGATGCGGTCGCGCGGTGGCAGCTCGAACTGTTCGGCCGAGGCGCGCGGCAGGCTCTTGAACTGGTACAGATAGAAGGCTTCGACCTTTGCCCGCGCCCAGTCCGTCTTCTTGAGGAACTTCACGCTCGATTCGATGCTCGGGTTGGTGTTGAAGCAGTTGATGTTGAGATAGGCGTAGAGAATCTCGAAGCCGTAGTGGTCGACGATCTCGGTCAGCAGTTGTTTCAGGCTGACGCGATCGGCATCGGTAGTCAGGGTGCGTGTGCCGTCGGTGGCGTGAGGGTTTGCGAGGTCTTGCCGGTGAGTTTCAGCCACTGATCCAGAATGGGCACGATGCGCTCGTAGCGCCCGTGCCCGTTGCGGATGATCAGGCTGCGGTTGATCAGCCGCTTGATCGCCTGCTGGGCCGAACCGCGCGAGAAGCCGAGCGCATCGTACAGCGCCAGCGAGGATTCCGAAAACAGTTCCTGGCCTTCGAGCAGCAGCAGATACACGGCCTGATCGGACCGCAGGAGATCGGCCCAGGCCCGCTCGCACCAGCCGCCGGCGCCGGTCAGTCCGGTTTCGATGTCCGCCCAGGTGGCGTCGATATCGACCGATTTGCGCAGCACCATCTGGCTGACCAGGCCGGTAATCACCTGCGCATTGCGTCCGGAGCGGTCGAACAGCTCCCAGAGCCGCGCCGTTGTCATCGTCAGGCCGGTGATTTCCCGGTGAATGCGCGCCAGATGGTCGACAAAGGGGCGCTCCAGCAGTGGAAAGTCGACCACGGTGGCGAAGTTGAAGAAAGGCGCTTTCTGGTCGTTGAACAGGCGCTGCAGATCGGTGAGCGACGAGCCGGTGAAGATCACCGCGATATTGGGCGGCGCCATGTCCAGCATCGTCCTCAGGGCGGCGGCGAAGCTGGTGAACGCCGTCGACGTCGCCAGGTGCTGGATTTCATCGAGAATGATCAGGCCGGGGCGCCCGTCGAGGTGCTTGACCCATTGCTGGAAGCTCGCCGAGGCCAGCGTCAATTCATTGGCCAGCGCCGGACGGGGGCGGTCGGCGCGTTCCACTTCGGCGGAAAAATCGATGACGCCCAGATTGAGCCCGGCTTTCCCCCTGAGCTTGCCCCGCTGCGGGGGCAGCGCATCCTGCAGCGCCCGGATGAGCGCCAGGTGGGGCTGGTCCTTGTTCTCCCAGAGCGAGCAATAAAAGGTATTGACCACGCCTTTCTCCGCCGCCGCCGGAATCAGGTCGCGCTGCAGGTATTCCGTCTTGCCGATCCGGCGCCGCCCGAAAAAGGCGAGGCGGGACAGCCCTTGATCGAACAAGCGGCCAAGATGCTCGTGCGCCAGCTCGGGGCGGGGATAGTGCCAGTCGATCATGCTGTCTGCGCTCCGAAAATTATACTTTGCGTGTATATATCGAATTATATACACGGATTGTATAATTTCAACGGGCTATTGCGGTCTTTGGGGAGTTTTCAGGCGTAACTACAGGCATGAAAATCAGCTGTCGCTGTTTACATAGATCACACGTATATGTATATTTCCTGTGTACTTTGTTCACAGACGAGGTTGGGTATGGAATTGGTTGGAATCAGTGAAATAGCAGCACTTGCATCGGTCAGCAGGGCTGCAGTCAACAACTGGGTTGCGCGCGACCCCTCGTTTCCCAAAGCGATAGCTGATCTGGCTTGCGGTCAGATCTGGGAAAAAAGTGATGTGATGGTTTGGTTGTCGCAAAACAAAATTTTGAGGGAGAACAACATGGATGCACTCAGCAATCTTGAGATCGGGAACATTTACACGCACGATTTCATCTGCAAACTGTTTGGTGGCGACGCGAAAAGCGGCACCTATCTGCCGCAGAGCAAGCAGACGGTTCTTTGTGGTTGTTTCACCAAGAACATGAACCCTGGTGCCCCAGAAAAAATATTGGTTGGGCATGGTCCGCGAATCATCACCAAGGCAGAAAGGTTGGAGGCTCAAGGCGGATCAATACCCGTATTCCTGAAGCTGGGCACTAACCAGTGGGCCTATCAGGGGGTTTTCGAACTGGTTAGATTGTCCAGAAACCCTGCGGATTTCGAGAACGACGCAGCGACTGTTGATCGGAGCGACGTGATTGCCGCACTGATTTTTCGCAAGGTCGATGCCTAGGTCGACAAACGCCATGGCACTCGACCGAAAAGTAGAAACTGACTACAACAGCGATGTCGCGACTGCCGCTCAGGCGACATCGCAGTTTGCTTGGTCGGACAGATTGGCAGGTTCCGGCAAGTGTCTTGTCGAGGCGGGTGGCTGGCTACTCAAGACGTATCTGCTACTGGCTACTTTGGGCGTGGTTGTATTCTTCATGCTGCTTTCAGCCTTCCTGCGCAGCACCCTCAAGGGGAAAAGGCGATGCCGATAAACTGCAACTGCCCAGTGTGTGGATCTCGAAACACCAAATCGCTTGCCATCATTTTCGAATCGGGGCAGCGGATTGGTACTTCAACCCGCGATTCGATCTGGACGATTTCCGGTGCTTTGGATCTGGGGCGTTCCACCACCAAGAGTAACTGGGCAAGCCTCCTCGCGACTAATGCTGCACCACCAGGGAAAATGAACTGGTCGTATATTGGTTGGCCGCTCATTGCTGCAACTGTCATTTTCGAATGGCCGCTCTGGGTCGTTCCTGCGGTGATTTTGCCAATTGCCTTGCTTTATGGCGCAAGCGATGATTATCTGAATGCAGAAGATGGAACGAAGTGGCGAAAAACATTTCGTTGTCTCCGATGCGGCACGACGTTCGAACCGTTCAACCAGTGAGACTGTTGCCGCCGCGTAGCCACCAGACTACGGCGGGGGAGAGGGCGAGCAACAGCAGGCCGATGGAAAGGTAGTTGCCGCTGCGGGGATCAAAATCCCGCCAGATGCGCGACCACCTGAGGTGCATGAGCAGCCTGCCGATAGCCACGTCGAACGCAGCCATGAACCCGGCCAGCCCAAGCCCAAGGATCAGATGTTCGCCAATGCCCGCCGCGCCGATGTCGGGAACAAAAAAAAAGCAAAGCCCAAACGCCAGCAAGCTGCCGCTCACCACACTCAGCTTGATGGCCAGCACCTTGCCCACCCTGGGGGCAAGCAGAACCGTACGGGCGATACCGTGCAAGGTCTCGGCACCCGCCAGCAGCAGGCAAAGCGAGGCGAAGCGGAGGAAATCGAAGGCATCCATGGTCGTTGAATACAGCGGTCAGTAGTTCAATTGCGCTGCCAGCTTAACAGCACGCCAGTTTTCGGGCAGCAGCGATCTTGGAGCCCAGGCTGGCAACCAGGGCGCTGGCCGTGGTCGGGCCGATGCCGGGGAGTTGCATGAGTTGCCGGCTTCTGGCGTCCTGGCGGGCGGCCTGGGCAACGGCTTTGTCGTATTCCTCGATGCGTTCGTTGAGCCGGTCGGCGTGAGCCAGCAGGTCGCCGACGCAGCGGTTGGCACAACCGGGAAGTGCTTCGAGATGGGCACCGATTTCCCGCCGCAGGCGTTCGACTTGCTGCGGCAGCACAATGCCGAATTCACTGATCAGGCCGCGCAAGCGGTTGTAGAGCGCGGTGCGTTCTTCGACAAAGCCTTGCCGGGTGCGATGCAGGCAGAGGATGGCTTGTTGATCGACGTCCTTGACCGGCACGAAGCGCATGTTGGGCCGGGTGACGGCTTCGCAGATGGCGGCCGCGTCGGCCGCGTCGTTCTTCCTGCGTTTGCCACTCATCCGGTACGGCACCACGAACTTCGGGGCCATCAGTTTGACGGTGTGGCCGTAGCGGCCGAATTCCCTTGCCCAGTGGTGCGCGCCGGAACAGGCTTCCATGCCGATCAGGCAGGGCGGCAAGTGGGCAACCATTTCCAGCACCTGGCTACGCGCCACCTTGGGCTCGATGAAAACCGCTTTGCCGCTCTGGTCAACGCCATGCAAAGCGAATACATTCTTGGCGATCGATGCCGACGGTGACAATATCCATGGACTTCCCCTTTCGAGCCAATGATTTGGTGTGGAAACTTAATCATGGCAGCTACCGCTGCGGGCGGCTTCCGCCGCTACCTCGGGACGGGGAAGTCCCTTTCATTCGTTAGGGCTCACTGATGGCCATCGTTACACACACTGTCGATTACCATGTCCAGCAACATTGGGGCCGATTGAATGCCTTGGCGTGGCATTACTATGGTATTGCAGAGTCATCGTACGACCAGTTCCTTTATGCCGAAAAGAATCTAGTTCCATTTCCAGGAGATGGCGATCCCAAGGAGCATTTCGCTAGCGAAAGACGCTTGCTCGATGCATCTTTCCAGACAATCGTCTTCGCCGGTATGGCATGTGAAGCAGCTATCTATGATCTAGCTGCTATCCAGCTTGGTGATGACTACGCGAGCACCTATCTCGATAAACTAGATTTAGTAGCCAAATGGGTAGTAGTTCCTTCATTAATTTGTGGCCAAACATTGAAGCTGGATGGTCCTGCCATTAACTCTTTGCGCACACTGACCCGTACACGTAACGCACTAGTTCATCACAAGTCGATTCCAGGATTTCCTGCCCAAGAAGCATGTCAACGTGCTGAAGATCAGCTGAATAAAATCATTCGAAATACAGGCGCTGCCTTTCAAGCAGTAGTCTTGCTGTCTCTCGAATTAAACCGCGTCCTAAAAACCCCTTCCGGTGTACTTCCGTTCTTTGAAAAGACGGTTGGGCATCTTGCGGGAAAAACCGCCTCTCCTCAAATTGAACGGGCCATTAATCGTTGTCGGGAAATCGATGCCAAAAATGCGACCTAACCATCCTATATGGACTCCCCCGAAAAGCAATGAAACTGATCGATAGATCTGGCAGGTCGGAAGCGCATGCAGTCGTATATCCGGCATCTGTTGTGGGTTCTGTGTGACCCGTGCCGACATGGAATCTGCGCACGGTGCGCCAGTCGCTCAAAGCGGTACGCAAACTGCCGGCAGAGTTAACGACGTCAATCCGTGGGGGTGCGACCCGATTAGCCATGATGGGCGATCAGTCTCAACGCAAAGGCGAGGTAGGGGCCACCCACAAGTCGTAATCCATTTGCATTCCCAGCCAGATTTCCGCGCGCCCGCCGCGTTCCGGGCCGAGCCAGGCTTCGATGCGGCGCGCCATTTCCGGTGAAATGGCGGCATGGCCGTTGAGGACGCGTGAGAGCGCGGTACGGGTGACGCCCAACTGATGGGCTGCCTCGGTGACCGTCAGCCCGAGCGCGGGCAGTACGTCTACCTTGAGCGTTTCGCCGGGGTGCGGCGGGTTGAACATCCGTCCCATGTGCTTCTCCTTGTTGTACAGCGCCTCTGTGCGTTTCGCAGTTCCCAATGTCAAAAATATGAATATAGAATAGCGCATGGCTATTCAATTCCATCCCGAACAAGGCACCATAGTCATTTGCGACTTCAACGGGTTTGTTCCTCCGGAAATGGTCAAGCGCCGCCCAGCTGTCGTTGTGTCGCCACGCCTGCGCAAACGCACCGGTCTGTGCACCGTGGTTCCGTTGAGTACTACACCGCCAGAGCCGATTTGCCCCTACCACTTCAAACTCCATGTAGCCCCAACTCTTGCGCCACCATACGACGCGCCTTTTCACTGGGTGAAGGCCGACATGCTCTACACAGTGGCGTTTAGCAGGTTGCATCTACCGTTCAATGGCAAAGATGCTTTGGGGAAAAGGAATTACGACGTTCGCGTACTGGATGAAGCGGATTTGCTTAAAATTCAAGATTGTATGCTTCATGCTCTCGGTTTGATGCGCTTGACTTCATACCTGTGAGCGCATATATTGGCCTCGTTCCCGCTCTGCTTTGGCATCGGGCTGAAGTCCTCCTCGTGAGGCCGCTACGCACCGGAGATTGCAATCCAGCGTGGTGTCTTAGGGCCCTGCCGCAAGGCGGGGCCTTTGCTTTTTGGTCCGAGCTCCCGCTCAAACCGCATACGGCCGGTGTAGCCAGTTGCGGATGATGTCCACGTCGCGTTGCGGCAGGTAGGCGAAGCCGCTTAGGGCGTCTTCGACGGTGCTTTGGGCGACCCAGTGGGGGACGGCCTTGGTGGTGAGCATGTGGAAGTACCAGGCCATCGGGTAGCCGACGGCGCGGTCGAAGCGTTGCAGGGCTTCCTGCAGCTTGAGGCCGCTGGTGCCGGGGGCGGCTTCGAAGTCGGGCGGGTCGCCGGCCAGGGTGGCGATGGGTTGGGCGCGGAAGATCGGCTGCTGATAGCGGTCGAGGTGTTCGCGGGTGGCGATGACCCAGTGGTTGGCGTAGATGCTGTTGGCGCCGGCACTGCTGTTCGACCAGTCGTCGACCATGCGGTGGATGGGGGCGGCTTCCTGCTTTTGCGCCTGCATGCGCTTGAGGAAGGCGCCGATGTGCTGGATCCGGCGCAGCGTGTAATAGGGCAGGCTGAGCGGCTTGGGCGCGAGGTTGCCGCCGCGCGGGTCGACCAGTTCTTCGAGGCTGGCCGGTTCGTTGGCGAACAGGCGATGGGCCCGGGTTTCCTGCAGTTCCTCGATTTCCAGTTGCAGGAAGTCGTCGGCGCCGTCGCTGACGGTGGCGGTCAGGTAATGGGTCTGGCCGACCAGGCGGGTGGCGTACAGGGTTTGCCCTTCGTTCTCCTCGATCAGTTGCTGGATGTCGCCGTCGCAGGCGTCGAGGGCGCTTTCCGCCCATTGTTCGAGGTTGTCGCTGATCCGCTCGCCGCTTTCGTCGACGATGCCGCCCAGGCGATACCAGCCGCCGCGCGCCAGGGCGTGGCGGAATTGCCAGTCGGGCAGGGCCTGGTGCAGGGCGCGGGCGAGGCTGGCGCCGCCGGCGCTGACCGGGGTGCGGGCGCAGGTTTCGACGATGGCGGGCGACAGGGATTTGCAGTATTCGGTCCAGGCCTGGTTGCTTTTCATGGTCACTTTCCGGCGGTAGGGGTGTCGTTGTTTTCGGCGAGTCGGTGGGCGACGGCTTCCCGGACTTCGAGTTCGGGGTCGTCGAGCAGGGGCGGCAGCAGGGCGGGCGGGGCGTTGCCGACGGCGGCCAGGCGGACCCACCACTCGCTGTCGGCGAGCAGGCGGGCGGCGAGTTCGGGCAGGGCGCGCTCGGCGACGAGGGCGCGGACTTCGGGTTCGGGGTCGTCGGCCAGCAGGTGCAGGGCGAAGGGCGGCAGGCGGCTGGCGATGACCTTGCGCACTTCGCGCTCCGGGTCGCGCGCCAGTTGGGCGAGCTGGCCGTGGGGCAGGCGGCGGGCGACGGTGGCGCGTATCAGGTAGTCGCGGTCGTCGATCAGGCGCTGGAGTTCGTTTTCCGGCAGGCGGGCGGCGACGCTGAGGCGGACTTCGCGGTCGGGGTCGCCGGTCATGGCGACCAGTTGGGTGTCGGGCAGGCGGCTGGCGACGACGCGGCGGACAACTTCGTCGCTGTCGGTACGCAGGCGGAAGATGCGGTCGATCGGCGCGTAGCGGGCGGCGATGGCACGCCGTTCCCAGAAGATGTCGTCGAGGTAGTCCTCGGCTTCAGCGGGGTTGCGGCGAAAGAAGCGGTCGATCTGGCGACCGCTGTGGGCGCGTACGCAGGCATCGCCGGGCTGGCAGCGACCGGCCTCGGGAAAGGCCGGGGCGAGCGGACAATGCGCGCAAAGTCCGCCGCTCGGGCGTTCCTGCTTCTGGTCCTTGACTGGCTGGTCCATGCCCGGGCGGGTGACGCTGGATTCCGGTCCATGCCGCTGGCCTGGCCAGCGGCATGGCGCAATCACATCGCCAGCGGTGCGTAGGTGAAACAGTTCTTCGGGCAGACACGACCGCAGGCGCTGCAGCCGATGCAGTCGTCGAGGTCCTTGAGCGTCATCTTGGCGGCGGCGCTTTCGTCTTCGTCGTCGTCTTCGTCGGAGTCGATCAGGTTGAGCACATCGCGCGGGCAGACCTTGTAGCAGCGGCCGCAGCCGATGCATTTGTCTTCGGCCAGTGCGACGACGAACTCGGGAACCCAGGTGGCGCCGCCACGGGTCAGCGCAGTGTAATCAGCCATGAAATTTCCTTTCTAGACAAGCGCCGGGCCGGTGGCTGCCGGCCGCGGTTTGTGCGGTGTATGCAGATTCGGCGGTTGGCGGTTTCCTGTCGGTTGCCGTTACTGCCGGGTTACGTTTCCCTGTTGAGCAAATTTGGTGCCACTGCTCAAGTTATTGTTTTTTCGTGCTTTATGCCGCCTATTGTCGGAAAGGCGACAAGCGGTTTTCAGACTTCGTCGCTGTCCCGACTGGCGACGATGACGCCGTTGGCCACGTTCAGGTCGCTGGTCGCTTCCAGGCAGTGGCCGCTGACGCCGGTAATCAGGTAGATCAGGGCTTCCGGGGTTTCGGCGACCGGATTCAGGCGCGGCGAGATGTCGTCCTCGCTGCATTCGGTGAAGATCAGGTCGGGGAAGGTGGCGCGCAAGGCGCCGACGTGTTCCCTGCGACCGACGGCGGCGACGACTTCGGCGAGGCGTTCGGGGCTCATCTCAGGCCTCCTCTTCGTCCAGGGTTTCGGCGTAGCGTTCGAGCGAGCCGGCGCTGACGCCCATGATGCGGGCCAGCCAGGGCGGCGGGTTGCCGAGCACGGCTTGCACTTCGCCGAGGATTTCGCGGGCCGGGCCGCCCTTGGGCTTCTTCAGCGGATGCACGCCGGCGCGCACGACCTTGGCCGCGGCCGGGCCGCCGATCGATTGCAGGAAGATGATCTGGCAGTCGTTGATGACGGCGGCGCGGGCAGCGTTGCGGTCTTCGGCGGCATCGGCGTCGAGGCCGGAGCGCACATCGATGAGACGGATTTCGCTGGGCGAGAGCTGGTAGATCAGGAAGTTCTCGCAGGAGCCGAAGTGGCCGTCGAGGTTCTCGCCGCGGTTGGAAGCGACGGCGACGCGGATCGAGCCGGGCATGTCGCCATCCTGGTAGGCGGCGGGGACCGGCTTTTCGCTACCGCCGATGTCCTCGCCCCAGAGCACGCGGACGGCCTGCTTGAGGGTTTCCGGGGGGACGCCGACGGTGCAGTTTTCGTCGGCGTGGTCACCGGCGAGGATTTCGCGCAGATCTTCGACGGTGAGGCCGGCGAGCTTGCTTTCGGTGATCGGCAGTTCGAGTTTTTCGGCCAGCGCATTGACCAGGGCGCGCACGTCGAGCCCTTCCAGGGTTCGGGCGGCCAAGGCTATGCGGAGTGCGGCTTCGCGGGAGGCGACGGGTTGGCTCATGGGAATCTCCTGGGGTGAAGGCGGTTAATGGAGCACCCGTTGCCGGGTGCTCGGTTAGCCGTACTCAGGCCGGCGAGATACAGCCCGAGGGGCAGACGTTCACGCACATCGGCGTGTCGTTTTCACCCTCGCACTCGGTGCAGGTGGCGGCGTCGATGGTGTAGAACACCTTGCCCTTCTTGATCGCCTTGGTCGGGCAGATCGGACGGCAATCGTCGCAGGCGGTGCACATGTCGGGATCGATATACATTGCCATGATGCTTCTCCTAAATTCAGTCTTCCGCCGCGCCCAGCCGCTTGGCCCGGACCGAAATGGGCAGGCGGGCGGGTTTGGCGATCGGGTCAACGAAGTAGCTGCCACCGTTTTCCAGCATCAGCACGCCGCCCCATTTTTCCGGGGTGTCGAACTCGATGGACTCGATGGCAGCTTCCAGGTCGCGCTTGGGCAGGTAGAACACCAGCCCACCTGCCGCATTCTGGCGAATCATGATGTTGGCCATTGCTTGCTCCGGTGGCGAGCCGGGCGGCGAACCGCCCGGCTCCTGGCTGCGGGTTAGCGGACCAGATCGTGGTTGTAGTCGGTGACGCCCATTTCGCGGGTTTCGTCGTCGAGACGTTCGAGAACCGCGTTGGTCAGGGTGGTCAGGACGTACATGGCGCCTTCGTAGCCCAGCGTCGTCATCCGGTGCAGGTGGTGGCGGTCGAAGATCGGGAAGCCGATGCGGATGACCGGAACTTCGAATTCCTTGCCCTTATGCACGGTGTCGCGCTGGATGAACTTGGCGTAGCTGTTGCCGATCAGGAAGTCAGGCTTGTCGGTGAAGCACAGGCTGCGCAGGTGCCACAGGTCGGCGCCCGGGTAGACCTTGCCATGGACGCCGTAGGGCGAGCTGGCGAGCAGCTTTTCCATGGCCTTCGCCCACTTCTTGCCGCCGTTGTGGCAGACGATGTGGGTCGGCTCGATGCCGAATTCCATCATCATCTTGACCATGCCCATCAGGAAGTCCGGATCGCCGTAGATGGCCATCTTCTTGCCGTGCAGCCAGGCATGCGAGTCGGTCATCATGTCGATCAGGCGACCGCGCTCGAGCTTGATCGAGGCCGGGATTTCCTTGCCGGTGGCTTCCGAGACCTTCATCAGGAACTCGTCGGTCCATTCCACACCCATCGGGATGTTGGTCTTCGGGATTTCGTGGTTCCAGGTGTTTTCGACGAACTTCTTCGTCTTCTCGCAGGTCATCGGCTGGATCAGGAAGGTGTTGATGGCGTTCGGCGCATCCTTGACCTCGTCCATCGTCGTGCCGCCGGCGTACATGCGGAATTCGCCGTCAGCCGGGGTGTCGAGCACTTCTTCCGGGTCGCACAGCATGGTGTAAGCGACGTCCATTTCCTTCAGGTAGCGCTTGATCACACGGTAGTTGCCGAGGTAGGTCTCGAAGCCCGGCACGATGTTGATCTTGCCGTTGGAGCCGACGACCTTGCCTTCCATGGTGTTCAGCGTGAAGTAGCGCAGGATGCCTTCTTCCATGTTGTCCCAGCCGGTGACATGGCTGCCGACGAACGACGGGGTATGGGCGAACGGCACCGGGAAGTCCTTGTCCAGATGACCTTCGTTCTTGGCGTTGTTGATGAACGCGTTCAAGTCGTCGCCGATGACTTCGGCGATACAGGTGGTGGACATGGCGATCATTTCCGCGTCGTAGAGCTTGGTCGCGTTGGCCAGGCCTTCATGGACGTTCTTCTGGCCACCGAACACGGCTGCATCTTCGGTCATCGAGTCGGCGATGAAGGCGATCGGTTCCTTGAAGTGGCGGTTGAAGTAGGTGCGGAAGTAAGCCACACAGCCTTGCGAGCCGTGGATGTACACCAGGGACTTCTTGAAGCCCAGGCCGCACAGGGCGGAACCGAGCGGCTGGCAGGCCTTGGCCGGGTTGACCGTCAGCGCTTCGCGCTTGAAGTTGAGTTCCTGGTATTCCTTGGTGGTGGTCCACTCGAAGGTTTCGCGGACCTTGTCCGGGGCGTGGCCTTCTTCGAAGACTTTCTTGCCCTTCAGCGTTTCCTTGTAGTCGTCATCGCGGAACAGCGGGAAACACGGCTTGATTTTCTCTACGGTTTGCATCTTGATCTCCTTCGCCCGCACCACCAATCCGTGGATACGGGCGTAAGTTTAGGATTGCCGCCTGATCAGGCAGCCTTCTGTTCTGCAGCGACGGGGGCCTTGTCCCACGGGGCCTTCATCATGTTCCAGCACGGGTTGTTCAGCGTCAGGTCCATGTCCTTGGCGAAGATGGCGAAGCCGTCGCAGCCGTGGTACGGGCCCGAGTAATCCCAGGAGTGGAGTTGGCGGAACGGAATGCCCATCTTGTGGAAGACGTACTTTTCCTTGATGCCGGAGCCGATCAGGTCGGGCTTGCAGGCCTTGACGAATTCTTCGAACTCGTAGCCGGTGACGTCGTCGTAGATCAGGGTGGCGTCGCCCATTTCCTTGATCGTGCGGTCGTAGTCGTCGTTGTGGGCGAATTCGTAGCCGGTACCGACCACTTCCATGCCCAGGTCTTCGTAGGCGCCGACCACGTGACGCGGACGCAGGCCGCCGACGTAGAGCATGACCTTCTTGCCTTCCAGGCGCGGCTTGTACTTGGCAATGACCTCGTCCATCATCGGCGTGTATTTGGCGATGACGGCCTCGGCACCTTCCTTGATCTTGTCGTCGAAGAAGGAAGCGATCTTGCGCAGCGATTCCTTGATCTTGGTCGGGCCGAAGAAGTTGTATTCCATCCATGGAATCCCGTACTTCTCTTCCATGTGCCGGCTGATGTAGTTCATCGAGCGGTAGCAGTGCAGCAGGTTCAGCTTGACCTTGGGGGTGTTTTCCATTTCCGCCAGGGTGCCGTCGCCGGACCACTGGGCAACCACGCGCAGGCCCATTTCTTCGAGCAGGATGCGCGAAGCCCAGGCGTCGCCGCCGATGTTGTAGTCGCCGAGGATGGCAACATCGTACGGGGTGGTTTCGAAAGCCTGTCCGTCGCGGTTGGAGAGGATCCAGTCACGCACCGAGTCGTTGGCGATGTGGTGGCCGAGCGACTGCGAAACACCGCGGAAGCCTTCGCAGCGAACCGGGATGACCGGCTTGCCGATCTGGGCAGCAGCTTTCTTGGAGACGGCTTCGATGTCGTCACCGATCAGGCCGATCGGGCATTCCGACTGAACCGAGATACCCTTGTTCAGCGGGAACAGGATTTCGATTTCCTCGATCAGCTTGGCCAGCTTCTTGTCACCGCCGAAGACGATGTCGCGTTCCTGGAAGTCCGAGGTGATGTTCAGTTCGCAGAAGGCATCGACACCGGTGGTGCCGACGTAGTAGTTGCGGCGACCGGCGCGGGCGTACTGGCCGCAGCCGACGGGACCGTGCGAGATCGAGATGATGTCCTTGATCGGACCCCAGACCACGCCCTTGGAACCGGCGTAGGCACAACCACGCATGGTCATGACGCCCGGCAGGGACTTGCGGTTGGAGGTGATGCACTTCTTCGACGACTCCAGGGTGGTGTCGTTGACCATCAAGTGCTTGGCCCGATCCTTCTTGGCCTTCTCGGGGTAAATCTCCAGCACCTCGGCAATGAGGGCGGCCGATTCTTCGCGGGTAAGCGCTGCCATGTGAAACTCCTTTCGTTGCGCCGGCATCTATCTGTGCACGACGCCACAGTGGGTATTGAAAATTCCGTGGGATGCCGCCGGAGCGGCGATCCCGATGGCGAATATCAGGCGGCCAGTTCGGCAGCGGTCTTGCCGACGATGGATTCGTCTTCCGCTTCCATGATGCCGAATTCCATCAGCAGGTCTTCCAGCTCTTCCATCTCGACCGGGGTCGGGATGACGAAGTTGGTGTTGTTGACGATCTTGTTGGCCAGGGCGCGGTACTCGTCGGCCTGCTTGTGGGTCGGATCGTATTCAACGCAGGTCATGCGGCGGATTTCGGCGTGCTGCACAACGTTGTGACGCGGCACGAAGTGGATCATGGTGGTGCCCAGGCGCGAGGCCAGAGCCATGATCAGTTCGTCTTCGCGGTCGGTGTTGCGCGAGTTGCAGATCAGGCCGGCCAGACGCACGCCGCCGGAGTTGGCGTACTTGACGATGCCCTTGGCGATGTTGTTGGCGGCGTACATGGCCATCATTTCGCCGGAGCAGACGATGTAGATTTCCTGGGCCTTGTTTTCGCGGATCGGCATGGCGAAGCCACCGCAGACCACGTCACCGAGCACGTCGTAGAAGACGAAGTCGAGGTCTTCGTCATAGGCGCCTTCTTCTTCCAGGAAGTTGATGGCGGTGATGACGCCGCGGCCGGCACAGCCGACGCCGGGTTCCGGACCGCCGGATTCGACGCACTTGACGCCGCCGAAACCAACCGACAGGACGTCTTCGAGTTCGAGGTCTTCGACCGAACCGGCTTCAGCAGCCAGGTGCATGACGGTGGTTTGAGCCTTGCTGTGCAGGATCAGACGGGTCGAGTCAGCCTTCGGGTCGCAGCCGACGATCATGACCTTCTTGCCGGATTCGGCGAGAGCGGCCACCAGGTTCTGGGTGGTGGTGGACTTGCCGATGCCACCCTTGCCGTAGATGGCGCATTGACGCAGTTTTGCCATGGTGTAATCTCCTTGAACTGTCAGTCGATTTGAAAATGATTGGTGAGTGTCGCGACTGACCTTCTGCACGGAGCGTGCCAGGTCGACTGACAGAACTCAACTCACTGATTATTCAATGGAAAATATTTCCTGGCAGCCGCCCGAGGGGGCGCGGGTTTGCGACAATGCGGGCGGCCTGTGTCGGGGTGACGACAAAGCGAGCCTGCCGCGCGAGGCCAGGCTGCCGATCAATCGCTGCAACCTGCCGGCGGTGGTGCTGGGCAGCCTGACCTACCAGCGCCATCCCTCGCCGCTGCTGATCGACGGCGTCGCCGAACTGCATCACGACCTGTTCCGCCGCCTAGCCCTGGCCGGCGACGATGATGAGCGGCGTGGCGACGTCTTCCGTGACTACCTGACTGTCCGCTTCCAGCTCGAATGGCTTGAGGAAATGGGCTACACCGGGCGCCGCAAGGGGCGCGCCAAGGCCAATTACGTGCGCCTGATCCGCGGCTGGAGCTTCGATTCCGACAGCCGCGAGGGCGCGGTGTTGAAAGGCTGGGTCGAGTCGCGCTTCGGTCTGCTGCCGCGCTGGCATGGCATGCCGCTGCGCGAGACCGGCAGCGAAAGCTGGCAGCGCTACCTGGAAATGCGCGCCAGCGGCCTGTACGGGACGAATGCGCTGGAAGCCCAGCTCGACCTCGTCTATACCTATTGCCAGTACGAACTGGCGCGGCGCCACAACGGCGCCCGCCATGTCACCCTGTACCGCGGGGTCAATCGCGTTGCCGACTACGAAATCCTGGGGCGTGGCGAAGGCGGCCGTTACACCCTGCTGCTCAACAACCTCAGTTCCTTCACCTGCAGCCGCGAGCGGGCCTGCGAGTTCGGCGACACCATCCTCGCCGTCGAGGTGCCGCTGACCAAGATCTTTTTCTACTGCGGCCTGCTGCCTGGCGTGCTGCAGGGTGAGGACGAGTTCCTGGCGATCGGCGGCGTCGCCGAGGTCACGCTGTCGACGCGCTGAAGCGCTGCGCTTCAGTCGGCCGGGTGTGGATCGGCGAGGCGGCCGGCGATTTCGGCAAAGGCGTCGATCTGCTTGAGGAAGCTGTCAACGATGCGCGGATCGAAATGCGTGCCGCGCCCTTCGCGGATGATGCCGACCACCTGCTCGAGCGGGAAGGGCGGCTTGTAGTGGCGGCGCGAGACCAGGGCGTCGAAGACATCGGCCAGCGCCATCAGCCGCGCCGCCAGCGGGATGTCCTCGCCCTGCAGTTGCTGAGGATAGCCCTTGCCGTTCCATTTTTCGTGGTGGCAGCCGGCGATTTCGCGGGCGACCTCGAGAAAGGTCAGCGCGTAGTGAATTTCTGCCGGCGGCTGCGGCTGGCTGGCGTGTTCGGCCAGCACGCGGTCGATCGCCTCGCCCAGCGCGTCGGCGCCGATCTGCGCATGCTGCATCATGATCGCGAATTCCGGCGGCGGCAGCGGGCCGGGTTTGCACAGGATCTCGTCGGGAATGCCGACCTTGCCGATGTCGTGCAGCGGCGCCGCCTTGGCGATCACCTTGCGCCGCGCCGGCGTCAGCACCGGCGCGAATTCGGGCTGCAGCGCCAGATCTTCCATCAGCAGTTCGATGTAGCAGCGCGTGCGTAGCAGGTGGTTGCCGGTCTCGTTGTCGCGTTTTTCGGCCAGCGTCGCCAGCGCGTGCAGGGCGACATCGCGCAGCAGCTCGATTTCCCGGGTGCGCTGGGCGACGCCTTCTTCCAGGCGCTCGTTTTCGCGGGCCAGACGGTCGCGTGCCGCCTTCAGTTCGAGCTGGGTGCGGATGCGCGCCTGCAGGATCGCCGGCCGGATCGGCTTGGCGATGTAATCGACGGCGCCCAGCGCCAGGCCGACCGCCTCGTCGGCATCGCTATCCATCGCCGTGACGAAGATCACCGGGATATTGACGGTCGCCGGGTTGGCGCGCAGTTGTTCGAGCGTCTGATAGCCGTCCATGCCCGGCATCATGATGTCGAGCAGGATCAGGTCGGGCGCCGGGCTACCGGCGGCGATGCGCAGTCCGCGCTCGCCGGAAGCAGCAACGCGGACGCGGTAATCGTGTTCGAGCATGCCGGCGACCACCGCCAGATTGTCCGGGGTGTCGTCGACGACGAGGATCGTTGGGCGTTCTCTTGCAGGCATGGTTCTGCCCTCATCTGGGTGGTGCGATCAGCGCGACCGATTTTTTAGAATTCTCTGATGCAGCGATGGTGCACCTGCGGCCAGGGCTTGTCCAGCTTGGGGCGCGGCGCTGGTTCTGGTTGTCCGCATGGTTTCCGTCATTCGTAACGCAAGCTGGTCTTGGTGACTTCTTGAGCTATTTTTACGATCGCGCAGGGTGATTGCTTCGACGCCGTTCGGGCGCTGCTCGCCGTTGGGGCCGACGACGATGGGGGTCATCGGTCCGGGGGCGGTGGGGTACTGCCGACTACGGATGATCGACAAGGGGGCAAGCCAGAAAATACCGGATGGCAAATTCAGAAATCCTTCTTTCCGTCGAGCCGCTGCCCCCACCAGGGGCGGTACCACTGACCGCGGCTGTTGGCCTCGCGGTCGACGCGGGCGGGGTCCTGAATTGCCGCTGGCTGCGGGTTGGGCAGGATCAGCATGGCGCGACCGGCGTCGGGATCGCGACTGGAGATATAGAGCACCGGGTGGCGGCGCTGGTTGGCGGCGTAGGCGGCGAGCAGCAGGGTGTAGCTGACGGTGTTGGCACCCAGTTCGTCGAACACTGCCGGCAAGTCGATGGCGTCGCGGTGCAGGTCGTAATCCGGCAGCAGGTCATGCAGCGCGGCGCCGGTATCGGCCAGGCGCTGCGCCGCAGCCGGCGTGTAACGACCGCAATCGCGGGCGACGGTACCGATCGCCGACGGCGCGATGTCGGCGCTGGCGCAAGCCTGCTCGACCGCCAGACGCAAGGCGGTGACGCGCGCCGACTCGCCCTTGACCTTGTCCACCGACTTCACCGGCACGACCGCCGGCGCGGTGAAGTAAGCCAGCGCCGAGCGCCCGCTGACAAAGCCCGGATGCGCCAGCATCAGCAGCACCGCAGCCTCGTTCGGCAATTCATCCTTCGGCCAGCTTGGCGAATCGACGGTGCCCAGCCAGATGACCTTGGCCTCCGGCGTCGGGATCTTGCCCAGCCCGGCTTCCAGCGTGGTCCATCCAGCGTTACCGGAGGCCAGGGTAAAGCTGCCGGGGCGGGTGTCCACTCCGAAGGACTGGTAAGCACTGTGCCAAAGCTCCCAGGCTTCCTCCGGCGTACGCTCTGCAGTGAATCCAGCGACGATGTGCAACTGCTTCATCCGCACCTCGTTCCACAGGAACTGGAGATAGCCGCCGCGAGCTGTCTCGTTGTAATAGCTGACGGTAAAGGAAAAGCTGGCAGTCAGTTCATCGAGTAGATTTTCGTCGAAACGGTAACGCGGCAAACGATGAGTTCCCGTCACACCTTTATAGGTTTTTGGAGGAGCGTCATCTGGCTTTAAAGCAAGCAGCGCTGGCAGGAAATGGTCGAGCGGGTATCCAGGATCAAACAGTGGCGAAATCGTACTGGCTCCGACCAGTTGAGCAACCGCTCCTGTCGGCCAGTCCGGCTTGACGGCGGCAGGCGCCGACTTGGCAGCGGCAAGCGCGGGGCGGTTGAATCCGAGGAAATCGAGTAATCCCATGCCCAGCGCTCCGCTCAGGAATTGGCGGCGGCTCTTCATTTCCATGGAATCTGGCGCACGGCAGCGGCGACGCCAGAGACATTCCGGGTCAGCAGCGCGAAGTTGGCGAAGGCTTGCATCGGGCGCAAGCTCAAGGGGCGGTTTCCGGCTTGATCCAGCTAATACCCGTGGTCGCCAGATACAAGGAGATGCGCGTTCCACACGCCCCCTGAAAAACCGCCGTCTCGCTCTTCTCGTCGGTCACCCCTTCAACGATTTGTCCGTCATCGCTCATGATCCGGTAGCGTATTCCGGCACTGGGCACGTCCTTGTTTTCGCTTCTGAGCGCGTAGCGATGGGCGCAGACCGCCGGGTTAGAGCCAGATGCCTGGCGCAACGCACGGTAATCGGACAACACAAAACCTGGCGACGGCTTGGGCGCCAAGGCCACGCAGGCGGTCAGCGCGTATGCCGCCAGCGCGAGCAACAGTGTTTTGTAATGCTGATTCTTCATGCAGACCTTCATCGCTCGCCTCAGAAATCCTTCTTCCCGTCGAGCCGTTGCCCCCACCAGGGGCGATACCACTGACCGCGGCTGTTGGCCTCGCGGTCGATGCGGGCGGGATCCTGAATTTCAGCCGGCTGTGGGTTGGGCAGGATCAGCATGGCGCGACCGGCGTCGGGGTCGCGGCTGGAGACGTAGAGCACCGGATGGTGACGCTGGTTGGCAGCGTAGGCGGCGAGCAGCAGGGTGTAGTTGACAGTGTTGGCGCCCAGTTCGTCGAACACTGCCGGCAGGTCGATGGCGTCACGGTGCAGGTCGTAATCCGGCAGCAGGTCGTGCAGCGCGGCGCCGGTATCGGCCAGGCGCTGCGCCGCAGCCGGCGTGTAACGACCGCAATCGCGGGCGACCGTGCCGATCGCCGACGGCGCGATGCCGGCGCTGGCGCAGGCTTGCTCGACCGCCAGGCGCAAGGCTGTGACGCGCGGCGACTCGCCCTTGACCTTGTCCACCGACTTCACCGGCACGACGGCCGGCGCGGTGAAGTAAGCCAGCGCCGAACGCCCGCTGACAAAGCCCGGATGCGCCAGCATCAGCAGCACCGCAGCCTCGTTCGGCAATTTGTATTTTGGCCAGCTCGGGGAGTCGACGGTGCCCAGCCAGATGACCTTGGCCTCCGGCGTCGCGATCTTGCCCAGACCGGCTTCCAGCGTGGTCCATCCGGCGTTGCCGGAGGCCAGGGTAAAGCTGCCGGGACGGGTGTTTTCGCCGAAGGCGAGATAGGCGGTATGCCAAAGCTCCCAGGCTTCTTCCGGCGTGCGCTCTGCGGCAAACCCGGCGACGATGTGCAACTGCTTCATCCGTACCTCGTTCCACAGGAACTGGTGGTAGCCGCCATAGGCCGTCTCGTTGTAGTAGCTAACAGTAAAGGAGAAACTGACGGTCAAAGTAGTAAGCAGGTTTTCTTCGGCCTGATACTTGGGCATATGACTTGATCCCGTTACCCCCTTGTAGATTTTTGGAGGAGCGTCTTCCGGCTTGAGGGCAAGCATGGTTGGAAGATAGTGTTCCAGCGGGTATCTGGGTGCCAGCAAAGGCGATATCAAACTGGCTCCAACCAGTTGAGCAACCGCTCCTGTCGGCCAGTCCGGCTTGACGGCGGCAGGCGCCGACTTGGCAGCAGCAAGCGCCGGGCGGTTGAATCCGAGGAAATCGAGTAATCCCATGCTCAGGGCTCCGGTCAAGAATTGGCGGCGGCTCTTCATCGCAGCAGGCCAAAGAAATTCTGTTGGCGCTCGTTCGAAATATCGGTGTTGGCCACCATGTGCGCGTGGTTGTAGGTGTATTGAACTTGATGGCTCTTGAACAAGCCGAGTTTCCAATAATGTTTAAAGCCTTCCGCATCCAGTCTTGAATCTTCCATGTACATCCAGTGTGCAAAGCGACGAAACTGATCCATGTCTTCCGCCGTAATCTTGCCCGGGTCGACGAAGCCAACCGCGACATCGTAGGCAACAACCTCCGCCGAATGCTCAGGGTTGGTCAGGATGGTGCCGTGGTCGGTGGCATTGGGATTTTCCGAGAGGTAGCGTTTCATCATCGCCCGCTCGTCTTCCGGGGTGTCGCCGATTTCGCCACGCCGCTTGGCGGCTTCGAGGCGGGCCCGTGTTTCAAATTCCCACTGGGCCTCAGTCTTCCCATCCCCCTTCGGTTCAGTTTTCTCGTCCATCTTTTCCGGCAGGATGTCCTGCCATTTTTCCCGGTTTGTCTTGTCCAGCGCATTGGAGACAGGATCCTTGTCTTCGTCGAACTGGGCTGATGTATCGCCGTAGCGCACGGAACGCGGCGTTACCGGCTTGGGCAGCACTGGAGCGGTAATCGGAACCTCCCTGTCCTTTTCGGGAGGGGTGTTGATCGGGATATCAATCATGCGCGACGCCGGCCAGATGAAGATTGAGGTCAACACGGTCAGGATGCGGGAAACAAAGCCCTGATTGTGGTTCAGGCTGAGCACGTAACGCATGTTCGGCGGATCGGGGTTCCAGAACTTGTTGGGGTCGTGGTTGTGCTTGATGTAGTGGTAGCGCTGCCAGGCTTCGCAGCCGACGGCAAAGGGCGGCGATTGATTGCCTCCAGCCTGCGCCCAGACCCGCTGGTAAATCTTGCCATCCCCCTTCACGGCATCGATGTCCTCATCGCGCAAGCCTTTCCAGCCGATGCCCTGGACCGGGGTGACACCAATCAACTGGTCGTGCGGATTGCAGTACAGGAAGACTTTGCCCCGATTGTCGCGATCCTTGCCGGGTTCGGGTTTGCGACGGGCAGCGTCCTTGTCCGGAAACTTTTCCATCTGGAACAAGGGGGTCTGGCTTTCGACATCCTTACAGCCCATGATCCGGTTGATCTCTTCCAGTGACTGACCCTTGCCGGCCCGTTTTGCCACCCCTTCGAGAAAGCGCTTGAAAGTATCCTTGCGGGCCGTAGCCGTGACATGCCCGAATTCGCCGAAGCCGCCGGGCTGCTTGGCGACGACGAATTCTTCCGTAGCGGGCGACTCCAGGTTGTAAGGCGGATTGCTCATGATGTAGGTATCGGCGATGAAGGATTCATCCTCCTTAAGACCGAGCATGGCGGCACCCAGCGCAATCATGTTGCCCTGGCTGTGGCAGAGCACGGTAATCGGGCAATCGGCCTGCTTCTTGCGAATCGCCTTGATCAGTTCCTTGAGGCGGTGCGAGGCATGCGCGTAATAGGCGCGCGGCGGGCAGGCATAGACTTCCCGGCCATCAACCGGAAACATGTTGAGGTAAAGCCACCAGAACACCCGGTCGTCCATACCGACGCCCCACATGTAGGGCAAGGCGCTCGTTCCGTTCTGGAAGGGACCGCCGCCCCAGGCATCCATTTCGTTGAGCCAGATGAAGCCGGTCTGCTTGTATTCCTTGTTTTCATCGATGGCATTGGGGTCACTTTTGTCCTCGCCGGCCAGCTTGTAGCCCCAACGGAAACGGATGACGGGCGAGCGTCCGACATCCTTGATGAAGTTCTCGCCGTCAAGAGTATCGTTCAGTTTTCCGCCGGCCAGGATTTCCGGTTCGTAGCTAGCCTTTTTCAATTTCCCCTCGGGATTCGGCGAGCAACGCAGGCCGAGTCGGTTATTCAGACCGTCGATCAATCCTTCCTCGGTTTGCTCATACCATTCCCCATCGGAATTGACGCCGTGCACGAAAATGATGATGCCCGGCAGATGGGAGAGATAGACGTGAGCCTTGTGCATGCCTTCGCATACCGTCAGGTCGCGGGAAGGGATATCAGCCGAATTTGTCATAGGTTCAATCCGAAAGTAAGGCGATGGTCGTGATCAGCAAGGCGTCTGACTCGACCAGTTCGGTTTCGCCCTGCTCATTGCTGATCCCCTCGACGACGCGACCGTCGCTCAGGCTGATGCGGTATTTCTGGCGGGCAATCGGTTCGCCGTCGGTGGCACGGTGAATGATGTACTGGCGCTTGAAATCGCCGGTTTGTATGAATTCGGGCAAGGCATAGCCGATCCCCTCCGGCCCACTGAACGACTTCTTGCTCGCATGCACCGTGATCGTCCCCGGGCACTGCACGGTGATCCCGCCGTCGATGGTGATGCTGGCCCCGCCCTTTACCGCCAGATGAATCTTCTTCGCCGCCGCGAAGTCGACGTGGGCGTTGGCCGAGACGATCTTCAGCTCCTGCTTGGCCTGGAACTTCATTTCGTCGCTTTGCGCCTGTAGGTCGATATCGTCTTTGGCGGCGATCAGTTTGATGCCGCTGTTGCCTTCGCCGGGGCGGATGGCGCCGGCCACCAGGCCGATGGCCTGGCCGGTGTGGATGCGGGCCTTGCCGGCGATGGCGAGGTTGCTGTCTTCGCCGCTTTCGAAGGTGGTGGTTTCGTCGTTGGCGTATTGCAGGTTCTGCCCGGCGACGTGGGCGAAGTTGGCGCGGGCGGCTTGCAGGATCGCCGGGTCGGTCGGGTGCGGGCGTTTGTCGGTGTCCGCCGTCGTGGTCTTGGCCTGGGCGTCGGCGCTGGCCTGGGTTTCGTCCTTGGCGTCGACCATGCCGCTGGCGACGGTGTGCAGGGCCTGGATCGGTGCGGCTTGGTCGTCGATGGCGCTTTGCCCGGCGCTGGTGCTGCCGATGGCGCTGGCGAGTTCGACGGTGCGGTGCGTTTTGGCGGCCTGGCTGAGCGTGCGGGCCAGGGTGTCGGCTTGTCTGAGCAGGGCCATGCCGGGGGCGAAGTCGCCGGCCGGGGTGCCGGGGGCGGCGAGCGGCCAGGTGCTCATCAGCACGCCGCGCCCGCCGCGCAGCGCGCCCCAGGCGTCGGTGCGAAGTTCGACGCCGGTGCCGCGGAAGCTGCCGCGGTAGTTGTCGGCCTGGTGGATGAGGTGGCCGAGGTTGAGTTCGCTGCTGTGCTGGGTGCTCTTGAGCTGGATGCGTTGCTGGCGGTCGCTGTCGTCCATGACCAGTTGGTTGTATCCCTGGCCGCCGAATTCCTTGCTCTTGAAGCCGCCGAGTGCGGCCGGGTGGCGGTGGCTGTTACTGGCGCCGCCGTGCCAGGCGGGACTGTTGCCGCCGGCGAGGTTGCCCTGGCCGGCCGGGCGGTGGTCGGTGGCGGGGTCGAAGACGCTGGTATCGCTTTCGCCCGGCCTGCCACCCGGGGTGGCGGGGATGCCGCCGGCGCCCTTGCCGTTGTAGAGGGCGCCGAGGACGTAGGGGCGGTCCATGTCGCCGTTGAGGAAGTCGATCAGCACTTCCTGGCCGATCCGTGGCAGCCATTGCCAGCCCATGCCGGGGCCGGCCTGGCGTTGCAGGACGCGCATCCAGCAGCTGTCGCGGTCGTCCGGCCGTTCGGCTTGTTGCCAGGGGAAGCGGATCTTGATCCGGCCGTAGCGGTCGCACCAGATTTCTTCGACGCCGTTCGGGCTCTGCTCGCCGTTGGGGCCGACGACGATGGCGGTCATCGGCCCGGGGGCGGTGGGGCGCGGGTTGAGGCGCAGGCCGGTGTCGTCGCTGAGCGCCGGCCGCCAGGGGAGGTCAGCGTGCAGGCCGGTGAAGCTGTTGCCGTAGCCGCGTTCGCGGGCGAGTTCGAGGAGTTCGGCGGGCACCTTGCTCGGCGCGGCGATCGGTTCGACGGCGTCGCCGCCGGAGAGCGGGTCGTCCTGGCCGAGGTTCTGCGCAACGCGCAGGCGCTCGGCGAGGCGGGCCATGGCGGCGGCGGTCAGGTTGTTGATGCCGGCGTGGTTCACCTCGCAGACCAGGTAGCGGTGATCGCCCGCCCTTGGCAGGTCGCCGATGGCGATCCAGGTGCCGGCGCTGAGGCTGCGCACCGTGCTGCGGCCGAGCCAGGTGAGGTAGCGGGCTTCGCGCGCTTCCATCGCCAGCCGCCCGTAGCGTTCGGCTTCGGCCAGGCTGGCGAAGGCGTAGGGGCCGGCGTCGTCGTAGTTCTCGAGAAGCGGCGCATGCGGCCCGCCGACCGGCTGCGCGGTCGGCACGCTGGCGGCGATGGCGCGCTTGGCCTTGTAGTCGTGCGACAGCAGCGTGGTTTTGGCGGCAAGCAGGCGGCGGTGTTCGCCGAAGGCGAGGATGGCGTCCTGGGCTTCCTGCGAATCGCTGCGGTGGTAGCGCAGGCCGCTGGCGGAGACCGGGTCCTGCGGCAGCAGGTGGCTGTCGGCGAAGATCGTCAGGCGGTGGCCGCCGGGCGCCGCGTCGTCGGCTTCGATGCGCCAGCCCAGGCCTTCTTCGGCGAGCAGGCGGGAGACGAACTGGTAGTCGGATTCGTTGTACTGCACGCAGTAGCTGCGCGGCCGGGTGTCGGCGAGGAAGCCGGCGACTTCGTCCGCCCATTGCCAGGCGGCGACGTCGGCGTAGTCGGCGAACACGGTGTCGACGATGTCGACCACCGTGCGTTCCTGGAAGACCCGGTGGTGACGGCCGCGCGAGGTCAGCCAGAGCCAGGGGATGACGATCAGCCGGTAGCGGCCGAAACCGCCGTCGGCGTCGAGCGTCGCCGCCCAGCGCACGTAGCCGTGGCGCTTGAAGGTGCTGCCGTCGGCCAGCCTGACCTCAAGCGCCAGCGCCTTGCCGAGGAAACGCGACTGGCCGAGCCGGGCGTCCGGCGCGACGAGATCGATGACGTACTCGAAACCGCCCGACAGGCTCTCCCGCCCCCACCAGCATTCGACTTCCAGCTGCGGCATTCCTTCGTCCCGCCAGGACAGCGCATACAGGCGCGTGTCGCTCGAGAACAGGTTGCGCACGAGGTCGATGGACATGGCGGTGGCAGCGAAATGGGAAGCCGGAAGGATAGCGAAGATGGTGTCATGTGACAATGGAATAAACGGGGCGGACGCCCACGCGTTGATGGATGCTTGTCGCAAACCCGACAGGCGCCCGCCGGGCTTTCGTCCCGAAACCCGCACTGCACCATGCTTGCTGTCTGGGCGTGGATTTTGCATTGATGTGGCTCACCCCAATCCACAGAGCAAAAACCATGACTCCCGAATTGCGTGAAAAACTGCTGGCCGGCCTGCGTGACGGCAGCATCGTTCCCTATCTGGGCCCCGGCGTCCTGGCCGACGTGCGCGACACGGCGAGCGGCGCGGCGATGCCGGCCGACAGCGATTCGTTGATCATCGCCATGAACAGCGGCAAGCCGATGGCGCCCAAACTGATGTACGAGTTCCCGCGGGCGGCGATGAACGTCGAGCTCAAGCGCGGCCGCAGCACCGTCACCAGGTTCCTCAACCGGACCTACGGCGAGACTTCATGGACGCGCGCCGCCGTCCACGACTGGCTGAAGGAAATTGCCCCGAATTACGTGATCGACATCAACCGCGACACGCAGTTGCAGGATTCCTACGCCGCCGTGCCGCACACGCTGATCGTCGGCATCGCCCGCATCGGCGGCACCGACTACCGCTACAAGCTCTACGCCTGGGACGGCAGCAGCTACGCGCCGGTGACGACGATCGACCTGAGCCGGCCGGTGCTGTTCAAGCCGATGGGCACGCCGCGTCCGGAAGGCGTATACATCGCCTCCGACGCCGATTACGTTGATTTCATCACCGAGCTCATGGGTGGCTTCTCGATCCCGCCGGAGATCAAGGAGATGCGCCAGGGCAAGCAGTATCTGCTGCTCGGCATGCGCCTGAACCGCGACACCGAGCGCATGGTGATGGCCGACATCATCTGGTCGGCTGCCGAGCCGGCTGGCTGGGTGCTCATCAGCGAGCCGACGAGCAAGGAGCGCCGTTACTGCAAGAAGATCGGCCTGGAGATCATCGAAGAGGACATCTTCGATTTCATCGGCGCCACCGTCGCCGGCTGACTCAGGCGCCCGGCGCCAGGCGGCGGTCGATCTCGTTGCTCACCTCGACGAAGTCACCGGCGGTGACCGGCCGTGACAGGTAGTAGCCCTGCGCGTACTGGCAGCCGATGGCGCTGAGGATTTCCAGTTGGCTGGCGGTCTCGACGCCCTCGGCGACGACCTGCAGGCCGACGCTGCGTGCCATGGCGACGATGGCGATGACCAGCGAGTGGGCATTGTTGCCGCTGGCCATGTCCTGGACGAAGGAGCGGTCGATCTTCAGCGTGTCGAGCGGGAAGCGGTTCAGGTAGGAAAGCGACGAGTAGCCGGTGCCGAAATCGTCGAGATAGACGCGCACGCCGAGCGCCTGCACCGCTTGCAGCCAGGCCTGGGCCTCGCCGATGTTGGCGAGCAGGATGCCTTCGGTGATTTCCAGCGCCAGCCGGCTGGCCGGAATGCCGTGGCGGGCCAGCGCCTCGGCGACGGCGGCCGGCGGCAGGCCGTGCGGGATCTGCCGGCCGGAGACGTTGATCGACAGGTAATGCGGGTGGCCGGCGCGCTGCCAGGCGGCCAGTTGGCGGCAGGCATCGTCGAGCACCCAGAGGCCGAGGCCGTCGATCAGTCCGGATTGCTCGACCACCGGGATGAAACGGTCCGGCGGCACCAGGCCGCGTTCCGGGTGGCGCCAGCGGATCAGTGCTTCGGCGCCGGCAACGCGGCCGGCGGCAATGTCGACGATGGGCTGGAAGAAAAGCTCGAACTGCCGCTCGCGCAGCGCCTGGCGCAGGTCGTTTTCCATGTGCCGGCGCTGCTCGGCGGCTTCGGCCAGGGCCGGGTCGAAGAAAGCGCTGCAGTTGCCGCCGCTGGCCTTGGCCTTGTCGCAGGCCAGCTCGGCGTTGCGCAGCAGGCTCGGGGCGTCGCTGCCGTCGTCCGGGAAGCGGGTGATGCCGAGGCTGGCGCTGAGCTGGACCGGCGAGCCATCAACCAGATAGGGCTGGCTCAGTGCCGCCATGATGCGTTCGGTGACCCGCTCGATGGTTTCGCCGTCGTGTAGCGCCAGCAGGATCACCGCGAAGATGTCGGCGGACAGTCTGGCCAGCATGTCGTTGTGCTTGACCGTCGTGCCGAGGCGGCCGGCGACCGCGCGCAGAATCTCGTCGCCGGCGTTGACGCCGATGCCCTCGGTGATTTGCCGGAAGCGGTCGAGGTCGATGTAGATCAGCGCGAAGCCGGCGCCGGGCTGGCGGTGTTGCTGGCGGATCGCGTTGCCGAGATGCTGTTCCAGCCCGGCGCGGTTGGCCAGCCCGGTCAGCGGGTCGATCAGTGCCTGGCGGCGGGCGCTGGCTTCGGCCGCCTTGAGCTCGGAAATGTCGTGGGCGATGCCCTGCAGGAGCTCGTCGCCGACCGGGCTGAGGACGATGTCGAGCCAGCAGCGGCTGCCGTCGGCGCGTGCCAGGCAGGCTTCACGGGTGCTCGGCTGGTGCGAGGTAAAGGCTTGGCCGACCAGTTCGGCAATGAGTTCCGGTTTTTCCCAGTGCAGCGCGTCGAGGCGCCGGGCCAACTGTTCCTCCTCGCTGCCGGAAATGCCGAACAGCCGGGCGAGCGCCGGGTTCCACGAGGTCAGGCGGCCGTCGCGGTCGACGATGAAGATGCCGCTTTCGGCGTTGTCGAAGATGGCGTGGTATTTCCGCTCGTCGATCTCGCGCTGCAGGCGCAGCGTGTGCTCTTCGTCCAGCGCCAGCACCAGGCGGCTGGCCAGCGCATTGACATCGTGTACCAGGCGGCCAATTTCGGTATTGGCATGGCCGGCGGGAATCTGCAGGCGGTCACCGGCGGTCGGGTCCATCCGGTGCAGTTCGCTGGAAATCGCGCTGATCGGGTGGATGACGAAGAACAGCAGGGTGATCACCATGGCACCAGCGATCAGCGTCAGCTGCCAGGTCAACTGGAGCGAGCGTTCGATGATCTCGGCCCGCACCTGGCCGGCGATCGCCTCCGGGTCGGGAACGAGACGGATGCGGCCGATCACGTCGCCCTCGATGAACGGTGAATGGATGCTGCGTTCCAGCGCGTTGGCGGCGTCGGGGCGCGACGTCTGGCGGCGCTGCAGGTCGATCAGCTGGTTGTCACCTTCGTGGATGGTGACGCGCAGGACTTCGGTATTGCTCAGCAGGCCGCTGGCCACCTCGCGGGCGAGTTCCTGATCCTTGACGAAGCAGGCGACGCGCAGCGTGCTCTGCACGGTGTCGAGCAACTGTTCGAGGCGCACCTGCGATTGTTCCTGCGCCGCGTTGCGTGCCGCCTGCACGGTATAGGCCAGTGTCGCGAAACCGACCAGCGCGAAGGCGAGGAGGGTAACGAGGATCGAGCGGAGCAGGATGCCGTCACGGCTCAGCGCGGCTTTCACGGGTCGCCCTCGGCATGAATTCGAAAACGATGCGCATCCGTTCGTCGACCTGCTTGCGGTCGACGTAGGCGATGGCGCCCGGGATGTTGAGCAACTGCCGGATGACCTCGCTTTCCTCGCTGGCCTGCAGTGGCGGCGTCGCCTTGCCCGAGAAATGCAGGCGGCTCCAGTAGGCGTTGATGCTTGCTGTGTCCTTGTTCACCAGCAACTGGTAGAAGGCGCCGCGTAGCGGGCTGGACGGCGGCTGATCGATCGGTTGGGCGGGCAGGCCGGAGGCCAGGGCGCGGTAGCGGCCGAGAAATATGTTGGTCACCTCTTCCCGGCTCAGTCGCTCCGAGGTCTGCCGTGCCGCCATGACGACCACCGGCTCGGCGTGCGCCGGCAGGCCGGAGGCCAGGAGCAGCAGGAGGAGGAAGAGACGGGTCGGCATGCCGGGTCAGAAGACGAAATCGAGCGCCAGACTGAGAACGTTCAGGTGACCGTTCCAGTCCTTCTCGGTGTAACGCTGGGGAAAACGCGAATCGCGGTCGCCGCGGATCATGTCCAGCTGCGCCTTGAGCGCCAGGTTGCGCTGGAAGTCCCAGCGCGCGCCCAGGGTGTAGGTTTCCTGGTCGCTGTGGGTTTCGGCCATGAACTGGCGGATGGCGAATTGCAGCGCCGGGATGGTCGGTGTGGTCAGGCTGGCCTGTTCGGAGCGGGTGCGCGAATAGCCGAGGTAGGGCGTCACCGGGCCGACCCGGTAGGCCAGCATCAGGTAGCCGGCGCGGGTGTCCTCGTAAGCGGAGGTGTCGTAGCGGATGCTGCTGAGTTGCCCCTGGACCTGCAGCCGTCCTTCGTCGTAGATCAGGCCGATACTGTCGTAAGTGGCGTGACGGCCCTTGATGTTCAGTTCCGGTGCCAGTGTCAGGATCGGGAAGCCGGCTGCGGCGTCGAGTGGCTGCTGGTGCTGGAAGCGGATCTTCGAGCGGCTGACACGCAGCTGCCAGGGGCCGTTGAGGTAGTCGAGGTAGGCGCCTGCCATGCGCGAACCGCGCAGATCCCAGGTGTGCGGCTTGATCACCGGTGTCTTCTCCGCCGCCCAGCCAGCGAACAGCTTGCCGCGCAGCAGGCCGTAGCCGGTATCGCCGGTCAGGCTGGCGTCGATGCCGTCGATGTAGGAAACGACGATCGGCCCGAAATAGTCGGTTGGCGGTCGCAGCATGGTGTTGGCGTAACCGACCTGGCGGGCGTCTGCCTGCAGGTAGAACTCGGTGCCCATGCGGCCGGCGCGCAGCGTGAAATCGGGCGCCAGGTCGTGGCGCAGGAAGGCCAGGTTGAGCTCGGGACGCCAGCTGCCGTCGTAGCGATAGCGCACCAGGCCCTGCATAACGGCGCTGCTGCGCGGGCTGAACGTCAGATTCGCCTGCAGGCCGAGCATGGTGTCGGTCTTGCCACTCCAGTGCTTGCCCAGTCCGTCGGGTTGCGAGAGGTCGCGCACGAACTGGCTGTCGTCGCTGTCGCTACGGGCGGCGCCGAGGGTTCCGAAACCCTTGAATTCAATCGTCGGCCATGGCGTGGCGGCTGTCGCCTCAGCGGCGAACGCCGGACTGGCGGTAGCCATGATGACGGCAAACAGGCAAGTGGTCCGGAGGCTGGCGCGCATGGTCGGCAAAGTCACTGCAGGGAGGCTGGTTATTTCTGGCGATTATGCACTTTGTCTAGCGGATTTGGGGTTTCAAAACGGCGACAAACCGACAAGCGGTATGTCGGGAAAACGACAGCCGGTCCGCTGTGGCGTCCGGATTGGCTTGTGCGGCAAGGAAGGACGAGCCGGCAAGGAAATTGCTGCAGGCTCGTTACCAAGATGAATCAACTTCAGGGAAGGAAGAAGAAAATGCTGATGGACCGTTACCAATCCTTGTTCTTCAACGCCAATTTCTGCGAAGCGGCGAGCCTGGCTGGTTGCATGGCCTATCGCGGCGAACTGGTGTTGCAGGAAGGCGAAATCGCCGATGCCCAGGGCCGGCGCAAGCCGCCGCAGCAGGTCATGAAGCAAGCCGTGCTGATGACCGTCGGCGACGAGTTGAAGCTGCTCGTTGGCTCGCTCGACGAATTGCAGTTCATGCCGGCGCTGCTCGACAAATACGGCGCCGAGATCAAGGCCGGCAGCCAGATCGTGTTGTATACGGTGAATATCGACCAGCCTTTCGTGTCGACGATCAACGGTGCACAGTTCGTCTTCGTCCCGATGGTGCAGGGCATGGTGTGGACCGAGCTGTGCGAGACGCTGGGCCTGGAAAAGAGCGACTTCAAGGGTATGGGCGCCGCCGACAAGGTGGTCCGCGTCTATGAGGAACTGCTGGTCACCCCGTTCAAGTACCCGGAAATGGCGCTCGATGAAGCGATGGGCAAGACCAACGCCAACAAGCGCGAGAACCACGGCGCCATCTGATGCCCTGGCAGAGCGAAATGGCCCTCGGGGTGGCGGAAATGGATGCCACCCACCGCGCTTTCGTCGATCTCGCGGACGCCCTGCTGGCCGCTTCGGACGCCGAGTTTCCGGCGCTCTTCGCGCAGTTGCGCGAGGACACCAAACAGCACTTCGAGAACGAGGACAAGCTGATGCAGGCTTGTCGTTTCCCGGCGACCGGCGAGCATCGTGCCGAGCATCTGCGGGTGCTCGGCGAACTCGCCTTTTTCGGGCGTGGCGTCGCCAGCGGCCGCTTGCGCGCGGCGCGCGAATACGCGCGCAGCCTGCCGGGCTGGTTCATGACGCATCTGCAGACCATGGACGCGGCGCTTGCCGCCCGCCTGCAGGCGACGCGCGACTGAATTCAGCGGCGGCGCAGGCTGGCGACGAGATAGGCGGCGGCGGTGAGCAGCACCATGCTGGCGCCAGCCGGCCAGTCCAGCGCATAGGCCAGCCACAGGCCGCCCAGGCAGGCGGCGCCGGCGATCAGCGCGGCCTGCCACATCATCGCCAGCATCGAGCGGGCCGACAGCGCGGCCGCAGCCGGCAGGGTGAGCAGGGCGATGACCAGGATCAGACCGACCACCTGGATCAGCAGGACGACGGTCAGCGCCACCAGCAACAGCAGCAGCAGGCGGATCGCCTCGACCGGCAGGCCGCGCAGGCGGGCGTATTCCTCGTCGAAGACGGTGGTGGCGATCGCCGGGTAGAAGGCGGCGACGATGCCCAGGGTCAGCAGGTCGAGTCCGGCCATCCACAGTAGCTGGTCGCGGCCGACCATCAGGATGTTGCCGAACAGGTAGCTCATCAGGTCCGGGTTTTCGCCAGCGCTGCGGGCGATCATGATCAGCCCGGCGGCCATGCCGACCGACCACATGGCGGCGATCAGCACCTCCTCGTCGTGGCGCTGGCGCGTGGTCAGCCGCCAGAGCAGGACCGCCATCAGCAGCGCGGCGGCGATGGCGCCAGGCAGCGGCGGCCAGCCGAGCAGGTAGGCGGCGCCCATGCCGGCCAGCGCGCCGTGGGCGATGCCGCCGGCGAGGAAGGCGATGCGGCGCAGCACGACCAGCACGCCGACGACGCCGCAGGCCAGCGCGGCAAGCAGCGAGGCGGCGACGGCGTGCTGGAGGAAGGTCTGTTGCAGCAGTGCGGCAAGGAAACTCACGCGGCCTCCGCGTGGTCGCTGCGGTGATCGACGGCGCGCACCGGGAAACCGTAGAGGCTGGCCAGGGTTTGCGCCGTCAGTTCGAGCGCCGGATGGACATGCAGGCGCCGGTTCAGGCACCAGACCCGGTGCGCCTGGCGGCTGATCAGGCTGAGGTCGTGCGAGACGACGAGCAGCGGCATCTGCCGGTTGAGTTCGCCGAGCAGCGCGTAGAGCGCTTCCTGGCCGGCCGGGTCGATGCTGGCCGTCGGTTCGTCGAGCAGCAGCAGGCGCGGCTTGCCGGCCAGGGCACGGGCGATCAGCGCGCGCTGCATCTCGCCGCCGGACAGGGCGCCGAGGCGACGCCGGCTGAGCGCGGCGATGCCGCAGCGGGCCAGTGCTTCGTCGACCGCCGCCTGATCGGCTGCCGTTGGCCGCCAGCCGGGGTGCCAGCCGGGGGGCTGGCGGCCCTGCAGCACCATGCCGCCGACGTCGATCGGGAAGCGCCGGTCGAAACGGCCGTGCTGCGGAACATAACCGACAGCGGCGCGGGTCGCCGCCGGGGCGCCGCCGAGCAGCGCGACGCTACCGCCGGTTGGCGTCAGCAGGCCGAGGATCAGGTGCAGCAGGGTGCTCTTGCCGGCGCCGTTGGGGCCGACCAGGACGACGAAGTCGTCGCTGGACAGGGTGGCGTTCAGGTCGTCGAGCACGGTTTGCTCGCCGCGGGCGAACGACAGGTGGTCGAGGACGATGGCCGGGGTGACGCTCATTGCAGGACGCGGGCGAAGGTCTCGCCGACGCGGCGCAGGTTGGCGAGGTAATCGGGCGCTAGCGGATCGACCGCCAGCACTTCGCCGCCGATGGCGCTGGCGACGGTTTCCGCCTCGCGCCGGGAGAACTGCTGCTGGACGAAGATGACCCGGATCTGCCGGCGCTTCGCCTCGTCGATCAGGCGCGCCAGGGTTTGCGGCCCCGGTTCCTTCCAGCCGGCCTCGATCGGAATCTGGGTGAGGCCGTAGGCGTCGGCGAAATAGCCCCACGACGGATGGAAGACCATGAAATGGCGTTGCTGCTTGCCGGCCAGACGCTGCCGCAACTCGCCGTCGAGCGCCTGCAGCTCGCTGACGAAACGCGCGTGGTTGCGTTCGAAATCGGCACGCAGCTCGGGCCGGACGGCGATCAGCGCATCGCGGATGCGGTCTGCCATGCGCATCACCAGCGGCGGCGCCAGCCAGGTGTGGGGGTCGGCTTCGCCTTTGCCGTGGGCGTGCCCATCGTGGCTGCCAGGCAGATCGATCGGGCGCAGGGGCAGGCCGTCGCGCAGGTCGATCAGGCGCAGTCCGGGCAGCGCTTGCTGCAGGCGTGGCAGCCAGGCCTTCTCGAACGGTACGCCGATGCGGAAATAAAGCGGCGCGGCAGCCAGTGCCTGCATCTGTTTCGGCGTCGGTTCGTAACTGGCCGGGCTCTTGCCGGGCGGCACCAGGACGACGGCCCGGACATGCTCGCCGCCGATGCGTTCGACGAAGGTCTGCATCGGCAGCAGGCTGACACCGACGGTCAGCGGCTCGGCGCGGGCGAGGCCGGCGCAGAGGACGAGGCAGAAGATCAGGATGCGACGGGAGAGAGACATGGGACGGACCTCGATGGGAAATGCGCGAACTCGTGATGTTATAACATAACGTTTTCCCGATGAAGCGCCGGCCGCAGCTTCCGCGTTTTCCTTGTCCGGTCTCCCCCGAAAAGGCGAAAGCCCCGTACCGGAGGGGGAGTACGGGGCTTTCTGGACGGTCCGGGGAGTCGGGGGAGGGGGAGGTGACCGTCAGGGCTGATGTCTGTTCAGCGCATGAGTTAAGAATAAGAGAGCCGGCCCGGCAGCGGCAAGTAACGGTTTGCAACGGCGCGTATCGTTTCGTGGTCGCCTTCGTCGTCCTCAATTCTGCGGACAGGTACAGGGGGCGAGGGAGGCACCGGTGTCGCGCCGCTGCACCGCCTTGAGCAGGAAGAGCAGGGCGCTGCCGGCCAGCATCACTGCCGCGGCCAGGTAGAGGCCGACCGCGTAGTCGCCGGCGCGGCCCGCCGCCAGCCAGCCGGTCAGTGCCGGGCCGAGGATCTGCGCCAGGCCGTAGGAAAGCGTCATCTTTCCCATCATCTTCGCCGGTCGCGTCGGGTAGTAGCGGCCGGCCATGGTCAGGACCAGACTGACCATGCCGATGAAGGTGCCGCCGAACAGCATCGCCCCGGCCAGCGCCGGCAGCAGGCCGCCGGCCAATGGCAGCAGGATGCCGACGATCTGCAGCAGCGCGGCGAGGATCAGCGCGTTCAGCTCGCCCGTGCGCCGGGCGACGAAATCCCAGACGATGCAGGCCGGCGCCGCCGCCAGGCCGAGCGCCAGGAAGACCAGGGTGCCGCTGCCGGCCAGCCCGGGCAGGCGGTCGACGATGGCGACGATGAAGGTGGCGCTGACCACGTAGCCGACGCCAGCGCAGAAATAGGCGGCCATGAACAGGCGCAGGAAGAGCGGCGATGGCGGATTGTCCTCGAGCTTTTCGCCGCTGCGCGTGACGCCGCTGGTGTCGGGCGGCGGCAGCCAGCGCAGCGCCGGCACGGCGAGCAGGGCGCCGAGCGCGGTCAGCGCGAACCACTGCTGGCGCCAGTCCAGCCACTGCTGCATCAGCGCCACGGCGGCGGCGCAACCGGCGATGCCGAGGCCGATGCCGGCGAAGTGGATGCCCAGTTCGCTACGGTGGTTATGGCGGATCAGCCAGTTGAGGATGAGGCCGGTGCCGAACAGCATCGCCGCCGCGCTGCTCAAGCCGGCGACGAAACGCGATACCGCCCACAGCCAGGGTTCGGTAGTCAGCCCCATGAGCGCCGTGCTGGCCACCGCGAGCAGCATGCCGAGGCGGAACAGGCGGTCTTTCAGCACCAGATCGCTGATCAGCGAAGCGAGCAGGGCGCCGCTCAGGTAGCCGCCGTAATTGATCGCCGCCAGCCAGCCGGCGTCGGCGACGCCGAGTCCGGCTTGCTGTTGCATCAGCGGCAGCAGCGGCGTGTAGGCGAAACGCGCCACGCCAAGCGCCAGCAGCAGGCTGAAGATGCCGGCGCCCAGGACTTTCAGTCGTTGTCGTTGGTCGGTCATTATTGTTGTCTCCTCGGTTGGTGAAAGAACGATAAACGGGCTAAGCTATCGCTGCAATTGATTTGTTGAGATACAACCGTTCGTTTTTGGAGATTTATTCATGGAGCTGGTCGCCCTCAGGACCTTCCAGGCGGTGGTCGAGGAAGGCGGGATCCTCGCCGCGGCGCGCAAGCTGAACACCGTGCAGTCCAACGTCACCGCGCGCATCCGCCGGCTGGAAGAGGAACTCGGTGCCGAATTGTTCTTCCGCAAGGGACGCGGGCTGGAACTGGCGCCGCCCGGGCGCGTCCTGCTTGACTACAGCCGCCGCCTGCTGATGCTGGAGCGGCAGACGGCAGCGGCGGTGCGCCAGGTCGGCGAGGCGACCGGCGAACTGCGCATCGGCGCGATGGAGACCTTCGCCGCGCTGCATTTGCCGCGTGCCCTGAAAGCGGTGCGCGCCGCCCATCCCGGGATCGAACTGCGGGTGTTCACCGACACCAGCGCCCGCCTCGCCGACCGGGCGATCCAGCACAAGCTCGACTGCGCCTGCATCGCCGGGCCGGTGATCCACCCGGAACTGGAGTTCAGCGAACTGCTGGTCGAGGAACTGGTGCAGGTCCATGCCGCCGGCCACGATCCGCTGCAGCAGCCGCTGATCCTGTTCCGAGAAGGTTGCGCCTACCGCACCCGGGCGCTCGCCTGGCAGCGCAGTCAGGGACATGCGCTGGCCGACGCGATGGAGTTCGGCACCCTCGAGGGCATCCTCGGCTGCGTCGCGGTCGGCCTTGGCTGGACGCTGATGCCTCGGCGCGTCGTCGAGCAGTCGCCGCATGCGGCCGATCTGGTGGTTGAAACAGTGCCGCCGGCAATCGCCGCCGTCCCGACCGGCATGATCCGTCTGCGCGAGGCGCCGCCGCTGGCTGCGTTGGCGACCCTGGCCGCGGCGCTGCAGGAAGGTGCCTGAAAAGGCGAAAGCCCCGTACCGGGGGGAGTACGAGGCTTTCTGGACGGTCTGTTGGGGTCGGGGGAGAGGGAGGTGACCGTCAGGCTGATGTCTGGTCAGCGCATGAGTTCAGAATAAAGAGCCGGCCCGGCGGCGGCAAGTAACGGTTTGCAACAGCGCGTATCGGCCTGTGTTGTGGCCGCTGGCGATACCTCGCCGCCCGCTCAGACAGGCGTTTCGGCGAGACGCAGCAGGGCTTCCGCCTGCTTTTCGCAGCGCACCCGGGTCAGTTCGTCGAGGCCGCGCAGCCAGCGTTTGGGAATCGCCGCCAGCCCGTAGCGGGCGCCGGCCAGCATGCCGGCGATGGCGCCGGTGGTGTCGGCATCGCCGCCACGATTGACGATGTCGATCAGGCAATCCTCGAAGCACTCGGTGGCGAACAGCGACTGGAATACCGCCTGTATGGTGTCGACGACGTAGCCGGACGGATTCTCGGCGTGCTTGCGGTCCCAGGCGTAGCAGGGAAAGTCGGCGACCAGGCGGGCGGCGCGTTCGCGTTCGACGCTCAGCGCGTCGCGCCCGGCGAGGAAATCCTGGACCATGAAGACCAGCGTCTCGCAGGCCGCGTCGGACACCGCGTTGTGGTGGGTGACGTGGGCCTGGGCGCGGCTGGCGGCGATCACCTGTTGCGGCGACTGGCCGTAGCAGGCGAGCGCCACCGGCAGCACGCGCATGGCGGCGCCGTTGCCGGCGTCGTGTTCGGACGGCGGCGCCTCCGGGTGGCGGCTCTTGCGGAAAGTGACCAGGTTGCGGCGCACCGTGTTGCCGATGTCGACCGGCTTGCCACGCATCCAGGCGTCAAAGGCGTCGGCGGCGGCCAGCGCGTCGACCTTGCCGGCGGCGAGGATGGCCTCGCCGAGCGCCAGCGACATCGTCGTGTCGTCGGTGACCTGGCCGGGCTTCAGGCGCAGCCAGCCGCCGCCCCGGATTTCGTCGTGGACGCCGTACTGCAGGCGAATTTCCGCCGGGGTCATGAACTCGACGGTGGCGCCCAGCGCGTCGCCGATCGCCAGGCCGAGATAGGCGGCAATCGCGCGCTCGTGAAGCGGCGGGCGTTCCTGGGTGACACGCCGGCGCACCGGCGCGTTGCGGGCAATCAGTTCTCCGGACCAAAACATTTTGCGTGATCGGCGCAGACGCCGCAGGAAGGGGCGGGGCAGACATAAATGCCCTCGCGCGCGCAGAATTGGCGATAGAGGAATTTCTTCCACTTCATGTCGCCCGTGTTGGCGGCGGCGAGGGCCGGGAAATTGATGAACATCAGCTGGCTGAGTTCGTTGCGGTCATTCAGTCCGAGATCCTGCCACAGGTGGTCGCGGCCGATGCAGGCGGCGGTCAGGATGTCGGCCATCCAGTCGGCGCTGGCCAGGCCGGGCGCCAGGTGGTCGCGCAGCAGGCGCTGCAGTTCCTCGGCTTCCGGCAGGTCGAGCCGGGAATCCGGCGCTGGCGGCAGCGGGCAGCCGGGGAAATAATCGCGCAGCAGCGCCGCGTGACGTTCGGCACCCAGGCCGAGGTCGGCCGGCAGGCAACCCTCGCCGGCCGCCTGCCCGGCGAGCAGGCTGGCCAGCAGGGGACGGTTCGCATCGTCGCGCGCCGCGGCGCCGGCCGGCGCGGCCAGCAGGCCGGCTTGCAGCAGCGAACGCCAGGGCAGACGATCCGGACCGTTCATCACGAACTCATTTGCTCGGGTACTCGATCAGCAGGTCCTCGTCGCGCAGAACCATCTGACAGGCGAGACGCCATTGGGTCGGGCACAGGTCGTCGACCAGCATCTTGTCGACTTCGGCCTGGGTGATCTTGCCCATTTCGCGCAGCACGCGGATTTCGTGGTCGGTCAGCGGGGCGCCCATCGGGCTGCGCTTGGCGTCGACCGACGAGACCTTGACCAGGCAGGTGCCGCAGTCGCCGTTCTCGCAACCGAAATCGATCGGGATGTGATGTTCCTTGGCCAGCGTGAGCACGGTCTGGGTGCGGCTGCCGGCGACGGCGTAAACGGTCTTGTCCTTGTGCAGCGGACTGCTGAAAGTGATGAGTGCCATGTCTTGTTTCCTTTGGATTGAGCGGGTTAGCGGGTTTCTCTGTGGGTGTTGGGGTGTTGTTTTGTGCGGTGATTCAGGCCGGCTTGACGACGATTTCGCCGCCCAGGATCTGCGCCTGGCAAGCCAGGCGGTGGCCGCGCGGGGCCATGTTGTCCTTCAGCACCTGGTCTTCGAGGACGCTCGGCGGGGCGAGGTTTTCGCCGCCGGAAATCACCTTGGTCAGGCAGGTGCAGCATTCGCCTTCGCGGCAGCCGTAGGTGATGCCGGCGCCGACCTTTTCCGAGACCTCGATCAGTCGGGTGCCGGCGGGGACGGTGACGGCGACGCCGATGTCTTCGAAGGTGACTTTCGCTTTAGGCATTTCCTTTTCTCCTGGTTCAGGCCAGTTCGGCCATGTCGATGACGCGGGTTTCGAGACGGCCGGTCAGATGGCGCGCCAGTTGTTCGCCGAGGTCGCGGCAGGCGGCCAGTTCGCCGTTGTCGGGGACCAGCTTGATGCGCAGCCCTTCCACCGGCACGCGCAGCTTGAGGCCGCGCAGGCGGTCCTCGATCAGCCGCACTGCCTCGCCGCTCCAGCCGTAGGAGCCGAAGGCGGCACCCAGCTTGCCCTTGACGTTGACCGTGGTCAGCGACGACAGCACGTCCCACACCGGCTTGACCGCGTCGCCGTTGATCGTCGGGCTGCCGAAGGCGAGCGCGTCGGCTTCCTCGATCAGGTCGGTGAACACGCCGGCCTCACCGCCTTCCAGGTCGTAGAGCGAGACGCGCACGCCACCCAGCGCCTCGGCGCCGGCTGCCAGCGCTTCGGCCATGCGCCGCGTGTTGCCGTAGGCCGAGATGTAGAAGACGAGCAGCGTCTTCTCCACCCGCGCCTCGTTGAACAGGCGCGGCGTCGCCAGCTCGCGGTAGCGGTGCACATAGTCGCGCGGCTGCTGGCGCAGGATCGGCCCGTGCGCCGGGGCGATCGCCGTCAGTTCGAGCGGCTCGATCAGCGCCACCGCGTCGAGCACATGCTCGCGGAAGGGGCGCATGATGTGCGCGTAGTAATACTCGAACGAGAAGCGGAAATCGCCGACGCGGTCGCTGAACAAGCGCGGATCGCAGAAGTGGCAGCCGAAGATGTCGCCAGAGAACAGGATGCCGTCCTCGACCAGGTAGGTGCACTGGGTGTCCGGCCAGTGCAGGTAAGGCGTGTGCAGGAAGCGCAGCGTGCGGCCGCCGAGGTCGACGCTGTCGTCGGTGGTCACCGGGATGTACTCGGGCGGCTTGCCGCCGGCTGGCTTCAACAGCGCCTTCAGCATCATCTGGGCGCGGCTCGACAGATAGACCCGCGCCTGCGGCGCGCGGCGCAGCAGTTCGGGCAGGGCACCGCTGTGGTCCGGTTCCAGGTGGTTGAGGACGATGGTGGTGATTTCGTCGTAATCGGCGACCGATTCCAGACGGCGGAAAAAGTCGTCGGAAAAGCTTTCCTTGACCGTGTCGATCACCGCCACACCGTTTTCGCCGCGTACTACGTAGGCGTTGTAGGTCGTCCCGTTGGCCGTCTTCAGGATAATGTCGAAACTGCGCAGGTGCGGATCGAGGGCGCCCACCCAGTGGACGCCCGGGGCGACCTCGACGGCGGAATCAGTGGCTGCCGCAAGCGGCATGCTCTGCCTCGTCGTCGTGATCGTGGCTGCCGCAGCTACCGTGTCCGTCGGGACCATGCACGCAGGCCTCGATGTTGCCCGCCGGCAGCTCGACGCCGTTCAGACCGATCCAGGCATCGACCGCCGCGGCATCGAAACCGACCATGCGCTCGTCGCCGACTTCCATCAGCGGGCGGCGGATCATCAGGGGATTTTCCAGCAGCAGTTGCAGCGCGTGCTCGTGACTGATGTTCTCCGGCACGATCTGCCCAGCCTTGATCGCCGGCGCGCTCGGGTTGAACCAGCGGGCAACCGGTAGCTTGGCAAGGAATTGCAGCAGGCGCTCGGCGGTCCACGGCTCGGTCTTCAGATTCTTCGCCTGGACGGTGTGGCCGGCGGCGGCGAGCAGGGTTTTCTGGCGCAGGTTGCCCTTGCAACCGGGCTTTTCGTAGAAGGTGATGGTGGCCATGCGGGTGGGTTCCTGGTTATGGAGTCAGAGGGGCCGTTGGGATTGGGATGAGGTGCTTATTGTTTTTGGGGTGCTTGTTCTAGTGGTTTTGCTTACTGATCCGCTGTTTTCCGCGCCTGACGCGCGGGCGTACTTTTTCTTGTTTGGCCAAGAAAAAGTAGCCAAAAAGAAGGCCACCCCTAGGTCAGCGCCCGCTGCGCGGGTTCCCTGCGCTACTCGGTCCTGGCGGGGGCTGCGCAACTCGCCGCTACGCGGCTCAGACAGTGCTCGCCCTTTATCCGCCAGGCCCTGCGTTGCTCGGCGCCTCCCAAGGGGCCCGGTAAACCGATCGCTGCTGAAAGTACAACGCTCTTTCAACCGTAAGCCGTCGTATACCGCTGGTTTTCGGGGCCCCCATGTGGAGCGCCGAGCAACGGAGAAGGGCCGGGGGAAGTCGGCGAGCACTGTCTGAGGCCCGTAGGGCCGAGTTGCGCAGCCGCCCGGCCCTTCGAGTAGCGCAGGGGAGTCGGCGCAGCCGACCGCGTAACCTGGGGTGGCTTTTTCTTTGGCTACTTTCTTTTTTCCACAAAAAAGAAAGTACGCCCGCGCGTCAGGCGCGGAACCCGGCGCTTCAGAAGCCAAAGCCGCTTGCACGTCCAAAGCACTAGAAGCGCCCAAAGCCGACCAGGCCCAAACCCGGTCGGCCACCAGCGGCGAAGAAGCTCTTACGCCGCGTCCCGCCACAATCCCAGCTCCTTCAGCTTCTCGATCGGGATGCCGGTCAGCGAGCCGGGCGGGTTCAGGAATTCGCCCAGTTCATTGACGATCGCCATCTCGATCGGACAGATCGCGGCGCATTGCGGGTCGGCGTGGTCGCCCAGGCATTCCGTGCATTTGTCGGGCTCGATCAGGAAGTGCGGCTTGTCTTCGTAGATCGCGTCGTTCGGACAGACATCGACGCAAGCCCAGCAATTGACGCAGGATTCGGTAATCTGCAGTGCCATTTACGCCACCTTCAGAGTATCGGCTTGCGGCAGCAATTTGCCGGTCGCCGCGATTTCCTTGTACACCGCCATCACCGCTTCCTCGATCGGCTCCATCGCGTGTTCGCCGTTCGGCGCGATGCCGGCGGCTTCCAGCTTGGCCCAGGGCTCGTAACCGACCTTGGAGCAGAGCACGACCTCGCAGCCGGACAGAATCCGGATGTTGCGGTCGAGCAGCGATTCGCTGCCGCCCGCCTCGACCAGGTCGCCGTCGCCGCAGGCGTCCATGCCGCCGCAGTAAAGCTCGGTCTTGCGGTGGCTGATGAAACGCACACCTTCCGGCGAAGCCTCGTAGATCAGGAACTCGCGGGCATGGCCGAAGTGTTCGGCGACCAGGCCGTTCTTGCCGGCCACCGCCATCAGCACCGGCCGCGAACCTGCCGGGATGTCGCTGGGCTTGGGTTTGGCGAGGCCGCGTTCGGCTTCCAGCTTGTCGATGATCTCGTCGTGCACCTGCTTGCGGCGGACCATGGCGGCTTCGTAGTCGATGTCCATGACGTCGATCTTGTCCATGGTGAACTCGTCGCCGCGGTCCTCGCCGAGCAGGCCGACCGCATCGGCGCGGCACTGGCGGCAGTGGCGCATCATCGCCATGTCGCCGGCGCAGGCGTCCTGCAGCTCCTGCAGCATCTCCTGGCTCGGTTCCGGCTGGCCCATGATGCCGTAGTAGGTGCCGTGCTCGGCCTCGGCGATCAGCGGCATGACGTTGTGCAGGAAGGCGCCCTTTTCCTTGACGATCTTCGAGACTTCCTTGAGGTGCTGGTCATTGACGCCGGGGATCAGCACCGAATTGACCTTCACCAGGATGCCGCGCTCGGTCAGCATCTGCAGACCCTTCTGCTGCTGCTCGATAAGGATCTTCGCGCCTTCGATGCCGAAGATGCGCTTGTTCTGCCAGTAGATCCACGGATAGATCTTGGCGCCGACTTCCGGATCGACACAGTTGATGGTGATCGTCACGTGGTCGATGTTGTGCTTGGCGATCTCGTCGACATGCTCGGGCAGCGACAGCCCGTTGGTCGACACGCACAGCTTGATGTCCGGGGCCTTCTCGGAAAGCTGGCGGAACGTGTCGAAAGTGCGGCCCGGGTTGGCCAAGGGGTCTCCCGGTCCGGCGATGCCGAGTACCGTCATCTGCGGGATCTCGGCCGCCACCGCGAGCACCTTCTTGATCGCCTGGTCCGGCGTCAGCAGCTCGGAAACGACGCCCGGGCGGGATTCGTTCGAACAGTCGTACTTGCGGTTGCAGTAATTGCACTGGATGTTGCAGGCCGGCGCCACGGCGACGTGCATGCGGGCGAAGTAGTGGTGCGCCTGCTCGGAATAGCAGGGGTGGTCCTGGACCTTGGCGCGGATGTGCTCCGGCAGGTGGGCCAGCGCGTCGGGTGCGCTGCCGCAGCCGCTGGAAGAGCAACCCCCACCTTCGGCGGCCGCTGCGTTGTTGCTGATGACTGGAAGTTCCACGGTCGGGCTCCTGGAAATCGGTTCGCAGTCATTTCAGCAATCGTTGTGCCAGGGTTGGATTCCCTTTTTAATCAGTGGCTTGTTTGTTTTCTTCTGGCTCGCTGTCGGGTCGCTTGTCGCAAATCAGACAGCCGCCGGCCACAGCGGCGCGCCGCCGGCGGCCAGGTGGCAGAGATAGACCCGGGTGTCGAATTCGAGCTGGTGATAGTCTGGCGCGATGTGGCAACACAGGGCGTAGAAGGCCTTGTCGTGGTCGCCTTCCTTGAGATGCGCCAGCTCGTGGGCGACGATCATGCGCAGGAATTCCGGCGGCGCCTCGCGGAATACCGCGGCGATGCGGATTTCGTGTTTGGTCTTGAGCTTGCCGCCCTGGACGCGGGCGATCCGCGTGTGCGTGCCGAGCGCCCGGCCGACTGATTGCAGCTTGCCGTCGAACAGGATCTTGCTCGGCTGCGGCGCGTTGCGCAGGTGGTCGGCGCGCAATGCCTGGACATAGTCGTGCAGCGCCCGGTCGGTGCGGATCGCGTGCGCCGTCGGGTATTTGCGGCGCAGCGCCTCGCCCAGCCGTCCCTCGGCGAGCAGGCGGGCGACCGGTTCGGTCAGGCTGGCCGGGTAAGCGGCAAGATAGGGCGGGAGCGGGGCAGGCAAGGCGGGCGGCAGTCGGGGAGAGGCGCGGATTGTCCGGCGAAACGCGGATTCTGGATAGGGGAAAACAGCAGGCGGCGGGCGGTTAAACTAGGCGCATATCGGCCGCAGCACTTTCCGGAGCCCCAGCATGGAATGGCAGCAAGTCCTCGACACCTTCTCGCGCATGCCCGCCGGGCAACGCCAGCTCTGGTGGCTGGCGGCGGCCGGCCTGCTCTTCCTGATGCTTGGCCTGCTCTGGCTGGAAAGCCGCCTCTTCAAGCGTTCCGGGCGCGTCGCCGGCTGGCTTTTCGTGCGCCTGGTGTCGGCGTTGGCGGCGCCGCTGCTGCTTGCCGTGCTGATCGTCCCGGCGCGCATGGTCGGCGGCCCGGAGGCGCTGGCGGTTTTCTACGCCGCCCTGTTGTTTGTCGCTCCGCCGCTCTGGTTCGGCAGCCACCTGCTGGCCGGCCGCTGGGCGAGGCCGGCGCTGACGGGCGGCGAGAGCCTGGCGCTGGCGGTCAGCGGGCTGCTCATCCTGGCCATTCCCGGCACCGCCTTCCTCGCCGCCGAAGCGCCGCTCTATGCGGCCGCCCGCGAGATCGGCAAGCAGCGCACGCTGCCCGCCGACAACACTCCGCTGCGCCACGCCGTGCAGCCCGTACAGCGCTACCATCTGCCCGGCGTCGGGCTGATCTACACCCAGTCCCTGCTGGCGCCGCCCGATACCCGGCTGCTCGCCGTCGAGCAGCGCCAGGGCGGGCTGTGGCCGGGCGAGCAGGGTAGCGCCCATCCGGTGTACTGCATCAACGGCAACGACCTGCACCTCATGTGGTCGGCCAAAGAGGAAGCACCCTACCTGCGGCTGCATTGGGAAAAGGGCTTCGGCGGCCGGCAGCGCTCGGAATTCACGCCGGCGCTGGATTTCGCCAACGCCCCGCCGGCCGCCGAATTCACCGTTGCCTTCCGGTCCGACGGCGTCGATCCGGTGGCGCCGATTCCCCGGCCGCGCGCCTACCTGATCCTCGAACAGCCCGGCCTGACGCCCTACACGCAGATGCTTGGGGCGCCGCCTGAAGCCGGCGAAAAGCGCAGTAGCGACTGCGTGCTGAGCGGCTTCACGCGCTGGACCGCCGGCGGCGGTGACTGGCAGCTGCGGGCGATCGGCTTCAGCTTCCAGTTGCCCAGCGGCGAGCTGTTGCGCAGCCTGATCGAACGGCACGCCACGGGCTGATGGAAACCATGGCCGCCGCCCGCCTGAATCTTCTGAACTGGCAGCGCCTCTGCCTGGCGTTCTGTCTGGCGTGCGTTGCGCTCGCCGCCCACGCGTTCGAGCCGCCGGCCTTCCAGGGCGACGTTCTGGACGAGGCCGGATTGCTCTCCGCCGAGGAACGGGCGACGCTCACCCGGCGCATCGCCGAACTGCGCAGCCAGGACGGCATCTGGGCCGCCGTCCTGATCACCGGCAACCTGCAGGGCGACGGCATCGAGACGGCGGCGGTCAAGACCTTCGAGCACTGGCGCCTCGGCCGGGCCGACAAGGACAACGGCCTGCTGGTGCTGGTCGCGCCCAAGGAGCGCAAGATGCGCATCGAAGTCGGCTACGGGCTGGAAGGCGTGCTGACCGACGTGCTGAGCAAGCGCATCGTCGACGGCGTCTATGGGCCAGCTTTCCGCGACAAGCGCTACGCCGATGGTCTGCTCGCCGGCTTCGACGTCATGAGCCGGAGCATGCAGGGTGATCCCGCCACCCTCGCCGAACTGAGCGTCGGCGCCGGGGAGCAGGCGGCGGCGATCGACGGCGCCCTGTTCCTGGCGTGGCTGGGCGCGGTCTGGCTCGGCAATCTGTGCGTGCCGCTGCTTTACTGGCTCTTCCGGCGGCGGCGCGGCGGTGCCGCCGGTGAATCGGCGCAGAAACTGCGTGGCGCCTTGATCCTGTTCGCTTTCTTCGGCCTCTTCTTCGGTCTGTTCCTTGGCGTCTTCTCGCAAGCCTTCCCGGCAGACCCGGAGATCGTCTGGGCGCTGCTCGGCGCCAATGCTCTCTTCGCCCTGGTCTTTACCCTGCCACTGTCGTTCGGCGGCCAAGCCGGCGGCAAAGCGACGGCCGACACCGGCTGGAGCGCCGGGTCGTCGTCATCGTCCTGGGATTCGGGGAGCAGCGACTCGTCGTCGTCGGGCGGTGGCAGTTCCGGGGGCGGCGGCGCTTCCGGCGATTACTGACGGCGCCAGCGGCATCAGAATTCGACCCATTCGTCGTCGCTGACGTTGCGTGGCGGCGGCGCCAGGCGCTTCGCCGTGCCCGGCAGCGCCGGTCGGGCGACCGCTTGCTGCGGCGCTGCGGCGACCGGCGCCGTCCTGGTCTGGCCGTGGCGCTTCTTCATGCTCCGGATCTGGCCGACGGTGAGCGCCGACAGCGCCGCGAAGTCATCGCGCAGGCGGAGTGCCGCAGTTTCCTTGTCGCCCTTCTGGGCGAGGCGGATCACGTCGGCGGCGCAGCTGTGGAAGGCGGCATGGTTGCAGCGCATCTCCTCGAACAGGGCATCGTTGCCGTAGCTTGCCTTGCCGTCGGAATAGATCCATTTGCCCATCGCGCACTTGTCGTCGCAGCCGACCACGTTGGGGTCGAGCGGCTCGCCCTTGCCGTCGAGGCATTGCTGCAGTTTGTGCTTCCACTGCAGGTGGGCCTGAATGATCGCGTCGAAATCGACCCCGCCGGTACCGCTGCCGAGCATCAACGATTTCCCGTCGAGGCTGAACACGTTGACCGCCCGCGTCAGGCCCTCGACCTGTTCTTCGAGCGACTCCGCCGCCGCCGCCGCCTCTTCGACCAGCGCGGCGTTCTGCTGCGTGACGCCGTCCATCTGGGAGACGGCGCCCGACATCTGTTCGATGCCGGTCGCCTGTTCCCGGCTGGCTTCGGCAATGCCGCTGACCAGTCGCGCCAGTTGCTGGAAGGCGCCGACCACTTCGTGGATGGTTTTGCCGGTGTCGTGCACCAGTTGCACGCCATCTTCGACCTTGCCGACCGATTCGTCGATCAGCGCCTTGATTTCCTTGGCCGCCTCGGCCGAACGTTGCGCCAGGTTGCGCACCTCGCTGGCCACTACGGCGAAACCGCGCCCCTGTTCGCCGGCCCGCGCCGCCTCGACCGCGGCGTTGAGGGCGAGTATGTTGGTCTGGAAGGCAATGCCGTTGATCACGCCGATGATGTCGGCGATTTTCTGCGAGCTGGCCTGGATGCCGCTCATGGTGTCGACGACGCGGCCGACCATGGCGCCGCCGCGCACCGCCGTGTCATTCGAACTCGTCGCCAGCTGGGCGGCGGTGCTGGCGAGTTCGGCGTTGTTCCTGACCGTTGTGTTGAGCTGCTCCATCGAACTGGCGGTTTCTTCCAGGCTGGAGGCTTGTTCTTCCGTGCGGTGCGAGAGATCCATGTTGCCCGAGGCGATTTCCCGGGTGGCGACGCCGATCGCGTCGGCCGCCTGCTTGATCTGGGCAACCACCGCACGCAGCTGGTCGGTGGTGGCGTTGGTGTCGTCCTTCAACTGGCCGAGCGTGCCCTCGTAGTTGCGGTCGATGCGTTGCGACAGGTCGCCGCGTGACAGGCCGTTGAGCACGCGGGCGACGTCGTCGAGTGCTTCGAGCACGACGCCGAGCAGCTGGTTCATGCCGAGCGCCATGTCGAGGAAGAAGCCTTCCTTGTCGCCGGTCTTGATCCGGCGGCTGAAATCACCCCGCACGGCGGCTTCGAGAATGCTCCGGATTTCCGCCTGGGCCTGCACTTCCAGGGTGCGGTCGCGCCATTCGGCGACCGCGCCGATGCGCACGCCGTCCGCCGTGATCACCGGGTTGGCGGTCACCGTCATGTGGCTGCCGCCGATCTGCAACTGGGCAGTATGCGTCCGGCTCAGGCCAGCCAGCAGCCTGGCCTGGTGCCCGGGGTCCTGGTGGAAGCTGTCGATGCTCTGGCCGATCAGCTGGTCGGCGCTGAAGCTGGGCAGCTGGCGGCGGATCTCCGTTTCCGCGTTCTTCAGCAGCGCCTGCACCGACTTGTTGGCGTAGATGATCCGCCGCTCGGTATCGGCGATCATGACGCCGGTGCTGACGTTGTCGAGCGCGATCTTGACGCGCAGCATCTCCCGGGCTGCCTCGTGTTCGGCGGTGGTGCGGGCGAGCAGGTTCTGCTGCATGCGCTTGAGCGCCGCCAGCAGGCTGTCGTCGCTGCCCGGCGGCAGCGGGATGGCGAAATCCAGTTCGTTGTTGGCCACCCGGTTGGCCACGGCAACCGCCAGTGCCGGCTCGCCGCCAAGCATGCGGAGCAGCAAACGCTGCAGATACCAGCCGGCGCCGACCAGGCAGAGCGCGATAACGATGCCGAGCCACAAGGTTTGCGTCTGCGCCGACGCGCTCAGGCTGACGGCAGCGCCTGCCGTCTCATCGGCCAGTCCGGTGATCTCCTCTTCCATCCGGTCGAGCCGGGCCGTCAGCTTTTCCGCCTGGGCGTCGAATCCCACCTCTGGTGCCTTCATCTTGGCATTGCCGGCGTCGCGCCCATCGCTGACGTAGGCCTGCGCCATGTCCACCCCGGCCGCGTGAAACGCCGCCAGCGCCTGCTGTAACTGGGCGATCTCCGCAGCCAGCGCCGGGGTCAGCTCGGCCAAGCGGTCGAGTTGCGCCTTCGCCTGCTGCAGGTTCTGCTGTGCTTCCTCATAACCCGCGGCGTCGCCGGTCGCCGAGACGTCAGTCAGGAACTGCTGGATCTGCACGACGTTGAAGCGGGCCTGCAACATGGCGCGCAACGCCGGCTGGCTGACATCGCGTTCCCGTTTGACCGTGTCGAGGTTGCCTGCGAACCCGGACCAGGCGACGGCAACCAGCGCCAGAATCAGGAGGACGGCCACGCTGGTGGCAACGGTGAGCAGCTTTTTGATAGTATTCATGTCCGGCAGTCTCTTATTTTGTCAGCCTGATTCCCCAGCCTGTAGGCGCAGTCGGGCTTTGCGGTTCGCAAAGCCGTAAATTTAGCGCATGCCCGGCACGGCGGGGGATTTTGCTGCTGGGGCGGCCTACGCCAGCCACGCCTCGCCCAGCGCCCGGGCCTGCGCCAGCACCAGGTCGACCGCCGCATCCTGCTGATCCGGCGGGTATTTGTACTTGCGCAGGATGCGCTTGACCATCAGGCGCAGGCGGGCGCGCACGCTTTCGCGCTCGGACCAGTCCACGCTCAGGTTCTGGCGCAGGCTCTCGGTCAGTTCGTGGGCGATCTTCTTCAGCGTCTCGTCGGAGAGTTCGCGTACTGCCGATTCGTTGTCGGCCAGTGCATCGTAGAAGCGCACCTCGTCCTCGCTCAGCCCCAGCGCCTCGCCACGGTTGGCGGCGGCGCGGAACTTCTTCGCCATCTCGATCAGTTCCTCGATCACCTGCGCCGTTTCGATGGCCCGGTTCTGGTAGCGGGTGATGACACCGGCGAGTAGTTCGGAGAATTTGCGCTCCTGCACCAGGTTGCCGGCAAAACGGCTGCGGATCTCGCCTTCGAGCAGGCGTTCCAGCAGTTCCACCGCCAGGTTGCGCTCGGGCAGGTTGCGCACCTCGGCGAGGAAAGCGTCGTCGAGGATGCCGATGTTCGGTTTGTCCAGGCCGACTGCGTCAAAGATGTCGACCACCTCGTCGGAAACCACGGCGGCGCCGATGATCTGGCGGATCGCCAGCTCGCGCGCCTCATCGCTGCGTTTCTTGTCGCTCAGCTCGCGCTTGGTCAGGATCACCTTCACCGCTTGCAGGAAAGCCACTTCCTCGCGCACCGCCTTGGCTTCGTCGAGCGTGCAGCACAGCGAGAAAGCCTTGCTCATCGCCAGCACGTTATCGGCAAACCGCTTCTTGCCGTCCTTCTGGCCGAGGATGTGGTTGGCGGCGCCCGCCAGCAGCCGGTGGCCGGCGCGCAGGAAATCGCGGTAATCGAAGCCGTGCAGCATGGCGCGCAGCACGTCGAGCTTTTCCGCCAGTACGGCGTAGGCCTCGGCGGCATCGACGGTCGGCCGGCCGCGCCCCTGGCTCGCCGTGTATTCCTTGAGCGCGCTCTTCAGTTCGTTGGCGATGCCGATGTAATCGACCACCAGGCCACCCTGCTTGTCCTTGAAGACGCGATTGACGCGGGCGATGGCCTGCATCAGGTTGTGCCCCTTCATCGGCTTGTCGACGTAGAGCGTATGCACGCAGGGCGCGTCGAAACCGGTCAGCCACATGTCGCGGACGATGACCAGTTGCAGCGGATCGTCCGGGTTCTTGAAGCGTTTTTCCAGGCGCTTCTTGGTCTGGCCGCTGTGGATGTGCGGGCGCAGCAGCGCCTTGTCGCTGGCCGAGCCGGTCATGACGATCTTGATCGCCCCCTTTTCCGGGTCGTCGTCATGCCAGTCCGGGCGCAGCCTGACGATCTCGTTGTAGAGATGGACGCAAATCTCGCGGCTCATCGCCACCACCATCGCCTTGCCTCGCTGCGCCCGGTTGCGTTCTTCAAAGTGCGCCACCAGGTCGGCAGCGACGCGGGCGATGCGCGGCTCGGCGCCGACCACCTTTTCCAGCGCCGCCCACTGGCTCTTCAGCCGGGCCTTCTGGCTTTCCTCCTCGTCCTCCGCCAGCTCCTCGACCTCCTCGTCGAGCTGCGGCAAGTCCTCCTGCTTCAGCGCCAGCCTGGCCAGCCGCGACTCGAAGTAGATCGCCACCGTGGCGCCGTCCTCCTGCGCCTGCTGCATGTCGTAAACGTGGATGTAATCGCCGAACACGGCGCGCGTGTCGCGGTCCTCGGAGGCCACCGGGGTGCCGGTGAAAGCGACGAAGGTGGCGTTGGGCAGCGCATCGCGCAGATGCTGGGCGTAGCCGACCTGATAGCGCTGCTCGTCATCCGGCGCCGGTTCGGCGGCTTGCAAAACACGCGCCTCGTTGGCCGCCGCGAGCGGATAAATTTCGCCGTTTTCGGCGGTCGACCGCAGGATTTTCGGTTTTTTCAGCTTCGCCTCGAAACCGTATTGCGTGCGGTGCGCCTCGTCGGCAATCACCACGATGTTGTGACGATCCGAAAGCAGCGGGAAAACATCCTCGTCCTCGCCCGGCATGAACTTCTGGATGGTGGCAAAAACGATGCCGCCGGACGGCCGGTTGGCCAGCAGGCTGCGCAGTTCCTGGCGCGTGCCGGCCTGCACCGGCTGCTCGCGCAACAAATCCTGGGCCAGCGAAAAGACGCCGAACAACTGCCCGTCGAGATCGTTGCGGTCGGTGATGACGACGATGGTCGGATTCTCCATCGCCGGCTCCTGCATCACTCGCGCCGCAAAGCAGGTCATCGTGATGCTCTTGCCGCTGCCCTGCGTGTGCCAGACGATGCCGCCCTTCTGCGTGCCGCCGGGGCGCGAGGCCGCCAGCACCTGGCGGATCGCCGCGCGCACGGCGTGGAACTGGTGATAGCCGGCAATCTTCTTGAGCAGCGTGCCGTCGTCCTCGAAAAGCACGAAATGACGCAGGTAATCGAGCAGCGTCGCCGGCGCCAGCACGCCGCGCACCAGGGTTTCCAGTTCGTTGAACTGGCCGAGCGGGTCGAGCGTCACACCATCGATGGTGCGCCACTGCATGAAGCGCTCGGCATCCGCCGACAGCGAACCCAGCCGCGCCTCGCTGCCATCGGAAACGATCAGCAGCTCGTTGTAGCGGAAGACCTCGGGAATCTGCTCCTTGTAGGTCTGGATCTGCTCGAAAGCCTTCCAGATGTCGGCATTCTCGTCGGCCGGGTTCTTCAGCTCGATCAGTCCGAACGGCAAGCCATTGACGAAGAGCGCGAGGTCCGGCCGGCGCGTGTGCGCATTTTTGTGCCCCAGCCCCTTCAGCGAAAACTGGTTGACCGCCAGCCACTCGTTGCGCGCCGCATCGGCCCAGTCGACCAGGCGGACGAAATCGCCGCGCGTCTCGCCGTCGCGCTGCACCTTCACCGGTACGCCGCCGACCAGCAGCTTGTGGAAATGCCGGTTGGCCGCCAGCAAGGCCGGCGTGCCCAGATCGACCACCTGGCGCACCGCGTCGACGCGGGCGGCAGCGGGAAGCTGCGGATTCAGCCGATCCACCGCCGCCTGCAGCCGATTCTCCAGCAGCACCTGCTGGTAGCCCGAGCGCTCCGGCTCCTCGCCATCCGGCGCCATCGCCGGGCCGTAGAGGTGGGTGTAACCGACCTCACCCAGCCAGAGCAGCGTTTCCAGTTCGAGCTGGTTTTCGGTCATCTTGGCTTGCACTCACATTTGGCTTGCCGCCCTATGCGTTGCCGCATAGAATGTGCAACAGGGACTGGGGGTTCTCGGTCGGCAAGGGCCTCCGGCGGTAGTCGGGGGCTTTTGTTTTTCTGGTTCATGGAAACACCTTCAGGCCCCAGCCGGCAGCATGTCCGCCCACTGTTGCCAGCTTGCCTTTCAGGAGCTCGAAGGCGCGATTCGCTTGCTCCGGGCGAATAACCGACAAGCCAACCGGGCGAGCCACCAAATCCAGGCGATTCCTGCGCGACCAGTCCTGTGTACGGTCAAGCAGCAACGCTGCCTGCTTGCGCATGGCGTCCAGCACGATCACCACATCGTGCGCCGCCGCCAGCAGGCGTTGCACGCCAACCGCGCTCGCCTCAAAGCGCTGCAGCTTGTGAATCGCCAGCAAGTTTTCCAAGGTCATGCTCGGTTCCGATCACGAATAATTTGGGCTTGGCGAGAAGCTCGCGGATGAAAGGCTCACCCGCAGCAATGTGCCTGGCAACTTCCTGCGCGCTATAGATCGCCGGATTGATTTCGCGCTGCAAGGTTTCCTGTGCCGGGTACAGCGCCTTCACGACATCGGCGCGGAATGAAGGCCTGAACCGCTTCGCCCAACGTCGTGGAGATCACGTAATTCCCGGTTCGGCGCATGATGTGCAAGGATTCTTTAAAAGATGCCGATGATATTAAAGCAATCTTTAATACATTGTCACCCGATGAAAGAATGCTTGAATGTGACTCCTTGTCGCGCCAACGGCCACGGCCCTGGCCGAAAAGGCTAGGACGCCGCAGCCACCACCACCTCGGCCTCCGGCAGGCGCAACTGGCCAGCGCCCCACCAGGCCTGTTCTTCCCACAATTTGTTAAGCAAGCCTAATTTTTTTCCTTTAAAATCGACGCTTAAGTGGATTGGGGGTTCCCGGTCGGCGCTATGGCCTCGGTGGGTTCACCGGGGCCTTTCGCTTTTCTGGGCGGGCAAATCATCAAGCCCACATTCTCATAGCCGCATCCCACGTTGTTTCTCCCCCCATCGCAGAAAAATTTCTTTTTCAGTATCTCGAACGCCTTGTTGTCCTGTTGCGGACGGATGTAGTTGATGCCCACGGGGCGGGCGACCAGGTCGGCCAGTTGCAGCCCGGCCAAGTTGGTTTTCTTGTCGGCAAAAACAACATCGAAGGGCAGCATCCGGTTGCCGGGATTGTCACCGTCGCAGATACGGCGAAACTCCAGTTCAAGCTCGGCATCCTCCTTCTTGCCACGGCACTCCACCAGCACGTGCGTCTTGAATTCATCCTGTTTCTTCTCGGCAAGAAACTCGCGCAGAGCCTCAAGGCAGACGCCGAGCGCGAGATGGTAGGGATTTGAACTGGCGCCTTCACTGCGGTTCAGGCGAACCTTGTCGACCACGCAGGAAATGAGGATGAAGTTACTGGCGTCCATCACCAACGACAGGCGATCCATGAATTCCTCGCGCGTCGGCTGATGGCTCAGAAAGGCAAAGTCCCCCTTCTGCTTGCGGATTTCGTTCTCGTGCAGGACCACGCTATCGTGGCCAAAGTAGTTGAATTTCAGCTTTTGCACGGCAGGAACGATCTTTTCGGCATAGTGCCGCTTGTGGAAAACGCACAGCGCCAGCACGAATACGGGATAGTCGCGGTCAATGCTGGCCAGGGAATGGTCGCCGCTCTCGTCCACATAAACGATGTAGTCGCTGAACCGCCTGCCCGCAGGCTCCAGGGCTGATTGCTCGACAGGAATGGTTTCGACGGATTCAAACAGGGAATATTGGGTGCCTTGGGCGGTCATAAATTCGTCCTGTGGTCTGAGAACATCAAGCGCACTCCGCAATCAGACTTTCCGCCTCCGGCAGGCGCAACTGGCCGGAGATCAGGCGGGGGAGCAGGGTGTCGCGGAGGGTGGCGAGGGTTTGGGCTTGCTGGTGGTTCTCGGCGATTTTCTGTTGTATCGCCAGAACCTGAGCGCCAAAGGCCTCGGCAATAGAAGTGTCGGGCAGCGCAATCATGAAACGCCCGAGCACGTCGTTTTGCACCCGTTGTCGCCCGCTTGTTCCCGACATGCTCTGAATGGCGTATTCGCGGAAAGCCGGGTGGCGGCACAGTAGATAGGCGTGGTAATCGGGCAGCGGCGGTTTTGGCTTGAGCACGATGAATTCAGTCGAGCCCCAGGCAATCTGTCCGTCGTCGAGGCAATCAACAAACGCTGACTTGCCGTTTTCGAGGCAAGGCGTGATTCTCGCTAGGAGCGTGTCGCCGTTCTGGAATTTGCTGCCGGAGCCATGCTCCCGCAGGGTGGGTATCTCCGGGCTATGACCCTGCGTCGGCACACTGCTCATGTCGATGTAGGGCGCTGACGCTCCCTTTTTCAACTTCCGTGGCGGGTTGATCCAGTAGGCTTCTTCCAGAACCACCCAGCGCCACCCCTTTGGCACCAAACCCAGTTCCGATTCCTCGAAGGCATCCGGGAAAAGCGCGGCGGTGGCTTCGTCCATGCCTTCCGGGGCGCGGCCTTCCTGTTTGGCGCGGACGGGGTCGAAATCGACGAACCACGACTTGAACAGCGCCTGCGCGATGGCTTCGAGGGTTGCGTTGGTTTCGCGCAGGAGGGTGATTCGCTCCGAAAGCGAAAAATAGAAGTCACCGATGATCTGTTGAACGTTTCGGGAGGGAACTGGAATATTGAGTTTGCCAAAGTCCCCTTTTTTGAAGTGAGGAATCATGGTCCCCACATGCATATTGTCGATTTGACTTTGCACTTCAGAAGATCGAAGAGCGGCGAACAGATACTTCGGATAAATCTTTTCTGGATTTGCCCGCACGGAAACCATGTCTTGGGCGATACAAAAATCTACGGGGTCTGGCACCCAATTTGTGCGACCAGGACTGCCCTTGCAAACAAACAGAATGTCTCCCGGCTTAGGGTGACCCCGAAACCAGGTGTTATAGGTTTCATCCGAAACATATCTTGTGGTGTCATAGCGGGGATAGAGGCTACCAGCGTCAATGCAGTTCGTGGCAATCAGAGGAATGCCGGTATCGCCGACAGGACACGTTCTTCCCCGGTTATCCACAATTGCCGATAACAACTCCGTAAATGGCAGCCAGTCAAAACTCATACCCCAGCCTCCCCAATTTCTGCCGGATCAGTGCATCGAGTTCCGCGCCTTTCGCCATCTGCTCGCCCAGCTTTTCGGTGAGTTTCTGCATCTTGTCGGCGAAGGCTTCGTCGTCGTCTTCGACCGCTTCGGCGCCGACGTAGCGGCCCGGGGTGAGGACGTGGCCGTGTTCGGCGATTTCGGCGAGGGGCACGCTGCGGCAGTAGCCGGGGATGTCGGCATAGGTTTCGCCGCCGGCCTCGCCGCGCCAGGTGGCGACGGTGGCGGCGATGCGGGCGATGACTTCGTCGGTGAGTTCGGCCTGGACGCGGCTGATCATGCGGCCGAGTTTGCGGGCGTCGATGAACAGGACTTCGCCTTTACGCGTCGGTTTCTGCTTGACCAGGAACCACAGGCAGGCGGGGATCTGGGTGTTGAAGAAGAGCTGGCCGGGCAGGGCGATCATCACCTCTACCACGTCGGCCTCGACCATGGCGCGGCGGATGTCGCCCTCGGAGTTCTGGCTGGAGCTCATCGAGCCGTTGGCCAGCACTATGCCGGCGCGGCCGTTGGCCTTGAGGTGGTGCAGCATGTGCTGCAGCCAGGCGTAGTTGGCGTTGCCTTGCGGCGGCGTGCCGTAGACCCAGCGCGGGTCGCCTTCCAGGCTGCCGTGCCACCAGTCGCTGATGTTGAAGGGCGGGTTGGCGAGGATGTAGTCGGCGCGCAGGTCGGGATGCTGGTTGCGGGTGAAGGTGTCGGCCGGTTCCTTGCCGAGGTTGAAGTCGAGGCCGCGGATGGCGAGGTTCATGGCGGCCAGCCGCCAGGTGGTGGGGTTGGATTCCTGGCCGTAGATGGAGACATCGCCGATGCGCCCGCCGTGCGCTTCGATGAATTTCTCGCTCTGCACGAACATGCCGCCAGAGCCGCAGCAGGGGTCGTAGACCTTGCCGTGATGCGGCGCCAGCACGGCAACCAGGGTCTTGACGATGGACGCCGGGGTGTAGAACTGGCCGCCTTTCTTGCCTTCGGCGCTGGCGAACTGGCCGAGGAAGTATTCATAGACCTGGCCGAGCACGTCGCGGGCGACACTCGCCTCTTCACCGAAACCGATGGTGGACACCAGATCGACCAGTTCGCCGAGCTTGCCGTCCGGCAGTTCGGCGCGGGCGTAGCGTTTGTCGAGGCCGACCTTCTTGAGCGCGGCGTTCTCGTTTTCGATCAGGACCAGCGCGTCGTCGATGCGCTTGCCGATGTCGGTCTGCTTGGCGGCGGCGCGGATGGCCTCCCAGCGGGCGGCTTCCGGTACCCAGAAGACATTGACCTCGCGGTAGTAGTCGCGATCTTCGAGCTCTTCGGCGAGCAGTTCATCGTCGCAATCGTGCAGGAAGTATTCGTCGGCTTCGTCGGCGAAGCGGCGGCTCAGTTCGGCGCGGCGGGCGGCGAAGGTGTCGGAGACGTACTTGAGGAAGATGAGGCCGAGGACGAGGTGCTTGTACTCGGCGGCGTCCATGTTGGCGCGCAGTTTGTCGGCGGTGGCCCAGAGGGTTTTCTTGATGTCGTCGAGCATGGCGTGGTCCGGCCGGCGGACGGGCGTTGGCAAAGGCCGCTAGCTTACACGCTGCGGCGGGCGGATTGCCGGCCGGCGCGGTAACTGGCGGCTTGCCCGGCCTGGACGGGGGCGGCTCAGCGCTCTGTTGACGGCGGCTCCTGCGCTCCGCCGCCCGTCAGTTCCTCCCGATACCCCCGGCAGGCGTCGCGCAGGACGTGCATCTGCTCCTGGTAGTTGCGGCAGCCCTTGCACATGGCGAGGTGCATGCCGAGTTCGAGGCGTTCGGACAGGCCGAGCTCGCGGTCCTGGGCTTCCGACATGCGGCGGGTGGCGTCCTTACAGCTCAACATGGGCGTTCTCCGGCGAGGAACCAGCTTTTCTCAAGGCAGCCGCGCAGGGCGCTGCGGGCGCGGTGGAGGATGACGTGGCAGTTGCTGGTGCTGATGCCGGCGGCGGTGCAGACCTCGCCGGTATCGAGTTCGAGGAATTCGCGCATCATGAAGACGCGCGCGGTGTTTTTCGGCAGATGGGTCAGGCAGGCGTCGAAGACGGCCCAGAAATGCTTGTCGCGCAGCGAGGCTTCCGGGTCGCCCCAGGCGGCGGGGCGGTGCGCCGGTTGCCAGTGGGCGTTGTCCTTGAACAGGCGGTCGAAGGCCTGATCCATGCTGTCCTCGTCGTCGCCGAAGGCGGAGATTGGCGTCGTCCGCGACTGCTGGCGGATCAGGTCGACGATCTTGTGCCGCAGGATGCCGAAGACCCAGGTCTTCAGCGCCGAGCGGCCGGCGAAGTCCTGGCCGCCGGTGAGGGCGGCGGTCAGCGCGTCCTGGACGGCGTCTTCGGCGAGCGCAGCGTCGCGCAGCTGGAGTTGGGCGAAGGCCAGCATGTCGCGGCGGACCTGCTCGACGAAAGCGTTGTCGATGATGGCGGAAGTGGCGATGGCAGCCTCCAGGGCGTGGGCCGGAATAGCCCGATGTTAGCTCAGCGGGCGGCTTCCAGCGCGCTGCGCAGCTTGGCCGGGTCGGTATCGCCGGCCAGGCGCGCCACTTCCTTGTCGCCCTTGAAGACGATCAGCGTCGATTGCGTGCGCACGCCGAACTGACGGCGCAGCTCGCGGGCGTTGTCGTAGTCCACCACGAGCAGGCGACCGGGAACGGCGGCATCGCCACGCCAGCCGTTGAAGACCTTTTCCTGTGCCTTGCAGGTCGGACACCAGTCGGCGTGAAAGTGCAGCGCGACCGCTTTGCCGGCGGCCTGTTGCTGGGCGAAGTCGGCCGCCGTCCAGGGGGCAATGTCGAGCGCCTGGGCAATCCCGGCGACAGCGGTGAAGGCGAGGGCGGCGAGCAGGCGGATGATTTTCATGATGGACTCCGGTTGGGGGATGGTGATGATTGGTCGGAGCCACCCGGGGATTTCTTACACTTTGCAGAGCGAATGACCGTAACACTCGGACCGGCCGCTGGTGGCGGCCGGTGGTGCCTGGTCAGCGATTGACGTCGACGATCACCCGACCGCGAATCTCGCCGTTGATGAGTTTGAAGGCGTGGGGAATCGCCTCGCCCAGCGCAATCTCGGTGCCGATCATCTCCAGCTTGGAGATGTCGAGGTCGGTGCCCAGACGACGCCAGGCCTCAAGGCGATCCGGGCGCGGGCACATCACGCTGTCGATGCCGGCCAGCGTCACGCCGCGCAAGATGAACGGCGCCACTGTTGCCGGGAAATCCATCCCGCCGGCCAGCCCGCATGCCGTCACCACGCCGCGATACTTGGTGGTGGCGCAGATGTTGGCCAGGGTGTGGCTGCCGACGACATCGACCGCACCGGCCCAGCGCTCCTTGCCCAGCGGCTTGCCCGGCGACGAGAAGTCCGCCCGATTGAGCACTTCGCTGGCGCCCAGGCGTTTGAGGTAATCGGCTTCCTCGCTGCGGCCGCTGACCGCGACCACCGTATAACCGAGCCTGGCCAGGACGGCGATTGCCACGCTGCCGACACCGCCGGCGGCGCCGGAAACGACGATTTCCCCGTGCTCCGGCTTCACCCCGTGGCGCTCCAGTGCCAGCACGCACAGCATGGCGGTGTAGCCGGCGGTACCGATCGCCATGGCCTGCAGCGGGGAAAACTGCTTGGGCAGCGGCACCAGCCAGTCGCCCTTGAGCCGCGCCTTCTGGGCCAGCCCGCCCCAGTGCCCTTCGCCGACGCCCCAGCCGTTGAGCAGCACGCTGTCGCCCGGCTGATAGTCGGCGTGGGTGCTCGATTCAACGGTGCCAACCAGATCAATGCCCGGCACCATCGGGAAGCGTCGAACCACCGGCCCCTTGCCGGTAATGGCCAGCCCGTCCTTGTAGTTGAGCGTCGAGTGACTGACGCGGACGGTGACATCGCCCTCGGGCAACTGCGCTTCGTCGATCTCCTTGAGATTGGCGCGATAGCCGGCGTCATCCTTCTCGATCAGAATGCCTTTGAACATGTTCGTCTCCTTGGTAAATTAGACCGATCGTCTATAAAAGGTCAAAAAAATCAGGGCCGCTGCAGCCCGGCGAAAAAACCATTTGCAAAAATTTCGAGCGGTTTGGCGCTACGTTCGAGTTTCGCGCGCAAGACCGCGCCTTCCCAGCCGATCCAGAAGAAGCTCGCTTGTTGCGCGCAATCGACCGTGCCGGGAATCTGGCCGAGTTTTTGCGCGGCTTCCAGGCAACGGGCCAGGCGCTGCTCCCAGTCGTCAAACACGGCGCTGAGACGGCCACGGTAGCTCTCCGGCAAGGCCGCCATCTCCTGACCGAGATTGCCGATCAGACAGCCACGGCGGAAATCGTGCCGCGCCATGCCGGCTTGCGCGTCGTCGACGAAGGCTGTGATGCGCTCAAGCGGCGTCATTGATGAGTCCCTGAAGTGGCGCTCCAGCTTGCGGGCAAAGTAGCTCGCGTAACGCTCGATCAGCGCCGCCCCGAAAGCTTCCTTGCTGTCGAAATAGTGATAGAAGGAGCCCTTCGGTACGCCGACCCGTTTCAGCACTTCGTCGATTCCGGTTGCCGCAAACCCCTTTTCGGTAAGCACCTCCAGCCCGGCGCGCAGCAGCAGTTCGCGCGTTTCGAAGCTTTCTTCGGGCCGCTTTGGCGGGCGGCCGCGTTTGCGGGTAAGGGGCGCTGGGGTATCCATGCGCTGCATTTTAGACCGGTCGTCTCAATAAATGCAAGAAGCGGATTCCAGCGACCCTGACCGGGCTTCGAAGGGCGATGCTTCAGGCGCTGCGATCGAGGCGGCGGCGCAGCCAGTGGTCGAGCGACAGGCGGCCGGGGCCGAGCAGGAGGAGCGGCAACAGCATGGCGAGGAAGATCGCCGGCAGTTTGTAGTTGCCATGGCCGTCGTCACTGATTGCGTAGCCCTGCAGCAGCTCGCCCAGCGTCTGCCAGCTATCGGGCCAGTGCACGCTGAGGATGGCGACGACGGTAAGGACGATCAGCGACAGCGAGAAGAAGCGCGTGGCCAGGCCGAGGACCAGCGCGATGCCGCCGATCAGCTCGAACCAGGTGGCCATCTGCCAGCTCAGTTCGGGCGGCACGAGGTTGAAGGGGAAGGGGAAACGGTCCTGGATGTCGGCGAACCAGTTTTCGCCGAGGAACTTGGCCTGGCCGGCTTCGAAGTATTCCCAGCCGAGCACGATGCGCAGGGTCAGCAGGCCGATCCACAGGCCGATCAGGTCGAGCCCGTCGAACAGGCGGTGGATGGGGGGGATCAGGGCTTTGTACATGCGTCGACTCCGGAAGGGTTTTCCTTTGGTCGGCGCCGCCGGCAAAAAACTTACAGTCGCCCCTGCTTTTTCATGAAATGCCGTAGCGGCGCAGGCGCTTGGCGATGGCGGTGTGCGAGGTGTTCAGGCGTTGGGCCAGGCGGCGGCTGGACGGGAATTCGCGGTACAGGCGCTGCAGCAGGTTCTTTTCGAAGTCGGCGACGGCCGCTTCCAGGCTGGCGAAATCGCCGCTCTCGCCGGGCAGGGCCGGGGTCGCTTCCTGCGCCAGTTCGAGGTCGCCGGCCTTGATGACGCTGCCTTCGGTCATTGTCACCGCCCGGAAAATCACGTTCTGCAACTGGCGGACGTTGCCGATCCACGGGTTGGCCAGCATCGCCGCGCACGCCGCCTGGGCCAGCCGCATCGGCGGCCGCGCCGCCTGGGCGCAGGCGCGGCCGAGGAAGAACTGGGCCAGCGGCAGGATGTCGCCGGGGCGTTCGCGCAGCGGCGGCACGTGCAGGTTGAGCACGTTGAGACGGAACAGCAGGTCCTGGCGGAAGTGGCCGCTGGCGACCATGGCGTCGAGCGAGCGATGGGTGGCGCTGATGATGCGCACGTTCATGCGCAGCTCGTGGTCGCCGCCGACGCGGCGGAAGCTGCCGTCGTTGAGGAAGCGCAGCAGCTTGGCCTGCAGGTAGGGCGACATTTCGCCAATTTCGTCGAGGAAGACGGTGCCGCCGTCGGCCAGTTCGAGCAGCCCGGGCTTGCCGCCGCGCAGCGCGCCGGTGAAGGCGCCGGCGGCATAGCCGAAGAGTTCGCTTTCGGCCAGGCTCTCCGGCAGCGCCGCGCAGTTGAGCGCGAAGAAGGGCTGGCCGCGCCGGGGGCTGCCAGCGTGGCAGGCGTGGGCGAGCAGTTCCTTGCCGGTGCCGGTTTCGCCGGTGATCAGCAGCGGCGCATCGACCACCGCCATGCGCGCCGCGCGCTGCTTGAGCTGGAGGATTTCCGGCGAACTGCCGAGGATCGCGTCGAAGCCGCCGGCATTGAAGTTCTGCAGGGCGCTCATCCGCTCGCCCATGCGGCTGGGCGCGTGCAGGGTCAGCACCGCACCGGCGACGTGGCCGCCGCTCTCGTGCAGCGGCGTGGTTTCCAGCATGTAGGGCTCGCGGTTGATGACGATTTCGCAGACCGGCAGGTGATAGCCACCGTCGATCAGGGCCTTGAGCAGTTCCGGGTTGCCGATCAGGTCCTGGATCGGGCTGCCGATCAGGCTGGCTTCGTCGATACCGCAGGCGATGCTGGCCGCGTTGTTGGCGAGGGCGATGCGGCCGCCAGCGTCGATGGCGAAGATCGGGTCGGGCTGCGAGGCGAGCAGGGTGTCGAGGTAGAGGCGGCGCTGCGCCCCCGGCAGCATGCCCAGCGGCTCGACGCTGCGCACGCCGCTGACCGCCATCAGTTGCCCGCGCAAGGTCTCCAGCCCGGCCTGATCGAGCGCCGGCGCCTCGATGTAGATGTGCGGTGGATCGACCTCGACGGCGGTCACGTTGAGGCTGCGCCGGGCCAGTTCGGCGAGGACTTCCTGGGCGATGCCGACACGGTCGGCGAAGAAGACATCGATGCGCATGCTGCTGCTCTGTAGTGAATTCATTACACCGTAACAAAAACGATACATATCGCGCAAGGCCATGAACTCAAAAGAAAAATTTCTTTTTGCCGGCGATTTCCTGGGTGAGGTGGAACGAAATGTTTACAGCGGTCGCTGTCCTGGTCGTCGGGGTTGCGTGCAAATACTTGTTTTTAAACGAATAAAAATCCTGGCACGGGAATCGCTATACGCCTTGCATCAAGACAGCAGCTTTCTTCAAGGAGTCTCACCATGCATGTCCTCGTTCTTGGCAGTGGCGTCATCGGCACCAGCATCGCCTACTACCTGGCCCGCGCCGGCCACCAGGTGACGGTGCTCGATCGTCAGCCGGCAGCGGCGATGGAAACCAGTTTTGCCAACGCTGGCGAAGTCTCGCCCGGCTACTCGGCCCCCTGGGCCGGCCCCGGCGTGCCGTTGAAGGCGATCAAGTGGATGCTGATGCACCACAGCCCGCTGGTGATCAAACCCATGCTCGACCCGGCGATGTGGCGCTGGGGGCTGGCCATGCTGCGCAACTGCACGGAAGCGGCCTACCGGGTGAACAAGAGCCGCATGGTGCGCGTCGCCGAATACAGCCGCGACTGCCTCAAGCAGTTGCGCGCCGAAACCGGCATCAGCTACGACGAGCGCAGCCAGGGCACGCTGCAGTTGTTCCGCACCCAGAAGCAGCTCGACGGCATCGACAAGGACGTCGCCATCCTCAAGGAGTACGGCGTTCCCTTCCAGGTGCTCGACCGCGCCGGCTATCTCGACTACGAGCCGGCGCTGGCGCCGGTCAAGGACAAGTTCGTCGGCGCCCTGCGCCTGCCCGGCGACGAAACCGGCGATTGCTTCAAGTTCACCCAGAACCTGGCAAAAATGGCCGAAGGGCTGGGCGTCAATTTCCGTTTCGGCAGCAGCATCACCGGCATCGAGCACGACGGCCGGCAGATCACCGCCGTCAACACCGACCAGGGCAAGGTCCAGGCCGATCACTACGTGCTCGCCCTGGGCAGCTATTCGACGCAGATGCTGAAGCCGCTGGGCATCGACATTCCGGTCTATCCGGTCAAGGGCTTCTCGATCACGGTGCCGATCACCAACCCGGAGATGGCGCCCGAGTCGACGATCATGGACGAGACGCACAAGGTCGCCGTCACCCGCCTTGGCGATCGTATCCGCGTCGGCGGCACGGCCCAGCTCTCGGGCTTCGACCTGAATCTGGACGAAGGGCGGCGCCAGACGCTGGAGTTCGTCGTCAGCGATCTCTTCCCGCAGGGCGGCGACGTCGCCCGTGCCGAATTCTGGACCGGCCTGCGCCCGATGACCCCGGACGGCACGCCGATCATCGGCAAGACCCGCTACCCCAACCTGACCCTGAGCACCGGCCACGGCACGCTCGGCTGGACGATGGCGACCGGCACCGGCCGAGTCGTCGCCGACCTGCTTTCCGGCAAAACCCCCGACATCGACGTGGACGACCTCGGCGTCGCCCGCTACGCCTGATTTCCCAACCCTGACAGAGAAAGAAAAAACATGGAGACAATGACCGGATTCATCACCGCCATCAACGACCTGGTCTGGGGGCCGCCGATGCTGGTTGCCATTCTTGGCACCGGCCTCTACCTGCAGCTGCGCCTGAAGTTCATGCCGATCACCAAGATCGTCGCCGGCTTCGCCATGGTCTGGCGCGGGCGCAAGGCAGTACCCGGCGCGCCCGGTGAGATCACCCCTTACGCGGCGCTGATGACGGCGCTGGCGGCCACCGTCGGTACCGGCAACATCGCCGGCGTGGCGACGGCGATTGCCGTCGGCGGGCCGGGGGCGATGTTCTGGATGTGGATGACGGCGCTGGTCGGGATGGCCACCAAGTACGCCGAAGTCGTGCTCGCCGTGCATTACCGCGAGACCGACGACCGTGGCGAGCAGGTGGGCGGGCCGATGTACGCGATCAAGAACGGCCTCGGCCGGCACTGGCGCTGGCTCGGTACCGCCTTCGCCATCTTCGGCGGGCTGGCCGGCTTCGGCATCGGCAACATGGTCCAGTCGAACAGCATCGCCGGTGCGCTCGATAGCGCTTTCGGCGTCAATCCCTGGGTGTCCGGCGTGATCATGGCGGCCTGCACCGGTTTCGTCCTGCTTGGCGGCGTCAAGCGCATCGGCGCCGTGGCGGAAAAGCTGGTGCCCTTCATGTGCGTCGGCTACATCGTCGCCTCGCTGATCGTGCTCGGCCTCTACGCCGAACAGATTCCGGCTGCGCTGATGCTGATCGTCGACAGCGCCTTCAACCCGGTGGCCGCCACCGGCGGTTTTGCCGGCGCGGCGGTGATGATGGCGATCCGCTACGGCGTCGCCCGCGGCATCTTCTCCAACGAAGCCGGTCTCGGCACCGCCGGCATCGCCCAGGCGGCAGGGCAGACGAAGAACCCGGTCGAATCCGGCCTGATCGGCATGATGGGCACCTTCATCGACACCATCATCGTGTGCACGATGACCGGCCTGGTGTTGATCGTCACCGGCGTCTGGAACAGCGGCCTGAAGGGCGCGGCGCTTAGTGCCGCCGGCTTTGACGCGGCTTTCCAGGGGTTTGGCGGGCAGTTCCTGGCCATCGCCATCACCGTCTTTGCCTTCACCACCATCCTCGGCTGGGCCTACTACGGCGAAAAGTGCTGGGAATACCTGGTCGGCACCGCGGTCGAAGTGCCTTACCGCGTGTTGTGGACGGTCTTCGTCCTGGTCGGCGCGGTCACCCAGCTCGACTTCGTGTGGCTGGTCGCCGACACCCTGAACGCCTTCATGGCACTGCCCAACCTGGTGTCGCTGCTGCTGCTGGCGCCGGTCGTCGTCCGCCTGAGCCAGGAATACTGGGCCAAGCACGAGCGCAACCGGCAGGCGGCGCTGGCCGCGGCGCGGAGCAAGGCATGAGCGGCGAGGCTTTTGCCGCCTACGGCGCCCGCCTGAGCATCGACCTTGACGCCCTCTGCGACAACTGGCGCCACCTGCGCGGCCGCCTGGCCAGCGGCGACTGCGGCGCCGTGGTCAAGGCCGACGCCTACGGCCTGGGCGCGGCGCAGGTGGCGCCGGCGCTATACCGCGCCGGTTGCCGCCAGTTCTTCGTCGCCCACCTCAACGAGGGCATCGTGCTGCGCCCCTTGCTGCCGGCCGACGCGACGCTGTCGGTGCTGCACGGCGCGCATCCGGGCAGCGAGGCCGAGTTCGTCCGCCACGGCCTGCAGCCGGTGCTCAACAGCCTGCCCCAGGTCGCCGCCTGGCGGGCGCTGGCCGGCCGGCTCGGTCGGCCGCTGCCGGCGATCCTTCAGATCGACACCGGGATGGCCAGGCTCGGCCTGGACGCCGGCGAATTCGCGCAACTGCTGGCCAGCGCCGACGGCCTGGCCGGCATTGAATTGCGCTGCCTGATGAGCCACCTGGTCAGCGCCGAAGACCCGGCGACGCCGATCAACCGCCGCCAGCTCGCCGACTTCCGCGCGGCGCTGGCGCGCCTGCCCGGGGTCAAGGCCAGCCTGGCCAATTCGTCGGGGATCTTTCTCGGCGCCGACTACCATTTCGACCTCGTCCGCCCCGGCGCCGCGCTCTACGGCGTGGCGCCGGTGGCCGGCCAGGCCAACCCGCTGCGCCCGGTGGTCCGCCTGCAGGGCAAGGTGCTGCAGATACGGCGGATCGCCGCCGGTACGGCAGTCGGTTACTCGCATACCTGGACGGCGGGCCGCGACTCGCGCCTGGCGACGCTGGCGGTCGGCTATGCCGACGGCTACCTGCGCAGCCTGAGCAATCGCGGCGTCGCCCGCTGCGATGGCGTGGCGCTGCCGCTGGTCGGCAACATCTCGATGGATACGCTGATCGTCGACATCACCGAGCTGCCCGAAGGCCGGCTCGGCGAAGGCGATTACGTCGACCTGGCCGACCCGGTCAATGGTGTCGACGCCATTGCCGGCCGGGCCGGCACCATCGGCTACGAAATCCTGACCAGCCTGGGCCGGCGCTACGCGCGCAGCTACCTAGGCGCTGCCGAGGACGACGCCCTGGCGGCTTAGTTCGGCCAGCAGCTCGACGCCGAAATCGACCAGCCGGTCGGGGTCGGCGTGCTGCAGTTCGGCAGCCAGCCGGCGACAGGCCGCCTCGCCGCTCTGTGGGGTTTCGGCAAGCAGGGCGAGCAGGCGGGCGGTGACCGGGTTGGTTTCGCTGAAGCGGACGATGTCGTCGGCGTCGCGATAGACCAGCAACTGTGTTGCCTGCGCCTTGCGCGGGCGCCAGTCGGGGCCGATGCGGTGTACCGGCCAGGCGTAGGCGAGGTTGAACAGCACCGGGTTGAGGACGACCGTGCCGTGGCGCAGGTCGCCGCCCGGGTCGTGCGCCGGGATCGGCGCGTCGGCGATGTCGGCAGCGAGCTCGACCCATTCGTAATGCGCCAGCTCCGGCAGCCAGCGCGGCAGGCGCAGGCCGGGCGTGTCGGCCAGGAAACGCATGAATTCGCGCGGGATTTCACGGAACCACGGCGTGCGCAGCGGCCAGTCGCGGCGGAAGCGGCGCCCCAGGCGCAACCAGCGCGCCTCGCCGAGCAGCGTGCGGCAGACCGGGAAGGCGCTGTCGACAAAGCCCTGCAGGTTGTTGCCGACCAGTTCCTGGTACACGGCCATGCCGCGCGCCGGCACGCCGGCCGGGCGCGGCGCGCGTTGCGGGTCGCGCAGGTGGCGGGCGAAGGCTTGCTGGAAGTTCTGGAATGTCATGTTCAGGCCGCCTTGCGCTGCTTTGCCGCGGCCTGCAGGCGGGCGATGGTGTCGATTTCCGTAGTCAGGGCCGCCAGATCGGGGAAATTGAAGTCGCGTTCGAGGCAGGTCGGCACTTCGCCGCCGATGCGCGCGTAGGCGTCGGCGAGCAGCGCCCACACCGGGTCGATCACCGGCGCGCCGTGGGTGTCGATGATCAGCCCGTCCGGCTCGACGTAGTGGCCGGCGACATGGACGTAGCAGGTGCGCGCCAGCGGCAGCGCGGCGAGGAATTCGTGCGCGTCGAAACCGAAGTTGCGGCTGTTGACGTAAATGTTGTTCACGTCGAGGTGGAGCAGGCAGTCGGCGGCCTCGGCCACGGCGCTGATGAATTCGGCGGCGTTCATCTCGGCGCCGGGCGGCTCGACGTAGGTCGAGGCGTTCTCGATGCCGATCTGCCGGCCGAGGATGTCCTGGGCGCGCAGGATGCGTTCGGCGGTCCAGCGCACGGCGGCCTCGGTCTGCGGGATCGGCAGCAGGTCGTAGAGTTGGCGGTCGTCGGCGCACCAGGAGAGGTGTTCGGTGTACAGCGTCATCCCGTGTTCGCGCATGAAATCGCGGATGCGGTAGAGCAGCGCCGTGTCGAGCGGCCCGCTGCCACCCAGCGACAGCGACAGGCCGTGGCAGACGAAGGGGTAGCGCTCGGTGAATTCGCGCAGTTGGCGCGCCGAGCGCCCGCCCATGCCGGCCCAGTTTTCCGGCGCCAGCTCGAAGAAATCGATGACTGCCGGCACGCCGGCCTGCAGCGGGGCGATCAGTTCGCGCCGGAAACCGAGGCCGGCGCCATGCGGCGGACGGGCGTGCATCAGGCTTCTCCGCGCGCCGGGTAATCCTTGGCGACGACGAAGTCGATGGCGCCGAGCAGGTCCTTGAAGTGCGGCCGGGCGAAGGGCATGGTCTGCACGTTGGCCCAGTACAGGGTGAGATCGGGGCGGATCAGGAAGATGCCGGGCTCGGAAAAGCGCGCCGGTTCCTCGACGCCGGCCGACGTCAGGCCGCGGCTGGTGGAAATGTACAGGCCCCAGGCGCGGGCATCGGCCTCGTTCAGGCCGTAGCCGAGGTCGAGCTTGTCGAGCGACCATTCGTCGGCGGCGCGACGGGCGCGTTCCTCGCTATCCGACGACAGCACCTTGACGACCACGCCACGGGCGGTGAATTCGTCGTGCAGGCGGTTTAGTTCGGTCAGGTAAGCCCGGCACAGCGGGCAGTGATAACCGCGGTAAAAAACCAGCAGCGTGAAGGTCGGCGCCTCACCGGCAGCAAGCGCGAGGCGCTTGCCGGAAAGCCGCGGCACATCGAGCGCCGGGACCGTCTGGCGGGGAATCAGGGATTGTGGCATGGGGAATTCCTTGAAAATGGGCCGGCGCAAGGCACCGGCCCGGACCGTCTGGGCTTACTTGGCAGCGCCGCACTTGCCTTCGCCGCACTTGCCGTCCTTCTTCTTGTCGGCAGCCTTCTTCTCGGCACCGCACTTGCCTTCGCCACACTTGCCGTCCTTCTTCTTTTCAGCCGCCTTCTTGTCGGCACCGCATTTCGCTTCGCCGCATTTGCCGTCCTTGCCTTTGGTGTCGGCCTGCGCCAGCTGGTAGCCGGCCGACAGCTGCTTGGCGGCGAAGGGGTTGTCGGCGGCGGCGTGGGCAACCGGGGTCAGGGCGACGGCGGCAAAGGCGGAACCGATGGCCAGCGAGGTGAGGGTTTGCTTTTTCATGATGATCTCCGTTGAGGTGGGGGTGAGGGCAGAAAGCCTGCCTGTTGATTCGTCGGCGCCGGGGCCGGGTTTCTTACAGATGATTTCAGAAAAGCGTGGTGAGTCGGACCCAGGAATCCGGCAGATGTTCAACAATCCGCGCTTCCAGCCACTTGTCGGCGCCGCTCAGGATGGCGATGCCAGTGAGCAGCAACAGGATGCCGAACAGGGTCTTGATGCGGCCGATGTGTTGCATCACCCAGCCCCGGGCGCGGCCGAAACCGGCGCGCGAAGCGTAGGCGACACCAACCAGCGGCACCGCCGCGCCGATGCCGAACAGCCCGAGTACGACGCCGCCACGTAGCGCCCCGCCTTCTGCCGCCACCAGACTCAACGCGGCGCCGAGCAGCGGCCCGGAATAGGGACTCCAGACCAGCCCGAGCACGCCGCCAAGCAGAAAAGCGCCGCTCAGCGAACTGCCATTCAGCCGCGCCGACGCGGCGTTGGCCTGGCTGGCGATGGGCAGCATCCATTCGGTGAAGCGCGCATTGAGCGCCGGCACCAGCATGACCAGACCAAAAACCAGCAACAGCCAGCCGCCGAAAGTCCGCACATGGTCGCCATCAATCCCCAACGCCGGCCCGAGCGCGCCGAGCAGCACCCCGATCAGCGCAAACGACAGCGCCATGCCAACGCCCATCGCCACCGGTGCCAACCGGTTCTGCTGCACCGCCCCGCCAACCACCAGCGGCAACACGGGAAAAACGCAGGGCGACAGCGTGGTCAGGCTGCCCGCCAGCAGGGCGAGGCCGAGAACGGCGGGGGAAAGGGTTTCGAGCATGATGACGTCTCCTTGAGTTGGAGATTGGTCGTGCTGGGGGGCGGGTTTCTTACACTAGAATCGGTCGGACGATGGCGCTGGGAGAGATCATGGACGATACGGATATGTTGCGGTCAGAGCGGATTGCCCATGCGCGCGGCCTGCCCTCTGAGCCGGAATGCTGATCACCCTGTTTGGCAGTACCGGACGGCGGCGCCTGCTGGTGCTGGGGCTGGCACTACTGGTGCTGCTCGGTGTGTTGCTGATGCTTCAGTCCGGAGGTGGGCTCTTCTACGGTAGCCAGCGTGCCTTGCTGCAAGCTCAGAAGTCAGCACAGTTCACCCTGGTCGGCACGTTCGGCAAACCCGACTGGCCGGCACTGGTTGTTGGTCGTAACAGCGGCATTGGCGAGGTCGATTTCGTGACTGCGGAAGGACAGGCGCATCGCTACCAGGGATTCAGCGGCGCCATGCAGGCGCTGCATTTTCGCAGCTTAAGCGGGCGGAGTTTCACGCTGGTGTTCGTCCGGCACGTCGGGGGTCGTGATCCATCCTCGTGACTTAGCCCTTTGTCATGGAGCGGTCTTGTAGGCATGCGACTTGTGTGGCTTGGGGCGGATTGGTCGAGGCCGGCTTCGTCCGGAGACGAATTTCTGAAGGTTGCTGGCGATTTCACAGAAGAGTTCGACGGCGATGCGGGCGGTCATACGAAACATGCATGCGAGGACGCGCGGCAGGAGGCGGCAAAGGTGGCTGAAAGCGATGGTGCGATTGACCCGCCAGGGCGCATACCGTTCCACACAACGCAATTTGCATAGTCTGAGCCGATGATTTTTCCTGCTGATTTTGCGGTTGGGCGCAGCAATCTGGTACACCCGTTGCTTTCGAGTTGTCTTTTCTATGGAAAGACGATGATGGAGGCGTGGGCGATGGAAGAGTTTGCCGGAGCGGCATTGGGAGATGAACGGCTGAATCAACGGTTGGTGAAGCTGGCGACATGGTTTGCTGACAAGCCGACGGCGAGCATTCCTGGGGCGTGTGGTGATTGGTCGGAAACGCAGGCAGCGTACCGATTTTTCGAGCAGTCGAGCGAGCAGAAACGGGCGCTCGGCTGGCAGGATATGCTGGCGCCGCATATGGCATGTAGCGAAGCCCGAATGCGCCAGCATCCGGTGCTCCTGTGCCTGCAAGACACGACGGAGCTGGATTTCAATGGGCAAGAGATGGTAGGCCTTGGGCCTCTCTCCCACGAAGTGCAGCGCGGCATATACCTGCACGCGACGTATGTGGTGACGCCGGGTCGCGAACCACTCGGCGTGACAGATGCCTGGATGTGGGCTCGCGAAGCCAAGGGAGAAGACGGCCAACGCCCCGGCATTCTCGAAAGCCGACGCTGGATCGAAGGCTATCAACGTGTTGCCGAGACGGCCCAGGAAATGTCCGGCAATCGCCTCGTCTATGTCGCCGACCGCGAAGCCGACATTCTTGAATTGATGCAGTGTGCGCACCAATTGGGTACGCCGGCAGACTGGCTGATCCGCTCGCAACACAACCGTAGTTTGCCGGACGGCGGCAAATTGTGGGCAAGCGTGCTTGCCGATGCGCCTTTGGGCGAGGTCGAGTTCATGATGGCAGCGCGCCAGGGGCAAGCGGCGCGGGAAGTACGGCAACAGCTTTGGGCGCGCCCAATCAGTCTGCCGGATGGTCGGGGTGGTCAATTGTCGGTCACCTGTCTGATCGCCAGAGAGATCGGCGCCCCGGCGGGTTGCAAGCCGTTGGAGTGGCGTTTGCTGACCAACCTGACGGTTGAAAGCCATACCGCCATAGTCGAGTTGATTGACTGGTATCGCTGCCGCTGGGAGATTGAGACCTTCTTCCATGTGCTCAAGAACGGTTGCCGGGTGGAAGCATTGCAACTGGGCAGCGTTGCCAAGCTGGAACTGGCATTGGCCGTCTATCTGGTGGTTTCCTGGCGGTTGGCCCGTCTGGTCAAGCTGGGGCGAATCCATCCCGACCTGGAGGCCAGCGCGCTCTTCACCGAAACCGAGTGGAAAGGCGCTTACATTCTGGCAAAGAAGGCCATCCCCAAGACCGCACCGTCGATGCGCGAAGTCGTTCGACAAATCGCCATGCTCGGCGGCTTCCTCGGCAGAAAAGGCGACGGCGAACCCGGCGTCAAAACCCTTTGGCTGGGCATGCAACGTTTGCGGGATTTCGTCGAGGGAATGGAACATATGCGGGCAATTTACGATGCCACATGAGTTGTGTAGAACGGTATGCAGGGCGATCCCGTTGGCAGGCGTTGTTCGGTGGCCAGATAGGCGGCCAGCCAGGTCAGACCGGAGGTGTGCTCAAGATTGAGACGATGCTTGAGACGCTTGAAGGCCTCCTCGATACGCCAGCGGCGGTGGTAAAGATCGCTGAAAACCGCCGCGGGATAGGCTCCGGTATCGAGCAGGGAAGTCATGAGTACGCGTACTTTGCCGGCCGGCGTCACCTGGCGGATCAAGCGCATGGTCGATGCCTGGCGGGGACACTCATAATCGATGGCATCCTGGCGATGTGGCGGCGGCAGTGTCACCACGGCTTCGGCCTGGCCGGAGCGCATGAACTGGGTGACGGTCGCAAAAGTCGACGAAGAATCGCAGCGCATGCAAAACGGAATGCCTCGATGGAGCAAGGCCGCTACCAGCCAGGCGCCTGGATAACCCCGATCCAGCACCAGCATGTCCTGGCTGCCCAAGCGGTCCAGGCGCTCGAACAGCATCTGCCGTTCGCCGACCAGAGCGCTGTGCAGGATCAGCGAATCGAACAACTCGATGCCTGGGCGAAACAAGCCGAACAAGGTGGCCTCGCGAATACTGCGCTTGCCCTCCTGGTCGAGCAAGGTCAGGCGAACTTTGGAAGCGTCGGCGGCCAGGACTCGCAAGCCTTGCCAGAGTGGCTGCGCGAGAATGCAGTCATCGACCAGGCGCAGCAATTCCGCATTGAGCGGCTCGAATACATTGGCAGAAAGGCGGCTGCGCGCCTTCGAGAAAGCGCTGGCAGAAACCTTGCGGCACAACCGGGTTCGCCTGCCCAGCAAGGCAAAGAAGGCGTCCAGTTCAACCTGCACGGCGCCCCGGACGCCGGAGAGCAGGAAGGCGATCAGGCAAGGAAAGGTCAGATCGCGTTGGCGAGTGAAATGCCGAGGGCTACGGCGGGCGGTTTCAAGAAAAGCGGGGCTCTGAATGAAAGCGGCGAGCCGGGAAAGTGTGTTGACATATTTAGGCCGTCACATTTAGCCTATAAATATCAATTGGTTACGTTACAAATTATAGCGCAAGCGGGTCATGTCGGCGCCGAAGTATGCCAAACTGCTAAGTCACGAGGATTGGGAAGAGAAATCCCCTGGCTACCCGATTATCTCTATATCTTGTACACATCCAACAACTCCACGGCGGCTACTCCCCCATTTACGATGTCAGCACTCAGCACTGCTAAAAAATTAGGTGATTTAATCCCAACTTTCTTTCTTAGTTCTTCGAACCTACCCTTCGCAGTTAAAATATCGTTAAACAGCCATAATGCCGCACCACTTGTTCCATATGATGTTAAGCCCGCGCAATACACAGATCGAGTTGAGCTTGTAACTGGAGAGAATGGGTTTTTCCAGCAAATCACCAAACACACATCCTTGGCAGGAAGTCCTTTCTGAATACTTAAAACTGAAGTATCGTATGTGTTGCCTTTTATTTTGATCTTTGCATCATTATCATTGACTTCCAACTGAAGGTCAGGGTTGTTATGCGCAAATTTTTGCAAAAAACGCTCACTGTAATCATTCTTTGACGGCCCTCCCAAGAGAACCAAATCACCAACAGGTCTAAGCGCCAATCCCCTCCCCAAATGAACGTAAATAGCCTTATTCTTATAAAATTTCCCTATAAATTTTGATAAATGGGAAACTCCTTGTACCTGCCCTATCCCTGTAGTTGCTCTTTGGACCTTGGCTCCTTTTGGAGAGGTAGAAACAGAGGAGGTTGTTATTATTACATCAAGGTTCGAGGATTTATCGAAAGCCAGAAATTTTCTCGTGGGAAAATAATCCAATAGATAACTATAAGAAAGGTAAGCTAATGGAATTAGGCCAATTAAACCGATTATTATAGATAGAATATCCATGATTATTTATCCCAAAAGTCTTTTCATTTCGTCGAGCAAGGTTTCCGTATTGCATGAGATATAGTTGCATTGATAGCTATCCCCTGACAATGCAATGAAAGTACTGCATCCACTTTCTAAAGCGATTAGATTTGCAGCAGCCACATCCCACACGTACAAGCCGTCTTCAAAGAACGCTTTCCATGTGCATTTAGCAACACGGCATATATCTAGTGCTGCTGAACCGGACTGTCTGAGAATATACCCATTCCGAATTAAAATAGTGATTGCTTTGGCGATTTGATCCAGCCTAACTGATGCATCAGCAGGTAACCCATACGCGACGATATCTAATTTTGGATGTTCATGATTGATTGGTTTTTCATTTAAATATGCTCCTCGATTCTTAATTGCTGTATAAACCTCATCATAAAAAGGTAGATATATTACGGAAAGAACTGCATTAAAATTTTTATCAACCAATGCTACTGAAATAGCAACATCAGGAGCGCCCGCTATAAAGTTCATGGTTCCATCAATCGGATCAATCAACCAAATGCGCTCGCTCGTCCAATTAAAGCTTGATGCAGACTCTTCACTAAGCACATCGACATCGACAACGCGCCTCAATGAATCGCTAAGAAAATCACTTATTAGGATATCTACATTCGTTGATGGATTTTTATCTTCTCCAAAAGTCTTAATTGAATCTCTCAGGAACAATGATGCCTGCTTTACTAGCATCGACACCTCGTTAACAGCAGTTTCTAAATCATCCATATGTCACCTTTTTGTTACCCATTGCACTTTTGGGTGATAACGTTTGAGTTGAGGGGCTGCCGAGCGAAGCGAGAGTACCGAGAAGCGCAGCTTCTCGGCAGTTCGCTCGAACGAAGGGTGTGCGCCCAGCATGGGCGCGATGTAACGGGGTGTAAGTCCCCAGTGGGAGTACCGATCTTGTTGCATGCGATAAGAATAACCACTAGCCGAAGGCAAGGGCAAGCTTGTGAAGGCGTGTCTGAAGGGTGAAGGCGGGGTTTGTGAAAGCGAACTGCGTATTTCACGCCATCGTGACCGGTGATTTCGCCGAAGCGTGACCGCGATTTCGCGCTGAACGTGACCGATGAGGAAGATGTTGCATGAATAGTTCAAGGTAGCCAAGGTAGCCTCGCCGCTTTTTGCAGGGTCTCCGCACTCGCCTAGCAGCCTGTCGGACTAACCCTGCCCTGATGGGATAATGACGGCCTACCCACCGACACCCGCCCAAGAAATGAGTCGCTTCCATCCTGTTGACCGTCAGATTGGTTATCTACTCCCGCCCTCTGTTGATGAATGGCTGCCGGAAGACCACCTTGCCCGGTTTGTTGTCGAGGTGGTTGATGGTCTCGATATCAGCGCCTTGGAGAAAGCCTACGCTGGACGGGGTAGCACGGCGTATCACCCCTCGGTGTTGTTGTCCTTGCTGGTCTATGGCTACGCCAACGGCGTTTTCTCAAGTCGAAAGATTGAGCGGGCGACCTATGACTCGGTGGCCTTTCGCTTCATAGCGGCCGGCACGCACCCTGACCATGACACGCTGGCGAGCTTTCGCCGGCGCTTTCTCGACGAGTTGGCCGGGCTGTTCGTGCAAGTGCTGGAGATGGCGCGGGAAATGAAACTGTTGAAGCTGGGCACGGTGAGTCTGGCCGGCACCAAGATCAAGGCGAATGCCTTGCGCCATAGTGCGCTGTCGCACGGGCACATCGAGCAGCTTGAAATCCAGCTCAAAGCGGAAGTCGAATCCTTGCTGGCGCAGGCCGAACAGGCTGACCAATCCGCCGTGCCAGATGGCATGAATCTGCCCGAAGAAATCGCCCGCCGCCAGGCACGACTGGCGGCCATGGCCACAGCCAAAGCCAAGATTGAAGAGCGCGCCAAAGCCCGCTTCGAGAAAGAGCAAGCTGAGTACGAGGCCAAGCTGGCGCGACGCGAACAGAAGACCAAGGAAAGCGGCAAGAAGCCTGGTGGCAAGCCGCCGAAACCGCCGGTGGCAGGACCCGAGGCGCAAGACCAGCTTAATTTGAAGGATGAACAATCGCGGATCATGCCGGTGCCAGGCGGTGGCTTTGAGCAAGCGTACAACGCCCAGGCGGCGGTCGACACGGACAGCATGCTGGTTGTTGCACTGGATGCCACGCAAGCCTGCAACGACAAGGAACAGGTGGTGCCGATGCTTGAGCAGTTGGCAACGCTGCCTGCCTCTCTGGGTGAGCCGAAGGCACTCGTGGCAGATACGGGTTTTTATAGTGTCAGGAATATCGAAGCCTGCGAGGCACACGGCATCGACCCGTTCATTGCGGTGAAACGGGATGAACACCACCCGGCGCCGCTGGAACGCTTTACCGAACCGGTCGCCTTGCCGGCCGATGCAACGCCTGCCCAAGCCATGGCGCACAAAATGAAGACCAAGGCCGGCCGAGCACTCTATGCACTGCGCAAGCAAACCGTCGAACCCGTGTTCGGCATCATCAAGTCCGAGCTGGGCTTTCGTCAGTTCTCCCTGCGCGGCCTCACGAAAGTCACGGGTGAATGGACGCTGGTTTGCCTCGCGTGGAATTTGAAGCGCATGGCCGTATTGCGTCCGCAGTAGCAAAAACCAGGAAAAATCGTTCGTCTTAAAGCAAAATTCAGCGAATTTCGGCCATCCTGGCTCAATTTCATCAGCCTGGGCGCCTCAAGACCGACAGGCTGCTAGGCGATACTTTGTTGTTATACGACAGGATGTTGTTTCGTCTTGTCTCACCGCAATCCCCGCCGCAATCGCCAGCATGACCACGCCCGAGCCGCGTTCGATGTGGCGCAGGTGGTGGCGGAACCAGTTGAGCAGGCGGGGGGGGGCGACGCTGCGGGCGATCAGGGCGTCCCAGGCGAAGACGGTGGCGGCCATCCACAGGCCGTAGAGCGTCTGTTCGCCGGCCGGGGTGGCGAGCAGATGGCCGAGGGCGGTGGCGAACGGGGCCGGGTCGGTGCTTTCGTGGCAGGCGGCGAAAACCTGGCCGAAACGCTCATAGGCGAGCGGGTCGCGGGAAAGCTGCCAGGGGTGTTTGGCGAAGGTAGCGCCGGCAGCATGCGTGGCCAGGAAATCGTCCATCCACGCGGCGTCGAGGTAGAGCATGCGGTAGCTCCAGGCGGCGTGGTCTTCCGGGTTGCAAGCGTGTACCTGTTCGGGCGGGATGACGACCGGTCGCCGGGCGCCAGCCGGTAGCAGGCCTGCGAGTCGGCGGCGCTGCGCGCTTCGACGAAAGGCAGCGCGGGCGAACGGTGAAAGCGCGGCGGCCTGCGCGCGGCCGGCGGTGTTCTGGGGGCGGCGGGAGTCATGGGGCGATTCTCTCAGGGATGGCGCCTGCCTGTCGAACCGCAGGCCGAATATCGCTGGCCGGGTTCGGCATTGTCGCGAATGTGACAAGTTGTTTTTGCGCAGGTCATTGATTTGGCTATGCTTTGTTGTGGCGCTGATTTTGCTTGCCTGAAAGTCATGAAAACCCATCTCGACTGGTCGGCCTACGACACCTACGGCGTCGGCGACGCCTACGCCGGCATTCCCGCCACCGGCGGCAACTACGCCAAGGCGGTGGCGGTGTGCATGAACAACCATCAGTGCCAGCGCGACGGCAAGGGCGTGATGTGCCCGAGCTTTCGCATCACGCACGACCCGGCGCATTCGACCGGCGCCCGGGTCAAGGCGTTCAAGGCGGCGCTCAATGGCGAGTTGGGCGAAGACCCCTTCGCCCATCCCGACCTCGCTGCCGCGATGGACCTCTGCGTGTCGTGCAAGGGCTGCAAGAAGGAATGTCCGAGCGCGGTCGACATGACGCTGATCAAGACCGAATACCTGGCGCAGAAGAACGAGCGCCTGGGCGTTTCACGTCGCGCCCGGCTGTTCGGCGCACTGCCGCGCTGGCTGAACGAATGGCGACCAACGCTGGAGGTGCTGGTGCGCTGGCGCAATGCCTCGCCCTGGGGGGCAAAACTCGCCGAGCGCTGGCTCGGCATCTCGGCCCGCCGGCCGATCCCGGAAATCGTCGCCACCGGCTTCAAGGCCGACGCCGCGCCGGCCAGCGGCGAACGCGGCAAGGTGGTGCTCTTCGTCGACACCTTCACGCATTACTACACGCCGGAAATCGCGACGGCCGCGCTCAAGGTGCTGCGTGCTGGCGGTTACGCGGTCGACGTGCTCGAACCGGTAAAAACCGACACCGAGCCGGAGCGCCCGCTGTGCTGCGGCCGCACCTACCTGTCGCAGGGGCTGGTCGAGGAAGCCCGGATCGAAGCGCGCCGGGTGATGGCCGCGCTCGCCCCGGCGCTGGCCGCCGGCACGCCCATCGTCGGCCTTGAACCTTCCTGCCTGCTGGCGTTGCGTGACGAGTTCTTCAGCCTCGGCCTTGGCTCCGAGGTCGGCCAGCTTTCCAAGCAGGCCTTCCTGTTCGAGGAATTCCTCATGCGCGAAGGCAACAAGGGGCTGAAGCTCGCCCTCAAGCCGATTCCCGGCGGCCGCGCGCTGGTGCATGGCCACTGCCACCAGAAGGCCTTCGGCGCGATGAAGTCAGTGAAGAAGGTGCTCGCCTGGATACCGAATTTCGAGTTCGAGATCATCGACGCCAGTTGCTGCGGCATGTCTGGCAGTTTCGGCCTGGAAGCCGAACACCACGACGTCTCGTTGGCCATGGCCGAACTCGCGCTGCTGCCGGCGGTGCGCGCTGCGGGTGAAGACACGCTGATCGTTGCCGACGGCTTCTCCTGTCGCCACCAGATCGCGGACGGCAGCGGCCGCGACGCGGTGCATGTGGCGGTGCTGCTGGCGCGGGCACTGGCCGCTTGAGGCCCCGTCGGCGGTGTGCTCAAGGCCGGGCGACGAGCGGGCCGTGCGCCGCCGCGACGGGCAGGCGCAGCGTCGCATAGCCGCGATAGTTGCCGGCTTTCGCCTCGTCGCTGAACCAGACCAGCCATTCGCGTCCGCCGTCGGCGGCGACGATGTCGGCGATGACTTCGAAGCGGTAGCGCCAGTCTTCGGTCTCCAGCGTTACCGCGTGGGTTTCGACTTGCGGTACGGCGCCGCCGATGGCGGCGAGCGTGAACGTCTCGCCCAGGCGCGGTCGCAGCGACGACGGGAAGCTGCGCAGGTCGAGACGCTGCAGCAGTTCGTGGCCGTAGGACGACGCTTGGGTCGCCGCCGGCGGCAGCGCCTTGGCCTGGTCGAGCAGGGCCAGCGCGTCGCACACCAGGTAGGCCTGGGCGAGGCCGCGATTGTTGACTGCTTCGTCGACCGCGGCGCGGGCTTGCTCGGTCAGGTAGCCGTGACAGTCGCGCACCGTGTGGCCGTTGGCGAAGCGTAGCGGCGGCCGGACGGCGGCCATCGTCTGCGCCTCGTTCGCCCAGGCCTGGCGCAGGCCGGCGTTGAAGATGTCGCGTTCGGCGGGCTTGCCCGGCACGGCGGCGCAGGCGGCAACGAAGAGCAGGAGGGGGAGGAGGCGCTTCACTTGACGATTTTCTCCAGCAGGGTGGCTTCCAGTCCGCGCCGCGTCGGGTAGGCGTCGCCGAAGGCGCGCAGCAGTTTGACCGCTTCGGCCCAGTCCTGGCTACTGACGGCTTTCCAGAATTTCGGCGTCTTGGCGCTGAGGTCGCCGTACTGGAAGGATACCGAGGCGATGACGGTTTGTGCTTCGGCTGGCAGCGAGTAGAAGTCGGTTTTCGCGGTGTTGTCGATGGCGGCCGCGTAGCGGCGCTTCAGTTTGTCGACTTCCTTGGCCTTCACCGCCTTGTCGATCTCCGTTGCTTCCGCCGCGGAGATGGTCAGGCCCTTGGCGCTCAGTGCGTCGGTCGCCGCCTTGGCGGTCTTGCCGAGATAGGGCTTGAGTTTGCTGACCAGTTCGGCGGACAGGCCGAGGTTGTTCAAGTCGGCCTCGTTGCGCTGGCCAAGGTCGAAACCCGTCGCCACCGTCACGCCGCTCTTGCTCACCTCGCTCGCCGGAACATAGGCCTCGGTGATGCTCCCGCCCTCGCGGTCGCTGATGAATTTGTAGTCGATCTGGTTTGCCATGTCCTGTCCTCGTCCTGGTGAGCTTGAAATGATTGGCCGCTATTCTAGGTTGAAGCCAAGGGCATATGACAGAAAGTTTTTTTGATGCTGGGCATGGCGCTTCTCTGCTCACCCTGTTTGAACTCTGTCCGTGTCCGATTCCGTCCGCTTCTGGTCCCGTTCCGGTCTGTCGCGCGTTCGGGTACCCGCCTAAGCTACGTCTCCAGGGAAACCGTCCTGGGAGACAATCATGGAACGCGAGGTCTTGCTGTTGTTGCCGTTGCCGGCTGGCGTAGATGGCGATTCGCCGTTGGCGCGGCGGCTGTTCGAGCGCTGGTGGCAGGGCGCGCCGGCGCTGGCCTTGGGCGATGTCGGCGGCTGGCCGATGCCGGTTGAGCGGACTTTCAGCGCTGGCGGCGTGCCGCCGGCGCTGCGTTTCTGGTTGTGGCGGCGGCGGGTGCGGCGAGTGATCGTGGCCGGTGTCGGCGCTGCCGCCATCGTGGCCGAATTGCGCCGCCTGGGGTTTGCCGCCGAACTGCCCGGCGGTGCTTCGTGCGACACTGCCATGGCCGGCGCGGCGGGGCTGCTGCGCCTGGCCTGATCGGGAGTTTTGCCATGGACATGTTGTTCATCCTGCATCCGCAGCATACGGCCTTCGATTTTGCTGGGCCGGCCGAGGTCATTCACATGGCGGCGCAGGCCGGGGCGCCGTTTCGCCTGCGCGTGGCGGGGCCGCAGGCGGAGTGCGTCAATTCGCTGGGCGTGATCAATCGCGTCGATGCGCTGCCGGAAACGCTGGCCGACGACACCCTGGTCTTCCTGCTCGGCACCGAGGACGAGCCGCGCGATTACGCGACGCCGGCGGCCTTGGCGATCATCGACTGGCTGCAGGCGCAGTTCGATCCGGCCCGCCACCGGCTCGCCTGCATCTGTTCCGGCGCCTTGTTGGCGGCGCGCGCCGGCTTGCTCGACGGCCGTCGGTGTACGACGCACCACGCGCTGATCGAGATGCTGCGCGACTGGGCGCCGCGCGCGCAGGTGCTGGAAAACCGGATGTTCGTCGAGGACGGATCGGTGTTTACCTCGGCTGGCATCGCCGGCGGCGTCGACCTGGCGCTGGCCATCGTCGAGCGTTTTGCCGGCGGTCCGCTGGCGACGCAGGTGGCGCGACGGATGGTGATCTACCTGCGGCGCACCGGCGCCGACCCGCAACTGTCGCCCTGGCTGGCCCATCGCAACCATCTGCACCCGGCGGTGCATAAGGCGCAGGACCTGATCGCCCGCGACCCAGCGGCGGATATTTCGGTGAGCGAGATCGCGGCGCAGGTGCATGTCAGCCCGCGTCACCTGAGCCGGCTGTTCCGCAACGAGGCGGGAATCGGCCTCCTCGATTACCGCCATGCTCTGCGCGTTGAGCTGGCGCGGCAGTTGATTGGCCAGGGGCAGAGCGTCGAGCGCGCCGCCGAGGGCGCCGGCTTTGCCTCGGCGCGCGATCTGCGTCGGGTGTGGAAGCAGCACGCGGCGGGAACGCCGGGACGGCCGCTTGATTGAGGCGGGCGGCCTAAGGCGCGGCGTGCAGGACGCAGCGGTTGCGTCCTTCGTGTTTGGCCTGGTAGAGCGCCGCGTCGGCTTCGGCGATCAGTTCGCTGGCGCTGGCCGGCAGCTCGCTGGCAGCACGGCCGCTGATGCCGATGCTGATGCTGATCCGGCCATCGGCGCGGCCAGGGTGGGCGATGCCGGCACTGATGGTCTCCTGGCGCATGCGCTCGGCCTGGGCCAGCGCTTCATCTGCCGTCAGGCCGCAGGCGACGACGGCGAATTCCTCGCCGCCGACGCGGGCGGCGAATTCGCTGGCGCGCTGCGAGTTGTCGCGCAGGATCGCGGCGATCCTGCGCAGGCAGGCGTCGCCGGCCGGGTGGCCAAGAGCGTCGTTGTATTTCTTGAATTCATCGACGTCGATCATCATCAGCGTCAGCGGCAGGCCGTGGCGGCGGGCGCGCGCCAGTTCGAGGTCGAGCGCCGCGTCGAAGTGGCGGCGGTTGAACAGGCCGGTCAGCGCGTCGGTGGTCGATAGCCGGGCCAGTTCGCCGTTGGCCGTTTCCAGCTGGGCCAGGCTGGCGCGCAGGCGCCGGTTGAGCGAAACGATGTAGGCAACCAGCAGGCCGCCCAAGGTCAGCGCCAGCGCCGCCCAGGCCAGCGCCCGGTAGGCCCATTCGGGAATCGGCGGGCCGGGCTCGAAGAGGAAGCCGTCGAGCGTGTAAGCCGCCGGCAGCAGGCCGGTTTCGGCGAAAACCCGGGCGATGCCGCGCCAGCGCGTCTTGCTCATGTAACCGATATCGACGATATCGGCCAGGAAGAGGTTGTAGAGCGACTGCGCTTCCAGCGCCAGGCTGACGCGGTCCATGCGCGGCTGGTATTTCGCCAGGATCAGGTCGATCGTCGCGGCCTGCTGGTGGTAGGCGTGGCGCCAGCCTTCGGCCAGCGCGTCGCGCATCGCGGCGACTGCTTCCGGATGGGCGTGGGCGAAGGCCTGGCTGGTGAACAGCGTATCGCCGTAGAAGTCGATGCCCAGTTCGCGCGGGTTGAAGATCTGGTAGGGGATGCCCTGCCGGCTGGCTTCGACCGGCTCGGTCGAGACGTAGGCAGTGGTCGCGTCGACCCGTGCCGCGCCGGCGGCAACCAGGCTGCTGACGCTGCCGCTGTGCATCACCTGGCGGACCCGGTCGAGGTCGACGCCGGCCTTCTTCAGGTAGGCGGTGACTTCCGCCGAGTGCGTCTCGCCCATCAGGGTGCGGCCTTCGAGATCCCTGATCGAGCGGATCTCCGGGTCGGTGCGGGCGAGGATGACGAAAGGCGAATGCTGGAAGATGGCGGCGACCGCCATTACCGGCAGCCCCTTGTTGAAATCGATCAGCAGCGACGAGTTGCCGACGCCGAATTCCGCCTTGCCGCTGGTCACCACTGCCGCCGGGTCGATGTCCGGGCCGCCTTCGATCAGTTCGACGTCGAGCCCGGCCTGGCGGAAAAAACCCTGTTCAAGCGCTGCGTAGAAGCCGGCGAACTGGTACTGGTGGTACCACTTGAGCTGGACCCGCACCGGCAGCAGCTTGGCCGCCTTGCCAACGCTGGCCGGGTAGGCGGCGGTCGTGCTCAGGAACAGGGCCAGGCAGGCGAGCAGACGAAAAAGGCGCATGGGCGGGCACGGCCGAAACGATGATGGCGTCGAGTATAGCGCAGCGGAATCCCCCGCCTGTCCTGCCTCAGGCGGCGAAATGCAGGGCCAGGCTGCTCAGTGCCTTGGGCAGCGGCAGGTTTTCCTCGGTCTCGAGGATGCCGGGCAGCGGGTGCGGGTATTCAAAGAAGACGCCGTAGGTGCCGGGACGCTGGCCGTGCAGGTACACATGGGCGCGCAGCCGCTCGAGTTCGGCGTGGCGCAGGGTGACGATGTCGGGGTCGGTGCCGTCGTCCGGCGCGACGTCGCAGGCGTCGCCCAGCTTCTCGTCGAGACTGACGAGCAGGCGGCGCAGGGAACGGTTCTTGGGCAGCGACCAGGGATTGGTGTTCATCGCGCCAACTCCGGTTTGATTTGTTCCAGCCAGGTGTCGATGCGGCTTTCGCTGAGGCTTGCCTGCCAGTGCTGGTCGAGTGCCAGGCCGAAGAAATGATCGTCGGCGACCGCCTGCGAGGCCTTGAATTCGTAGCCGGCGACCGGCCAGCGGCCGACGATGCGGGCGCCGCGGGCAACGAAGGCGTCATGCAGGAGGCCGATCGCGTCGACGAATTCGTTCGGGTATTTCTGCTGGTCGCCGAGGCCGAAGATGGCGATGGTCTTGCCGGAGAGGTCGGCGGCGGCCAGTTGCGGCAGGAATTCCTCCCAGCTCGGCTGGCTCAGGCCGGTCGAGGTGCCCGGCAGTTCGCCGTCGCCCAGCGTCGGGCTGCCGACGATCAGGCGGTCGTAGGCGAGGAAGTCGGCGAGCGAGGTGCGCCCGATGTTGACCGGGGCGGCGGCAGCCGCCCCGAGTTTTTTGGCGATCTGCTTCGCCACCAGCCGGGTGCGGCCGGTGTCGGTACCGAAGAAGATGCCGATCTGGTCCATGCTCAGGCGCTCACCGCGAGTTCCTGGGTCAGTTCCTCCGGCAGCACGCCGACCGGGTCGCCGAGGGTGCCGTCGGGGCCGTTCTCGAAGCGCACCAGGTAGATTTCCTGATCCGGGTCGGCTTCGACATGGCCGAACTGGACGACCACGCCGCGCGCACCGGCAGCGGCGATCAGGCCTTCCTCCTCAACGATGCCGGGCATGCCGCCATCGTTGAAGATGTCGGTGGCGGCATAGACGAGGTCGCCGATTTCGTACTGGACGCTGGCCATGATGTCAGGCCCAGACGTCGGCGGTGGCCTTCAGGCGTTCGACCGGCTGGTCGAACATCAGGTCCTCGTCGATGATGGTGCCGACGTCGGCAGGCTTGACGCCGACGTACATCGTGCCTTCCGGGTAGACGATGACGGTCGGGCCGAGATGGCAGGGGCCGAGGCAGCCGGTGTTGGTGAGCTGAAAGCCCGAATTCCACAGGTTGCGGGCGGTGAACTCGTCAGAGAAGGCCTGCCAGGTGGCGGCGCAGCCCTTGTCCTGGCAGGAACCGCGCGGGTGGCCGGCGGGCCGGCCCTGGACGCAGACGAGTACGTGTTTCTTCGGTCTTGGCATGAGATTCTCCTGGTCGATGGAGAATCCTTAGCAAGGGTGGTGCCAGGTTTTAGTCCTTGTTTTTCAAGGAGATGGCCGGCTCCACTCTTGTCGGGTTCACGACAAGAGTGGACGTTTCCGCCTCAGCGGTTGCCGTGTTTCTCGCGCACCATCGCGTCCAGCGAGTCGATCACGCCGTCACTGCCGGCTTCGACCTGCTCGAAGGCGCCGTGCAGCTTCTCCTGAATCGCGTAGTCGGTTTCCCAGCCGGTTGCCAGCAGTTCCATTGCCCGGTGCATGCTCTGGTGCACGGTGCGGTGCGGGTCGCCGATGCGGCGGAAGCTGCCGACCTTGCCGAAGATGGCCAGGGTTTCGTCGTTGCCCAGCCATTTGCCGAGACGGCAGGACTGTTCGTTGACTTCGACCGCTCGGGCGTTGTCCGAGTTGACGCCGTGGCTGATCGCCAGATAGCCGTTCTGCTTGTAGATGAAGTGGTCGACCTTGGCCAGCGCCGCGAAGCTGACGTCGTGGATGTAGTGGATCTGCTCCAGCGCCTGCGAGGATGCGTCAGCCACACCGGCGAAGCGGGCGTCGAAATCGCCGATGGTGCCGCGCGATTCGGAGGCGATGTCGCGCATTTCGCCGGAGTTGGCGAGCATGCGCTCGGCGTCGTTCTGCAGTGTCTGCATGACGCCGGAAATGGCGGTCGAGGCCTTGATCGTGTCTTCCGCCAGCTTGCGCACCTCGTCGGCGACGACGGCGAAGCCGCGGCCGTGTTCGCCGGCGCGGGCGGCTTCGATGGCGGCGTTGAGGGCAAGCAGGTTGGTCTGGTCGGCGATGCTGGCGATCAGCGTCACCGAGCGGGCGATTTCCTCACGGTGGGTATTGAACTCGACGATGGCGTGGCCGGTGTCCTCGATCTTGTCGACCAGGCGGTTCATCGCCGTGACGACGGCGGCGATGGCGGCGCTGCTTTCCTGGGCGGCGTCGGCGTTGGCCGTGGACAGACGGGTCAGCGCATCGGTGGCGGCGACGATGCCGAGCATGTCGTTCTGGATCGTCCGCATGTTCTTCAGCAGGTTTTCCTCGTTCAGCTGGCCGAGGCGGGAGAGCAGGTTGTTGCGCATTTCCTGGTGGTAGTTGCGCATCAGGATGGCCAGCGACTGGTTGCCCTGGTCGACCGCCTCGCGAAAGACGCCGTACAGGCCCTGGCTGGCGATCGCTTCGCCGTAACGGTTTTCGCTTGCCGCGCTGAGCGCCTCGCGCTGCTTGCCGAAGCAGCTTTCCATCTGGTCGAGCATGGCGTTGACGTTGTTGCACACCGTACCCAGTTCATCGCGCCGGTTGTTCGGCGGAATCCGCTTGCCGATCACGCCCTGGGCGATTTCGCCGGCGATGCGCGAGATGTGGTTGAGCGGGTCGAGCGCGACGCGCAGCTTGTGCAGGTAGTAAAGGCCGCTGCCAATGCCGAAGGCCATCAGGCAGGCGAACCACAGCCAGTCGATGGCCAGCCAGCCGTGGCTGGCCATGCCGATCAGGCCGGCGATGAAGAGGAGGGCGTTGAGAAAGACGACTTCGACGACGGCACTGGTGATGAAAGGCGAACGCTGCATGGGCTTTCCTGGCAGATGGGGAAACTGGAACGGCGGGATTCTTGCCGGCGAATGTTACGGCATGATGCGGCGGCCGTGCCAGCACGGCCGCGCTGGCACGTTCAGAACTGCTTGACCTCGATGTTCAGCGTCTGGATGCGGTAGGCAATCTGCCGCGGCGTCATGCCCAGGATGCGCGCCGCCTTGGCCTGCACCCAGCCCGCCTGTTCGAGCGCGGCGATCACCCGCTCGCGTTCCGACAGCGAGGGATCGGCGAGGTCGACTTCTTCTGCCGGGGGCGCCGGTGGCATGTTGCCGAGCGGGGCCGGCCCGCCGTTGCGCAGCGGTCGGCCGGAGCTGCGCTCGCGGCTGCTCGGGAAGCGGATCAGGTCGACGTCGATGCGGCCGTCTTCCGAGAGCACGGCGGCGCGTTCCAGGCAGTTCTCCAGCTCGCGCACGTTGCCCGGCCAGTCGTGGCTGGCCAGCCGGCGCTGCGCCATGTCGGTCAGCGTCAGCTTGCGCTTCTGGTCGTTGCCGATCTTGCCCAGCAGGTGGCGGGCGATGTCCGGGATGTCCTCGATCCGCTCGCGCAAGGGCGGCAGGAAGAGCGGCATGACGTTCAGGCGGTAGAACAAGTCTTCGCGGAAATCGCCCATCTCGACGGCGGTTTCAAGATCGCGGTGAGTGGCGGCGATGATGCGCACGTCGACCTTGATCGTCTTGCTGCCGCCGACGCGCTCGAATTCGCCTTCCTGCAGGATGCGCAGCAGCTTGGCCTGGAAGGCGGCCGAGACTTCGCCGATTTCGTCGAGGAACAGGGTGCCGCCGTTGGCCTGCTCGAAGCGGCCCTTGCGCGCTTCGACGGCGCCGGTGAAGGCGCCGCGCTCGTGGCCGAAGAGTTCGGATTCGAGCAGATTTTCCGGCAGCGCCGCGCAGTTCAGCTTGACCAGCATGTTGCGGGCGCGCGGCGAGTTGTAGTGGATGGCGTTGGCGATCAGCTCCTTGCCGGTGCCGGTTTCGCCACGGATCAGCACGGTGGTGTTCCATTTGGCGACCATCCGCGCCTGGTCGAAGACCCGGCGCATCACCGCCGAATGGCCGACCATGCTGTCGAAACCGTGCTGGTGGCGAACGGTGCGGCGCAGCAGGTCGCGCTCTTCGAGCAGCGAGGACTTTTCCTGGGCGACGTCCATCGCCAGGCGCAGGTTCTGGCCGATCAGGTTGGCGACCATCTCGACGAACTGGGCGCGTTCCTCGAGCAGCCCGTCTTCCGGCGCTTCCGGCTGGACCGCGAGAACCCCCTGCAGGCTGCCGCCGACCTTGATCGGCACGGCGATGAAGGGCAGTTCCGGCTCGTAGATGCGCATCCGGTTGAGGAAGCGCGGCTCGTCGGCGACGCGGCTCAGCTTGATGCTGCGCGGCCGTTCCAGGATCAGGCCGATGATGCCTTCGCCCGGTCCGTACTGGGCGGCGTCGGCGTCCGGGCCGTCCGGGTTGTAGATGGTATGGACGGCGAGCTTGCCGCTCTCGGCATCGACGACGCCGATCAGGCCGCGGGCGAGGCCGGCCTCCTCGTGCAGCACGCGCAGCACTTCGCGCAGCGATTCGCGGAAGTTGAGCGAGCGGCTCAGTTCCCGGCTCACCGCGTAGAGCGCGGAGAGGAGCAGGATGTTGAGTTCGTGCGTGCGGCAGAAGCCGCCGCCCGGGGGGCATTCGTCGGCGCTGTGGATGGTGTGGTGTTCCTGCATGCTCATGGTCCTGGTCAGATCGGGTCGCCGTCGACGCGGAATTCGACGATGGCGGCGCAGCCGCCGCTCGGGCTTTCGTCGAGATCGATGATGCCGCCGTGGTCGGCAACCACCTGCTGGGCACGCGAGAGGCCGGTGCCGATGTGCTTGCCGCTGCCGTTCTTGGCCGTGAAGAAGGGTTCGAAGGCCTTGTGCCGCCACTCCATCGGGATGCCGGGGCCGCTGTCGAGGACCGAGACGCGGATGCAGTCGTCGATCACCTCGCTCTTGATCTGCAACTCGCGGCGCGGCCAGCCCTTGACGTTCATCGCCTCGATCGCGTTCTCGACCAGTGCCTTGAACAGCATGCGCAGTTGCAGCGGCCGCCCTGGCAGCGGCGGTAGTACCGCCGACGGCTGCCAGTCGACGGTGATGCCGGCCTTGAGCAGACGCGCCGTGCACACTTCGAGGACGTCGCGCAGGATTTCGTTGAGATTGACCCGCACCACCATTTCCTGCGGGCTCTGCGGGATCACCTGGCGCAGCGATTCGACGTGCTCGCGGCTGGTTTCCAGCACGTGGCGCAGCATTTCGGCGCTGCCCGGGTCGCGCCGCTGCAGCACGGCGATCGCCGAGGCCATCACGTTGAGCGGTTCCTCGAGGCGGAAGACGGCGGCGGACAGGCCCTCGCGGATCGCCGCCGTGCGTTCCTCGTCGGCCAGCGACGCCTTCAACGCGGCGCCCTTGGCGCGCTCCTGTTCCTCGCGCAGGTTGGTGATGTCGGAAATCACCAGCAGCAGGCCGGGCTGGCCGGCGGCGCAGAAATAGCTGTCGGCACAGTCGTTGTGCATCTCAATCGCCGAAGCGCTGACCGACAGCCAGCGGGCACGGCCGACCGGGCTGTCGAGGCGCATCTCGCGGTTGGTGAATTCGCAGCGCCGGATGTCGCCGGCCAGCGCCTCGTACCATTCCGGCGCCAGCGCGTCGAGCAGGCGGTGTGCCGGTTCCTTGGCGCGCATGTCGGTGACCAGCTTCTTGTATTCCTGGTTGTCGAGGACGACGCGGCCGGCCGGGTCGAGCAGGGCGAAGGCGACCGGCGCCGCATCGACCACCGATTCGATCAGGTGCTTGTGGTTGCGCAGCGAACGCTCGAGCCGGTGCAGTTCGGTGACGTCGCGGTGCATGCCGAGGAAGTGGGTGATTTCGCCGGCGGCGTTGTGCACCGGCGTGATCGACACTTCGGCGAGGTAGGTGCCGCCGCACTTGCGCTTGTTGAGCAGCTTGCCCGACCACGGCTGGTGCGCCTGCAGCGCGGTCCACATTTCCTGGTACAGCTCGCGCGGCGTGGTGTGGTTGGAGAGCACCGATTCGTTGAGGCCGACAATTTCCTCGGCGCTGTAGCCGGTGATCCGGCTGAAGCTGTCATTGGCGTAAAGGATGCGTGCCTTCGGATCGGTGATCGAGATCGCCAGATCGGCCTGGCTGACCGCCTGGCGATAGACATCGGGCGGCAGGAGATCCTTCAGGTCCTGAAGGCTGGGCGTCTCGGGTTGAGTCTGGGCCGGCATGGGGTACTCCGCTGGGGCGTCAAAAACGATGCGGTGCTTGAAGCAGGTTTCATGCCGCACTCGGCGAATTTTCGGAAATGCACGGTTTGGCGGGGCTTGGGCGGAAATTCGACAATTTTGCTGTGGCCTTTGCGACAAAGTGCTGCAGGGAAAACGCACCACTTTGGTGTGCGGGCTGGGAAAAGGGCACGGAATGGCCCGCCCAGGGCCTTGGCGACGGATGGCACGGCTTATGCAGTACCGGCGGTGATCTTCCTTTCGAGACTTCCGTCCATGAGCGAAATCCTCTTACTGCTGCTCTCCACCGCGCTGGTCAATAACGTGGTGCTGATCAAGTTCCTTGGTCTCTGCCCGGTGATGGGCGTCTCGAAGAGCGTCGACAGTGCGCTCGGCATGGGGCTGGCGACGACCTTCGTCCTGGTGCTCGCCAGCGCCGCTTCGTGGATGCTCGACAACTGGCTGCTGCAGCCGCTTGGCCTGGGCTATCTGCGTATCCTCAGCTTCATCCTGGTGATCGCCTCGGTCGTGCAATTCACCGAGATGTTCATCAAGAAGTCGAGCCCCGGCCTTTACCAGTCGCTCGGCATCTACCTGCCGCTGATCACCACCAACTGCGCCGTCCTCGGCGTCGCCCTGCTCAACGTGCAGCAGCAGTTCAGCCTGTTCAAGAGCCTGCTTTACGGCTTCGGTTCGGCGCTCGGCTTCACGCTGGTGCTGCTCATCTTCGCCGGCCTGCGCGAACGTGTCGCGCTGGCCCGGGTGCCCGCCGCCTTCGCCGGGGCGCCGGTCGCCTTCGTCACGATCAGCCTGCTGGCCCTGGCCTTCATGGGCTTTTCCGGCCTCAACGTCTGAAAGGAGGAATCCGATGATCGCCGCCATTCTCAGCCTGACCCTGCTCGGTGCCGCGCTCGGCATCGTGCTCGGCATCGCCAACCGTGTCCTCAAGGTCGAGGGCAATCCCATCGTCGAAGAGCTGATCGCCCTGATGCCCGGCTCGAACTGTGGCCAGTGCGGCTTCCCGGGTTGCCCCGGGGCGGCCGAGGCGATCGTCGCCGGTACGGCGCCGCCGACCTGCTGCCCGCCCGGCGGCAAGGCGCTGGCTTCGGCGATTGCCGCCAAGCTCGGCATCACGGTTGACCTTTCGGCGCTCGGCGACGACGGTCCGAAGATCGCCGTCGTCGCGGAAGAACTGTGCATCGGCTGCTGCCGCTGCTCCAAGGTATGCCCGACCGACGCCATCATCGGCGCCGCCAAGCAGGTGCATAACGTCTTCCGCGAGGCCTGCACCGGTTGTTCGGCCTGCATCGAGAAATGTCCGACCGAGGCGCTGCTCATGAAGCCGGTCCCGGTCACCCTGCAGCATTGGGTGATGCCCAAGCCGCTGACTGCGTGAGAGCGAAAACCATGGGCTTCATGAATCTGTTCAAGCATGTCCTCGGCGACGACTGGGGCGTTCATCCGGAAGATCACAAGCGGCCGGCAGCTGATCGCCCGGTGCGCACGATGCCGGTGCCGGCCAGGCTCTTCCTGCCGCTGCAACAGCACCTTGGGGCGCCGGCGCGGCCAACCGTGCTGGTCGGCCAGAAGGTGAAGAAAGGCGAACTGATCGCCGAGGCGCAGGGCATGATCTCGGCGCCGCTGCACGCGCCGACTTCGGGCAGCATCGCCGCCGTCACCGAAATCACCGCCCCGCATCCCTCCGGCCTGACCCTGCAAGCCATCATTCTGGAGGCCGACGGTCTCGACGAATGGGGCGAACTGGTGGGCTGCGCCGATCCCTTCGCGCTGGACCCGGCGGAAATCGGCAAGCGGGTCGCCGCCGCCGGCGTCGTCGGTCTCGGCGGTGCCGCCTTCCCGTCGGCGGTCAAGCTGAACGGCGCCTCGCGCTCCAAGGTGACGACGCTGATCATGAACGGCGGCGAATGCGAACCCTATCTCTCCTGCGACGACCGTCAGATGCGCGACCACGCGGCGGCGATCGTCGACGGCATCCGCATCATGCTCCACGCCACCGGCGCCGCCGTCGCGCTGGTCGGCATCGAGGACAACAAGCCGGAAGCCATCGCCGCCATGCAGGCCGCGGCGGCCGGCGTCGACAAGGTGGAAATCCGGCCGGTGCCGGCGCGTTACCCGATGGGCTCGGAAAAGCAGCTGGTGCAGGTGCTGACCGGCCGGGAAGTGCCGGCCGACGGCCGCACCTTCGACATCGGCGTCATCGTCCATAACGTCGGCACGGCGCTCGCCGTGCGCGCGGCGATCCGCGAAGGCAAGCCGCTGATTTCGCGTCTGCTGACGGTCAATGGCAACTGCGCCAGCGAACCGGGCAATATCGAGGTGCGCATCGGCACCCTGGCCGAGGAAGTGCTGGCCTTCGCCGGCGGCTTGAAGGGCGAAGGCCTCGGCCTCGCCCGTCGCGTCCTCGGCGGGCCGATGATGGGCATGCAGATTCCGCACTGGCGGGTGCCGGTGGTCAAGGGCAGCAGCGGCATCCTGGCGCTCGACGCCGACGAGGTGGTGGCGCGCGATCCGAACCCGTGCATCCGCTGTGGTTCCTGCGTCAAGGCCTGCCCGATGGGCCTGCTGCCGCTCGAAATGAGCGCCCGTATCCGCAGCGAAGCCTACGACGAGGCCGTCGCCTACGGCCTGAAGGACTGCATCGCCTGCGGCTGCTGCGCCTACGTCTGTCCGTCGCAGATTCCGCTGGTCCAGTACTTCGTCCATGCCAAGGGCGAACTTGCCGCCCAGGATCGCAGCAAGCTGCGCAACGACGCGACCAAGAAACTCGCCCTGCAACGCCAGGAACGCCTCGACCGCGAAGCACGCGAACGGGCGGAAGCCGCGGCCAAGCGCAAGGCCGAACGGGAAGCCGCGGCGGCGGCCAAGGCGGCGGCAGAGGCCGCGACCAAGGTGGCGTCGGCTTCGGCGGCCGAGGGGCAGGGGGTGATATGAGAGTGGGGGCTTGCGCGCGGGTGTGGTCGGTTGCTGAGGCGCTGTTTTCCTTTGCGTTTCAGCGGGCGGCTTTGGTTTTTGAGGCGCCGTTTTCCGCGCCTGACGCGCGGGCGTACTTTCTTTTTTGTGGCAAAAAGAAAGTAGCCAAAGAAAAAGCCACCCCAGGTTACGCGGTCGGCTGCGCCGACTCCCCTGCGCTACTCGAAGGGCCGGGCGGCTGCGCAACTCGCCGCTGCGCGGCTCAGACAGTGCTCGCCGACTTCCCCCGGCCCTTCTCCGTTGCTCGGCGCTCCACATGGGGGCCCCGAAAACCAGCGGTATGCGAAGGTTTGCGGTTGAAAGAGCGTTGTGCTTTCAGCAGCGCTCGGTTTGCCGGGCCCCTTGGGAGGCGCCGAGCAACGCAGGCGTTGGCGGATAAAGGGCGAGCACTGTCTGAGGGGCGCAGCCCCGAGTTGCGCAGCCCCCGCCAACGACGAGTAGCGCAGGGGACCCGCGCAGCGGGCGCCGACCTAGGGTCGCCTTCTTCTTTGGCTACTTTCTTCTTGGCGAAGCAAGAAGAAAGTACGCCCGCGCGTCAGGCGCGGAACCCTGCGGTTCAACAACCACTCACGCCCGCTCGGCACCGAGAAACTTCCGAATACCAGCCCCCCCAACGAGGAACCCCCTCATGACTCCCCTCTCCATCACCACCCAGCCCGTGGCTTCGCCGCATGCCCACGGCGGTAATTCGGTCGGCCGGACGATGTTGCGCGTCCAGTTCGCGCTGGTGCCGGCGACGCTCTACGGCTTCTGGCTTTACGGCTGGCCATCGTTCTTCCTGTGGCTGCTGACCATCCTTTCCTGTCTCGGTTTCGAGGCGCTGTCGCTCAAGCTGGCCGGCAATGCGCGGGTGCGTCGTACCTTGTTCGACGGTTCGGCGGTGCTCACCGGCTGGTTGCTGGCGATGACCTTGCCGCCCTGGGCGCCGTGGTGGGTGGCGGTGGTCGGCGGGTTCATCGCCATCGTCATCGGCAAGCAGGTGTTCGGCGGGGTTGGCCAGAATGTCTTCAACCCGGCGATGGTCGCCCGCGTCGCGCTGCTTGTTTCCTTCCCGTTGCCGCTGACCCTGTGGGTGCTGCCGGAGCCGATGGCGACGGCGGTGCCGCCGGATTTCATTACCGGCCTGCGCATCTTCCTGACCAGCCTGCCGGTGCCCGATGCAATGACCAGCGCGACGCTGCTCGGTCATACCAAGACCGAGCTGGCGCGCGGGACCGATTTGCTGCACGCCCTGGGCAACGCCCCGGCCTTGTCCTGGGTCGGCCTGCGCGCCGGCAGTTTCGGCGAGTCGGCGGCGCTGCTGCTGCTGGCCGGCGGCCTTTACCTGCTGCTGACGCGCGTCATCACCTGGCATGCGCCGCTCGGCGTCTTCCTCGGTGTCGCCTTGCCGGCGGCGCTGGCGCACGGCATCGATCCGGCGCGTTTCCTGGCGCCCGAGGCGCATCTGCTGTCCGGGGCGCTGGTGCTCGGCGCCTTCTTCATCGCCACCGATTACGTCACGTCGCCGAACACGGCGACGGGGCAACTGATCTTCGGCCTCGGCGTTGGCTTCCTGACCTGGGTGATCCGCAGCTTCGGCGGCTACCCGGAGGGGATGGCCTTCGCCGTGTTGCTGATGAACGCGCTGACGCCGGTCATCGACCGTTTCGTCAAGCCGCGCGTCCTCGGTCGCGACCGCAAGGGCCGGCCGCTCGACATTCCGGAGAACGCCTGACATGAACCTCGATACCCTGCGCGACAAACTGGCTTACCAGCCGATCCTGCTCGGCACCATCGCGCTGCTCGCCAGCGGCGCGCTGGCGGCGGTTTCCAATCTGACCGGACCGGCCATCGCCGCCGCCGAAGCGAAGGATTTGCGCGATTCGCTGTCGGAAGTGCTGCCGGCCGGGCTGGCCGACAACGACTTCCTCAAGGATACGGTCGAACTCGAACGCGACGGCAAGACCATCACCGTCTATCGCGCCCGCCACGGCAGCGAGCTGAAGGCGGCGCTGTTCAAGGTGGCGGAACGCGGCTACGGCGGCGAGATCCAGATCCTGATGGCGGTCGATGCCGACGGCCGCATGCTCGGCGTGCGCATCCTCAAACACAGCGAAACGCCCGGCCTGGGCGACAAGATCGACGTCAGGAAGGACGACTGGGTGCTCGATTTCAACGGCAAGTCGCTGGGCGATCCGGCGCCGGAGAAGTGGGGTGTCAAGAAGGATAACGGGGTCTTCGACCAGTTTGCCGGCGCCACCATCACGCCGCGCGCGGTGGTCAAGGCGGTCAAGGGCGGGCTTGAGTTCTACGCCGCCCGCAAGCAGGACATCACGGCCGGGAGCGGATCATGAGCGACAACAACTATGGAACCATCGTCAAGGACGGCCTCTGGGAGCAGAACGTCGTCTTCGCCCAGATGCTGGCGCTGTGTCCGACCATGGCGGTGACCACCAGCGGCACCAACGGCCTCGGCATGGGGCTGGCATCGACGGCGGTACTGGTGGTGTCGAACATCCTGGTCTCGATCATCCGCAAGACGGTCAGCGACCAGGTGCGGATTCCGGTCTTCGTCGTCCTGATTGCCACCTTGGTGACCATAGTCGATCTGGCGATGAATGCCTGGGTGCATGAACTGTACAAGGTGCTCGGCCTGTTCATCGCGCTGATCGTCGTCAACTGCGCCATCCTCGGCCGGGCCGAGGCCTTCGCGGTGAAGAACGGCGTGCTGGCGAGCGCCGTCGACGGACTGGCGATGGGCATCGGTTTTACCGGGGCGCTGACGCTGATCGGCCTGGTGCGCGAGTTTTTCGGCAGCGGCACCCTGTTCGCGCAGGCCTCGCAACTGCTCGGCCCGGCCTTCGCCTTCCTCGAAGTGCAGGTGCCCGGCTACGGCGGGGCGTTGCTGATGATCCTGCCGCCCGGGGGCTTCGCCGTGCTCGGCTTCATGCTGGCCAGCAAGCGCATCATCGATCAGAAACTGGCCGAGCGTGCCCAGGCGGCCGCCGCGCCGGCCACCGTCTGAGGAGAATCGCCATGCAGATCGGCGTTGCCTATTCCGAACCCGGCCAGCAAATCTGGCTCAACATCGAAGTGCCCGATACCGCGACGATCCGCGAGGCGATCGAGCGCTCCGGCATTCTCAAGCAGTTTCCGCAGATCGACCTGGAGACCCAGAAGGTCGGCGTTTTCGGCAAGCTGTCCAAGCTCGACAGCGCCTTACGGCCGGGCGACCGCGTCGAAATCTACCGGGCGATCATCTGCGATCCGGCGACTGTGCCGCGCAAGGATGCCGACGACGATGAGGAATGAATTGCCGTAAATGCGTTTTGAACTGTTGAAAACTTGAGTCGGGCAGTCGACAATACATCCGGTTTTCCTAATATTTCCTGGTCGCCATCCACCATGCTACGTTTTCTCGCGCTGTCCCTGTTGTCCCTGCCTGCCCTGGCCTTAGCCAGTTCCGAAGTCGCGCCAACCGCTGCCGCCAGCGGCGGGGTCGGTGCCCCGGAAATCATCGCCACGGTGATCTTCGCGATCGCCGTGCTGCACACCTTCTCGACCAAGTTCTTCGCTCATCTCGCCCACATCAATCCCCGCCATGCCGGGGTCTGGCATCTGCTGGCCGAGGTCGAGGTGGTGTTCGGCTTCTGGGCCTTCGTCCTCGTCGCCTCGCTGTTCCTGCTGTCCGGGCAGGAGGCCGCGGTGCATTACCTGGAAGGGCGCAATTTCACCGAGCCGATGTTCGTCTTCGTGATCATGGTGATGGCTGCCAGCCGGCCGATCCTGGTCGCCGTCGCGGCGCTGATCCAGCAGGCGGCGGCGATGATCCCGATGAACCGGGCCCTGTCCACCTATTTCCTGTGCATGGCCGTGGTGCCGATGCTTGGCTCCTTCATCACGGAACCGGCGGCGATGACCTTGGCGGCGCTGATGCTGCGCGACCGTTTCTTCCAGCAGGGGCTGTCGACCCGCCTCAAGTACGCGACCATCGGCGTCCTCTTCGTCAACGTCTCGATTGGCGGCACGCTGACCCACTTCGCGGCGCCGCCGGTGCTGATGGTGGCCGCCAAGTGGCAATGGGACACCCTGTTCATGATTTCCCATTTCGGCTGGAAGGCGGCGGTCGCCGTGTTCGTCAACGCCGCGGTGCTGACCTGGATGTTCCGCCAGGAGCTGGGCGGCAAGGGCGCACTTGGCGGCAAGACCGGCAGCGTGGTGCCGCTGGCGGTGACCGCGGTGCATGTCGCCTTCCTCGTCGGCGTCGTCGTCTTCGCCCATCACGCCGTGGTGTTCATGGGCCTCTTCCTTTTCTTCCTCGGCTACACCGAAGCCTACAAGCGGCACCAGGAACGCTTGATCCTGCGTGAAGGCCTGATGGTCGCCTTCTTCCTCGCCGGCCTGGTGGTCCTCGGCGGCTTGCAGCAGTGGTGGTTGCAGGCGGCGCTGACCGGGGTCGAGCCGACCGTGCTCTACTTCCTGGCCACTGCGCTGACCGCGGTGACCGACAATGCCGCCTTGACCTACCTCGCCTCGCTGGTCGATGGGGTGTCGATGGAGTTCAAGTACGCGATCGTCGCCGGCGCGGTGACCGGCGGTGGCCTGACGGTCATCGCCAACGCGCCGAACCCGGCCGGCGTCGCCATCCTCAAGGGCTATTTCGACGACGAGTCGATCAGTTTCGTCGGCCTCTTCCTGGCCGCCTTCCCGCCGACCTGCATGGCGATCTTCGCCTTCCAGGCGCTGTGAATCCGGATGGCCGGGAAACCGGCCATCTGTCGCTTTTGCGACAAAAGAAGGCTTTCGGCATGCACCTCCATTGTGCATAAAAATCGCCTTAAGCGATTGATTGATTTAAATATTTTGCGGTCTATAATGCGCGGCCTTTTTCCCGGAGAAGACCGTGTCCGCAATCCCGTCCCCGGCTACCGCTCTCGGTGCCAACCATGGCTATCGCTTCGTCGGCGACAGCGTCCATCTCAACGCCGAAGTCACGCTCGCCGCTAGCGATCTGCAGGACGGCAGCACCTGGTCGCTGCAACTGTGGGCGAGCGGCGCCGGCTTCGCCGAGCGGGCGCCCGCCGGCGTCAAGGTCGGCGAATTTCCGCTGCAGCCCTTGCCGGGCTCTTTCAATGTCGATGCCTGCGTTGCCGCCTTGCCGCCGGCCGGGCACGACGCTTTCACGATGGCGCTGATGCTGGTTTCCGGTGACGCCGATGGCGGCGTCGAAGTGCGCGACCTGGCGATCTATCCGACGCCCCAGTACTTCGTCCAGCCGACGCTGAACGGCGCGCTTGACTGCCGGATCGCCGACGGGCTTGCCGAGATCGCCATCGCTGGCATCGCCAATCCGCGCGCTGCCGACAACCTCAGCGGTACGCTGGCCCTCGAAGTATGGGCGCTGGACAGTCCCTACGCCGGTGGCGCCTGGACCGGCACGCCGGTGGCCAGCCTGGTCCTCGGCCAATTGGCCGGCGGCGACGCCTGGTCGGATTGCCGCTACACGGTGCCGGCGGTAGACCCGGCCGGCGCGGCGCTGACCGTGATGCTGCGCGAATGGACGGCAAGCGGCTACCTGACGCGCGATTACCGCAACCTGCCCGGCCAGACGCTTGCCACGCCGCCGAAGGCGTCCGGCGCCAAGAAGGCAGCGGCGAAAAAGGCGGCGCCAGTTCCGCCGGCGGCGGTGTCGATCAACGAGGCGACGCTGGACCAACTGGCCGCGGTCAAGGGCCTCAGCCGTGCCGTCGCCGCCGCCATCGTCGCCGGCCGTCCTTATGCCGCAGTCGCTGACCTGTTGCGGGTCAAGGGGCTCGGCCCCAAGCTGCTGGAAAAGCTCGGCGCCAGCCTGCGCGCCTGAGTTGAGGCAAGGCTTGTCGCAAAGGCGACAAGCCTTGTTTTTCTTGTTTTCCTTGAAAATCAGCGGCTTGTATTGTGGCACCCATCTTGCTGAGTAGTCTGCGGACTACCGGAGATGCGCATGAAAACCAGCGAAATCCAGGCCCTGCTCGACGAGCCCGCCTGCAGCCATAACCACAAGGAAAAGTCGGGCTGTGCCAAGCCCAAGCCCGGCGCCACGGCTGGCGGTTGCGCCTTCGACGGCGCCCAGGTCGCGCTGCTGCCGATCGCCGACGTCGCCCACATCGTGCACGGGCCGATCGCCTGCGCCGGTTCGTCGTGGGATAACCGCGGTGCGCGTTCCTCGGGCGTTACCCTGTACAAGATCGGCATGACCACCGACCTGTCGGAAACCGACGTCGTCATGGGACGCAGCGAGAAGCGCCTGTTCCATGCGATCAAGCAGGCCATCGACAGCTACGCGCCGGCCGCCGTCTTCATCTACAACACCTGCGTCACCGCCCTCATCGGCGACGACATCGAAGCCGTCTGCAAGGCTGCCGCCGAGCGCTGGGGCGTGCCCGTGGTGCCGGTCGATGCGGCCGGCTTCTACGGCACCAAGAACCTCGGTAACCGGCTGGCCGGCGAGGCGATGTTCAAGCACGTCATCGGTACCGCCGAGCCAGCACCGGCCAAGCCGCGCCCGGACGGCCTGCCGACCTACGACATCAACCTGATCGGCGAATACAACATCGCCGGCGAGTTCTGGCACGTCGCGCCGCTGTTCGACGAACTCGGCTACCGCATCCTGTGCACGCTGTCCGGCGATTCCCGCTTCCACGAGGTGCAGACCATGCACCGGGCGAAGGTGAACATGGTGGTCTGCGCCAAGGCGCTGCTCAACGTCGCCCGCAAGATGCAGGAAAACTACGGCCAGCCCTACTTCGAGGGCAGCTTTTACGGCGTCCAGGACGTTTCCAACGCGCTGCGCGACTTCGCCCGGCTGATCGGCGACCCCGACCTGATCGCCCGCACCGAGGTGGTGATCGCCCGCGAGGAAGCCAAGGCGCACGCCGCGCTCGAACCCTGGCGCGCGCGCCTCAAGGACAAGCGCGTCCTGCTCTACACCGGCGGCGTCAAGTCGTGGTCGATCGTCTCGGCGCTGCAGGATCTGGGCATGAAAGTGGTCGCCACCGGCACCAAGAAGTCCACGGAAGAGGACAAGGCGCGCATCCGCGAACTGATGGGCGAGGACACCAAGATGATCGACGACGGCAGCCCGAAGGCCCTGTTGTCGACCTATCACGAGTACAAGGCCGACATCCTGATCGCCGGCGGCCGTAACCTGTACACCGCGCTGAAGGCGCGCATTCCCTTTCTCGACATCAACCAGGAACGCGAATTCGGCTACGCCGGCTATGCCGGCATGAGCGAACTCGCCCGCCAACTGGCGCTGTCGATGGAAAGCCCGGTGTGGGCCGCGGTCAGGAAACCGGCGCCGTGGGCGAAGGCGGTTTCGGGGACGGCGCTGACGGCTTGAACCGGTTTCAGACCTCTGCTGGCGCCGGCCGGCCCGCGCTGGCGGCGTCCGCGGATTGCGTTTGGCGCTTGCCGACAATCTGCCGGTTCCACTTGTCGTTGGATGCGCCGAGGATTTCCTGCAGGCGGAAGAAGTATTTTTCGAGCAGCTCGGGCGGACTCGCCTCGTCGAGAACAAAAGCCGCCTCGCGTTGCAGATCCATCAGCGCGTAATAGGTCATGCGCTCGTGTATCCACAGTTCGGCAGGCTTGCGCAGGCCTTCGACCGAGGTCAGCACACCGGTGCCGGCGGAAACCAGCAGGATGACGACGCTGATCGCCGCGGCCGATTCCGGAAACTTCAGTGCCAGCCCGGCGAGCAGGGCCGATAGCGAAGTCAGCAGAAAGACCGCGTAACGCAGCCGACGGTGCAGGCGCTTGTGCTTTTCCGATTCCGCCTTGAAAACCTTGACCTTGTCGGCGAGCTGATCGAGCAGGAACTGTTGTTTGTCCATGGTGTTTCCCCTCTCCGCTGGCGATGAACATGACATTGGGCAGCGCCGGGGCGGCTTGGTTCAAAGTGCTGCCAACGGCATGGGGGCGGCGGCTTGCGGCAAATATTCATGGTTTCTGGATATTCCTCTTGGGTAAGTTTTCGTCATGCGGCATGATTCGATCATTTGCCGGCGCTCGCCGGAATTACTTGGGACGTTCTCCGTCATGAATCGCGAATCCGCTCAACCCAGTCTCGATGCCATCTTTCAACAGGCGATTGCGCTGCACCAGGCAGGGCGCCTGCACGATGCCCTGGAGGGCTACCAGCACGTCATCGGCCAGATTCGGCAATACGTCGAGGCTTTCCTCAATGCCGGCAGCCTGCTCGAACGATTTGGCCAGTTGACCGAGGCGCTGCCGAACTATGATGCGGCGATCGCCCTGCAGCCGGCGATTCCCGACAGCCATTGCCTGCGCGGCAACCTGCTGTTCCGCCTGCACCGCTTCGACGAGGCGCTGGCCGCTTACGAGCGGGCGATTTCCCTGTGCCCCGGCTTCCCCGAGGCGCTACTCAACCGCGGCCTGCTGCTGGCGCATCTGGGCCGTGTCGACGAGGCGCTGGCTAGCTACACGCGGGCGATCGAGAGCAAACCCGATTATCTCGGCGCCCACCTCAATCGCGGCCAGTTGCTCAAGGAACTGCGGCGTTTCGACGAGGCGCTGGCGAGCTACGAGCATGCCCTGCGCATCGACCCGAATGCCGCCGACGTCCACAACAACCGCGGCATCCTGCTCGCCGAACTCCGCCAGCGCGACGCGGCGCTCGCCAGCTATCGGCAGGCCATCGCGCTGCGTCCCGATCATGCCGACGCCCATCTCAATCTCGGCGTCCTGCTTGCCGAACTCGACCAGGTGGACGAAGCACTGGCCTGTTACGACCGGGCGCTGACGATTCGCCCCGATTACCCGATAGCCTTGAACAACAAGGCGATCCTGCTCAAGGAGTGCGGGCGTCTCGCCGAGGCGCTGGCCTGTTGCGAGCGGGCGCTCCGCCTCCAGCCGGACTTTGCCGAAGCCCAGTACACGCGGGCCGAATTGCTGCTGCTCGCCGGGGATTATGCTCGCGGCTGGCCGCTTTTCGAGGCGCGCTGGCAGAGCCGCTACCGACCCGGGACATCGCCTCAGGCCGCAACGCCGCTATGGACCGGCGAGCCCCTGGCGGGAAAGACCTTGCTGATCGAACCTGAGGTCGGCTACGGCGACCAGATCATGTTCGCGCGCTATGCCCGGCTGGCCGAACAGCAGGGCGCCCGGGTCCTGCTCCAGGCGTCAGCGCCGCTGTGCGAACTGTTTGCCACCTTGGGCGCGGCGATCACCGTGCTGGAAGATGGCTGTGGGGTACCGCTGGTCGATTTTCGCTGCCCGATCATGAGTTTGCCGCACGCGCTGCGCACGACGCCGGATCGCGTGCCGGCGGCCTTCCCTTATTTGGGCGTGCCACCAGCGCGCCAGGTGGTCTGGCGCGGGCGCCTGGGCGCGGCGCCCGCGCCACGCATCGGGCTGATCTGGTCGGGGGCGACGGACCGCTACCTCGAGCGCAATCCGCGCACTGCACGCAGTCTGCCCTTGTGCGCGCTGGCGCCGCTGTTGCGCCTGCCGTTTGCCTTCCACGCCCTGCACCACGAGATTGCGCCGGGCGATGCCGAGGTGCTGGCCAGTTTCCCGGCGTTGACCAGCCATGCCGGTGAAGTCCGGGATTTCGCCGATACCGCTGCCCTGATCGACGAAATGGACCTGGTCATCGCCATCGATACGGCGGCCGCCCACCTGGCCGGCGCGCTCGGCAAGCCGCTGTGGGTGATGCTGCCCTGGGCGACCGATTACCGCTGGCAGGGCGACGGTGAGACGACGCCGTGGTATCCCGCCGCCAGGTTGTTCCGGCAAGGCCAGGCAGGGGACTGGGCAGGCGTCGTCGACCGGGTCGGCGCGGCGCTTCTGGCCGCCTTCCCGGCCAACTGATCAAGCTCTCCTTCGTCGCCTGCAGTCTGTTGGTGCTGATCGGTTTCCGGGGCAGCAGCGTCGGCTGCCCTGCTGCTTCAGCGCCACGCGCTGGCGGCGCCGTGGGGGGGCGATGAATTCGGGGTGAACGCGCTCCTCAGGTGAGGTTCAGGCTGGGGCGCGCAGAATGCAGTCATGGTCGATGCAGGCGGTAGCGGCATCGTCCCCGACAGAGCAGAAACACAGCATTCACTTCACAGCCCCAAGGGCGCCCAAGGAGCAGACCATGAAATTCCGCGACACCGTATTCTTCCGCGAACTGCTTGCCGTCATCCTCGGCAGCGGCCTGCTGATCGCCAGCTTCACCTTCGTTGCAGTTCCCTACAGTCTGGGCTCGGCCAACGTCGTCCTCCATCTGACCTGAGTCGCCTGCATGCAGGCTCCCGCCTCGGCGGGAGTCGCAAGCAGGCGATCGGCGATGGGAACGGCGGCTTACTTTTTCGCCGTTTTCATCGTCAGATGCGGGTCGACCGGCGGCACAACGCTGTTGCCCGGGGTCATCGGCAGGCGCGGCATCGTCTGTTGCGGGAAATTGCCGCTCAGGCTGCCGAGGAAGGCGACCAGATCCTTGACCTGGGCCGAAGTAAGTTCCTTGTTCAGCTGTGTCTTGGCCATTACCCGTACCGCTTCGTCGAGGGTTGCCACCTTGCCGTTGTGCAGGTAAGGCGCGGTCAGCGCAACGTTGCGCAGGGTCGGCACTCGCCACAGGTGGCGGTCGCTGTCCTTGCCGGTGACCGCGTGGCGGCCGGTGTCGGAAAGCAGGTCGTACTTCTTGTCGTAGGCGCTGCCGGCGATGTTGGGGAACTTCATGAAGAAGCCTTCGCCGGCGGGCAGCGCCGGGCCGCTGAAGTTGGCGCCCATGTGGCAGGCGTTGCAGCCGACTTCGGCAAAGGTCTGCATGCCACGCAGCTGTTGCGCGTCGAGCGCGTTCTTGTCGCCCCGGACATAGCGGTCGTACGGCGTGTCGGGCGTGATCAGCGTGCGCTCGTAGGCGGCAATCGCCTTCGCCACGTTGTCCATGCTCAGCGGCTCGCGGGATTCCGGGAAGGCGGCCTTGAACAGCGGCAGATAATCGGGAATCGCCTTCAGCCGCTCGATTGCTACCTTGGCGTCGCTCATTCCCATCTCGATTGGATTGGTGATTGGTCCCTTGGCCTGGTCTTCCAGCGTTGCCGCGCGGCCATCCCAGAACTGGGCGGAGAGGAAGGCGGCGTTCCAGACGCTGGGCGCGCTGCGTCCGCCACGCGCGTCGTGCATGCCGATCGAGTTCGGCCGGTTGTCGTCGCCGCCGCCCATCACGTTGTGGCAGGAGTTGCAGGACAAGGTGCCGTGTTCGGAAAGGCGCGGGTCGAAGAACAGGGTCTTGCCCAGTTCCACCTTGGCCGCCGTCTGCGGGTTGTTGGCCGGGCTCGGCGCCTGCTTCGGCAGGGCTTCCCATTGCTGGGCTAGCGCCGTGAGGGGGAGGGCGAACGCTGTGCAGAGGGTCAGGTTCATTGCCGTTTTTTTCATGGGTTTCACTCCTGGATCATTGGTCTGAAAGGGGCAAGGTTCCATGCCGTTTTCATTGTCGGCTGCTGTTTGCTGGCCGATTGACTGGCAAAAACAGAACGTTGCGGCGTCGAAGATTGCATATCGCATATGAACAAGGGGTGAATTTTGGCCGGCTGCTGAGCGCTCGACCCCCCGCCATCTGCTGCCGGATGGCGCCGGGACGCCGTTTCCGCGGGGTGGCGATGACGCGCAAGTGGGCAGTACTGACCAATGGCGTAATGATTGCATTGTCATGTCCGACTAAGCTGTACGCAGGATTTTCAGTTAAGGAAATGTCATGCGACACGCTCAACACCGCTCAGCCGCCAGCACGGACGGCGATCTCGCGCAGTACACCGAGGGCATTGCCCGGATGCAGCGGGCGCTGCAGCGCATCTACGCCAACAAGCAGGCGATCAGCGAGAGCCTGCTGCGTTCCGCCGCGGCCTTGCGCCGCATTTCGGCAGCCGGGGAGCCTGGCTGCAGCAGGCCGGAGTCGTCTTCCTGCTGACGGATGCGCTGGGCTGGTGCATTGTCCGCTATTGCATTTGTCGGGTTTGTGACAGCGGGTTTGTTTTTAAGTATATGTTTTAATTGACGTGTTTTGGTGGCGCGTTCGTTGCTTTGAGGTGGGCAATCTCTAAGGAGTGTTGCCCACATGGCCGAAATCATCCAATCCAAGAAGGCGCTGGCGGTGAATCCGTTGAAGGTGAGTCAGCCGGTTGGCGCGTCGCTGGCGTTTCTCGGGCTCAACCGCAGCCTGCCGCTGATGCATGGCTCGCAGGGGTGCACGGCCTTCGGCAAGGTTTTCTTCGTGCGCCATTTCCGCGAGCCGATCCCGCTGCAGACGACGGCGATGGACCAGGTGTCGTCGATCATGGGCGCCGACGAGAACGTGGTCGAGGCCTTGCGTACGCTTTCCGACAAGAGCAAGCCGGACATCATCGGCCTGGTGACGACCGGTCTGTCCGAGACGCAGGGCACCGACATCCTGCGCACGGTCAAGGAATTCCGCGCCGCCCATCCGGAGTTCGACGGCGTGGCGGTGGTCCCGGTCAACACGCCGGATTACCTGGGCTGCCTGGAAAGCGGCTTCGCGCTGGCGGTCGAGGCGCTGATCCGGACGCTGGTGCCGGCGAGCGATAGCGCCGGCAAGCGGCCGAAGCAGGTCAACGTGCTGGCGTCGGCGATGCTGACACCGGGCGACATCGAGGCGATCAAGGAGTGGATCGAGGCCTTCGGCCTGCGCCCGGTGGTGGTGCCGGACATCGGCGATTCGCTCGACGGCCACCTGGTCGAGGCCGAGTATTCGGCGCTCACCATCGGCGGCACGCCGCGCGTCGAGATCGAGGCGCTGGGCGAGTCGGCGGCGACCCTGGTGGTCGGGCCGTCGCTGGCCAAGGCGGCCGACATTCTCAAGGAACGCACCGGCGTTCCCGATTTTCGCTTCACCGGCCTGATGGGGCTCGACGATTGCGATGCCTTCACCCAGGCGCTGGCGGAGATTTCCGGGCGCGAGGTGCCGGCGAAGGTGGAGCGGCAGCGCGCCCAGTTGCAGGACGCGATGGTCGACAGCCATTTCATGCTCGGCTTCGCGCGCATCGCGCTTGCCGCCGATCCCGACCTGCTCGGCATGCAGGTGCGTTTCCTGACCGGCATGGGCGCCGAAGTGGTGGCGGCGGTCAGCCCGCATCGTCACGAAAGCCTCGCCGGGCTGCCGCTCGCCAAGGTCATCGTCGGCGATCTGGAAGACATGGAAGTGGCGGCGCGCGCCGGCGGCGCGCAATTGGTGATCGCCAACTCGCACGCGGTGGATACCGCGCACCGGCTGGCTCTGCCGCTGCTCCGCGCCGGCTTCCCGCAGTACGACACGATGGGCGGCTACGCCCGTACCTGGGTGGGCTACCGCGGTTCGCGGCAGGCCCTGTTCGATATCGCCAATTTGATGCTGGGACAACACCATGAACTCGAAGCCTATCGTTCTTTCTACTGGAGCGACGACCGCGATGGCGTCGGACAGCGCCATGTCGTCACGTCGTCTGCAGCTGGTCTGGTCCATTAAACAGGCGCCGCAGGCCGTGTTGCGCGTTGCCTTCGCCTCCACCGACCGGACCCGGGTCAACCAGCACTTCGGCGCCGCCGAAGGTTTCGCCGTCTATGACGTGACGCCGGACAAGGCGACGCTGGTCGGCGTCGCCGAATTCGCCGAGGAGGCGATGGACGGCAACGAGGACAAGCTGCTGGCCAAGGTCGGCTACCTGTCCGGCTGCGCCGCGGTCTATGTGATGGCGATCGGCGCTTCGGCGATCAAGAAGCTGCTGGCCGCAGGCATCCAGCCGATCCGTGTCGGCGATGTCGATGCCATCGACGACCTGCTGGTCGAGATTTCCGGCGCCATGCGCGACGGCGGCGTGCCCTGGATCGATCGCGCGCTGGCCGCGCAGCGCAAGGACGACGACCGTTTTTCGGCAATGGAAGACGAGGGCTGGCAGGGATGAGTGCGCTTCTTGAGCACCGCGGCGTCGTGCAGCGGGTGGCCGACGGCAAGGCCGTCATCGCCATGGAAACGAGCGGCTGTTCCTCCTGCGGTCACGGCGGCAGCTGCGGCGTCGGCAAGATGGCGGCGGGGCGCCCGGCAACCCTGCTGACGCTGCCGACCAGCGAGGAACTGCGACCCGGCGACGTGGTCGCCATCGTTCTGCCGCAGAGCCGCCTGACCACCTCGGCGCTGCTCGGCTACCTGTTTCCGGCGCTCGCCATGCTGATCGGCGCCGGGCTCGGCACCAGCTTCGACGGCAGCGACGGCGGCACGGCGATCGGCGCCATGCTCGGTTTCCTGATCGCCATCGTCGTCGCCCGCCTGGTCATCGGCCTGCTGCCCGGGCTGATGCCGGCACCGCAACTGCTGGCCCGGCCGCAACCCGCAAGAATTTCCCCCAAGGAGTTTCACCATGAGCACTGATCCGATTTTCGAGACCGACTTCGTCAAGGAGATGGCGCGCCAGATGCGCGCGCTCGACACCTACGGCACCTACAGCGGGTGGACCGTCGAACAGATTCTCGATCCCTTCATCATGACCAAGGAACGCAAGGCGACCATCCCGCTGATCGGCGACCCGGACGACGAGACGATTTCGCGCGTCAAGGCGTTCTACAACGCGATCGCCGTGCTGATCGAGAAGGAATGCAAGCTGCTGGCGGTGCCGCTGGTGCACCTGACGCACGAAGGTTTCGGCCGCGCCCTGATCACCGTCGGCAAGCTGGTCGCCGTCGACAAGACCCTGCGCGACGTGCATCGCTTCGGCTTCGCCAGCCTGTCCAAGATGAAGGACGAAGCCGACAAGCTGCTCGGCATCGCCCTCGAACGCATCGGCCAGTACCCGGTCGTTGCCGGTCTGTAAGGAGACGGCCGTGAGCGACGAGGAATTTGCCGCCCTCGACAAGGAAGTGAAGAAGCTCAAGCGCATCGCTTCCGAGTGGGCCTCGCAATTGCACGATCTGGTGGAAGACCGGCTGCCGGCCGGTTATCAGGAAATCCCCGGGATCGCGCAATCGACCTACGACGCCTGTCAGGCCTGGGCCGAAGCCAACCGCAAGCTGGCCGAGGCGCAGAAGGCGCGCGCTTGAAAGCGGGTGCCACCGGGGGGCGGCGATGACTGCGCCGTCGCCCGAACTGGGCGAATCGCTGTGCCGGGCCGTCCGCCAGCAGGTGGAACGACTCGGCCTGTCGATCGGCGACGAGCCGGTCTGGCAGAGCGCCAGTTTCGCAACGGAATGCGACCCCTTCTCGCAGGAGGAGAGCGTCGTCGCCGTCTGGCGCGGCGGCGAGCGTTTCGGCAAGGCGACCTTCTTCCCGGACGGCCGGGTGTTCGCCGAATACCAGGTGCTGCTGCCGCATCCCGCGCAGTCCGGCGCCTATGTCGATGCCGTGCAGGTCTGGGGGCGGCCCCAGGCCTGGCGCGGCGAAGCGGTCATCGTGGAGTATCCGGCATGAACCTCGACACGCGTTTGATCCTCCTGCACAAGCAGGGTACCAGCGGTCGTTTGCGCTACCTTTGTCTGCCCGACGGCGTTGCCTTGTTTTCTCCCTTGCCGGCGCCGGCGGCGCTGCGCCCGGAAGACTGGTCGCCGACGGTGCAACCGCATCCGGGCGCGCCGTTGCGCGAGGCGGAAACCCGCCTCGGACTGGCCGAAGGAGCGATCGAGGCAGTGCCCGATTTCCACTGCTGGGTCGATACGCCGGCCGGCGACGTGGCGGTGCTGCTCGGCGGCTTCACCAGCATCGATCCGCCGTTCGCCGCTGCCGAGCGGCTGGGCGGTCGTTTCATCACGATTGCCGAGGCGCGCCCGCTGAGCGCCATCGAGCGCGACCTGATGCGGCGCGCTTACGAACACGTCCTGGGTTGATTGTTGCAAAGCCGACAAACCTGGTGCGGCGCAACAATACATTGAATTCAATGGCTTGAGATTGTTCTATGGGATGGCACGGGGCTTGCAATGGATAGCTCATCCACCCCTGGGAGAATTGCCATGATCAATCTGACCCCCGCCGCCACGAAGGCCGTACAACGCTTCATCCGCGGTTCCGAAACGCCGGTTATCGGCCTGCGCCTGATGATCTCCGGCGGCGGCTGTTCCGGCCTGCAGTACGGCATGAAACTGGAGGCCGAGAAGGCCGAGGACGATTGGGAACTCGAGGTCGACGGCGTCAAGCTGCTGGTCGATCCGATGACCATGCCGATGATCGACAACGTCACCATCGACTTCGTCGACACCCTGACCCACACCGGCTTCAAGTTCGACAACCCCAACGCCAGCGCCCAGTGTTCCTGCGGCTCGTCGTTCTCGGTCTGAGGAAACAATCATGTGGGAATATTCTGACAAGGTCCGCGAGCACTTCTTCAACCCGCGCAACTCCGGTCCGCTGGAAGAAGCCAACGGCATCGGCGACGTCGGCTCGATCCAGTGCGGCGACGCGTTGCGCCTGATGCTCAAGGTCAACCCGGAAACCGAGGTGATCGAGGACGCGCACTTCCAGACCTTCGGCTGCGGCTCGGCCATTGCCTCGTCGTCGGCACTGACCGAGATGATCAAGGGGATGACGCTGGACGAGGCGCTCAAGGTTTCCAACCAGGACATCGCCGACTTCCTCGACGGTCTGCCGCCGGAAAAGATGCACTGCTCGGTGATGGGCCGCGAAGCGCTGCAGGCTGCCGTCGCCAACTACCGCGGCGAGGAATGGTCGGACGACCATGAAGAGGGCGCGCTGATCTGCAAGTGCTTTGCCATCGATGCCGTGATGATCGAGGACGTGGTCAAGGCCAACAACCTCAACACGGTCGAACAGGTCACCTTCTACACCAAGGCGGGCGGCGGCTGCGCGGCCTGTCACGAAGGCATCGAGGAAATCCTCGCCAAGGTCAAGGCCGAGCGCGCCGGCCCGGGCGAAGTCTCGCCGCCGCCGGGCCACCTGCCGGTGCTGCAGACGGAAGCCGCCAAGCCCGCCGCGGCGCCGAAGCCGGCCGCCAAGCTGTCGCTGGTGCAGAAAATCCGCAAGATTGAAGAAGTGCTGGAAGAGGTCCGCCCGATGCTCCAGCGCGACCACGGCGACATCGAACTGGCCGACGTCCAGGGCAAGAAGATCTACGTCCACCTGAAGGGCGCCTGCTCTGGTTGCATGATGGAAGCGGCAACGCTCGGCGGCGTCCAGCAGAAGATGATCGAGGCCCTCGGCGAACTGGTGCAAGTGCTGCCCGCCTCGCTGATGCCGGCCGAAGCGTAAGTTCAAAAAAGACAACGATCCCCCGACCCCAACGGAAATTCTGACAAGGACTGCGCCATGACCCCGATCTATCTGGACAACAATGCGACGACGCGGGTCGACCCCGCCGTCGTCGAGGCCATGCTGCCTTTCTTCACCGAGCATTTCGGCAACGCCTCGTCGATCCATGCCTTCGGCAGCGAAGTCGGCAAGGCGCTGAAAAAGGCGCGCGGCCAGGTGCAGGCGCTGCTCGGCGCCGAGCACGACTCGGAAATCATCTTCACCTCCTGCGGCACCGAGTCCGACTCGACCGCCATCCTGTCGGCGCTCAAGGCGCAGCCGGAACGCAACACGGTGATCACCACCGTCGTCGAGCACCCGGCGATCCTGACGCTCTGCGAATGGCTGGAGAAGGAAGGCTACATCGTCCACAAGCTGAAGGTGGACAAGAAGGGCCGCATCGACATGGACGAGTACAAGTCGCTGCTCCATGACCGGGTTGCCGTCGTTTCGGTGATGTGGGCTAACAACGAGACCGGCACCATCTTCCCGGTCGAGGAAATGGCCGAACTCGCCGCCGCCAAGGGCATCATGTTCCATACCGACGCGGTGCAGGCCGTGGGCAAGATTCCCATCGACCTGAAGAACAGCAAGATCGACATGCTCTCGCTGTCCGGCCACAAGCTGCACGCGCCGAAAGGCATCGGCGTTCTCTACCTGCGTCGCGGTTGCCGTTTCCGGCCGCTGCTGCGTGGTGGCCACCAGGAACGCGGCCGTCGTGCCGGAACCGAGAACTCGGCCTCCATCGTCGCCCTCGGCATGGCCTGCGAACAGGCGATGCAGCACATGGCTACCGAGAACACCGAAGTCCGCCGTCTGCGCGACAAGCTGGAGCAGGGCATCTTGAGCCAGATCACGCACTGCTTCCCGACCGGCGACGTCAGCAACCGCCTGCCCAACACCAGCAACATCGCCTTCGAATACATCGAGGGTGAAGCGATCCTGCTCCTGCTCAACAAGCTGGGCATCGCCGCCAGTTCCGGCTCCGCCTGCACCTCGGGCTCGCTCGAACCGTCGCACGTGATGCGGGCGATGGGCATTCCCTACACCGCCGCTCACGGCACCATCCGCTTCTCGCTGTCGCGTTACAACACCGAAGCCGAAGTGGACCGGGTGATCGAAGCGGTACCACCGATCATCGCCCAGTTGCGCAAGCTGTCACCGTACTGGGGCGAAAAGGGCCCTTCCGCCAACCCGGAAGCGTCTTTTGCACCGACTTACGCGTAAGCGTTTACCGAGTCTCTCTCAGTGGTAACTTCAGGCCTCGGAAGCGATTCCGGGGCCTTTTTTTGATGCGGGTTGGGGTTTTTTGAACTGCTGTGTTCTGCGCCTGGCGGGTGTGTTTGGTCGACTAAGCGCTGGGTTCTGCTGTTGCCCGGCGGGCGGCTTTGGTTTCTGGGACGCTGTTTTCCGCGCCTGACGCGCGGGCGTACTTTCTTCTTGTTTCGCCAAGAAGAAAGTAGCCAAAGAAGAAGGCGACCCTAGGTCGGCGCCCGCTGCGCGGGTACCCTGCGCTACTCGCCGTTGGCGGGGGCTGCGCAACTCGGGGCTTTGCCCCTCAGACAGTGCTCGCCCTTTTTCCGCCAACGCCTGCGTTGCTCGGCACCTCCCAAGGGGCCCGGTACACCGAATGCAGTTTTTCGGATTTCGGGGCAGTCGACCGTGAGGGTTTCGTGGCGAAGGGTTTTGGCGTTGCATTGGATCGTGACTGGCTCCTATCGACCCATAGCGGAAGTTCGGTGCTTGGAAAAGCGGACATTCAACGTTGTAACTCACAGGACGGAGGCAAGCGCAGCTTGCCGGAGCTCCAGCGGATCGGAATGTTAAATTTCGTCGTCGGAGAGAAGGTCATCGAGAATTCCGTCAATGTTGGATACCTTTTTCCGAACGGTCTCGAAGAGATCGTAGAGGGCGGAAGAAGCGTGGGGACTTTCCCAAAGAACCCGGCCTTCGTAGTCAAGGATGACGAGCACAACCCTTTCACTCCAATAAAATCGGTCATGCTCTCCGTCATATGATTGATATCGATGCTGGTACAAGCCAAATCGCTGCCCCTTGTACAATGCAGCCATATAGAGAGGAACGAAATCGTCAGTGCCGCGGAGAATAGAGCGAGGTGCATCCTCCACATGCCACTTCAGTTGCTCAAGCGATGTGAGCTTATTCAGTTTGACGATAAGTGCTGTGATCTTGTCATCTGGGATCATTGGCTACTCCCACCTGTTGTTCTTCGAAATCTGAGTCATGCTCGCAATACTCGATTGAATATCGGAGTACAGGTCCCAGATCAAATCTGTACTGATGTCTTGCCCGCTAGCAAATGACTGCGCTGCACCTGTTAGTTTCTTGTGTGTTTGTAGTAGCTCTTTTTTTTCGGTCTTGGGGACCATGGTCGAAGCAGACTTCAGGAGAGACGCGGCTACCTTGATTTGGCAGAGTGCTTCGTTGCGCTGAGCGGGCCATTCTCCGAGATGTCCGTTCAGCGTAGATCCTGCTTTCGTTAGGTCCCGGATAATTTCAGGAAGGCGAGCCCGCGATAAAAATGTATTTTTGATGAATTTAACCTCGAATAGAACGTACAAGGTTATTGCGAACCCGAGAAGTGACAGCCCCGTGTTCACGTCCTGAATCCATTGTGGAATGACGCTGGGCAAACGTATCCTCCTTGAGAAATCTAACGTAGAAGTCACCTGCGCAGGACCGACTTTATCGCGCAGCGTCCGTGTTGGCTGCCGGGTTGGCGAATTTAGAACTGAACATCTTTCCCTGTCTTAAGGATCAATTCCTCCGCTATAAGTTGAAGCAGAGGAGCTTCACTGAGCAAAATCTTCTCTTGCCCAGAAAAGGGAATGAATCGAGAGATTTCACCTTCCTTGTTATGCACGAGCGCATTTCTGATGTGATAAACACGCGCGGCGATAGCTGGGAATAGCTGATTGTCAGAGATATCAATGCGAAGAGGTTCGCCAAATACTTCACGCTCCTGGGTGTAGTGCGGCCCGTTGTTACCTTCATAGGCAGCAATCCATTGGCGAACGGCATCCTTTTCAAGATACTGCTCCAATACAGTTTGCAGCATCTTTCGTTCGTCCATCTTTTGGTCGAACCGCCGAATCGTCTTTGTCAGCTCCCTGAGCTTGCCTGTCTTTAGATGGGAAAAGTCTGGAGCTACGAGTTGTTCCTTAACGCGGGCGAATAACACATGCTCGGCAGCAGAGGTGAAGAAGTACTCAAGAATTTTGTAGAGCGCTAAGTACGAAAGGATCAAGCTTTCTGCCCCGAGTGCGAGTTGGTAATAGGCGACTAACTCTGAGTTGTAAGTGCGAAGCGGAAACTGCACTACTTCCTTCTTCCGCGTTTCCAATGAGTAAAAGGAGCGTTCCCAAGACTGAATCGGGATGATGCTCACACCGTAGCCAAAGGCGATGTGATACAGGCTCGCTTCGGCGAGGGCGCGAAGTTGTCTTTGGTTGTTAAATAGAGAGTGACCAGACGGCGCACGAATTTTCACTGAAATGATGCGGGAGAACAGGTCGCGAAGATTAAAGCTTTCCTTGTCGCGGTAAGGGTTGCGACGCATCATCACGGCTCTGCGTAGATCTTTGGCGATGGCGTCAGAATCTGTGAGGAAGAATACGAGGTTAGTAGAAACCGGACCAACGGTAATTTCGAAGCCGTTGTTCGGGTGTTTTAATGAAAGCTCCTCAGATTCTCGAAATAGTCGCCAAGACAAGGGTCCGCGGCCCTGTATATCTACAACCTGCTCGTGATAGCCGGGTGCAGATATTGAAGTGTCAGATGAATGGGCAAGAGTTGGTTTGTCTTTGAGATAAGCACCCACATCCGTACCAATAACCTTGATCGTCGTGCCACCAATGGTCACGGCGAAATCGTCTCCCTCGGAAATTACCTCCGTAGGGTTTAGGGCGCGCAGCAGAGTTTTGACATCCGTAGGTGTGGCCATGATTCTAGTAGTAAACGACAAAAGTATCCGATAAGCTGAAATACGTGACAGGCCACAGTCTTTGGCTGCTGAGCATTTTCAGAGAGAAGCATTTTATGCAGTCTGTGGGCAAAAGAGACTGAAACCGGGCTGCGTGCCATTGTACTGATGTCGCTCATGCAATGGACATCTTGCTGAGCGTCTACTTTGCGGAAATTTTCTGAAAGGCCGCTGTTGGCCGAATGCTGTCAGCGCCTGCTGGTCAGAATATGATTCATCCACGAACAGGCGATGATTTCCGGGGGGTACTCCGCCACAAGTTTGGTTTTTTGCTCAAACGACAGGTCGACCGCAAGCGACTGGTTTTCCCCCGAAAAGTCCTGTCGACCGCAAGCGGTTGTGCCCGGTCGGTGTTCGGGGTCCCCCTGAGAGGCGCTGAGCAACGCAGGCGGTCCGGGGGAAGTCGGCTGGCGTTGTCTGAGCCGCGCAGCGGCGAGTTTAGCCAGCCGCCCGGACCGTCGAGTAGCGCAAGGGACCGGGCGCAGCCCGGCGCCGACCTGGGGGTGGCCTTCTTTTTGGCTACTTTTTCTTGGCCACCAAGAAAAAGTACGCCCGCGCGTCAGGCGCGGAAAACGGCGCCTAAAAAACCAAACTCGCCCACCACTAACCCCCAAAAAACCACCGCCCCAAAAAACAAAACCCGGCCTGCCATCAGCAGACCGGGTCAGAAAATCCAGGCCGCTAGGCCGTCAACTCAGACGCATGCCCCGTCGTCGGTGACGCCCTCAGCCGCCACCTTCTTCGGCTTGACGAACTGTTCGCGCGAAACGCCCAGCCACATGACCAGCGGGCTGGCGACCAGCACCGACGAGTAGATGCCGAAGCAGATGCCGATGGTCAGCGCCAGCGAGAAGTAGTACAGCGTTTCGCCGCCGAAGATGAGCATCGACAGCACCATGACCTGGGTCGAGCCGTGGGTGATGATCGTCCGGGAAATCGTGCTGGTGATGGCGTGGTCGAGCACTTGCGGCGTGCTCATGCCGCGTACCTTCTTGAAGGTTTCGCGGACGCGGTCGAAGACGACGACCGACTCGTTCACCGAGTAGCCGAGCACGGCGAGTACCGCCGCCAGCACCGAGAGCGAGAACTCCCACTGGAAGGCGGCGAAGAAGCCGAGGATGATCACCACGTCGTGCAGGTTGGCGATGATGGCCGAGACCGAGAAGCGCCATTCGAAGCGGAAGGCCAGGTAGAGCATGATGCCGGTGATCACCACGAGCAGCGCCATGGCGCCGTTCTCGGCGAGTTCGCGGCCGACTTGCGGGCCGACGAATTCGACGCGGCGCAGTTCGGCACCCGGGGCATCGGCGGAGAGCGCCTGCATGACGCGTTCGCCCTGCTGTGCGCTGTTTTCGGCACCGCGTAGCGGCAGGCGGATCATGACGTCCTGCGAGGAGCCGAAGTTCTGCACCGAGTAATCGGTGAAGCCGGTCCGGCTCAGCGCGCCGCGAATCTTCTCGAGGTCGGCGCTTTGCTGGTAATTGACCTCGATCAGCGTGCCGCCGGTGAATTCCACCGACAGGTGCAGGCCCTTGGTGGCAAGGAAGAAGACGGCGGCCAGGAAGGTGATCAGCGAGATGACGTTGAACACCAGCGCATGGCGCATGAAGGGGATGTCTTTTTTGATGCGGAAGAATTCCATCGCCGTGTTTCCTTATTGCTTGCCGTTGGCCGGGGCTTGGCTGCCCGGTTTCCAGATGGCGCCGATGGCGATCCGGGTGAGTTTCTTCTGGCGGCCGTAGATCAGGTTGATCATGGCGCGCGAGACGACGACGGCGGAGAAGATCGAGGTCAGGATGCCCAGGCAGTGCACCACGGCGAAGCCGCGCACCGGGCCGGAGCCGAAGATGAGCAGCGCCAGGCCGGCGATCAGCGTGGTGATGTTGGAGTCGAGAATGGTGCCGAAGGCGCGTTCGTAACCTTCCGACAGCGCCGCCTGCGGCGGCATGCCGTTGCGCAGTTCCTCGCGGATGCGTTCGTTGATCAGCACGTTGGCGTCGATCGCCATACCGAGCGTCAGCGCGATGGCGGCGATGCCGGGCAGGGTCAGCGTCGCTTGCAGCAGCGAGAGCAGGGCGACCAGCAGCAGCAGGTTGGCGGCCAGCGCGATCACCGAGACCAGGCCGACCACCTGGTAGTAGAGGATCATGAAGGCGGCGATTGCCAGGAAGCCCCACATCGTCGAGTGGAAGCCGCGACTGATGTTCTCGGCGCCGAGCGACGGGCCGATGGTGCGTTCCTCGACGATGTCCATCGGCGCCGCCAGCGAGCCGGCGCGCAGCAGCAGGGCGACGTCGTTGGCTTCGCTGGTGCTCATGCGGCCGGAAATCTGCACCCGGCCGCCGCCGATTTCGGTACGGATGACCGGCGCCGTGACCACTTCGCCCTTGCCCTTCTCGATCAGCAGGATGGCCATGCGCTTGCCGACGTTGTCGCGGGTGACGTCCTTGAAGATGCGGGCGCCGGCGGCGTCGAGCGTCAGGTGCACGGCGGCTTCGTGGGTCTGTCCGTCGAAGCCGGGCTGGGCGTCGGTCAGACGGTCGCCGGTCAGGACGACCTGCTTCTTGACCAGCAGCGGCGAGCCGCCGCGCTCGGTATACACCTCGGTGCCGAACGGCGGGTTGCCGGCGAGACCGGCTTCCAGCGCGCCGGGGCTGTCGTCGACCATGCGGATTTCCAGGGTCGCCGTGCGGCCCAGGATGTCCTTGGCCTTGGCCGTGTCCTGGACGCCCGGCAGCTGAACGACGATGCGGTCGGCGCCTTGCTGCTGGATCACCGGCTCGGCGACGCCAAGTTCGTTGATCCGGTTGTGCAGGGTGTTGATGTTCTGCTTGATCGCGAATTCGGCGATCTTCTTCTGCGCTTCCGGCTTCAGTGTCGCCAGCAGGCGCAGGTCGTCGCCCTGGCCGGCTTCGCTCAGCGCCAGGTCGTCGGCATTGCTGCCCAGTGCCTTGCTGGCGGCGGCGCGGGTTTCGGCGTCGCGGAACTTGATGACGATGCGCTCGCCTTCACGGTTGATGCCGGCGTGGCGGATGCTCTTGTCGCGCAGCAGGGTGCGCAGGTCGGCAGCGGTCGAATCGAGGCGCTTGGTGACGGCGCCCGGCATGTCGACCTGGAGCAGGAAGTGCACACCGCCGCGCAGGTCGAGGCCGAGGTACATCGGCAGCGCGTGCAGCGAGGTCAGCCATTGCGGCGAAGCACTCAGCAGATTGAGGGCGACGACGTATTGCGCGTCGGCGGCATCCGGATTGAAGGCGCGCTCGATGGCGTCCTTGGCCTTCAGTTGGGTGTCGGTGTCCTTGAAGCGGACCTTGACGCCGACGTTGTCGAGCTGCACGCCGTCATGGACGATGCCGGCGGTGCGCAGCGCATCCTCGACGCGGGCCTGGGTGGCAGCGTCGATCTTGAGCGTCACCTTGGCGCTGGAGACCTGGACGGCCGGCGATTCGCCGAAGAAATTGGGCAGGGTGTAGATGAAGCCGAAGACCAGCGCGATGGCGACGGTGACGTACTTCCAGAGGGGGTAGCGGTTCATGGCGGCTTTGCAGCGAAAAGGGCGGCCGCAGCCGCCCTTCGTGATGGATTACAGCGACTTCAGCGTGCCCTTGGGCAGGACGATGCCGATGGCCGGCTTCTGGACGACGACTTCGGTGTCCTTGGCGATCTCGACGGTGACGTAAGCTTCGTCAACCTTGGTGATGCGGCCGACAATGCCGCCGCCGGTGACCACTTCGTCGCCCTTCTGCAGTGCGGCAAGCAGCGCCTTGTGTTCCTTGGCCTTCTTCATCTGCGGGCGGATCATCAGGAACCACAGCACGACGAACATCAGGATCATCGGCAACAGTTGCATGAAGCCCCCGGTCGGGTCGGCAGCGGCGCCGGCGGTCTGGGCGTGGGCAAGGCTAATCATGGGTTTAACTCCGGGAATCGTGAAAATCGGAACGGGGGATTCTAACACTGGGCGGAAAATCACGTCTCGCCAAACCATAATTCCGGGAAGTCGTCGGCATGCCAGAGGCGGGGAATCCACGGCGCCGGCTGGCAAGGTTCTTCCGGGTCGCGGAAGACCAGCGGCGTCGGGCCGTGACCGCGCAGGATGGGGCCGGGCAGGGCGTCGAGGCGGGCAGCGGGGGTGAAGGAACGCAAATCCAGGCTGAACCAGGTGTCGTTTTCATGCCAGATGCAGCGCAATGGCAGGCCGGATAGTGCATCCCAAAGGCGGAGGGTGTTGTCGGTGCTTGCGGAGAAGATGAGTTTGCCGTCGGGGGAAAAGGCGGTGCTGAGAGCGCTGCCCTGATGGCCATCGAAGCGGCGGATTTCTTTGCCGGATAGTGCATCCCAAAGGCGCAGGGTTTGGTCGTTGCTGGCGGAGAGGATGAGTTTGCCGTCGGGGGAGAAGGCGGCGCTGTTAACCCAATCCTGATGGCCATTGAAGCGTTGGATTTCGTTGCCGGATAGAGCATCCCAAAGGCGGAGGGTATTGTCGGTGCTTGCGGAGAGGATGAGTTTGCCGTCAGGGGAAAAGGCGGCGCTAAGGACCCAGTCCTGATGGCCGTTGAAGCGTTCGATTTCGTTGCCGGATAGGGCATTCCAAAGGCGGAAGGTGTTGTCGCTGCTTGCGGAGAGGATGAGTTTGCTGTCGGGGGAAAATGTGGCGCTGAAAACCGGGCCCTGATGGCCGTTGAAGCGTTGGATTTCGCTGCCGGATAGGGCATCCCAAAGGCGCAGGGTTTGGTCGTTGCTTGCGGAGAGAATACGTTTGCCGTCGGGGGAGAAGGCGGCGCAGTTAACCCAGCCCTGATGGCCGTTGAAGCGTTGGATTTCGCTGCCGGATAGGGTATCCCAAAGGCGGAGGGTTTGGTCGTTGCTGGCGGAGAGGATGAGTTTGCCGTCGGAGGAAAAGGCGGCGCACCGAACCCAGCCTTGATGACCGTTGAGGCGTTGGATTTCGCTGTCGGATAGGGTATCCCAAAGGCGGAGGGTATTGTCGTCGCTTGCGGAGAGAATACGTGTGCCGTCGGGGGAGAAAGCGGCGCAGTTAACCCAGCCCTGGTGGCCGCTGAAGCGTCGGATTTCGCTGCCGGATAGGGTATCCCAAAGGCGGAGGGTATTGTCGTCGCTTGCGGAGAGGATGAGTTTGCCGTCGGGGGAAAAAGCGGCGCTGTTAACCGGGCCCTGATGACCGTCGAAGCGTCGGATTTCGCTGCCAGATAGGGCGTCCCAAAGGAGCAGCGACTTGTCGTCGCTTGCGGAGAGGATGAATTTGCCGTCGGGGGAGAAGGCGGCGCAGTTAACCCAGCCCTGATGGCCATTGAAGCGTTGGATTTCGCTGCCGGATAGGGTATCCCAAAGGCGCAGGGTTTGGTCGTTGCTTGCGGAGAGGATGAATTTGCCGTCGGGGGAAAAGGTGGCGCACCGAACCCAGCCTTGGTGACCGTTGAAGCGTTGGATTTCGCTGCCGGATAGGGCATCCGAAAGGAGCAGCGACTTGTCGTCGCTTGCGGAGAGGATGAATTTGCCGTCGGAGGAGAAGGCGGCGCAGTTAACCCAGCCCAGATGGCCGTCGAAGTGTCGGATTTCGCTGCCGGATAGGGTATCCCAAAGGCGGAGGGTGCTGTCGAAGCCTGCGGAGAGGATGAGTTTGCTGTCGGGGGAGAAGGTGGCGCTGTGAACTGGACCTTGATGACCGTCGAAGCGTTGGATTTTGCTGCCGGATAGTGCGTCCCAAAGGAGCAACGACATGTCGTCGCTTGCGGAGAGGATATGTTTACCGTCGGGGGAGAAGGCGGCGCTGTTAACTGGGCCCTGATGGCCGTTGAATTGGCGGATTTCTTTGCCGGAAAGGGCATCCCAAAGGCGGAGGGTTTTGTCGTTGCTCGCGGAGAGGATGCGCTTGCCGTCGGGGGAGAAGGCGGCGAATTTGACGGGGGCGGAATGCCCCTGGCGCAGGCTTGGCAACAAGAGGCGGGCGGGCGGGCGGGGCAAGCTGGCGGATTGGGCGCCGGGGGCGGTGCAGCCGGCCAGGACGGCGTCGCTCAAGACCGCCTCGCCACGGCAGTTGGCGAAACGGCTGGCGCGCAGGTCGGCACCGGAAAAATCGGCAGCATCGATATTGCTGTTGCGGAAGCGAGCGTTGATCCAGCGGCTATCCCGTGCGGAAACCTGGCTCAGATCGGCGCCGTCCAGATCGGCGTCGTCGCCATTGGCTTTGTTCAGCGAGGTGCCACGCAGATTGGCACTGCGCAACGAGGTTCGCTCGAAATGGGCGTCGTCGGCAAATGCCAGGCTGAGGTCAGCGTTGTCGAGAACGCAGTGTGACCAGCGGCTGTCTGCTAGCGTTGCACCGCGCAGCAGGGCGCCGGGCAGCGTCAATTCCCGGAACTGGCAGCCGTCCAGGTTGATGGTGTAGGGCGCGGTGGGCAGCCAGTCTGTCTGCTCACCGCCGTTGCCTTGCCGGCTGGCCCAGTAGCCAAGCAGGTAGGCGTTGCGGCGGGTGCTGGCGGAGTATGTGCTCGTGGCTGTGAGGAACGTCGTGGGCGCGCTGCCAGTATTTTCGGCAGGCCTTGCCAGAATTTCGGCCACCACGCCGTGCACTTGTGTTTGCGTAACGCTATCGTGCAGGGCGAGCAGGTCGGCAAAAAAACCGGCGGCTTCGCGGCTGGGAATAGGGCCTGCGAGGTGAGCGGCGAGCTGGTCGGTGGCTGAATCTATTAGCGGATCTAGGGTTGCCGCCGCCAACAAGGCTCGGGCGTAGAAAAATTCGAGGAAGCTGCGGTGGGAAAAGCCGTAGTAGCCGTCCGGCGTGCGCGACAGGAAGGCGGCAGTGCGCAGCTCGATATCGAGAATGCTGGGATCGAGTTTGCCGGGCAGGCGGCGGTCCTTGATCAGGGCGTAGAGGTCGCCGTGGTGAATCCGTTGTCCGTCGCGCCGCCAGAGTTCGACGGCAAGGGCTTCGAGAATCAGGAGCAGATCGTTGCTGCTGCTTTGTCGGTCGATGTGGTGGTAATCATCGAGCCAGCGGTTGGTGTAGCGCAGATAGAGGGCGCCGGCGGTGACGGTTTCTCCGCTGTTTTTAAGGTCGGGCAGAGAGTCGATGATGATGTCCAGTAGCTGCGGTCGGTCGGCGAGGTTGGGCAGGTTGTAGATGCCTTGAATATCCTCCCAGGCCTGTTTGGCCCCTCTTGCGCCGAAGCGTTTGCTCAGATATTCCTTGATTTGCGTTTCGTTGAAGCGCGGCAATACGTCGATACTGCCATCGAAGCTGCGCGTTGCCTGTTCGAGTAGGGCCAGACGGTCGGCGATGCGTTGCACGGTCTGCTGGGCTTCACCGTGTTCGCGGAAGAACTGTTCGCGGCAGGTGATGAGCACGCGGTTGGCGCGTGGGTCATCACCCTGACTATCGCTGGGTTGAGCGAGCATGCGGAACTGTTCGACGATGTTGCGATGGGACTGGGCGACGCCCATTTCGTCGAAGCTGTCGATCAGCAGGATGAGCCGACCGCGCGCCAGCAGGTGCAGGAAGATGGCCGGATCGCGCCGCTCGCCGGTTTGCCGGTGCCAGTGCTCGTGCAACAGATCGCCAAGCGTGGCCTTGTTGGGGAAGTCGCGCAGGTTGATCAGCAGCGGGACCGGGTTGTCGCCGTTGCCCAGCGACTGTTGCGCCAGTTCGTAGGCGAAGCGGCGGGTGAAAACGGTCTTGCCGGTGCCGTAATCGCCGAGCAGGACCCACAGGCGGCTGCCTTCGCCACGGCTCCAGGCAAGGGCGTAGGGTAGCAGCGGCAGGGTTGTGTCCTGCTGTTTTTCCGGCCGTACGGTTTGTTCGACATAGCAGCTAGCGAGCGAGCTGTTGGCGAATTCGGAAACCAGGCGGTTGAGGTAGGTGGAAAAATTGATCAGCGCCCGTTCGAGGTCTTCCGGTGTAACGCAGCGGATGTTGCGGGCGCGGGCCAGTTCAATGGCTTGCGGGCTGAAGCGGCGGGCGACGATCATGCCGCGCGCGGCGCGTTCCAGCGCCTTGGGCGTGCGCAGCCAGACATCGAAGGTTTCGACGATTTCCTTGCCTACGGCCTTCTGGTGGTCCTTGCATTCGACAAAGTAGGTGGCGGTGTCCAGCCCCTGCTGGAAGCTGGCGATCAGGTCGATGCGGTTGCCGTCGACGGTCTGTTCCGGCTCGACGTGATAGCCGAGCAGGCGTAGCAGATCGGCGATGCGTTCTTCGAAGGTTTTGCCTTGCTTGGCGCGGTCGCCGGGCTTTTCGAGGTTGAGGAAAAGGTCGGGACGTTGGCGCTTGGCGATGTTATCCATCTGGCTGGCGCTCTCGTTCTCGGCTTCGATGGCGAGCAGACGAGCGGCGACTTCGTGGTATTTGCGGACGATGAGCGAATCGGTTTCGGTCAGCGCCAACAGGGTTTCGCTGCGCCGCAGTTCGGAACGCTCTGGGATTTCGATCAGGCTGCCGCTGGCGAGGCCGAAGTCCTTCTCCCATTGGCTACGCAGTTTGGCCGCGATTTCGGGTTGATCTTCCGGGATGGGCGAGGCGACAAGTTCGAGCTTGAGTTCCTCGTATTGGCCGTTTTCGCCGCGCTGGGAGTCGTTGACGTGGTCTTTCAGGGCGTTCCAGATTTGACGCAGACCGCCAGTGTTCTGCGCGCCATAGTTGCCGAGCAGCAGGGTCACGTCGGGCAACCAGGCGGTTAGAAAGCCGCCGATGTCGGTGATGCCGGTACGCGAATCGAGCACGATGTAGCGAAACCCCTCTTTTTCGCGCATGTGCTTGAGCATGCCGTGCAGCATTTTTAGGCCGATTTCGGGGTTGATCGCAAGAAAATGTCCCCAGTTGATCTGCTGGTAAAGTTCGGCGGCGTCCTTTTCGTCGCCATGCGCCGGGAGGAGGTAGAGATTGCTCTGCTTTTCGCAAGGCAGGACGCTTTTACCCAGACGCGCCAAGTCGCGCGGGTTTGGCGCGTCGAATTTACGTTTCTCTTGCCAGTCGCGCAGCCATTCGAACAGCCCGCCTTGGTTCGCGCGGCTGGTGGAGAGGTCGTCGATACGATGCAACCCGGGGGCTTCAAAATCGAAGTCGCAGAGCAGGGTCTTGCCGCGCCGGGCCAGCAGCACGGCCAGATTGGCCGCCAGAATGCTGCGACCAACGCCGCCCTTGTAGCTGTAGAGGGTGACGGTGAGGGACATCAGGCGGCTTTCTTGATTTCTTTGAATGCGCTCATGCCGCGCTGCGCGCTGGCTTTCGGGTTTGCGGTTACTGCTGCCTGGGCGGCAACTTTGCTCGGGCGAGGCTGGCGCATTGGGTTTGGCTCGGCTAGCAGTTGCTGTCCGCGTTCGGTCAAGCGCCAATCCTTGTGGCGCCCGCGTTTGCGCGAGCTGATCAGGCCATGATCGGCAATTTCACCCAGTAGCTGCGACAGGCGCGAGGCGCTGTAGCTTTCGGCATCCTTGAGTTCGCTCTGGGCAAGATAGCGGCCGTCAGTTGGCAACGATTGCAGCAGCTTGTGGATTTGCTCGCGGGCGAGCAAATCCTTGAGATCGTCTGCCGACGGCAGGCGTAAGAGTTGCCCGGCGAGCAGCGAAAGATAGCCTTGCCAACGGCCGCGCAAGGATTCCGGAAGTTGGGCGGCGTTGGGCAGGCGTTCGAGCAGGGCATCAAGCACGGTTTCCAGTTCGCCGATGCTTTCCGGGTCGTCATTGCTGCAGGCGCGTAGCGTCCAGGCATTGAGCAGGTAGTCGGCGACGTAGCGAGTGGTGTCGTCCCATGCAGAAAGCTCGCGGGCAGCGGCCAGTAGTTCAAGCGGGGAACTGTCGTCGACACGGAGTTCCGGGTCGCTGGTGCGGAGATTGAGTGCCATGACTGAATCGTCCTAAAGTGTTCTTGGTTGGAAAGTTTAGCATTGTTTAGTTTTGTATGCCGGGATGGCAATCTCGAGTATCCACAATGGCGGTGTGCCGGGGTGAAAAGCTGTTGCATCCAGTTTGTCGTTTCGTTGGGAGTGGCTGGTGTGGACGTAGCCGAAATGCGGCGATCCGGCGCTGGAGGTTGCGGTCTGGATTGTGTTGTCTATTGGCTGGTTGGCAACCAGGCTGGTACTGCGATGAAGGTTCCAGAGACTCCTGGTGGCTTGTTGATGCAGCGTGATTCCGTCGCTGAGGCTGGGGATGATCAGCCAGTCGGGGCAGAGCTGCTTGAGCCAGATATCCCAGTATTCGCCGATGCAATCCTTGCAGATGGCGAGCGAGAGATTGCCGATGGGGGTGCAGAGCAGGCTGGCTGATTCACCCGGCGTGAACCCTTCCGTAAAACCGCCAATTGAGGCCGGCGAGAATTTGTCGTGGGTAAGAATGTTGCGGCCGTTCTTGCCTTGAAGCAGCCGGCAGCGGTTGCGCGCGTAAGTTTCACTGCGGACGTGAAAGCTGCCGAGAACAATCAGCGAAATCGAGCAGGCGTCATTTTGTTCATCGCGTTGAAGCAGCCAGTCACGGATTTTTTCCTGCACGGATTCGGCGAGGGTGAGTTCCGGAAAGATCAGCAGGTCGGCCCCGGATTTTTCCGCTGCGAGGATTTGCTCCTGGGCTTGGGCAAAGCGATTGTTTTCGCCCTCGGTCCCTGTGGCAAAACCGATTTGCCGGTTTTCGTCCGTTTTCACGGTCGACCATGAAATTTGGTGAAAATCCGGGAAATGGCCGAGGGCGACGCGCAACACGGGTTCGTGCTCTCTGAGCCGCTTGGTCAGGTGCTTGTGGCTGAATGGCGCTTGCTCGGCCAGGGTGCGGATGCAGGCGGAGACGTTGTGGAGAAGCTTGGCCGGAACAACCTGATGATTGCGCATGTAGTTGCCAAAGCGCACGGCTTGCCGACGGTCCACACCATTGTGCGGGCTGCCCTGGATGAGGAAATAGGCGACGCCTTCGACCTCAATGGGAGTGAAGGCGGGTTTTTTGCCTCTCGGGGTCGCAATCAGTCGGTCGAGTTCTTCGATGACTTTGGTGGGGCGGCTCTCAAGGTCTTGCAGGCAGAGGGGGTTTTTGCGCTTGTTGAAATGTTGCCGGATGCGTTGCTGGGCGAGATCGTCGAAGGGGCGTTGCGACCACTGATCAAGTAGCGTGCCGCCGCCCGGTGTGGCTTGTTTGGCTAGATGCCACAAGCGAACGAGGGCGGTGCGATTTTCCTGCGAGTTGATGAGTTGGCAAACGATCTGCATGGCAAGGAATCATTTGGGCTAATGATCCCTGCATTATCTCCAATCCGGACGTAATGATGCTGCCGATTCCAGGCTTGCTTACTGGCCGGACGAACGGTCCCGGGCAAAGGTCGCCGACCAGGTGGTGAAGCTGCCGGCTTCGATGGCGGCGCGCATCTCGGCCATGATGGTCTGGTAGAAATGCAGGTTGTGGATGGTGTTCAGCATGCCGCCGAGAATTTCGCCGTTGCGGAAGAGGTGGTGCAGGTAGCTGCGCGTGAAGTTGGTGCAGGTGTAGCAGGTGCACGACGGGTCGAGCGGACCGGTGTCGGCGCGGTAGCGGGCGTTCTTGATCTTGACGTCGCCGAAGCGGGTGAACAGGTGGCCGTTGCGCGCGTTGCGCGTCGGCATCACGCAGTCGAACATGTCGATGCCGTTCTTCACGCCGTTGACCAGGTCTTCCGGCGTGCCGACGCCCATCAGGTAGCGCGGCTTGTGGGTCGGCAGGCGCGGCGCGGTGTGGGCGAGGACGCGCGCCATGTCGTCCTTGGGCTCGCCGACCGAGAGGCCACCGATGGCCATGCCGTCGAAACCGATGTCGCACAGGCCGGCGATCGATTCGTCGCGCAGGTCTTCGTACATGCCGCCCTGGACGATGCCGAACAGTGCGTTGCTGTTTTCCAGCCGGTCGTGTTCGTCGCGCGAGCGTTTGGCCCAGCGCATCGACATGCGCATCGACTTCGCCGCTTCGTCGTGGCTGGCCGGGTAGGGCGTGCATTCGTCGAAGATCATGACGATGTCGGAATTGAGCACCTTCTGGATCTGCATCGAGATTTCCGGCGACAGGAAGAGCTTGGCGCCGTCGTGCGGCGAGCTGAACTTGACGCCTTCCTCGCTGATCTTGCGTAGCGCGCCGAGCGAGAACACCTGGAAGCCGCCGGAGTCGGTGAGGATCGGTTTCTGCCAGTTCATGAAGTCGTGCAGGCCGTTATGGGCCTGGATCACCTCGAGGCCGGGGCGCAGCCAGAGGTGGAAGGTGTTGCCCAGGCAGATCTGCGCGCCGATCTCGGCGAGCGCCAGCGGCGTCATCGCCTTGACCGTGCCGTAGGTGCCGACCGGCATGAAGACCGGCGTCTGGACGACGCCGTGGGCCAGCGTCAGGGTGCCGCGGCGGGCGCCGCCGTCGGTTTTCAGGAGTTCGAATTGCATGCGCGGATGGTCTCGTCGGGCGCCCGGGGGCTGGGGGCGTAAGGCAGGTCGCGGCCAAGAAAGGCCGTGCCCGGGATCGGGTTGAAGCTGACCGGGGCGTCGTCAATGAAGCCGAGATCGGCGTAGAGCTGCCGGGCGGCGGTGAATTCGGGCAGGACGTCGAGGCAGACGCGGCGGTAGCCGGCTGCGCCGGCCAGCGTCAGCGCCCGTTCGACCAGGCGGCGACCAAGGCCGGTGCCGCGGGCGGTCGGGCGGACGTAAACGCGTTTGAGTTCGCAACGTTCGGCGTCGACCCGGCGCCAGGCGGCGCAACCGATCACCGCGCCAGCCTGCCAGGCGAGCAGCAGGCCGCCGTCGGGGGCCGCATACTTGCCGGGCAGGCCGGCGAATTCGGCGGCGTGGCCCTGGTAGTCGAGGCTGACGCTGGGGCTGGCGACGTACTCGCGGAAGATTGCCTGTACCGCTTCCCGGTCTTCCGGAAAGCAGGCGGCGCGGATCTCCTCGGCGGCGGTCATGGCTGGGCGCGTTCGAGCAGCATGGCGTCGCCGTAGCTGAAGAAGCGGTAGCGTTCCGCCACCGCGTGGGCGTAGGCGGCGCGGATCGCGTCGTAACCGGCGAAGGCCGAGACGAGCATCATCAGCGTCGATTTCGGCAGGTGGAAATTGGTGATCAGCCGGTCGACCGCCTTGAAGCGGTAGCCGGGGGTGATGAAGATGTCGGTCTCGCCGCTGCCGGCATTGACGACGCCGTCGTCGGTGGCGGCCGATTCGAGCGTGCGCAGGCTGGTGGTGCCGACGGCGATGACGCGGCCGCCGGCCGCGCGCGTGGCGGCGATGGCGGCGGCGGTTTCGGCGGTGACTTCGTAGCGTTCGCTGTGCATGCGGTGGTCGGCGATCTTCTCGACGCGCACCGGCCGGTAGGTGCCGGCGCCGACGTGCAGGGTGACGAAGGCGGTATCGACGCCATGGGCGCGCAGCGTTGCCAGCATCGCCTCGTCGAAATGCAGGCCGGCGGTGGGCGCGGCGACGGCGCCGGGTTCGCGGGCATAGACTGTCTGGTAGCGGGTTTCGTCGGCGCCCTCGGCGGGATGTTCGATGTAGGGCGGCAGCGGCAGCGCGCCATACTGTTCGGCGACAGCCCAGAAATCGTCGCGGTCGACCAGCTCGATGGCGAACAGGTCGCCATCCTTGCCGGCGCGGCCGGTCATGCGCACGCTGAAGGCGTCGGCCAGACGCAGCCGGCACCCCGGCTTGGGTGCCTTGCTGGCGCGGATCTGGCACAGCGCGTGCGTGGCATCGACGATGCGTTCGAGCATGATCTCGACCTGGCCGCCGGTGTCCTTGATGCCGAAGAAGCGCGCCTTGATCACCTTGGTGTCGTTGAACACCAGCAGGTCGCCGGCCCGCAGCAGTCCGGGCAGATCGGCGAAACGGCGGTCGACGTGCGCTGTGCCGGCGACGTGCAGCAGACGGCTGCCGGTGCGCTCGGGCGCCGGGTGCTGGGCGATCAGTTCAGGGGGGAGGGGGAAGTCGAAGTCGTCGACAGTCAGGGACATGACACCAACAAGGCAGGCAAACAAAAACGGCTTTCCCAATGGAAAGCCGAACTTTCATCACTATCCCGTTCCGGCATCGTGCACAGGCGGGGCGTTTCTGGATCAGGCAGTACTATAGCAGAGGCTGTTCCGGCGAGGAATTTGCCGGCGCTTGACCGATTGTAATCTATAATCTACAAACATGTTTGAACTGCATGATTATCAGGCGCCTGACGGCAGCGTTCCCTTCAAGGAATGGCTTGCCGGATTGGCGGATCGCATTGCGAAGGCCAAAATTGCCGCTCGGGTGCAGCGTGTTGCCGCTGGCAACTTCGGTGACCACAAGCCGCTGACGGATGGCGTCTGGGAGTTGCGCATCGATCAAGGGCCGGGCTATCGCGTTTATTACGCGCTGTCCGGCAAGCAGCTTGTATTGCTGCTGGTCGGGGGCGACAAGCGCCGCCAGCAGGCAGACATAACAACCGCAGTGGATTACTGGAAAGACTGGCAACAGAGGAACAAAAAATGAAGCAAGCAAGCCGCCCGCACGACGAAAGCATGGTGCAACTGCTCAGGGATGATCCCGCATTTGCCGATGAATACCTTGCCGCCAGCCTGGAAGATATCGACCAGCCGGGAGGTCGTGAAGCCTTGTTGATGGCGCTGCGCCAGGTTGCCGAAGCGCAAGGCATGGCGCAAGTGGCGGAACGTGCCGGCATCCAGCGGGAGAGCCTGTACAAGGCTCTCAGTCCCAAAGGAAACCCCACTTTGAAAACGCTCCTCGCCGTGCTCGGCGCCGCCGGCCTCAAGCTGTCTGTTGCGCGCGATCACGCCGCTGCCTGATGGGCCGCATCACACAAAATGTTCAATCCCCCCCCCCACCCCGGCGAAACCCTGCGCGATGACGTTTTACCTGCTCTAGGGCTTACGGCTACCGATGCGGTTGCACAACTGGGCGTCAGCCGTGCCGTCCTTTCCCGCGTGCTGAATGGCCGCACAGCAATTTTTCCGACCATGGCGCTGCGTATCGAGGCTTGGCTGGGCGTTGAGAACGGCGGCAGCGCCGATGCCTGGCTCGCGCAGCAAGCCGCATACGACCTTTGGCAAGCACGCCAAGCTGGGGCGCCGACCGTTATCAAGGCAGTCATTCAAAGCATTGTCTGACCGAGCAAGCCGACCCCGGGCCCGCGAACCGAAAAACGGGATTTCTTTACCCGCCGGGGCTACAGGGAAAATCTGAAGCCAGAAAAGCAAAAAGGCCAATTCCGGAGAATTGGCCTAAGCGCTTGATTCTGAATCTTGGTGCCCCGAGCCAGACTCGAACTGGCACACCTTTCGGCGGCGGATTTTGAATCCGCTGCGTCTACCGATTCCGCCATCGGGGCGAATGGAGCGCGGATTATCCCTGAATCACTTCTTCGGTTCAAGCACTTCCGGGCAGGGGAAGGCTCGGGCCAGCGCGCCGGCGACCAGGGTGGCGGTGCCCATCGTCGTGTCGGGCGGTACGCGTTCGACATGGATGACGACGGCACGGACCAGGCGCAGCGACAGGTCGGGATCGTCCTTGGGCAGGCAGAAGGCGTTGATGCGCAGGCCGACCTTGTCGGCGAGGTGGTCGCCGACCGAGTAGCCGTCGGCGAAGCCGGCGACGTAGGAAATGCAGCGGCCGCTGCGCAGCGCGACGTAGGGGTCGCTACTCTTCTCGCCGGCGTAGAGCTTTTCGGCGGCGCGGCAGTCGTCGAGCAGTTCCCTGGCGTTGTAGGCGTGGGCGTTGCCGGCGATGAGGAGGGCGAGGAGCAGGAGGAGGCGGGTCATGGGGTCTCGAACCAGGAAAGTTTGTCGTGCAGGCCGACGACGCTGCCGACGACGATCAGCGCCGGCGGCTTGATGGCGGATTCTACGATGCATTGCGGCAGTTGCCCCAGTGTGGACAGCAGGGTGCGCTGGTCGGGCAGGGTGCCGCGGCGGACGATGGCGGCTGGGGTGTCGGCGGGCAGGCCGTGGGCGATCATCTGGCGGCAGATTTCCGGGGCGCCGCCGACGCCCATGTAGAAGACGACGGTCTGGCCGGGGCGTGCGAGTGCCGGCCAGTCGAGGTCGATGGTGTGGTCTTTCAGATGGCCGGTGACGAAGGTGACCGACTGGGCATGCTCGCGGTGCGTCAGCGGGAAGCCGGCGTAGGCGGCGCAACCGGCGGCGGCGGTGACGCCGGGGACGACTTCGAAGGAAATGCCGGCAGCGTGCAGGACTTCCAGCTCCTCGCCGCCGCGGCCGAAGATGAAGGGATCGCCGCCCTTGAGGCGGACCACGGCGAGGCCTTCGTCAGCCAGTTCGACCAGCAGGCGGTTGATTTCCTCCTGCTTCAACGTGTGTTTCGCCGCCTTCTTGCCAACATAGACCTGGCGAGCAGCGGCCGGGAACAGCGCGCGCACGCCTTCGCCGACCAGGTGGTCGTAGACGATGGCGTCGGCGCTGCCGATCAGGCGGGCGGCCTTCAGCGTCAGCAGATCGGGGTCGCCGGGGCCGGCCCCGACCAGCCAGACCTTGCCGGTCACTGAGCGCACTCGGCGATGCGCCGCGCGATGTGGGCGAGCGCTTCCTCGACCTGGTCGATCAGGATCAGGCACAGGTCGCCGGCCTGCAGCCGGGCGAGCGCGGTGTCGATGGCGAGGAATTCGCCGTTGATTGCTTCGACATGGCGGACCCGTGTCGTCTTGGTGAGACCTTCGCGCAGCAGGCCGATCACCTCGCCGTCGGCGCGGCCGCGCTGGCAGGCATCCTGATAGAGGACGACCTCGTCGAAGGCTTCGCCGAGGATTTCGGTCTGCTGGCGGATGTCCTCGTCGCGCCGGTCGCCGGCGCCGCTGATCACCACCATGCGCTTGTTCGCCGGCATCGCCTCGACGGCGCCGACCAGGGCGAGCATGGCGTCCGGGTTGTGGCCGTAATCGGCGATCAGGGTGGCGCCGCGGTAATCGAAGACGTTGAAGCGGCCGGGCGCGGTCGCCGCGTCGCTGACGAAACCGGCCAGCGCCTGTTCGACGGTCTCCCAGTCGTAGCCGAGCGCCCAGGCGGTGGCGACGGCGGCCATTACGTTCTCGATCTGGAAGCCGATCGTGCCGTTGCGCGTCAGCGGTACCCGTGACAGCGGAATGCGGTGCTTGCGCCGGCCCTCGCCGCAGACGATGTCGCCCTGTTCGACGTAGAGCACGCGCTTGCCCTGGGCGCGATGGGTGGCCAGCACCGGGTGCGTCGGATCGACGGCGAAGAAGCAGACGTGGCCCGGGCAGTGCGGCGCCATCGCCGCCACCACCGGGTCGGCGGCGTTGAGCACGGCGGTGCCGGTGGGCGCGACGTTCTGGACGATGACGCGCTTGATCACCGCCAGGTCGTGCACGGTGGTGATGTAGTTGAGGCCGAGGTGGTCGCCAAGGCCGAGGTTGGTAACCACGGCGACGTCGCACATGTCGAAGCCGAGCCCCTCGCGCAGCAGGCCGCCGCGCGCCGTTTCCAGCACTGCCGCGTCGACGTCGGGGTGAGCGAGCACGTTGCGCGCGCTGCGCGGACCGGAGCAGTCGCCGTCGTCGATGCGCTGGTTCTGCACGTAGATGCCGTCGGTGCTGGTCATGCCGACGCGCAGGCCGTTGGCTTCGAAGATGCGGCCGATCAGCCGGCTGGTGGTGGTCTTGCCGTTGGTGCCGGTGACGGCGACGACCGGAATGCGGCCGTTGTCGCTGTCGGGATACATCATGCCGACGATGGCTTCGCCGACCGGGCGGCCCTTGCCGAACGAGGGGTCGAGGTGCATGCGCAGGCCGGGCGCGGCATTGACTTCGACGATGCCGCCGCCCTGTTCTTCGAGCGGCTTCAGCATCGTGTCGCAGACGACGTCGATGCCGGCGATGTCGAGGCCGACCGTCTGCGCGGCGGCGACGGCGGCGGCGGCGAGTTCGGGATGGACGTCGTCGGTGACGTCGCTGGCGCTGCCGCCGGTGGACAGGTTGGCGTTGTTGCGCAGGACGACGCGGACGCCGCGCTCGGGCACCGCGTCGGCGGTGTAGCCCTGCTCGGCGAGGCGGGCCAGGGCGATGTCGTCGAAGCGGATCTTGGTCAGCGAGGTGGCATGGCCGTCGGAGCGGCGCGGGTCGCTGTTGACGATGTCGACCAGTTCCTTGACCGTGTGCGTGCCGTCGCCGATGACCAGCGGCGGGTCGCGGCGGGCGGCGGCGATCAGCTTGTCGCCGATGACCAGCAGGCGGTAGTCGTGGCCGGGCAGGTAGCGTTCGACCATGATGTCGTCGCGGAACTCGATGGCGACGCGGTAGGCGCGGCGCACCTGTTCCTCGCTCGTCAGATTGACCGAGATGCCCTTGCCCTGGTTGCCATCCTGCGGCTTGACCACCACCGGCAGGCCGATCTCCTGGGCGGCGGCCCAGGCGTCGTCCTCGTCGGCGACCGGGCGGCCGGTCGGCACGGCGACGCCGGCGGCATGCAGCAACTGCTTGGTCAGTTCCTTGTCCTGCGCGATCGATTCGGCAATGGCGCTGGTGTGGCTGGTTTCCGCGGCCTGGATGCGCTTCTGCTTGCTGCCCCAGCCGAACTGCACCAGGCTGCCCTGGGTCAGGCGGCGGAAGGGAATGCCGCGGGCGACGGCGGCGGCGACGATGGCGCCGGTCGACGGGCCGAGGCGGATGTCCTCGTCGAGGTCGCGCAACTCTTTCAGGGTGGCGTCAAGGTCGAAGGGGGTGTCGTCGAGCGCCGCCCGGCAGAGCTGTTCGGCGCGCTCGAAGGCGAGCCGGCCGACATCCTCCTCGGTGTATTCGACGACCACCTGATAGACGCCGGCATCTACGGTCTGGGCCGTCCGGCTGAAGGTGACCGGGCAGCCGGCCTGGGCCTGCAGGCCGAGGGCGGCGAACTCCAGCGCGTGGGCCATCGAGACGGTATCGAGGTGATCGGTCGGGATCAGCTCGCCGAGTTCCGGAAAGCGCGCGCGCAGGCGGGTTTCGAAGCCGGGCAGGTCGGCAATGGCGCGCTCGGCGCCGGTGCAGGTGACGATCGCCTGGATGGCGGTGTGGCGGCTCCACAGGTTGGGGCCGCGCAGGGCACGGATACGGGAAACGTCCATGGCTGCTTCCTTGGGTCAGATACGGCTGGCGACGGTGGCCGACTTGCGGGCACGACGCGGCAGCAGGGCGAAGGGATCGGCGAGGTCGAGACCGAAGGTCTTGATGCCGGTAACGATGACATCCTGGGTCAGGCCGAGCGCCCAGCCGGCGGCGACGGCGGCGAGCACGTTGGCGATGGTTTCCGGCTTCCTGGCCTTGCCGATGGCGGGAATGTCGCCGAGGCGGCAGAGGCGGATCTCGTCCTGGCCGGTGCCCAGATAAATCCGGCTTTCGCTGACATAGACGGCACGACCGCCCGCCGCCAGGTGCTGGTCGAGGGCCGGGCAGTCGGGGTCGGCGGCAAACAGGATGACGCCGCCGTCGCACAGCCCGGCCAAGTCGGCCACCTGCGGGTCGCAGGCGTTGAGCACGGCGTAGCCGCTGTTGAGCACGACGTCGACCTGGGTGCGGTAGGTGGCGCGCCAGGTCGTGAAGAACTCGCCGCCGCTCGGCTGGATGTCCCAGCGCGAGAGATCCTCGGCGTCGGGCAGGATGTTGGTGACGATGCCGACCGCGCAGCGGTCGTAGGGCAGGCCTTCGCCGAGGATGACGCGGCCGCCGTTCTCGATCACCGCCGCTTCGACGGCGCGGTTGAGCAGCAGCCGGCGACCGCCGGCAAAGTTGGCGGCGTCCTGCTTCTGCACCCGGCGGCGACCGAGGAAGACGCCGTCGCTGCAGGCCAGGCCGACGGCTCGCCCGGACAGGTGGAGGAGGTGGGCAACGAGATGGGCGACCGGCGTCTTGCCGCGCGAGCCGGCAACGCCGATCACCGGAATGCGCCCGCTCTGGTGGGGGCCGAACAGGTTGTCGACGATGGCGCGGCCGACCGGGCGCGGCTGGCCGACGCCGGGTTTGAGGTGCATGAGCAGGCTGGGGCCGGCGTTGACTTCGACAATGGCGCCGCCCTGGCCGCGCAGCGGCTGGGAAATGTCCTTGCACACCAGGTCGACGCCGGCGATGTCGAGGCCGACGATGCGGGCGGCCAGCGCGCAGACGGCGGCGGTTTCGGGATGGACTTCGTCGGTGCAGTCGAAGGCGTGGTTGGCGGTACGCTGGATCAGCACCTCGCGCCCGGCAGCCGGGATCGCGTCGGCGTCCAGCCCCTGGCGTTCGAGTTCCATGCGCGCCGCCGAGTCGATGCGGATCACCGACAGCGGGTGCAGTTCGGTCGGGCCGCGGCGCGGGTCGGTGTTGACCTGGCTGTCGATCAGTTCGCGCACGGTCGACTTGCCGTCGCCGGTGACGGTGATCATTTCGCTGCGGTTGGCGGCGACCAGCTTGTCGCCGACGATCAGCAGGCGGTGTTCGACGCCCGGGATGGAGCGCTCGACGAGGACGCCGGAGCCTTCATCGACGGCGACCGACCAGGCTTTCTCGATCTCCTCGCGGCTGTTCAGGTCGATGAAGACGCCGCGCCCGTGGTTGCCGTCGACCGGTTTGACACAGACCGGCAGGCCGATGTCCTCGGCCGCTTCCCAGGCGTCGGCGGCATCCTTGACCTCGCGGCCCTCGGGGATCGGCACCCCGCAATCGGCGAGCAGCGACTTGGTGAGGTCCTTGTCGCGCGAGATGGTTTCGGCGATGGCGCTGGTGGCGTCGGTTTCGGCCGTCCAGATGCGGCGCATGGCGGCGCCGTAGCCGAGTTGCACCAGGTTGCCGTCGGCGAGCAGGCGGATCGCCGGAATGTCGCGGTCGTCGGCGGCATCGACGATGCTGGCGGTGGACGGGCCGAGGCAGCAGGAGTCGACCATGTCGCGCAGTTCCTCGACGGCGGCGGCGATGTCGAAAGGCGTGTCGTCGATGCAGGCCATCACCAGATCGCGGCCAAGGTGCAGGGCGCGCGCGGTGACGTCCTTGTGCCAGGCGCGGATCACCACTTTGTACACCCCGCGCTCGCTGGTTTCGCGGGCCTTGCCGAAGCCGCCAGGGAGGCCGGCGAGATTCTGCAGTTCCAGGGTCACATGTTCGAGGATGTGGCCGGGCCAGGTGCCTTCCTGAACGCGGCGCAGGAAGCCGCCGCGTTCTTCGTAGCTGCAGCGGTGCTCGATCAGCGACGGCAGCAGGGCGACCAGGCGGTCGTAGAAACCGGGAATGGTGTTGGAGGGGAAATCCTCCAGCTCGCCGATATCGACCCAGGCTTCGAGCACCTGGCGATAGGTCCAGATGTTGGGGCCGCGCAGCGTGACGATGTCGCGGATGACGATGTTTTTCATGGTGTCGGACTCACAGGAAGCGGTCGAGCAGTCGCCGGCTGTGCCGGTCGAGTGCCGCGACGTCGCGAATCAGGAACTGGATGCCGTGGCTGTCGGCGATCAGCAGGCGGCCGCCGGGCAGGCGGCGGATTTCTTCCTCGCCCTTGAGCAGCAGCTCGGCCGGGCCACGGTCGGTGCGCAACTGCCAGGTGCTCGGGCAGGCAAAACTGGAAACTTCGACGATGGCCTCGATCACCGGCATGAACTCGCGGCCGGCGAGCTCTTCCTCGATCAGCGCGCGCTCGTTGGCCGGCAATTCGGCGATGCTGTCGGTCCAGCCGACTTCGTGGCCGTCGCTGCTAAGCAGCGACAGGCTTTCGTCGGGCGCGGCGATGGGAAAGGCGCGCACCGGGACGACGCCCTCGTGGCGCTCGCCGTCGGCGTCGGTCAGCACCAGGCGAGCGAAAGCGTCGCGCTGCAGGGTAAATCCGGAATGGGCCATGACGGACTCAGACGGTTGGGGTTTTCGGGACGACCGGCGCGGCCGGCTCGGCGTCTTCATTATCGACGTTTCGTGCCTGCGCCTGGTAGAGCTTGTAATAATGCCCTTCGGCGGCGATCAATGCATCATGGTTGCCGGTTTCGACCACCTGGCCACGGTCCATTACCACCAGCCGGTCGGCTTTCCTGAGCGTGCTCAGGCGGTGGGCGATGGCGATCGTCGTGCGGCCGCGCACCAGGTTGTCGAGCGCCTTCTGGATTTCCTTCTCGGTTTCGGTATCGACCGACGAGGTCGCTTCGTCGAGGATCAGGATCTTCGGGTCGATGAGCAGGGCGCGGGCAATCGAGATGCGCTGGCGCTCGCCGCCGGACAGCCCCTGGCCGCGCTCGCCGACCAGCGAATCGTAGCCTTGCGGCAGGCGCAGGATGAATTCGTGCGCGTGCGCGGCGCGGGCGGCGGCGATGATTTCGGCGCGCGTCGCCTCCGGTTTGCCGTAGGCGATGTTCTCGGCGATGGTGCCGAAGAAGAGGAAAGGTTCCTGCAGCACCAGGCCGATGTGGCGGCGGTATTCGGCGACCGGCACGCTGCGCACGTCGACGCCGTCGATCAGCACGGCGCCTTCGCTGACGTCGTAGAAGCGGCAGATCAGGTTGACTAGGGTCGATTTGCCCGAGCCGGAATGGCCGACCAGGCCGACCATCTCGCCAGGTTCGATGGTCAGGTCGACGGCGCGGGTGACGGCGCGGGTGCCGTAGCGGAAACTCGCCTGCTTGAGCGTGATGCGGCCTTCGACCCGCTCGAGATGGACCGGGCGCGTCGGCTCCGGCACCGACGACACGTGGTCGAGGATGTCGAAGATGCGCTTGGCGCCGGCGGCGGCTTTCTGCGTCACCGAGACGATGCGGCTCATCGAGTCGAGCCGGGTGTAGAAGCGGCCGATGTAGGCGAGGAAGGCGGTGAGCACGCCGACGGTGATGTCGTTATGCGAGATCTGCCAGATGCCGAAGGCCCAGACGACGAGCAGGCCGATTTCGGTCATCAGGGTGACGGTCGGGCCGAACAGCGACCAGGTGCGGTTGAGCTTGTCGTTGAGCGCCAGGTTGTGCTTGTTGGCGTCGCGGAAGCGGCCGGCTTCGCGCTTTTCCTGGGCGAAGGCCTTGACCACGCGGATACCGGGAATGGTATCCGCCAACACGTTGGTCACTTCGGCCCAGACCCGGTCGACCTTCTCGAAGCCGGTGCGCAGGCGGTCGCGCACGGTATGGATGAGCCAGGCGATGAAGGGCAGCGGCAGCAGCGTGACCAGCGCCAGCCAGGGGTTGATCGAAAAGAGGATGGCCGAGGTCATGGCGATCATCAGCACGTCGGTGGCGAAGTCGAGCAGGTGCAGCGACAGGAAGACGTTGATGCGGTCGGTTTCCGAACCGATGCGCGCCATCAGGTCGCCGGTGCGCTTGCCGCCGAAATACTCCAGCGACAGGCCGAGCAGATGTTCGTAGGTGGCGGTGCGCAGGTCGCGGCCGATCCGTTCCGAAACCAGCGCCAGGATGTAGGTGCGCAGCCAGCCGAGAATCCAGGCCAGCATGGCGGCACCGAACAGGCCGCCGAGGTAGAGGCTGACCAGGTCGCGGTCGATTGGCTGGCCGTTCTGGAACGGGATCAGGATCTCGTCCATCAGCGGCATGGTCAGGTAGGGCGGCACCAGGGTCGCCGCCGTCGACGCCAGCGTCAGCAGGAAACCGGCGAGCAGCCGGCCCTTGTAGGGGCGGGCGAAGCGCCACAGGCGAAACAGGGTCCAGGTCGAGGGCGGTGTGCTGCCTTCGGTGGTGCAGATCGGGCATTCGTCCTCGCCCGGCGGTAGCGGTGCCTTGCACTTGGGGCAGAGGTCCTCGCTGTCGCGGACGATGGCCGTGCCGCTGACCAGGCTGTCGCGTTGCTGGGCGAACTCGCCGGCGAGGCGCAGGGCGGCCAGGTTGCGGCCCATGGTGTAGCGCCAGAGGGCGTGCCGGCCACGGTCGTCGACCAGTTCCAGGCTGCCGACGCCGGCGTGGTCGTGGTGTTCCAGGCGCAGGCCGGGCTGCAGCGGCCAGGCGCGGGCTTCGCCCGTGGGACTGGTCCACGCCAGCAGGCGCTGGCCGGTGACGACAAGCAGGCCGTGGCAGAAGTGCAACTGGTCGTCGAGATCGGTTTCCAGCCAGGCTTCGACGCCTTCGCCGGCTTGCAGAATGAGGTTGACGGTGGTTTGCCAGGCGGCGGGGAGGGCGGGCTGGCGCTCGGGTGACGGAGCTTGCGGTTGCGGCATCAAAGGGCTTGGGGAGGAGGTTTCAGCAATAACGCGGCGAATGGCGGACGGTTGACGGTGGCTGCCGTAAAATCCCGGTTTTTCTGCGGATTCGGGCGACGTGTCGAAAATCGTCATCTTCAACAAGCCTTACGGCGTACTCAGCCAGTTTACGCCGGAAGGCCGCTGGCGGGGGCTGGTCGACTACATTCCGTTGAAGGGCGTCTATGTCGCCGGGCGCCTTGACGCCGACAGCGAAGGCCTGTTGCTGCTCACCGACGACGGCCGCCTGCAGGCGCGCATTGCCGATCCCAAGCACAAGCTGGTCAAGACTTACTGGGCGCAGGTCGAGGGCGAGCCCGGCGAAGCAGATCTCGAGCGCCTGCGCGCCGGCATCCGGCTGTCCGATTTCACGGCGCAGCCGGCGCAGGTGCGCCGCATCGACGAGCCGCCCGGCCTCTGGCCGCGCGATCCGCCGATCCGTTACCGGGCGGCGATTCCCACCAGCTGGCTGGAAATCCGCATCGCCGAGGGCAAGAACCGGCAGGTGCGGCGGATGGGCGCGGCGATCGGTTATCCTGTGCTGCGCCTGGTGCGGGCGGCGATCGGCCGGTTGACACTGGATGGTCTCGGCCTCGGCGAATGGCGCCAGCGCGAGGCGACGATTGATGATTTGCGAGGTTGATGGAATGAAGAAACTCGGATGGGCCGCGTTCTGCGGCTGGTGGCTGGCGGGCGTGGCCGGATTGGCGACGGCCGGCGAGGCGATGCCGGTGATCGAACTGAGCGCCGGCATGCACCGCATCGAAGCCGAGGTGGCGGCCGAGGACCGCCACCGCCAGACCGGCCTGATGCAGCGCGAGACGATGCCGGTGCAGCGCGGCATGCTCTTCGTCTTCCCGCAGGAAAACACCCACTGCATGTGGATGCGCAACACGCTGATCCCGCTCTCGGTCGCCTTCATCGACCGTGAAGGCTACATCATCAACATCGAGGAGATGGCGCCGAAGACCGAGGACAACCACTGCGCCAAGCTGCCGGCGCGTTACGCGCTGGAAATGAACCAGGGCTGGTTCGCCAAACGCGGCATCGCCCGCGGCGCCCGCCTGCGCGGTCTCGAACGCGCGCCGACGCCACGCTGATGCCGCCCCGGCTCGATTGGGGCAGCCGTCTGCCGGCGGCGCAATCGCTGCGCGGCTGGCTGGTCGAGGCGCATTCGCTGACTGCGCGCTGTCGGCGCCATTGCAGCGAATTCCGCGTCCGGGTCGTCGCCCAGGGCTGGCGGCTGGCGCTGGCCGACGAAACCGCGAACGCGCGCCGGCCGGTGCGCGAGGTGCTGCTCGAATGCGACGGCGTGCCGGTGATTTTCGCCGAAAGTGTGCTGTCGACGGGGCGTTGCGGTCGTCTCGGGCGCTGGTTTGCCCGCCTGGGCAGCCGTTCGCTCGGCTCGCTGCTGTTTACCCATCCCGGCTTCGGGCGCGGCGATATCGAATTCGTCCGCCTGCGCCAGCGCGATGCCTTGCATCGCCGGGTCTGTCAGGTGCTTGGCCGGCCGCTGCCGCCGCTCTGGGCGCGTCGTTCGCGCCATCATCTCGATGGCGGCAGCGTGCTGGTGAGCGAGGTCTTCCTGCCGACGATCCTCGACCTCGCCTGAAATTGCCGATTACTTGTCGTCGCGCTCGGCGGCCGGCGGTTGCGGGCGCAGGCTGATGCGGCGCTGCATGAAGCCGGGCAGATTCATCGGGTGGGCCTGTCGGCTCAGCGCGAAGCTGAGGAAAATCTTGCACCAGATGGTCGAGCCGGCAATGGCGATCCAGCTGTCGTAGGCCAGTTCGCCGGCCAGCACGCCGCCGATCACGGCGAGCGCGACGCTGCCGGCGACCAGGTTGATCACCGCTTCGTAGGGCGCATATTTCTCGGGGTTGGCCGGTGATTCGCCGTGCTTCAGGGCGACTTCGGAAAAATCCTTGTTGATGGCGATGCGCCAGGCGCGCCGCAGCCAGATGAAGGCCATCGGGAAGAGCGCCAGGAACAGGATCCAGGTCATTGCGATATGGACGTTGAAAGCCATGTTGCACCTCGGTACAGCCGCGGACGCCGGGGCAGCCGCGCAATAAAAAACCCCGTGGAAACGACCGACGGGGTTCGGAATCCCGTCCGGGGGCACCGGACGGGAGCTTACCTCAATCGCGCTTAGTGCGCGCCATCCACAGCCTTGGCGCCACGCGGGATGCGGACGTTTTCGACCATGTGCTGGATGTGCTCCGGCGGTTCCTTGGTCATCTTGTCGACCACGAAGGCGACGGCGAAGTTGACCAGCGCACCGATCGCACCGAAGGCTTCCGGCGTGATGCCGAAGAAGCTGTTGGCGCCGCCGATCATATCGACGAAGTCGGTACCCTTGATGAAGAAGATACCCTTGTGAGCGAACACGTAGAACAGGGTGACGAAGAGGCCAGCCAGCATGCCGGCGATGGCGCCTTCCTTGTTCATCTTCTTCGAGAAGATACCCATCATGATCGCCGGGAACAGCGACGAGGCGGCGATACCGAAGGCCAGGGCAACCGTGCCGGCAGCGAAGCCCGGGGGGTTGAGGCCGAGGTAACCGGCGATGACGATGGCGACCGCCATCGAGATCTTGCCGGCGCGCAGTTCGGCCTGCTCGGAGATGTTCGGCATGAACACACCCTTCACCAGGTCATGCGACACGGCGGCGGAGATCGCCATCAGCAGACCGGCAGCGGTCGACAGAGCGGCAGCCAGACCACCGGCAGCAACCAGGGCGATAACCCAGTTCGGCAGCAGCGCGATTTCCGGATTGGCCAGCACGATGATGTCGGCGTTGACCGTCAGCTCGTTGCCCTTCCAGCCGGCAGCTTCGGCCTTGGCCTTGGCATCGGCGCTCTTCGTCTTGTCGTTGTAGTACTGGATGCGACCGTCGCCGTTCTTGTCTTCGAACTTCAGCAGGCCGGTCTTTTCCCAGCGCTTCATCCATTCCGGACGCTGTTCGTAGACCAACGAGGCTTCGGTGGCGAACACGTCAGCGTTGGCCTTGACCGCGTCGGCATTGACGACCATCGAGCCATCGGCAGCGGTCTGCAGGCCGACCGCGGTGTTGACGGTGCCGTGCAGGTTGAGCTTGGCCATCGCGCCGACCGCCGGGGCGGTGGTGTACAGGATCGCGATGAAGACCAGCGCCCAGCCGGCCGACGAACGGGCGTCGGAAACCTTGGCCACGGTGAAGAAGCGCATGATGACGTGCGGCAGACCGGCGGTACCGATCATCAGCGACATCGTGTACACGAACATGTTCAGCGTGCTGCCCGGAACCGAGGTCGTGTATTGGCCGAAACCGAGGTCGGTGACGACCTGGTCGAGCTTCTGCAGCAGCGAGATGTCGGTGCCGGAGATGTTGGAGCCCAGGCCCAGTTGCGGGATCGGGTTGCCGGTCAGCTGCAGCGAGATGAACATGGCGGGGACGGTGTAGGCCAGGATCAGCACGATGTACTGGGCGACCTGGGTGTAGGTGATGCCCTTCATGCCGCCGAACACGGCGTAGGCGAAGACGATGCCCATACCGATGTAGATGCCGGTGTCGCTGGAAACGCCCAGGAAGCGCGAGAAGGCGACGCCGACGCCGGTCATCTGACCGATGATGTAGGTGATCGACGCGGTGAGCAGACAGATCACGGCCACCGTCGAGGCGGTCTGCGAGTAGAAGCGGTCACCGATGAACTGCGGCACCGTGAACTTGCCGAACTTCCGCAGGTACGGGGCGAGCAGCATCGCCAGCAGAACGTAGCCGCCGGTCCAGCCCATCAGGAACAGGCCGCCGCCGTAACCCATGTTGGCGATCAGGCCGGCCATCGAGATGAACGAAGCGGCCGACATCCAGTCGGCGGCGGTTGCCATGCCGTTGGTGATCGGGTGGACGCTGCCGCCGGCAGCGTAGAACTCGGACGTGCTACCGGCACGTGCCCAGATCGCGATCCCGATGTACAGCGCAAACGACGCGCCGACCACCAGGTAAGTCATAGTTTGCAGATCCATGCTGGCTCCTTAATCTTCGTGCACGTCGAACTTGCGGTCGAGGTTGCCCATTGCCTTGGCGTAATAAAAGATCAGGGCAATGAAGATGTAGATCGAACCCTGGTGGGCAAAGAAGAAGCCCAGCGGGTAACCCCCGAGTTTGATGCCGTTCAGCGCGTCGGCAAAAAGGATGCCGGCACCGAATGAACACACGAACCAGATCGCCAGGATTTTTCCCAGCAGTCCGAGTGTGGCTGACCAGTAGGCCTTGCCTTGATCGTCCATTATTTGTCTCCTCCATAAAATGTGATGGGCGGGCTGCACTGAAATGCAACATCGCCACGAGACACAGTCTGGGTTTGTAAACTTACAGTTCCCTGACAATTTTTTTCGATTAGGTGAAACTGTTATGGGTTTTGCGATCGAGCAAAGAAAAGGCCCCCGCCGGGGCGGGGGCCTTGCAGGTGGCCGGCAGAGCGCCGGCCAGGGGTGTTTTTCTTGTTTTGTTTAGTGACCGCTGGCGCCGGCGGCACCGATGCCGGTTTCCGAGCGGACTTCCTGGTCCAGGTAGGCTTCGCGTTCCTTCGCGGCCTGCGCGCTGTTGTCGAGGATCGAGAACAGCCAGATGCCGACGAAACCGATGGTCATCGAGAACAGGGCCGGCGAGGTGTAGGGGAACCAGGCAGAACCCTTCGGATTGCCCAGCGTGGCTTCCCAGATCGACGGCGAGACGACGGTCAGCGCAACCGAGGAGATCAGGCCGAGGAAGCCGCCGATCACTGCGCCCTTGGTCGTGCAGTTCTTCCACAACACCGACATGAACAGCACCGGGAAGTTGGCCGAGGCAGCGATGGCGAAAGCCAGCGAAACCATGAAGGCGATGTTCTGCTTCTCGAAGGCGATACCCAGCACGACGGCGATGATGCCGAGGACGATCGTGGTGATCCGGGAAACGCGCAGTTCGGCAGCCGAATCAGCCTTGCCTTCCTTGAACACGGTGGCGTACAGGTCGTGCGACACGGCCGAGGCGCCGGACAGCGTCAGGCCGGCAACGACGGCGAGGATGGTGGCGAAGGCAACCGCGGAGATGAAGCCGAGGAAGATGTTGCCGCCGACCGCGTTGGCCAGGTGGATAGCCGCCATGTTGCCGCCGCCGAGCAGGGCGCCCTTGGCGTCCAGGAACTCCGGGTTGGTCAGCACGAAGGTGATGGCGCCGAAACCGATGATGAAGGTCAGGATGTAGAAGTAGCCGATCCAGGTGGTCGCCCAGAAGACGGACTTGCGGGCTTCCTTGGCATCCGGCACGGTGAAGAAGCGCATCAGGATGTGCGGCAGGCCGGCGGTACCGAACATCAGCGCCATGCCGAAGGAGATCGCCGAGATCGGGTCCTTGACGAAGTTGCCCGGGCCCATGATCGACAGACCCTTGGCCGCGGCAGCGGCGGCGACGCCTTCCGCGGTGGCGGCGGGATCGGTCTTCAGGGCTTCGGCGAGCAGGCCCTTGGCGGCCAGTTCGGTCTTGATCTTCACCGCTTCGGCGAACATCGCTTCCGGGCTGAAACCGAAGTGCAGCAGCACCATGAAGGCCATGAAGGAGGCACCGCACAGGAGCAGGATCGCCTTGATGATCTGCACCCAGGTGGTGGCGGTCATGCCGCCGAACAGCACGTACACCATCATCAGCGCGCCGACGATGACCACCGCCATCCAGTACTCGAGACCGAACAGCAGCTTGATCAACTGACCGGCACCGACCATCTGGGCGATCAGGTAGAAGGCGACGACGACCAGCGTGCCGGTGGCGGCGAAGGCGCGGATCGGGGTCTGCTGGAAGCGGTAGGCGGCGACGTCGGCGAAGGTGAACTTGCCGAGGTTGCGCAGGCGTTCCGCCATCAGGAAGGTGATGATCGGCCAGCCGACGAGGAAGCCGATCGAGAAGATCAGGCCGTCGTAGCCGTTGGCCATGACCGCGGCGGAAATACCGAGGAAGGACGCGGCGGACATGTAGTCGCCGGCGATCGCCAGGCCGTTCTGGAAGCCGGTGATGCCGCCGCCAGCGGTGTAGAAGTCAGCCGCCGACTTGGTCTTGGCCGCCGCCCACTTGGTGATCCACAGCGTGAAGGCGACGAAGATGGCGAACATCGCGATGGCGGTCCAGTTGGTCGCTTGCTTCTCGGCCTGGCCGAGGTCGGCGCCGGCTGCGAAGGCAGTGCCGGCAACGGCGGCCAGGGCGAGCGCGCCGAGGATTTGTTGATACGGCTTAGCCATTGTTGGCCTCCTTGACGATTTCCGCCTTCAGCTGGTCAAACTCGCCGTTGGCGCGACGCACGTAGATGCCGGTGATGACGATGGTGAACAGGATGACGCCGACGCCGATAGGAATGCCAATGGTCGACACGCCGGTGCCCAGCGGCTTGGCCAGGAATTCCTTGTCGAACGCGATCAGCGCGATATAGCCGTAATAAACGACCAGCATGAGCAGGGTCATGACCCAGCCGTAGGTGTTACGAACCGACTTCAGTTGCTCGTATTTTGGATTTGCCCGGATCCGGGCATACACGTCTTGCGACATGATCGACCTCCTCATCTCGTTGTCAGGGTTACGGGATATGTAACGCCTTGCATGATCAACGAGGCGAGCTTACAAACGACTTAAGGAAAATCAGGATGACGGGATGAGTTGAGGCTGACTCAGCGGCAGTTCGACCAGCACCGTCAGACCGCCGCCCGGCGTGTCGTCGAGCCTGATCCGGCCGTGGTGCTGGCGGACGATTTCGAGCGAGATGGCCAGCCCCAGGCCGCTGCCGGGGACCGCCGTGGCGAGTCGGCAGAAGGCCTCGAAAACCCGCTCGCGCTCGCTGGCCGGGATGCCCGGCCCGTTGTCGGCAACGCTCAGGCGGGCGCATTCGTGGTCGTGGGTGATGCTGACGTCGATGCAACCGTCGGCCGGGGTGTAGCGGATGGCGTTGTCGATCAGGTTGGAGAGCAGGATGCGCAGGGCTTCCGGGTCGCCCACCAGCGAAGTCGGCATCTGTTCGGCGAGACCGAGGTCGATGCCCTTGGTGGCGGCGAGGATGTCGCATTCGATGATGACGGTTTTCGCCAGTGCCAGCAGGTCGACGCTGCCCATCGTCCGGCGGGCGACGAACTGCGGATCGAAGCGCGCCAGGTGGAGCAGCTGGCTGACCAGGTGCGATGCCCGGTCGACTCCGCTGCGCAGGTTGTTCAGGGCTTCCCGGCGGACCAGTGGGTCGCTGTCGTTGTCGACGACCTGGGCGTTGAGGCCGATGGCGGTGAGCGGCGTACGCAGTTCATGGGCGGCGTCGGCGATGAAGCGCTGGCGGGCAAGGAAGGCGTGATCGAGGCGCTGGAACATGTCATTGAGGGCGTCGACGATGACCAGCATCTCGTCGGGATAGCCGGTGCGCGGCAACGGCGAGAGAAAGCCCGGGCTGCGCTCGCGGATTTCCTGGCGCAACTGGCGTAGTGGCTGGAAGGCCTGGGCGGCAGCAATCGCGATGAAGCTGCCCATGATGACGACGAGTACCGTGAACGGGACGATCAGTGAGCTGCCGAACTCGCGGAACCACAGGGCATGCGAATCGGCGGGATTGGCCACCTGGACGGTGCTGCCGCGATCCTCGATGACCATCGCGTGCCATTCCTGCTCGGCCCAGGTGAAGGTGCTCAGCCCCGGCTTCTGGCGCGGCAGCGGCTGGTCGGGGCGGGAAGCGAAAAGCAGTTTGCCGTCGCTGCCCCAGACCTGGCTGATGATGCTCTGCTGCTGGTTGGAGAGATCGTAGATCTCCGGGTGCATGCCGTGGTGACGCATCACCGCCCAGGCCACCTGTTCCAGCGACAGGTCACGGCTGCGGCTGAACTCGTTCCAGGTCATCCGGTAGGTCAGCGCGGTGACGAAGGCAGCGGTGATGATCAGCGTCCCGATCTGCCAGGCGAGCAGGCGGGCGAGGACGGAATTCACGACGGATCGACCAGCTTGAAACCGATGCCGCGGATGTTGCGGATCCAGGCCTTGCCCAGCTTCTTGCGCAGACGGTGCAGCTGCACCTCGATCGAGTTGCTGGCGATCTCCTCGCCCCAGCCGTACAGCCTTTCCTCGAGCTGCGGGATGCTGAGGACGACGCCGGGGACTTCGATCAGCGCCATCAGCAGGCGGAATTCGCGGTCCGACAGGTGGATTTCCTGGTCGGCGAGCTTGACCTGGCGTTTGCGCGGGTCGACGCTGAGTGCGCCGAGGCGCAGTTCGCTCTGCGACCAGCCCTGGGTGCGGCGGCGCAGGGCGAAGACGCGGGCGACCAGTTCGTCGAGCTCGAAAGGTTTGACCAGGTAGTCGTCGGCACCGGCGTTGAGGCCGCTGACCCGGTCGTCGAGACCGCCGCGAGCGGTGATGACGAGGGCCGGCAGGGGTTTGTTGCGGTGAGCCAGGCGTTTCAGGATGTCGATGCCGTCGACGTGCGGCAGGCCGAGGTCGAGGATCAGCATTCCATAATCGTGGGCCTGGATCGCCCCGTCGACGGCCTGGCCATCGCTGACCCAGTCCACGGAGAAATCGTGTTTGCGCAGGCTGGACAGGATCGCCGAAGCGATCAGCGCGTCATCTTCGGCGAGCAGGATTCTCAAGCGAAATCACTCATCGGAAAACCTCCCCGGCGGTCACCGCGAGGCGGATGGCGGCGCGAGGCTTCGGTCGGTGTTGTCAAAGGCAAATGGTCGGCAAAATCGGGATCGAAACTGATGATCCAAGCTTGAGGATTCTATCAAGCCGCCAGGCGATCAGCGCGCTCTTGTTGGAACGACGTCCCCCCGAAACCAAAGCGGTTCTATTGGCTGATTCAACTTCTGAGTGCTGTTGCAGATGGGGGGCTGGCCAACGACAGCTTTTCCGCCTGAACGGACCTTGGAACTTCGATCAGCAATTGGCAGCCATCGGCCAGGAGCCGTCCCTGACAGCAGGCTCCAGAAACCTGCCGGTCAGTGGATGGGGGAGGGAGCAGAAAGTCGTGCACGTTCCCTTTGAACCTGCTTGCTTTCAGACGCCTGTTCCAGGTTGTGGCAAGATGCCTTTCGAATTGATCGGTGCTGACGTCGTCAAACGTGCCGTGCCGGTTTTCATGCTCGATTTAATACGGTATAAAACCGCATGGCCGTTACGAAAGCCGAGCGCACAAGCCGTTTCCCGCAAGGCGCGCCCGGCCAGGTTATCCGGCAACCAGCCAAGTTATGCAGCAATTTTGCTGTTCGAATTGAAACGTTAGCCTTCAGAGATATGCGCACTGGCAATTGGCCTTCCTGCATAATTACGGCCTTTGATCTCGCCGGGACCAGAACCCTTGCGGTATCCGGAAAGGGGTCCTCGGCCATGATTAAGATGCATAACCATGCGGTGGCAAAGATTAATCACGGCCTTCCCCTCCATAGCCATGGCTACGTTTGGAATGACTCGGTTCTTCTGCTGTCTTACACGACAGAACAAAATTGGACGAAAAAGACATTTTTTACAGAACTAGACGATTTCAAGTCGTTCATTGAGCAACAGTGTGGCGCCGCGATGTATGCGATATCGGTCAAGGGCCTAGCATTTCCAGACGACACAACAGCGCCGGCTGTTTTCAACGGTCAAATTGCAAACCAACCACGGGCCGTTGTGCTCAAGACATCAAGTTGGGCTATGGCGAATTGCTTCATTATCGAGAAGGCGCTAAAGCATCACCGCGCCGACTGGTATATCGACAGCAGAATTACCAAGGGGGCCAATCTTCCCAGGCCCTTCGCATCGGAAAAAGTTGGGCTTCTACCAAAAAGCGAAGCTAGGAATATCCACATGTTCAGGGGGCGTCTCCATGCTGGGGGCTAACCTTCTATTCACGGACCTGCGCGAAAAAATGTGCAGGCCGGTGCTTTTGGGCACAGAAAGCAGTTAATCCTTTTTAAAGGTCAAATATGCTAAAAAACACACTTGCCGCTGTATTGCTGCTAAGCGCTTTCATGCCTGCTCCTTCATGGGCGTTCACTCCGGACTTGGTTAGAGGTTGCAAAGTAGTTGCTGAACAGCAAAAAAACGCCACTGGTGAGGACGCGATTCACGGCGTTTACTGCCTTGGAGTCCTTGATGGAATCATGGCAGCAACACTTAAGCGCCAAACCGCAGTTCCTCTCCCGGACCCATGTTTTGACAGGCCTTCTATTAGGCCAAGCGAACTTGCTCGCCAAGTCGTGGTTGCTTTGAATGCGCGTCCAGAACTCATTGAGCTAGCGCGTCGTAGTGCGGGTGACAGGGGGGCAATGGCAACCTATCTCGCTCTCGGTATCACATTTAAATGCGATAAGCCTTAAAACGACACGATAGATGTTTGCCTTTGACACGCAACGGCATTCACTAATGGTGTCGAACATAACACTTCTGCAAGTCGTGAAAAACAAATGTTCTATTTGATTACTTTGCTCAAGGGATTGCTATATTTGATAGCAATCCCACTGTATTTCTCTTGGTTCTACTTCATTTACTACATGATTTTCAAAGACCTGAAGATTGGGGCTATCTTCTTCGTCGCAAATATTGTCATAGGTTATATCATCACTTTTATTATTCGGTATTTAACTTCTTGTCAGCTGAAGGCTGCTGCCAAGATGGTACAGATATCTGAAAACCAGAAGCAAGCACGAATCGCCGGCAGGCTAACATTCTGGTGAATAGGACGTCCGGTAAGTGGGGCGGGAAAGCGCTATCTATTATTGCGCCGCAGTCAGTCCGGGAAACGCCTGCGGGCGGTCGCCTGTTACCTCTACGTTGAAGGTCCGCGTTTCGAGACCCTGGCCGTCGCCTTTGGGTCGATAGTTGCCATGGGGCCTCTCAAACGACCGGCCACTCCGGCCGAGAAGTGGATAGCGTCAAGCGATTGTGCAATGAAAAAGAGGGAGTTGAATGCTCCCTCTTTTTAGATTGAGAAACCCTTGTTACGAGTTTCTATCCAGAAATATCCCGCTCAGCCGGCGAAGTTGGCTTCGACGAAATCCCAGTTGACCAGGTGGGTCAGGAAGGTTTCGACGAACTTCGGGCGCAGGTTGCGGTGGTCGATGTAGTAGGCGTGTTCCCAGACGTCGACGCAGAGCAGGGCCTGGTCGCCGGTGGTGAGCGGGGTGCCCGCGGCGCCCATGTTGACGATGTCGAGCGAACCGTCAGCCTTCTTGACCAGCCAGGTCCAGCCGGAGCCGAAGTTGCCGACGGCCGAGGTCTGGAAGGCGCTCTTGAAGGCGTCGAAGGAACCCCACTTGGCGTCGATCGCGGCAGCCAGCGCGCCGCTCGGTGCACCGCCGCCGTTCGGCTTCATGCAGTTCCAGAAGAAAGTGTGGTTCCAGACTTGCGCCGCGTTGTTGTACACGCCGCCGGCCGGGGCCTTCTTGACGATGGCCTCGAGGTCGAGGGCTTCGTATTCGGTGCCCTTGATCAGGTTGTTCAGGTTGGTGACATAGGCCTGATGGTGCTTGCCGTGGTGGTAGTCGAAGGTTTCGACCGACATGTGCGGGACGAGTGCGTCCTTGGCGTAGGGCAGAGCGGGCAGTTGGTGTTCCATTGATATTCTCCGTTGTTTGTCAGGGGTAACTCGAAAATTCTAGTCAGCTTCTTGCGGGGCGACAACCTGATTGACCGTCGCCGCCAGTCCGCCGTGCGCCAGCCGGATCTGCAGCCGGTCGCCGGGACTGACCGCCAGGCTGTCGCGCAGCGGCCTGCCGTCGGCATTGCTGACCAGCGCGTAGCCGCGGGCCAGCACTGCTTGCGGGTCCAGTTGCCTGAGACTGCCGGCAAGGCCATTTAGTTTCATCCGCTGTTCGCCGAGTAGCCCGCGGCTGGCCTGTTGCAGCCGGTGGGCGAGGTGCGCCAGGGCTTTTTCGTGCGTCTCGGTTTGCGGTCGGCAGCCGGCGGCACGGCGGGCCAGCGTGCTGAGCGCCAGGCGCTGGCGCAGCAGGCCGGCGGCCTGGGCGCGCTGCAGGCGATCGCCGAGGCGCTCCAGGTGCTGGCGCTGGCGGAGCAGGGCCTGTGCCGGGTGGATCAGGCGCGAGCGCAGCCAGTCGAGGCTTTGCTGGTGTTCGGCGAGGCGGCGTTGGCCGGCGCGCTGCAGGCGTCGTTGCAGTTCGTCGACGCGGGCCAGCAGCGTGGCGCGTTCCGGGGAGAGCAGTTCGGCGGCGGCGGTCGGCGTCGGGGCGCGGCGGTCGGCGGCGAAGTCGGCGATGGTGAAGTCGGTTTCGTGGCCGATGCCGGCGACCACTGGCAGCGGGCAGGCGACGATGGCGCGGGCGACGGCTTCCTCGTTGAAGGCCCAGAGGTCTTCGATGCTGCCGCCGCCGCGGCAGAGGATGACGGCGTCGGCGCTGCCGTTGCCGGCGGCGGCCAGGGCGGCGGCAATGCGGCTGGCTGCGCCGTCGCCCTGGACCGGCGCCGGGTGGATTTCGATGGCGAGGTAGGGGGCGCGCCGGTGCAGCGTGCTCAGCACGTCGCGCAGTGCCGCCGCCTGCAGGCTGGTGACGATGGCCAGGCGCCGTGGGTAGGGCGGCAGCGGGCGCTTGCGCTCGGCGGCGAAGAGGCCTTCGCCCTCAAGTTGCGCCTTGAGCCGCAGGAAGCGTTCGTAGAGATCGCCCTGGCCGGCGCGACGCAGCGATTCGACGGTGAGCTGGAATTCGCCGCGCGCCTCGTAGAAGGAGACCAGCGCGCTGGCTTCCACCTTCTGCCCGTTTTCCGGGCGCCAGCCGAGGAGTTGCGCCCGGTTGCGCCAGATCACGCAGCGCACCTGGGCGTTGCCGTCCTTGAGCGAGAAATAGACGTGGCCGGAGGCGGCCCGCGTCAGGTTGGATATTTCGCCGCTCACCCAGAGCAAGGGGAAGGCCGATTCCAGGCAGTCGCGCACCAGACGGTTGAGCGCGCTGACGCTGAGTACGGAGTTATTGACAGGCGGCAGGGGGGAAGGCATGGCGGCATTCTACCTGCGGATGGCTTTTTCTGGTAGGCGCTTGACATTTCTGTTGATTTTCAAGTTGTTGATTTTAGGTGATTTTTATTCTATGCCTCGTTTTTTGGCAGGGCAGGCGAAAGCCTTGTTTCTTGCGGGTTTGCGGCGACTGATGACAGCTCTTCCACAGACTTATCCACAGCTTTTGGGGATAAGCCGCGGCGGCACCGGAAAATCGTCGTGCTTGCCCCTGCGCCGCCGGGGAGGCAGAATTGCGGGCTGGAATTTCCCCAAGGACAACGTCAAGTGTTTGAAATCGTCAAAGCGGCCGGTTGGCCCATCTGGCCTCTGTTGCTGGCTTCGGTCATCTCCATGGCGCTGATCATCGAGCGCCTGATCAGCCTGCGCCGGGCAAAGATTGTGCCGACGGGCCTGTTGCAACGGGCGGTCGGCGAGTTCCGGCGCGGTGCCGATAACGGCAAGCTGTTCGACGAGCTGGACCGTCATTCGCCGCTCGGTCGCGTGCTGGCGGCCGGCCTGCGCAACGTGAACAACTCGCGCGAAGTGATGAAGGAGTCGATTGAGGAAGCCGGTTCGGCGGTCGCGCATGAACTCAATCGCTACCTGACGACGCTCGGCACCATCGCCTCGATCAGCCCGCTGATGGGGCTGTTCGGCACCGTCATCGGGATGATCGAGATCTTCGGCTCGCAGGCGCCGGGTACCGGCAGCCCGCAGCAACTGGCGCACGGCATTTCGATCGCCCTGTACAACACCGGTTTCGGCATCTTCATCGCGATTCCCAGCCTGATCTTCTGGCGTCATTTCCGGGCGCTGGTCGACGGCTTCGTCGTCGAGATGGAGCAGCAGGCGGTGCGCCTGGTCGAAGTGATGCACGGCGACCGGAAGTAAGCGATGAATTTCCAGCGCGGACGCGGCCGCGAAGAGCCGGAAATCAACCTGATCCCGATGATCGACGTGCTGCTGGTGATCATCATCTTCCTGATGCTGACGACGACTTACTCGAAGTTCTCCGGCCTCGAGATCAACCTGCCGACGGCCGACGTCACCCAGGAAAACCAGCAGCCGAACGAGATCGACGTCGCGGTGACCGCCGCCGGCCAGATCCTGGTCAACAAGGCGCCGCTCGCTTCCGGCGAGATCGAGGCGATTTCGGCGGCGCTACAGCAGGCGGCAGCCGGGCGCAAGGAGCCGGTGATCGTCATCAACGCCGACGCCAAGGCGACCCACCAGCGCGTCATCGACGTCATGCAGGCCGCGCAGTCGGCGGGCTATCCGCACATCTCCTTCGCCACCCAGTCGCCCGAGTGATGCTCGCCGGCTGGTTGCAGCGAAACTGGTACGAACGCCGGCTGACGCCGGCGTTCTGGCTTCTGCTGCCGCTGCTTTTGCCGCTCAACCTGCTGTTCGTCGGCCTTGCCGCCTGGCGGCGCCGGCAGGCTCGGCCGCAACGGCTGGCGGTGCCGGTCGTCGTCGTCGGCAACCTGACTGTCGGCGGCGCCGGCAAGACACCGCTGACGCTGTGGCTGGCCGGCGCGCTGGCGGCGCGCGGTTTCCGCCCCGGCATCGTCAGCCGCGGCTACGGCGGTGCGGCGGCTTTACCGCGCCAGGTGCTGGCGGCGTCGACGCCGGCCGAGGTCGGCGATGAACCCTTGCTGCTCGCCCGCCGTAGCAGCGTCCCGGTGTGGGTCGGGCGCGACCGCGCGGCGGCTGGTCGGGCGCTGCTGGCGGCGCATCCCGGGGTCGACCTGCTGCTCTGCGACGACGGCCTGCAGCATTACCGGCTGGCGCGCGATGTCGAGATCGCCGTCTTCGACCGGCGCGGCGCCGGCAACGGCTGGCGCCTGCCGCTGGGGCCGCTGCGCGAGCCGCTGGCGCGGCTGGCCGAAGTCGATGCCGTGGTCGGCAACGATTTCACTGCGGCCGAGCTGGCCGGTGGCCGACCGGCGTTTGCCATGACCCTGCGCGCCGGCGACTTCTACCGCCTCGACGATCCGGCCGTTCGCTGCGCCGCCGCTCAACTGCGCGGCCGGCCGCTGCACGCGGTGGCCGGGATCGGCGATCCCGGCCGGTTTTTCCGCACGCTGGCCGGCCTAGGACTCGACTGTGTGCCCCATCCCTTCCCCGATCATCACGCCTATGCGGCCGGCGACCTCGCTTTCGGCGACGACGCGGTGCTGCTGATGACCGAGAAGGATGCAGTAAAATGCGCCGGACTGACGGCGGCGGAGACCTGGGTTCTGCCCGTTGACGCCGATCTGCCGCCGGCATTGACCGATTTGATAGTGGAGAAACTCCGTGGACGCCCGATTGCTTGAAATACTCGTCTGCCCGATCTGCAAGGGCCCCCTCGAATTCCGCAAGGCGGCGCAGGAGCTGGTGTGCAAGCCGTGCAAGCTGGCCTACCCGATCCGCGACGACATCCCGGTCATGCTCGAGGATGAGGCGCGGCCGCTGGGCGCCGACGAAGCCTGATGGCGCCGGCGTTCAAGATCGTCATTCCGGCGCGTTACGCGTCGAGCCGCCTGCCGGCCAAGCCGCTGCTCGATCTCGGCGGCAAGCCGATGGTCGTCCGCGTTGCCGAGCGGGCGCGCCTGGCAGGTGCCGAGGAGGTCTGGGTGGCGACCGATCATCCGGAAGTGCGTGCTGCCTGCGAGGCGCACGAAGTCGCCGCGCTGATGACGCGCGCCGACCACGCCACCGGCACCGACCGTCTGGCCGAAGTAGTGGCCCAGCGCGGCTGGAGCAACGACACCATCGTCGTCAACGTGCAGGGCGACGAGCCGCTGATCGAGCCGGAGGTCATCGTCCATACCGCGCGCCAGCTTGCAGTCAGCGGCGCCGACATCGCCACCGTCGCGCATCCGATCGCCGAGCCGGCCGATTTCTTCAACCCCAACGTGGTCAAGGTGGTTTGCCGTGCCGACGGCGATGCCGCCTATTTCTCGCGCGCGCCGATTCCTTATGCGCGTGACCATTTCGCCCGCGAGGGCGGTGGCGCCAGCCTGCCCGACGGGCTGCCGGCGCTGCGTCACGTCGGCCTCTACGCTTACCGGGCCAGCTTCCTGAAGGCCTACGCCGGCCTCGCCGTGGCGCCGACCGAGCAGTTCGAGGCGCTCGAACAGCTGCGCGCCCTGTGGCATGGCTACCGGATCAGCGTCGCCCTGGTGGAGGCGGCGCCGGCGCCCGGTGTCGATACGCCGGAAGACGCCGAGCGGATGCGCAAACTGTTTGACCGTACCTGAATAAGCAGGTAATTTCGGTCGCCTAGAGAACGGCGCCACAACAGCCGACAACAAGAATTTTCATACGTAACCAGAGGGACTTTCCATGAAACTGATTCTTTTGGGCGCACCCGGCGCCGGCAAGGGTACGCAGGCCAAGTACATCTGCGAAAAATTCGGGATTCCGCAGATTTCCACCGGCGACATGCTGCGCGCCCAGGTCAAGGCCGGCACCCCGCTCGGCCTGGAAGCCAAGAAGCACATGGACGCCGGCGGCCTGGTGCCGGACGCCGTGATCATCGGCATGGTCAAGGACCGCCTGCAACAGGACGACTGCCAGAACGGTTACCTGTTCGACGGCTTCCCGCGCACCATTCCGCAAGCGCAGGCAATGAAGGATGCCGGCGTGCCGATCGAGTTCGTTCTGGAAATCGACGTTCCCGACAGCGACATCATCGAACGCATGGCTGGCCGCCGCGCCCACCTGGCGTCGGGCCGCACCTACCACGTCAAGTTCAACCCGCCCAAGGTCGAAGGCAAGGACGACGTCACCGGCGAAGACCTGGTCCAGCGCGACGACGACAAGGAAGAAACGGTGAAGAAGCGGCTCGACGTCTATCACTCGCAGACCAAGCCGCTGGTCGATTTCTACGGCAAGTGGGCGGCCGAAGGCGACGCGGCAGCGCCGCAGGTGCGCAAGATTGCTGGCGTCGGCAGTGTCGACAACATCACCGCGGCGGTTTTCGACGCCCTGAAGTAAAACCATGGTGGCGAGAAACGCCTTCTACGCGCAGTCGGGAGGCGTCACCGCCGTCATCAACGCGACGGCGTGCGGCCTGATCCAGGAAGCACGCCGTTTGCGTTTGCAGTACCCGGAGCGGATCGGCAAGGTGTACGCCGGCCACGACGGCATCCTCGGCGCGCTGACCGAGGAACTGATCGACACCGACCTCGAGACCGACACCGACATCGCCCGCCTGCGCTACGCGCCCGGCGGCGCCTTCGGCTCCAGCCGCTACCACCTCGGGCCGCTGGCCACGCACCGGCGCCATTTCGAGCGGCTGGTCGAGGTCTTTCGCGCCTACGACATCGGCTATCTCTTCATCAACGGCGGCGATGGCAGCATGGGTGCTGCCTGGCATTTGTCGCAGACGCTTGCCGAACTCGGCTATCCGCTGCAGGTGATCGGCCTGCCGAAAACCGTCGACAACGACCTGGTGCTGACCGATACCTGCCCCGGTTTCGGTTCGGTCGCCAAGTACGTGGCGACCTCGATGCGCGAAGCCGGCTTCGACGTCGCCTCGATGGCGCGCACCTCGACCCGCATCTTCATCCTCGAAGCGATGGGCCGCCACGCCGGCTGGATCGCTGCCGCCGCCGGACTGGCCAGCGGCCACGAAGGCGAGCCGCCGCACCTGCTGTTGTTTCCGGAAGTCCGCTTCGACGCCGAGCGCTTCCTCGCCCGCGTCGAGGCCTGTGTCCAGCGTTTCGGCTACTGCACCATCGCCGCCGCCGAAGGCCTGTGCGACGAGGGCGGCTGCGAGATCGGCGCCCTGCCGCAGAGCGAGCTGCCCAGTCACACCCGGGCCGGCGGCGTCGGCCGCTACGTCGCCGAACTGATCCACGCCCGCCTTGGTTACAAGTACCACCTGGCGCTCGCCGACTACCTGCAGCGGGCGGCACGTCACCTCGCTTCCGGCACCGACGTCGCGCAGGCGCATGCCCTTGGCGTTGCCGCCGTCGACCGGGCGCTGGCCGGGCGCAGCGACATCATGCTGACCCTGCGCCGTCTGGGCGAGCGGCCCTACCGCTGGGAAATCGGCGAAGTCCCGCTGACCGCGGTGGCCAACCGGGAGCGGCGGATGCCGGCTGAATTCATTGCCGCCGACGGTTTTCATATCACCGACATCTGCCGGGCCTATCTGCAGCCGCTGATCGAGGGCGAGGACCCGCCGCCCTTTCGCGACGGTCTGCCCGACTACGTGCATCTGGGCAATCATCGGGTGCCCCGGCGCTTGCAGCCTTTCGTGCCCTGAGGCATGCTCGTGGAACGACGCCATTTGCAATGTTTTGCATTTGCCGGGGGGCTGAAAGGTAGAATCCCGCAACCATACGAATAACATGAAGGGCAACAACAGGGATGAGCATTTCCGTTGAGGCGGTCAAAACCGGCGTGCGGGCGGATTTATTGCACCACGATCCACTGCTTGACTGCCTGGTCGAACTGACCCGTATTCATGGTCGTCCGGGCACCCGCGCTGCGCTGGTTGCCGGGCTGCCGCTGGAAAAGGGCGTTCTCACGCCGTCCTTGTTTCCGCGTGCTGCCGCCCGCGCCGGCCTTTCCGCCAAACTGTCGCGGCGGCCGCTCGAGCGCATCGACGCCGTGCTGCTACCGGCCGTCCTCATGCTGCACGGCGAGGAAGCCTGCGTCCTGCTCGGCTGGGACGAAAGCGGCGAAAGCGCCCGCCTGCTGTTCCCGGAAACCGGGCAGGGTACGGTCGTCCTCGGCCGCGCCGAACTCGCCGCACGCTATACCGGGATCGCCATCTTTGCCCGGCCGCATTTCCGTTTCGACAAGCGCACCCCGCAGGTCGGCGAGGTCAAGCTGCGCCACTGGTTCTGGGGCGCCATGGCCGACCAGTGGCCGGTCTATCGCGACGTGCTGGCGGCCGCGCTGCTGATCAACGTGATGGCGCTGACCATGCCGCTGTTCACGATGAACGTCTATGACCGGGTGGTGCCGAACCGGGCGATCGAGACGCTCTGGGTGCTGGCTTTCGGCGTTGCGCTGGTGATTGTCGTCGATCTGGTGCTGCGCACGCTGCGTGGCTATTTCATCGATCTCGCCAGCGCCCGCATCGACATGCAGTTGTCGGCCAGGATCATGGAACGCGTCCTCGGCGTGCGCATGGAGGCGCGGCCGGCGGCGGTCGGCTCCTTCGCCTCCAACCTGCGCTCCTTCGAGTCGGTGCGCGACTTCATCACCTCGGCGACGGTCACCACCTTCATCGATCTGCCGTTTGCGCTGCTCTTCCTGCTCGTCATCGGCATCATTGCCTGGCCGCTGATCTTCCCGGTGCTGGCGGCGATGATTCTGGTGACGATCTACGCCTACGTGCTGCAGCACAAGATGCACGAACTGTCGGAAACGACCTACCGCGCCGGCGCCTTGCGCAACGCGACGCTGATCGAGAGCCTGACAGCGCTGGAAACGATCAAGACGCAGGGCGCCGAAGGTGTCATGCAGAACAAGTGGGAAAAATCGGTGGCCTTCGTCGCCCGCGTCAACAACCAGATGCGTTTCCTCTCGGCGGCGGCGACCAACGGGGCGATGGAAGTGCAGCAGCTGGTCAATGTGATGGTCGTCATCGCCGGTGTCTATCTGATCAGCGAAGGCATGCTCAGCATGGGCGGGCTGATCGCCTGCACCATGCTGTCGTCGCGGGCGGTGGCGCCGCTCGGCCAGGTGGTTGGCCTGCTGATGCAGTATCACAACGCCAAGGTGGCGCTGACCTCGCTCGAACAGGTCATGGCCAACCCGGTCGAGCGGCCGAACGACGCCAATTTCGTCCATCGTCCCGAACTGCGCGGCAACATCGAATTTCGCGACGTCGCCTTCAACTATCCGAACACTCAGGTGGCGGCGCTGAAGAGCGTCAGCTTCGCGATCCGTGAAGGCGAGAAGGTGGTCGTCATCGGTCGCATCGGCTCCGGCAAGACGACCTTGCAGAAACTGCTGATGGGGCTGTACCAGACCACCGGCGGCGCGGTCAGCATCGACGGGGTGGACGTGCGCCAGCTCGATCCGGCCGACCTGCGGCGCAACATCGGTTATGTGCCGCAGGACGTGACGCTGTTCTACGGCACGCTGCGCGACAACATCTCGATCGGCGCGCCCTTCGCCGACGACACGGCGATCCTGGCGGCGGCCGAGGCGGGCGGCCTGACGGAATTCGTCAATCGCCATCCGGACGGTTTCGAAATGATGATCGGCGAGCGTGGCGAATCGCTGTCCGGCGGTCAGCGCCAGGGCGTGGCGATCGCCCGCGCCTTCCTGATGGACCCGCCGATCCTGCTGCTCGACGAACCGACCAGCGCGATGGACTTCTCGTCCGAGCAGCAGTTCAAGGAGCGCCTGAAGACGATCGCCGCACACAAGACGGTGATCATCGTCACCCATCGCAACAGCCTGCTCGATCTGGCGACCCGCATCATCGTCATCGACGATGGCAAGGTGGTCGCCGACGGCCCGCGTGACCAGGTCATCCAGGCGCTGCAGAGCGGTCGCATCGGGAGGGCGTCATGAGTCGCTTGAAAGCCTTCCTGAGCGCCCTCCACGCCTGGTTGGAAAGGGTGGCACAGCGTGCCCGGCCGCGCGTCGAGCGCCTGCTCGGACGCCTGCCCAACCGCGAGGAAATCGAGGTCGTCGATTTCGCCACCGACGCCGACCTTGCCATCCTGCGTCAGGAGCCGTTGCGGGCGCGCGTCCTGCTGCGTTCGATCATTCTCGTCTTCGTGCTCTTCTTCGTCTGGGCGGCTTTTGCCCGGCTTGACGAGGTGACGCGCGGTGAAGGCCGGGTCATTCCGTCTCGCCAGGTGCAGGTGCTGCAGTCGATCGACGGTGGCCTGGTGTCCGATATCCAGGTGCGCGAAGGCGATGTCGTCGAAGAGAACCAGCTGCTGATCAAGATTGACGAGACGCGCTTCGTTTCCTCGGTCAAGGAGAACCGCGCCCAGTATCTCGGCCTGCTCGCCAAGGCGGCGCGCCTGCGGGCAATTTCGGAAGGCAAGGCGTTCGTGCCGCCGGAAGAGGTGACCAAGGAAGCGCCGGATATAGCGACCCAGGAAAGCCAGCTTTTCCTCGCCCGCCGCAGCGAACTCGACGCCGCCGTGTCGATCGCCCGCCAGCAACTGGCCCAGCGTCAGCAGGAACTGAACGAGGCGAGCGCCCGCCGGGCGCAGGCTTCGCAAGGCTATGACCTGACCTCGCAGGAACTGGCGCAGACGCGGCCGCTGATCAATTCCGGCGCCGTTTCCGAAGTCGACCTGTTGCGCCTGGAGCGCGACGTTTCGCGCTATCGCGGTGAGCGCGACATGGCGTCGGCGCAGATCACACGCATCCAGGCGGCAATCTCCGAAGCGCACCGCAAGATCGAGGAGGTTGAATTGAGCTTCCGTAACGAAGCCGGGCGTGAGCTGTCGGAGACGATGACCAAGCTGAGCGGCCTGGCCGAAGGCAGCGTCGCGCTGTCCGACCGGGTCAAGCAGTCGTCGATCCGCTCGCCGGTGCGCGGCGTGGTCAAGCGCCTGCTGGTCAATACCGTCGGCGGCGTCGTCCAGCCGGGCAAGGACATGATCGAGATCGTTCCGCTCGAGGACGCGCTGCTCCTGGAAGCCCGCGTCCTGCCGCGCGACATCGCCTTCCTGCGGCCGGGGCAGCCGGCCATGGTGAAGTTCTCGGCCTATGATTTCGCCGTCTATGGCGGTCTCGAGGGAACGCTGGAGCACATCGGTGCCGACACCGTGACCGACGAGAAGGGCAACGCCTTCTATCTGGTCCGCGTGCGCACCAGCAAGCCTGGTTTTGGCGATGCCAACCTGCCGATTATTCCCGGGATGGTCGCGGAAGTTGATATCCTGACTGGCAAGAAGAGCGTCCTGACCTACCTGCTCAAGCCCGTCCTGCGGGCCAAGAGCGTCGCCATGACGGAGCGTTGATGAACCATCTGATCGTAGACCGGGAAGCCCGGATGTTGCCCAACTGGCGCGATGCGATGCCGGCAGCAGCAGTCGTCTCGCGGCGGGCGACCGCCGGTGGCGATGGCAGCGGGGTTGGCATCCGCTGGTGCCGCTTGCGCACCGGCGAAAAGCTCGGCGACGTCCTGCCGCATCTGCCGGCCGCCTTGCCCGGCTACCGGACGGTGATCCTGGCTGACGAGCCGAGCGACGCGCTGACGCTGGAGAGCCTCTCCGCTGGCGCGGCCGGTTGCTGCAACACGCATGCCGCGCCCGAGGTGCTGAAGCAGGTGGCGCTGGTGGTTGCCAATGGCGGCTTGTGGGTTGGCCAGTCGCTGCTGCAGCAGGTGATCGGCAATACCACCCGGGCCCTGGCGCAGCGCGGCAAGCTGTCCTCCGACGACCCTCTGCCCGGGCTTTCCGAACGCGAGCAGCAGGTGGCCAGGCTGGTCGCCGCAGGGGCCAGCAACAAGGAAATCGCCGATCGCCTGCAGATCGCCGAGCGCACCGTCAAGGCGCACCTTACCGCGATCTTCGAGAAGACCGGTGCGCGTGACCGCTTGCAGCTTTCACTGAGGATCAACGGCGTCAAGCTATAGATGCCATTGGCAACTGGACTTTGGTTCAATAGTCAAGCTCTATTTGACTCCCTACACTGAGGTATCACCTTCCGTGTCTGGAGAATCAAAATGGCTGCTGTCATTGCAAAAGTATTGTCGATCAACGGCGAAGCGTTCGCCCGCGACGCGTCCGGTAATCTGCGCCCGCTCAAGGTCGGGGATGTCCTCCGCGAAGGTGAAACGGTAGTTTCCGGCAATGGCACGCAAGTCGTGCTGACCATGAATGATGGCCGCAATGTCACTGTTGCCGGCCAGCAGAGCGTGACCCTCGACGCCGAAGTGGCGGCGCTTGAAAAGCCTGATGCCAGCGACAGCGCGCTGGCCAATGACGGCAAGGCACTGGCGCCGATTGCCGCAGTCATCGCCCAGGGTAGCGACCTCGATGCCCTGCTCGAAGCAGAAGCCACCGCGGCCGGTGAGGCTGGCGCCGGCAACGAAGGGCATGGCTTCGTCGAATTCGCCCGCATCGTCGAAAGCGTTGGCGGGCAGTCCTATCAATTCTCCACCGAGCGTCTGGCGGCGGAAGACAGCTTCAACGGCGGCGACCTCAATCAGGAAAACGAAGCTCCTGCCGCCACCGATTACACGGTGACCACGGATGAAGACACCCCGGTTTCCGGTCGTGTCGTCGCCGTCGATCAGGACGGCGACCCGCTGACCTACGCCAAGGGCAACGACCCGCAGCACGGCACGGTTACGGTCAATGGCGACGGCACCTGGACCTATGTGCCGGACCCGGACTACAACGGCGGCGACAGCTTCACGGTGACGATCGACGACGGCAATGGCGGAATCGCGACGTCGACGGTGACGATCGGCGTGACGCCGGTCAATGATCCGCCGATCCCGGACGATCCGACCAACCCGAACTTCGACCCGACGAGCGGCAACTACAGCGTGACGACGCAGGAAGACACGCCGGTTTCCGGTCGCGTCGTCGGCTCGGACAAGGACGGCGACCCGCTGACCTACGGCAAGGGCAACGACCCGCAGCACGGCACGGTGACGGTCAATGGCGACGGCACCTGGACCTATGTGCCGGGCCCGGACTACAACGGAACTGACAGCTTCACCGTGACGATCGACGACGGGAAGGGCGGCACGGCAACGTCGACGGTGACGATCGGCGTCACGCCGGTCAATGACCCGCCGATTCCGGACGATCCGAGCAACCCGAACTTCGATCCGACGACCGGCAACTACAACGTCACGACCCAGGAAGACACGCCGGTTTCCGGTCGCGTCGTCGGCTCGGACAAGGACGGCGACACGCTAACCTACGGCAAGGGCAACGACCCGCAGCACGGCACGGTGACGGTCAATGGCGACGGTACCTGGACCTATGTGCCGGGCCCGGACTACAACGGAACTGACAGCTTCACGGTGACGATCGACGACGGCAAGGGCGGCACGGCGACATCGACGGTGACGATCGGCGTCACGCCGGTGAACGACCCGAGCGTTCTGGTTGCGGACACGAAGACGGTGTTCGAAGACGCGGTGGCGAGCGGCAACGTGCTGGAGAACGACAGCGATCTTGACGACACGCTGACGGTGGTGAGCTTCACGGT
>NZ_JAYREB010000004.1:0-276605 GCF_041909095.1 Azonexus sp. | reverse complement strand
CGAGATTATGAAGCAACTTCTCACTTCCGTCAAGCACTTCAGAAAAATTTCTTTCTCCTCACTGCCTGCCTCACTCCGCCGAAAACCCCGGCACCGCAAGGAAGGTGCGCATTCTACACATCAAATTTAATGCGTCAACTCGTTTCGAGTATTTTTTATCGGCACCTTCCCAAGCATCACCGCAAACCTAGCGAATCAGGCGGAGAAAGACGACCCACAGCCACAGGTTGAAGTGGCATTGGGGTTACGGATAACGAACTGCGACCCCTCCAAACCCTCGGTGTAATCTATCTCCGCACCTACCAAGTACTGATAGCTCATCGGGTCGATAAGGAGCTGCACACCGTTTTTCTCCATCGTGGTGTCGTCTTCAGCAACTTCTTCGTCAAACGTGAAACCGTACTGAAAGCCCGAGCAACCACCACCAGTCACGAACACGCGTAACTTGAGACCCGCGTTACCCTCCTCCTCAATCAGCTCCTTCACTTTCCGTGCAGCACTATCGGTAAAAATGATCGGCGCAACGCCCTCAGCAACTTCATTCATAAAGCACTCCTGAAAAATAAGTTAATTCTCGACCATGTTGGGTACTTTAGGCCTGCCCAGGGAGAATTGGTTCCCCCCCCGGCCTGACATGAACCAGCCGCCCCTCAATTACCGCCCCTTGATGCATCTCTATGGCGGCATAAGAGACATCACCAACGATTTTCGCCTTGGGCTGCATTTCCAGCGTATCGCTCACAGAAACCGGCCCGACGATGGTACCGTCCATGACCAGATGCCCGACCGCAACAGCCCCTTCGATACGCCCCTGATCGCTGAGCACCAAAGTGGTCTGCCCATCACCCGAAACCGCCTCGACACTTCCGCGCACTTCCCCATCAATACGTAATCCACCACCGAATCGGACCTTTCCCTCAACAGTAGTTCCCGCACCGATCAGACTATCGATTCTTGCCTGAGAACCTCCCTGCGTCTTCTTTCCGAACATTCGATTCCTCCGGACGATTTATCACTTTAGAACAATTCTCAATTAAAATCGACTTTTTGCTCTGCCACAACTTTAGCATTCTGCAACAAACGCGCCTCCACGGAGAGCAAAACACCCCCCCCAGGGAGATCAAAGCCGCCCTCCCGTCGAAGAAAATGACGGATTTCCACGTCACCCGCCAACGGAAGTCTTCGCCGCCCACCCTTGGCATCCTTGAAGACCACGTCAATTTCGTATCGACCACGGAATACCGCAGCACGTTGCGCGGCCTGGTAGGCGAAGAGCAAGCGATAGCCATAGCGAGAATCCGCCACCGGGATGACGCGCAAGCCCTCAATCCGAACAACCGACTCCTGGCCAACCGCGGGAATCAGACGCTCGAATATCAGCATATCTTCCTTGAGCGCCGCGTTTTCCGCCTCCAGCTCAGCAATCCTGCCAAGCAATTGCTGCTGGGCCGCACGCTCCATGCTGGCCACACTCTGCCCCGTACCCGCCATAGCACGCAGCGCAACAAGTTCCGCCTGCTGGCTAGTCAAACGCTCGCGCAACTGTGCAAGCTTTTCGCCCTCGCCAAAGCCCCCGACGTGAACATGCCAAAGCAGCGAAAACAACATGACCAGGAACAAGCCCCCACCTGCCGCCAACCAGTAACGAGGCAAGGCGGTACGCACAACAACACGTGGCGCAGCAATCCCAAAACGACTTCGGAAACGCTTCAGGCGTAAGCTAACAGCTGGGGATGGCATCAATCGCTCACAAGAACCACACAACCGACGAGCGCTCGATTATGGCATGCCAACAAGCACTCCTGAAGTACCCGACCTATCGCGACAGCAAGAAATGAAGCCATCCTAATCTGGTCAAGGATAGCGTGGATCAGCAAGGTTCGTTAGCCGGCGGCGCTTCGCAAAACACCGGCGACATTCCCAGCACTTCGACACGCAAAGATTTTCGACACGTCCTGCGCTTTCAGTTCACCGCGCATCGTCGCTCCAAGCCTCCGACAACTGAGCCAAATCGTCGGCAGCCGACGCCACATCCACTCACCCGTCCAGCAGCAGATCCGGAGCCTTTGCATAACCGAAAACACATCGCCCATCCCGGCACACAAGAACCCGGCCTGCAACAACCTCGACCATGCCGGGAACGCCAAGGACCAGCTCGGTTAGCAGATTCGTCTTTTCTTCCGGCCCACGATTGCGGGCGTATCACTTCTTCAGCAGCACGAACTTGCGGCACCACTTCGCCGCCCGCCCCATCCGAGCACTCGGACGTTTGACGCAAGGCGTCACGCATCGACATGACATTGCGCGCCCCGGGCGCACAAACGAAAAAGCCGCCAACAGGCGGCTTTTCGATACGGCGCTTAGCGCTTGGAGAACTGCTTGCGCCGACGAGCTTTATGGAAGCCCACCTTCTTACGCTCGACTTCGCGAGCGTCACGGGTAACGAACCCCGCCCTGGAGAGTGCCGGCTTCAAAGCAGCGTCGAATTCGATAAGCGCGCGGGTGATGCCGTGACGAACAGCACCAGCCTGACCGGACTCACCACCACCGGTAACATTGACCTTGATGTCGAACCCTGCCAGTTGCTCGACCAGCGCCAGAGGCTGACGAACGATCATGCGCCCCGTCTCCCGGGAGAAGAACTGATCAACCGGTTTTCCATTGACCATGATCACACCCGAACCGCGCTTCATGAAAACGCGAGCCACAGCGCTCTTGCGCCGACCAGTGCCGTAAAAATAAGCTTCAGCCATGATGCCCCCTTAAATTTCCAGAGCCTTGGGCTGCTGGGCGGTATGAGGATGTTGGTCGCCAGCGTAGCACTTCAGCTTCTTCAGCATGGCGTAACCCAGCGGCCCCTTCGGCAGCATGCCCTTGACTGCCTTTTCCAGGGCACGTCCAGGGAAACGTTGCTGCATCTTCTTGAAATTGGTTTCGTAAATCCCACCCGGGTAGCCCGAATGACGGAAGTACTTCTTGTCTTCCGCCTTGTTGCCGGTAACGGCGAGCTTCTCGACATTGGTAACAACAATGAAGTCACCAGTATCGACGTGAGGGGTATAGATGGCCTTGTGCTTGCCACGCAGACGACGGGCAATTTCGGTAGCGAGGCGGCCGAGCACCTTGTCTGTGGCGTCTACCACAAACCACTCGCGCTTCACCTCATGTGGCTTGGCGGAAAACGTTTTCATGTGTGTGCCGTCCTGAAAAAATGGGGCGCAGAATTGAGAAAGCTGCAGACTATAGCCGCCTGAAGCAAGCCTGTCAATCAGTCTTAGCACAAGCGACGACAAAAAAAACGCGGCTCGCTGAGCCGCGTTAAATCCACACCAAAGGAGGAGGGTGGAGGAGACAAATCTGAACCGAGGGCATTTACACCACCTCAGTCCCAACGCTTCCCATTCTGCCCAAAGCAGACTTCACTCGCAAGAAATATTTGTGCGCTGCACCATCTAAAACTTTATCTACGGATTATTTTAATTTATCACTTAAATGTTGTTGTTTATATAGTGTTTTGTGTTTTTTTAAACAATTGCTGCACCAATGAATAATCCAGAAAACATGAGGACAAATGATTTCCGGACCCGAGGATTTTGTTGCGTTGCAACATGAAACTCCGCGCTTAGCGAGTACAATCCCGCGCCACGCCACCTCTTGAACAGGAAGAACAGAATGGATTGCACAGTCAGATGGACGGGAAGCGACGCAGGAATGTCATTCATTGCCGAAACCGGTAGCGGACACGCAGTGATGATGGACGGCGCACCTGACGCTGGTGGCCGCAACCTGGCGCCTCGACCGATGGAACTATTGCTGGCGGGCGCCGGCGGTTGCACCGCTTTTGACGTTGTGATGATTCTGAAGAAAGGGCGCCAGGCGATCAGCGGCTGCGACGTGACCCTGAACGCCGAGCGGGCGGAAACCGACCCCAAGGTGTTCACCCGCATCAACTTCCATTACCGGGTAAAGGGCAGGAACCTCAAACCCGAAGCGGTCGAGCGTGCGATCGGCCTGTCTAAGGAAAAATACTGCTCGGCCTCAATCATGCTGGCACAGTCGGCCATCATCACCACCAGCCACGAAATCATCGAGGAAACAACAGCAGCAACACCCCGATGAAACCTCGCCATCACAGGCGATAAGCAAGCCCGGTCATTACCCGGGCCATCAACTTCATGGCCTGGCGTACGGGCCGAGGCAACTCGGCGGCACCGTATCGGACCGCCATCTCGGCGTGCGCTCCCTCATCGACACGCATCTGGTCGACGATTCCCCGGGAGCGGAGGTCCGCGTCAGGCAAACGCTGCAAATGCCCTTCGAGATGCGCCTCGACCTGACGCTCGGTCTCGGCTAGGAAGCCCAGGTTCCACTTGTCACCGACAAGCCCGGCGACCACCCCCAGCGATAAGGACCCCATGTACCACAACGGGTTCAGCACACTGACCCGCCCGCCAAGTTCGCGAACCCTTTGCTCTGTCCAGGCCAGATGCTCCACCTCTTCGGCAGCCGCCTGCTGCAGCGCGACACGCACCTCAGAACGCCGACTGGTCAAGGCCTGACCTTGATACAGCGCCTGTGCGCACACCTCGCCACTATGATTGACCCGCATCAGACCCAAGGCATGTCGACGCTGCGCATCGTCCAGCAACGCCTCGGGCCGTGCATCCCCCGGCACCGGACGCCGCGAACGGGCCGGCGCCGCCAGGGTACGCAAGCAACGATCAATTTCCAGCACCAAGTTGTCGACGTTCATGATTTCACCACAGATGGTTGTCCGGATGCCCGCCTTGACGGAAGGCTGCCTCAAGCTCGCGAACGTCCCGGGCAATCACGCCACCGGGGCAAAAATAATCGCCGAACAAAGTCACTCGATGCCTGTTGGAAGCACCATCGCGCAACTTCTCCCAAGTTTCGTTCCGCGACTTGACCCAGCTGCCATCACGCCGGGCTGTCGCGTAGAGCCGCCACTCCCGGGTCGAGCAACGCATCCCTTCAAACCGGATATTGCGCGCTCCCGCTTCGCTTTCCACCAACAGAACGTAGCGAACGACCCCGTCGTTGCCCACACTCAGCGAGGCAAGGTCCACAAAATAGCGATGGGTAGAAAGCGTGCGGGCGTCAAAGGCAAACCAGGCATCGTCCCGCGGTAGCCCAGGGATACTCACTTCCTGCTCCTGCCAGTTGGGATCATCCTCAGCCAGCCCGAACAGCCCCGCCCCGTAACAGCAGGGCTGCCCGGCCAGCGCAAACAGCAGGACGAGCAGCGATCGACCAAAGTAAGGAAAGCTCACCCTTGCTCCTCGTCGTTGGCCGACTTTTCTTCGCCTGCCCGCGACTGGCGGAACGGCCGACGATCCTGATCGAGGAAGCGCACCAACTCATTCAGGGCCTGTTGATAGACCGCACGCTTGAATTCGATCACCGCCTCCAGCGGCACCCAGTAGTCGTTCCATCGCCAGGCATCGAATTCCGGCTTGGCTGTTGCCCGCAAACTGACATCGCTGTCGCGCCCGACCAGACGCAACAGGAACCAGATCTGCTTCTGGCCTTTGTAAGACCCGCGCCATTCGCGCTTGATCCATTGATTCGGCACTTCGTAGCGCAGCCAGCCCTTGGTCCGCCCGAGTATGCGCACGTGCTCGGGACGCAGCCCGACCTCTTCGTGCAGTTCCCGGTACATCGCTTCTTCAGGGGTTTCGCCCCGCTTGATGCCACCTTGTGGAAACTGCCAGGAATGTTCACGTATGCGCTTACCCCAGAAGACCTCGTTTTTGGCGTTGCAAAGAATGATGCCGACGTTCGGGCGAAAGCCTTCGCGGTCGAGCATAGAAAACCTGCTAAAAATATTGGGTTACCTGGATTCTTTCACAAAGGGCGTCGTTACGCAAAAAAGCGGCAAAGAAGACGCTCCGTGTAAAATCCCCTTTTTTCCACGAATTCACGAGCATTCCATGCGTACCTCGCAGTTCTTCTTCACCACCCTCAAGGAAGCCCCGGCCGACGCCGAGGTCGTCAGTCAGAAACTGATGCTACGCGCCGGTTATATCAAGCGTTCGGCGGCCGGCATCTACACCTGGATGCCGATCGGCCTGCGCGTGCTGCGCAAGGTCGAAAACATCGTCCGCGAAGAAATGAACGCAGCGGGCGCACTGGAACTGCTGATGCCGGCGGTGCAGCCCTTCGAACTGTGGGAAGAATCCGGCCGTGGCCCCGCTTACGGCCCGGAACTGCTGCGCTTCAAGGACCGTCACCAGCGCGACTTCGTCATTGGTCCGACGCACGAGGAAGTCATCACCGACGTCGTCCGCCGCGACGTCAAGAGCTACCGCCAGTTGCCGATCCACCTCTACCAGATCCAGACCAAGTTCCGCGACGAGATCCGCCCCCGCTTCGGCGTCATGCGCGGCCGCGAATTCCTGATGAAGGACGGCTACTCCTTCCATACCTCGTTCGACGACCTGGTGCGCGAATACGGCAACATGTACGCCACCTATAGCCGCATCTTCACCCGGCTCGGCCTGAAATTCCGTGCCGTGGCGGCCGACACCGGCGCCATTGGTGGCGACGGCTCGCATGAATTCCACGTCCTGGCCGATTCCGGCGAGGACGACATCGCCTTCTGCCCGGACTCCGACTACGCCGCCAACGTCGAACTGGCCGAGGCCGTCGCCCCGGCAACGCCGCGCGCCGGCGCTGGCAAGCCGATGGAAAAAATCGCCACGCCGGGCAAAATGGCCTGCGCCGACGTTGCCGCCTTTCTGGCGATCGAGCCGACGCAGATCGTCAAGTCGATCGCCGTCGTCGCCGAACGCGAGGACGGCGACAAGCAGTTCGCCCTGCTGCTGCTGCGCGCCGATCACGAACTGAACGAGATCAAGGCAGCCAAGATCCCGACGCTCGGCGCTTTCCGCTTCGCTTCCGACAGCGAAGTTCAGGAATATCTCGGCTGCGTCCCGGGCTATATCGGCCCGGTCGGCGTCGACGCTGGCAAGGTGGCGGTATTCGCCGACCGCACGGTCGCCGCGATGAGCGACTTCGTCTGCGGCGCCAACGAAGCCGGCTTCCACCTCAGCGGCGTCAACTTCGGCCGCGACCTGCCCGAACCGGCAGTTTTCGACATCCGCAACGTCGTCGCCGGCGACCCTTCGCCGGACGGCAAGGGCGCGCTCGGCATCTGCCGCGGCATCGAAGTCGGCCACATCTTCCAGTTGCGCAGCAAGTACGCCAAGGCGCTGAACTGTGCCTTCCTCGACGAGAACGGCAAGAGCCAGATCATGGAAATGGGCTGCTACGGCATCGGCGTCTCGCGTATCGTTGGCGCCGCCATCGAACAGGGCAACGACGACAAGGGCATCATCCTGCCGCCGACCATCGCCCCCTTTGCCGTCTGCATCGTGCCGATGGGTTACCACAAGAGCGAAGCGGTCAAGCTTGCTGCTGACCAGCTCTACGCCGACCTGAAGAAACTTGGCATCGATGTCGTGCTGGATGACCGCAACGAGCGCCCCGGCGTCATGTTCGCCGACATGGAGCTGATCGGCATTCCGCACCGCGTGGTCATCGGCGAACGGGGCCTGAAGGAAGGCCAGTTCGAATACAAGGGCCGCACCGAGGCGGAAGCGACGATGGTCGCTCAGGGCGAAGTCATCGGCCTGCTGCAGGAAAAGCTGTGCGGCGCCTGATCGGCATCATCTGGCTTTGCTGCGCACCGGTGGTCCATGCCGGCGCGCAGAAGTACGAACCGCTCGCCGCCAGCGTGCGGGCGGCGCTACACGAAGCGGTCTCGGACAGCCGACCGCAGGTCAGTTCGTTCAAATCGCCGCTGGAAGCCACCAACTGGTTGACCGAGATGTCTGGTCGGCTGGCCCGCCGCATTCCCGACCGCAACTACCGGATCGACCTGCTGCGCAGCATCCACTACGAAGCCACCCGCGCCGGCCTCGATCCGCATCTGGTCCTCGGCTTGATCCAGGTCGAATCGGCCTTCCGCAAGTATGCGGTTTCCACCGTCGGCGCCCGCGGCTACATGCAGGTGATGCCATTCTGGCTGAAAGTGCTTGGCCGCCCGGAGGACAACCTCTTCGACATGCGAACCAACCTGCGCTACGGCTGCACCATCCTGCGCCATTATCTGGACATCGAAAAGGGCGACCTCTACCGCGCCCTCGGACGCTACAACGGCAGCCTGGGCAAGCCCGAATACCCGAACCTGGTGCGCGGCGCCTGGCAAAGCAACTGGAGCTACGCCAGCCCGCCCGGGCTGGCCGCCAACGACCGCTGATCAGCGACCGAAACCGCCCATACCACCGGGCATCATGCCCTTCATGCCGCGCATCAGCTTGCCGATGCCGCCCTTGGAAAACTGCTTCATCATCTTCTGCGTCTGCTCGAACTGGTTGAGCAGACGATTGACTTCCTGCACCTGCACCCCAGCCCCGGCAGCAATCCGGCGCTTGCGGCTGGCCTTGATCAGTTCCGGTTTGGCACGCTCCTGCGGCGTCATCGAATTGATGATGCCCTCGACCCGGCCGATCATCTTGTTTTCCGCGCCGGCCGGCAACTGACCGGCAGCCTGCGCGAACTGGGCCGGCAGCTTGTCCATCAGCGAAGTCAGGCCACCCATCGCCCGCATCTGGCCGATCTGCTCCTTGAAGTCGTTGAGATCGAAGCCCTTGCCGGCCTTGAGCTTCTTGGCAAAAGCCACCGCCTTCTCTTCGTCGATGCCTTTCTTGGCTTCTTCGATCAGCGACAGGACGTCGCCCATGCCCAGAATACGCGATGCCATCCGCTCGGGATGGAAGGCTTCGAGGCCGGTGAGCTTCTCGCCGACCCCGGCAAACTTGATCGGCTTGCCGGTGATGTGGCGCACCGACAGCGCGGCACCGCCACGCGCGTCGCCGTCGAGCTTGGTCAACACAACACCGGTCAGCGGCAAGGCTTCGTTGAAGGCTCGCGCCGTGTTGACCGCGTCCTGGCCGAGCATGGCATCGACCACGAACAGCGTTTCAATCGGCTTGATCGCCGCGTGCAGACGCTTGATTTCCGCCATCATCTCTTCGTCGATGGCAAGACGACCGGCGGTATCGACCAACAGGACATCATGGTAGTGACGCTTTGCCCAGTCGATCGCCGCGGTGGCAATCGCTTCCGGCTTTTCGCCAACGGACGAGGGGAAAAAATCGACCCCGGCCTGTCCTGCCACCGACTTCAACTGCTCAATTGCCGCCGGCCGGTAAACGTCACAGGAAACCACCAGCACCTTCTTCTTGTGGTTTTCCTTGAGGAACTTGGCCAGCTTGCCCACCGTCGTCGTCTTGCCGGCACCCTGCAGACCCGCCATCAGGACGATGGCCGGCGGCTGGGTATTGAAGTTGATGCCTTCGTGGGCGTCGCCCATGATCTTGGTCAGCTCGCCATGGACGACGCCGATCAATGCCTGGCCGGGGTTGAGCGAACCGATGACCTCCTGGCCTACCGCCTTCTCCTTGACCGCAGCGATGAAATCCTTGACCACCGGCAAGGCGACATCGGCCTCGAGCAGCGCCATGCGCACCTCGCGCAGGGCATCGGCGATGTTGGATTCAGTCAGGCGCGCCTCGCCCTTCAAGGTCTTCATGACGCGAGCAAGGCGGGTAGTCAGGTTATCGAGCATGTCAGATGGGCTTCTAGTAGAATTCGCGGATGGCCGACATTGTAATTCAGCTTTCCATGCATATCCTCGCCGCGCTGATTTATGGCGCGCTCGGTTTTCATTTCTGGAACACCCGCTGGCGCGACCACGAAGGCCAATGCGTCGCCTGCCCGATGCGCCCCTGGGAACGCGGCGCCATCGGCCTGACGCTGATCATCCACGGCTACGGGCTGTTCGGCACCTTGCTCAGCCCGGATGGCATGCATTTCTCGGTTGCCCTCGCCCTCTCGCTGATGATGTGGCTGGCCGTGCTCATCTACTGGCTGGAAAGCTTCATGGCCCGCATGGAAGGCATGCAGCCGATGGTCCTGCCGCTGGCCGCCGCCTGTACCGTGCTGCCAGCGATCTTTTCCGCCGACCACCTGGTCGCCCACGCTGACGCCACCGGCTTCCAGTTCCATTTCCTGACCGCCATGCTGGCCTACAGCCTGCTGACCCTGGCTGCGCTGCACGCCGTTTTCATGGGCTTCACCGAAAACGCCCTGCACCGGCGCATCGTCAAACGCAGCCTGACCAGCCTGCCCTCGCTGCTGTCGATGGAGTCACTGCTCTTCCGCATGCTGATGCTGGGCTTCATCCTGCTGACCCTGGCCGTCGGCAGCGGCGTCTTCTTTTCCGAACACATCTTCGGCAAACCGCTGGCCTTCGACCACAAAACGGTCTTCGCCATCGCTTCCTGGGCCATCTTCGCCACCCTGCTGTTCGGCCGCCATGTCTGGGGCTGGCGCGGCAAGCGCGCCCTACGGCTGACACTGGCTGGTTTTGGACTGCTGATCCTGGCTTATTTCGGCAGCCGCTTTGTCATCGAGATCGTTCTCGGTCGCCTTTAACTGGACAACACTCCCTTATCGCCTTGAAGCTGTTCGGCGAGGCGAAATAGGCGCGGTACGGCGGCAAACTTTCCCCGGGAAGAATTGCGGGCCCCGCTCTCGAATCCTCCAAGCTCATTCCGAAATACATCAGACCATTCGCAGCAGCCTGCTCAATTGCAATAAGGCCACAGCCGGACACACGATGACATCACGTCTCAGCATCGAGCCCTGCGAACCCGGGGAGGAGGTCACACAGCAACTGCTGACCCGTCATCACTTGCGCCGGCCGATCTGCCGCGGATCGCGCGACCAACGGCTCGCCCCTCCTCCCTGTCCGCCGCCCGCCAGCAGCCGCAACGGGGCGCGGCACGGTTTGAGCAACGCCCCCACTACGCACAGATAGCGACTGCTTTCTCCTCCCCGCTCGATTTTTTCTGGAAGACCGGCAGAGGAATGATTTCGTGATCGATGACACCCGGCAGATCCGCGACACCAACTGCATGCTGGCACCACAACCCCCGTTCGATGACCCGTCCCTCGAACATTTGCCCCCCCCCTGAGGCGGCCGCCGCCCCAAGCTCAATGACAGCGCCCTGAAAATCCTGCAAGCCCGGCAACCTTAGCGTCGTTACCACCCGGATTTGCCCCCCGGCGTCGAACTGAAATGCCGGCCAGTCTTTACAAAGCCCCTCCCCCGTAGCATCATCGGGCGATCCATACGGCATCTCAGCATCCGCACACACCTCCGATCTGATGGCAGCGACCCCACAAAACTCCCCGCTCAGCGGCCTGGCACGTGCGCTCGTCCAGGCCGGCCGCCTCAAGGAAGCCGAGGCGGAAGAAGTGTCTCGCCAGGCCACGGCGGCAAAAACCTCGCTCATCGAGCAACTGATCAGCAGCAACAAGGCGAGCGCCATCGAGATTGCGCGCTTTTCTGCCGAGACCTTCGGTTATCCGCTTTTCGATCTGGACGCGCTGGACGAACGCCACATCCCGCAGGACGCCATCGACCGCAAGCTGATTGCAACGCACAAGGTCATTCCGCTGAACAAAAGAGGCAACCGGCTGTCGATTGCCATCGCTGACCCGACCAACCTGCGGGCGCTGGACGAAATCCGTTTCCAGAGCGGACTGAGCGTTGACCCCATCGTTGTCGAGCAACCCAAACTCCTGCCACTGGTTGCGAAGTACTCGGAGTCGGCCAGCGATGCCCTGAAAAGCTTCAATGACGAGGAAATCAATCTGGATTTCCTCGATGAAGAAAGTGCCACCAAGGCGGACGAGGCATCCGCCCAGGACATCGACGACGCACCGGTCGTCAAGTTCATTCAGAAGATCCTGCTCGACGCGATCAACGACGGTGCGTCTGACATCCATTTCGAACCGTACGAAAAGTTCTACCGGATACGTTTCCGCGTTGACGGCATCCTCCGTGAGGTAGCCACCCCGCCACTGGCCATCAAGGAAAAGATCGCTTCCCGGATCAAGGTCATCTCCCGCCTCAACATCGCCGAAAAACGCGTTCCTCAGGACGGCCGGATGAAACTGGTCATCTCGAAGTCCCGCGCCATCGACTTCCGCGTCAGCACCCTGCCCACGCTGCAGGGTGAAAAAATCGTACTACGGATTCTCGACCCGACCTCGGCAACCCTGGGAATCGAAGCCCTGGGCTATGAACCTGACCAGAAAGCCATCCTGCTCGACGCCATCAGTCGTCCCTACGGCATGGTTCTGGTCACCGGCCCCACCGGCTCGGGGAAAACGGTATCCCTTTACACCTGCCTCAACATCCTCAACAAGGACGGTGTCAATATCGCCACCGCCGAAGATCCGGCAGAAATCAATCTCGCCGGCATCAACCAGGTCAACGTCGATGATCGCGCCGGCCTGACCTTCCCGGTGGCACTGAAGGCCTTCCTGCGCCAGGATCCGGACATCATCATGGTGGGCGAAATCCGCGATCTGGAAACCGCCGAAATCGCCATCAAGGCAGCGCAAACCGGGCACATGGTGCTATCGACCCTGCACACCAACGATGCACCGCAAACCCTGACCCGCCTGATGAACATGGGCGTGCCAACCTTCAACATCGCCTCCAGCATCCTGCTGATCACGGCGCAGCGCCTGGCCCGCCGCCTCTGCTCCTGCAAACAGGCGATCAAGGTGCCGGAACAGGCCTTGCTCGATGCCGGATTCAAGGCTGAGGATCTCGATGGCAGCTGGACCCTTTACGGCCCCGGCGGCTGCGAACGCTGCAAGGGCACTGGTTACAAAGGCCGCGTCGGCATCTATCAGGTAATGCCGATCAGCGAGGCGATGCAACGCCTGATCATGAGTGGCGCCACCTCGCTTGACCTGGCCAAGCAGGCCAAGCTTGAGGGTGTCCGCGACCTCCGCGAATCGGGCTTGATCAAGGTCAAACAGGGCCTGACCTCGCTCGAAGAAGTTTTAAGTACAACCAATATCTAAGCTGAAGGACCAGGCAATGGCAACTGCAGCAAAATCAAGAATCGGCGACATCAAGGAAAGTACCTTCCAGTGGGAAGGTCGCAACCGGGAGGGGAAAACTGTCCGCGGCGAAATGCGCGCCCCAACCGAGACCGTCGTCCAGACCAACCTGCGCCGTCAGGGCATCAGCAGCGCGAAGATCAAGAAAATCCGCTTCAAGTCCGGCGGCAGCATTTCCGACAAGGACATCACGCTATTCACCCGCCAACTGGCGACGATGATGAAGTCTGGCGTCCCCCTGCTGCAAACCTTCGACATCGTTGGCCGCGGCCACAGCAATCCTGCCGTCGGCAAACTGCTCCTCGACATCAAGTCCGAAGTCGAAACCGGCAGTTCGCTATCGCAAGCCTTCCGCAAATACCCCCTCTATTTCGACGCACTTTACTGCAATCTGGTCGGCGCCGGCGAACAGGCGGGGATTCTGGACTCCTTGCTTGACCGCCTGGCGACCTACAAGGAAAAGATCCTGGCGATCAAGAGCAAGATCAAGAAAGCCATGTTTTATCCGATCGCCGTGCTGATTGTCGCCTTCATCATAACGGCGGTGATCATGATTTTCGTCATCCCGGCGTTCAAGGAAGTATTCGCCAGTTTCGGCGCCGACCTGCCGGCCCCGACCCTGTTCGTCATCGCCATATCCGACTTCTTCGTCGAATGGTGGTGGTTGATCTTTGGCGCGATCGGCGGTGGCTTCTACGCCTTTTTTGCTGTCTGGAAGCGCTCGGAAAAAGTGCAGATGATCATGGACCGTTTCCTGCTGCGCCTGCCGATTTTTGGCGACATCATCCGCAAGGCGGTGATCGCCCGCTGGACCAGAACCTTGTCAACCATGTTCGCCGCTGGCGTCCCCTTGGTTGAATCCCTTGAGTCGGTCGGTGGCGCCTCAGGCAACTACGTCTACAAGATGGCGACCCGTCAGATCCAGAGCGACGTCTCCACCGGCACCAGCCTGACCAACGCCATGCAGGACGCAACCATCTTCCCCAACATGGTGACGCAGATGGTTGCCATCGGCGAGGAATCCGGCGCCCTCGACTCGATGCTGGGCAAGGTCGCCGACTTTTTCGAACAGGAAGTCGATGACTCGGTGGAAGCGATGTCGAGCCTGATGGAACCCGTGATCATGGTAATTCTTGGCACCCTGATCGGTGGCATGGTCATCGCGATGTACCTGCCATTGTTCAAGCTTGGCGCCGTGGTCAGTTGATGACCGGACTCCCGCTATCGCTCCTGGCAGTCATCGGCGGACTGCTCGGCCTCTGCGTCGGCAGTTTCCTGAATGTTGTCATCCATCGCTTGCCGAAGATGATGGAACGTGAGTGGCTAGCGCAATGCGCGGAAATCAGTGGCAACGAAACATCGACGGAGACCGAGTCGCTGACCCTCTCCCAGCCGCGCTCGCGCTGCCCGCACTGCGGGCATGCGATTCGCGCGTACGAGAACATCCCGCTGCTCAGTTACTTCCTGATCCTGCGCGGCAAATGCGCCGGTTGCGGCAAGCCGATTTCGCTGCGCTATCCGCTGATTGAAGCGCTGACCGGAGCGCTGTCGGCATTTGCGGTCTGGCACTTTGGCGACACCTACGCTGCCGTCGGCGCTCTGCTGCTGATCTGGGCTTTGCTGGCGCTCACTTTCATCGATTTTGACACGCAGTTGCTGCCCGACAGCATCACCTTGCCGCTGCTCTGGCTTGGTCTCGCCTTCAACCTGGCGCAGGTCTATACCGACCTGCCATCCGCGGTGATCGGCGCCATGGCTGGCTACCTGATTCTCTGGAGCATTTACTGGGGCTTCAAGTTGCTGACCGGCAAGGAAGGCATGGGCTACGGCGATTTCAAACTCCTGGCCGCGCTGGGTGCCTGGCTGGGCTGGCAGATGTTGCCGACCATCGTTCTGCTGTCTTCGGTTGTCGGCGCAACGGTCGGCATCGCCCTCATTGCCTTTGCCCGTCATGGGCGCCACATCCCGATTCCCTTTGGCCCCTATCTGGCAAGCGCCGGCATCATTGCCCTGTTCTGGGGGCAAACTCTGACCAACACCTATCTCGGCCTGGCCTATTGAAAAACCGCTCACTGACACCAATATTCGGAGTTCGTGCTTTCGGTTACAATTCAAGGTTTTGGAGGGCCCCATGCCGATCTACGAATATCGCTGTGAATCCTGCGGTTTCCAGAAGGAACATCTGCAGAAGATGGCTGATGCACCACTCACCACCTGCCCGAGCTGCGGCAAGGAAAGCTATGCCAAGCAATTATCCGCAGCCGGCTTCCAGTTAAAAGGAAGCGGCTGGTACGCCACTGATTTCAAGGGGAGCAAGCCGGCTTCGCCGCCCCCCTGTCAGACCGGGGAAGGAAGCTGTTCTTCGTGCGCGGCCAGTTGATCAAACGCTACTTCATCACCGGGCTCCTGATCTGGGTCCCGCTGGTCATCACCGTCTGGGTGCTGTCACTGATCGTCAACACGCTTGATCAATCGCTGCAGCTTCTGCCCGAGGCCGTGCACCCGAAGAATCTCTTCGGTTTCGCGATCCCCGGCGTCGGCGCCTTGTTGACGCTGGCCATGATCCTGTTCACCGGCCTCCTGGCTGCCAACTTCATCGGCCAGAAGCTGGTCGGCTGGTGGGACAAGCTGCTGTCGCGAATTCCCGTCGTCAATTCGGTTTATAAGGCAGTCAAGCAGGTATCCGACACCTTGTTCGCCCCCAATGGCAACGCCTTTCGCAAGGCCTTGCTGGTCCAGTACCCGCGGCAGGGCGCGTGGACCATCGCCTTTCTGACGGGAATACCCGGCGGCGACATTCGCAATCATCTGCGGGGGGACTACGTCAGCGTCTACGTCCCGACCACCCCCAACCCGACCTCCGGTTTTTTCCTGATGATGCCGAGAAACGACGTCGTCGAACTCGACATGACGGTCGACGAAGCCCTCAAATACATCATCTCGATGGGCGTCGTCGCCCCGCCAGCGCACGCCCGCGTCGTCACCCACACTTAAGCAACCCCACGGATTTTTCATGCGTACCCATTACTGCGGACAACTCAATGCCGGCCTCGACGGCCAGATCGTCACCCTTTGCGGCTGGGCCCACCGCCGCCGCGACCACGGCGGCGTCATCTTCATCGACTTGCGCGACCGCGAGGGTCTGGCCCAGGTCGTCTGTGACCCGGATCGTGCCGATTCGTTCAAAATCGCCGAATCGGTGCGCAACGAGTTCTGCCTGAAGATCACCGGCAAGGTGCGCCCGCGCCCGGTCGGCACGACCAACGCCAACCTGGCTTCCGGCGAGATCGAAATCCTCTGCCATGAAATCGAAGTCCTGAATCCGTCGGTCACGCCGCCGTTCCAGCTCGACGAGGAAAACCTCTCCGAGAACGTCCGCCTGACCCACCGCGTCATCGACCTGCGCCGCCCGCAGATGCAGAACAACCTGATGCTGCGCTACAAGACGGCGCGCGCCTTCCGCCGCTTCCTCGACGACAACGGCTTCATCGACGTTGAGACGCCGATGCTGACCAAGTCCACGCCGGAAGGCGCCCGCGACTACCTGGTGCCGTCGCGCGTCCATGCCGGCCAGTTCTTCGCCCTGCCACAATCGCCGCAGCTGTTCAAGCAGCTGCTGATGGTCGCCGGCTTCGACCGCTACTACCAGATCACCAAGTGCTTCCGCGACGAGGATCTGCGCGCCGACCGCCAGCCGGAATTCACTCAGGTCGATATCGAGACCTCGTTCATGAGCGAGGCCGAGATCACCGCGCTGATGGAAAAGCTGATCCGCACCGTGTTCAAGGAAGCGATCGATGTCGACCTGCCGGAATTCCCGCGCATGACCTACGCCGAAGCCATGCGACGCTTCGGTTCGGACAAGCCGGACCTGCGCGTCACCCTCGAACTGGTCGATGTCGCCGACGCCTTCAAGGACGTCGCCTTCAAGGTCTTCGCCAACATCGCCAACAGCGAAGGCGGCCGCATCGCCGCCATGCGCATTCCGGGCGGCGCTTCGCTGACCCGCGGTGAAATCGACGAATACACCAAGTTCGTTGGCATCTACGGCGCCAAGGGCCTGGCCTACATCAAGGTCAACGACGTCACCCAGGTTAATGAAACCGGCCTGCAGTCGCCGATCGTCAAGAACCTCTCCGAAGCCTCGCTGCGCACCGTGCTCGAACGCACCGGCGCCCAGTCCGGCGACCTGATCTTCTTCGGCGCCGACAAGGCCAAGATCGTCAGCGACGCGCTCGGCGCGCTGCGCATCAAGATCGGCCACGAGAAGGGCTTCGTCACCGGCGCCAAGTGGGCACCGCTGTGGGTCATCGACTTCCCGATGTTCGAATACGATGACGAAAGCAAGCGGTGGACCGCCTGCCACCACCCGTTCACCAGCCCGAAGGACGAGCACCTCGAGTTCCTGGCCACCGATCCCGGCAAGTGTCTGGCCAAGGCCTACGACCTGGCGTTGAACGGCTGGGAACTGGGCGGCGGCTCGGTGCGTATCCACCGTGCCGACGTACAAGAGAAGGTCTTCGCAGCGCTCAACATCGGCCCCGAGGAACAGCAGGCGAAGTTCGGCTTCCTGCTCGACGCGCTGAAGTACGGTGCCCCGCCGCACGGCGGCCTGGCCTTCGGTCTGGATCGCATCGTCACCATGATGACCGGCGCCGAGTCGATCCGCGACGTGATCGCTTTCCCCAAGACGCAGCGCGCTCAGTGCCTGCTCACCGACGCACCGTCGGCGGTCGACGAGAAGCAGTTGCGCGAACTGCATGTCCGCCTGCGCCAGAAGGTGGAAACTCAGGTCGAAATCAGCCAGGGCTAAGGCATGCGCCAGCTAATGCGCTTCCTGATCGTCCTGCTGCTGGCGATCGGAAGCGCTTTTGCCTTCTGGAACGGCAGCAGCGACCGGCAGACGATCGATGTCGCCCGGCTGCCGCCCGAAGCTCGCGAAACGCTGATGCTGATCAAGCAGGGCGGTCCCTTCCCGTACCAGCGCGACGGCATCGTCTTCAACAACTTCGAGAAGCTGCTGCCGCAGCAGCCGCGCGGCTATTACCGCGAATACACGGTGAAGACGCCAGGCCGCAGGGATCGCGGCCCACGCCGCATCGTCGCCGGCAAGGCCGCCGAGTATTACTACACGGAAGATCACTACCGCTCCTTCCGGCGCATCCGGGAATAGCCGATGAATGATTTCGCCCCCAGTGGCGTCTATCGCCAGCATGCCGATCACCCCGTTGACGCCGACCTCGATGTCGACCTCGACACCTGCCGTGAGGCCAGGCAACTGCTGGATCGACTCGGCATCGCCCTGGACTTTCCCGACTGGTACGGGGGTAATTTCGACGCCCTGGCCGACTGCCTCGCCGATCCTGACTGGCGCGACGGCACTGCCACTCTCATCCGGCTGAGCGGGTTGACCCGTTTTTCGCAGCAATCACCGGCCGACTACGCGCTACTGCTCGCTGTACTCGACGCCGCCTGCCAGGCGCGCAGCGAAGAGGGCGCGCCGCTTGCCGTCATCCTTGAAGACGGACCGGAAACCCTGCCCCCATGGCCGGCGGCATGACTGGCTACAAGCAGCCGCATTCGGTACTGGTGGTCATCCACACCGAGGCCGGCGAAGTCCTGCTGCTCGAGCGCGCCCGCCATCCTGGTTTCTGGCAGTCGGTGACCGGCAGTCGGGAAGGCAACGAGCCACCGGCAATCACCGCCCACCGCGAAGTTCTCGAGGAAACCGGCATCGACAGCCGCCGCTACCGTCTGACCGACTGGCGCATCGAAAACCACTATTCGATCCATGCGGCCTGGCGCCACCGCTACGCTCCGGAAGTCAGTTGCAATACCGAACAGGTTTTCGGTCTCTGCCTACCCGAGCGCGTCGCCGTGCGCATCGCCCCAGAGGAGCATCGGGCCTGGCTCTGGCTGGCACGCGACGAGGCCGCCGAGCGCTGCTTCTCGTGGAGCAACCGGGACGCGATCCGCTTGCTCGACAGCACGCACGAGTGGACTTGAAAATCGGGGCAGCAAACCTATATTGGTTTTGCATGAAATCCCCTTACTTCAAAACCCACCGGAAAGGAGAACCAAGATGGCCAACATCACCCGTGTCGACCCCTTTGACGATCTGTTCCGCGGCTTCTTCGTCCGCCCCGTTGATTTCAACGGACAGCCCCAGCAAGCCCCCTCGATCAAGATGGACGTCAGGGAACAAGGCGACGCCTACCTCGTCCACGCCGAACTGCCTGGCGTGAAGAAGGATGACATCCATGTCGTCGTCGACGGCAACCAGGTCTCGATCAGCGCCGAAGTTCGTCAGGAAAAGGAAGTCAAGGAAGGCGAGCGCACACTTCGCTCGGAGCGCTATTTCGGCAAGGTCTCGCGCTCCTTCCAATTGCAGCAGGATCTCGACGACACCCGCTCGGTCGCCCGCTTCGCTGATGGCGTGCTTGAACTGACCCTGCCCAAGCGCATCGCCAGCCCGAGCAAGCGCCTGAGCATCGAGTAAGCCACCTTACCCCGCTCGCCGGCCGGCCCCCAAGCCGGCCGCTTTCTTTGTACAATCCGCGGCGAGTCCATCAGGAGCCTTTCATGCCCACCAAAAACCTCGCCCCCGGCACCAAGGCCGCCGTTCTGGCCGAAGCCCTGCCCTACATCAAGCGTTTCCACGGCAAGACCATCGTCGTCAAATACGGTGGCAACGCGATGACCGACGAGCACCTGAAGAGCTGCTTCGCCCGCGACGTCGTGCTGCTCGAACTGATCGGCTTCAACATCGTCGTCGTGCACGGCGGCGGCCCGCAGATCGAAAACCTGCTCACCCGCGTCGGCAAGAAAGGCGAGTTCATCCAGGGCATGCGCGTCACCGACGCCGAAACCATGGAAGTCGTCGAAATGGTACTAGGCGGCCAGGTCAACAAGGACATCGTCAACCTGATCAACCAGCACGGCGGCAAGGCTGTCGGCCTGACCGGCAAGGACGGCAACTGCATCCGCGCCAAAAAGCTGATGCTCGAAAACAAGGACCACCCGGGCGACCTGATCGACGTCGGCCAGGTCGGCGAAATCACCAAGATCGACCCGTCGCTGATCGACCACCTCGACAAGGGTGCCTTCATTCCGGTGATCGCCCCGATCGGCGTCGGCGAGGACGGCGAAACCTACAACATCAACGCCGATGTCGTTGCCGGCAAGATCGCCGAGGTGCTCAAGGCCGAGAAGCTCGTCCTGCTGACCAATACCCCGGGCGTGCTCGACAAGGCCGGCAACCTGATCACCGGCATCACGCCCAAGGAAATCGACGAGATGGTCGCCGACGGCACGCTATCCGGCGGCATGCTGCCGAAGATCGGCTCGGCGCTCGATGCTGCCCGCAACGGCGTCAAGGGCGTGCATATCATCGACGGTCGCGTCGAACACGCGCTGCTGCTCGAAATCCTGACCGACCACGGCGTCGGTACAATGATCAAGTCGCACTGAAGCATGCGCGGGGAACGCGTCTGGTTGTTCGACCTCGACAACACGCTGCACAACGCCTCCCCGCACATCTTCCCGCACATCAACCGGGCGATGCGCGAATACATCGAGCGCCACCTCGGCCTCGATGAAAACGCCGCCAACCGCCTGCGCCAGGACTACTGGCAACGCTATGGCGCGACCCTGCTCGGACTGATCCGCCACCACGCGATCAACCCGCATCATTTCCTGCACGAAACACACCAGTTTCCCGATCTCGCCCGCATGCTGGTCTTCGAGAAGCCGCTGCTGCACACGCTCAAGCGCCTGCCCGGACGCAAGATCCTGTTCTCCAACGCACCGCGCGCCTACGCCGAGGCGGTCCTCGAACTGACCGGGCTGGATCGCCACTTCGCCGCGGTGTACACCGTCGAAAGCCTGAAATTCCGGCCCAAGCCAATGCCGCAAGGCTTCCGCACGCTGCTTCACGCCGAACGCCTCGACCCGCGCCGCTGCATCATGGTCGAAGACAGCCTGGCCAATCTCGTCACCGCCCGCAAGCTCGGCATGAAGACCGTGTGGGTGAGCGCTGGCTCTCGCCGTTCGCCCTACGTTGACGTCCAGGTTTCCTCGGTACTGCAATTGCCGCAACGCTGCGCTCGTCTATAATCCGGGCACAAAAATATTCTTCGAGGGACGACACCGATGGCGACCAAACCGGGCGAACGCCGCCTGCAGATCCTGCAAACCCTGGCTGAAATGCTGGAAACCCCCAAGGGGGAAAAGATCACCACCGCCGCCCTGGCCGGCAAGCTGGAGTGCTCAGAAGCCGCGCTCTACCGCCACTTCGCCAGCAAGGCGCAGATGTTCGAGGGGCTGATCGAATTCATCGAGCAGAGCCTGTTCGGTGTCATCAACCAGATCACCGGTGAAGAACAACGCGGGTTCCGCCAGATCGAGATGATCCTTGGCCTGCTGCTCAGTTTCGCCCAGAAGAACCGCGGCATGACCCGGGTGCTGATCGGCGACGCCCTGGTCAATGAAAACGAACGACTGCAACTGCGCATCAACGCGTTGCTCGACAAGGTCGAGGCGGCGCTCAAACAGGCCCTGCGCATCGCCGCCACGCAGGAGAAGTTCAAGGCCGACGCCGACTTCGGGGCGCTGGCCAACCTGCTGCGTTGCCACGTGGTCGGCCGCTGGGAACAATACGCCCGCTCCGGCTTCAGCCGCGAGCCGCTGGCGCAATGGCCGCAACAGTGGCCGATGCTCTACTACGCCTGCCTGTCGCAGGCTGGCGACGCGTAAACGCCAAGGGCGGCCTCCCGGCCGCCCTTTTTTGCTTCCCGATTAACCAGAATCAGCCCTTCAGGTATTCTGCCGCGTCGAGCGCGAAATAGGTCAGGATGCCGTCGGCACCGGCGCGCTTGAAGGCGAGCAGACTCTCCAGCACCACCGCCCGCTCGTCGAGCCAGCCGTTCTGCGCGGCCGCCTTGAGCATCGCGTACTCGCCGCTGACCTGGTAGGCGTAGGTCGGCACGCCGAACTCGTCCTTGACCCGGCGCACAATATCCAGATACGGCATGCCCGGCTTGACCATGACCATGTCGGCACCTTCCTCGATATCGAGCGCGACTTCGCGCAGCGCCTCGTCACCGTTGGCCGGGTCCATCTGGTAGGTGTACTTGTTGCCCTTGCCGAGGTTACCGGCCGAACCGACCGCATCGCGGAAAGGCCCGTAGAAGGCGGAGGCGTACTTGGCGGAATAGGCCAGGATGCGCGTGTAAATCTGGCCGTTGCGCTCGAGCGTTTCGCGGATGCGGCCGATGCGTCCATCCATCATGTCCGACGGCGCCACCACGTCGGCTCCGGCTTCGGCATGGCACAACGCCTGGCGAACCAGAACGTCGAGCGTCTCGTCGTTAAGCACATAGCCGGTATCATCGATCAGGCCGTCCTGACCATGGCTGGTGTAGGGATCAAGGGCGACGTCGGTGATCACGCCCAACTCGGGAAACTCGCGCTTGAGCGCGCGCACCGTGCGCGGCACCAGGCCTTCCGGGTTGTAGGCTTCCTCCGCGCCGAGCGTTTTCAGCGGCGCATCGATCACCGGGAACAACGCCAGCGCCGGAATACCCAGCTTGACCGTGCGCTCGGCGGTGCGCAACAGGACATCGAGCGATTGCCGCTCGACGCCGGGCATCGAAGCCACCTTCTCGGTACGGCCAGCGCCTTCGAGAACGAAGACCGGGTAAATGAAGTCGTCCGGGGTCAGCACCGATTCGCGCATCAGGCGACGCGAGAAATCATCGCGCCGCATCCGGCGCATCCGGGTTCCGGGAAAGTTTCCTGCCATCTCTGGTCCCTGAAAAAAGATTCAAAAATTTTATACCGGAACGGAACCTTTGACTTCTCGTACCGGTCATAGTGGCACGATGGCTCGCGCCGTCTCCCGCTTCACCTCCCTGAGCGGGTGCCTTGACGCTGTTGAGGCAATTTGGCCTCCGGACTCCCCTGGTCCGGAGGCTCTTTGTTTTCCGGGGCCGCCTTTTTCGCGGAGACGATGCCCAGCCAGCCCGCGAGAACGGCTTCTGCCTCTTCAACCCCGGTTTTCTTCAGGCTGGAAAAGAGCTGGGCCGTGTAGGCACCGCCACCCCAGTTGGCAATTTCCGCCTTTACCGCACGCAGCACCTTGGTCTGCTCCTGGCGCGACAATTTGTCGGCCTTCGACAGCAGGAGATGGATTGGCCGGCCGGTCGGTTTGAACCACTCGATCAGGTTGCGATCCAGATCGGTGAACGGCCGCCGGCTATCCATGATCACCACCAGCCCGACCAGCGGGCCACGCCGGCTGAGATAAGGACCGATCAGGCCCTCCCACTGCGCCCTGATCTCCTCCGGAGCCTTGGCGAAACCATAGCCGGGCAAATCGACGAAGTACTTGCCCGGCGCCAGCGTGAAGTAATTCAGATGCTGGGTTCGCCCCGGCGTCTTGCTGACGAAAGCCAGGCGGACCCGCCCGGCCAGGGTATTGATCGCCGACGACTTGCCGGCATTCGAGCGCCCAGCGAAGGCCACTTCGCAGCTGGCATCCGCTGGCAGATCACGCAAATTTGCGACGGTTGTGTGAAACACCGCGTTCTGGAAGATGGGCATAAAAAACGCGGAAGACCCGCCTAGTTGAAGGGAAACTAATATAGAATAACAGGTTTGTAACTTCCGTTCCGGCCAAAGCGCCTTCTTCTGCGCATTAGGAGTTCGAAAATGATCCGTTCCGCGGCAATGGCAATCCTGTTTGCCACCAGTTTTGTCACCCACGCATCCGAGCCAGTCAAGGTCAAGGCCGACCCCGCCAAGGGCAAGGTCGTCGCCGAAACCATCTGCGTCGCCTGCCACGGCGTCGACGGCAACAGCATGAGTCCCGAGAATCCGCACTTGGCCGGACAGATCGAACCTTACATCTACAAGCAGCTGAGCAACTTCAAGGCCACCGGCGACGCGCCCGCCGCACGGGATAACGCGATCATGGCCGGCATGGCTGCCGCGCTCTCCGACGAAGACATGAAGAACGTCGCCGCCTGGTTCGCCAGCCAGAAGCTGAAGCCGGAATCGGCCAAGAATGAAGCCAGCCTCGCGCTGGGCAAGAAAATCTGGCGCCAGGGCGACCATCGCAAGGGCGTTCCCGCTTGCGCCGGCTGCCACGGCCCGGCCGGCAGCGGCATGCCCGCCCAGTACCCGCGCCTGGCCGGCCAGTTTGCTGCTTACACCGAAGCCCAACTGGTTGCCTTCCGCGCCGGAACCCGCGCCAACGATCCGGAAAGCATGATGCGCACGATCGCTGCCAAGCTTTCCGACGCTGAAATCAAGGCTGTCGCCGACTACGCCGCCGGCCTGCGTTGATCCGGTAACGCACGAAATCGGGGCAGCCTGTGGGCTGCCCTTTGTTTTTGCGCGACGCCGGTTGCTTTCTTGTCGCACATTGCCGCTGGGATTAGACTGTCCGCACCACAAACAACAAGGCGGAGACTGACCATGAAGACGCTCAAGCAATTGCTGGCTGGCAAACCCCAGGTCCTGGCCGCTGTCGCCCCTGACGACAGCGTTTTCCATGCCCTTTGCGTGATGGCCGAACACAATGTCGGCGCCCTGCTGGTTCTCGAGGACGGGCGCCTGGTCGGCATCTTTTCCGAGCGCGACTTTGCGCGCAAGCAGATCAGGAACAATCTCTCGCCCAAGGAAATCCCGGTGCGGGAAATGATGAGTTCTCGCGTCGCCTACGTCGGCCCGGAAAGCACTCTGGAAGAATGCATGACGCTGATGACGGAAAAACGCTTCCGCCACCTGCCCGTGCTCGACGACGAGATGCAGGTGCTCGGCATCCTGTCGATCGGTGACATGGTCAAGGAAATCATCAGCTCCCAACAATTCCTGATCGAGGAACTCGAGCGTTACATCGCCAGTTAAGCCATGAGCGCGCACGACAGCCTGCACTTCCGCATTCTCGAAGACATCGCCCACGAGCTTTCCGGCGACATCAACTTTCCGACCTGCATGGATGCCGCACTGCTCGTGCGCAACACGCTGAAGGACCCGTTCGCCAACATCGACCGGGTGGTCCGGGTGGTCAGCGTTGAACCGCTGATTTCCAGCAAGTTGCTGCGCCTGGCCAACTCCGTCGCCTACAACCCCAGCGGCAAGACCATCAGCGACCTCGGTACAGCCATCGGCCGTATCGGTTTCGATTCGGTCCGCACGATCTCGCTGGCGGTGGCCATGGACCAGATGCTGAAGTCGCGCAACCTGGCCCAGTACGAATCAATCGCCCATCACGCCTGGACCCATTCGCTGACCGTCGCAGCAATCGCCCGGGTACTGGCAAGGCGAATCGGCCGCATCAATCCGGAAGACGCGATGATGGCCGGCCTGGTACACGACATCGGCGTCTTCTACCTGCTCTATCGGGCAGCGGAATATCCCGATTACCGCAGCAACCCGGAAGCGATGATGGAACTGCTCTGCGGCTGGCATGAAGGCATCGGCGAAAGCCTGCTGCATGCGCTGGGCATCCCGGAACGAATCATCGAGGCAATCAGCGACCACGACCGCCTGTGCAATATCGAAACCCCTTGCAGCGTGCGCGACGTCCTCTATTTCGCCAACCTGCTGGCCGGCGGGGATCGGGAGTGGATGGGAGAAAACGGCGACGCCGACAGCCAGGAGTTGCGCGAAGCCGACCGCGCCCGCTACCAGGATCTCGTTCAGGAAGCGGAAGACGACATCCACGAGTTGCGCTCGGCCCTCGGCATACGCCCCTAACACTCTTGCCAACCATGCCCCCGACCCCCATCCGGATTCCCGTCCAGGCCATAAAGACGCTCATTTTCATCGGCGGCCTGCTGCCCGCCGCCTGGCTTGGCTGGCAACTGCAAAACAATGCGCTGGGCCCGGAGCCAGGCGAAGCACTGCAGGCCTTTACCGGCAGCTGGACGCTGAACTTCCTGCTACTCACGCTGTGCATCTCACCGGCCCGCGCCCTGACCGGACAGCACTGGCTGCTGCGCCTGCGCCGCATGCTCGGTCTGTTCGCCTTTGCCTACGGTCTGCTGCACCTGTACGGCTTCATCGGCTACGACCATGACTTCGACCTCACCGCGATCGCCCGTGACGTGCTCAAGCACCCCTTCATCGCTGTCGGCTTCGCCGCCCTGGTGCTGATGCTTCCGCTGGCCGCCACCTCGAACGCAACGGCCATCCGCCGCCTGGGCGGGCGCAAATGGCAGGAACTGCACCGCAACATCTACCTGATCGCCATTCTGGGCTGCGTACACCTGCTATGGCAGAGCAAGCCGGAAGAGCTCCCGGCGGCACTGAGCTACGCGGTCTTCCTCGGGCTGCTGCTGTGGTGGCGGATCCAGGAGCGGCGGCGCAAGGCAGCGCCAGTCCCCGACCAGCGGGTGCAGGCGGTGAAGTTCTACCGCAAACGCCCGGATTAGCGACTCAGGGACGGCCGCCGCGTTCGAAACGGATGATCGCGCGACCGTCGGCAGTCTTCTTTGGCGCCGCCTTCCAGGCGTGGCCGTAAATAACCTCGAAACTGGCCGGCAGGCGGCCAGCGCTACGCATCCGTTCATAGGCCTCGCGCACTGCCTGCAGGCGCCCCTTGCCGGTCAGGCCGTGGCGCCTGGCGTGCATCGCGCAAGCCGAACCGGCGCCGCGCAGTTCCGCGAACAAGGCATCGATGTCATCGTAGGTCAGGGTCAGCACTTCCATATCCATCACCGGATCGGCGTAACCGCTTTCCACCAGCATGTCGCCGAGATCGTGCATATCGGTGAAGCGCTGCGTATGGGCATAGCCATCGGCGAAAGCCGACCGTAGCTCCCGCAGCGTATCCGGCCCCAGCGTCGAGAACATCAGCAGGCCGCCGACCTCGAGCACGCGATGGGCTTCTGCCAGCGCCGGCAAGGGGTGATCGAGCCAGTGCAGGAGCAGATTCGACCACACCAGCGACACCGAGGCCCCGGCCAGCGGCAGCGACTCCGCCGCCGCCTGCAGGCAGTCGGGCGCAGCGCCATCAAGCCCGAGCCAGCGCCGCCAGCCGGACCTGGCCGGGCGTGCCGCCGTCAGCATCGGCCGGGCGATATCGACGCCAAGCAGGCGGGCCTGCGGATAGCGTTCGAGCAAGCCGGGAAAACTGCCGCCACGGCTGCATCCCAGATCGAGGATGCGCTGCGGCTGCAGACGGACATAGTCGAGACGCTCGAGCATGCGTCGGTCGATCTCCCGGGCCAGGAAATCGTGCTGCGCATAATCCACAGCCGCGCGCGCGAAACGGCGCGCGACCGCCGGACGGTCGACGAAGGCGACTGCGTCAGCCTGGCTCACACCGCACGCAGGCCGAGGCGGGCAAACAGGGCGTCGTCGCGGTCGACATCGGGATTGCCGGTGGTCAGCAGCGCGTCGCCGTAGAACATCGAATTGGCACCGGCCATGAAACAGAGCGCCTGCAATTCGTCGCTCATTTCCTGACGCCCCGCCGACAGGCGGACCCAGGAAGCCGGCATGGTGATGCGGGCGGCGGCGACGGTGCGCACGAACTCGAAGGGGTCGAGGCGTGGCTGTTCGGCCAGCGGCGTGCCGGGAATCGGCACCAGGTTGTTGATCGGCACCGATTCCGGCGGGCTCGGCAGGTTGGCCAGCTGGACGATCAGTGCGGCGCGGTTCTTGCGCGACTCACCCATGCCGATGATGCCGCCGGAGCAGACATTGATGCCCGCGTCGCGCACCTGATCGAGCGTGTCTAGACGATCGTCGTGGGTATGCGTGCGGATCACCTGGCCGTAGAAATCCTTGTCGGTATCGAGGTTGTGGTTGTAGTAGTCGAGCCCGGCCGCCTTCAGTTTCTCGGCCTGGCCTTCCTTGAGCATGCCCAGCGTGACGCAGGTCTGCATGCCGAGTGCCTTGACCTCGCGCACCATCGCCAGCACCTGGTCGAGATCGTTGTCCTTCGGACCGCGCCAGGCAGCGCCCATGCAGAAGCGCGAGGCGCCCTTGGCCTTGGCCGCCTGCGCAGCCGCCACCACTTCACCGAGCGGCATCAGGCGCTCGCGTTCGAGATCGGTGTCGTAACGGGCCGATTGCGAGCAATAGCTGCAATCCTCGGAACAACCGCCGGTCTTGACGGAAAGCAGGGTCGAGCGTTGAATGGCATTGGCATCGAAATTCTCGCGATGCACCGTCTGCGCGCGGAACAGCAAATCCAGCAGCGGCAACTCGTAGAGCGCCAGCACCTCCTCGAGGGTCCAGCGGGGAAGCGCTGCGGTCTGGGAACAGGAAGGAGTCACGGCGGTGGCACTGGCTGGCATGGCATACCTTAAGAAAATCGTCGAAAAATCAAGGGGGAAGGCGAATGGTAATTATGGATTACCGAAGCGGTCAAGCCTTGCCGGCATTTTACCCCACGCCGTCCACCGCCGTTTCGCCAGCCTTCTCCGTCACCACCTCGCGCTACCCGGCAGCTGCCTGCTCTGCGCTGCCGACAGCGGCAAGGAGCTGCTCTGCCCCGCCTGCGTCGGCGACCTGCCGCCCTTGCCGGCGCAGCGCTGCCCGCGCTGCGGCGAAGCGACGACCCACGGCGAGCACTGCGGCGCCTGTCTGCAGAAACCGCCGGCCTTTTCCGGCGTCAGCGCGCTGTATCGCTACGATTTTCCGGTCGACCGCCTGATCCACGCGCTGAAGTACGGCCACCAGCTGGCCCTCGCCGACTGGTTCGGTCAGCGACTCGCCAGCGTGCTCGCAAACCACGATTTCACCGCCGTCGTTCCCCTGCCGCTACACCCACAACGCCTGCGCGAGCGTGGTTTCAACCAGTCAGCGGAAATCGCCCGTACCATCGCCGGGCAACTGCAACTGCCGTTTGCCCGCGAACTGCTGCAGCGCCAGCGCGCCACCGCTGCGCAGGCCGGCCTCGACCGCAAGGCCAGGCAACGCAATGTACGCGGCGCCTTCGCCTGCCATGCGGACTGCAGTGGCCAGCGCATTCTTCTGGTCGACGACGTGCTGACCAGCGGCGCCACCGCCGATGAAGCCGCCCGCAGCTTGATCCAGCACGGGGCGCGCGAAGTCCATGTTGCGGTCGTCGCCCGCACCCTCAACGGCTGAATTCGTGATTTAATCGGCGCCTTTGCCGCTCACCGACCGTCCCGTGTTTGCCGTCGTCCTCGTCCATCCGGAAATCCCGCCCAATACCGGCAACATCATCCGCATGTGCGCCAATACCGGCGCCGAACTGCATCTTGTCGAACCGCTCGGCTTCGATCTGAGCGACAAGCATCTGCGCCGGGCCGGCCTCGATTACCACGAATACGCCAGACTCGTTCGTCACCCGGACTGGCCGAGCTGCCTGGCCGCGCTGGCGCCGCGCCGGATGTTCGCAATGACCACCCGCGGCAGCCGCAACCTCTACTCGGTAAATATGCAGGCAGACGACGTCTTCGTCTTCGGCAGTGAAACCGCCGGCCTGCCGCCGGCGATCCGCGACAGCTTCCCGGAAGAGCGGCGCCTGCGCCTGCCCATGCGCGCCGGACAACGCAGCCTCAACCTGTCCAACGCCGCCGCCGTCACCATCTTCGAGGCGTGGCGGCAATGCGGTTTCAGCGACGCCGTGTAAGCCGACGGCTCAGGCGATCTCTTCCTTGGGATCACGCGCCATCAGTTGGCCGACCGCGTCCCGCGCCGTCATCCGGCCGTCGAGAACGGCGGCCACCGCCGCACTGATCGGCATATCGACGCCGAGCCGGGCTGCCAGGCACGCCGTTTCCCGCGCCGTATAGACCCCTTCGGCAACATGGCCGAGTTCGTCGAGCACCTCGGCCAGCGACTTGCCCTGCGCCAGCCCGAGGCCAACCCGGCGGTTGCGCGAAAGATCGCCGGTGCAGGTCAGGATCAGGTCGCCCATCCCGGCCAGCCCCATGAAGGTCTCGCGCTGGGCGCCCAGCGCGACGCCGAGACGGGCGATTTCGGCAAGACCACGGGTCATCAGCGCGGCCCGCGAATTGAGACCGAGGCCAAGGCCATCGCAGACCCCGGTGGCAATCGCCAGCACATTCTTGACCGCGCCACCGACCTCGACACCGACCAGATCGTCGTTGGCGTAGATGCGCAGACTGCCGCCGTGCAACTGGCGCGCCGTCTCGCGCGCCAAAGCGGCATCGCGGGAAGCCAGCGCGATCGCGGTCGGCTGTCCGGCGGCGACTTCCTCGGCAAAACTCGGCCCGGACAGGGCGCCACAACGCGCATCGGCCCCCATCACGTCGGCCACCACCTGGTGCGGCAGTTTACCGCTGCCGGCTTCAAAGCCCTTGCATACCCAGAGCAAGGGCACCGTACAGCCCAGTTCGCGCAGCTTCTCCGCCGTCGGCCGCAGGCCGGCGATCGGCGTGGCGACGATCAGCAACTCGGCATCAGCGACAGCTGCGGCAAAATCGGTCGCTACCGCAACCTGCGCCGGCAGTCGATAGCCCGGCAGGAAACGGCGGTTTTCACGGCCGGAAACGAGATCGGCAGCGACATCGCTTTCGCGCGTCCACAAGGTCACCGCATGCGCCTCGGCAAAAGCAATCGCCAGCGCGGTGCCCCAGGCACCGCCCCCGAGCAGGGAAATCCTCATAGCCCCCAGACCTGCGTCGCGCGGACCACGCCGCTCAGTCCGTCGCGATGCCTGACCGCGACCCAGCCGGGCGCCGGAGTACCGACGTAGTCAAGCACCACCCATTTGGCCAAACTGGCGCTGAGCGGCGCATTGTCCGCCGCCGCTTCCCGAAGCTCGGCACCTGCCGCGGTGACGATGACGGTCCGCCGCTCGGTCAGTTGACTGGCCTCGATCCAGGCCAGCCCGCCCTCGGCGTCGCGCACCTTGGCCCAGCCCTCGAGGCGGACCACCACCTCGACCGGCGTCTGGGCGCGGATCAGGTAGAGTTTCTTCGCCTTGTTGGAAGGCGCATCGTAAAGCACCGCCGCCGGCACGACGACCGAACGAAAATCCAGCGCCAGCGCCGGCAGGGCCGTGGCGAGGCAGCACAGGGCAGTCAGCAGGCGGCGCATGAGCGGCTTACTGGAGCGGGGTTTCAGCCGCTGCCTGCATTTCCTGCAGACGCTGCACGTACATTGCCTCGAAATTGACCGGCTGCAGCAGGATGGCCTGGAAGCCGGCGCGGGTCACCGCATCGGAAACCGTTTCGCGGGCATAGGGGAAGAGGACGTTCGGGCAGGCGATGGCGATCAACGGCTCAAGCTGTTCTTCGGGCACGTTCAAGATGCGGAAAACCCCGGCCTGCGCCACTTCGACCAGGAACATCGTCTTTTCGCCGAGGGTTGCCGTCACCGTCACCGTCAGCACAACCTCGAACACCCCTTCGCCGACGCCGCGGCCGGTCGAATTGAGCTGTACGGAAACCTGCGGCGCCTCCTGTTCGAGGAAGACTTCCGGGGCATTCGGCACTTCAAGCGAAAGGTCCCTGACGTAAAGCTTCTCGATGCCGAAAACCGGCTGTTCGTTCTGTTCCATGTTTCTCTTTCTGGTAGTTGATCAGTTCAGGCGTCCGCCGCCAGCAGGGGCAACAGACCGCCAGCCGCGTCGAGGGCGTAGAGGTCATCGCAGCCGCCGACATGGGTGCTGCCGATGAAGATCTGCGGCACGGTGCGCCGGCCGGTCTTCTGCATCATTTCGTCGCGCCGCTCGGGGTCGAGGTCAACCCGGACTTCCTCGATTTCGGCGACGCCGCGTTCCGCCAGCAGCCGCTTGGCACGGATGCAGTAAGGACAGATGGCGGTTGTGTACATCACGACGGACTGGGTCATTTCTTGCGCCCTCCTTTGTGCAGCGGATAAGTCGCAGCGACCCAGGCATCGACCCCGCCGCTGAGGTTGTACAGTTTTTCGAAACCGTTTGCCTTCAAGTCCTTGCAGGCCCGGTTCGAACGCAAGCCGGAGGCGCAGCAGAGGATCAGCGGCAGTTCCTTGAATTTTTCCAGTTCGTGCAGACGCTCGCGCAACTGCCCTTCGGGGATGTTGATCGCATCGGGAATGTGGCCGGCGGCAAATTCGCTCGCCTGCCGGACGTCGATCACCTTGGCATCCTGGCGATTGATCATCAGCGTCGCCTCCCCCGGATTGACGGCAGCACCGAGCGGCCGGAAGATCAGCGGCCAGAGCAGCCCGAGACCGGAAACAACGACAATCCCGATGAGCAGGATGTTCTGGTTGATGAAATCCATCGGCATTACTTAATTCTCCACACCACAAAAAACTTCACGCATCATGCCGACCAGCTGCAGGGTGCGCTGATCGCCGACACGGTAGAACACCCGGTTGGCATCCTTGCGCGTCAGCAGGACACCCTTCTCGCGCAGGATGGCGAGATGCTGGGAAATATTGCTCTGCGAGGTACCGACCGCGTCGACGATATCCTGCACGCAGGCCTCCTGATCGCCGACGACACACAGGATCTTCAGGCGCAGGGGATGGGCGATAGCCTTCAGGGCTTTCGCTGCCGTTTCGATATGCTCCTGCTTGTCGATCAGGCTGGAGGAAATAAGGTCCAAGATAGAAAACCTCAGTTGGGTTGAACGGTTGATTATAGAATAAGCCTTGCCAAACCTAGAACCCAATCACGATTTCCTCATGTTTTTCGCCCGCGCCGGCCTGCGCTCCGCTCTTTCCTCCTGCTTGCTCGCGCTGTTGCTGGCGTTCGTTGCCATCCCCCCTGCCAACGCCCAGAAAAAGGCCAGCGCGCCGGAAGTCGCCGCCAAGCGCGCCGATCTTGAGGAGCTGCGCAGCCGCATCGAGGATCTGCGCAAGGAACTGTCGAGCAGCGAGGATTCGCGTGCCGATGCCGCCGACCGGCTACGCGAATCGGAGCGGCAGATTTCCCGCCTGCAACGCAAGCTGCACGAACTCGGCGGACAGCGCGAGCACCTCCAGCAGCGCCTGGAAAACCTGGAGACCCAGTCCCGCGAACTGGGTGGCACGCTCTCCCAGCAGCAACAGCAACTGGAAAACCTGCTCTACCGTCAATACCTGAAAGGCTCGCCCGATTCGCTGCAGTTATTGCTCAACGGCGACAACCCGAGCCAGCTGGCGCGCGACCTTTATTACCTGTCCGCCATCGCCGGCGCCAAGGCCGAACTGATGGGCGAAATCCAGGCCACCATCCGGCAGAAGAAGGCGCTCGCCGAGGACACCCGGGAACGCACCGCAGAACTGGCCGAGGTCGAGAACGAACAGCGCCGTCACCACAGCGAACTCGAACAGCAGCGCCGCGAGCGCCAGGCCCTACATGCCGAACTGTCGAGCAAGATCCGCGCGCAACGGCGCGAGATCGGCTCGCTGCAGCGCGATGAAAAACGCATGACCCGGCTGATTGACCGCCTGTCGCGCATCATTGCACAGCAGGCGGCCAAGGCTGCGGAAGAAGCCCGCCGCAAACCGCCCCCGCCGCCGCCAAGCACCGGCACCAACCGCGAACCGACGCCGCCGCGCGAAGCGCCGGGCAAGGAAAACCGCTACGACCCGGTACCCAACGATGGCCGCTTCGCCAAGTTGCGCGGCAAGCTGCGCCTGCCGGTGCGCGGCGCGGTGATCGGCCGCTTCGGCAAAGCGCGCGAAGGCGGCGGCCAATGGCGCGGTCTCTTCATCCGGGGCGACAACGGCAGCCCGGTCAAGGCGATCGCCGCCGGCCGGGTGGTGTTTTCGGAGTGGATGCGCGGTTTCGGCAACCTGCTGATCGTCGACCATGGCGACGCCTACCTGTCGATCTATGGCAACAACGACTCGCTGCTCAAGCAGGTCGGCCAGTCCGTCGATGGCGGCGAAACCATCGCCACCGTTGGCAACACCGGGGGCAATCCGGAATCCGGTTTATACTTCGAAATCCGTCATAAAGGTAATCCGATCGACCCCTTGTCCTGGGCCAGCCTGAAATGAGCAAAATCAAGACTTTAAGCCTCGCTGTCGGCGGCTTCGTTGCCGGCGCACTGATCACCCTGCAGTTACCCGCCTTCGCCGAGAAGGATGCCAAGGTCGGACTACCGATCGAGGATCTGCGCACTTTCGCCGAGGTATACAGCGCGATCAAGCAAGGTTATGTCGAACCGGTCGAAGACAAGAAGATGATCGCCAATGCGATCGCCGGCATGCTCGGCAACCTCGACCCCCACTCCGCCTACCTTGACGCCGATTCGTTCAAGGACCTGCAGGTCGGCACCCAGGGCGAGTTCGGCGGTCTCGGCATCGAAGTCGGCATGGAAGACGGCCTGGTCAAGGTCGTTTCGCCGATCGAGGACACGCCGGCCTACCGCGCCGGGGTCAAGGCCGGCGATCTGGTTTTCAAGCTCGACGACACCCCAGTCAAGGGCCTCAGCCTGGCCGACGCGGTCAAGAAGATGCGCGGCAAACCGAAGACCTCGATCCGCCTCAGCATCCTGCGCAAGGGCGAGGCCAAGCCGCTGGAAATCACCCTGGTGCGCGAAGTGATCAAGGTGCAAAGCGTCAAGTCCAAGGTCATCGAACCGGGCTACGCCTGGGTCCGCATCACCCAGTTCCAGGAAACGACGGTCGCCGACCTCGCCAAACACCTTGGCAAGCTGTACAAGGAAGGCGAACTCAAGGGCCTCGTCCTCGACCTGCGCAACGATCCGGGCGGCCTGCTCAATGGCGCCATCGGCGTCTCCGCCGCCTTCCTGCCGCCTGAGGTCAAGGTCGTATCGACCGACGGCCGCACCGAGGACGCCAAGCAGGAATATCTCGCCCGGCCGCGCGACTACCTGCGCGGCACCGCGGAAGACCCGCTACGCGCCCTGCCGCTCGGCGTCAAGAAGGTGCCGATGGTGGTGCTGGTCAATGGCGGCTCGGCCTCGGCCTCGGAAATCGTCGCCGGCGCGCTGCAGGATCACAAGCGCGCCGCCATCGTCGGCACCCAGTCCTTCGGCAAGGGTTCGGTGCAGTCGGTGCTGCCGCTGCCCGGCAACACGGCAATCAAGCTGACCACGGCCCGCTACTACACGCCCAGCGGCCGCTCGATCCAGGCCAAGGGGATCACCCCCGACATCGTCGTCGAGGAAACCCCGAACGGCAACGGCCCGGCCCGCCTGCGCGAAGCCGACCTCGAACGCCATCTCGAAGACAAGCAGGAAGCCGCGAAGAAGGAAGAAGCCAAACCCCAGCCGAACAAGCCCGCCGCCAAGGAAGAACACGACGACGAGGCGATGCCGGCCCGTCTGGAATACGCCAGCAAGAGCGACTACCAGTTCCAGCAGGCGCTGAACATCTTGAAGGGCGTACAGTTCATGCAAGGCAAGCAGTAAGCAGCCAAGCAGCGGAGGGATGATGAATACAGACCTCAGGAAAAAGCGGGAAATCCTGTTTTCCAAGTTTCCACCGGGGCAGGTACCGGAAGCCGCCGACGACCTCAAGAAGGTAGACGAGGTCGAAGTCGAGCCGCGCTACGAGAAGCGGGCGCTCGGCGTTGCCTACGACCTGCAGCAACACACCCTGGCCGAACTCGAGGATCGTCTGGTCGACCACGGCTACCACCTCGACAGCACGCTGATGAGCAAGCTGACGCGAGCGCTGATCCACTACGTCGAGGAAACCCAGTTGCACAACATGGTGGTCCCCGAGAAGCGCCTCAAGCCCTCGCCCGAGGAAGCCTACGTCAAGGCCTGGGAAACCCGGCCGCATGGCGACCACGACGACACCCCGCCGGAGTGGCGCGAGTACAAGTGACCGACGAGCAGCTGCTCCGCTACAGCCGGCACATCCTCCTTGACGCACTCGGCATCGAAGGCCAGCAGCGCATCCTCGACAGCCACGCGCTGATCGTCGGCGCCGGCGGCCTCGGCTCGCCGGCGGCGCTCTATCTCGCCTCAGCCGGCATCGGCCGGATCACCCTGGTGGACGACGACGTTGTCGACCTGACCAATCTGCAACGACAGATCCTCCACACCGAGGCACGCGTTGGCATGGCCAAGGCCGAATCCGGCCGTTTGGCGCTGGCCGCGTTGAATCCCGCAGTCGACGTGGTGCCGCTGCAAAGCCGACTGGCCGGCGCCGAGCTCGACGCCCTGGTCGGCAGTGCCGACCTCGTCCTCGACTGCAGCGACAACTTCACCACCCGCCACGCCATCAACCGCGCCTGCGTGCACCACCGCAAACCGCTGATCTCCGGCGCCGCCATCCGCTTCGACGGCCAGGTCAGCGTCTATGATCTCGCCCGCGACGACGCACCGTGCTACCACTGCCTGTTCCCGGAAGCCGAGGACGTCGAGGAAGTGCGCTGCGCGGTAATGGGAGTGTTCGCGCCGCTGACCGGCATCGTCGGCACCATGCAGGCTGCCGAGGCGCTGAAGCTGGTCGCCGGTATCGGCGAATCGCTGAACGGCCGGCTGCTGCTGCTTGACGCCCTGAACATGGAATGGCGGAAGGTGAAGTTCCGCCGCGACCCCGACTGCGCGGTCTGCGGCAGCGCCGCTACAGCCGGCTAAGCGCCGGCGAGCGGCCGGGCGAGCAGGCGGATATCCGGCCCGACCTGCCGCAGATCGACAATCTGCAGCGAACGCTTGTCGGCCAGCGTGCTCAGCGCCGGCAGATTGAACAGCCCGGCGGCGGCGTCGCCGATCAGGCAGGGCGCCAGATAAAACAGGAACTCGTCGACCAGGCCTTCGCGCAATAGCGAGCCATTCAGCTTGTGGCCTGCCTCGACGTGCAACTCGTTGATGCCGCGCCGCCCCAGTTCCTGCAACAGGGCGGCAAGATCAACCTTGCCCCGGGCGTTCGCCAGCAAAACGATCTCGGCCCCGGCGGCGCGCAAGGCGGCGGCGCGTTCCGGCACCTCCACCGCGGCGGCAATCAGCACGCCGCCCCCGGCCAGGATTTTCGCCGTCGGCGGCGTCTCCAGCCGGCTATCGACGATCACCCGCAGCGGCTGGCGCGGGGTGGCGACGTCGCGCACGGTCAGGCTCGGATCGTCGTCGCGCACCGTACCGAAGCCGGTCAGGATGGCGCAGGCACGAGCCCGCCAGCGGTGGCCGTCGCGACGGGCGTCGGCACTGGTGATCCACTGGCTGCTACCGTTGTTCAGCGCCGTCTTGCCGTCCAGGCTGGCCGCCGCCTTCAGGCGCAGCCAGGGGCGGCCGCGGGTCATGCGCGAGACGAAACCGATGTTCAGTTCGCGCGCCTCGTTTTCCATAATCCCACTTGCTGTGTCGATGCCGACGGCCCGCAGCAGCGCCAGGCCGCGGCCAGCGACCAGCGGATTGGGATCTTCCATGGCGGCGACGACGCGCGCCACGCCGGCAGCGATCAACGCTTCCGCACAGGGCGGCGTGCGCCCGTGGTGGCTACAGGGTTCGAGCGTGACGTAGGCGGTGGCACCGCAGGCCCGCTCACCGGCGGCGCGCAGGGCATGGACTTCGGCATGCGGCTCACCGGCCCTTTCGTGCCAGCCTTCGCCGACGATTTCGCCGTCGCGGACCAGCACACAGCCGACGCGCGGGTTGGGCGAGGTCGTCCACAGGCCGCGCTCGGCCAGTTGCAGCGCCCGCGCCATCATGCTGCTGTCGGCGGCGGCAAAGCTCATTTCTTGCGTGACGACGGCGAGACTTCCTTGATCGCCTTGGAGAAGGCGTCGACGTCCTCGAAATTGCGATAGACGGAGGCGAAACGGATGTAGGCGACCTTGTCGAGCTTCTTCAGCTCGCGCATCACCAGTTCGCCCAGTTGCTGCGTGCTGACTTCGCGCTCGCCAGCGGTGAGCAGCTTTTCCTCGATGTCGGCGATCGCCGCATCGACCGATTCGATCGATACCGGGCGCTTGCGCAGCGCCAGCTCGAGGCTGGCGCGCAGCTTGGCACGGCTGAAGTCGGCACGCAGGCCGTTCTTCTTGACCACCTGCGGCAACTGGATCTCGGCCCGTTCGTAGGTGGTGAAACGCTTGTCGCAGGCCGCGCACTTCCTGCGGCGACGGACGATGTCGCCCTCTTCGGAAACCCGGGTGTCGACCACCCCGGTTTCGTCATTGCCGCAGAAAGGGCACTTCATGCCGGTTTAAGCGCCGTAGACCGGGAAGCGCTTGCACAAGGCCGACACCTTCTCGCGCACCTGGGCGGCGACGGCTTCGTCGTTCGGTGCGTCGAGCACGTCGGCGATCAGGTGGGCGATCTGCTCGGCTTCGATCTCGGTGAAGCCGCGCGTCGTCATCGCCGGCGAGCCGATGCGGATGCCGGAAGTGACGAAAGGCTTCTGCGGGTCGTTCGGGATGCCGTTCTTGTTGACGGTGATGTGGGCGTTGCCCAGCGCCGCTTCGGCTTCCTTGCCGGTCAGGTTCTTGGCGCGCAGGTCGACCAGGAAGACGTGGCTTTCGGTACGCCCGGAAACGATGCGCAGGCCGCGCTCTTCACCGAGCACGCGGGCCATGACGCGGGCGTTCATGATCACCTGTTCCTGATAGTTCTTGAACTCGGGCGTCGCGGCTTCCTTGAAGGCAACGGCCTTGGCGGCGATCACGTGCATCAGCGGACCGCCCTGCAGGCCCGGGAAGATGGCGGAATTGATCGCCTTTTCATGTTCGGCCTTCATCAGCACGACACCACCGCGCGGGCCGCGCAGGGTCTTGTGCGTGGTGGTGGTGACGACATCGGCGAAGGGCACCGGATTCGGATAGAACCCGGCGGCAATCAGGCCGGCGTAGTGGGCCATATCGACCCAGAAGATGGCGCCGATTTCCTTGGCGATCCTGGCGAAGCGCTCGAAATCGATGCGCAGCGCGTAGGCCGAGGCACCGGCGACGATCAGGCGCGGCTTGTGCTCGCGGGCCAGCGCTTCCATCCTGTCGTAGTCGATCTCTTCCTTTTCGTTCAGGCCGTAGGAGACGACGTTGAACCACTTGCCGGACATGTTGAGCGGCATGCCGTGGGTCAGGTGACCACCTTCGGCCAGGCTCATGCCCATGATCGTGTCGCCCGGCTTGCAGAAGGCCATCAGCACGGCCTGGTTGGCCTGCGAACCGGAGTTCGGCTGGACGTTGGCGGCATCGGCGCCGAACAGCGCCTTGATGCGCTCGATGGCGATCTGCTCGGCGACGTCGACATGCTCGCAACCGCCGTAGTAGCGCTTGCCCGGGTAGCCTTCGGCGTACTTGTTGGTCAGCTGCGAGCCCTGGGCTTCCATGACCGCCTTGCTGACGTAGTTCTCGGATGCGATCAGTTCGATGTGATCTTCCTGACGCTGGTTCTCGGCCGTGATGGCCTGCCACAGTTCAGGGTCAACTTTCGCCAGGGTGTCTTTCGCGGAAAACATGGGGATGCCTCAAGCCGTTGAAAAAGGCGGAGATTTTATCACGAAGGCAGTTCGTCCAGCGCGCCGCCCGCCAGATGCCCGGTTTCGCCCCAGCTTTCCAGCGTCCACCGGCCATCATGCATGGCGATCCAGTTGATGCCGGCGTTCGGAATCAGGAAGTCGCGCGCCATTTCGAGCGGATTGCCGCGCACGAAACGGTTGATCACGTCGAGCACGCCGCCATGAACGACGACGGCGATGTTCTGGCCGGGATGCAGGGCGGCGATTTCGCGCAGCTTGCCGGTGACGCGCGCGTACATGACCGTCAGGCTCTCGCCGTTCTCGAACGCGTAATCGGCGTTGCGCCCCTCGAAGGCGGCGTAGCCCTCGGGAAAGCGCGCCGCCGCCTCGGCGTAGGTCAGACCTTCGAAGACGCCATAGCGGCGTTCGCGCAACTCGGGCGTCGCCACCGGCTGCAACTGCAGCGCGGCGCCGATCGCCAGCGCCGTATCCCAGGCCCGGCGCAGGTCGCTGGCGTAGAGGGCGGCGATCCCGGCGGTCTTCAGCCAGCGCCCGGCGGCCTGCGCCTGACGGTGGCCGGTCGCGTTGAGGCCGATGTCGATCTGCCCCTGGATGCGCCGTTCGGCATTCCACTCGGTCTCGCCATGGCGGACCACGCAAAGCCGCGTCGGGCGCGGCAACTCTTCATCAAAACGCATGTCAGGCCTGCGACTGGAGGAAATCGTCCATACGGTTCTCGGCAACGCTGAACCAGGCGTTTTCGGTACGCCGGTACTTGTCGTAGGCTTTGAGAATCTTCTTGAATGCCGGGTTCTTCTTCGCCTCGTCGGCGTATAGCTGCTGCGCCGCCTTGTACGCCGCTTCGAGGATCGGCCGCGAGAACTCCTGCAGCTTGACGCCGCTCTGCAGCAGCTTCTTCAGCGCGATCGGGTTCTGGTGGTCGTAGCGCGCCATCATCGACACGTTGGCTTCGAAAGCCGCTGCCCGGAACGCTTCCTGATATTCGCGCGGCAGCTTTTCCCACTCGTTGCGATTGACGAAGAAATGGATCATCGGCCCCGGCTCCCACCAGCCCGGGTAGTAGTAGTTCTTCGCCACCTTGTAGAAGCCCAGGCGCTCGTCGTCGTAGGGACCAACCCATTCGGCGGCGTCGATGGTGCCGCGCTCCAGCGCCGGGTAGATGTCGCCGCCGGCAATCTGCTGCGGGACGACGCCAAGCTCGGAAAAAACCGCGCCGCCAAGGCCGGCGATGCGCATCTTGATCCCCTTCAGGTCGTCGACCGCGCTGACTTTTTTCCGCCACCAGCCGCCCATCTGCGTCCCGGTGTTGCCGCCGGCGAAGGAAAGCACGTTGAAATTGCCGTAGAAGTCGTCAAGCAGTTCCTGGCCGCCGCCGTAATAAACCCAGGCATTCATCTGCCGCGCATTCATGCCAAAGGGCATCGACGTGCCAAAGCCGAAGCTCTTGTCCTTGCCGACGTAATAGTAGGAACAGGTATGTGCCACCTCGACCGTGCCCTGCTCGACGGCATCGAAGGCCTGCAGACCGGGGACGATCTCGCCCCCCTGGAAGACGCGGATGTCGAAACGACCGCCGGTCATCGCCCGCAGCCGGTCGGCAAGCACCTCGGCGCCACCGAAGATGGTGTCCAGGCTGCGCGGAAAACTGGAGGTCAGCCGCCAGCGCACCGCCGGGTAAGCGCCCTGCACGGCGGCCGCCTCGACCGGCTGCGGCGTCGGCTCGCCGGCTGGGGCCGCCGGCTTTTTCGCCGGTGTCGGCGCAGCGACCGGCGGCGGCGCTTCATCCTTGCCGCAAGCGGCAAGCGAAGCCGCTGCGCCAGCCGCCGCCACGGCCAGAAAATCTCTACGTTGCATGCACGTCTCCTCCCGTCCAGGCGGGATTTTTCTGTCACCAATGACGGCATTCTTCCGTAAAGCGCCCGTTTTTGCGAGCCCGAAACGATTTCCGCCCGCCCCGGCAGCCGGCGGCGTACACTCGGACGGCACCGCAGCCCCGGAAAAGCCACCGTGTCCCAACTGCCAGAACGCCTGCAAACCCATGTTGCCGCGGCCAGTTCAGCAAGCGAACTGGCGACGCTGGCCAGCGCCGCCCGCGCCGAGCTCGCCCGGGTGCCGGGCAGTAGCGCACTGAGCGATCTTGCCGACGCCCTGACCCGACGCCTGCTGGCACTCGCCGAAGCGGAACTCGGCCGGGCGCCACTCGCCTACGCCTGGCTGGCCCACGGCTCGCAGGGCCGACGCGAGATGACCGCACTCTCTGACCAGGACAATGCCCTGGTGATCGCCGACGCTTTCGAGCCGGAGCGCCACGGCGACTACTTCGCCAATCTTGCCGCCAAGGTCTGCGACGGCCTGGCCGCCTGCGGCATCGTCCAGTGCCCCGGCGGCATGATGGCAAAGCATGCCGAGTGGCGCGCCAGCCTGAGCGACTGGCAGCAGCGCTTTACCGGCTGGCTGCAGGTCTGCGACACCCATCAGGCCCGCCTGGCGAGCAATCTCTTCGACCTGCGCTGGATCGCCGGCGAGCGCGCACTGATTGCGCCGCTGCAGCGGCTGATCTGCGAGCGCTGCCCGGGCGCCGACCCGCTGCTCGGCCGCTGGATCGCCAACGCCGCTGGCGCCCCGCCCGCCCTCGGCCTGTTCCAGCGCCTGCGCCTGGACCGCGACGGCCGCTTCGATCTCAAGCGCAACGCACTGATCCCGATCGTCGAACTGGCCCGCATCCACGCTCTCGCCGCCGGCAGCGACGCCTGCGGCACCGACGCCCGCCTGGTGGCGGCTGCCGGCAAACGCTGGCTGAGCCGCAGCGACGCCGACGAACTGCGGCGCCACTGGCGGCAACTACGTGAGATCCAGCAGCGCCGACTGGCCGCCGTCTGGCAGGACGGCGGCGACCCGCGGCTCGACCCGCAAACCCTGAACCGCGAAGAAAAGCAGCAATTGCGCAGCGCGCTGCTCCGCATCGAGCGGCAACGCGCTGCGCTGCGTCTGATCTACCCGGACGTGCCGCTGTACTGAAGCCCCCGGCGGCGAAGCCGAGCCGCCAGTGCCGCCCGTTTTGACGACGAGGCCCGCATCCGCCTGTCAGATTTGACAATGGGCGTGCCAATGATGTCGCAGCACAGCAAACCGGCGCAGCCGATTTCCCGTTTCAGCCCGGCATGGCGCGGCATTAAGCAGACTTGCGCGCAGCCCCGCTTCCGGCATGCATGTTGCTGTACCGAAACTCAAGTCCCACACTCAAGGCATGCGCCGAGTGTGAGCCGCCGTAACAATTGAGAAAGCGACATGGAAACCCTCGACCCAAGCAGCGCAACCCCCTATCAACGCATCGGCGGCGCCGACGCCATCCGCAAGCTCGTAGACCGCTTCTACCAGATCATGGACGAACTGCCGGAAGCCTACACCGCGCGCAAGATTCACCCGCAAGACCTCACCGAGTCCGGCAACAAGTTCGTCGATTACCTCTCCGGCTGGCTCGGCGGTCCGCAGCTTTACGTCGAAAAATACGGCCCGCCCATGCTGCGCCGCCGCCACATGCCCTACGCCATCGGCCCGGAAGAACGCGACCAGTGGCTGATGTGCATGAAACTCGCCCTGGAAGAAACCGTCCCCGACATCCCGCTGCGCAGCGCCTTGTACGAGCAGTTCGTCCAGATCGGCGAATTCATGCGCAATCGGGGCGAAAACCTTGCCTCCTGCGGCTGCGGGCACTGAGCAAGCGAGGCATGCCGGCCGCGAGAAGCCGGGAAAAGGGCTGAAACCGTAAGGAAATCCGCGTTGCGGCGTATGCCCTACTCGCCGGCGATCGTCATCCGGTCGACCAGGATCGAGCCGCTCTGCTTGCTACCGCGCGCCAGCACGTCGTTGCCGACGGCGACGACGCCGGCGAACATGTCGCGCAGGTTGCCGGCGATGGTGATTTCCTCGACCGGGTAGGCGATCTTGCCGTCCTCGACCCAGAAGCCGGCGGCGCCGCGCGAGTAGTCGCCGGTGACGTAGTTGATGCCGTGGCCGAGCACTTCGGTGAGCAGCAGGCCGCGGCCCATTTTCTGCAGCAGGCCGGCGCGGTCGAGGCTGCCGGGTTCGATGATCAGGTTGTGGCTGCCGCCGGCGTTGGCCGTGGTCTGCAGGCCAAGCTTGCGTGCCGTGTAGGCGGAAAGGAAATAGCGTTGCAGGATGCCGGCGCTGACCACGTCGCTGTCGCGCGTCGCCACGCCGTCGCTGTCGAAGCTGGCGCTGGCCAGCCCGCAGGGCAGGTGCGGCCGTTCGACGATATTGACGAAGTCGGGCATCAGTGGCTTGCCGAGGTGATCAAGCAGGAAGGATGCCTTGCGGTAGAGGGCGCCGCCGCTGGCCGCGTGCACCAGGCTGCCGAGCAGGCCGGCGGCAAGCGGCGCTTCGAACAGCACCGGGTAATCGCCGGTTTTCAGCTTGCGCCCGCCAAGCCTGGCCACCGCCCGTTCGGCGGCGATGCGGCCGACGCTTTCCGGGCTTTCCAGGCGCTGGCCGTCGCGGTGCGTGGTGTACCAGTCGTCGCGCTGCATCTGCTCGCGCTCGCCGGCGATCACCGAGGCGGAAATGTAGTGGCGCGAGGTCGGGTAGCCGCCCATGAAGCCGTGGCTGTTGGCGGAAACGAAGTGCGCCTGCTGGGTCGATACCGTCGCCCCTTCCGAGTTGTCGATCAGCGGACTGGCGTCGAAGGCCGCCTGCTCGCAGCGGCGGGCGACCTCGATCGCTTCCTCGACGCTGAGGCGCCACGGGTGGTAGAGATCGAGATCCGGGCAGTCGCGGGCCATCAACGCGGCGTCGGCGAGGCCGGCGCAGTCGTCCTCGGCGGTGAAACGGGCGATCTTGAGCGCCGCTTCGACGGTATCGCGCAGCGCCTGCGCGGAAAAGTCGGAAGTGCTCGCGTAGCCCTTGCGCTGCCCGGCATAGACGGTGACGCCGATGCCCTTGTCGCGGTTGAACTCGATGGTCTCGACCTCGTCGCAGCGCACCGTCACCGACTGCCCGAAGCCTTCCGAGACATCGACTTCGCAGGCGCTGGCGCCGTGCCTGCGGGCATGCTTGAGGACATCCTCGGCGAGTTGCTGAAGGTCGGCGAAGGCGTGGGAAAAAGCGGCGGTCTCGGACATGTGGACGGCGTCCTGGCGGGAAAAGTCGCTATCATAGCAGCCCGCCGTTGCCGTTCCGGATGCTGCCATGCAAGACGATACCTACCCCGAAGACCTCGTTCGCCCCTCGAAAACCAAGCAGAAGGAGGCGATGCACGCGCTGCGCGACCTCGGCGCCGAGCTGGTCGAACTGTCGGTCGGCCAGTTGAAGCGCATCGATTTGCCGGAAACGCTGCTGGCGGCGGTGCGCGATTGCCAGAAGATCACCGCCCACGGCGCCCGCCGCCGCCAGATGCAGTACATCGGCAAGCTGATGCGCGGCGTGGACGAGGAACCGATCCGCGCCGGCCTGGCGCTGTTGCGCGGCGAATCGGCGGCGGAAACGGCGCGCCTGCACCGCCTGGAACGTTTCCGCACGCGCCTGCTGGAAGAGGAAGCGACGCTGACCGAGATCGCCAACCAGTGGCCTGGCGCCGACCTCCAGCAATTGCGCCAGTTGCGCCGCAACGCGCTGAAGGAGCAGGAAGCCGGCAAGCCGCCGAAGAGCTACCGTGCCATCTTCCAGTTCCTCAAGGACCTCGACGCCACCCCGACCGACGCTGCGGAGGCCGAGCATGACGACGCCTGACACCCTGGTGGTCGGCCTGGTTTCGATCAGCGACCGCGCCTCGACCGGCATCTACGAGGACAAGGGCATCCCGGCACTGCAGGAATGGCTGGGCAAGGCGCTGACTACACCGTGGCAGGCCGAAACCCGGCTGATCGCCGACGACCGCCCGGGTATCGAGGCGACGCTAATCGAACTGGTTGATCATTGCGGCTGCCACCTGGTGCTGACCACCGGCGGCACCGGCCCGGCGCCGCGCGACCTCACGCCGGAAGCAACGCTCGCCGTCGCCGACAAGGAAATGCCCGGCTTCGGCGAGGAAATGCGGCGCATCAGCCTGAACTTCGTGCCGACCGCGATCCTCTCGCGCCAGGTGGCGGTGATCCGCAAGCAGGCGCTGATCGTCAATCTGCCCGGACAACCGAAATCGATCCGCGAGACCCTGGAAGGCGTCCGCGCCGCCGACGGCAGCGTCAGTCACGTCGGCATCTTCGCCGCCATTCCCTATTGCATCGACCTGATCGGCGGCCCCTACGCCGAGACCGACCCACAGGTAATCCAGGCCTTCCGCCCGAAATCGGCGCTGCGCCCGCGCTGAAACTCAGCCGGGCAGGACGCGGTAGCGGGCCAGTTCGTAGTCGTTGGTCTGCTCGATGACGAGCAGCGGCTCGAGCAGGTTGCGCCGGTCATTACGCACCAGTTCGAGCGCCTCGCGCGGGTCGAAGGTATAGGGCGGCAGCACGACGCGCAGTTCGCCCGGCGCATTGTTTTCCTCCAGCAGCAGCGCCGGAATGCCACCGACCGCGGCATAACTGGAAATCATCTTCGGCTTCAATTCGACCGCGACCACGGCCCGCGCCAGCGTCTCGATGCCGACCCGCGCCTCGTCCTCGCTCTCCCGGTGATAGCGGCGGACGCAACCGAGCACCCAGTTCTCGCCGCCTTCCGGCTGCAGGGCGAGCAGCGCGCCGACCTTCAGCCACTCGCCGGGAATGCTGTTGACGTAGGCGCCGAAACCGCCGCGGCTGACGTTCTCGACCACCCAGCTCTCGATCTGCAGGCCGGCAGGGCGACCGCCGAAGTCGCCGGAAAAAACCACATAGGCATTGACCAGACCGCTCATCACCGACATCCGGTGCTTGACCCGGTGCCGGTCGTGCCGGCGCTGCGGCGGAATCGGCGCCAGATAGGCCGCCAGATGCCGCAACACCGGAATCAGCGTCTTCGCCGGATACTGGCCGCCGAGCATGATGTCGGCTGGCACATCGCTGCCGCGCTCGAGCAGCTGCAGCAGTTCCGCCATCTCGCGGTGCGCCCGACCGGGACGGAAGAAGCGCAGGGTCGGCGTCGCTTCCGCCGGCATCCGCGCCAGGCGCAGCGGCGGCTGGGCGAGCGCCAGATCGACCCAATAGACGCAGTCGTGCTCGCCCTGCTGCGGAAAATCGAAAGCCATCAGGTAATGCGCGATGAACCGCTCGGCCAGTTCGATTTCCAGCGGCAGCAGGCTGTCCATCGAGGCAGCATGGAAAACCATCGCCTTGCGATACTCGGCAAGCGGCGAGGTGTTGCCGGTCAGCCCCCCGAGATTGCTCAACCGGGTCGCCACGCCACACTCCTCCGCCCGCAGCAAGGCAGCCCCGAGGCGCGCCCAGAGCGTCGGCGGCGTCGGCCCGTAATGAAACTGCTCCCACTTGAGCTGGGCGCGCAGCGCGGCGATCAGCCGCGCACACAGGCCCGGTAACTGATGACGCAAGGCCTCCGGGGTCGGTCCGCCAGCCAGCAGACCGGCCAGGGCCTTTTCGTAAACCTCGGCCAGCTGCCGCCAGAAGCCGGCGTTGATCGCCCACAAGCGGCGCTCCTCGGCCTTCGACAGGCGCACGGTATGCAGGTATTCGCGTGACAGCCGGCGCAGGTGCGCCAGCGCTGCATCCTCCAGCTGGCTGGCGGCAATGAACAGCCGATCGGCGGGGAAGCCTTCGGCAACGGCCAGCGATTCCAGCCAGCCACCGATTTCGTCGAGCGACTTGAAGGCATTGTCGCGCGGCAGTTCGCTGACAATCTGCTGCAATTCGCGCGGGTTGGCCAAGGGATGGCCGTTCTTCCGGTCGAACAAAGCGCCCAGATTTCCCATCTTGTTCAGCACAACGCCTCCTCGTCTGGCCCTGCCGCTCCGCCCCCACGGCTACGGTCGGCCTTCATTCTAATCCGATGCCATGCGGGACGGAAAGCCGGCTGGCACGGTAGAATGACAGCGTTTTTCCCAGAACGATACAAGCTCGCGATGCAGCAATACCTCAACCTGATGCGCCACGTGCTGGAGCATGGCCACGACAAGTCCGACCGCACCGGCACCGGCACCCGTTCAGTCTTTGGCTGGCAGATGCGCTTCGACCTGGCGCAGGGCTTTCCGGCGCTGACCACGAAGAAGCTGCACCTCAAGTCGATCATCCACGAACTGTTGTGGTTCCTGCAGGGCGACACCAACATCGCCTACCTCAAGGAAAACGGCGTCCGCATCTGGGACGAATGGGCCGACGAGAACGGCGACCTTGGCCCGGTCTACGGCAAGCAATGGCGGCGCTGGGAAACCCCGGACGGTCGCCTGGTCGACCAGATCGCGCAACTGGTGCACAGCCTCAAGCACAACCCGGACTCGCGCCGCCACATCGTCTCCGCCTGGAATCCCGGCGACGTCGACAGCATGGCGCTGCCGCCCTGCCACTGCCTGTTCCAGTTCTATGTCGCCGACGGCAAGCTGTCCTGTCAGCTCTACCAGCGCAGCGCCGACATCTTCCTCGGCGTGCCCTTCAACATCGCTTCCTACGCGCTGCTGACGATGATGCTGGCGCAGGTCTGCGGCTACCGCCCGGGCGACTTCGTCCATACCTTCGGCGACGCCCATCTCTACAGCAACCATTTCGACCAGGCCCGCCTGCAGTTGGCACGCGAACCGCGCGCCTTGCCGACGATGTGGATCAACCCCGAGGTACAGGACATCTTCGCCTTCAGGTTTGAGGATTTCCGCCTCGACGGCTACGACCCGCACCCCCACATCGCCGCCCCGGTAGCCGTCTGAGCCATGGGACAACTTACCGACACCGCCGCCTGGCAGGCACTGGCCGGGCACGCCCGGGAGATCGCACCGCGGCACCTGCGCGAGCTGTTTGCTACCGACCCGCAGCGTTTCCAACACCTGTCGCTGACCCACGACCGGCTGCTGGTCGATTTTTCCAAGCAGCGCATCGACCGGACCACGCTGACGCTGCTGCGCACCCTGGCGCAAAGCTGCGACTGGCAGGCGTGGGTGCGCCGGATGCGCGACGGCGAAGCAATCAACCATACCGAAGGCCGCGCCGTCGGCCATTGCCGGCTGCGTGCCGGCACCGCCGCCCCGGCCGAAGTGCGCACTGTGCTCGCGCGCATGGAAGATTTCTGCGAACAGATCCACAACGGCAACTGGCGCGGCTTTTCCGGTGAGCGCATCACCGACGTAGTCAATCTTGGCATCGGCGGTTCCGACCTCGGCCCGAGGATGGCGGCACAGGCGCTCGCCGCACATCGCCTGCCGGATTTGCGCGTGCATTTCGTCGCCAATCTGGACAGCGCCGACCTGGCCAGCGAACTGGTCCGCCTGAACCCGCGCACGACGCTGTTCGTCGTCGCCAGCAAGACCTTCACCACGCTGGAAACGCTGACCAACGCCCGCACCGCGCGCGACTGGCTGCTGCACGCCGCCGGCGACGACAGCGCGGTTGCCCGGCACTTCGTCGCCGCCTCGACCAACCTGGAAGCGACCGCTGCCTTCGGCATCGCCCCGGAAAACGTCTTCCCGTTCGCCGACTGGGTCGGCGGCCGTTTCTCGCTGTGGTCGTCGATCGGCCTGCCGATCGCCCTGGCGGTGGGGTTCCGCAACTTTGCCCAGTTGCTGGCCGGGGCCCACGATCTTGACGAGCACTTCTTCTCGGCACCGGCCGAGGAAAACCTGCCGCTGACCCTGGCGCTGCTCAGCCTGTGGAATAGCAACTTCCTCGCCGCCCACAGCCAGGGCATCTTTCCCTACAGCCACTCGCTGCGCCTGCTGCCCAAGCACCTGCAACAGCTGGAAATGGAAAGCAACGGCAAGCGTGTGGACCGCGACGGCCAGTTCGTCGATTACACGACCAACCCGGTACTCTGGGGCGAGTCCGGAACCAACGGCCAGCACTCCTTTTTCCAGTTGCTGCACCAGGGCAGCGCGCTGGTCGCTTGCGATTTCATCGCCCTCGGCCGTTCCGACTTCCCGCTGCCCGGTCACCACAGCAACCTGCTCGCCAACTGCCTGGCCCAGTCGTCGGCGCTGGCCTTCGGCCAGACCGCGGACGAAGCGCGTGCTGCCGGCATCGACGAAGCCTTGGTCCCCTACCGCAGCTTCCCCGGCAACCAGCCGTCGACCACCATCGTCCTGCCCGAACTGAACCCGTTCACGCTCGGCCAGTTGATCGCCCTTTACGAGCACAAGGTGTTCTGCCTGGGCGTGCTGTGGCGGCTGAATTCCTTCGACCAGTGGGGCGTCGAACTGGGCAAGCAACTGGCCAGCCGGCTGGCACCCAGCCTGCGCGGTGAGCACCCGGACGACAGGCTCGACGCGTCGACCCAGGGGCTGATTACCCACCTGCGCCAGTTCCGGAGCTGAACATGCCCGAAATCATCCTGATCGTCGCCGTCGCTCGCAACCGTGTAATCGGCAAGGACAACCGGCTGCTCTGGAACATTCCCGAGGACATGGCGCATTTCAAGCGCCTGACCGCCGGCCACGCCGTGCTGATGGGACGCAAAACCTGGGAATCGCTGCCCGAGCGCTTCCGCCCCCTGCCCGGCCGGCGCAACATCGTGATCAGCCGGCAGCCGGACTACTCGGCACCGGGTGCCGAACTGGCCCACGCGCTGGCTGACGGCATCGCCCTGGCGGCGGACGCCGAGAAACTGTTCGTCATCGGCGGCGCCGAAATCTACGAGCAGGCGATGGCGCTCGCCGACCGCCTGGAAATCACTGAAGTCGACCTGGCGCCGGACGGCGACGCCTGGTTTCCGGAAATCTCCGCCGCCGACTGGCAGGAATGCGCGCGCAGCACCGGCCCCGGCTGCGCCTTCGTCAGCTACCGGCGGCGCTGAGGCCGCCGGCAAGCGGGATCAGCGCACGCAGTCGACGTAATACTCGCCGTCCTCGCGCTTGACCAGGCCGTGGATGTCGGTCTCGAAGCCGGGGAAGCGGGCGTTGAAGTCGCGCGCGAACTTCAGGTAGCGGACAATGGTGGCGTTGAAACGCTCACCCGGAATCAGTAGCGGAATACCCGGCGGATAGGGCGTCAACAGCACCGAGGTGATGCGGTCTTCGAGCTCGTCGAGGCGGACGCGCTCGATCTCGCGGTGCGCCATGCGCGCCCAGGCGTCGGCCGGACGCATCGCCGGCACCATGTCCGAGAGGTACATCTCGGTGGTCAGGCGGGCGACGTCGTTTTCCTTGTACACCGCGTGAATCTGCTTGCACAGGTCCTTGAGGCCCATGCGCTCGTAGCGCGGGTGCTTCTGCACGAACTCGGGCAGCACCTTCCACAGCGGCTGGTTCTTGTCGTAGTCGTCCTTGAACTGCTGCAGCGCGGTGACCAGCGTGTTCCAGCGGCCCTTGGTGATGCCGATGGTGAACATGATGAAGAAGCTGTAGAGGCCGCACTTCTCGACGATGACGCCGTGCTCGGCGAGGTACTTGGTGACGATCGCCGCCGGAATGCCACGCTCGCCGAAGTCGCCGTCTACGTCGAGGCCCGGGGTAATGATCGTCGCCTTGATCGGGTCAAGCATGTTGAAGCCTTCGGCGAGCTTGCCGAAGCCGTGCCAGCGGTGGCCGGGCTTCAACATCCAGGCGTCGCGCTCCTCGATGCCTTCCTCGGACAGGTCGTCCGGGCCCCAGACCTTGAACCACCAGCCGGTGCCCCACTCCTCGTCAACCTTGCGCATGGCGCGGCGGAAGTCGAGCGCCTCGGCGATCGATTCCTCGACCAGCGCGGTACCGCCCGGCGCTTCCATCATCGCCGCGGCGACGTCGCAGGAGGCGATGATCGAGTACTGCGGCGAGGTCGAGGTATGCATCAGGTAGGCCTCGTTGAAGGCGTCGCGGTCGAGCTGGCGACCCTCGCAGTCCTGGACCAGGATCTGCGACGCCTGGCTCAAACCGGCGAGCAGCTTGTGCGTCGACTGCGTGGCGAAGATCATCGATTCCTTGCAGCGCTGGCGATCGGCACCGATGGCGTGGTAGTCGCCGTAGAAATCGTGGAAGGCGGCGTGCGGCAGCCAAGCTTCGTCGAAATGCAGGGTGTCGATCTTGCCGTCGAGCATCTCCTTGATGTCCTCGACATTGTAGAGCACGCCGTCGTAGGTCGACTGGGTGATGGTCAGCACGCGCGGCTTGGCGGTCTTGTCCTCGATGAAGGGGTTGGCGTCGATTTTCTTCTGGATGTTTTCCCAGGCGAATTCGCTCTTCGGGATTGGCCCGATGATGCCGAAGTTGTTGCGCGTCGGCATCAGGAACACCGGGATCGCGCCGGTCATGATGATCGAGTGCAGGATCGACTTGTGGCAGTTGCGGTCGACAACGACGATGTCGCCCGGCGCCACGGTCGAGTTCCAGACGATCTTGTTCGAGGTCGAGGTGCCGTTGGTGACGAAATACAGGTGGTCGCAGTTGAAGATGCGCGCGGCGTTGCGCTCGGAAGCGGCAACCGGGCCGGTGTGGTCGAGCAGCTGGCCGAGTTCCTCGACCGCGTTGCAGACGTCGGCGCGCAGCATGTTCTCGCCGAAAAACTGGTGGAACATCTGGCCGACCGGCGACTTCAGGAAGGCGACGCCGCCCGAGTGACCGGGACAGTGCCAGGAGTAGGAACCGTCGGCGGCGTAGTGGGTCAGCGCGCGGAAGAAGGGCGGCGGCAGGCTGTCGAGGTAGGCGTGCGCCTCGCGCTTGATGTTGCGGGCGATGAATTCCGGCGTGTCCTCGTGCATGTGGATGAAGCCATGCAGCTCGCGCAGGATGTCGTTCGGGATGTGGCGGCTGGTGCGCGTCTCGCCATGCAGGAAGATCGGGATCTCGGCATTCTTGTGGCGGATTTCGCCGACGAAGGCACGCAGTTCGGCGAGCGTCTCTTCCGGTTCGAGCGCCAGTTCCTCGTCGTCGATCGACAGGATGAAGGCCGATGCCCGGCTCTGCTGCTGGGCGAACGAAGTCAGATCGCCGTAGCTGGTGACGCCCAGCACTTCCAGCCCCTCGCTCTGCAAGGCGTCGGCCAGCGCGCGAATGCCCAGCCCGGAGGCGTTTTCGGAACGGAAGTCTTCATCGATGATGATGACCGGGAAATGGAAGCGCATGGTGTATCCCCAAAAGCGGCGACCCGCCGCAGCGGGTCGAAGAGTAAGCGGTTTACGTTACGGAATGCGGTCAGATCTTGGGCAGGGTGACGCCTTCCTGCCCCTGGTACTTGCCGCCGCGGTCCTTGTACGAGGTTTCGCAGATTTCGTCGGACTCGAAGAACAGCACCTGAGCGCAGCCCTCGCCGGCGTAGATCTTGGCCGGCAGCGGCGTGGTGTTCGAGAATTCGAGCGTGACGTGACCTTCCCATTCCGGCTCGAAGGGCGTCACGTTGACGATGATGCCGCAGCGCGCATAGGTCGATTTGCCGAGGCAGACGGTGAGCACCGAGCGCGGGATGCGGAAGTATTCCATGGTGCGCGCCAGCGCGAAGGAGTTCGGCGGGATGATGCAGACGTCGGATTCGATCTCGACGAAGGACTTCGGATCGAAGTTCTTGGGATCGACGACGGTCGAATTGATGTTGGTGAACACCTTGAATTCGCGCGCACAGCGGATGTCGTAGCCGTAGCTCGAGGTGCCGTAGGAGACGATCTTCTGGCCGTTCGCCTCGCGCACCAGTTCCGGCGCGAACGGCTCGATCATGCCGTGCTCCTGCGCCATGCGGCGTATCCACTTGTCCGATTTGATGGCCATATGGGAATCCTGCGGTCAACCAAAAATAAAGGCGGGATTTTACCCGCCTTTATTCGCTGCAATGTGTAAAAAATCAGGTGTTCTGGACGACGATGTTGGGGAACTTCGACGACATGTCCTTGGCCTTTTCCGCGACCTTGACCGCGACCCGGCGGGCGATGCGGCGGTAGATTTCGGCGGCCGGCGAATCCGGCGCGCCGACCACGGTCGGCTTGCCGCCGTCGGCCATCTGGCGGATGCTCATTTCCAGCGGCAGACTGCCCAGGAATTCGCTGCCGTAGTCCTGGCACATCCGCTCGCCGCCGCCCTCGCCGAAGATGTGCTCGGCGTGACCGCAGTTCGAGCAGACGTGGATGCTCATGTTTTCGACGATGCCAAGGATAGGGATGTTCACCTTCTCGAACATCTTCAGGCCCTTGCGCGCATCGATCAGGGCGATGTCCTGCGGCGTCGTGACGATCACCGCGCCGGTCACCGGCACTTTCTGCGCCAGTGACAGTTGCGTGTCGCCGGTGCCCGGCGGCATGTCGACGATCAGGTAATCAATATCCTGCCAGTGCGTCTCGTTGAGCAACTGGTCGAGCGCCTGACTGACCATCGGCCCGCGCCAGACCATCGGCGTTTCGACATCGACCAGGAAGCCGATCGACATCGCCTGCACGCCGTAGGCCTCGAGCGGCTCCATCGTCTTGCCGTCGGTCGATTCCGGCTGACGTCCGGCCAGCCCCAGCATCTGCGGTTGCGACGGACCGTAGATGTCGGCGTCGAGCAGGCCGACCCGGGCGCCTTCCTGGGCCAGCGCCAGCGCCAGATTCACCGCCGTCGTGCTCTTGCCGACGCCGCCCTTGCCGGACGCGACGGCGATGATGTTGCGCACCCCGGGCAGCAGCTTGACGCCGACCTGGACGGCATGAGCGACGATGTTGCTGGAGACGCGGACGCTGATCCTGCCGGCGCCCGGCAGCGCGGCCAGCGCGCCGACGATCTGCTGGCGGATGATCTCGTGCTGGCTGTTCGCCGGATAACCGAGTTCGATGTCGAAGGCGACCCCGTCGGCGTCAAGGCACAGGTTTTTCAAGCACTTGCCGGCCAGATAGCTTTTTCCGGTATTGGGATCGATGGTTTCGGCCAGGACATTCCTGACCTGCTGCTCGCTAAGGCTCATGGACACTCCACTTGGGCTGGCGTCGGACAATACCCGACTGATTTCGTAGAGTATAGCCCAAAGCCGCGCCGCAAATCAGCCGGAGACAGTATCCAGGCGATAACCCTGGCCATAGACCGAGGTCAGCATCAGGCCGCTTTCGCCGGACAGGCCGAGCTTCTTGCGCAGGCGGCTGGCATGGGTATCGACGGTGCGCGTGTCGACATCGGCTTCGCGCGCCCAGACAGCGGCCAGAAGCTCCTCGCGCGCCAGCACCCGGCCGACGTTTTTCAGGAAGACGGCGGCGAGGTCGAACTCGCGCTGCGTCAGGTCCACTTCCTGGCCGGCCAGGCGGACTCGCCTCCCCTCGGCGTCGAGTTCGATGCTGCCGATGCGCAGCAGATCCGGGTGCTTGGCCCGGCGGCGGCGCAGCAGCGCATCGACGCGGGCGAGGAATTCCATGTAGCGGACCGGCTTCGGCACGTAATCGTCGGCTCCCAGGCGCAGGATGTCGGAGGCGTGCTCTTCTTCGGTGCGCGCGGTGCACACGACGATCGGCACATCCCAGCCATGCTGTTCGCGAATCTTGCCGACCAGCACGTCGCCACCGACATCGGGCAACACCCAGTCCACGACATAGAAATCGAAGCTGCGCGTGGCCAGCACGTCGAGAAAGGACTGCCCGTCGGCAAACACCTCGACCTGGTAGCCCTCGCTTTTCAACAAGGCCTTCAGCACTTCGGCCTGACTGCGACTGTCTTCGATAACGGCAAAGTTCATAACCCCTCCTGGAAAAACGAATTCTGCCCACCCGGCGCCGCCGGATCAACCGATAAATGCATGATTTCACGCGCCCCCGCCCGAGCTTCGACTTGCAGCACAGCAACGGCTTTCGTTCCGGGCGCGGTAGAATCGCGTTTTTGCCCAATTCCCGTCGCCCCATGCCGCGCAAGATCCTCGTCACCTCCGCCCTGCCGTATGCCAACGGCGCCATCCACCTTGGCCACCTGGTCGAGTACATCCAGACCGACATCTGGGTGCGTTTCCAGAAGATGTCCGGCAACGAATGCTGGTACGTCTGCGCCGACGACACGCACGGCACGCCGATCATGCTGCGCGCCGAAAAGGAAGGGATCACCCCGGAACAGCTGATCGCCCGCGTGCACGGCGAGCATTTCCGCGATTTCAGCGGTTTCCTGGTCGGCTTCGACAACTACTACACGACACATTCCGACGAAACCCGCGCCTGCGCCGATGACATCTATCTCAAGCTGAAGGCCGCCGGCCTGATCGAGGTGCGCTCGATCGAGCAGTACTACGACCCGGTCAAGCAGATGTTCCTGCCCGACCGCTTCATCAAGGGCGAGTGCCCGAAGTGCCATGCCAAGGACCAGTACGGCGACAACTGCGAAGTGTGCGGCGCCGCCTACGCGCCGACCGACCTGATCGAGCCGTTCTCGGCCGTCTCCGGCGCCAAGCCGGAACTGCGCCACTCCGACCACTATTTCTTCAAGCTCTCCGACCCGCGCTGCGAGGCTTTCCTGCGCGAGTACACGAGCAGCGGCGTACTGCAGGCGGAAGCCGCCAACAAGATGCAGGAATGGCTGGGCGCCCCCGGCGACAACAAGCTCTCCGACTGGGACATCTCGCGCGACGCCCCTTACTTCGGCTTCGAGATCCCGGACGCACCGGGCAAGTTCTACTACGTCTGGCTCGACGCACCTATCGGCTACATGGGCTCGTTCCGCAACTTCTGCGCCAAACGCGGCCTCGATTTCGACGAATTCTTCCGGAAGGATTCGAGCACCGAGCTCTACCACTTCATCGGCAAGGACATCCTCTACTTCCACGCGCTGTTCTGGCCGGCCGAACTGCAGCACGCCGGCTACCGCACGCCGACCAGGATTTTTGCGCACGGCTTCCTCACCGTCGACGGTGCCAAGATGTCGAAATCGCGCGGCACCTTCATCACTGCCGAGAGCTTCCTCAACAGCGGCATGAACCCGGAGTGGCTGCGCTACTACTTCGCCGCCAAGCTGTCGAACACGATGGAAGACATCGACCTCAGCTTCGACGACTTCGTCGCCCGCGTGAATTCCGACCTGGTCGGCAAGTATGTCAACATCGCCAGCCGTTCAGCCGGCTTCATCGCCAAGCGCTTCAACGGCCAACTGGCGCCGGCCAACGACAGTCTGCCGGCGATCCGTGCGATCCGCGAGGCGGCGCCGCGTATCGCCGAACTGTTCGAAGCCCGCGAATTCAGCAAGGCGATCCGCGAGATCATGGCCCTGACCGACGGCGCCAACCAGTACGTCGACAGCGTCAAGCCCTGGGAACTGGCCAAGCAGGAAGGCAAGGACAGCGAGTTGCACGCCGCCTGCAGCAACGCGCTCAACCTGTTCCGCCTGCTCACCGTGCTGTTGAAGCCGGTGCTGCCGGCTACCGCCGCCAAGGTCGAGGCCTTCATGAACCTGGCGCCGCTGACCTGGGCCGACGCCGGCACCTTGCTCGCCGGCGGCCACGCGATCAACGCCTACAGCCACCTGATGACGCGCGTCGACGCCAAGCAGATCGAGGCGCTGATCGACGCCAACAAGGAGTCGCTGGCGCCGGCCGCCGCCGAAGCACCGGCCAAACCCGCCGCCAAGGCAGCCGAAAAGAAAGAAGCCCCGGCAAGCACTGACGGCCTGTGCAGCATCGACGACTTCATGAAGGTCGACCTGCGCATCGCCAAGATCGTCAATGCCGAACACGTGGACGGCGCCGACAAACTGGTGCGCCTGACGCTGGACATCGGCGAGGAGAAGACGCGCAACGTCTTCGCCGGCATCAAGGCCGCCTACGACCCGGCGCAACTGGTCGGCCGGCTGACCGTGATGGTCGCCAACCTGGCGCCGCGCAAGATGAAGTTCGGCCTCTCCGAAGGCATGGTACTGGCCGCTTCCGACCTCGACGGCAAGACGCCGGGCCTCTATCTGCTGTCGCCCGACAGCGGCGCGCAACCCGGTATGCGGGTCAAGTAAGAGTCAAGTAAGAACAAGAAAAACCCGGGCCGCAACAGCGGCCCAATTCTTTTGCACCGCAGCATTTTCGCCCAACTCTTAAAGCGTTACTTTAAGTTTGGCGGTCAATGGCCACCCCGGCATAGAGGTTTTCGATCTATCCACAAAACCTGTGGATAAGTCTGTTGGTTACTTGCGCGACACACCGCTAAGTGACCGGCCCACAAGGCTTTTCCTTGCCCTGCGCAAAACTTGCGCAAACAGCTAAACCACTGATTCCATACAACTAATTTTCAGACACCCGAATCTGGCAAATTCACCAGCGCCGCCAGAAAACGCAGGGCGAGCATCGCCTGCCGCTGTGCATAACCGGGCTTGACAAAACAGCTTGTCAAGCCTGAATGGCTATTTTTTGTCAGAATGGCGCAATGAACCCCGCCCCGCGCCCCCGCCCCATCCGCCTGGTCGGCTACCTGCTGGTCGACCTCTTCGGTTTCCTCTGCCTCGCCCTCGCTGTCGCCTGGTTTGCCGGTGGCAAGGGCGTGATTCTCGACAGCTTTCCGGGCAGCACGGCGGAAGCGGTGGCCAGCGCCGGCGGCGGACTGGTCCTCATCGTCTGGGCGATCGGTCGCGTGCTGCGCGAACTCGGCCGGCAGGCCCCGCCCCGCCCGGCAGGCGATTAATCGCCGCGCACCGAAGCGCGCAGCCAGTCCGGCAGTTCGCGTTCGCCGGCGTTGTCGATGATGTACTGCCGGACCAGCCGGCGCACCACCTGCGACGGCGTCAAATCCTGAGCGGTGCAAATTTCCTCGAAGATCTGTTTCTTCCTCGGGTCGATCAGCAAGGTCAGGCGAGCGGTACGCTTCTCCATGATTCGTCTCGTGTTATTCCTTCGTCGTGATATTAACATGTGATTAACATTGACGATTAATCATCTACTCATATAATGCTACGCTTCACCCCCCGAGCGCGCGCCATGAAGATCGCCTTCCGCCCCAAGCTGCTGGATTGCCTGCCGACTTACGATCGGGCCCAGTTCGGCAAGGACCTCGGCGCCGGGATCACCGTCGGCGTTCTGGCGCTGCCGCTGGCGATGGCCTTCGCCATCGCTTCCGGGGTGTCGCCGACCGCCGGCATCTGGACCGCCATCGTCGCCGGCCTGATCACCGCCGCGCTGGGCGGCTCGCGGGTGCAGATCGGCGGCCCGACCGGTGCCTTCATCCCGATCATCTACGGCATCGTCGCCGCCCACGGCTTCGCCAACCTGCTCGGCGCCACCATGCTGGCCGGCATCCTGCTGCTGGCGATGGGGCTCGCCCGCCTGGGGCAGCTGATCCGCTTCATCCCGGTCGCCGTGGTCATCGGCTTCACCAACGGCATCGCGGTGGTCATCTTCCTCGCCCAGATCAAGGATTTCTTCGGCCTGTCGATTGCCGACCTGCCCGCCGAGTTCTTTGCCCGGATCAAGGTGCTGGCCCTGCATGCCCACACCGTTGACCTGCCGACCCTCGGCCTGGCCAGCGCCTGTTTCGCCTTCCTGCTCTTCTACAACCGTCTGGCCCAAGGCTTCGCGCCGCTGCGCCGCGCCCCCGGCCCGCTCGCCGTGCTGCTCACCGGCACCGTCGCCGCCTGGGCCCTCGACCTGCCGGTGGAAACCATCGGCAGCCGCTTCAACGGCATCCCCCAGGAACTGCCCGATTTCGGCCTGCCCGACCTGTCGATCCACGATTTCGGCAAGCTGATTTCGCCGGCGATCACCATCGCCCTGCTCGGCGCCATCGAATCCCTGCTCTCGGCGCGCGTCGCCGACAGCCAGATCGACGACCGCCATGACCCCAACCAGGAACTGCTGGCGCAAGGACTGTCCAACATCGTCGCCCCGCTGTTCGGCGGCTTTGCCGCCACCGGCGCCATTGCCCGGACGACGACCAATGTCCGCACCGGTGGGCGCACGCCGGTCGCCGGCATGATCCACGCGTTGGTGCTGCTCGCCATCGTTCTCATTGCCGCACCGCTTGCTGCCTACGTCCCCCTGGCGACGCTGTCGGCGATCGTCATGGTGGTGGCAATCAACATGGGGGAATGGCACAAGTTCACCGAACTCGACCGCTACTCGTGGAGCTACCGCATCATCCTGCTCGCCACCTTCCTGGTCACCGTCCTTTTTGACCTGACGATCGCCGTCGAGCTTGGCATGGTGCTGTCCAGCCTGTTCTTCATCTACCGGATGTCGGAACTCACCCGCATCGAACGGCTGGCACTCGACGAAGAAGCGCAGGACCCGCACATGCTCTACCCGGATGGCAGCCTGCGCGTCGCTGCCTGGCAGTTGTTCGGCTCGCTGTTCTTCGGCGCCGTCAACAAGCTGGAAGAACTGCTCGATCCGCAGGCCGGCCACCCGGAAGTCGTCATCCTCGACATGCACCGCCTGGTCCAGCTAGACACCACGGGTCTCGAGGGCCTGGAAAACCTGCGCGAACAACTCGCCAAGCGCGGCTGCACGCTGATCCTCTGCGGCCTCAACTCGCAACCCGGCTCGCTGCTCTACCGGGCCGGCTTCATCGACGCGATCGGCGACGACAACGTCTGCATCAACCTGGCGCTGGCCCTCCACCACGCCCACACCATCCTGCCCAGCATCAGCGGCAGCCACCACGAAGAATACTGAACCCACCATGACCCTGCCGAACTGCCCGCAATGCAATTCCGCCTTCACTTACGAAGACGGCCCGCTCTACATCTGCCCGGAATGCGCTCACGAATGGAGCAAGGAAGCGCCCAGCGCAGCCGTTGAAGAAGCCCGCGTCTGGCGCGACGCCAACGGCAACCTGCTGCAGGACGGCGACAGCGTGACGGTGATCAAGGATCTGAAGATCAAGGGCTCGTCGGCAGTGGTCAAGGTCGGCACCAAGGTCAAGAACATCCGTCTGATCGACGGCGACCACGATATCGATTGCAAGATCGACGGCATCGGCGCCATGCAGCTGAAATCGGAGTTCGTCAAGAAGGCGTGAGCCGCCTAGGCGGCCCCGCCGGGCTGCCGAACCAGGAAATAATGACAGGGCTGCCCCGACGACTCGAGCACGTCGCGGGCCGGCTCGCGCGCGCTGCGAAATTCCAGCGCCCGGCAGCCGTAAGGAAAATGCCGGTCAAAGGTGATGAAGTAATGACGGCAGTACCGACAACGCGGCAACGCCCGTCCGATTTCGCTTTCCTGCATGCTGGCCTTTCCCGCTCCGCGCCCAACGATTATTTACATGTCATTACAAACACCTTGATCAATTTTGCCAAAATTCCAGGGCTGCGTGACAAGCTTACGATTCTTCACCAACAAGCCGGGAGTTTGGATTACAATTTGGCAAATTTGCAATTTCAGCGACAGTTATGGCCGACAACGAATTTCTCAGTACCCGCCAAGCCGCCCAGCGCCTGGGCGTCTCGCTGGGCACCGTGCAGAACATGGTGGAAAACGGCGTCCTCGACGCCTGGAAGACCGCCGGCGGACACCGCCGGATTCCCGCCAGTTCGGTGGACGCCCTGCTCGCCAAACGACGCAAGCAGATTTCCCGCACCGCCGACAGCGCCGGCCAACTCGACATCCTGATCGCCGAAGACGATCCGACGCTGCAGAAACTCTACCGGATGACCTTCGACAACTGGAAGCTGCCGGTTGAACTACGCATCGTCGGTGACGGTTTCGAAGGCCTGCTGCAGGTTGGCCAGCGCATGCCGGACATCCTGATCGCCGACCTGATGATGCCGGGCATGGACGGTTTCGAAATGATCCGCCGCCTGCGCGCGCTGCCCGAGCTGAGCCCGATGGACATCATCGTCGTCAGCGCCATCGACGCCCAGGAAATCCGCCAGAAGGAAATGCCGCAGGACGTCACGGTCTTCGGCAAACCCATCCCCTTCCACGAAATCAAGGGTTTCCTGCTCGGCCGCCTGGCCGCCCGACAGCGTACCTGAGCCCGGAACCAAGCACACAAGAATAGCGCAGAGATCGCCCACCAAGGGCGACGGGGACGCGCGACGGTCGCTTTGCGCGACACCGGAGAATGGCTGTAGCCATCTGCAGAGGAGACATCAATGGGCTGGTTTGGCAATTCGGCAACGCTGGACAAGGTTGATCGGGACATCGCGGCGATTGCCGACGGTGCCGCCGATCTCGCACATCCCGTCGGCAGCGGCGGCAGCGATGCTGCCGGGCGCATCGCCGGCAATCTCAACCGGTTCTTCGCCCGCATCCGCGGCCTGATCACGCACGCCCGCAGCAGCAGTGTCAGCATTGCCGCCGACGCGGCGCGCATGAACCATCTGGTGCAACTGACCGGCGACGCGGTGCGCCGCCAGGAAGCGCTGGCCGAAGACATCTTCGCTTCGAGCAACCGGGTCAACCAGGCGGTCGGTGATGTCGCCAGCAATGCCGACGCGATCCAGGCGTCGACGCAGAACAACCTGGAAATGGCGCAACGCTCACTGAGCCAGATGGAATCGGTGGCCAGCACGATGCGTTCGACCAATGAACACATCGAGCACTTCTCGACGACGGTCGTCGAACTGCACAGCAGTTCAATGAAGATCAACCAGATCGTCTCGCTGATCAACGACATTTCCGACCAGACCAACCTGCTCGCCCTCAACGCGGCGATCGAGGCTGCCCGTGCCGGCGAGGCCGGCCGCGGTTTCGCCGTCGTCGCCGACGAAGTGCGCAAGCTGGCCGAGAAGGTCAAGACGGCGACCCTGGTGATCGGCCAGAACACGCAGTCGATGATCGACCTGGTCGCCGACACCTCGACCCGGACGCAGACCATCGTCGGCGAAGTCACCCGCGCCAACGACCACATCGGCACCTCGGCGCGCGACCTCGACAGCATGGTCGGCGATTTCAAGCGCACCAGCGAGCAGTTGTCGACGATCGCCACGGCGATCTACAAGCTACGCGAAAGCAACCAGGCGATCCACCGCGAGGTCGAGGAAATCCGCAACCACTCGGTCGACATCTCCGGGCGCATGAAACAGTGCCAGGACTCAGCGAAGACGCTGCGCGAATCGACCGAGGACCTGCAATGCACGCTCGCCGACTTCCGCACCGGCAGCAGCATGTTTGATACCCTGCACGATCGCTGCATCGGCTTCCGCGACGCCGTTGTCGCCATCCTGCAGCGCCTCGCCGAACGCGGCGTCGACGTCTTCGATCAGGCCTACAAGGAAATCCCCGGCTCCAACCCGCAGCGCTACACGACCGCCTACGACGCCCAGTGCGACAAGGAACTGACCAGCCTCTACGATCGCCTGCTCGGCGAGCTGCCCGGCCTTGTCTATTCACTGGCCGTCGATAGCAACGGCTACGCGCCGGCCCACAACGGCAATTTTTCCCATCCGCCCAGCGGCGACCCCGCGGTGGACCTGGCGAAATGCCGGCACAAGCGCATCTTCAACGACCCGGTCGGCCTCAAGCTGGCGCGCAATCAGAAATCCTCACTGTTCCAGACCTATGTCCGTGACACCGGCGAAATCCTCAACGACCTGTCGATGCCGATCAGCATCAACGGCCGCCACTGGGGCGCCGTGCGCATCGGCTTCAAGAGCGAACTGGTTGCCTGAGCCCCGGACCAGCCGTCAGTAGACGATCTCGACGTTTTCCGGCTGCAGCCATTCGGACAAGGCTTCGAGCAGCGCATCGTCGAGACGGACCTGCAAGGCCTGGCCGAGCAGCAGGTCGCACTGTGCGCTGGCGTTGCGGTAGCGCAGCCTGACCGCCGCCGGCCCTGGCGCGAAGGGCTGCAGCAGCGAACGCAGGCGGCTGGCATCCGCCGTGCCGTTCATCTTCAGCAGCAGGTGCTTGGCAAAGCGCGCCCGCGCCTCACCCAGCGTCATCAGGCGTTCGGCGGCGACGGCATTGCCGCCGGAGAAATCGTCGTAGCGCACCTTGCCTTCGACGAGCAGGACTTCGTCGGTGACGATCTTGCTGCGTTCGGCCTCGAACAGTTCGTTGAACACCGACACTTCGACCATCGCCGTGCCGTCGTCGAGCTGGACGAAAAGCATCTTGCCGCGGCGCGTCATCTGCGTGCGCACGCCGACGACGACGCCGGCCAGCACCTGGAATTCCTTGGCCGGTTCGAGGCGGTTCAGCGGCCGCCGGACGAAGCGCCCCAGCTCCTTCTTGTAGCTGTTGTACGGATGACCGGAGAAGAAGAAGCCGAGCGCCGTCTTCTCCTCCATCAACTGCGTCTTCTCGTCCCAGGGCTTGACCGTCAGGTACTGCGGCGCGTGCGCCTCGGCAACGTCGCCGAGGTCGAACAGGCTGGTCTGCATCGCATTGCGCTCGGCCTGTTCGGCGAACTCCATGGCGATGCCGACCGAGGCGAGCAGCTTGTGACGATCATTGTCGATGCTGTCGAAGGCGCCGGCCTTGATCAGCGCTTCGATGGTGCGGCGGTTGACCATGCGCTTGTCGCAGCGCTGGCAGAAGTCGAACAAGTCCTTGAACGGGCCGCCGGCCTCGCGGGCGCGCAGGATGTCATTGACCGCCTGCTCGCCAGTGCCCTTGACCGCACCGAGGCCGTAGCGGATGGTCGAACGATCGACTGGCTCGAAGCGGTAGGCCGAGGCATTGACGTCGGGACCGAGCACCTTCACCTTGTTGGCGACGGTGTCCTCGTAGAAGATCTTCACCGTGTCGGTGTTGTCCATGTCGGACGACATGGTCGCCGCCATGAAGGCCGCGCAGTGGTACTTCTTCAGCCACGCCGTGTGGTAGGTGACGACGGCGTAGGCGGCGGTGTGCGACTTGTTGAAGCCGTATTCCGCGAACTTGGTCATCAGGTCGAACAACTGCTCGGCGAGCGCCGGGTCGTAGCCCTTCTCCTTGGCACCGGCGGCAATCGTCTCGCGGTGCTTGGCCATTTCCTCGGGCTTTTTCTTGCCCATCGCCCGGCGCAGCATGTCGGCGCCACCGAGCGTGTAGCCGCCGATAATCTGCGAGATCTGCATGACCTGTTCCTGGTACACGATGACGCCGTAGGTCGGCGCCAGGCAGGCGGTCAGGTCGGGGTGGAAATAGTCGATGGCCTGCTGGCCCTTCTTGCGCAGGATGAAGTCGTCCACCATCCCGGAGCCGAGCGGGCCGGGACGATAGAGCGCGAGCACGGCGATGATGTCTTCGAAGCGGTCGGGCGCGAGCTTTTTCAGCAGCTTCTTCATGCCCTCCGATTCAACCTGGAAGATCGCCGTCGTATTGGCGTCTTTCAGAATCTGGTAAGCCCCCGGGTCTTCGAAGCCCAGGCTCATCAGGTCGAGCTTCTCGCCGGTCATGCGCTCGATGTACTTGAGCGCCAGCTCGATAATCGTCAGGTTGCGCAGGCCAAGGAAGTCGAACTTCACCAGGCCGGCCTTTTCCACATCGTCCTTGTCGAACTGCGAGACCGGCGAGGCGTCGGCGCCGGTGGCCTGGTAGATCGGGCAGAACTCGGTGATCTTGCCCGGGGCGATCAGCACGCCACCGGCGTGCATGCCGACGTTGCGCGTCAAGTCTTCGAGACGGCCGGCCAGGTCGAACAATTCGCGGATGGTTTCGCCGTCGCCGTCGCCTTCCATCATCTCGCGCAACTGCGGTTCCTGTTCCAGCGCCTCGGCCAGCGACACCGGCTTGTTCTGGACGATCGGGATCAGCTTCGAGATGCGGTCGCACATCGAGTAAGGCAGGCCGAAGACGCGGCCGACGTCGCGGATCACCGCCTTCGACGACATGGTGCCGAAGGTGGCGATCTGGCTCACCGCATCAGCGCCGTAGTGCTCGCGCACGTACTCGATGACGCGCCAGCGGTTGTCCTGGCAGAAGTCGACGTCGAAGTCGGGCATCGACACCCGCTCCGGGTTGAGAAAGCGCTCGAACAGCAGGGCGTAGGCGAGCGGATCGAGGTCGGTGATGCGCAAGCTGTAGGCGACCAGCGAACCGGCGCCGGAACCCCGGCCGGGGCCGACCGGCACGCCGTTCTGCTTGGCCCAGTTGATGAAGTCGGCAACGATCAGGAAGTAGCCGGGGAAGCCCATCTGGACGATGGTGTTGCACTCGAAGGCGAGCCGCTCGTCGTATTCCGGGCGGCGTTGCTGGCGGACTTCCGGGTCGGGGTAAAGCTCGGCGAGACGGACTTCGAGGCCCTTCTTCGCCTCGTCGACGAGGAACTCGTCGATGGTCATGCCCGGCGGGATCGGGAAGTTGGGCAGGAAGTTCTTGCCCAGCGTCATCTCGATGTTGCAGCGGCGGGCGATTTCCAGGGTGTTTTCGAGCGCTTCCGGCAGGTCGGCGAAGAGCTCGAGCATTTCGTCCTGCGACTTGAAATACTGCTCTTCGGTGTAGATCTTCGGCCGCCGGTGGTCGCCCAGCACGTAACCCTCGGCGATGCAGACGCGCGCTTCGTGGGCGCGGAAATCGTCGCGATTCATGAACTGGATCGGGTGCGTCGCGACCAGCGGGATGCCGGTTTCGCCGGCCAGGTCGGCGGTCTGCTGGACGATGGCTTCCTGCTGCGGCTGGCCGTAGCGCTGCACTTCCAGGTAGAAGGCGTCGGGGAAGATCGCTTCCCAGGCCCGCGCGCGTTCCATCGCCAGGTCGAAGTTGCCGTTCAGCAAGGCTTCGCCAACGTCGCCGAGATGCGCGCCGGAGAGCGCAATCAGGCCGTCGCTGCCAATCTCGGCGAACCACTCACGGCGGATCTCGGCGCGGTCGCGGCGGCCTTCGGCGGTGTAGGCGCGGGTCAGCAGTTCGCACAACTGCTGGTAACCCTGGCGGTTGCGCACCAGCAGCAGCAAGCGGCTGGGGGCTTCCGGCGCCTCCGGGTTGGCGATCCAGACGTCGGCGCCGGCCACCGGCTTGACGCCCTTGCCGCGGGCGCCGGTGTAGAACTTGACGAGGCCGAAAAGGTTGCCGAGGTCGGTCAGCGCCATCGCCGGCATGCCGTCGCCGGCTGCCCGCTTGACCGCGTCGCCGATGCGGACGATGCCGTCGGTGACCGAATATTCCGAATGGAGACGAAGATGAACGTAGCGCGGCGAATTCATCGCCGGGATTTTACCTCGCCGGGACTCAACGCGGCGGCACCAGTTTCAAAACCAGGAGTCCCAGCAACAGCCCCCAGAAGGCGCTGCCGATGCCGAACAGCGACATCCCCGAGGCGGTAGCCAGGAAGGTGACCAGCGCCGCTTCGCGCTCGCGCTCGTCGGCGAGCGCCGCGCCGAGACTGTTGCCGATGGTGCCGAGCAGCGCCAGCCCGGCGATTGCGGCGATCAGCGCCGCCGGCAGGGCGCCGAACAGCGCGGCGACGGTAGCCCCGAACAGCCCGGTGAACAGGTAGAAGACGCCGGCCCAGATCGACGCCCGGTAGCGCTGCGCCGGGTCGGGATCGGCCGCCGGGCTCATGCAGATGGCGGCGGTGATCGCCGCCAGGTTGAAGGCGAAACCGCCGAACGGCGCCAGCAGCAGGCCGGTGACGCCGGTCCAGGTGATCAGCGGCGAGGCCGGCGTCTGATAACCGTTGGCGCGCAGGACCGCCAGGCCGGGCACGTTCTGGCTGGCCATGGTGACGATGAACAGCGGCAGGCCGACGCCGATCAGCGTGGTCAGCGAAAAGCTCGGCGTCGTCCACACCGGCAGCGCCAGCGTCAGGCTCACCGCCTCACCGTGGATCATGCCGCCGGCCGCGGCGAGCAGCAGGCCGACGAGGAAGGAAAGCGGCACGGCGTAGCGCGGCAACCAGCGGCGACCGGCGAAATAAACGGCGAACATCGCCCCGACCAGCAGCAACTCGCTACCCAGCGAAGTGAACAGCGCCATCCCGAAGCGCACCAGGACGCCAGCCAGCAGCGCCGCCGCCAGCGATTTCGGAACGTGGCGCATGATCGCCTCGAACAGCCCGAAAACGCCGCAAACGACGATCAGCGCCGAAGCAAACAGGAAAGCACCGATTGCCTCGCTCATCGGCACGCCGCTGAGCCCGACGGCGAGCAGCGCCGCCCCCGGCGTCGACCAGGCAGTCAGCACCGGCGCCTTGAACCACAGCGACAGGCCGACCGAGGTGGCGAACATGCCGATGCCAAGCGCCCACAGCCACGAACCGATCAGTTCGGCACCGGCCCCGGCGGCGCTCGCCGCCTGGAAAACGATGGCCGCCGAACTGGTGTAGCCGACAAGGACGGCGATGAAGCCGGCGGTCAGGTGGGAGATGGAAAACAGGCGGCGCATGGCAGCAACGTCCGGAAAAACAGCCCGGCATCATAGCAGGCGACGGACGGCTGGAGCCCGCCCGGCTTCTCGGTTACAGTCGCGGATCACCAACAATACCCATCGAGGAGACCAGAATGAGCGACCAAGCCTGCCTGCTGAGAGAAGACCGTGGCGACGGCCTGACCACCCTGACCCTGAACCGGCCCGGCCAGTTCAATTCGCTGTCCTGCGAACTGCTCACGGCGCTGCAGAGCGAACTCGACGCCATCGCCGCCGACCAAAACGTCCGCGTCGTCGTCATCGCCGGGGCCGGCAAGGCCTTCTGCGCCGGCCACGACCTCAAGGAAATGCGCGCCAACCACAGCAAGGAATTCATGCAGGCGCTGTTCCGCCAGTGCGGCGAGCTGATGCAGACCATCACCCGCCTGCCGCAGCCGGTGATCGCCCGCGTGCATGGCATCGCCACCGCCGCCGGCTGCCAGCTGGTGTCGATGTGCGACCTGGCGGTCGCCGCCGATGTCGCCAAGTTTGCCGTCTCCGGCATCAACGTCGGCCTCTTCTGCTCGACGCCGGCGGTCGGTCTGGCGCGCAACCTGGGGCGCAAGGCGGCGCTGGAAATGCTGCTCACCGGCGAGTTCATCGACGCCATGGAAGCCCGCGCCAAGGGCCTGGTCAATCGCGTCGTCCCGGCCGATGCGCTGGACGCCGAAATCGAGCGCCTGGCCGGGTCCATCCTCGCCAAGAGCGCCGTCGCCGTGCGCATGGGCAAGGGCATGTTCTACAAGCAGCTGGAAATGGGCCTGGTCGACGCCTACGACTACGCCGGCGAGGTGATGGCCTGCAACATGATGAGCGAGGATGCCGGCGAAGGCATCGACGCTTTCATGCAGAAGCGCAAGCCGGCCTACAAGGGCTGCTGATCAGGCCGGCGGCTGCCAGTCCCGGGGCATGATGACCGGGGCCGGGCGGCCGATGTAGTAACCCTGGGCGCGGTGGATTTCCATGCGTTCGAGTTCGCGCAGCACTTCCGGCGACTCGACGTACTCGGCAACCACCGCGATGCCCATTTCCCGCGCCAGCGAACGGATGCTGGTGACGAAGGTGCGGTCCTTGTTGTTGACCAGCATGTTGGCGATGAAATCGCCTTCGATCTTCAGGTAATCGATCGGGAAACGCCGCAGGTAGTGGAAGGACGAGAAGCCGGAGCCGAAATCGTCGATCGCCAGCTTGAAACCGTCGGCCTTGAGGTCGATCAGGAAACGTTCGAGCAGGGCCAGGTTCTTCACCGTGTCGCGCTCGGTGATCTCGAAGACGATGCGATCCGGCGCCACGCCGCTGGCGGCGATGATGCGGCGCAGGTCGCGGGCGAATTCGCTGAACACCAGCGCGCGCGGCGACAGGTTGACGAAGATCTCGCCGTCGTGCCCCTGCTGCGACAGGGAAAACAGCGCCCGCTCCAGCACCAGCATGTCGAGACGGTGGATGACGCCGATCTTCTCGGCAATCTCGACGAACTCGTCGGCGCGAATCATCTCGCCGGCCAGGTCGATGCGCGAAAGCACCTCGTAGGCGACGATCTGCCGGCTTGCCACGTCGAGGATGGGCTGGAAGTAGGGAACGATGCGCTGATTCTCGATCGCCTCGACGACCATCAGGCTCTTCTGCGAGATGTCGCGGAAGATCTCGACGACGTCGTCCGGCGTCGGCACCGCCACCTGGTCCTTACCCGCCGCCTTGGCCCGGTACATCATGTTGTCGGCGAACATCAGCAGGTCCTTGGTGCTGTCCGCATGATCCGGATAGACGGCCAGGCCGATCGACGCCGTGCCGCGCAGGCGCACGCCTTCCGGCGTGATCACCTCGAGCTGCTCGACGGCGCTGCGCACCCGCTGCGCCACCACCACCACCGATTCCTGCGTCGCTTCCGGCAGCACGGCGACAAACTCGTCGCCGCCGTAGCGGACCAGGATGTCGCCGTCGCGCAGCGCCCCCTGGACCTGGCGCGCAAAGCGCTGCAGGTAGGTGTCGCCGACGGTGTGGCCATGGTTGTCGTTGACCAGCTTGAAGTTGTCGAGGTCGATCAGCAGCAGGCCGAAGCTGTAGCCGTTGCGCTGGGCGCGGCCGATTTCGTAGGACGACAGCTCCCAGAAGACGCGCTGGTTGAAGAGGTCGGTCAGCGGATCGCGGGTCGCGTAGTACTCGAGGTCACGGGTGTATTTGTAGATCGCCTTGACCGAGCCGACGACGTTGAGCAGCGTCGACAGCACGCTCTCGACCACCAGGTAGCGCGTCTCGTCCTCGAGCACCCCGGCATGAACGCCGATGCCGACGATGCCGCCGATCTTCGGCTTGTCGACGAAGAAGGACTTGGCGCGCAGCGCCACCTCGTCCTCGCTCAGCTCGACCACCGGCCCATCGCTGTTGGCGACGTGGTGATGGACGGCGAAGCTGCCGCATTCGGAGAAGGTCACCGTGCGCGACAGTTCAACGTTGATGTAGTGCTCCATCCGCCGCTTGGTGTCCGACGACACCGGCCCGTACCAGAAGACTTCGAGGTCGAACATCTCGTCGTCGATCTTGAAGATCGAGAACAGCGTGTGCGCCGGCAGGATGGTGTTGATGTCGATCAACAGGCGACCGACGTACTCGCGCCAGTCGCGGACGACATCTGCGGTGATGACGAATTTCTCGAGCAGGCCGATCTCGAAGCTGAGGATTTCCTTGTCCACGGCGATGCCGCGCAGCTTGTCGAGCAGCGCACGCAACGCCTGGTCGATGCGCTTGAGTTCGACGAAGACGAAATCGCGCTCGGTCACCGCCAGCGCCTTCAGATCGCCCACCGCACCGACCTGGTCGAACTCCTGCTGCAGGCTTTCGACGGCGCCCTCGATGCGGCGCCCGACCCACCACACGGCGGCACCGGCGAGGACCGCCGCCAGCGGCACCAGCAGAGCGAAGGCAAGCAACAGCTGATGGCGCGCGTCGGCGAGCAGGCCAGCGTATTCCTGGCGGACTTCAATCGCCCCCAGCGCGACGCCGGGCTGGACGTTGGTATGGCACTGCAGGCAACGCTGGTCGGCAATCAACGGATAGACATGGCGCGCTTCCTCCTTGCTGTCGAGGCGCGCCGGCCGACCGCTGCGCAGCGCCTCGCCGATCAAGGCATCAATCGGCGGCTGGGCGATCTCGCCGTACAACTCGACCACCGGCTGGCCGCGGTAGATCTGCACCTGCATGCTGCTGCCGGCACCGGAACCGGCCATTTCGCGCAGGAAATCGTCAGCCTGCTTGCGGCTCCAGCCCTGGCTCATCAACTGGTACATCGAAGCGAAGGTGATCCGGGTCGCGGCGTCGGACGCGCGCGCGGCATTGGTTCGCACGATGTTGTCGAATACCCGGTCGAGCGACCAGTAGGCGCCCCCGAAAAACAAGGCGGCGACCACAGCCGAGGTCGCCAGTATGAAACTGTTGATGCGCATTGCTTCTCCCCCGTGCAGAGAGTATCACCAAATCCGCCCGCGCCAACGCCACCGGCGAATGCCTGCAGTATGTCACGCCAGCCGCCCGGCCGGTCGCCAGGGTTACAATCCGGCCCATGTTGCCCCTCCCGGCTCTTTCCCCCTTGCTGCAACGCCATCTGCGCTGGCTCGCGCCCTGCCTTTTCCTCGCCGCCCTCGCTGCAGCCGCGCTCCAGGCGCCGCGCGACACGGCAACCGGTTTGGTCGTGCCGCCCGCCCGCCCCGCCCCGGCAGCGCCGCCGCTTTACCAGGCGCGGATGCTGCCCGGCACCGGTTCCGCTGCCGCCAGCCCGAGCCTGGCCCGGCTCGCCGACGGCACGCTGGTTGCCGCCTGGGTCGGCCGCGCCGGCGGCAAGTACGCGCAGGACGCGATCTGGTTCAGCCGCCTGGTCGACGACCAGTGGCTGGAGCCGCTGCCGCTGACCACGCTGGAAGACAGCGCCGGCACCGTCTTCGCCCACCTCGACCGCCTCGCCCAGCCGGTACTCGCCGCTGCCGGCGAGCGTCTACAACTCTGGTACAGCGCCAGCGGCACCGGCGGTCTCGGCGGCTTCCTGCTGTACAGCGAGTCGGACGACGGCGGCCACCACTGGCGGCGGCCCACCCTGCGCCGCACGACGCCACTCGCCAGCCGCGCCCCGCTGGCACAGACGCCGCTACCGCTGGCCGACGGTGGTTTCGGCCTGCCGCTCAGCCAGTCCGGCCTGAACCGCCACGCCACCTGGCTGCGCGTCGACCGCGCCGGGCGCATCGTCGACCAGCGTCGCCTGCCGGCCGGCGGCGCCTACCCGGCCATCGCCGCCACCGAGACCAGCAGCGCGATCGCGCTGCTGGCGACCTTCCCCGGCCTGACCGGCGCACGCAGCGGCGACGGTGGTCAAACCTGGCAAACGGCGCCCGCCCCGGCGATCGCCAACCCCGGCACGCCGCTGGCGCTGCTGCGCCTGGCCAGTGGCCGCCTGCTGCTGGCCGGCAACGAAGGCAGCGGACGCGGCCGCCTGACGCTCTGGTTGGGCGACGCGCAAGGCAACAACTGGCAGCTGGCACGCCGCGTCGAGGACGCCGCCGACGCCACCGCCGATTTCTCCGAACCGGCGCTGCTGCAAGCCGCCGACGGTCGCATCCACCTCATCTATGCCTGGCGCCGGCAAGGTATCCGCCACCTCAGCTTCAACGAGCCCTGGCTCACCGGAGGCCAGCCATGAACCTGCTTGCCGCCTACGGTCTGCTCGCCCATGGCCTGATCTTCGGCGGTCTGGTCAGCCTGCTGCCGCTCGGCGTGCTGCGCCCGCACGCGGCGCTGGCGGGAACCACCGTTGCCCTGCTGGCCGGCATCGCGCCGGCGCTGCACGCGCTGTTCGGGCCGCCCTCGCTGACCCTGCTGATCCTGGCGCTGCTCCACCTGCAGCAGCGACCGCTGGTGCCGCTGACCTACCCGGCGGCGCTGGTCGTCGTCGGTGTCGCCGCCCTCTTCTACCCGGCCGCACTCGGCTGGGGCAGCTTCGACCCCTACGCCCTCGGCTACCAGCCGCTGCCCTTGCTGGCGGCGCTGCTGCCGCTCGGCATCATGCTCTGGTGGAAGCGTCTCGACGCCTGGCTGCTGATCCTCGCCGCCGGCCTCGCCGCCTACGCCGGCGGCCTCTTCGCCAATCTCTGGGACGCCTTGTTCGACCCGCTGCTCGCCCTTCTCGCGCTGGGCGTTGTCCTGCGCGGACTGGCGATCCGTCTGATCGTCGTCCGGCGACGCTGACCGAACACCGGAACATCCTGCGCCGCCATCGTCACGGATATTCCATATAATTATGCCGTTACATTATTTGCCGAATTGGTGTGCAGCATCCATTTGCGAGGAAAATCGATGGCATCGAAAAACGTGGAAATCGTCGTGACGAACTCTGTCGTCGCCCATTACGAAGCACGCTCCTACCCCGACCAACAGACCGACGACGCAGGCTATTACCCTCTCTACTAGGTACCGGTGCATCGCATCCTGGTCAGGGGCAAAAATGCGGCAGGCGCGGCAACCAGCATCGAATTCATGGCGCCCCGTTTCATGCCCTACTTCAACGATCCGGCGCGGCCCGACCCGCACTACGGCCTCAAGGGATGGGCCAACGCCGGCCTGTCGTCGGCCAACCGGATCAAGGTTTCCCGCTACAAGCAGGATTACGCGGTCCACAACCGCTATTCGCCCGGCCGCGGCGCCATCGTCCTGCGCAGCACCTTCTACATCCACGCCGGACCGGCCACCCTGAACGACTGGGGATTCGGCTCCGCCGGCTGCATCGAGATCATCGGCAACTACGACGATTTCAAGAATGCCATCGCCGGACTGTCCGGCCTGTCGAACGCCTCCTCCGACAGTGCCATCGAGGCGCTGGTCGCCGCCGGGAAATTGACCGTCGTCATCCAGGGCGCAAAAGTCCCCGATATCCGAAACAACCAGACCCGCAGGGTTCACGACTGAAAGGCCCGCATGAAGACCTTCGCTGCGGCGATCACCGCCTGTTTCCTGGCAATTCTGGCAGCCCCCGGCGAGGCCGGGGCGCAGGTTCAAGCATGTACGCACAAGCTGGCGCCGATTACCGACGAGCACCTCGCCCAGGCCGTTGCAAGCCTGCTGCGCCAGCATCCCGAGCTGGTGGTTCAAACGGACGATGCGCCCTGTCGGCACGCCAGGGAGACGGCTCGGGCAATCTTCCGGACGGTAGGTCGCGATCACCTCAAGCATCTGACCGGCCACGAAGTAGTCAAGCTGATCAACGGCGAAAGCTATTTCACGGTGGAGCGTTTCCGAAGCGCGGCGCCGGGCGAACTACAGAAACTCGCCGGCGCCCTGGACGACGTGCGCGGACGCAAACTGCGCAGCGAAGCCAACACGGTCTACGCATATTTCCTGAGCGACGACAGCCTGATCCTGATGATTTCTTCCGCCGCCGGGCGGGAGGCCAACGCGGCGCTGTTTGCCGAAATCCAGCGGGGCTTCCCGGCACCGGCGCAGTAGCGCGCCGCCCCGGCCGTTTCAGGAGCGCAGCGCGTCGTTGATCAGGGTGCGCACGCTGGACGCCTCGAACGGCTTGTCGCAGATGGCCGAGACGCCAGCCCGCTCGACTGCGGCGAGGCGCCCCATGTTCTGCTCGCTGGTCACCATCAGCACCGGCACGTCGGCCTGCCAGCTCTGGGTGCGGATGTATTCGGTAAGTTCACGGCCGTCCATTTCCGGCATGTTGTAGTCGGTGATGACCAGATCGAACAGGCTTTCCTGAAGCACGGCGACCGCTTCCCGACCGTTGGCGCATTCGGTGATGCGGGAGATTCCCAGTTCCTCGAGCAGGCGCCGCAGGTAATGGCGGGAAGCGACGCTGTCGTCGACGACCAGCACGCGCAGCGCCTCGATGTCAGCGACGTCGAGCTCTTCCGGCGGGTTGAGGTTGTCCACCGCGGCATAAAGGGCGCGCGCCAGTTGCTGCTCGGTGAAGGGCTTGGCGACGATGGCGCAGGCGCCGGACTGGCGGATCGGTTCAAGCAGCTGCGGCCGGGTTTCGCTGGACACCAGGATGAAGGGAATGGTTTCCAGCATCGGCTCGGCGCGCATCGCCATCACCAGTTCGGTGCCCGGCATGTCCGGCAGGTAGAGGCTGCTGATCACCACCTGCCCGGGATCGGGATCGTTCAGCGCGGCGAGCGCCGCACGCGCTGAAGTCACCGCCGTCACCCGCCTGACGCCCTGATGTTCGAGCATGCGCGTGACGAGGTTGGCCTGCATCTGCGACGGTTCGACCAGCAGGACGACGAGTTCGGCCAGCGAGGAGGTCAGGGCCATGCGGTGCTCTCCGGGAACGACGATAACCCTCACTATAGCAGCGCGCCGCTTACTTGAAGCGGGCGGCGACGGCGGCGACGCGCTCGCCGAAGCGGCGCGCGGTCTCGATGTCGCCGGCGGGGATTTCGGCGGCGCCAGCGTCGGACGGGCACTGCACCATCAGGCCGACCGAACCGCCCAGGCTATTGACGTCGTTGCGCGTCGCCGCCTTACTGTTGCTCGGCAACATGCCGAGCGACACCCACAGGCCGCCGTGCTGCGAGGCCAGCGTTTGCAGGTAGGCCAGCGTTGAGCCCTTGTCGCCGATCAGGCTGGCGCTGCAACTGAAGCCGGCGAACAGCTTGTCCTGCCAGGCGCGGGTGAACCAGGCCTTGGACGAGGCGTCGGCGAACTTCTTGAACTGCCAGCTCGGGCCGCCCATGTAGGTCGGCGTGCCGAAGACGATGGCGCTCGCCGCGGCGAGCTTCTCCCAGGCGCCTTCGGGCAGCTTGCCCTCAGCGTCGATGGCGAGCAGTTCGGCGCCGGCACCGGCGGCGACGGTTTCGGCAACGCGCTGGGTGTGGCCGTAACCGGAGTGATAGACAACGATAACTTGGCTCATGGTGTTTCCTTTCGCGGGTGAAGTCATGATGAATTCTGTTGAATGAATATATTGCTTTGGCGCCATGTTAAGCCTAGAGTTCAGCCGAAAATAGCGAACAATTTCGGCCGATTCGTTCAGTAAATTTCATATGAAGATCACCCTCGACCAGCTCCAGGTACTCGACGCCATCGACCACCATGGCAGCTTCACCGCCGCCGCCGCCGTGCTGCACCGGGTACCGTCGGCGCTGTCGCACGCCGTCGCCAAACTGGAAAGCGACCTCGGCACCCCGCTCTTCATCCGCGAAGGCCGCCGCGCCATCCTCAACGACGCCGGCCGCAGCCTGCTCACCGACGGCCGCCACCTGCTGCGCGCCGCCCAGGAACTGGAACGGCGCGTGCAACGCATCGCCACCGGCTGGGAAGCCGAGCTGCGCATCGGCATCGACGCCATCATCCCCAGCGAACGAATCTTCCCGCTGATCCGCCGCTTCTACGACGCCGGCCACCACACCCGGATCAGTCTGGCCAACGAAGTCCTCGGCGGCACCTGGGACGCCCTCGCCGCCGATCGCGCCGACCTGGTGCTCGGCGCCCCCGGCGATCCACCGGCGCGCGGCGGCATAAGCAGCCGCCTGCTGTGCCGGACGGTGATGCGTCTGGTGGTCGCCGCCGGCCACCCGCTGGCCAGCTGGCAAGGGCCGCTGCCGAGCAGCGAACTGATGCGCCACCGCGCCATCGTCATCGCCGACACCTCGCGCGAACTGAGCGCCCGCACCATCGGCCTGCTCGAAGGCCAGGACGTGCTGCGCGTCCCCGACATGCGCGCCAAGGCGCAGGCCCAGATCGCCGGCCTCGGCGTCGGCCACCTGCCGGCCTGGCTGGCCGACCCGGAAATCGCCGCCGGCCGCCTCGTCGAACTGCAGCTCGCCGACCCCCGACCCGCGCTGCAATCGCACATCGCCTGGCGCAACCGGCAGATCGGCAAGGCACTGCGCTGGTTCCTCGACGAACTGGCCCAACCGGCGACGCTCGCCATGCTAAGCGAGGGGCTGGGCAGCAGCTGAGCGGGTGCAGCGTCTCGACGGGCTGCGCGCCGGCGGCAGCCGGTGCGTGCCAATGGCATGCAACAGGAATCCATTCATGCTAACGTGCCGCCCCGTCCGGCCCTCCCTGATGCTGCGCCGCCCCATGAAAAGATCTCTCGCCACTGCCGCCCTCTTCCTTCTGCTGGCAATCCTCGCCAGCGTCGCCATCGCCTACTGGCAGCGGGCGAAGCTGCCGCCGGCGGCAGCCAGTTTCTTGATGCGCCACCTCGACACGCCGCACTACTATCCGGCGACGCTCGACCTGTCCCGGCCCGCCCGCCTGAAATCGCTCGCCGACCTCGAGCAATGGCTGACCAGCGCGGTCTTTTGCGCCCCCGGTGCGATCCTGGACGTTCAGGACCCTGCTTTTATCCGCTCACTGCAACGGCTGGGCGTCACCGGCGCGCAACTCGTCGAGGGGACGCCCGAAGGCAGCTGGCAGTTGCCGGCCGGCACCAAGGTGCTCGGATTTCCGGCGAAGACGTTCGACTTCTGGGGTGACAGCGGTTCCGACTTCTCGGTGGTCGTGGACGGCCCGCTTGCCGACTACATCACCGCCGTCGGCGCCAAGACTTCTTTCGTCCTGCGAAACGAAGACGCGCCGGTGCTGTTCAGCCGGGAATTCGCCTACAACGCGGAGAGCTACTACGCCATCCCGGCTTACACCTACTTCCGCAGCGACAAAGCATCCCGGATCGGCTGCACCACGCTGGACATGTGAAGACAGCCGACGGCAGGCGCTAGCCCGCGCGCAACCAGCGATGCACCGCCGCGAATAGCGCTTCCGGCGTCAGCGGCTTGGCCAGGTGGTCGTTCATGCCGGCGGCCAGACAGGCCTCGCGGTCGCTGTCGAAAACGTTGGCGGTCATCGCCAGGATCGGCGTCCGCCGGTTCAGGGACTCGGCGCGGATGGCGCGGGTGGCGTCGATGCCGTTGCGGTTCGGCATCTGCATGTCCATCAGGATCAGGTCGTAGCTTTGCTGGCGGGCAAACGCCAGCGCCTGTTCACCGTCTTCGGCGGTATCGACCTGGAGGCCGGCGCCGGCGAGGAGGATTTCGCCGACTTCGCGGCTGATCGGTTCGTCGTCGACGAGCAGGATGCGGCGGCCGGCGAAATCGGCACGCAGCGCCGCTTCATTTTCCTGGGTGTCCGGCCCGGCGGAGGGCAATGGCTCGGCAGCCGCCACTTCGGGCAGACGGACGACGAACCAGAAGACGCTGCCCTGTCCGGGTGTACTGACGACGCCGATGTCGCCGTCCATCAGTTCCACCAGCTGCCGGCAGATGGCGAGGCCAAGGCCGCTGCCGCCGTACTTGCGGGTCATCGAGCCGTCGGCCTGCTCGAAGGCGGCGAAGATGCGCTGCTGGTCGGCGCTGCTGATGCCGATGCCGCTGTCCTCAACCTCGAAACGCAGTTCGGCAAGGCCATCGCCGCCATCGCGGCGACTGACGCGCAGCGCGACATCGCCGCGCTCGCTGAACTTGATGGCGTTGCCGACCAGGTTGATCAGGATCTGCCCCAGGCGCAGTGCGTCGCCGAGCAGCGAGACAGCAGCCAGCACCGGCGGCAGATCGATGCGCAGGCGCAGGCCTTTCTCGGCGGCGCGGTGGGCGAACAGGATGTCGATGTTGTCGAGCACGCCGGCCAGCCGGAACGGCGCCTGCTCGAGGTGCAGGCGGTCGGCCTCGATACGCGACAGGTCGAGAATGTCGTTGAGGATGGCGAGCAGGCGTTCGGCGGAGCGCCGCGCCTTGTCCAGTTGTTCGCGTGGCCGCGGCTCGGCGACCTGTTTCAGGGCGAGCGCGATCATGCCGAGGATGCCGTTCATCGGCGTCCGCAGCTCATGGCTCATGTTGGCGAGAAAGCTGGTCTTGGCGCGGCTGGCGGCTTCCGCCGCTTCCTTGGCGGTGAGCAGTTCGCTGGTCCGCTCGTCGACCATGGCTTCGAGATGTCCCTGGTAGTCGCGCAGCGCGGCGTTGGCTTCGGCCAGCTGGGCGGTACGCTCGTCGACCCGCTGTTCCAGCCCGAGTTGCAAAGCGCGCAGACTGTCGGTCATGCGGTTGAAGGAACGGGCGAGTTCGCCGATCTCGTCGTCGACATCGACGGCCGCCCGCGCTTCGAGCTGGCCGGCGGCAATTTGCCGGGTGGTGCCGATCAGGCGGTTGATCGGCAGCAGGATGCTGCGGCTGAGACGGGCGGAAAGCGTGGCGGCGAGCAGCAGGATGCCAAGGAAGACCAGCACCATCAGCGCGATCGATGTCGGCGTCTGCCTTTCGATCGACTGTCGTTTCTGCTCACTGAGCGCCAGCGCGGCCGCATTCAACTGACCGACGATCTCGGCCAGCCGCTGCTCGCCAGTTTCGCTGCTGGCGCGAATGCGCAGGTAGGCAGTGAAGCTGCCGACGTAGTCGCCGGCGTCCTGAAGGATGCGATAAACGTGGCGCTGTGCCTCGCTATCCTGCCCCGGCACACTGCTGCGCAGACCTTCGAGATCGGCGCGCAGTTCGGCGAGCAGGGGCGGCTCGCCAGCCCGCGACGATTCCTGCAATGCCCGCTCCTGCCATTGCAGGCTGAGCAGGCGCAGCAGCAGGTTGTCGAAACGTTCGCGGTCGCTCAGCGAGGCAAAGCGCAGCCGCCGGTCGCCGAGCGCCCCCGGCAGGCGCTGCCCCACTTGCAGGGCGCGGCTCTCCAGCGCTGCCCGCTGGTCGACCTCGATCGAGTATTGCTGGAACTGCTGGCGATAATCGTCGAGCAGGGGCAGGAGGACGGCGTAGGCGGCGTGGCGCTCCGGCGTCGCGGCAATCCGCCGGTCGAGTTCGGCCAGCGCGGCGAGCGCCTGAGCCTCCGCCTGACGCGCCCGCTGCCGCGAAAATCGCTCGGTCGCGTCACGCAAGCGCATGATGTCGCCGATGATCGCGGCCAGGGTTTCCTGTTCGCTGACCTGGCGGGTGATCGAGACGGCGGTGTAGATGCCGACCAGGGCATTGGCGGCAACCAGCAGGACCAGCGCGGCGAAACTGAGCTGGATCTTCTGCCGGAAACCGAGATGCTCAAGCCATTTCACTGAACGACCTTCCCCGGGCGGGCAGCGAAAGCCGTCGCGGCGTCGGCGGCCAGTTGCCGGGCAATTTCCGGATAGCTCTGCGGGAAGGCCAGGAAATCGGCGAAGGCATCGAGGCCAAGGCTGGCGACGGCGGGCGGCGCCGCCAGATCGAAGGCGAAGGTGAAGATCGGACTGCGGCCGATGTCGTCGCGCACTCGCTGCTGCAGTTCGTTGTAGGCGCTGGCCGGCACCTGGCGATTCGGCGCCAGCGCCCCGGAGCCGCGGCTGAACGCCTGCTGCGCGGCGGCACCGGCGAAATAGGCGAGGACGGCACGGGCGCCCGCCGGATTGGCCGCCTGCCGTGGCAGCACCAGGCCGTCGATCGGCCCCATCGCCACCCGCGGCAGTTGCGGATCGATCACCGGGAAGGGGAAGAAGTCGAAATCGCGGCCGGCCTCCCAGCCGTGCGCAGGATTGGTGAAATAGCCGATGTTCCAGGTCCCCATCAGGGTCATCGCCGCCTCGCCGCGATAGACCATCTCGTTGGCACCGCTGTCCCAGGCCAGGCTGTTCGGATGGGGCTGGCGGTTGAAATAGCCGGCGTCGAGCAGGCGCTTCCAGCGGGCGAAAACGGCCAGCACGCGCGGATCGTCGAAGCGCGCCTCGCCGTTCATCAGACGCTGGCGGAATTCGTAGGGGACGCTGCGCAGCAGCAGGAAGTCGAACCAGAACTGCGCCGGCCACTTGTCGCGCGCACCGAGGGCAATCGGCGTCACGCCAGCCGCCTTGAGGCGCTCGCAGACAGCCAGGAACTCGTCCCAGCTGGCTGGCGGCTGCAGACCGTGTTCGGCGAACAGGCGCTTGTTGTAGAAGATGCCGATGTAGTGCTGGGTCAGCGGCAACAGGTATTTGTGGCCGGCGTACTCGCTCGCCGCCTGCGTCACCGCCGGGGAGAAGACAGCATCGAGGCCGGCGCTGGCCCAGACGTCGTCGATCGGTTGCAGCCGGTCGACGATCGCCGCCGTGCGGGCGCCCGCCCAGTTGGAATAGAGGTCGGGCGGGTTGCCGGCCTGCAGGGTGTCGCGGATGCTGCTCTTGAAGGCTTCATGGTCGAGGGAAACCGCCTTCAGTTCGTGGCTCGTGTTCTGCGCATTGAAGGCCTGCGCCGTCTCGCCGACGCCACCGCTCAGGGAGTCGCTGAAGTAGTGCAGGAAGGTCACCGTGCTGCGCGGCGGCTTGGCCGGCGCCACTTCCTGGCCGCAGGCGGCGAGCAGGCAAAGGACCAGACTGCCGAGCAATTGCCAGCCTTTGATCGTCATTTCCCTCTCCCTCGCCGCAAACGAGTCAGCATCTTATCCCGACTCCATCGCTGGCGGCACTCCCGCCTGCGCCGCCGTCAACTGCTGCCGCCGTTCCGGCAGGCGCAGCAGCGGCAACACCTCGCAGTAGCGCAGTTCGGCCTCGTCGGCAAAGACGACGCCGGCGACGCCGGCGCCCACCTCGCGGGCGACCGCCTGCAGCCGCGCCCGCCAGTGCTCGAGCACCGCCGGCCAGTCCGGGAAACGCGCCGGATCGAACAGCTTCTGGCGGCCATCGGCCAGCCCGGCGACGCCGGGCAGCAGGTCGCCAGCGTCGGCGACGCCGGTGAAGGCGGGCTTGTCGGCGAGCACCTTGGCGAAAGCGACGCCGGCCACGTCATCCGCCACCAGCGCCGCGTAGATCGGCAGTTGCGGCTCACTCAGGCGTTCGCTCGCCCAGTTGCGGACGTCGATGCTGGCGCCGGTCTTGTAGTCGATGATCAGTTGGCGGCCATCTTCCAGGCGGTCGATGCGGTCGGCCACCACCTTGACCCGGATGCCCTCGATGGCGACTTCCTGCGCCTGTTCGCAGGCGGCGACGGTGAACGGCTGCGGCCGCTCCGCCTCGAGCGCCAGCCAGCGCTCAAGCAGGCGGCCCAGGCGAGCGCCTTCGAGCTGCCGGAAGCGCGCCGGCAGGCTGCCGCCCAGCGTCTGCTCGAAGCGCGCCAGCGCCGTCGCGACAGCGCCAGCGATGGCCGCCGTCCGGGCGGTGGCGTCCTGCGCGGCGAGCGCCTCACTGCCGCCGCAAGCGCGCCAGAAGGCTTCGAGCGCCGCATGCACCAGGGTGCCGCGGGCGGCCGGGTCGAGCCCGTCGACCGGCGCTTCGAGCGCCTGGGCGGCGAGCCGGAAACGGTAGAAGGCCCAGGCCGGACAGATCGCCTGGGCGCGCAGCAGCCAGCTACCGCCGGGCACCGTCTCGCCCGGCGCCAGCGGCGGCGCCATGGCGTCGGCCAGCGCGACGCGCCGGTCGGCCAGGGCCAGCCGGCTGGCCAGCGTCGCCACCCGCGCCGTCAAGGGCTGCGCCGGCGCCAGCTCGGCGAGCAGCGGGCTCGGCCGCAGCAGGCGGTTGCCGTCGGCCTGGGCGAAGGAAAAGATCAGTTGCGGCGCCGAGCGCAGCAGGCGGGCCTGGACGCGGCGGGCGAAGTCGAGTTCGACCTCGGCGCTGGCGTGGGCGCTCCCCGCCGCCCGCTGCGCGGCGGCCGGCAAGAGCGGATTGGGACGCGGCGGCGGCGGCCAGCGGTCGTCGTTCATCCCCATCACCCAAAGCGCGTCGAATTCGAGACCGGCGCTCTCCAGCACACCGAGCACCTGCACCGCCGGCCGGCCGCGGGTTTCCGGCTGGAACACGCGATGCCGGCAGAGATCGCGCAGGCGGGCCAGGGCGGTGGCCGCACCGATGCTGCCGAGCACGCCGTCGAGCCGGCCGAAGCCGTCGAGCAGTTCGAGGAAGGCGCGCCGGGCCTGGAATTCGTGACTGGACAGCGCGCGTTCGCCGGGCCAGCCGAGCGCCGCCAGCAACTGGCGGAAATGCCGACCCCAGGCCGCCGGGCGCTGACTGCGCGGTGCCGCCGCGGCCAGCCCGTTGCCCTCGGCCAGCGCGGCCAGCGTCCGTGGACAGGGCAGTTCCAGGCGTTCGCCGAGGCGCAGCAGGGCCGCCGGCGTGGTCAGGAAGCCGAGGCGGCGGCGCTGCGCGGCGTCGAGCCGGGCGCGCGCATCGGCCTCGTCCTCGGCGCCGGCCCAGAAGCCGCCGAGCAGCAGCGCCGACAGCCGGGTCTGCTCGACGCTGCCGCGGCTGCCGGCGACCGCCAGCAACTCGAGCGCGCTGCGCACCACCGGCAGCTCGGCGAACGGCCGGCCGAGCGAGATGTTGTAGGGCCGCGCCAGGTCGGCGGCGTCGGGACGCAGCGCCGCCGGCAGCAGGACCTCGTCGAGCAGGCCGGCGAGGCGGTCGCGGACGCCGGCCAGGTCGGGGGCGACGATGCCGAGCCGGGCCTGCGGATCGGCCGCCAGACGCGCGCCGACCCAGGCGGCGACGGCGTGGCATTCGGCGCCGGCATCGGCGCCGCCGCGCACCTCGATCTGGCTGGCCACGGCCGCCAGCGGCTGCATCTCGACGCCGACGCCACGCCCGGCCAGCGCCTCGAACAACTGGCGCTCGAGCGGTGTCGGCCGGTCGAAGCCGGCGACCACGACACGCTCGGGCAAGGTGAAGGCGCCTTCATTCAGGCGCTCGATCAACCAGTGCTGGAGGCCGCCGCCATCGATCCAGCCGGCGCTGCGGCAACGCTTGAGAAAACGCGCCTGCCAGTCGGCGAACAGGCGCGACTCGTCGCCGTCGCCGCCGGCCGTCAGCCCCCATTCCCGGCACAGCGCGTGCGCTTCCTGGGCGCTGGCGGCGAGGCCGGCAAGATCGAACAAGGCGGCACCGGCGACACCACCGGCCAGCGCTTCGGCGACCACCTGTTCCCAGAGCAGACGTTCGGCGTCGGCGTCGAGCAGTTGCGGCACCGCTTCACCAGCAAGCAGCGCGGCGTCGGCCAGTTCCGCCAGCCACTGGCCGAGCGTCAGCGCCAGCGGCGTCCGCCAGACGGCGCCGGCGGCGGGCGCCGTCTGGCGCAGTGTCTGGGCCAGACGCGCGGTGGCGCAGAGGTAAAGCGTTTCGCTCATGGCGAGCCGACGAACAGGAAGATGCTCGACGCGCCGGTGGACGAGCGGCCGATGCCGAGATAGGCGGGACCGAGCGGCGTTTCGCCGCCGAGGTAGAGGGCGGTCGAATCGATCCAGTGGCGGCGCCGCGTCTGGCTCAGTTCACCGCCCAGATTGGCCGCTTCCAGCGCCAGACCGAGGCGCAGGTCGCCGCGCAGGCCGAGCGGCATGCGGCTGACGATGTGCTCGCTGCGCAGGCCGAAGTAGCGGACGCTGTCGCCCTGCAACTGATCGCGGCTGAACGCCGTCATGTTGAGGAAGCCGCCGAGGCGGGCGGCGTCGAAGCCGGGCAGGCGGCCGCGCGGCGAGCCGGTATAGGCGAAACGCGCGTTGAAAACGTTGTCGGCGACCGAGAAGGCGCCGCGCAGATCGACATCGACCCGCGCGTAATCGAGCTTCGGCGAGTTGAAATAGGCGACCCGTGCGGCCCAGCCGCGGGTCGGGAAATGCATGCGGTCGAAACGGTCGAGGTCGATGCTGCCCTGCCAGCCGCCGAAGTCGGTATCGAAGTTGGGCAGCAGCGGCAAGCCGGTATCGAGGCGGTAATGCCGGTCGCGATGCAGCCAGCCGAGGCGGGCACTGCCATAGACGCCCAAGCTGTGGCCGAGCCAGACGCCGAGCCGGCCTTCGCTGGCCTTGTACTCGGCAAGCCGGCGCTCGTCCTGGTAAATGCCGATGCGCTCCTGATCGACCCCGGCCAGCACCTCGAAGAAGACGCGCTGGCGCGCATCTAGCGGCTGGTAGTAATTGACGCCGAGGCGGTTGTGGGTGCCCAGTTCGGCGTGATAAAGCAATTCGCCGCCCAGCGCGTTGAGCCAGGTCCGGTGGTAGGCGCCGCGCAGACCGAAGGAAGCGCCGTCGCCGTCGTCAGCCTGCAAGGTGATGCCGAAGCGCAGGTAGTCCGGCCCCCAGGATTTCTCGACCGGCATCACGCGCAGCAGGTTGCGCCCGGCTTCGTTGCCCAGCGTGTAATCGACGCTCTCGTAGTGGCCGTCGCCATAGACACGCAGCAGATTATAGTCGATGCGCAGCGCGTCGACGGTCTCGCCCGGCGCGATGTCGAGCAACCGCTCGACCGCCTGCGGATTGACCCGACGCAAACCGGCGATCTCGACCGCGTCCACGCGCAGTTGCGGCGGCGCTTCGACCGTCATCGACGACTGCCACGCGGCGTAATCGGCCGGGCTCAGGCGCAGCGCCGCCAGCCTTTCCGCCACCGCCTGCGCGGCCAGTCGGCCACGCTCGGCAGCCTCGGCGTGGCGCGGAAAATCGACCGCCGTCAGGTCGCCGAGATCGGGCCGGATCAGGATGTCGCGCGGCCCGAGCAGGGCCAGCGAGCGCTCGACGTTCTGCTGGGTGAGGATGCCGATCATCTGCGCCGAGACGGTGAGCAGCGAACCGATCTCCTCGCTCTTCAGCAAGGGCGTGCCGACATCGACGGCAATCACGACGTCGGCCTGGCAGCGCTCGCGCACCTCAGCGATCGGCAGGTTGTCGACCAGGCCGCCATCGACCAGCTTGCGCCCGCCCAGCTCGGTTGGCGCCAGCAGGCCGGGCACCGACATGCTGGCGCGCATCGCCGTGCTCAGCGTGCCGTCGCGGAAAACCACCCGCTCGCCGTTGCCGATGTCGGTGGCGACGATGGAGAGCGGCAGCGGCAGGCTTTCGATGCGGCGCGCGGTACCGACCAGGCGGTTGAGAAAGAGCTTGATCTTCTGCCCGGCGACGACGCCGCCCTGGTAGCGCACGCCCTTGTCGCCGACGCCGCCTTCGGAACCTGGCGGATAGATGCGGGCGATCAGGCGATTGCGGTAGCCCATCTCGCCGTATTCCGGGTTGTCGATGAAGATGTCGCGCCAATCGACCCGTTCCAGCTCGCGGCGCATCGCCGCCGGCGTCACGCCGGCCGCCCAGGCGCCGGCGAAAAGGGCGCCCATGCTGGTGCCGGCGACACAATCAACCGGAATACGCTGTTCTTCGAGCGCTTCCAGGATGCCCAGGTGAGCGGCGCCGCGCGCGCCGCCGCCACCGAGCACCAGGCCGACCCGCGGCCGCTCCGCCGCCTGGGCAAGGCCGGCAAACAGGGAAAGGGCGAAAAGGAGGCAGCGCAGCAGGCGACGGGTCATCTTGTCCACACGTGAAAAAGCCCTGCCGAGGCAGGGCTTTCCTTTTACTGCAACAGCGAAGCTGAGCGGCAGATTACTTGGTGCCGATGACTTCGATGTCGACGCGGCGATCGGCCTGCAGGCACTCGATCAGCGACTTCGACTTCTTCTCGCTCTTGCCGCACTTGTCGCCGGTGACCGGCTGGGTTTCGCCCTTGCCTTCGGTGTAGACGCGGTTGGCTTCGATGCCCTTGGCAACCAGGTATTCCTTGACCGCGGCAGCGCGCTTCTCGGACAGCTTCTGGTTGTAGGCAGCGCCACCGATGCGGTCGGTGTGGCCGACAGCGAGGATCACTTCGAGCTTGATCTGGCCAGCCTTGGCGACCAGCTCGTCGAGCTTGGCCTTGCCTTCCGGACGCAGCACGGCCTTGTTGAAGTCGAACAGTGCGTCAGCGGCGACGGTGACCTTCTCGCCAGTCGGCTTGACGCCGGCGACAGCAGCGGCAGCGGCAGCCGGGGCGGCAACCGGCTTGCCTTCGCAGGCAGCCTTCGGCAGCAGGTCGCGGTCGCATTCGCAACCGGCCTTGTCGGCGGCGGCGGCGGCCGGGGTCCAGTAGCCGGTACGCCAGCAGAGGCCGAAACCGCTCTTGGCGACGACGTCGCGCTGGTCGATGACATAGACACGTTCCTGGGCGACGGCCGAGAAACCGATACCCGCGAGCAGGGCAACAGCGATGGATTTCTTAACGAGGTTCATGATTTTTCCGAGGGAAAGTTGTTGTTAGGAGGTGCCGGACATTCTATTACGAATCGTCACCAAGGCGCCAAGCGGGAAGCACCGGATAAAGCGACTTGCCGCGATATCATGGCATTCTTGCAACGCTGCGGTCGCCCCGCCATCTGCCTTTGCTCAAATCGCTGACCCAACTGCTCCGTCGCCTGCGTCCGCGCGGTACCGCTTCCGACCAACGCCTGCTCGACACCCTGGCGGCTTTCCGCAACGAGCAGGCCGACGAACTCGGCCTGCTGCGCCGCCTGATCGCCGCGCTGCGTCCGGCGCATGCCGGCGACGAAGGCACCCCGGCGCGCTACGCGCTGCTCCTCGAGTGCCTTGAACAGGACGCCACGCTCGCCGCCGCCTTCCGTCACCATGTCCTCACTTTCATCGGCAGCCGCCGCCTGCTGACCTTCTTCACCGACAGCGGCATCCTGCCCGGCACCGGCTTCTTCTCCGAATGGTGGCGCATCCTCGGCAACCGGCTGTTGCCGGAAGCGCCCGACGAACGGCGGATGCGCGACTGCCTGCAACTGATCTTCGAACGACGCGACGACTGGCGCTGGCTGGAAGCCATCCCGACGCCGCTGGCGCAGCGCTTCTGGACGCTGCTTGCGCCGGCCGAGGATTTCCGCGACCTCGACCGGCGCGGCGTGCAGGAACAGATGCTCGACGCCATCCTGCTCCTCGCCCACCGCGTCAGCGGCCTCGGTGTCGAGGAGGAACTGATGCGCGCCTCGCCCAACCTCGACGACGACGCACCGCGCTTCATCGCCCTTTCGGCGGAGGCACTGGAATTCGTCAGCGCCTTCCGCGCCGGGCTCGACGGCGACACCGAGCGTTTCGACAAAGGCGACCAGCTACAGGTCATCGTCGACCAGTGCCAGGACACCCTGAAACGCATCCGCAAGCGAGCGCTCACCATCGGCACCAGCTTGCATCTCTCCTATCTGCTGACACGTGGCGAGCAAAGCCTGCAGCGGCTGGCCGAGCTGGTCGCCATCCTCACCGCCGGCCTGCGCCAGGTGCCGCACGAGGCGGCGATCGCGCAATGGGCCGACTTCGCGCGCGCCGTCTTCCTCGCCGAAAACCGCCGCCACAGCCTGCGTCATTACCTCGGCCAGCTGTCCGGCGTGCTCGCCGTGCGCGTCACCGAGAACGCCGCCCGCTCCGGCGAGCATTACATCTGCGAGACGCCGGCCGACTACCGCAAGATGTGGCGTTCGGCGGCCGGCGCCGGGGTCCTGATCGGCGTCATGGCGCTGCTCAAGATCAAGGCGGCGGCGCTGCACGCGCCGCCCTTTGTCGAAGCCTTCCTGTTCAGCATGATCTACGGGCTTGGTTTCGTGCTCATCTTCCTGCTCGGCTTCACCGTCGCCACCAAGCAGCCGGCGATGACCGCGCAGACGCTGGCCGGCCTGCTCGGCGAACTGAAATCGAACCGCAGCGCCGAACTCGAACGCGTCGCCGACGTCGCTGCCGCGGTCAGCCGCAGCCAGCTGGCGGCGATCTTCGGCAACGTCGCGGTTGCCTTCCCGGTCGCCCTGCTGGTCGGCCTCGCCTTCACCCTGCTCGGCGGCGAGGCGGTCGGCCCGGACAAGGCGGTACACCTGCTGAACGACCTCGACCCGCTGTCGTGGGCGATCCCGCACGCCGCCATCGCCGGCTTCTACCTCTTCCTGTCCGGGCTGATCAGCGGCTACTTCGACAACCGCGCCGCCTACGCCGACATCGGCCGCCGCATCGGCCACCTGCGCTGGTTGCGCGGCATTGCCGGCCGCCCCCGCGCCGAGCGCATCGGCCGCTACATCGAGGACCGCCTGGGCGGCATCATGGGCAATTTCCTGTTCGGCTGCATGCTCGGCTCGACCGGCATGCTCGGCGCCATGCTCGGCCTGCCGCTCGACATCCGCCACATCGCCTTCTCCTCGGCCAACCTCGGCTACGCGCTGGGCGGCCTCGATTACGCGATCGCCTGGCAGGCGCTGCTGCTCGGCGTGCTCGGCGTCGCCCTGATCGGCCTCACCAACCTCGGCGTCAGCTTCGCGCTGGCGCTGCGTACGGCGATGCGCGCCCGGCGCATCGAGTTCGCCCACTGGGGGCCGCTGCTCGGCGCCATCGGCCGCCGCCTGCGCCGCCAGCCGGGCAGCTTCCTGCGCCCGCCGCGACCGCCCACCGCCTGACGATGCGCTGCCTGCCCGCCCTGCTCCTCTGCTGCGCGCTGCCCGCCGCCGCGCAGTGGCGGGTCGAAGCGCCCGACGATCTGGCCGGCCACATCTCGCCCTTCCTCACCGAACACACCGGGCGCCATGGGGCACGGGCGCTGGGCGAGGAAATCCTCGCCACCGAAGGTTATTTCACGCCGCGGATCGAAATCGCCGACAGCGATGCCGGGCTGACGCTGAAGATCGACCCCGGCCCGCGCACCCGTATTGCCGAAGTCGACCTCGCGATCACCGGCCCGCTCGATCCGGCAAGGCGCGAAGCGCTGCTCGCCGGCTGGCGGCTGCCGGTCGGCCAGCCCTTCCGCCAGGCCGACTGGAACGACGCCAAGCAGCAGGTCCTGGCCGAACTGCTCGCCGTCGAACACGCCGCCGCCCGCCTCGACGACAGCGCGGCGACGATCGACGCCGCGACCCAACGGGCAACGCTGCGCGCCCATTACGACGCCGGCCCGCGCTACCGCTACGGCGAGCTGCGCATCAGCGGCCTGCACCGCTTCCCGCCCGAGCTGGTCGCCCGCTACAACCGCCAGGTGCGCAGCGGCCGCCCCTACCGCGCCGAGGACCTGCACCTGCTCAGCAGCCAGTTGCAGGCGACGCCCTACTTCGCCAGCGCCCGCGCCGAACTCGATCTGGACGCCGCCAGTGTCGACGCCGACGGCAACGCGACGGTCCCGGTCGACCTGCGGCTGCGCGAACGCCCCGGCCACCGCGCCGGCTTCGGCGCCGGTTTCAGCTCGAACACCGGCGCCCGCGTCGAGGCCAACTACCAGACACCGAATTTCCTCAACCAGGCCTGGGAATTCACCGGCGGCCTGCGCCTCGAACAGAAGCGGCAGACCCTCTACGGCGACGTCTTCCTGCCGCCGGACGCCAGCCAGCGCCGGCATGGCTTCGGCTTCGCGCAGGAAACCAGTGACATCGAGGACCTGCGTACCGAACGTCACGCCTTTGGCGTGCAGAGCATCCAGCAACGCGGCAGCGTCGAACAACGGCTGTCGCTCAACTGGCAGCGCGAACGGCGTTCGCCGGACGGTGCCGACAGTGTCACCAGCCGGGCCCTGGTCGCCAACGCCACCTGGACCTGGCGCGCCGTCGACAACCCGCTCGATCCGCGCGCCGGCCTGGTAGTCCAGCTCAGTCTCGGCGGCGCCACCCGCGCCCTGCTTTCCGACAGCGACTTCGTGCGCGCCCACGGCCGCGTCCAGTATTACCTGCCGATCGGCAGCCGCGACACCCTGGCGCTGCGCGGCGAACTCGGCCGCACCTACGCCGACAGCCGCCTGCACGTGCCGCAGGACTACCTGTTCCGCACCGGCGGCACCGGCTCGGTGCGCGGCTACGCCTACCAGAGCCTTGGCATCCGCGAGGGCACGGCAACCGTCGGCGGCCGCTATATGGCCGTTGCCAGCGCCGAGTACACGCACTGGCTGAACGACGACTGGGGTGTCGCCGCCTTCGTCGATGCCGGCGACGCCGTCGATGCCCTCGCCGACGCCCGCCTCGCCGTCGGCTACGGGCTCGGCGTGCGCTGGCGCAGCCCGGCCGGCCCGATCGGCGCCGACCTCGGCTACGGCCAGCGCGAGCGCGCCGTGCAACTGCACTTCTCGCTGGCGATCCCGTTCTGATCATGAAACGCCGCGCCCTGCTCGTTCTCCTCCTCGTTTTCCTGCCGCTCGCCGGCCTCGCCTGGCTGGCCGGCACCGGCAGCGGCCTGCGCACCCTGGCCGGCCTCGCAGCCACCGCCAGCGGCGGCCGCCTGCAGCTGACCGGTGTCGACGGCCGCCTCGCCGGCCTGCTGCAGATCGCTGAAGTGCGCTGGCAGGACACCGGGCAAAACATCGCCATCGACCAGCTACAACTCGCCTGGACGCCGGGTGCACTGCTCGACGGGCGACTGCAGGTCGACGCGCTGACGCTCGGCGAACTGCGCATCGACAGTGCCGCCGCCACCACAGCAACGCCGCTCCCCGCCGACCTGCGCCTGCCGCTGGCGCTTGCCGTCGACCGCCTGGAAATCGCCAGCGTCCATTACAACGACCGCGCCGTCGCCAACGACCTGCGCGCCCGCCTGGCGAGCGACGGCCGCCAGCACCGCCTGACCGCGCTCAGCCTGCGCAGCGGCGACGTCACCCTCAGCGGTGACGGCGAACTCGACGGCCTCGCCCCCTTCCCCCTGCTTGCCGACCTCGCCGTACAAGGGCAACTGGCCGAACGGCGGCTCGCCATCGACCTCCACGCCGCCGGCCCGCTCGCCCGCCTGCCGCTACGCCTGCAGTCAAAAAGCGGCATCGCCGGCGACGGCGAAGCGCTGCTGACGCCGTTCGCCGAACAGCCCTTCGCCAGTGCCCGCATCGACCTCCAGGAGATCGACCCGAGCGCCTGGCAGGCGGCGCTACCCGGCGCCCGGCTCGCCGCTCGTATCGATATCGCACCGACCGACGACGGGCTAAGCGCCCGCTTCCACATCGCCAACAGCCGTCCCGGCCCACTCGACCGCCAGTCCCTGCCGCTCACCGACCTGGCCGGCGACGCCACCTGGCAGGCCGGCCGCCTGCAACTGCCGGCGCTGCGCCTGACGCTGGCCGGCGGCGGCGAACTGCAAGGACGCGGCGACTGGCAGGGCGAACAGGACGGCAGCCTGCATCTCGAACTGACCGCCAGCCGCCTCGACGCCGGCCGCCTGCTCGCCGCATTGCGGCCGACCCGGCTGGCCGGGACGATCAAGGCCGAACTGGGCGCCAGCGCCCAGCAGCTGCGCGTCGACCTGGCCGACCCGCGCTTTCGCCTGCGCGCGGCCGTCCGCCATGCGGCGGCGACGGTGGACCTCGAACAGCTTGAATTGGCCGCCGGCGACGCCCGCCTGCAGGCCAGCGGTCAACTGCAGACCGGCGACCTCAGCTTCCGCGCCGACGCCCGCCTCGACCGCTTCGACCCGGCACGTTTTGCCGCCCTACCGACGGCAACGCTCAACGCGACACTGCGGGCGAGCGGCCGCCTCGGCCCGGCGCCGGTGGTCGACGGCGAGTTCGCGCTGCGCGACAGCCGCTTCCGCGATCAGCCGGTGAGCGGCCAGGGCAAGCTGCGCCTGGCCTGGCCCCTGCTCAGCGGCGTCGACCTGCAACTGGCGCTGGCCGGCAACCGGCTGCAGGCGAACGGCGCCTTCGGCCGCGCAGACGACCGCCTGAACGTCGTCATCGACGCCCCGCAACTCGCCGTGCTCGGCGGCGAAGGCGGCATCGCCGGCCGCCTCGAACTCGGCGGCACGCTCGACCGGCCCAGCCTGAGCGCCAACCTGCAGGCGGCAACGCTCGGCCTGCCGGGCAGTTTCCGGCTGCGCGGCCTCAAGCTCGATGGCCAGCTCGGCGCCGCCGACGACGCAGCGCTCAAACTCCAGCTCGGCGTCGACGAGATCGGCGACGGTCACAGCACGAACTGGGCGCAGGCGCTGCAACTGACGGTCGACGGCAGCCGGCGCAGCCACCGCCTGCGCCTCGCCGGCAACCTGACCGGCGGCGAGCGCCTGCAACTGGCAGCCAGCGGCGGCCTCGGCGACATGCGCTGGCAAGGCCAGCTCGACGAACTGACGGTGAACGCCCGCGACACCGCCCGCAACCTGCGCCTGCTCGCCCCGGCCGCCGTGCAGTTGGCCGGCGACGCCTGGTCGCTCGGCCCGCTGCGCCTCGCCGGCGCGCCCCTCGACTGGCAGGCGACGCTCGCCGCCAGCGCCGATACCAGCCGGCTGCACGCCGAATTGCAGGCGAGCGGCAGCCGGGTCGGCAAGGTCGACGCCCGCCTCGACGCGGCGCTCGCCAGCCCCTGGCGGATCGCCACCGACCGCCCCTGGCAGGGCCGCCTCGACGCCGCGATCAACGACCTCGCCTGGCTCGGCGAACTGCTCGGCGAGCAATGGCATAGCGCCGGCGAGCTGAGAACGGCGCTGCGCCTCGCCGGCACGCCGGGCCGGCCGCAACTGTCGGGCACGGTAAACGGTAGCCGGCTGGCGCTGAGCGACAGCGAAAGCGGCATGCGCCTCGAACAAGGCGAACTCGCCGCCGACATCGCCGACAACCGCCTGCAGCTACGGCGCTTCGTTTTCGTCAGCCCGCACCAGGCGCTACCGCGCCCGCTGCGCCAGCGCCTGGGCGACGCGGCGGTGGCCCAGGCCGCGCCAGGCAAACTGGAGGTTTCCGGCAGCATCGCCATCGACCCGGCGAGCAGCGACGGCCAGGCCAATCTTGACGTCGTCCTCGACCGCGTCGGCGTCCGCCAGCGCCCGGACCAGTGGCTGAATCTCTCCGGCCAGGGCAAGCTGAGCTGGCAGCAGGCGGCGCTCGGCCTGCGCGGCCAGCTCGCGGTCGATGCCGCCTGGTGGCAGATGGCGCCGGCCGGCGCGCCGCGCCTGTCGGACGACGTCATCGTCCAGCGCCCGGGACAGAAAGTCGCCACCAGCGTCCGGCCGCGGCTCGACCTCGACCTGGAAATCGGCCTCGGCCGCCACTTCCTGTTCGACGGCGCCGGGCTGTCCACCCGGCTGGCCGGCAGCCTGCGCCTGACCGCCAGCGGCCGCGACCTGCCGCGCGCCAGCGGCACCATCCGCACCCGCGACGGACGCTTCGACGCCTACGGCCAGCAACTCGAGATCGAGCGCGGCGAGCTGCGTTTCCAGGGCCTGCCGGAGAACCCGGCGCTCGACGTGCGCGCCGTGCGCAAGGGGCTGGCGGTCGAGGCCGGCGTACAGATTTCCGGCACGGCGCAGAAACCGGTGCTGCGCCTGGTCTCCGATCCCGAACTGCCGGACGCCGAGAAGCTCTCCTGGCTGGTCCTCGGCCACGGCCCGGAAGGTACCGGCAGCGGCGACGCCAGCGTCCTGCTCGCGGCCGCCGCCGGCCTGCTCGGCAACGACTCCGGGAAATTGGTGCAGCAGTTGAAGCGCAGCTTCGGCATCGACGAGTTCGGCGTCCGCCAGGGCAGCCTCGACGGCAGCGGCCGCCAGGCCGGCAGCCGGATCGCCGGCGGCAGCGTGGATACGACGACCAGCACCGGCCAGCAAATCCTCAGCATCGGCAAACGCCTGACCGAGAAGGCAACACTCGGCTACGAACAGTCGCTGGGCACCGCCGACAGTCTGGTCCGCCTGTCGATCGCCCTGACCCGCGACATCACCCTGGTCGGCCGCGCCGGCAGCGACAACGCGGTCGACGTCTTCTACACCCTCACCTGGGGTCTTCCGCCGGCGCGGCGGGGGCGGCGGGAAGCGGCGCCTTGACCGGCATCTCGTGGCGGCGCTGGGCGACCAGGATGAGCAGGGCGGAGACGATGACGACGATCAGCACGCTGCCGCCGACCCATTCCGGCACCGGCACCACCATGCGCGCGGTGAGGTAGAGCAGCACGGTGATCAGGCCGCGCGGCGCCAGCCACAGCAGCGACGGCGCCAGCGGCCCGCCGAAGCTGCGCAGCAGCGCGGCACGCGACAGGTAGATGATGAACAGCACGACCAGCGCGCCGAACCAGGCCTTCGGCATCGCCAGCGTGCCGATATCGGTCCAGTAGCCGAGCAGGATGAAGAAGAAACCGCGCACGGCGAAGGTCAGTTCGAAGGCGATCGCCTTGAACTCGTTGAGCGTCGTGTCGTAGTGGTCGCTCATCCAGTGCTCGAACAGCGGCACCCGGGTGATCAGCAGCGGGTTGTTGATGGTCAGCCCGAACAGCAGGACCATGATCAGCGGCGACAGGTAGAGCAGCTTGCCCGCCGCGTAGAGGCCGAGCAGGCCGGCAAGCAGCGGCAGGAAGCGGATCGGCCCGCGGCTGTGCATCAGGATCAGGGCCAGACCGATGGCGCAGATCACCGACAGCACCAGCGACACCAGGCCGCCGCCGAGCAGTCCCTGGACGACGCCAAGGAAGGAACCGTCGGAATGGACCAGGGCGAAGAAGACGATGACGCCGATGATGTCGGACAGCGCGCTTTCATAGACGACGAATTCACGGCCGTGCGCCGGCAGGAACTGGCTGTTGGGGATGGCGACGGCACTGGAAATCAGCGCGAAGGGCACGGCGATCACCGCCGCCTTGAAATAGCCGAAGGCGAAATAGAGTTCGATCAAGGGCATCAGCACGGCAAAGCAGACTAGGAAGCCGAGCAGCGCCATCCACATTGCCGCCCGCGCCGAGTACAGGCGTTCGCGCGACAGCGAGATGTCGAGCGAACCTTCGAGGACGATCAGCACCAGGCCGATGGTGCCGATGATCGGCACCACCATGTCGAGCCCGGCCAGCGTCCAGCCGGCGACATGGAGCAGCGGCTTGGTCAGCATGCCGGCGGCGATCAGCAGGATCACCGGCGGGATCCGGAAACGCCGGCCGGCTCGCTCGATGGCGAAGGCCGCGAGGAGGATGGCCGAGGCGAAGAGGATGGAAACATGGACGTTCATGCCGTCTCTCCGGGAGCCGCGGCTGCGCGGCGGCGGCCGAGCCAGGCGATGAGGTCGTCCACATAGGTGAAGACGACCGGGATCACCAGCAGGCTGAGGAAGGTTGAGGTGATCAGGCCGCCGATGACGACGATCGCCATCGGTGCCCGGAAGCTGGGGTCGGCGCCAATGCCGAGCGCGATCGGCAGCATGCCGGCGCCCATCGCGATGGTGGTCATGACGATCGGCCGCGCCCGCTTGCGGCAGGCGTCGAGCAGCGCATGCCAGCGGTCGAGCCCGTGGTCGCGGCGGGCAAGGACGACGTAGTCGATGAGCAGGATCGAGTTCTTGGTGGCGATCCCCATCAGCATGATGAGGCCGATCATCGACGGCATCGACAAGGCCTTCTGGGCGATGAACAGCGCCAGGAAGGCGCCCGGCACCGACAGCACGAGCGCCGCCAGGATGGTCACCGGCTGCACGAAATCCTTGAACAGCAGGACCAGCACGATGTAGATGCAGAGCACGCCGGTGGCCATCGCCAGGCCGAAGCTGGCGAACAGTTCGCCCATCGCCTCGGCGTCGCCGATCGTCGTCTGGATGATGCCGGGCGGCAGTTGCTGCAGGCTGGGCAGCGCCAGCGCCGCCTTCTCGACGTCGCCGAGCGCCTGGCCGTTCAGTTCGACCTCGAAGTTGATGTTGCGCAGGCGGTCGTAACGGGTGATCTCGGCCGGCCCGCCGGCGATGTCCACGCTGGCGATATTGGCCAGCAGCACCGGGCCGTGGCGGCCGGGGACGGTGAGCTGGCGCAGCAGGTCGAGGTCGGCGCGGGCGGCCGGCGGCAGCTTGACGACGATCGGCACCTGGCGCTGCTGCAGGTTGAGCTTGGCCAGCCCTTGGTCGTAGTCGCCGGCGGTGGCGATGCGCAGGGTGTCGGCGATCGCCGCCGAGGTGACGCCGAGGTCGGCCATGCGCGCGAAATCGGGGCGGATCACCAGTTCCGGGCGGGTCAGGCTGGCTGTCGTGGTGACGCTGCCGATGCCGGCAATGCCGCGCAGCTCGCGCTCGACCTGGCGGGCATGGCTGGCCAGCAGCTCGCCGTCCTCGCCGGCCAGGACGATGACGTACTTCTCGTTGGCCGAAGCGAGGCCAACCTTGATCCGCGCCCCTGGCACCGCTACCAGCGCCTGGCGCAGTTCGCCCTCGATCTGCTGCTTGCTGACCCCCGAACGCTCGCCGCGCGGCGTCATGTTCACGGTCAGCGTCGCCTTGCGCACCTCGGCGGCGCCGCCCGGCATGAACGGGTCCTTGCCGGCTGACCCGCCGCCGAGCGCGGTATAGACCAGGCGCACCTGCGGATGGGCGGCGACGATACTCCGCGCCTGTTCCGCCGCCGTCAGCGTTTCGGCGAAGCGGGCGCCGGGTGGCAGTTCGACATGGACCTGGGTCTGCGACAGGTCGTCCGGCGGCAGGAAGCCGGTCGGCAGCAGCGGCACCAGCGCGAAGGAGCCGAAAAAGAAGGCGGCGGCGGCGACCAGGGTCAGCAGCCGGTGACGCAGGCACCAGCCGGCCCAGCCCTCGTAGATGCGCAGCCAGCGCGGCTGGGCGTGGGCGGCGGTGGGGCGCAGCAGGTAGGCGGCCATCATCGGCGTCAGCATGCGGGCGACGACCAGCGAGAAGAAGACGGCAATCGCCGCCGTCCACCCGAACTCGATGAAGAACTTGCCGGCGACGCCGCTCATGAAGGCGGTCGGCAGGAACACCGCGATCAGCGTGAAGGTGGTGGCGATGACCGCCAGGCCGATCTCGTCGGCCGCTTCCATGGCCGCCTGGTAGGGCGTCTTGCCCATCGCCAGGTGGCGCATGATGTTCTCGATCTCGACGATGGCGTCGTCGACCAGAATGCCGACCACCAGCGACAGCGAGAGCAGGCTGACGACGTTGATCGTGAAGCCCATCAGGTACATCGCGGCGAAGGTCGGGATGATCGACAGTGGCAGCGCGGTGGCGGCGACGAAGGTGGCGCGGCCATCGCGCAGGAACAGCCAGACGACGATGACGGCGAGGATGGCGCCTTCGATGAGCAGCCACATCGAGCCTTCGTAGTTCTCGATCACCGGATCGACGAAGTTGAAGGCCTCGGTGATCTCGATGTCCGGGTGTTCCGCGCGCAGGCGGGCGAGGACGACGGCCACCGAGTCCGCCACCTCGACTTCGCCGGCACCCTTGCTGCGCGAGATTTCGAAGCCGACCACCGGCTTGCCGTTGAGCAGCGCCGCGCTGCGCCGTTCGGCGATGTCGTCGCTGACGCTGGCGATCTGGTCGAGGCGGACATGGCGACCGTCGCCGAGGACGATGTCCATCGCCGCCAGTTCGGCCGCCGAGCCGACGGTGCCGATGGTGCGCACTGATTGCTCGACGCCGCCGATGTCGGCGCGGCCGCCCGAGGCTTCCTGCTGGATTTGCCGCAACTGGCGCGAGATGTCGGCTGCCGAGGCGCCGAGCGCGAGCAGGCGGGCCGGGTCGAGTTCGACGCGCAGCTCGCGGCTGACGCCGCCGACGCGGGCCACGGCACCAACGCCGCGGGCGCTGAGGATGGCCTTGGCGATGGTGTTGTCGACGAACCAGGAGAGCGCCTCCTCGTCCATCCGCGACGAGGCGACGGTGTAGGTCAGGATCGGCGCGCCGGCCACCGACACCTTGCTCACCACCGGGTCCTTGAGGTCGCCCGGGAGGTCGGAGCGGATCCGCGACAGCGCGTCGCGCACGTCGTCGACCGCTTCCTGGGTCGGCTTTTCCAGGCGGAACTCGACGGTGATCGTCGCCGTCCCGTCCTGCACCGTGGTGTAGATGTGCTTGACCCCCTGCAGCGTCGCCACCGAATTCTCGATCTTGCGCGCCACCTCGGTTTCCATCTGCGCCGGCGCGGCGCCGGGCAGGCTGGCGCTGACCGTCACCGTCGGCAGGTCGACATCCATGAACTGCTGCACCTTCATGCCCTTGAAGGCGACCAGCCCGGCCAGCGTCAGCAGCAGGAAGAGCAGGATCGCCGGGATCGGGTTGCGGATCGACCAGGCGGAAACGTTCATTGACCGCCACCCGCGGCGATGACCTGCACGAGGTCGCCGTCGGCGAGGAAACCGGCGCCGCTGGCGACAATGCGCGCCCCCGCCGGCAAGCCGTCGACGATCTCGACCAGCTCGCCCTGGCGACGGCCGAGGCCGACCTTGGCCTGGGCGACGCGGTCGGCGCCCTGCAAGGTGAAGACGTAGGCGAAGCCCTCGCGCAGCACCACCGCAGCCTGCGGCACGGCCAGCGCCGGCGCCCGGCCGAGTTCGAACTCGCCGCGCGCGAACATGCCGGCGCGGAGCGCGCCGCTCGTCGGCAGATCGACGAAGACGATACCGTTACGGGTCGCCGGATCGACCGCTGGCGCCACCTGGCGTACCTTGCCATCGACCGTCGCGCCGTCCGGCGCGGAAAGATGCGCTGGACCGCCAACGACGATCCGCCCGAGGTCGGCCGACGGCACCGCCGCCCGCCATTCGAGACGGCCGCCGCGGATCAGCCGGAACAGTTCCTGGCCAGCCGTCGCCAGCGAACCGACGGCAGCGCTGCGCGCCGCGATGACGCCATCGTCCGGCGCCTTGATCTCGGTGCGCGCCAGACGCAGCGCCGCCGCATCCAGCCGCGCCCGCGCCGCCGCCAGGCGGGCGGCCGTTGCCTGTTCGGCGGTCTGGTACTGGGTGTTCATCTGCTGGCTGTAGAAACCCTTCGCCTGCAATTCCTTGGCCCGTGCCGCGTTACCGCGCGCCTCGGCCACGCTGGCCTCCAGCTCGGCCACCGCCGCCCGCGCCTCGGCCTGCTCGCTGGCCGCCGTCGCCGCGTCGAGACGCGCCAGCACCTGGCCCTTGCGCACCGTCTGGCCGACATCGACGGCGACCTCGACGATACGCAGGCCGGACAATTCGGCGCCGATCACCGCTTCCTGCCAGGCAACGACGTCGCCGTTGGCGCCCAGGGTACGCGGCCAATCGACCGTCTGCGGCGCCACCACGGCAACGCTCAGCGCTGGCTTGGCAGCAGCCTGCGGCGCCACCGCTTCCTTGCCGCAGGCGGCGAGCAGCAGGACGAGCGCCAGCGCGCCGGCACGCCGGAAAGCTGTCAAACGGGATAAGAACTGAGTCTGCCTGTCGATCATGCCGAACCTGCCCGGGCTGGAAAACCTGCGGATGATACCGCGTTGCTGCAGGTCCGCCGAATGCGCCGGGCCGATCAGGCTCAGCCGCGGTTCTGGTCGAGGATATCGGCGCGCAGGTGCATCGCTTCTTCGTGGAAGATGCGCGCGTCCATCAGGCGCGGCGCGGTCGGCAAGAGCGGTGCGAAGTCCATGCGCTCGAGGATGTCGTGCTGCAGGTCGACGCCGGGGGCGATTTCAGTCAGTACCAGACCGGCGGCGCTCAGTTCGAAGACGCAGCGCTCGGTGACGTAGAGCACCGGCGTGCCGCGACGGACCGCCTGCGGACCGGAGAAGGTGCGGTGTTCGACTGCGTCGACGAACTTGACCGCAGAGCCGTCCTGCAGAATGCGCAGACGGCCACCGTCAACCGCGACTTCCAGTTGGCCGGCGCTGAAGGTGCCGACGAAGACAACCTTGCGCGCCGCCTGCGAGATGTTGATGAAACCGCCGGCGCCGGCCAGCCGGGGGCCGAAGCGCGAGACGTTGAGGTTGCCCTGGCGGTCGGCCTGGGCCAGGCCGAGGAAGGCGATGTCGAGGCCGCCGCCGTCGTAGAAGTCGAACTGGCTGGGCTGGTCGATCACCGCCTGGGTGTTGGTGGCGGCGCCGAAGTTGAGGCCACCGGCTGGCACGCCGCCGATGACGCCGGGTTCGGCAGTCAGCGTCAGCAGGTCGACGATGCCTTCCTCGGCGGCGACGGCGGCGACGCCTTCCGGCATGCCGATGCCGAGATTGACCACGGCCCCCGGCGTCAGCTCCATCGCCGCGCGGCGGGCGATGATCTTGCGTTCGCTCATCGGCATCGGCGCAAGCGCCGACATCGGCACCCGGATTTCGCCGGAAAACGCCGGGCTGTAGGGCTCGGCGAAGGTCTGCATGTGGTATTCGGGCTTTTCGGCGACCACCACGCAGTCGACCAGGATGCCGGGAATCTTCACCTGCCGTGGATTGAGCGAGCCGCGCTCGGCGATCCGTTCGACCTGGACGATGACGATGCCGCCCGAATTGCGCGCCGCCATCGCAATGGCTTGCGCCTCCAGCGTCAGCGCTTCCTTCTCCATCGTGACGTTGCCGTCGGGGTCGGCGGTGGTGCCGCGGATGATCCCGACGTGGATCGGGAAGGCCTTGTAGAACAGGTATTCCTCGCCGTCGATTTCCATCAGGCGGACGATCTCGGTGGTCGTCCGCTGGTTCAGCCTGCCGCCGTCGAAGCGCGGATCGACGAAGGTGCCGAGGCCGATGCGGCTGATCGTCCCCGGCTTGCCGGCGGCGATGTCGCGGAACAAATGGGTGATGACGCCCTGCGGCAGATTGTAGGCCTCGACCCGGTTGGCCACCGCCAGCTCCTGCAGGCGCGGCGCCAGCCCCCAGTGGCCGCCGATGACGCGGTCGACCAGGCCATCGTGGCCGAGATGGTTGAGACCGCGTTCCTTGCCGTCGCCCTGCCCGGCCGCATAGACCAGGGTCAGGCCGCGCGGGCTGCCGAGGCCGTGCGCGTCGCTCTCGCGCGCTTCGAGGAAGCGCTGTTCGAGCGCAACGGCGATGTTCTCGGCGAAGCCGATGCCGACGAAACCGCCGGTGGCGACGGTGTCGCCGTCACGAATACGGGCGACGGCGGCGCGCGCCGACATCACCTTGCCCATCGGATTGCTCGAAATACCACCCGCCATCGTTTCCTCCGTCAGCCGCAGAAAACGCTCATGTTGGGTCAGAGCGTGGCGGCGCGCCACGCTCGTTTACCCTGAGTCGCCGGCTCAGTTGGCCAGCGCCGCCTCGATCTCGGCGAAGGTGCGCGGCAGGTCGAAGCCGAGCACCGGCACGCCCAGCGCACGGCCGATCTGGGTTGCCGAGAAGACGCCACGCACGCGCGGCAGGCCGGTCTGCGGATCGCTGTCCTCGACCAGGATGTGCTGACGGCCGAGCTGCTTCAGGGCGTCGAGGATTTCGCCGACGCGGGCACGCAGCACGTCATCGAGGGTCAGCGTGTCGATGCTGCCGATCGGCGTCATCAGTTCGCTGACGCGCAGTTCGTCGCGCTTGCAGGCGCGCGCCTGGGCAAGCTGCAGCGGCTTCTCGCCGAGAATGTCGCGGGCGGTGATCAGGCCGACCACTTCGTCGTCCTTGCCGAGCACCATGAGCAGGCGGACGCCGCGCGAGATCATGCGGGCGTTGGCTTCGTCGATCAGCGCCTCGGGCGCGATGCTGACCGCGGCAACACGGGAAAAATCGGTCATCGCCTCGATTGCCGGCGAATCGGCGGCGAGCAGGTTGAAACCGGTAAGGCACAGGGTGGCACTGGCCGACAGCTTGTGGGCGCGCAGGTGAACGGCTTGGTTCATGATTGTCTTCCTCCATCAGGGATTCTTGTCTTGCGGCTGGCGCCGCTTATTGCCGGAAGCCCGCCGACCTGCCGCGAGCTTCTGCTGCACAGTATTGAGCCAAGCCGGCCGCGTTGCAAGCAACGCGAAAACGGCGACCGGCGCGGCGCGAAACTGCCCTCGCCGCCCCCCGCAAAATTGCCGAAACGGTATGATTTGCCGCCCAGCCCCCCAGCCCCGACCGCCGCCCAACCTTCGCCATGAAACAATTCGTCAGCCGCCTGCGCGCCCTTGTCCCGACCCGGGAGCAGATCATGGCCAACCGCTGGCTGCGCTGGCTGCATCCCTTCCTGGCCAATCCCCGGCTGTGGCACTGGTCGCGGCGCGGCGTCGCGCTCGGCGTGGCGATCGGCATCTTCTTCGGCCTGCTCATCCCGATTGCCCAGATTCCCTTCTCGGCCGCCGCCGCCATCCTGCTACGCGCCAACGTGCCGGCCGCCGCGGCGAGCACGCTGGTCACCAATCCGGTGACTTTCGGTCCGGTCTATTACGCCGCCTACAAGCTCGGCGTCTGGCTGCACGGCGGCGAACCGGCCGCCGCGCCACCGCCGACCGCCGCGACGGCAAACGACGCCGGTGTCGTCGAGCGCATCCGCCGTCTCGGCCTGCCGCTGATCACCGGACTGGCCGTCATGGCCTCGCTGTTCGGTCTGCTCAGCTATGTCGTGATCAGCGCCGTCTGGTACTGGCGGGTCAAAGCCAGGCGGCGGCGCCAGCTGCGCGACTACCAGACGCGTTCCCGCGGTCGGCTGCACGGCCCCGGATAAGCCTGCTGCTCGCCCACAGGCGGGTGCGACATTCGGTCACTCCCCAGGCGGCGGCGCTGGCGCTATCGTGTCGATCAGTGTTTTCAGGAAAACACCTCTCGATCCCTTCAGCCCCGGCCCCGGGGCTTCTTTTTTGCCCGTGCTCACCACGCTCACCCAGCTCACCCGGACCCGCCTGATCGACCTGCGCTGGTTCTCGATCGGCGGCATGCTGCTCGCTGCAGCGGTCAGCACCAGTGTTCTCGGCAATGCCGAAGTGTTGCCCCGACTGCTCGCCTTCACGGTCGTCGTCGCCTGCCTCAACGGCTGTCTGTGGCTGGCCTCGCACCTGCACACCGGCGATGACGTGGCGCTGATCTCGCCCTGGACTCAGTTGCAGTTCGACGTATTGAGCTGGTCGATCTTCATCTATTTCTCGGGCGGCGCGACCAACCCGCTGATTTCGGTCCTGCTGCCGCTGGTCGCCTTCGGTGCCATCGTCCTCGACCGGCGGCGAGCCTGGCTGCTCGGGCTGATCTCGGTCCTCCTCTATTCCTTCCTGTGGCGCTACTACCTGCCGCTGCCCATCCTCGATGCGCAACGCGCCACTTACCTGCACCTGCTCGGCATGTGGCTGGTCTTTGTCGTGTCCACGGTGGTTTCGATCTGGTTCATTCAGAGCATGGGCGCCGCGCTACGCGAACGCGACGCGGCGCTGGCGCTGGCCCGGGAAAAAACGCTCCAGGACGAGTGGCTGGCCTCGATCGGCACGCTGGCGGCGAGTGCCGCCCACGAAATGGCGACGCCGCTGTCCACCCTCAACCTGCTGCTTGAGGAGTGGGCGGAAGACAGCAATTTTCCGCCCGCCTACCGCGACGATCTGGCACTGATGCGACAGCAGATCGAGCGCTGCCGGCAGACGCTCAACCACCTCTCCGGCCGCGCCAGCCAGCCGGCCGGCACCAACCGGCCGTCGATCGCCCACTGGCTCGACGCCTTCCTGCAGGCCTGGCAGGCCACCCACCCAGCAAGCAGCCTGCGCTACACGATAGCGCCGACGCTGGAACAACATGCCCCGGATTTCGACATCGCCGGCGAAAACGCCCTCGCCCATCTGCTGGAACACGCCGCGCGCGACGGCGGCCCCCTGCGGCTGCACGCCAGCAGCATGGCCGGCGCATTGACCATCCAGCTCGACGACGTCGCCGACGGCGCCGACCTGGCGCCGGCACGCGCCGCACTCGCCCGCGCCGGCGGCACATTGCACTTTACCGACCAGCACATCGAACTCCATCTGCCTTTGCCCGGAAAGCCATCGCCATGACCCCTGCCAGCCGCCCCCTGCTCGTCGTCGAAGATGACGAGAGTTACCGCTCGCTGCTTGCCCGCTCGCTGCAGCGGCGCGGTTTCGCAGTGCGCACCGCGAGCAGTGCCGACGAAGCGCTGGCCGCCTGCGCCGAGCAGGCACCGGCCTACGTCGTGCTCGACCTCAACCTGCGCGGCGAATCCGGGCTCAACCTGATTCGCCCCCTGCTCGCCTACGCACCCGCCGCGCGCATCGTCATCCTGACCGGCTACGCCAGCATCCAGACGACGGTCGCCGCGATGCGCCTGGGCGCCTGTCATTACCTGCCGAAGCCGGCGAACACCGGCGACCTGGTACGCGCCCTGCTGGACGACAACATTGCGCTGGACACCCGGATCGACGAGGAGCAACTCAGTGTCCAGCACCTGCAGTGGGAATACATCCAGCGCAAGCTGGCGGAAAACGATGGCAACATCTCGGCCACCGCTCGCGCCCTCAAGATGCACCGCCGTACCCTGCAGCGCAAGCTGGCCAAACGGCGGCCGCCGGACCTCGGTTTCGCCGTCGAATAAAAAAACCGGGACGTCCCGACGGAACGTCCCGGCAAGGCGGCAGCCCCGATGGCCGCCGTCAACGAGAGCTTATTTGTCCTGTTCTGCGCGATCGACCTGCGCCTCGAACCACAGGGCATTGACGACGGCGAACAGGATGGCCATGGCGAGGCCCAGTATCCAGCTGAAATACCACATGATCTCTTTCCCCTTTCAGTAAGCGGACTTGTTGTTGGCTTCGATGTAGCCGGCGGTGACCTTGCCGGACATCACGCGGTAGGCCCAGCCGGTATAGGCGATGACGATCGGCGTGAAGATCAGCGCCGCCCAGAACATCACCGTCAGCGTCAGGTGGCTGGAAACGCTGTCCCAGACCGTCAGGCTGGAGCGCAGGTCGGTGGAGGACGGCATGACGAAGGGGAACATGGCGACGCCGGCCGTGCCGATCACCCCGAGTTCGGCGACCGCGCTGGCGATGAAGGCGAGCAGCGGCTTGTCGGCGCGGGCGCAGACGATACCGAGCAGACCGCCGGCAAAACCGGCCCCGGGGATCGCCCACAGCAGCGGCTGCGCCTTGAAGTTGGCGAGCCAGGCACCGGCCTGCAGCGCCACCGTCTTGGCGAGCGGATCAGGCAGCGCGCCGGGATCGACCGGCGAGGTGATGACGTAGCCGGAAATCCCCATCGCCACCCAGACGCCGGCGCCGGCGAAGGCGACCAGCATGACGCTGCCGAACAGCGTTGAGGCGAGCTTGGCCCGCTGATAGACGGCGCCTTCGGTACGGATCATCAGGTAATTGGCGCCGTGGAAGGTCAGCATCGCGAAACTGACGACGCCGGCCAACAGCGCGAAGGGATTGAGCAGGGCCCAGAAGCTACCGGTATAGACCGGCATCAGGTTGCTCTCGAAGTGGAAGGGCACCCCCTGCAGCAGGTTGCCGAAGGCGACACCGAAGATCAGCGAGGGCACGGCGCCGCCGACGAACAAGCCCCAGTCCCAGGTCTTGCGCCAGGTCGGGTTGTCGATCTTGCTCCGGTAATCGAAGCCGACCGGACGGAAGAACAGCGCCCAGAGCACGGCCAGCATCGCCCAGTAAAAGCCCGAGAAGGCGGTCGCGTAGACCAGCGGCCAGGCGGCGAAGATGGCGCCGCCGCCGGTGATGAACCAGACCTGGTTGCCGTCCCAGTGCGGACCGACGGTGTTGATGATGATGCGGCGTTCAACGTCGTTCTTGCCGATGAAGGGCAGCAGCGTGCCGACCCCCATGTCGTGGCCGTCCATGACGGCGAAGCCGAGCAGCAGGACGCCGACCAGCAGCCACCAGACGAGTTTCAGGGTTTCGTAATCGAGCATGACGGTTTCCTCACTTGGCGGGATTGAGCAGGGCGCTTTCGCCTTCGTAGCGGCCGGTGCCGAGGCTGGCCGGACCGAGGCGGGCGAACTTGACCATCAGGTACATCTCGGCGACCAGCAGCAGGGTGTAGAAGCCGACGAAGCCGGCGAGCGAGCCATAGAGGCTGGTGCTGGTGAGCGCCGAGGTCGACAGGTTGGTCGGCAGGATGCCGTAGATGGTCCACGGCTGGCGGCCGTACTCGGCGACGAACCAACCCATTTCGCAGGCCAGCCAGGGCAGCGGGATCGACCACAGGGCCCAGCGCAGCAGCCAGCGCTTCTCGCCGATCCGGTTCTTCGCCGATTCCCAGAAGGCGATGGCCATCAGCGCCAGCATCAGGAAACCGAGGACGACCATGATGCGGAAGGTCCAGAACATCGGCGCCACGTCGGGGATGGTGTCGCGCGCGGCGCGGGCGATCATCTCCGGCGTCGCCTGGGCGACATCGGCGGTGTATTTCTTGAGCAGCAGACCGTGGCCGAGATCATCCTTGATCGCCGCGAAGCGGGCCTTCTCGGTTTCGCTGGCGCTACCGGCGCGCAGTTTCTCGAGCAGTTTGACCGCCTCGATGCCGGTGGTGATGCGTTCGGCGGCGCGTACTTCGAGCTGGTCGATACCAGGCAACACGGTATCGGTCGAGCGCGTGGCGATCAGGCCGAGCGCGTAGGGAATCTGCACTTCGGCGTGGTTGGTGCGCTGCTGGTCATCGGGCAGCGCGAACAGGGTGAACGGCGCCGGCGCCGGCTCGGTCTTCCACATCGCTTCAAGCGCCGCCAGCTTGGTTTGCTGGTGCTCGGTCACCGCGTAGCCCGACTCGTCGCCGAGGACGATCACCGAACACGCCGCGGCCAGCCCGAAAGAGGCGGCAATGCGGAAGGAACGGCGGGCGAACTCGACATGCACGCCCCTGAGCAGGTACCAGGAACTGATGCCGAGGACGAAGATCGAGCCGGTGACGTAACCGGCCGACACGGTATGAACGAACTTCGCCTGCGCCGCCGGGTTGAGCAGCACGTCGGCGAAGGAGGTCATCTCCATGCGCATGGTGACGAAACTGAACTCGGAACCGACCGGGTTCTGCATCCAGCCGTTGGCGATCAGGATCCACAGCGCCGAGAAGTTCGAGGCGATGCCGGTCAGGTAGTTGATCACCAGGTGGCCGCGCTTCGACAAGCGATCCCAGCCAAAGAAGAAGAGACCGATGAAGGTCGACTCGAGGAAGAAGGCCATCAGCCCCTCGATCGCCAGCGGCGCGCCGAAGACGTCGCCGACATAGTGCGAGTAATAGGCCCAGTTGGTGCCGAACTGGAACTCCATGGTGATGCCGGTGGTGACGCCGAGCGCGAAGTTGATGCCGAACAGCTTGCCCCAGAACTTGGTCATGTCCCGGTAGATCTCCTTGCCGGTCATCACATAGACGGTTTCCATGATGGCCAGCAGGATCGACAGACCCAGCGTCAAGGGAACGAAGAGAAAATGGTAGAAGGCGGTGGCCGCGAACTGCAGCCGTGACAGGTCGACAACTGTCGAGTCGATCATGACGATACTCCCTGGTTGATGAGCAGACAGGAGTCGCCGATGCCCGATCCGGCATGCCGGCGCCACGGCAATGAATGCCGCGCAGCGCCCGCGATCGCCACGGTTGCTTTCGTTTGCATCTACCCTCCGGCCTGTTTCCGGTTATGTAACTGGCGTCCCCCGCTGCCGCCCCACGTGCCTTGCTGGCTTGTCTGTGATGGCGGAAGCAGACCGGCGGATTCTCGGCGGCTGACCAGAGGGCTAGAAGTGACCGAATGTCGCACGCAGGCGACCGGGACCCGAAGCGGGGGTCAGACGATCAGGCGGTACATCACCAGGTAATAGCGCAGGCCCTGCCACAGCGTCGACGCGCCCAGGGCGATGACGAACAGGGCGGCGCCCTTGAGCAGCCAGCCGCGCAGGCGCGGGCCGAGGCGGCCGAAAAGGACGGAAGCGGCGAGCATCGACGGCAAGGTGCCGGCACCGAAGGCGAGCATGAGCAGCGCACCGCCGCCGAGCGAGGGCACGGTGGTGGCCTTGACCGCCATCGCCATCGTCATCGAACAAGGCATCAGGCCGTTGATCGCACCGCCGATCAACGCGCCGCGCACCGGGCCTTTCTGCACCGCCAGCGTGAATTGGCGACGCAGCCAGGCGACCGGCGCGAAGCCGAGGCTGTTGCGCCACGGCGAGACGCCGAGCAGGTCGAGGCCGAGCAGGATCACGACGAGGCCGGCGACGATCTGCAGCACCCCCTGCCAGAGACCGATCCAGCCAGTGGACACGAGCACCTGGCCGAGCCCGGCGGCGATCACGCCGACCACGGCGTAGATGCCGATACGCGCGCCGTGGTAGGCAAGATAAGGCGCCGGGCCGCGCGCGCCGAGCTTCATGAAGAAGGCGGACACCAGGCCGCCGCACATACCCAGGCAGTGGCCGCTGCCGAGCAGGCCGGTCATGAAGGCGAGGAACAGCGGCAGCTGGCCGGCGGCGGGAGAAAAATCCATCACCGTTGCAAGCGCAGCGAGTTGCCGACCACCGACAGCGAACTCATCGCCATCGCCGCAGCGGCGATCATCGGCGTCAGCCGGCCGGCGGCGGCGAAGGGAATGGCGACGACGTTGTAGCCGAGTGCCCAGAACAGGTTCTGGCGGATGATCGCCATCGTCCGCCGCGACAGGTCGATGCCGGCAGCGACGCGGGCGATGTCGCCGCCAACCAGCGTCACCGCCGCCGCCTCGACGGCGATGCCGGCACCGCCACCGATGGCGAAGCCGACGTCGGCGGCGGTCAGCGCAGGGGCGTCGTTGATGCCGTCGCCGACCATGCCGACCTTGCCGCCAGCAGCCTGCAGTTCGCGCACCAGCGCCAGCTTGTCAGCCGGCGTCAGGCGGGCGAGCACGCGCTCGATGCCGACTTCGGCGGCGACGTGGCGGGCAACGGCGTCGAGATCGCCGGTCGCCATCACGGTTTGCAGGCCGAGCCGGTGCAGCAGCGCGATCGCTTCGCGGGCGCCCGGGCGGGCCTGGTCGGCAATCGCGAAGATCGCCGCCGGCACGCCGTCGAGCGCCACATACACCGGCGTCTTGCCTTGCGCCGCGAAGCGCTCGGCGGTTGCCTGCCAGGGCGCCGGATCGACGCCCTGCTCGCGCAGGAGGTCGGCGTTGCCGATCACCAGCCGCTGCCCGTCAACCTGCGCAACGACACCGCGCCCGGGTAGCGCGGCGAAGGATTCGGCAGTCAGCGCGCCGGCTTGACGCTGGCGGCACCAGTCGCCCAGCGCGCGCGCCAGGAAGTGTTCGGAGCCGCTTTCGGCGGCGCCGAGCAGCGCCGCCAGCCGCGCCTCGTCGTGGCCGGCGGCGAGCACGGCATCGCTGACCGTCGGCCGGCCCTCGGTGATCGTGCCGGTCTTGTCGAAGACCAGCGTCGTCAGTTGCGCCGCGGTTTCCAGCGCTTCGCCGTGGCGGATGTAGATGCCGCGCCGCGCCGCCTGGCCGGTGCCGACCATGATCGCCGTCGGCGTCGCCAGGCCGAGGGCGCAGGGACAGGCGATGAGCAGCACGGCGACGGCATGCGACAGCGCCGTCGCCGCCGGCGCGCCGGCCAGCGCCCAGCCGCCGAAGGTGAGCCCGGCGACGCCGGCCACCGCCGGCACGAAACGCGCCGAAATGCGGTCGGCCAGTTTCTGCACCGGCAGCTTGCTGCCCTGCGCCTGATCGACCAGGCGGACGATGCCGGACAACACGGTGTCGGCACCGACCGCCGTGACACGCAGCACGAAGCTGCCGGTGCCGTTGATGCAGCCGCCGACGACGTGATCGCCGGGCGCCTTGGCGACCGGCAGCGATTCGCCGCTGAGCATCGCTTCGTCGACGCTGCTCGCGCCATCGACGACGATGCCGTCGCTCGGCACGCGGGCGCCGGCGCGCACGCGCAGGCGGTCACCGAGGCGCACGTCGTCGATCGGAACTTCGCTCTCCGCGCCGTCGGCCGCGACGCGCAGCGCGGTTTCCGGCTGCAGTTCGATCAGCTGGCGGATCGCCTCGCCGGCCTTGCCCTTGGCGCGCTCTTCCAGATAACGCCCGAACAGCACGAAGGCGCAGATCGCCGCGGCCGATTCGAAATAGACGTGATGGCGACGCCCGAACAGGCCGGGCAAGCTGTAGCCCCAGGCGGCGCCGGCGCCGATGGCGATCAGCGTGTCCATGTTGGCCTCGCCCTGGCGGGCGAGCTGCCAGGCCTTGCGGAAGATCTCGCCGCCACTGCCGAAGAGCACCGCCGACGACAGCGCGAACTCGATCAGGCGCAACGCCGGCGAGCGGTGCATCAACATCCCGGACAGCACCACCGGCGCGCTGAGCAGCGCCGAGCGCAGGCTGCGCCGCCGCGCCTCGGCGATGCGCGCCTGCTCGCGGGCGATCACCTGGCGGCGCTGCGCCAGCGTGTCCATCGGCTGCGCCGCGTAACCGAGGCGGCGGATCACCTCGGTTACGCCGGCACGGTCGATCGCGCCGCGCACGTTGACACTGGCGGCGGCGAAATTGACGTTGGCCTCGCGCACCCTTGGATCGCGCCGCAGCTTCATCTCGATCAGCAGCGCGCAGGAAGCGCAGGTCATCCCCTCCACCGACAGCGAGCACTCGCTGAGCGGCGCATCGGCCGGCGGTGGCGCCACCGGCGCGGGCGGCGGCGCCGCCTGCAGGTGGCCGAGGATGGCGTCGAGCGTCGCCAGCAGGCGCGCCTCGGGCAAGGTATCGGGATCGAAACGAACGGTCAGCGAGCCGATGTCGACGACGACGCTGACCTCGCGCACCGCCGGTTGCTTGCGCAGCAGGATCTCCAGCAGGTAGCAGCGCTCCGCGTGCCGTACCAGCACCGGCGAGACGATGCGCAGGCGACGGCGCAGGCGGTGGGCAACGCGGAAATGCTTCATGTCTTGCGGTAGCGGACCAGCAGGAAGACCAGATAGAAGACGGTCAGCCAGGCGTTGCTGTAGGCCAGCGGATTCTGCAGCCAGCGCTTGGTGATCAGGTCCCAGTGCGTCTTGATCAGGTAGAAGGCGACGATGTCGTTGAAGAAATTGGTCATCGCCTTTTCCGTCAGCGCGCTTTCCAGCACCGGCTGCACGCGGGCGCGCAGCGAACCGGGCGGCGCCTCGCCGGGCGGGATCAGGATCGTCTTCAGGCGGTCGAGCGCCGGCTGCAGGCCGAGCGCCGGCGCGGCGGCGGCCGCCTCCTCCGGCAAGCGTTCGAGCAGGGAGAACAGGTGGCGGGCGACGCTCGCCGTCGATAGCTGCGCCGCATCGAAACCCAGCGTCAGCGACTGCCCGGCCGCATCGACATGGGCGCGGCGGACGCCGCTCAGCCCCGCCATACCGGCTTCTATGCCGGCGGCAACCGCCGCCGTGCAGAGTTCGCCGGGTAGCGCCAGGCACAGGTAGCCGCTGCCGCGTTCGCGGACGACGATGCGTTCCGCCAGTTGCCGCGCGTTTGCCATCGCCGCCTCCTCAGGTCCGGTCCGCGTCGCTGGCTGCGGCGGCGGGCGGCTGGACGCCGGAGAGTTTTTCCTCGGCCTCGGCCATCAGGTCGTTGAGGTTTTCCTTGCGCTGCAGCGCGAAATCCTTGCCCATGCCGCCCAGTTTGCCCAGCCCCTCGGTGATTTCCTTCTGGTACTTGAAGAGCAGGAAGCCGGCGGCGATGCCGCCAACCGCGCCGAGTGCCAGCAAGGCCAGCGGATTGGGCAGCAGCGCCCGACCGAGCAGGCTGCGCCCGGCCGCCACGCCGCCCGCTGCCATCAAGGCGCCACTGCCGGCCGGTTTGGCCAGCGCCTGACCGGCGTCGCATAGCATCTGCGGCACCTGCTTCATCATGTTTTCCTTGATCATTTTTCGTCCTTTCGCGGATTGTCTGGATTCTGGTCGGCGCCGTCCGGCGCCGCCTGGATGTCGTGCAGCATCTCGTAGATGCCGCGACAGCCTTCACAGCAGAAACGATACGCCTGATCGCCCACCTTGAGCGTGAAAGGCCGGGCGCCGATGTCCAGGCCGCACAAGGTGCAGCGCGTCTCGTCCTGGCTCATTGCAGGAGCGCCGTCGCTTCGCGCTCGAAGGTCGCGGCGTCGGCCTCGCCGACGATCTTGCCGCGCACCACGCCCTGACCGTCGATGAAGAAGGTGGTGGGCAGGCCGACCACGCCGTAACGCTTGGCAATCGCCGAATCGCCGTCGAGCAGCGCCGGGTAGCTGACGCCGATCTTGCCCATGAAGGCATCGACGGTCGCCTTGTCCTGGCCGGCATTCATCGCCAGCACGACCAGTCCGCGCGGCTGCAGGCGGCCGTAGACGGTTTCGATCGCCTTCATCTCGCCCTCGCAGTAGCGGCACCAGTCGGCCCAGAAGCGCAACACCACCGGATGTCCGGCGAGATCGGCGGGAAAATTGACTGGCGCGCCGTCGGCACGTTGCGTGGTGAAGGCCGGTGCCGCCAGGCCGACATTGACCTTGGCCGGTTCGCCACCGCCGCAGGCGGCGAGCAGCAGCAAGGCGAGGGAGAGGATGAGGGGACGCACGTTCGATCCGTTTCGCTGGGTAATTTCAGGACAATAGCCTTGCCCAGCCTGTGCAATCAAGCCCGCATCACCGCATCCGGCTCAGTGCGCGCCGCCCGCCATACCGGCAGCAGCACGGTCAGCGCGTAAGGCAGGACGGTAAGGAGGAACAAGGTCGCCAGTTGCCGCAGGTCGACCACCGGCGACAGGCGGAAGCTCGGGTAAAGCACCGACCAGCCGCGCAGGGCCGGCGCAAACAGGGCGGCATCGTAGCGAAAGACATGCAGCCAGGCGGCGACGAAGCCGATCAGGAAGGCTGCCAGGGCTATCAGCAGACCTTCCCAGAGCTTCATTCGGATGACGTCGCCGCCTTCCCAGCCGATCGCCTTGAGGATGCCGATTTCGCGCCTTTCCTCGGCGGGCAGGCCGGCCGCTTTTTCCCAGACGAGGATGGCGAAGGCCAGGATCACGCCGGCCAGCACGGCGAGGCCGATGCCGTCGCGCCAGCCGAACAGACGGGCATAGATGGCGAGGATCTCGGCGCGCGGGATCGGCCGCAATTCCGGCTGCGCCGCCCGGATCGCCGCCGCCAGCGCGGCGCCCGACTGTGCCGCGGCAGGGTGCACGAGAGCATCGGTATATTGGCCGGCCGGGTAGTCGAAGAAGCGGCGGAAATCGCCGGCCGCCAGCAGCACCAGGTCTGCGCTCAGCAGTTCACTGTCCTCGGGCAGCACCGCCGCCACCTTGAAGCTGAACAGCTTGCCTGCATAGCTGCGGAAGGAAATGGTGTTACCCGGCACCAGGCCACGCTCACGCGCCACCGCGTTGCCGATGGTCAGCGTTCCCTCGGCGACTTCGCTTTCCGGACGCGCCAGCAGGGTGTAATTCGCCTTGACCACGCTGTCGTAGTAATAGCCCCAGAGCCGCCCCTGCACCTCGGCCACCCCGGGCAAACCGGCGAGACGGTCGATGTCGGCCTGCGCCAGCAGGTCGTGGCGGCCGGCCACCTGGCGCTGGACGATCATTTCCGGCGCCCCGGCCAGCACCGCCAGCGCCTCGCTGCGCAAGGCATGGCCGAACAGCATCAGCGACGCCAGAACGAAGACCAGTGCCGAGAAGACTGCGATCAGGCCGAGGCTGCGCGCCTTGCGCCGGGACAGCGCGGCGATCGTGAAATCAATCAGGTGCAGTTGTTTTTCCAGCCAGGCTCGCATCGGGGTCACGTTTGACGGTAGGCGGCGACAGCATCGCCGTACTCGGAAAATGGTCGAGAGCCGCCGGGTGGTCCTGGAAGGCGGCGTGGCGGTCGGCCTGGCTGGGATGGCGGGTGTAACGCGCTTCGCAGAACAGGGCCAGGTCGGTCAGCCCGTACTGCGTCGTCATTCCCCGCAGACGCGCAAGGCGCTGATCGGCGCCGCTATCGTCAACGCCGATCAGCAACGTCGCGACAACGGCCAGCGCCGACAACAGAGCCAGAACGACAAGAGAAGGACGCAACAGGAAAGATCTCCGGTAGAGGACAGCGATCATACGACACAACCCGGAGCCCCGGGCAGCAGCCGCTTAGAAGCGGTTGGCCGCCCGCATCAGCGCGCCGCGCAAGGCGATGGTCACACTTGATCCCAGACCGACCCGCTGCGCCACCGCCGGCAGGATGATCAGCGAAGCCAGCGCAAAACCCGCGCCGAGCAACAAGGAGGTCATTTCCGGCTGTTTCTGGACTGGCGCGTTCTGCATGATCTTCATCCCCCGATAACGATGGCGCAGATGTTAGCGCCGGAGCAGCACGGGTAGACTGCGGCAAATTGTCGCAAGGCTGCGCAAGCACAAAACAAAACAGCGCATGGCACTTGATGTGCGATGCGCTGTTTTGACGGGTGTTCCTGGTGGACCGAATGAGGATCGAACTCACGACCTCCGCATTGCGAACGCGGCGCTCTCCCAGCTGAGCTATCGGCCCGTAAGGCGCGCATTATAGCCTAGGCAGGTGCGGTTTCTGCAAGCGGCTTGGCGATGCAGGGAAAAGCCCGCTCAATTCTGCCCGGCGCCGGCCGCGGCGCGGCGCAGGCGGTCGGCGACGGCGGTCCATTCGGCGCCGGCCGGCAGAGCTTCGACGACGATCAGGTCGACGCCGGCGTGGTCCATGTCGCGAAGCGCGGCGTAGAGGTCGTGGGCGTAGCCGACCGGGTCGGCCGGCAGCATCCGCCAGGCGTGCGGCATGCCGGCCTGCGGCGGCTGGTTGGGACTGATCACACCGCAGGTGCCGCCGCGATGGCGCTGGGCGTTGAGGAAGTCGAGCAGGCGCTCGCCAGTGACCACGCGCAGCGGCGTGATCGGCGCGTAATGCGCTTCCAGCGAGCCGGAAACGCGCGGCGCGCCGTGGCTGGTTTCGATCGCCGGTGCCTTGCCGAGCACCGCTTCGAGATGCAGCGGCGAGATGTGGCCGGGGCGCAGCACCACCGGTTCGCCGCGGGAGCAGTCGATGATCGTCGATTCGATGCCGACGGCGCAGGGGCCACCGTCGAGGATCAGCGGCACGGCCTCGCCCAACTCCTCGGCGACGTGGGCAGCGGTGGTCGGGCTGATGCGGCCGAAGCGGTTGGCCGACGGCGCGGCGATGCCGGCGTGGCTTCCCTTGGCGGTGGCAAAACGGCGCAACAGTTCGAGCGCCACCGGATGACCGGGGACGCGCAGGCCGACGGTGTCCTGGCCACCGGTGACGGCGTCGGGCACCCAGGCCTGCTTCTTCAGGATCAGCGTCAGCGGGCCGGGCCAGAAAGTTTCCATCAGTTCCCAGGCGACGTCCGGCACCTGCTCGGCCCAGGCCTCGACGGCGTCGTGGCCGGCCAGGTGGACGATCAGCGGATGGTCGGCCGGGCGGCCCTTGGCAGCGAAAATTTTCGCCACTGCCGCCGGGTTGGCGGCGTCGGCGCCGAGGCCGTAGACGGTCTCGGTCGGCAGCGCGACCAGTTCGCCGGCCAGCAGCAGGTCGACAGCGCGCTGGTAATCCGCGTCGGACGGCGTCATCAGTCCTTGATGCCGATGGCGGCGCGGGCGGCCAGCGCGGCTTTTTGCACGGCTTCGGCGTTGTCGCCGATGACCGTGAAGTGGCCCATCTTGCGGCCCGGGCGCGCGTGGTGCTTGCCGTAGAGGTGCAGCTTCAGATTAGGAATGGCGTAGAGCACCGACCAGTCGGGTTCGCGGTAGGTATCGCCGTCGTACCACAGGTCGCCGAGCAGGTTGACCATCACCGACGCCGAATGCGCGCGCGGCTCGCCCAGCGGCAGGCCGCACAGCGCGCGCACCTGTTGCTCGAACTGGTTGGTGACGCAGGCGTCGATGGTGTAGTGGCCGCTGTTGTGCGGGCGCGGCGCCATTTCGTTGACCAGCAGCTGGCCGCGGCTGACGAAGAACTCGACGCCCATGGTGCCGATGTAGCCGAGCTTTTCGGCGATGCGCGCGGCGACGTCTTCGGCGTCGCTCTTCATGCAGCCGGAAGTGCGCGCCGGCACGATGGAGACATCGAGGATGCCGCGCGTATGCTGGTTTTCGCCGGTCGGGAAGCAGGCGACCTTGCCCTGCTCGTCGCGCGCCAGCACGACCGAGACTTCGTAGTCGAGCGGCAGGCGCTGTTCGAGCACGCATTGTTCGCCCTTGAACTGGCCGAAGGCGAGCAGCGCCTCCGCGACGTTGTTGACCGTCGCCTGGCCCTTGCCGTCGTAACCGAAGCGGGCGACCTTGAGGATGGCCGGGAACAGGCTGGCCGGCGCGGCTTTCAGGTCGGCTTCGCTGTTGACCTCGACGAACGGACCGTGCGGGAAACCGTTGTCGCGCAGGAAGGACTTCTCGCTGACGCGGTGCTGGCAGATCGCCACCGCCGCCGCGTGCGGGCGCACCGGCACGAACTTGGCGAGGTAGTCGAGGGTCGCTGCCGGCACGTTCTCGAATTCGGTGGTGATGGCGGCGCAACCGGCAGCGAATTCGTCGAGCGCGGCGTAGTCGTCGTAGGCAACGCAGAAGTGGCGTTCGGCGATCTGGGCGGCGGGGGAATTCTTGTCCGGGTCGAGCACCCAGACCCGGTAGCCCAGTTCGTGGGCGGCGGCAACGAAGAAGCGGCCGAGCTGGCCACCACCAAGCATGCCCAGCGTGGCGGGCGGCAGGATCATTGTTTCTTCTCCTGAGAATCAGTCACGAAGCCGATCTGGCGCGACGATGATAGTGGTGGGGTCGCCATCTGCCGGATGGTTGCCACCAAGGTGGATAGGGTGTTGTCGTGACGCGCGACACGCGCTTCAAGCTCGTCCAGACGCTCGGCCAAGTCCTTGTGCTCGACCAGCATCTGGCGCAGGCGAACGAAGGCGCGGACAACGAAGACGCTCATTTCGACGGCACGCGAACTGTTCAGAATACTGGCCGCCATGATGGCGCCGTGTTCGGTGAATACGCGCGGCAGGTGAGGGGAATATTTGAGCTTGCCGAGGTGGTCGCAATTTGCGACCACCTCGGCCTTTTCCTCGGGTGTCACTTGAAACATGAAATCGATCGGGAAACGCTCGAGATTCCGCTTCACTTGTTCATTGAAGCGCTTCGTCGTCACCCCGTAGAGCTCTGCCAGATCGCTGTCGATCATGACGCGCTCGCCGCGCAACACGAGGATGCGTTGCGGCAGTTCGTCGGCGCTGAAACGAAGCTGGTCCTCGCCCATTGCGGCTCAGACTTCGGGCAGCTTCATGGCCAGGACCTTCTCGGTCTGGGCGGCACGGAAGGCTTGCAGCTTGGCATTCAGCGCCGCGTCGCCGTTGGCCAGCATGGCGACGGCGAACAGCGCGGCATTGGCGGCGCCGGCTTCGCCGATGGCGAAGGTGGCGACCGGTACGCCCTTGGGCATCTGCACGATGGAATGCAGCGAATCAACACCGGACAGCGCGCGCGACTGCACCGGCACACCGAGCACCGGCACCGTCGTCTTGGCAGCGAGCATGCCGGGCAGGTGGGCAGCACCGCCGGCGCCGGCGATGATCGTCTGCAGACCACGCGGAGCGGCGGTTTCGGCGTATTCAAAGAGCAGGTCGGGCGTGCGGTGGGCGGAAACGACGCGCGCTTCGAAAGCGACGCCGAAGTCCTTGAGGATGACGGCGGCAGCCTGCATGGTCGGCCAGTCGGAGTCGGACCCCATGACGATGCCGACGGAAATCTTCTTTTCAGTCATTAGCGAATCCCCGCTTTGCGTTCGGCGGCCTCGATGGTGTTGGCCAGCAGCATGGTGATGGTCATCGGCCCGACGCCGCCCGGCACCGGGGTGATCTGGCCGGCGACGGCGAGGCAGTCGTCAAAGTCGACGTCGCCGCACAGCTTGCCGTCCGGCAGGCGGTTGATGCCGACGTCGATGACGACGGCGCCCGGCTTGATCATGTCGCCCTTGACGAACTTCGGCTTGCCGACGGCGGCGACGACGATGTCGGCGCGGCTGGTATGGAATTTCAGGTCGCGCGTCTTCGAATGGCAGACGGTGACGGTGGCGCCGGCATTGATCAGCAGCATCGCCATCGGTTTGCCGACGATGTTGGAGCGGCCGATGACGACGGCTTCCTGGCCGCTCAGATCGACATTGCCCTTCTCGAACATCTTCATCACGCCATACGGGGTGCAGGGAATGAAGCGCGGCGCACCTTGCGACAGCGCACCGACGTTCTCGGCGTGGAAGCCATCGACGTCCTTCTCGGCAGAAATCGCTTCAAGCACCTTTTCTTCGTCGAAGTGCTTCGGCAGCGGTAGTTGCACGAGGATGCCGTGAATGGACGGATCGGCGTTCAGCTCGGCGATCTTGGCGAGGACGACCTGCTGATCGACGTCCTTCTCGTAGACGATCTTCTCGGAATGCATGCCGATGGCCAGGCAGCCATTGACCTTGTTCTTCACGTACACCTGAGAGGCCGGGTCTTCGCCAACCAGAATGACCACCAGGCCGGGCTTGTGCCCCTTGGCCGTCAGGGTTTCCACACGGGCCTTGAAGCTCTGGCGCAGTTCCTCGGCCAGCGCCTTGCCATCGATTATTTGTGCCGTCATCGTCGCATCCGGAAAACAAAAGGGGAAAGGCAGGTTGCCTTTCCCTCGAAGTTTCAGGATTTTACCAGAAGCCGGCGCGCGCTTCAGACGTCTTCTCGGCCAGTGCGATACGCGCGGCAGCCATCCCGCAGGCATCGCGCGTGCTATCCTTGCCCCTCCCTTGCCGCATCCATTCGACATGACCGCGCATCTCCGGCAGCGCCACGGCAACCCGGGCGAACCGACCGCATTCTGGGAACGCATCCCGCGCTTCTTCCTCTTCCCCTTCCATCCCGCGATCTTCGGGCGCATCGCCGCGGCCGCCGCCATCCCCACGCTCGCCTTCCTGGCCCCGGGCGTCATCAGCGCCCTGCTGCTGTTCCTGCTCACTTCACTGAGCGCCTGGTTCCTGGTCCTGCGTCAGGGCAGCCGGGTCCTGATCGAAACCAGCCTGGGCCATCTCAGCCCTGACAGTTACAGCGCAGAGACCGGTAGCGGCTTGAACTGGCTGCCGTTCGCCATGCTGGCGCTGTTTTTCTGCAGCGCCGTCGCGGTTGGCGTCACTCAGGGGCTGTTCGGCAATCTACCGGCAGTAAGCGCCAACCTGGTGATTTCTTTGCTGCTGCCAGCAGCGCTGATGGTGCTGATCCACTCGCGCAGCCTGCTCGCCGGACTCAACCCCTGGCGCGCCGCGACGCTGATCAGCGCCATCGGCAAGCCCTACCTGCTGCTTTGCGTCTTCCTTTTCTGCCTGTCCAGCGCACAGATGTTCCTGACCTGGCAGCTCTATGCCCTGGGCCTCAAACCGGTGATCGCCAGCTGGGTCAGCGGCCACCTCGCCCTCGAGCCCGGCCAGCGACCGTTCGACCTGCTTGGCCAGATCTTCGAGCAACAGCGCCTGCGCCTCGCCAGCGCCGTGTTCTGCGCCAATCTGGCGGCGATGTTCTTCACCATGATCGCCTTCAGCATGCTGGGTTACGTGCTTTACCAGTACCGGCGCCCACTCGGCTTGCCGGACCACACCCCGGCCTGGAACGACGACCCGGCCAACGCCCTGCCCGCCACCCGGATCGCCGCGCTGATCGCCGCCGGCCAGTTGCCGGCCGCGCTCGATATCGCCTACGAGGAGCAGCGGGTGCATCACGACGACGTCGTCGCCCAGGAGCGCTATCACAAGCTGCTGCACCTGGCCCGCCGCACCGACCGCTTGCTACCGCATGCCAGCCGGCTGATTGCCCTGCTGCTGCAGCGACAGATGGCCGAACGGGCGCTGGCGGCACTACGTCGCTGCCGGGAACTGGAGCCCGCTTTCCGCCCGCCGGAAGCCAGCCTGGAACTCGCCCTCGCCGAAGCCGCGCACCGGCAACACGAAAGCCGGCTGGCACTGGAGCTGATGCGGGCATTTGACAAGCGCCACCCCGGACATCCGCTGATTCCCGACGTCTATTTCCTCAGCGCCCGCATCCTGTGCGAAGAGTTCCGCCAGGACGCAACGGCGGAAAAAATCTTCGCCAGCATCATCAGCCGCTATCCGCAACACCCCTGCGCCAGCCGGGCCGAGGAATACCGCCAGACGCTGAGCCGCTTGCGCAGCGTCGCCCCGGCCGGCTGACTCAGGCCAGCCGGCTGACCGCTTGCGCCAGTTGCTGGCAGCGGGGATGTTCCGGTGCCAGCAGCTGCAACAGCCGGAAGGCCCGCAGCAGCTCGACACTCCGCCCCTGCGCCAGGAACAGCCCGGCGAGATCGAAGAGCAGGCTGGCGGAAAACTGCGGCCGCGGCTGCGCCAGTTGCAGGTAATCCATGAACACGGCCGGCAACATCGCCTGCGCTGGCGGATGCTGCAGGGCCAGGCGGCAGAATGCCCGGCTTGCCTTGTGAAACTCCTCGTGCTCGGGCATCAGCCTGAGCACGTTCAGACATTCCTGCCAGGCCGCCAGATCGCGACCGGCATGCGCCGCCGCCTGCCCGTAGCGCTGGCGCGCCAGGTCGAAATCGGCATCCTGCAGGGCCACGCGGGCGCGTCCCAGGTAGTCCGTCAGGTCAGGGGCCGACGCCGGGTGCGCCGCCACGACCGGTGCCGCCGGCGCCAGCCTGGACTGGGCCCGGGCCAGCAGCGGCAAGGCGAGCAAGCCACCTGTCAGCAGGCCGCCGATATGCGCCTGATAGGCCACCCCCTCGCCGCCCTGCCAGTACAGCTGCAAGGCCTCGCTGAGCAGCCAGATGGGCAGCGCCAGCAGCGCCGGCGCGCGGACGATGTCGAAATAGACGATGACGAAATAGAAAAAGGGAATGCGCCGCCAGCGCAGCAGGACCGAAAACGCCCCCATCACCGCGGCAATGGCGCCGGAAGCACCGATCAGCGCCGAGCCGGTGCCGGCCAGCATCCACAGCCCGGCACCGGCCAGCCCCCCGGCCAGATAGATGCCCAGGAAAGCCAGGCTGCCGACCAGACCTTCGACGGCCGGACCGACCAGAACCAGCACCAGCAGATTGCCGAGCAGATGGCTGAGATCGGCATGCAGGAAGAGACTGGACAGGGCTGACTGGAGCGTCGGCGCATCGCCGCGGAAAGCGTGTCGTTCGCCGACCACGCCGGCCATCAGGCCATCGAAACTCTGCCGAGCCTGGCGCCAGCTGCCGTAAAGCTCGTCTTCGGGCGAAATCAGCCGCCCCTGGCGCAGACCGTTCATGAAGTCGCGGTCATCGTCCATGTGCCGCAACAGGGTCGCGAAATCGCCGCGCTGGCTGACGATGCGGTCGATCCTGGCAACCTCCGCACTGTCGCCGCGGCCGCTCAGATAGTCGCGGTAAAGCCGCGGCTCGACCTCGGCCAGCACGCTGCCGGCGTAATAATCGACGGCCCGGCGAAACCGGGCGTCATCGCCCTGCTGCCAGCCGAAGAAGACCAGCAGGTTGATGACGACCAGCAGCACCACGCCAACCGGCAGGAAGGGCGGAACGAGGCGCGAAAGATAGGGCATCAACAGCATGCCGCCGATTCTTGCAGAAAGGCGTCAGGCTGTCGATGTCGCCGGCATTGCCGGCGCCGCCGTTTCAGGCGGCCTGCGCGGCGCCGACCGCTGCCCGGCCGGCGGCAAAAGCCCGCCGGTTCAGTTCAACGAGCTTTTCGCCCTTGCGCTGGAAACGCTTGAGCACGCAGTCGAGCAGAACCTCCGCCGGGAACGGCAGGTGATCGGCGATGGCGCCGAGCATCACGGTGTTGCCGAGACGGATGTCGCCCAGCTCGAGGGCGATGCTGGTCGCGTCGAAGGCGACCACCGGCCCGGCACCGTCGCGCATCGCGGCAATCGGATCGTCCGGGTAATCGAACAGGCCAAGCTCGACGACCGGTGGCACGAGGCGCGCCGTATTCATCAGCGAGATGCCGCTCGGGCGCAGCATGTGGCGCCAGCGCATGCCCTCGGCCGCCTCGAAGCCGAGCAGCACGTCGGCGGTGCCCGGCGTGATCTGTGGCGACAGCACGCGGGAACCGAAGCGCAGGTGCGAGGAAACCACGCCACCGCGTTGCGCCATGCCGGCAACCTCGGTCTTCTTGGCATCGTTGCCGAGGGCGATCGCCGCCTCGGCGAGGATTTCGGTGGCGGTCATGACGCCCTGGCCGCCGATGCCGACGACGAGAATGTTGGTGATATCAGACATGAGAAAAAAACCTTCTTGAACCGCCAAGGCGCGAAGGCGCAAAGCCCACGCCAAGAAAACGCCTTTCTTGGCGATTTCTTGGCGCCTTCGCGCCTTGGCGGTGGACGTTGACTTTCACTTGACGAGGGTAATCGGCGCGCTCGGCACGTAGGGCTCGATCGCCTTCGGCGCACAGGGCTGCAGGCAGAGGCCACAGCCGGTGCACACCGACGATTCGATACGGACGAAAGCCAGATCGACCTCGCGGCCGCTGGCCTTGACCTCCTTGCCGCGCCGCGTGACGTGAATGGCCGGGCAGCCGACGTCGATGCAGTTGCCGCAGCCGGTGCACTTGTCCTCGTCGACCGCGTAGGGCTTGAGCTTGTGGTAATCCTTGATCAGCACGCAGGGCTGGTCGGTGATGATGACCGAGACCTCGGGCACCTTGACCTCCTCGCGGATGGTCTTGAACAGCACCGGCAGCTCGTAGGGATTGACCACGTGGATGCGCTCATCCTTGACACCGAGCGCCGACACCAGCTTGGCGAAGTCGACACGCGGCGCGTCGTCGCCATGCACGTCGCGGCCGTTGCCCGGGTTGTCCTGGCCGCCGGTCATGCCGACGGCGCGGTTGTCGAGCAGCAGGACGGTGACGTTGCCCTTGTTGTACACCATGTCGAGCAGGCCCTGCATGCCCATGTGCAGGAAGGTCGAATCGCCGATCACGGCAACCACGCGCTTGTCCTTGTCGGATTCGCCGCGCCCCTTGTCCATGCCGTGGGCGATGCCCATCGAGGCGCCCATCGAGACGCAGGTATCCATCGCCTGCCAGGGGTGGCCGGCACCCAGCGTGTAGCAGCCGATATCGCCGGAGATGTTCAGATTGCGCACCTGCGACAGCGTGTAATAGACCCCGAGATGCGGGCAGGCGACGCACATCGTCGGTGGCCGCGGGAAAACCTGCAGCGCAGTGGCGGCCTGGCTTTCCGGCAACGGCTCGCCGAGCAGGCGGGCGATCGCCGGTTTGAGCACGGCCGGCGACAGCTCGCCCTGCACCGGCAGGATGGCCTTGCCGATGACGGCGATGCCTTGCGCCTTCAGTTCGGTTTCAACCAGCGGCTCGACTTCCTCGACGACAACGACCTGATCGACCAATGCCGCCAGCTCGCGGCACTTCTCGAACGGCACCGGGCAGGAAAAGCCGAGCTTCAATACCGGCGCCTCCGGGAAGGCTTCGCGCACATGCATGTAGGCCGGGCCGGAAGCGATGAAGCCGACGCGGCGGTCGCTGCCAGTCTCGATGAAGTTGAGCGGCGAGGTTTCGGCCAGCGCGCGCAGGTCGCGCTCGCGCTGGAACATCAGCGGGATGCGCTTGCCGGCGTTGCCCGGCACCATCACGAAGCGCGCCTGGTCCTTGCGGAAGCCGGCACCGACGTGGGCCTGCCGTTCGCCGACGGTGACCAGCGCCTTGACGTGGTTGATGCGCGTCGTCATGCGCAGGATCACCGGCACCTGGAAGCGCTCGGAGAGTTCGAAGGCGGCCAGCGTCATCGCATAGGCCTCCTGCGAATCGGCCGGCTCGAACACCGGCACATGGGCAAAGCGACCCCAGTAGCGGGAATCCTGCTCGTTCTGCGACGACGACAGGCCGACGTCGTCGGCGACGGCGATCACCAGGCCGCCGCTGACGCCGGTCAGGGTCAGCGTCATCAGCGCGTCGGAAGCGACGTTCATGCCGACATGCTTCATGCAGCAGAAAGCGCGCGAACCGGCGTAGGCGGCGCCGATCGCCACTTCCAGCGAAACCTTCTCATTGACCGACCACTCGGCGTAGAGGTCCGGATAGGTGGCGATGACTTCGAGCATCTCGGTCGCCGGCGTGCCGGGATAGGCGGCGGCCACCTTGACACCGGCCTCCCAGACGGCGCGGGCGACGGCCTCGTTGCCGGACAGGAAGAGACGGCTGGCGGCCGGGGCGGGCATGACTGCTGCCATGAAAACTCCTGACTGAAACAAAAGCTGTTGATTATAAAGCGCTTGAACCAACGCAATTTGATACAGCGCAAGTTGCAGGCTAATTGTTTTTTGTTACGTATCACCAGCGCAACGGATCGCCGAAGCAGCGCAAAGATTATTGCACGATGCGAATTTTGTTTTTACAATGCGCAACACAAGCTAAGTGTAAACACGGGGTGTGATCCTCCGTGCAAAGCGTTAAAGTTGTCCGGCTTACCCAGCCAGACAGAATGAAAACCCAAGTAGGAGACAAACCATGGCCGACCAGCCCAACGCACGCCCTGCCGATACTGACCCGCAGGAAACCAAGGAATGGATTGACGCCCTCGAAGGCGTCATCTGCAACGAAGGCGCCGAACGCGCCCACTACCTGATCGAGACGCTGATCGGTCAGGCTCGCGAGGACGGCATCGACATTCCGTACTCGGCGAACACCGCATACATCAACACCATTCCCGCCGACCAGCAGCCCAAATACCCGGGCGACCCGGACCTGGAAATCAAGATCCACTCCTACATCCGCTGGAACGCCATGGCCATGGTCGTGCGCGCCAACAAGGACACCAACGTCGGCGGCCACATCGCCTCCTTCGCCTCGGCCGCCGCGCTGTACGACGTCGGCTTCTCGCATTTCTGGAAGAGCCTCGACCACGAAACCGGCGGCGACCTGATCTTCTTCCAGGGCCACTCGGTGCCCGGCGTCTATTCGCGCGCCTTCATGCTCGGCCGCCTCTCCGAGGAGCAGATGGACAACTTCCGCCAGGAAACCGGCGGCAAGGGCATCTCCTCCTACCCGCACCCCTGGCTGATGCCGGACTTCTGGCAGTTCCCGACGGTGTCGATGGGCCTCGGCCCGATCCAGGCCATCTACCAGGCCCGCTTCATGAAGTACCTCGCCTCGCGCGGCCTGATCGACGCCGCCAAGGCGGAACAGCGCAAGGTGTGGGCCTTCTTGGGCGACGGCGAGACCGACGAGGTCGAGTCGCTCGGCGCCATCGGCATGGCCGGCCGTGAGAAGCTCGACAACCTGATCTTCGTCATCAACTGCAACCTGCAGCGCCTCGATGGTCCGGTGCGCGGCAACGGCAAGATCATCCAGGAACTGGAAGCCGAATTCCGCGGCGCCGGCTGGAACGTCATCAAGCTGATCTGGGGCACCCACTGGGACGCCCTGTTCAACCGCGACAAGAAAGGCATCCTGAAGAAGCGCATGATGGAACTGTGCGACGGCGAGTACCAGACCTTCAAGGCGAAGAACGGCGCCTACGTCCGCGAACACTTCTTCAACACGACGGAACTCCGCGAACTGGTCGCCGACTGGACCGACGACGACGTCTGGCAACTGAACCGCGGCGGCCACGACATCTTCAAGATCTTCGCCGCCTACAACGCCGCCGTCACCCACCAGGGCGCCCCGACGCTGATCCTGGCCAAGACCATCAAGGGCTTCGGCATGGGCCAGGCCGGTGAGGCGATGAACATCTCGCACCAGCAGAAGAAGATGGACAAGGAGCAGATTGCCCGCTTCCGCGACCGCTTCGCACTGCCGGTGCCGGACGACAAGCTCGAGGAACTGCCTTACCTGAAGTTCGCCGAGGATTCGGCCGAATATAAATACATGCGCGACCGCCGCATGGCGCTGGGCGGTTTCCTGCCGTCGCGCCGGCGTCACGCCGAGCCGCTGGCGGTGCCCGGCCTGGACAAGTTCGAGGCGCTGCTCAAGGCCTCCGGCGAAGGCCGCGAACTGTCGACGACGATGGCCATCGTCCGCATCATGAACATGCTGCTCAAGGACAAGCAGGTCGGCCGCAACGTCGTACCGATCGTCCCCGACGAATCGCGCACCTTCGGCATGGAAGGCATGTTCCGCGCGGTCGGCATCTGGAACCAGCAAGGCCAGAACTACGTGCCGGAAGACCATGACCAGCTGATGTTCTACAAGGAGTCGAAGGACGGCCAGGTGCTGCAGGAAGGCATCAACGAAGCCGGCGCGATGAGCGACTGGATCGCCGCCGCCACCGCCTACTCGGTGCATGGCGTGCAGACCATCCCGTTCTACATCTGCTACTCGATGTTCGGCCTGCAGCGCGTCATGGACCTCGTCTGGGCAGCTGGCGACCAGCGCGCCCGCGGCTTCCTGATCGGCGGCACCGCCGGCCGCACCACGCTGAACGGCGAAGGCCTGCAGCACGAGGACGGTCACAGCCAGATCCTGGCCAACCTGGTGCCGAACTGCATCAGCTACGACCCGACCTTCCAGTACGAAGTCGCCGTCGTCGTCCAGGACGGCCTGCGCCGGATGAACGCCGAACAGGAAGACGTTTTCTACTACATCACGGTGATGAACGAGAACTACGAGCACCCGGAAATGCCGGCCGGTGCCGAAGCCGACATCATCAAGGGCATGTACCTGTTCAAACAGGGGGCCGCCAGCCAGGCGCCGCGCGTCCAGCTGCTGGGCTCCGGCACCATCTTCCGTGAAGTCATCCACGCCGCCGAGCTGCTCCGCCAGGACTGGGGTGTCGAGGCCGACCTCTGGGGCTGCCCGAGCTTCAACGAACTGGCCCGCGACGGCCAGGATGTTGCCCGCTGGAACCTGCTGCATCCGCTGGAGGAACCCAAGCTGTCGCACGTCGAGCAGAAGCTCGCCGGCAGCCATGGCCCGGTGATCGCCGCGACCGATTACGTCAAGCTGTTTGCCGAGCAGATCCGCCCCTTCGTCAAGCGCAACTACGTCACGCTGGGCACCGACGGCTTCGGTCGCTCCGACACCCGCGCCAAACTACGCCACCACTTCGAGGTATGCCACCACTGGATCGTGCTGGCTGCGCTGAAGGCGCTGGCCGACGACGGCGCAATCGCCCGCGACACCGTTGCCGCCGCACTGGTCAAGTACGAACTTGATCCGAACAAGCCGAATCCGCTGAGCGTTTAAGGAGGGAACAGAGATGAGCCAGATGATTGAAGTCCGCGTTCCCGATATCGGCGATTTCGACGAAGTCCCGGTGATCGAACTGTTTGTCAAAGTCGGCGACACGATCAAGGTCGACGACGCCATCGTCACCCTCGAATCGGACAAGGCGACGATGGACGTGCCGAGCCCGGTTGCCGGCACGGTCAAGGAAGTGCTTGTTCAGCTCGGCGCCAAGGTTGGCGAAGGCGCGCTGCTGATCAAGGTCGAAACCGGTGCTGCCGCTGCCGCAGCAGCGCCCGCCCCGGCTACCGCACCAGCCCCGGCCCCGGCGGCAGCCGCGCCGGTTGCCGCGGCACCCGCTGCCGGCGGTGGCGTGATCGAAGTGAAGGTGCCGGACATCGGCGACTTCGACGAAGTGCCGGTGATCGACCTCTTCGTCAAGGTCGGCGACACGATCAAGGTCGACGACGCGATCTGCACCCTGGAATCCGACAAGGCGACGATGGACGTGCCGTCCTCCGCCGCTGGCGTGGTCAAGGAAGTGCTGGTTCAGCTCGGCGCCAAGGTGAGCGAAGGTACGTTGCTGATCAAGGTGGAAACCGGTGCTGCCGCCGCTGCCCCGGCAGTCCAGGCCGCTGCTCCGACGCCCGCTGCGGCCCCGGTTGCCGCCGCAGCGCCCGCCCCGGCCGCTGCTGCCCCGGCTTCGCTGCCGGCCGCCCAGCCGCAGACCCTCGGCCTCGGCGCCAAGGTCCACGCCTCGCCATCGGTGCGCGCCTACGCCCGCGAACTCGGCGTCGACCTGTCCAAGGTCGCCGCCTCCGGGCCCAAGGGTCGCATCGTCAAGGAAGACCTGACCAAGTACGTCAAGGGCGTGATGTCCGGCGCCACCGCGGCCCCGGTCGCCGCTGCCGGCGCCAGCCTCGGTGGCGGGCTCGATCTGCTGCCCTGGCCGAAGGTCGATTTCAGCAAGTTCGGCGAAATCGAAGTCAAGCCGCTATCGCGGATCAAGAAGATTTCCGGCCAGAACCTGTCGCGCAACTGGGTGATGATCCCGGCCGTCACCTATCACGAAGACGCCGACATCACCGACCTGGAAGCCTTCCGCGTCCTGCTCAACAAGGAAAACGAGAAGGGTGGCGGCGCCAAGCTGACCATGCTGGCTTTCCTGATGAAGGCTTGCGTCAAGGGCCTGCAGAAGTTCCCGGAATTCAACGCCTCGCTCGACGGCGACAACCTGGTGCTGAAGAAGTACTTCAACATCGGTTTCGCCGCCGACACCCAGAACGGCCTGGTCGTGCCGGTGGTCAAGAACGTGGACAAGAAATCGGTCTTCGAACTGGCGCAGGAATCCGGCGACCTGGCCAAACAGGCGCGTGACGGCAAGCTCAAGCCGGCCGACATGCAGGGCGCCTGCTTCACCATTTCCTCGCTCGGCGGCATCGGCGGCACCTACTTCGCGCCGATTGTGAACGCGCCGGAAGTGGCCATCCTCGGCGTCAACAAGTCGGCGATGAAGCCGGTCTGGGACGGCAAGCAATTCGTGCCGCGCCTGACCCTGCCGCTGTCGCTGACCGCCGATCACCGCGTCATCGACGGCGCGTTGGCGACCCGCTTCAACGTCTATATCGCACAACTACTGGCCGACTTCCGTCGCGTCGCGCTGTAAGGGGGAAGAACCATGAGCAATCTGGTTGAAGTGAAAGTCCCGGACATCGGCGATTTCGACAGCGTGCCGGTGATCGACCTGTTCGTGAAGGTCGGCGACACGATCAAGGTGGATGACGCCATCGTCACCCTGGAATCGGACAAGGCGACGATGGATGTGCCGTCGCCGGTCGCCGGTACGGTCAAGGAAGTGCTGGTGCAGCTCGGCGCCAAGGTCAGCGAAGGTACGCTACTGATCAAGGTCGAGGCCGGTGCTGCGGCAACTGCCGCCCCGGCCCCGGCTGCCGCTGCAGCCCCGGCAGCAGCAACGGTCGCTGCCCCGACGGCTGCCGCCCATGCCGGCAGCGCCGACATCGAATGCGACATGCTGGTGCTGGGCGGCGGCCCCGGTGGCTATTCGGCCGCCTTCCGCGCCGCCGACCTCGGCCTGAAGACGGTGATCGTCGAGCGCTATTCGACGCTCGGCGGCGTCTGTCTGAACGTCGGTTGCATCCCGTCGAAGGCGCTGCTGCACGTCACCGCCGTCATGGAAGAAACCGCCCATCTGGCCGATGCCGGCGTCAGCTTCGCGGCACCGCAGATCGACGTGGAAAAGCTGCGCGCCCACAAGGAAAAGGTCGTCGGCAAGCTGACCGGCGGCCTGGCCGGCATGGCCAAGGGGCGCAAGGTGGACATCGTGCGCGGCTACGGCCACTTCCTCGATCCGTATCATCTGGAAGTCGAAGTCACCGACGGCAGCGGCCAGGACAAGACCGGCAGCAAGAAGGTGGTGAAGTTCAAGCAGTGCATCATCGCCGCCGGTTCGGCGGCCGTGCATCTGCCCTTCATCCCGCAGGACCCGCGCATCGTCGACTCGACCGGGGCGCTGGAATTGCGCTTCGTGCCGAAGAAGATGCTGGTCATCGGCGGCGGCATCATCGGCCTGGAAATGGCCACGGTGTATTCCGCGCTGGGCGCCAGGATCGACGTCGTCGAAATGGCCGATGGCCTGATGCAGGGCCCGGACCGCGACGCGGTCAAGGTCTGGGAAAAGCTCAACGCCCAGCGTTTCGAGCGCGTCATGCTGAAGACGAAGACGGTTGCCGTCGACGCCAAGGAAGACGGCCTGTGGGTCAAGTTCGAAGGCGAAGCGGCGCCGAATGCCGAAGCCGTGCGCTACGACATGATCCTGCAAGCCGCCGGCCGCGCCCCGAACGGCAAGAAGATCGCCGCCGACCAGGCGGGCGTGATCGTCGACGAACGCGGCTTCATCCCGGTCGATGCGCAGATGCGCACCAACGTGCCGCACATCTTCGCCATCGGCGACGTCGTCGGTCAGCCGATGCTGGCGCACAAGGCGGTGCATGAGGCGCACGTCGCGGCGGAAGTCGCTGCCGGCCAGAAATCGGCCTTCGACGTCCAGGTCATCCCCGGCGTTGCCTACACCCATCCGGAAGTGGCCTGGGTCGGCTACACCGAGGAGCAGGCGAAAAAGGAAGGGCGCAAGGTCGAGACCGCCAAGTTCCCGTGGGCGGCCAGCGGCCGCGCCATCGCCAACGGTGCCGACTACGGCTTCACCAAGCTGATCTTCGACGCCGAATCGCATCGCGTCATCGGCGGCGCCATCGTCGGCCCGTCGGCCGGCGACATGATCGGCGAAGTCTGCCTGGCGATCGAGATGGGCTGCGACGCGGTCGACATCGGCAAGACCATCCACCCCCACCCGACACTGGGCGAAAGCATCGGCATGGCCGCCGAAATCGCCCATGGTTCCTGCACGGACGTCCCAGCACCGCGCAAGAAGTAACGATCCTCTGCGTTACGCTAACCTCTAGCTAGCGTTCGTATTTGGCGACGGTTTCATCCGTCGCCTTTTTTTGTCCACCGGCGAGGGCGTGTTCACAGTAATCTGCGGGACGGCGTTTGCCGTGGCGGGATGGGCGCCAAGGCGCGAGGCGCTGGGAATGGTTGTTCCATTCCCGAGCCGAGCAACGCCGGCGACCGCCCGCCACGGCAAACCCAAAGGGCAAGGGGTTGGCGGGGCGCATTGCCGCGTTGCCGCTCGCTTGTGCAGATCACTGCACGGCGCGACCGGCGCCTTGCACTGCCTCCCCGCCAACCCCTTGCGCCGCCCGCTGCTTACTGTGAACACGCCCTAGCGCTACCATGGGCAAAAACCGCCGGAAAGAACAACATGTCCCCGCCCCTCCCCACCGGATTCCGCCATCTGGTCTACTCGCTGGCCGATGCCCTCGACCTCGTCGGCATTGACGACGTCGGCCACGGCAAACGCGTCGGCATCATGGCCGCCGAGGTTGCCGAAGTCCTCGACCTGCCGCCGGAACGCCGCCTCTTCCTGTTCGAACTCGGCCTGCTGCACGACATCGGCGTCTCGTCGACCGTCACCCACCACCATCTGGTCACCGAGTTCGACTGGCAAGGCGCGCAGGCGCATTGTCTGACCGGCGCCGAACTGCTGCGCGACTTCGCGCCGCTCAAGGCCTACGCCGAGCCGATCCGCTACCACCATACGCCGTGGGCGAAACTGCCCCCTGACCTGCCTGCCGACCTCCGCCAGGCCGCCAACCTGGTCTTCCTGGTCGACCGCGTCGATGCCTTCGCCGCGCCGCATTACGGCGACGGCAGCCTGCTCATGTCGACCGGCGAGATCCGTGATGCGATTTGCCAGCACGACGGCAGCTACTTCGACCCGGCGCTGGTCGCCGCCTTCCTGCAGGCGTCGCGCTCTGAGGCGTTCTGGCTGCGGCTGGAAATGCGCAATGTCCAGGCCAGCCTCGCCGACCGTCTCAACGAGCCCGACCAGCGCACCATCGCCATCGCGGAACTGAAGCAACTGGCTGCCATCTTTTCACGCATCGTCGACGCCAAGAGCGCCTTCACCGCCCAGCATTCGCTCGGCGTCTCGCGCCTGGCCGGGCTGCTCGCCGGCTATCTGGGCGTCGCTTCGGAACGCCGCGAGCAACTGGAAATCGCTGGCCTGCTGCACGACATCGGCAAGCTGCGCGTTCCCGACGAGGTACTCGACAAGCCGGCCCGCCTCGACGCCCGCGAACGCAGCATCATGAACACGCACAGCTTCGAGACCTACCAGATCCTGCGCCTGATCCCGGGGCTGGAGGAAATCGCCTACTGGGCCGCCTGCCACCACGAGGAGCCAGGCGGCAACGGCTACCCCTTCCGCCTGGCGGCAGAGACCCTGCCGCTCGAAGCGCGCATCCTGCGCGTCGCCGACATCTTCCAGGCGATGGTCCAGGACCGCCCCTACCGGCGCGGCCTGCCGGCCGGCGAAGCGCTCGCCTTCGTCGATGACCTGGTGACCCAGGGCCGGGTCGACGGCGACATCGCCGCCACCCTCGCCACCCATCTTGACGCCGCCTACGCCGCGGCCCGCCCGGAAATTTCATGACCGCAACACCACAGACGCGGCGCAGCAGCGCCGAACAGCAACGCCTCGAAAGCCTGCTGCAGGAGATGTTCGAACACCGCATCAGCTTCAACGAAGTGCTCGGCCTGCAGGTCGCCTCGTTCGCCCCGGCCGCGCCGCAACTGCGCTTTGCGATGCGCCCCGAACTGGTCGGCCACTACCTCTACGGCCGCCTGCACGGCGGCGTGATCGCTGCCGCCCTCGACACCGTCGGCGGCTTTGCCGCGGTGGTCGGCATCGCCGAGAAGTTCTGCGGCGAGACCGCCGAGCAGGTAGCGCACCGTTTCGGCCGCATCGGCACCATCGACCTGCGTACCGATTTCCTGCATCAGGGGATCGGCCACGAGTTCACGGCCACCGGCCGCATCGTCCGGCTCGGCGGCCGCATCGCCTCGATCCAGATGACGCTGGAAAACGAAAGCGGACTGCTCATCGCCACCGGCAGCGCCGCTTACGTCGTCAGCTGAGGCTTACAGGATGGGCACCACCGACTGTTCGCCGCGCTCGTAAACAACGTTGGCACGGCCGACGATCAGCGGATCGAGATTGCCGATCAGCTTGGTGTCCTTGTTCGTATACGGCAGCTTGTGCAGGATGTAGCGCATGGCGTTGAGCCGCGCCCGCTTCTTGCAGTTCGACTTGATCACCGTCCACGGCGCGTCGGCAGTATCGGTATGGAAGAACATCGCTTCCTTGGCCTTGGTGTAGTCGTCCCACTTGTCGAGCGAGGCCATGTCGATCGGCGACAGTTTCCACTGCTTGAGCGGATGCACCTTGCGTTCGCGAAAACGGCGGCGCTGCTCCTCCTGGCTGACCGAGAACCAGAACTTGATCAGGTGAGTGCCGTTACGCACCAGCATGCGCTCGAACTCCGGCGCCTGGCGGACGAATTCGGCGTATTCCTGGTCGGAACAGAAGCCCATGACGCGCTCGACCCCGGCCCGGTTGTACCAGGAACGGTCGAACAGGACGATCTCGCCGTTGGTCGGCAGATGCTCGACGTAGCGCTGGAAATACCACTGGCCGCGCTCGATTTCCGAAGGCTTTTCCAGGGCGACGACGCGCGCGCCCCGCGGGTTCAGGTGTTCCATGAAACGCTTGATGGTGCCGCCCTTGCCCGCCGCGTCGCGACCTTCGAAGAGGATCACCACTTTCTGCCCGGTTTCCTTGACCCAGGCCTGCAGCTTCAGCAACTCGACCTGCAGCCGGTATTTCTGCCGCTCGTAGTTGCGGCGCTGCATCAGGTTCTTGTACGGATAGCCGCCGTCGCGCCAGTCCTTGGCCAGTTCCTCGTCGGGATTGAGGGCGCTGCCGTCATCCTCGACCCGCCGCTGCTTGAGCAGACTGCGCAGCATCGTCAGCGCTTCCTCGTCCGGCGAATTGGCGAGGATGTCGCGCATCGCCGCCAGCTTCGCTTCCTGGGCGGCATCGACCGCTGCATGCACGGTGAAGGCCTCGATGCCGGCTGCCGTCTGCGTCGGCGGCACGTCACCCTGAACCACCTGGCGCGGCGTCCGGCTGCCCGGGCGCTTGCCCGGCGCTTTGGCGGTGACCGGCTTGCTGCTTGCGTTCTTCGTTGTCGCCATGAATTCCCCCTCTTGTAATGGTTGCGCCAAAGAGGCTATTTCACGCCGACCGCGAAAGCTTGTCTACTCCAGGATTTCCACCGGCACCATGGCACGCAGCACGGTCTGTGTATCGCCGCGCCGCAGGCGGTTGCTCAACCACCACAGGGCGCCCTTCTTGATGCTCCAGTCGGCTTCCTGGCCGGCCAGCAACAACGAGGCCAGGTGACCGAGACCGGGCTGGTGGCCGACGATCAGCACCGAACCGCTGGCATCCGGCCAGCCCGAGGCGGCGATCAGCTCGGAAACGCAGGCGTCCGGACCGATCCGGCGGTGAGTTTCGAAGGGCAGGTCGAGCGCCTGCGCCGTCTGCTGGGTGCGGATCGCCGGACTGACGATGATCCGCGTTTCCTTCGGCAGTCGCTCGCGCAACCAGCCCGCCATCCGTTTCGCCTGGCGCTCGCCGCGTTCGGTCAGGCGCCGTTTCAGGTCATCTTCGCCGTCTTCGGCTTCGGCATGACGCCACAGCAACAAATCCATGATCTCCTCCTCAAACGCCGGAAATGATATAGCTGGATTATTACCGCTCCATGTCAGCGCCATGGAGACGCGGGATCACGCAAAGAGATCGGGCTGCGGCTGGCGCAGGCTATCGCGCCCGACGGTCAGCCGCACCTTGCTGCCGCGGCGGCCGATTGCCTCGACCACCATGCGACCGGCGCAGGCTTCGGCGACAACGATGACGTTGCGCGATTGCGCCCGCGTCCTGCCGACGTAGAGCGCCAGATTACCCGGTTGCGGTGTCCATTTGAGCATGCGCCATGATAGCCAGCGCAGCGGCGCCTGTCAGCTACGAACAGCCTTCGGGCTGTGCCGCGCCCTCCAGCATCTCGATCACTTGGCGCAAGCGCTCCCGCAGCGATTGATCGAGACTGGCATCGACCGCCAGGTAGATGGTTCGCCCCAGGTTGCGCACGCGCCAGGTGACTTCCTTGACGATCTGCTGCATCTCTTCCCGCAGCCCCTGGTCCCCGGCATCGCTGCCGCTCAGGCTGGCGGCATCAAGAATGCCGGTGGCGCGCAGCGATTTGGCGAAGCTGTCGAGCAAATGCAAGGCCCGCGCGACGATATCCGCCAGCACTGCCGCCTCGGCCTGGCCGGCAAGCGCCAGCAGGGCTTCGGCGACGGCATCGATATGCGCCAGCAAGCGTTGCGCCCGGGCGACACAATCGCTGGCCGGCGCCGGATGAGGCGCCACCTTGAGCGACTGCAGACCGCGGATCAGGACGTCGGCCGCCTTCCGGTCAAATTCCTCGGGAACGATGCGCAAGGCCAGGGCGACGCGGCTGGCCCCCGACTCACCGCGGTCGATCAGGGCGGCCGCCGCGTCGGCCACCGCCAGCCAGCCCGCCAGTTCATGCTGCTCCTGTCGCGTCAGGCGCCCCGGGTAGCCGCTGCCGTCATGGCGCTCGTGATGCTGAGCGACGCAGGCCAGCACCCCTTGCGGCATCGAGGTCAGGTTGCGGATCAGCAACTGGCCGACGTGCGGATGGGTCGCCACGTGCTTCCACTCCTGCGGCGACAGGTGGCCCTGGCGCTCGATGTAATCGGGATTGATGTAAATCTCGCCGAGGTCGTGCAGGATTGACGCCAGCAGCAGCGTGCGCGCCTCGGACGACGAGGCCTCAAGTTCAGCGGCAATCCCAGCGCAAAGCGCGGCGACCACCTGGGTACGACGAAAACTGTCGACCGAAGAGTGACGGGCACAGGTCATCAACAGCATCAGCGGCGGCGGAATGTGCAGGTCCTTGCCTTCGCGCAGGATTTCCCGCGCCGCCCGGCTACCGGCAATGCTTTCGAGCGCCGCATTCTGTTCCAGCAAATCCAGCGCCCCCTGCATGATTTGAGCCACTGTCAGGCCATCGCGCACCGACAGCGAGCTTTCCAGCGGCGCCCGCAGCTTGCGCAGCAACAGGCGGTCCTGCAGGTCGCGGGAAACCGCTGCGCCCTTGGCCAGCAGCTTGAACCCCTGGTCGTCGTAGATATCCTGCGTGGCGACGATCGAATGCGTCTCGGAAAGGTCGAGCAATTTCGCCACGCAATGCTGGTTTGAACTATAGACCGCCATCGGACTCCGCACCTTGCCGCGACAGGGTTTCCCCGCGGGGGAATACACACTGTTGCCTGTTTTTCTCTTAGAGGGTTTTTACACCCTTTCCAACGAAATGGCCACCCTGGCAATGCCCAGTTCATAAGCACTCATTCACGGCAGAAACCCACCAATTGCGGGCCTTCAGCGCAGACAGCGCCGTTCCCGCCGGCCAGCAAATTCCATCCGCATCGCCACTTAAGGCTGTTTTCAGCTTCCGGTCATAAAGTGGCGCCAGTTCCGGAACGGAACCCATGCCGACCAATCCAATTTTACGGAGTTGAAACATGAACAAACTGATCAGCGCACTCATCGCCACCTTCATCGCCAGCAGCGCCATCGCCGGCCCGACCTGCAGCGTTCCCGAAGAAAAGTGGATGAAGGAAGCCGATTTCAAGGCCAAGATCACCGCCCAGGGCTACCAGATCAAGACTTTCAAGGTTTCCAAGGGCAAGTGCTACGAGATCTACGGTTTTGACAAGGACGGCAAGAAGGTCGAGATCTACTACGATCCGAGCACCGGCGCCGAAATGGAACGCAAGTAAGCCTCTTCCGCAATCAGCCGACTCCCCGCAGGGAGTCGGCCCTCCAACCGGAAAATCCATGAACACCACCCCCCGCAACATCCAAGTCTGGGACCGCTTCGTCCGCTTCTTTCATTGGAGCCTGGTCAGTTGCGTCCTCCTCAACTACTTTGCCATCGACGACGGGGAGACCGTACACCAGTGGCTGGGCTACTTTGCCAGCGCCCTGGTTGTGGCCCGCATCGTCTGGGGTTTCATCGGCAGCAAGCACGCCCGCTTTACCGACTTCTTTCCGACGCCGACGCGTCTGCGCCACCACCTGCAGGCAATGCGCGCCGGCAAGGCCGATCCCCATCCGGGACATAACCCGTTGGGCGCACTGATGATGCTGACCCTGATCGCCCTCGTTCTGGGACTGGGTGTCACCGGCTACCTGCAGGGCACTGACATGTTCTGGGGCGAGGAATGGCTGCAGGAAGTGCACGAGACGCTGGCTTCGACGCTGATCGGACTCGCTGGCCTGCACGCGCTGGCAGCGATCGTGATGAGCCGCGTGGAGCGCACCAACCTGATCCTGGCGATGATCACCGGGGTCAAGAAGCAGGGCTGAGCGCCCTGGCGGACAAGCAGCACAAATGAAAACGCCCAACTGAGAACAGTTGGGCGCTGAATTTTGGTGGCCAAGGGCGGAATCGAACCACCGACACGCGGATTTTCAACGGGAGGTCTCCGTTTTCAGAACCGCGAAGCCAAACGAAACTCACTTGTCAAACAAGCACTTGACCGAACCCATGCGCACACGAACGCAATCAAGCGCAACCAGCCCCCGAAAATTCTGACAGAAAATTGTCAGATGTAACGGACGAGAACCAAGCTTAGCGAAGCGGGGGGCACGTGTAAAGCATCCTGAGCCTGGTTCCAAGATCGGCGCCCATCATTGGCACGAGAATTCAGGTCGGCCGGATTTTGTAGGATTCCAGTTTTTTTTCCTATACTTCGGGTGAGCATCGTCAATCCAGTATTGCTGTCGTCCGCTTTGCGAGATTCAAGCACTCGTTTTTCTGGCGGCACTGGTGGACGTTCTGTTGAACCTATCCAGATACATGTGAAACGGTAACTCACCGCCCCGTTGGACGGGTAACGTCAGCAACGGGGGGAAAGCGCGACTGGGGGATTGGTTTGAGAACGCGCGAAGGCGGCGAAGCTAGCACCTTCAACCGAATGGCTGGCGGGCGATCGGCTCCATACATGTCCTGGGATTCGGCGGAGGTGAGCGTAGACTATCCTGGCTATTGCTAGGATGGCTGGGCTCACCCACCACCGAATCCTGTAAAGAAGAGAACAGCTAGGCATTCAAGGGGTATTTCCCAGTAAACATACGCAGCAAAGTAGATTGACCAACAGGAAATACCCGCTTTTCTGCGTTTCACAGTTTATTTATAACCAGCCAATACGACAGCCCCCCATCTTCGTCGGTACACTCAACTGTTAACTGAGATTCGCGAGGAGTTAGAATTCGCGCGCGGAAGGCTACGCCCCCGGCGATTCTGCCCACATACACGGCGCGCAAGTCGCGCCCTTTTCTTTTGAACAACGGAAAGCACAAGAACGACGACGCATGTCCGAACGCAGACCCATCCCGGTAATCGACCTCTTCGCCGGTCCAGGCGGCCTCGGAGAAGGCTTCTCGTCGATCCTGGACGTCGACCGCAACCCCTACTTCTCCCTGAAAGTATCGGCGGAGAAGGACCCGACGGCTCACAAGACGCTGTCGCTGCGCTCACTCTACCGAAAGTTTCCAAAAGGTAAGGCTCCGGACTGCTACTACGATCACATTCGCGGCAAAATCTCCCGCGACGCACTCTTGGCGCATCCGGATGCAGCCGAGGCAGGACGAGAGGCTCTCGAGGAAGCGCGAAACTTCGAGCTTGGGAAAGACGACCCAGAGGATCTTGACAGTCGAATTCAGACTGCTCTCTGCGGAGCAGACGACTGGGTTCTGATAGGCGGACCTCCGTGTCAGGCCTACTCGCTCGCCGGCCGTTCGCGACGCACGCGAGAGTCGCTTGAGAAATTCGAGAGTGATGAGAAACACTTCCTCTACCGCGAGTATCTTCGGATCATCCGCAGGCACAAGCCAGCTGTTTTCATCATGGAGAACGTCAAGGGGATGCTATCTTCCCTGCACGGAGGATCTCCGATCTTTGAGAAAATCGTGACCGACCTCTCCAAGCCGGGTGACGGACTCGAATATCAGATTCGCTCACTGGTAAAACCCGGCATTGCGGGAGAAATAGACCCACACGATTTCGTCATCGAGGCCGAACGGTTCGGCATCCCACAAGGCAGACACAGAGTCATCCTATTCGGCATCCGCTCGGATGTCGCGCGTTCGGTTCCTGAACTATCCTCCTCTCCAGAAAACTTTGTCCTCGGACACGAGAACATGAAGGTTACCGTCGGGGAGGTTCTGTCCGGTCTCCCCCAGCTCAGAAGCAAGCTATCGAAGGAAACGGACGGACCTGAACAATGGCTCACTGCACTGATGGAAACCCCAGAAAGGCTTCGCTTCTATCGCTCAGAAAATTTGAATCCCGTCTATGAAGAGATGAACAGAGCTGTGGAAATGGCCCGGCATCACACCTCTGCTGGCGGCCCTTTCCTGAACTACGACACGACAAGCAATAAGATGCGCACCAGGTTGAGCAACTGGTTCATCGATAAGCGCCTGAGTGGCGTGATTCAACACGAGACGCGCGCCCACATGCGCTCCGATCTTCAACGCTACCTTTTCGCCGCTGCCTACGGAAAGGCGACTTTGCATTCGCCAAAGATCGCAGACTTCCCCACCCCTCTCCTTCCCAAGCACGACAACATTTCCTCGGAAAAGGTACCGTTCGCGGACCGCTTCCGGGTTCAGTTGGAGGGTTCATGCTCGTCCACCGTCGTCGCGCACATCGCCAAGGACGGGCACTACTTCATCCATCCTGATCCGTCGCAGTGTCGTAGCCTGACCGTACGCGAAGCCGCCCGTCTTCAGACCTTCCAGGACAACTACTTCTTCGCCGGCAACCGAACCGAGCAATACACTCAGGTCGGCAATGCGGTCCCACCACTCCTTGCGCGCAAAATCGCAGGCGTGGTGTTGAAGTTCATGGAAGCGTGGAATCGGAGCAGAACTCCCCGCTGACCTCTGAACTGTCGATCCAGCGGCGCAGCAGCTCGGGCAGAGCCCCTCTCATATCGACCAAGCGCGTAGCGCACTCCCAGACCACCAGAACGCGCCACCCCGCAGAGACCAGAGCGCCTATCGCTCGCCTGTCCCGCTCGACATTCGCGGCGAGCTTGGCCTCCCAGAACTCCCTGCGCGCTGCGGGAATCTTGGCGAAGCGACAGCCCCGATGGGCATGCCAGAAGCAGCCGTGGACGAACACCGCGATGCGCCGCCCCGGAAGAACGACGTCGGGGCATCCCGGCAGATCCTTCCGGTGCAGACGGAAGCGGAAGCCCGCCGCGAACAGGGCCTTGCGAACGACGAGCTCGGGCTTCGTGTTACGCGCTCCAATGCCGGACATCATCCGGCTTCTCGTCGCCGGGTCGACGACGTCGGTCACGGATTAGCCCCGGCGGGTCTCCGGCACGTCCACGGACGGCGGAGAGAAAGGATGGGAGAACATCGCCTCCTTGCACTCGGGCCGCTTGGCCCATTCTGAGATCATCTTGCCATTCGCGGTCTCGTGCAGGCGCTCGTTCACCTCCCGAGCCCATATCCCGACCTGCTCCAGGAACTGGTACGAGACGCCTTGGTTGCGCCAGACCTTCTCGAGATCGAACGCGTCGCGGTAGGAGAGCGCGACGACGGCAACCGTGTAGGCGGCGACGTTCGCCAGGAAGGCGGACACGAGAGGCCGCGCGGTCTTGTGGACGGCCTTGAACACGAGAGACTTGGCCACCAGCGCCTTGAAGAAGGTAGGGTCTGGCACGACGGGCGTACCGACCGCCTCCGCCTCGGCGAGGCCCGTCATGAAGCGGTCGAAGCACTTTTGCGTCCCGAGGCTGACGACGTCGGGTCTTGCCTCCCAAGCCATCAGGTATTTCGCCAACTCCGTCTTGGTTATCTTGCGCGAGGCCGGCACGGAGTCCTTCAAGGCCTTCAGGCGCGCCGGGGTCGTGCCCTCGCGCGACAGAAGGGTGTTGTAGCTTCCCGCCGCCCGCTCGTAGAACCAGCGGCCGACGCCGTCGGGGCAGTAGACCGTCAGGGAGAGTCGCTCGACGTCCACGTGGAAGGGCTTGTTCGCCGACAGGTCGGACTGCCGCACCGCGTTCTGAGAGTTGGCGTAGCGCGAGATGTCGGAGACCAGAGCCTCCTCCTTCGCCGGGTCCTCCTCCTTCATGACGATGATTTTCGCGGGCACGCGAACCTTGCTCAGGTCGGTCTCGGGATACTTCTTCTTCGCGAAGTAGATGGACGCCGTCGTCTGACCTCCGTTCACGATCTGCATGCCGCGAAGCCAGACGATGCCGGGCGAGCCGTCCTCGGCCCTAGCGAGCTTCATCTCGTCGGCGACCAGCACGATGCCGTTGTTGAAGGCCATGAACCGCTCGGGCGCGGCGCGAAGCGTGCTCTGGATGCCGGCGTTCACGCCCTTGGCCTTGACGCTCAGGAACGAGCGCACGTTGGCTTCCAGCAGTCTGGGGCCGAATTTCTCGTAGACGTGGCGCAGAGCCTCGCCTGGGACAGCGGTCAGCGCGTAGTCGTAGTCCCCCGTCTCGCCCGGAACGAAGACACAGGGCAGCGGCGAGCCGGAAACCTCGTTGAAATCGACGACGAGCTCGTCGCGCGGCTTGCCCTCGGAGCGATGCCGGAAGAGCCGCTCGATGTCCATGACTTCGAGACGGACCGACTTGCCGCCGACGTCCCTCGGCTTGAAGCTCTTCGACTTGGCGACCCCGTCCGTGAGGACGAACACGCGCACCTGCTCGAGACCGTCGTATATCTCCCGGATGGTGAGCGCGAGGGAATGGGCGTCGCTGGACGGGTCCAGCTTGTCGGCGAGCCGCCCGGCCGCGCAGAGCTCCAAGAAGCGCACGCACTGCTGGGCCGCCGTCTTCGAGTCCTGATCCTGAACGGGCGTCAGGGCCTCGAACCCCCCGTACAGACTGACGAAGAGATCCAGTTGGTCGGCGTCGTCGGAGATGGCGTAGCCGCTGAGTCGCAGGTTGGCGTTCCCGACTTTCCCCTGAAAGTGGCAGACGACGGGTTCGAAGGTCATGCCCGCGTCCACTAGGTGCTGCATCACCACCTCGCAGAAAACCAGTTCCGCGAAGGGAGAGCCTTCGCTCATCTGGGCCGCAATCTCGGCCCGCGTCTCAGCGAGAAAGTCGTCGAGGGTCATTCGGTTGCTCCTAGTTGCGAGAGGACCTCGTCGAAGTCGCGCATGAAGTCTCCGGCGTGGTCCAGATTGATTTCGTAGACGGCGCGAGTGATGCCGGCCGGGACGACTCCCGGTGTCAGACGCGGAAAGCCCTCGGACACGGAGAGCACGCGTTTCTCCTTCGGCTCGAATCTCCGGGAATACTGGGCGGCGTGGGTCTCGGCGTAGCCCGCGACCATGAGTCTCTCGCGCAGATAATCGATCGCGCCGGGTTCCTCCGAGATACGCCGTTCCACCTCCGCGACCATCTCGGAAAGCGTCGCCCCGCCCTCTCCCGCCGCGAATCTGACGGCGGCGAGAAACAAGGGGGACGCGACGGCGTCGTCCAACTGCTCCAACGAGCCGATCTTCACCGGGAAGCCCGACGAGGACATCGTCGCCTTCACCTCGATCGCCCCGTCCCCGAGGAGGAAGTCCTGCTGGGCGTCGTCAGGTCCGACCCAGCCGCTCAGGACGCTCTCGGGCGAGACCCCCGCTTCGAGAAGCCGCGCCATGAAGAATAGCTCTCCGGCCAGTCCTAGCTCCGCCTCGGGGCTGAGAGGCCCAGTTCCGCGCGACATGAACTGCTGCCACATGCGCACTCTGCGCAGCATGGTTCTGAGAACGGAGACCTCTCCCTTGGGAGCGGCGGCATCCATGGCTCCCGCGACGTCCCCGACCATCTCCGCGAAGAGTTCGGGGCTTCCCGACTCCTTGCGCGACAGAGCTATCCACGTCATGCCGTCGCCGAACGGGTCCGCCCGGACGACCTCGAATCCCTTGCCCTCGGGAAGACGGTCCGACGAGCTCGGGCGAGCCGTCGGGAATCGGGCGAGCAGCGCCTCCTCGTTCCCAGGGAAGCGTCTGGCCGCCATGAGATCGCAGACTCCCGCGCGGGCCACGGGAATTCCGCGCCAGCCCGCCTCCGCGCCGCTTCCGGAGAGAGCCTCCCACGCAGCTAGAAAATCCTCAATCGCCCTCGGCATTGTTTCTCCCATTCCTGAATGCCTTATCAGAGTTAGCCCGTTGTTGCCTACGCCACTAACTTCCACGTTCGAGCTCGTCAGCCATGGCAAGCAACTCCGCAGCAAGCCTCCTTGCCTCCAAAGCGGAAATCATCTTGTTTTCCAAGGCCATGACTATTTTTTGGTACTTCTTCCAGAGTTTCGCACCTGACAAATAATGTACGCCTTTGTCATCAACCAAAGAAACAAGACCAAAAATCAAGTCAAGTACGTCTTGAGCATGAGTCACTCTAATCTCCGAAAAGGAAGCTGAACACCATGCATCCTCCATTTCGAGCAGACTATCCGACTGTTGGTTTACCTGTGGCAGCCGAAAGGCATAAAAACATTCTCCATAACGTCTATTTCCTCTGTAAATAAGCAACCAAGGCTCTTCGTAATATGCGAACCATTTACTATCCCAATCGCCCAAAACCCCACATCGCATTGCCTCAAAATCCATCTTGGAATATTTATTCAAAAAATTGAAGCGCTCCCAGCCTTCCGGAAGGCTAGGTTGTTTCATAAGCTCTTTAGAAAAAACATCCGCCGAATCGGCATCCTGAAGAACAAAACGGACCTTTCGCAATTTCGAAAAGCTTGGCCCCATATCCTTAATTGCCTCTATTGCCATTGCTGCAGAAGTTTCTATCGACAAACCACCACCACCTGCAGAGAGAGCCGGAATCGCAACAGTATCCTCGCCTGACTTATCCGCAACCTCAAGCACGTTCGCATAAGCCAATCGAAGAAGATCTTGCTCACCTCGATCTCCCTTTTTTGGGGCCTTGCAGTGAATGATGCTGGAAGCAATCAATCCAAACGATTTGGTAATTGCGACCTCGCCTGTTTGAAGTGGAGGCAGTTTGCTACAGGCGTCTTTTAGCTCAACAAGATTGGAATTCTCACGAATTTTTTTTCCAATCAACCCATTCAGGCTGAATCTGGAGTCAGTGGGGTGAACAATCGAGACCGTTTTGCCTTGTTTAACAATATCCCCAACTGTAATCTCTACAATCGCAGAACAAAACTGCCGAGCACACAGGATTGAGTTCATCAGGAAGCCCTGTAAATAAGCAAGAAATCAAGCATCCGGTGCATACTCGGTTTCCCAGAGAAGATGATCCACCTCGTACTTCACTGTCGTCGTCGAGCGACTGGCGGGGAAACTGACCCCGAAGCCGACCACGGGCGGGACGCCTTCGGGCAGTTCCGCGCCTTTCGGGTCGATGGGATACAGGAGAAGAAGGCCGTGCTCTGGGTGAGCCGGGACGCCCTCGGCTCCCAGTCCGCGCACCTGTCGCACCCAGACCCCTCCGGGGTATTTGGGCGGCTCCTTCCCGGTCTCCTCCGTTCCACGCCCTGGGTCCCGCGCCCGGTCCTCGAGGGTGAGTCTCATGGCGGCGCTCCAGGACTCCTCGTCCATATCGATCGCCTCGTCTCTCGGCGACAGGAGTCTCCCGATGGAGTAGTGCTCGGTGCTCTCGCTCGGCTTGCGAGTGATCATGTGCTCCAAGGCGTATTTTCCGCAGAGAACGAACGGACCTCCGTCGGCGCTGTCGTTCCCTCCGATTACCACGACGGTCCATGAGGAGAGCTCGCCCTTGGCCGACATCGCCTTGACGAAGTCGGCCAGCACCGTGCTGTTCACCTTCCGGGCCGCAGGATGCGTCCGATAGTTCGAGAAGAAGTCCGCCACGTGCTCGGCGGGCACTCCTTTCCACAGGAACCCCCTCCACACCTGCTTTACCGAGCCGCGCTCCCGGATGATGACGCCGTTCTCCGAAGGCGCGGCGGCGGCATTCAGCAGCCTCTCTGTCGCCGCAAGGTTGCTTTCGAGGATAGACGGGTCGCGATGGAAAGCGACGGTTTCCAGCACGGAGCCGCTGAACGAGAGTTGCAGGGTCTTCGCGCTGCGCATCTTGATGGAGGACGTAACCATCAGAACGGGATGCGACTGCACCCTCATGCCGTATGTCTCGGGCGTCGCGTGGATCTTCGCCATGGTGTCGAACTCCTGGCGAAGCTCCTCCGCCGCGTCGGCGATGTGGCCGAACCAGTCGACCAGGTCCGAGGTCGTGTAGAGACGGCAGAGGTCGAGGTAGCCCGGGCGATAGCCGAACCAACGTCCCATCTGCATCAGGGTGTCGTACATCTTGGTGGAGCGGACGAAGTAGCTGACGCAGAGGCCTTCCAGCGTGAGCCCCCGGGCGAGCTTGTCCCCGCCGACGGCGATGACTTTCAGGCCGGTCTCCTCCCGCTCGGCGTAGTCCAGCACGTCGCCGGCCGATCCGTTGATGGCCCTCACGCCGTTCGCCAGGTCGTCGAGCACCTCGGGAAGAACCGCCTCGACGTCCTCCCAGTCGGGAAGCTCGAATTCGCCGGCCGACTCGTCCATGGCCGTCGCGACGGCGGCGGACGTGGGCACGAAGTCGTTCTCCCATAGCTCGCGCCACTCGTCCAGCAGCGCGTCCTTCTCGGCCGCGCCGAATCCGCGCAGACGCGCCCGAAAGCCCTTCACGAGCTCGTCCACCTGTCGGCGCACCTCCTCCTGAACGGCGGTGTAGCGCGTGACGTGAATCAGCATCGAGCAGTGCCTGTCGCCCTGCCCCCGGAGGACGCGCGTCGCGCAGCAGAGCGCAAAGGCCGAAATCGCATCCCTGAGCGACGGAGGAACCTCATCGCGCCCCTGATACAGGGGGACATGGGTCTTGTCGTGCTTGGGAGGCATCCAGCCGTCCTCGCCCGAGGAATCTGTCTGATCGTCCATCTCCCTGGTCAGAGGCAGTCCGCCGCCCCTGCCCTCGGTCGAGCGCAGCCCAAAGACGCGCGCGGGGCCGACGTAGTTCGAGGGAGCCGAGATATTGACGATGAAGGACTGCGGGAACAGGTCTGGTCCCTCGTCCTTCGTGGTCTTCCGGCGGTCGATGAAGATGTTCGCGAAAGGCGTGGCGGTGTAGCCGACGTAGGCCTTCCGCGCGAACGAGTGGAGAATTTTCCGGATGCGGCTGTTGATGGCCTTCGGCTGGTACTCGTCGTCCACCGTGCCGTCCTTGTTGACGATCTGGTCCCCGGTATCGACGGAGGCGTGGTCTGCCTCGTCGTCGATCAGTAGCAGCGGGAAACCCGATACGAGAGGCCGTCCGTCAGAGTCCTTGGCGTCGGCGACATGGTTGCGAATCCATTTGAGCAGGCGTTCGAGCACCGTCTTGTTCTTCTTGACGACGAACAGCCACGGCCGCTGCTCGGGCGAAATGGCGAGATGCTTCGCGACCTTTGTATTGAAGTCCCCTTTATCCGAGCGATTCGTCGCGCAATTGGGGCGAATCTCGGCGTCCCGGGCGTTCTCGCCGACCCCGATGTAGCGGACCACGTCGTTCTTCGCCGACGTCTCGTAGCCCAGGAATCCCTCTTCGAGGCGAATCTGAGTCTGCGAGCGCAGATTGTTGTGCAGACCGGCGAGAACGATGATGATTTTGTAGCCCGCGTCGGCCGCCTTGCAGATCAACCCCGTGTAGTTGCCCGTCTTGCCGGACTGGACGTGCCCGACGACGAGTCCTCGACGATCCCAGACGCCCTCTCTCAGAGGGTCTTCGAGCAGTTCGAGAATTTTGTTCGTCGCCTCGTCCAGCGCGTCCACCGCCTTGACCGACATCTTGCTTTCGAGGAAGTCGCGGTAGCGCTGCCAGTAGCGCCAGTCCTTGCGACGTGAGGCGTTGAGCCAGTCCTTGTGGCCCGACTTGTCGGATAGCGTCGTAGCGCCGCCGATCCACAAGCTGAACCGGCGGATGAGCTCGTCGCGCGCCGCCTTCCTGTCGATATCCTTGCCCGGGTAGAGGTTGTCGGCAACGAAGTCGACCTTTTCCATGATGAGGGTCGGAGTTACCGCGCCTTTCTCCATGTCCGCCGCGAGCGTCGTCTGGACGATGCTGACAAGACCCTGAAACAGTTTGCTCTGCTCTTCCGTCATCCTGCGTTCCCTTCTTCGTGCTTAGTCGCGATCTCCGGGAGGGAGGCGACGAGTTTGGGGTAGTTCTGAAACGGCTCGGTGGAGGACAGCGCGCGAACGGCGGCCTCCGGCGTCATGCCGCGCCGTCCTGTCATGTCCCTGAACAGGGTCAGGAGAACCGTCCTGACGCCGTCGGGAGCCGTCTCAGTCTCTCCGGAGAAGCCCGTTCTCGGGGTGTCCTTGTTCTCCGCGGTGTCGAGCCAGATGCGCTGAACCGGCACGGTCTCCTCGACAACCCTCAGCATCGCCTTCACGAGGCCCTTCCTATCGCCGCAGGCGTCGATGACGGCTGCGACGGCGGGATGTCCCTCGTCAATGCGATAGCGGACGCCGCCGCGCAGATGCTCGACCCGCCAGGCCTGCTCGATCCGCGCTCCGCCGGGACCCGGCATAGGCGACCCTCTGAACGCGAAGACCTTTCGCGCCTTCTCCCGCGTGTTCTCCGCCAGCCCGGTCAGCCACGAGCGGACGTAGACCGGAGGCCGCGCCGTGGACTTCCTAACGTCGATTTTCCAGTCGGCGTCGGCGGAATTCGGTATATCCACCCTGATTCGTGCCAGACGATGCGACTCCTCCCGATTCCACGCCCTTCCCTTGCCGAGTCCGAGCCATCCTCCGGCCAGCAGCAGGCGCTTGTTTCGGTAGACGTAGAAGCCCTGCTGGGACGTCCACCCCTCCGGGCCGCCGGCCTTAGCGAAGTCGTCTTCGGACAGCTTGTCCTTGTGTGGGAGCACGTGGCACTGCGCGTCGACGGGACCGGAGGGAGTAGGAATACGGGCGACGGGGGATTCCCAGGGCTTGGCCGGATGCCCGGTCATGAAGGGGTCCCACGGAGCGACCGCCTTGTCGTTCACGAAGAGCCGGAAGTCGGGCCTGTGCCCCTCGATGAGGCGGTGAAAAATCATCGCGAGCCGCAACTCTACGTCGATGGCGAGTTCGGAGAAATGGTCGAAGTCGGAGCCGGCCGTGACCACGCGATCCATCCGCTCCCAGAGAACGAGGGTCCCCGAGCACAGCGAGTCGAGAGGCCCCAGAAAGCGCTCCGAGCCAGGAGCCGGCCCTTCGAACATGCGCCATCCTCCCTCCGGGTCCGAGGCTATGGTGTCGAGGTCCCAGCGCAGACAGACGAGCGGCCCTCCCTCGCGCTTCGAGGCGACGGTGAGGCTGCGACATTGAGAGAAGGAGGCCGTCTTCAGGCCGAGACCGAAGCGCCCCAGGTCGGACGGAGCCCGCTCGTCGAGCGGATTGATCGTTCCCAGCGTCATCGCGGCTTCGAGCTCGGGGTCGCTCATGCCGCGACCGTCGTCCAGAATCGAGATCCGACTGGCCTGTCCTTCCCAGTCGAAGCGCAGACGAACCTCGGAAGCTCCGGCGGATATTGAGTTATCCACGACGTCTGCCAGAGCGGCGGCGGTCGAGTATCCGAGACCCCGAAGAGCCTCCATCATCGCGCCGGCCTTCGGCGGGGCGTGCCTTGTTCTCTGAGTCATTTCGCGAATACGTCCCTCTGTATCTTGCGGAAACCCGACGCGAGCAGCCTGCGGCCGAACGCCCTGACGTGCGGCGGAGAGGCGAACGGAGCAACGATTCTCAACTCGCCGCCCTCGGCCCGTCGATCATCGACTCTGAGCCCCAGCTCCCGGGCCTCGTCGGCGATTCTGGACGTCTTGTCGTCAGGAAGCTCGGGAGCCGGCGTGCCAGTGGCATCCTCGTAAGCGAACGAAAGCTCCGCTCCGCGAACGGGAATGGGCTTATCGACTCGCGGAGCCTCTGGCTTCGGTCTCGGAGGCGGGAAGGACGGCGCGCCTTGCTCGACGACGGGCGCCGGAAACTCCTGGTTATCCTCTTCGAGCACGACCTCGTCGTCCGAAGCGGAGGACGCCTCCGCTTTCATCCGGTCGGGCGAAGGCGAGCGGCACGGCGCGTACCCCTCTCCCATGAAGGGCCACAAAATATCCCGCTTGTTCGGATGAGAAAGCCTGCGCATCGTCTTCGACTCAATCTGACGTATGCGCTCGCGCGTAACACCGAAATGCTGACCGACCTCTTCGAGCGTCATGGCGTCGTCATCCATGAGACCGAAGCGCAGAAGAATGACCTCTCTCGCGCGCTCGTCGAAGTCTTTCAGCATTCTGAGAAGGGTCCTGCGCAGCGAGGCTCTGTCGGCGACGTCCGCCGGGTTCGAAGCCGTATCGTCGATGAGACCGTCGGCTCTCGACAGACCCGAGTCAGGTTCGACTTCGTCCAAGGAGGCTACATCCTCGAACATTGCGAGGAGCATTCTGGCCTTGGCGAGCTGCATCCCGATGCGTCTCGCGGTCTCCCACTCGGTCTCGGGACGACCGAGTCGGGCTTCGACGGACTCCCGCTCGCACAGAACCTTTCGCGCCGTCTCCTGAATGTGTACGGGAGCCCTGACGACTCTGGCGGTGTCAGCGATCGACCTTGATACCTGCTGGCGAATCCACCATGTCGCGTAGGTGGAGAACCGGAAGCCTCTGCGCCAGTCGTAGCGCTCCACCGCCTTCATGAGACCAATGTTCGCCTCCTGAACGAGATCGTCGAGCTGCATGCCGGACCAGAGATGCTTCTTGGCGATGGACAGAGCGAGCCGAAGATTGCAGAGAATCATGCGCTCCCGAGCCTTCGCCTGGCGACCGAGAGCCTCGACGAAGTCGCCCCCTGCCTGCTCCCGAATGGCCTTGTTGGCCAGTTCCATGAGGAAACCACGCGTCAGCCGAGCCTCCTCCAAAGCCTCCGCGGCCCTGCACGCGTCGCTTTGGCACGCTTTCAAGGCGGCGACGGCGTTCACAAAGAAGGCTGCCTCCTCGTCCTCCGCCGTTCCAATCGAGCGCGAGATGTGTTCCTCGTCGGACGACAGCTCCGGTCCCACGCAGAAGGACTCCGCGTCTGCCTCGCCCCTCACGACCCTGTCGGCGGCGTCGAACACGGCGGACAGCCCATCGGGCCATGAGGCCAGAGCGGAGAGAGCCGCTCGTCCGGCCTCCTCCATCTCTCGTCCCAAGGCGACTTCCTCCTCGGCGTCGAGCAGTTCACCGCGAATGCTCTTCGCGTAGAACCGGAACGGGTCGTTGCGCCCGGACGCGAGTTCCTCGGCGAACTCGGCGGCCTCTGTTAGAAGGCGGTCCTCCTCCATGGAGGCGTCCGACAGGAAGGGGGCTTCGTCCGAACCCGTCCATTCGACGACGGTCGCCCCGAGTTCTCCCGCCACGAAGGCGAGAAGCCTCTCAGCCTCCTCGTTGCGACTGCCGTCTGCATTCGAGCAGACGTCTATTAGCCGATCTTCCGAGACCATTCCCTCGCGCAGCGCCGCGAGCAGGAAGTCTCTGACGGTCCCGCCGCCCTCGTCCCGGGCGAGCGGAGCGGCTCTGACGGGCAGATGAAGATCGACGTCCCCCCAGTCCTCATCGCGATCCACTACTTTGTGCCGTCCGATAGCCTCGTGAACCTGTCTTGCGGCCTCCGCGACGGTCTCGTCGCCCTCAGGGGCGGAAATCTCTTCCTCCGCCACCCAATCTTCGCCGAAGGGCTCGCCCAGAGGCTCGTCGTCCAGCGCAAACACGTTCGCTTCATCCCTAGAGGCGAATTCTGAGGTCCGCACGTTCAAAAACCCGGCCTGAACGGTGGGCGATTCCTCTATCGCCGTCTGCGGCCGGTCGTCGGCCGAAGATACTGCCTCGACAGCCTCTGCCGCTGCAGGCGCAGCTTCGAACCCGGGCGTTTCGACCGTCGGAGGCTGCTCCTCCGACTCGACAGCCCGAACGCCCTCGAAATCCTCGAAGATCGGCGAAGCAATCTTGACGACGGGTTTGCTCGAAGGCTCTAGCGCGGCAAGACGTTCGACGGCCTCGGACAAAACGGCGATGGTCTCGGGGCAACCACCTTTGACGGCGTGAGCCAGCGCGTCCATTCCGCTCTGATCGGCGAGCTTCGGGTTTGCCCCTGCGTCCAGAAGTAATCTGACAGTCCCCTTTCTCCGCCTGCCGGCCGCCAGGATCAGAGGCGTAGAGCCCGAGCCGTCCCGCGCGTCTAGATCGTCGCCTCGGCGAATGTGCAGCTTGATCGCCGTCTCGACGCCGGAGATAGCCGCGAGACGCAGAAGCGGGTTGAGCTTCCTCTCGGAACTATCCACGGCCGCCATCCTGAGAAAAATAGCCCGGTGCGATGGGGGCGCTGTCCGCACCGCTCAGCGCACTGCGATTCCTCAGCCACAGGCGATACTCGGGGCCGCGCAGAGAATGAGCCTCGGAGCAGTCGACGCTCCATCGACGTAGGACGTATCCGGCTAGAGCAGCCTTGGTCCGAATACGCAGCACCCCGTCCGTCATCGGATAGTCCAAGGCGGCCAGTTCAGGGCGCGGGAAATCTGGATGAGGAACGACCTCAATCTCGATTTCTCGGGACCACTGGACGTCGTAATCGATTGATTCCTCCGGCAGAGGTTTTTCGGGCAGAACGCGGATGCCTCTGACACGAGTTAGCACGAAATCGCGAAACGACGAGGTTCTCCGATCAAAAGCCCGGACGTGCCACCGCATACCGTTGTCGGCCAGCGCGAGAGGAACGATTTCGCGCTCGGTCGCGCCGCTGGACAACGAGACGTAAGAAACGGACAGAACTCGCCGTCCAGCGATGGCCCGGGTAACTGCCGCCAGAAGCTCGACTGCAGGGCGGTTTATCGGAACAGGATACTCGCATGGGAGCAGAGCACCAGCGGCGCCTCCCAAACCATCCCCAAAGCCTTTGGTGAGGGCCGACAGGGCGCGGTCCAGCGAGTGCTCGAACACGGGCCTGAAATCGTCGGTGGCACGGTATGTCTTGGAGCAACAGTCGAAGCGAATGTTGTTCGCCGCGAGCTTTCGATAACGCGCAAAATCCCGCGTTGCCACGGCTGGCGTAACGTCAAACCTTCCGGAGATGTCCGCGCGGGAAATCTCCCCAAGGAAGAAGAGCCTGAAATCTACGTAGGCGAGCCGCTCGCGCTGCGCCCCTGCCGCCTCCTGCATGTCCGTTCCCAACGGATTCTCGCGGTTGTCGTGATGACGTTTGATTCTATATTCGGAGTCGCGGACTGTACACCTCCTAATCTTTTTGATTAGAAGACAACTTCGCCCCCCAGCGCATGGCAACACCCGAGGCATGGACTGCCAAGCGTCTTGAACAACTCTTGCGAAGCACTCGATGGCGGGAATACGTCGGGGTAGCCCACCACGCCGATACTTTCTGCCAAGGCGCGGCCTTGTCGCGACCGTTTACTTCGTTCGCTTCGATTCCTGCAGCATGAAGGCCCTCTTGCCTTTGGCCCACTTTACCAACATGACCGGTATTGAGCTATACAACAGAGTCTCAACCGATGAACTGCCGGCAATGCAACCAGACCAACCCAAACTCCTGACGAAAACCGAATTGAGCATTCAACTCTCCATTTCCGCCAGAACCATAGAAAACCTTGTGAAAGCACAGAAATTCCCTCCACCAGTGAGAATCGGCAAGAACGTTTACTGGAGTGAAATTGCCGTAAGCAAGTGGCGGGATGCACTCTTCAGCCAGCAAGAGCGCTGGGAGTGTAAGTCGATACAGAAACTCTGATTCAGATTCGCGCCACCAGCTTTGACCTTCTGGCTTCCAGAACCCAGGAGGGCCGCCAGACAGCTCTTCAACCTGTGCTGTCGTGGTGATGGAGAATTGGCTTCTGCGGGGAGGCCAACAGCAAATCGGCGATATCGACGCCAAGGGCTACGGCAATTCTCTCCATGTTGTCCACGCTGATGTTCCGCTCCCCACGCTCGACCGAGCCTATGTAGGTCCGATGCAACCCCGAGAGTTCAGCCAGATCCTCTTGCGACATCTGGTTAGCAAGACGTTGCAGGCGCATGGCCACCGCAAAACGGTGTCGTGCTGAAAGGGAAGTAGCCAAAGTCTTCATTGTGTTCAAGCATGAAGTCTTGACGACTTTGAGACTACAGAATATAAGTAGCCAAATGATGATTATAAGTAGCATATCATCTACAACTACCACTTTGTTTCCGCCAGCCCCCCTTCCGTGCCGACTGAGATCACTTACCTGGAGGTTCGCTGTGACGCTGAGTCACACGCCAGACGCTTTGGCGCCAAGCGCGATAGCGCAGGACGCTGGTATGTCATCGGAACAATCCCCAATGAGCTACTGAATTACCTGCCACGCAAGGCAGGACGGCGCAAAGAAGAGGTCGTGCCAGAATGCCCTTTGTGCCACGCCGAAATGCGCAAGGCGATCGGCCGCTCAGGCAATCTGTACTGGTATTGCGTAGAAAGAAACCAGACGGGCTGCCGGGGCACTATTGATTATTTGAAGCATCTCGAGCAGGCAGTATCACTTCCGACCCTTGGTGAGCTGGCTTCGGAACTCGTTGAATCATTCGAATCGGAACGATTGGCTTCGCAAGCTGAAAAACCCGGCACAACGCAAGGGACTCATCCACTGGCAAAGCAATGGTTGGACATTACCAAGCTGGCTTTTAGCGTAATTGGCACGGAAAAACAGGTAATGCTCTGGCTGACGCAGCCGAAGCTCTCACTGGGAAACCAGACACCAATACGAAAGCTCGGGACTGAAGAGGGATGTGAAGAGGTCAAGCACCTGCTCAATGATCTCTGGAATTGAATTTCGCGAAATCTCGTTTGATTGAACACATTCAAGGCAAGAGCAGAACACAAAGCCTCCCCCTGCAGGCGGAATTCTCGAATACTGCATTAACGAAGCCAATCCACCCTCGGTCATCGATGCCCATGTTGATGACTTGGATTTAGGCAAACATGGCTGGGGCGATCCGTCGGCAGCAGGGCAAGCGGCTTAGCGCCCAATCGGAACGGGAAACGCACGATAAGCAACAAGATGAGCTCCAGCTGCGTCCAGTTCATCGGCGCTCAACTCGCTGCCCCGCTGGGTATTTTTCAGAGAAATCGCGAGATGAAGGTAATGAGCGCCGCGTGCACATATTTCTGCAACCAGATGGATGGGCAGGGTACCGATAACGACATCGTCAGCCGAAACATCGCTGACTTCGAGATGCGTGACAAACTCGGCGAGCATCCCCCAGGGGTGGCGCCTGGCCCAAGCGATTGCGCCCGGATGCCTAGACACGAATATGCGTCGTTCTCGACCAGCGGTGGGCTGTGCGAGGGAACCGAAAGGTTTGTCGTTCACGACTTCGCTGTGCCTGGCCGCTGGAATCGTCTCTTCGCAGCCAGCAGTCGGTGTCGGCTCGGGGCGATTCACAGGTGACGGGACAACCATCCGGCACTCATTTGGCACTGAGCGTGCCGCCAGCACAATTGACCGGTCATCGAGACTGGTACGTTCCCACATTGGTGCCTCATGAAACGCGAGGGCAATCCTGTCAGGTGTCAGGCGCTGCTCAACAACATCATCGAACCATCCGCTAACACGCGACGCGACACGACTGCCGTCATGGGCCACGAGGCGCTCCGCACCGCCATCACTCATCAGCGCCAAACCGGAAACATCCGCTGCAGCAAGCAGGCCGAATTGAACATCGTCAAAGCTTGCCGCATCCACGAACATGGTCTGATTCGCGAACTCCCCCTTGGTCTTGCTGGCCTGTCCAAGCGCCTGCACACCGCTTGAGGTCCGGGCAACGACAGCGCCATCGCCGACCTGCCACCAGAATACACGGGCGCTTCCAACGATGGCCAGCAGCAGAGTGGCTCGCAGATCGCGTACGTTGCGCCGTTCGGCGCGCGCCAGATCATCTAGTAGTCCGGATGCGTGGGCAAGCAAACGCCGCGACCATAGTGCCGCCTGTGTTTCAGCATCGTTGACAAAATCGTCCAGCCACAGGGAGAGTGCATCCTCCATCGAGATCAGAAGTCGGCTGACACCGCCGACCAAGGCGGCAGCTCCCCGTTCGCTGATCGCTGCGGAACCGGCACCATCACTCAATGCGAGGATCGGGCGCGTGGTGTTGCGCCAAGCAACCGCATCCTGGCATGGGAGACCGATGCGGCGGTGCGCCAGGCCGATGACCGCCTCGCCAGCAAGCTTCCAGGCTGCCAACGGGACGGGCACCTCGGTGACCGCTGGTTCGAGCTGGCAAGGCGACGGCACTGCGCTGACAATCTCTGACGCTTGCGGCATTGGAAGAGGCTCAGGATTTGCCAAAGGAACCCGGCATCCCTTTGCTGCAGCCGCTGGCGGCTGCAGCAAAGGGATGGGCGAGCCAACACCTGCCTTCGCAGTGGACTCTGGTTGGGCGGCAATGCGACGCCTCGCCATGTCAGACACTCCCCCAGGAGTCGATGCTGGGCAACTGCACCGCCGCATCCGACGAAGTACTCGCCGAGACCCGCGCCATCGAGGCAGCGAGCCACAGGAAGAACTCGCGGAACTTGAGGCCATGCAAGCCAATTGCTGGCTTGCTGGAAAAGGCCGATAGCACTTGCATGTTGGCCCCGCTCACGCCTACGGGAAGACTGACCAGCTTGCGCTCGGCGGAGAGTTGGCAGGCGCGACGGGCTGCCTCTTCCCAGTCGTCAGTCGGTACGCCATCACTGATGATCACCAACCAGGGCTGGTAGTAGGGGACGCCGGCATGGCGGTACTCCGCCTTGCGCGCTTCGAGCCGGCTCAGTGCCATCCGCGTTGCCTCCCCGAGTGGAGTCGTGCCGCAGGCATCCATCGGCGCAATACCGCCAATTTGCTCGACGCTGGTGAAATCGAGCAGGCACTCGACTTCGCCCCCGGCAGCGAAGACACTCAGATCCACCGACCAGCGCGCCAGATCGTCACTCTTCACTTCGTCGATGAACAGTTGGGCGCCCACATTGAGTTGCTCGATCGGCTCGCCACTCATCGATCCCGAAATATCCAGGACCAAAGCCACGGGGCAACGCGGGGACGGGTTGTTGATCAAATCATTGAAATGGGTGTTCATGGTCATCTCCTGGGTGGTGGAATTGGTCGACGTATTGATGGCTTCGCTAATCGCGCGGAAAGACATGCTGAAATCTCCTGGTTTCAGCCGAGAATCGGCTGTGAAGCGGACTGGGAGCCGCGGTATTGACTCGACTTTGGGGCGGCCGGTTTGACATGCGTGTCATGCCAGCCGCGGCTCATTTCACGTCGGTAGAGACTTAGCAAGTCGATCCATTCCGTGACGCTGGTGCGCTCGCAAGCATTCCGGGTGCCATCCCTGAAGGTGCGCACCAGTTGCTCCTTGAGCTTGTAGGGGAGATGGCTCCAGATGTTGAACCACGGCCCCCTGGGGATTCCGCCGCCACCCAGGCCATAAGGAAAGCACCCCTTGCGGATATTTGCCACCGGGCTTTCTCCGCCAATGATGTCGAACGGGTGACGACCCAGCATCATGACCTTGAAAATCAGGATGGCGAGGGCGAACAGTTCGCTCTCCGGCGTCCGTCGTACCAAACTCAATTCCTTGCCGAGCAGTTCCGGCGGCAGCATGTCGGGCGCCGCAACGGGACAATGAAAGGTCCTGCCGGCGGCAACGACCTGCCAACTATCACAGTCAATCAGCGTCACTGCGTTGCTGCCGGGAAGGCACAGGAAATTGGCCGGGTTATAGTCGCCGACCATGACGCCGGACACATGCAACTCACGCAAGGTGCCCAACAGGTTCAGCAGATATCCTGCCAGCGCCGGCCGGTCGAGATTCGGAAAGTGCTCGCGGTAGGCCATCGCATGCGCCAGCACCGACATGCGTATCCCCCCCGCCCTGCGCATGGCATAGCCGCGCCATTGATCGCGTTCGTCAAACACCGAGAAGCGAGGCCACGCGACGCCGGGATGTTGCTTCAATTTCGTCAGCAGGGGGTCGCTGGCCATCGCCTCAATCTTGGTGCGCAGGCTATCGCCCCGCTGCTTTAGCACTTGCGGGTGATACAGTTTGACCGCCACTCCGGGAAAGCTCGGCACGGCATGCACCGCCGCTTCCCCTCCACGGGCAAACGCCACCTCCTCCAATTGCACGGATTCGCCAGCAATGTTGCGAACAGAAAGGGACATGACGTGATCTCCTGAGTGGAACGGATTGGGGGGCTTAGAACAGGTCGCTGAAGAAATCGCAGACGCCGTCAAAGGCCTCCGATGCCACATAGCCGACGACAACCGCAGCCAGCAGCGGTAACCCCACCGTGGCAGCACTTGCCGTCAGGCCTGTCACCCCCAGCGTCGTGACGACTGCTGTTGCTCCAGCCCCGGCCGCCGTCGCCGCAGCACCGGCCGCCGCACCGCTGACCCCGCCCTTGGCGCTCGCCTTGACCACCGTACCGGCCACCTCGCCCGCGCTTGCCCGGCCATCCATCAGGTCGAGGCAACCTTTGACCACCGCCACGCCCCCCCCGATGATGGCGCCGGCCGTGCCACCTGCCTTGGCTGCCTGCCCCATGGCGCTGGACAAAGTGCCACTGCCATTTGCGCCAGCACGCTGGGCCAAGCTTTCGGTGCTCCTGGACGAGATGCCCGTGCTGCTCATGCGCTTCGAGATGCCGGCCTTTTCCGCCGCGTTGTTGAAGGCCTGGGCGGACTCCTCGGAGCCGACCAGCTTGGCGCTGCGATACTTGCCGTCGGCACACTGGCGTACCAGCTTGTCGATGCCCGACTGGCTGGTGACATCCTTGACCTGGATACGCTCGATCACCTTGCCGCCCCGGGTGGTCACCAGATCCACGGTGCCTGCCGTGGTGCTCTTGGTGAGCTCCGTGCTGGCGCCATTCAGGCTAAGCAGGTTGCGGGCGTTGCGCCCATCCTTCACCAGGATTTCGTGGATATGGCCCTTGAGATGGGGGTTCCGACCGGCGCGATCCAGAGCCCGTGCAATCACCGTGCCTTCATAGGCCGTCTTGGCGACGACCGCACGATGGCCGGCGTTGCCATTGCCAATAACGATGCCCTTGACGTTGACCTTTTTCATTCTAGTTCTCCATGATGGTTCGATCCGAGGTAAATCCCGGATCGCGCTGCCTTTTCGATAGGACTCATTCTGCTCGGTCGGGCCAGCCGGATAGGCCATTGCAAATTTGCGATTTCATTCGACTTCACTGTCCGGACAAACACATGAATTCCCGGCACTGGCATGCAGTTACGCAGCGTCCATGTCGGGCGTTGCCAACGCAAAATTGCGTTGCGCAATAAGCTCAAGCTCAGCCGGTACAAAACGAGGCCCTATACTTTCCGCATTTACTAGGTTGAACTCTTGCCATGGACGACCAATCTTTCGCCTTTCCCGACTTCCCACTCCAGCGCATCCGTTTCATCGCAGGGTCGCTGGGCCTGCACTGGCCGCAGTACGCCGGCGGCATCTTGCGCGGCGGGTTCGGCATGGCCCTGCGGCGAGTGTCGCCACCTGCGTGGGACGAGCTGTTCGGCAGAGAGCAAGGAGACAGCCTGTTCGTCCCCTACATGCTGGTCCCGCCGCGGCACCCAGCTGGCGAATGCGCTGCCGGCGAACGCTTTGAATTCGAACTGCGCCTGTTCGGCAATGCGGTACGCCACTACTCTGCCTGCCGCGAGGCGCTGGCGCTGCTGGGAAAACTGGGACTGGGGCGTGAGCGGGGGCAGTTTGTCCTGCTCGGTGCGGCCAATGTGCGTCCGGATCAGGCGGCTGTGGTTGACACCACAGGCGGCACCTGGGAGAACCCGGCACGCCTGCAGCCCTCCGGCTTCGCCAGGGACTGGCTGGCCCCCGTCGACGGGCCGGTTGATGCGGTGAGCATCGTACTGGAGACCCCACTGCGGTTGAAGCACGCCGGCCACTTGCTCGGCCGGGCGCCGAGCTTTGGCGAACTGTGGTGCCGGCTCCATGCCAGGATCACTTTGGCGGCCGGCGGCGCGGTACTGGACCGCGATACCCGGCGGGCAATGGATGAACAGGCCGCTGCCGTGATGGCCGGTATGCAGGCAGTGCGGTGGCAGGATTGGACACGCTATTCGGCTCGCCAGGGAACCGAGATGAAATTTGGTGGGCTGACGGGTCAGCTTGACTATCGGGGCAATTTGTCGCCCTTCCTTCCCTGGCTCAATCTGGGCAGTGCCCTCGGGCTGGGCGGCAAAACCACGTTCGGCCTCGGCTGCTATCGCCTGCAGTCCGGAGCCGGGACGAAAATAGCTTGAACAAGTTGACGTCCCCCCCCCCGGCAAGCCGCGCAACCCGCTTGTCGTCCCGGCAAAACCACGCAAGGCGGGCGCGCATCTGAAGTCAGCCAAGTCGCTGCGCCGCAAGGAAAAGCAGGCCCTTGCCAAGCCTATTCCTGAGGACCAGGAATATGCAGGCTCCGACATTTGACCTTGTCATCGGCTCCATCCCTTCCTGGCCAAGCCGATTTTCTCGTCTGCTCAGACGACCAAGTGCTGACGAAACGCCATGCCAAAGCGCGCCTTGATCCCGTTCGTGAAACCCGGTCAATAAAGCTCGGTTAGCGGCGGGCGGAGGCAGCGCAGCTGCCGTCTTAATCCCGTTCGTGAAACCCGGTCAATAAAGCCAAAAGCAAGAAGCCTTGGAAGCGGTAGCAGAGTCTTAATCCCGTTCGTGAAACCCGGTCAATAAAGCTGGATCAGCAATCCAAGCAACATGTCGAAGAGCGTCTTAATCCCGTTCGTGAAACCCGGTCAATAAAGCCAATGGCGAAGGCGATCAACGCCGCATACCTCGGTCTTAATCCCGTTCGTGAAACCCGGTCAATAAAGCCTGGAACGGCTGTCGGTGAGAAGGAGATGGCTCTGTCTTAATCCCGTTCGTGAAACCCGGTCAATAAAGCTTGATCGCTACAAGGGGCAAGAAGATGGCGGGGGTCTTAATCCCGTTCGTGAAACCCGGTCAATAAAGCTGATCTTGGCACGCAACCAGAAATGCTGAATGATGTCTTAATCCCGTTCGTGAAACCCGGTCAATAAAGCGGAAGTGGCGGAAGCGTCAAAAGATGTTGTTGCGTCTTAATCCCGTTCGTGAAACCCGGTCAATAAAGCCCATCCTCCAGATCATGCTGACCACAAGGCATTGCGCCCTGTTCAGCGGCGCTATTGCGACAAGTGCGCGCCATTTGTTGGCAGAACATCCTCCCTTCCTCCATATATCACTAGAAATCAACGTGCTGCGCCAGTTGCGAAAAATGACAAATGAAAACACCGCACATCAGGCGACGCGATCGCCTCATACGCAATAACTGCTCGGATTGCTGCTGGGCTGCTTGCCCCGACCCAGCATCTTGGCCGAGTCTACATCTTTCTGGGTGAGGCGGTAAAACGCGATGCGATCTTCGTCCGAGTTAATCACTGGCTGCAGTCGCGCCTGCAGTTGGCGCAACTGCATCGGAAGCAGCCAGCACTCGAACACGCTCTCCTGAACCCGTACACCATAGCCCTTGAGAATGCGGACCACGCGGTAGCGGCGGCGATCACTGCCGATATCAAAGCAGACCACGGTCAGTTCGTCGGTTACGGGATGTGTCATGTCAGCACACCCAAAAGGCAGGGGCGGGCGTGCTCGCCGGCATCGCGCCCAAGGTGTTGCGCCTTCCTGTTTCGGGACCGCTGATCGGGTAGAGGCGGACCGTGTCGCAGTTCGGGTCAATGAGGCCTGCAATTTCCCGTTCGATGCGTTGCACTTCCGCGGGGGCAAGCCAGCCCTCGAAGAGGCTCTCCTGGACGCGCTCGGCGTGGGTACCGAGCAGGTTGGCCAGCAACCGGCGGCGCCGGTCATCAGCAATGTCGTAGGAGATGATCCACAGGCGGCTCATCGCAGCACCAAAGGTTCGTAGGCAGCACAAGCGCCGGTGACGACGTCGCTCCAGTGTGCCACCTGCCACAACATGCAGCGCCGGTAGTCGGTGGTCTTGCCGGTGCGAGGGTGCGTCAGCGGACTGCTGAGCTTGCCTTCGATTTCGCCGATGAAGCGCTTGCGCAAGCTGTGGCCGATGCGCACGGGGTAATCCTCGTGGCCGTATTCGAAATCGGTGGCAATGGCTCTACCACTCAGCAGCAGTTTGAGGACGAGCGCATCGACAACCAAAGGACGGAACTCCTCCATGAGGTCGCTGGCCAGGGCGGCATGCCCCTGGCGCTCCGCATGCAGGCTGGCGCTGTGTGGGTCGAGCCCCCGCCGCACAATGAGATTCAGCATCGTATGGTAGAGGATGCCGTAGCCGTAGGAGAGCAGGGCATTGACCGGATCGCCGGGCGCGCGTCGGCTGCGTCCGTTGAATTGCCATTGCGGGGCCAGCAACTCTCGCAAGGCCGCAAAGTGTGTGCGCGCTGCGGCTCCTTCGTGGCCCCGAACGGCATCGAGTGTAGCCGCCTTGCTTGCGGCATTTTGCAGCTCGGCCAGATTGTCGTCGTATGGGTTGGTCTTGCCCGGGCGATAGCGATAGTAGCGACGCAGGATGAGCCGGCCGTTGGCAATCTTGGCGACGACGATGCTGCGGGCTGCAGCCAGGATGAACTCCGGCTCTGCCAGACGTTGCCATTGTTGCCGGCGCAGCGCAACCTGGCCGCCTGTTTCATCCCGAAAAGCGCCCTGCGGTTCGCCGGCCTGGTCAGCAACGAGGATGGCAACCTGCCGGCGGAGAAGCCAGCGCAAGGCGCCAAAACTGATGGCGCCTTCGCCGGTAACATAAACTTGGTCAATCTTCTCCACTGGCACCGAGAGTAGTTCCTTCTCGGCCTGCGAGACGACGATGCGTTCGCCCTGACGATGCAGATAGGCCCCCGGTTCGGCAAGGTAGAGCGTTCGCAGCAGGGGAGGTGCTTCCGTATCCATGCTAATGCTGTTGGCCGCGCTGACCCGAGAGGTGAAGGGGCGCGGCGAGTCGTCGGCCGATGGCGCGGTCAGAGGGCTTGCCGCTTGCCGGCGTGGTGGCGTCGTTGAGGTCGAAGGGCATTTGGGCGACGCATGTTGCCGTGCCTGCTTGTCGCGTTTTCCAGGATGAGATCGGGCGACGATGACTGGGCGCAAATGGCGCGGCAAAACCCACGGCGCGGCATGCGGATCGATGGCCCACTGCCGAGTGTCCTGAAAGTGCACGCCGAGAAAATCAAAGCCAAGAGCGAAACTGGCGATGCGGGTCTTGTCAAAGTTAAGTTCCAATCCAGCTTGCTCAAGCCACTGGCCGCTTCGTTCCAAGGCTTGTTCCGCCTCGTCCAGACCCGGCGTGAGAATGACGAAATCATCGGCATAACGCACCAGCCACCAGTCCGGATTGGCAGTCAGCAATTCGTCGAGCGGATTGAGGTAGAGGTTGGCGAACAGCGGCGAAATTGGCGAGCCTTGCGGCAGCCCCTGGCTCCGTTTTTCCATGCCTTCCGCCGTCTTGACCGGGGCCGCCAGCCATTGCTCAATGATGGGCAGCAGGCTGGCGTCGGGCAGATATGGTACAAGACGCTTCAGCAGGCTTTCGTGGGCGACGGTGTCGAAATAGCTGCTGATGTCTGCGTCGACCACCCACTGCAATCCTTTGTCACGGCCATCGATGACGCGTTGCACTGCCTGAGCGACCGAGCGCCCCGGCCGGTAGCCGAAACTGGCTTCGGCAAAGCGTGGATCGATGAGCGGCGTGAGCACCAGGGTAAAGGCGCTTTGCAGCACGCGGTCGCGCACGGCGGGAATGCCGAGCAGACGCGGCGTCTTGCCTGGCCGTTCAAGGGCGATGCGCAGCAGTGGCTGGGTAACGTAGCGCCCGTCGCGTACCTGGGCACGCAGTACGGCCAGCCGTTGCGTGAGATTGGCGCCGAAGGCCTCAAGCGTGATGCCGTCTCCGCCCGGTGCGCCATCGTTGTCGCAGACGCGCTGCCACGCAGCAAGCAGATTTTGATCGGTGAGGGCAAGGTCGAGGAGGCTCATGCCCGCATGATGCGTGTTGAACTTGTCGATTACGCCATTTGCAAATTTGCGTTGGGGGTGACGAAAACGGGAGGACCTCAGTGCTCGAGCGGACCTCCATTGAAGAAACGGTAGGTTCTGAAACGCGCCTTGTTGGTCTTCTTGGTTTCACCTTGCCAACTGTCGATCAAGCCCCGGTGGAGATCTTGCGCGATCCGGGCATAAAGCGGGAAATCGTCGCCAAGACGCTCCCGGGTTGCATTGAGATCGGTACCAAAAGCTTCGGCGACCTTCTTCTCCGTCATGCCGGCAATTTCCTCTTGATAGCGCTCTTCCGGCGACAGGGCCGCGATCATTGCTTGTCTTGCCAGGTTGTCGAGGCGCGAATTGGCCTCCCGGTCGAGCACCAGGCGGCCGTACCCAGCGGAGGTCTTGGCGCCGATGCCGCGCTGCGCCAGGGCTCTCGCCAACATCCTGGCTGCCAGTTCGCGCCAGCCCTTATCCCCCTCAAGGACGAACAGGAAGCTGCCGCGCACACCGAGAAGACTGTTGGGAACGGGGCTATCAAGGTCGGTTGCCGGGCCTTTGCCGGCATAGTAATCGGGGTGGTGAGGCGTGACGATGTCGGCGACGAAGGGGGCGTTCTTGTGCCCGGCAGCGCCGCTGTCGGGCACCCACCAAGCATCGTGAAAGGCGATGAGGCCGGAAAGCTCGTGCGTGCCGAAAAGCTCGTTGAACTGGCTTTGCCAGTCCGGCATGTTGCTTTCGGCCCAGGCGCGCACCACGCCCTTGATGCTGGAACCGGGCAGCATTGGCATGCCGTGCGTGTGCGCAACGGTGCATCCGGTTTCCAGGGAGCTACCACTGCTCAGCCCGATGAGCAGGCGCCCTTCCACGTTCATGATCAGGCGACTGAAGCGGGTGCTTTTGCCGGTGGCCGCGAGCCAGCGGTCGTACGCGCGTTCGTAGAAGCCCGGCGCGGGAATCCTGCAGATACGTTCAATGTGTTCTGTCTTGCCGGTGCTGCCGGCATTCTGGGCATCTGTCCTGACGAAGTCGGTCCAGCCGCGCTGCAGAAGCAGTCCGGGATGGGCGCTGTTGGCGGCCCTGTAGAGCGGCTTGAGAGCGGCGCGGGCAAGTTGGGTCATCGCGTTTCCCTTTCGTCGTCTTCGCCTGTTTTCAGTAGCCCTTGCACATAGCGCTTGATCCAGCCGCTGGCCTCCAGGCTGCGGCGGGTGAGCAGCATCGTCTGCGCGACATCGGCATCGATGACGGCCTGATGAAAGGCTGGACCGCTTTCACAAGATTTTGCCCCGGATTTTTGCAGCACGTCCGCGAGATCATCGAGCAGGGCAAGGTGTTCTGCCTTGCCCTTGGCAAGCAGGAAGCCGGTCGCCTGAGCGAGTCCGTTTTGCAGGATCATGGCCGGCAGGCTGAGGGACAAGGCGCCGTATTTCTTGGCGAGTTCCTTCTCCTGGCCTCTCACCCGTACTTTTTCATAGGCAGCTTGCGCGACGAGATGGCTACGTATCAGCATTGGCCACCTCCCGCGAGAAAGCGCGTAATCCCGCGCCCGACACCGGCCTTGCCACCCAATTGCAAGAGCGGAGTGATGCCCAGCGTTGCGGAAAAACTGCTGGCGAGTTGATCGGCGCTCTGGGTTTCGCCTTTCACCCGCGAATCGGAGAAGGCATAAATCCCCCACAGGATGCTCTCGGCCGGCAAGTTTTCCTCGTACCACAGGGCGCCGTTGGCCACGATGCCAGTCTGCGGATCGATCCTGATGCGGGCCCGGATTTCGGTGGCGGTTTCGGCAAGAAAGGAAAAGACAGTATCGGAAAGGATGAGAAACCGGTCCTGCAAATCCTTTTGTGCCGCTGTGTCGTTGTCAAACACGGCCGCCGCGATGCGGGCAGCCCAGGCTGCGGCGTCGGGGCATTGCTTCGCGTCGAGGTCGAGGTCCTCGAGAATGACCTTTCCACTGATGGTATTGACGTTGTCCTGTACCGAATGTGCCCGGGTTTCGCCAACTTCCGGTATGGCCGGCGCTTGCGGGAGATCCTTGGCGTAGCGCTTGAGGATGAAGGGGCAGGTTGCATAGGCGACAATGCCGGCCAGCGCACGAATGGGCAGCAGCAGCAGGTGGGCATCGCCCATGGCCAGCGCGCCGGCATGGGCCTCGTCCGCTTCGCCGATGCTGCGCGGGCCGAAAAGGGTCTTGGCCAGGGCGTCGCGTTCTGGCGTGTTCTCGATCTCGGCACGCAGCACGCCGCGCAGTGATGAGCCGGGGACGAGCGGGAGATTGCTGGCACGGTCGCGGGCGATGGGCAGGTCGACGATGCCGGCCGATTGGCCTGCGCCACAGTGGAGCGCCGAGAGTGCGTGCAGATGGAAAAGCTGTGGTTTCATTGTGGGTTCCTTTCAGAAAGTCAGGGCAGTGGCGTCCAAGGCTGCGGCAGGACCATGCCGAAACCATCGCGACGGTCCTGTTTGTCGTCGGACAGTGGCGTCATCCAGAGGGCGGCGAGCGCCTCGTCGCCAATGTCGGTGGTGAGCGTGTACCAGTAGACAGCACCGGCAGGCACCAGCTTGCGACCGGCGCGTGGCTTCCGCTGCGCCAAATCCCAGCCGGAATGGGGTTGCCAGCGCTCGAGCGCCGCGGCGGCCAGCTTCAGTCCAGGATATTCGGGCGGTTGCCAGCCACGGGCAAAGAGGGCCGGCGTCAGCAGGGTCAGGCTGAGGCCGCCGGCAGCGCGGATCCTGGCGCACAGGTCATCCGGCATGGCGGGCCACAAACTAGCTGGCGCCGGCGTGATGGCGGACAGGCGGCGCTCACCGCCAAGCGTAATGAGGCCGGGCGTGATTTCTCCGGCAATCTGTCCGATCAGCCCGACGGGGTTGATCGGAACGCCGTCGCTGACAGCTATCCGATGCCAGAAATGCAGCCCTGCGGTCTGGAACAGCTTGCCGCTGGCCGCAGCCTGGCTGGCGGGGGCGATGCCAACATGGGTGCGAATTTCATCCGCGGGCGGCATCCAGCCATTCTCCCTGATTTGCGCCGGGGAGGGCGGCGGCTGACTGAAGTCGCGCCAAGCCAGTAGATCGGAAAACGACCACCAGCGTGGCCCTGGCGCGGGTTTGCCTTTCACGTTGTTGACGAGCCGTACAGGCTGAAGCCCTGCTGGCAAGTCGCAGCATTCGCCTTCGGCCAGGCGGCCCGGCGCAGCCCGTTCAAGAACGACGGCAGATTTGTCGGGCATCGAGAAATACAGGGCGTCGGCCGGCTTGGGCACCAGTAGGCGCTGGCTGGCCAGACACACCGGCAGCGGACCGGCCACCGCCAGTTGCGCGAGCTCCGGGCCGAAGGGTTTGCCGCAGCTCTCCGCATGGGCCGTACGGAGGGCGCCGGCCAAGGTCGAGGGCGGCGGGAATCGTGCCGGATCGGCGCCGGACTGCTCGTCGAAAGGGCGCCCGCTGCGTATGACCAGCGGTGCCTTGGGTTCGATCAGATAGGTGTGCAGGACTGTCATTCGAGCGCTCCGATATCCGACTGGGTACGGGCAGCCAGCCAGCGGGTGATGATGAGTTCGTCGGCAAGCTGGGAGAGGCCGACGGTTTGCGCGCGCGTCAGTAGGAAACTCGCAAAGTCATCTGAAAGGGACTCCTGGCCTCCCTGTTTTCGGGCACGGCTGAGGCTGCGCACCAGTTCGGCCTCATGAATGCCGGGGAGCTTTTCCTGCGTGCATTGAACCCAGGCCAGCCGCTGGACAACGCTGCGCAACTCGTACCCCAGCCGCGAAGGGCAGCAGAGGTTGCGGTATTCCACGCAGAAGCGAGCAAGGGCGGCGAGTCCTGCCGCGTCGTCCCAGCATCCCCGCCAGGTGTGTTCGCCGCCGGAGCGAATCCCCAACTGGATCGCCAGCGCGTTGCGCGGCCGTTCCGTGCGATTGCCCTTGGCCAAGCTTTCAGCGGCATCGGCGCGTGCCCGCAGGGTGCCGAGTGGTTCGACCAAGTGGCCAATACCCAGGCCAACGGAGAGTGTGGGGAAGTGCTCCGGCGGTTGGCTGAGCTTTACGGCAGCCTCACGCATGGTTTGCTGGAACGTTGTGGCGAGTTCCTGCGCGCAAGCGACGGCGTTTTCCAAGGGCAGCATGGCCAGTACGTCGTCGCCCCCAGCGTAGACGGCATGCCCGCGGTGCCGACGGACGATGCAGCGCACCGATTTGGCGAAGCTGTGCAGGGCGCGGGAAATGGCGCGCGATTCCTCGGCGCTGGCGGCCTGGCTCAGCAGCTCTCCCATCCTGTCGCCATCAGCCTTGAGGATTACGGCGTAGGGTACGGGTTTCTCCTTGATCGCGCCAAGGGACTTGCGTAATGCCTCAAGCGCCTGGCGGTCTTCCGGATCCATGTCGTTGGCAGCCAGCGCGTTGTCCAAGCGGAAGGCGAAGACCAACTGCGCGTCAAACGCAAGAGCGTCGAAGATGCCGCCATTGCCCTTGACACGCGTCGCCAGGTCGAGAGACACCAGCGGCTCGTAGGCATCGCCGAGCGCCTTGAGCTGTTGCAGGGAGAGCGCTTGCAGCCACGGATCGGCGGCAATACGAGAGTAGGCGGTGAACTGGTCGATGTCGCCGGCCATGCGTTTGGCTAACGCTAGCGCATCGAGTTCTTCGCCCTGATTCATCCCGAGTTTGCGCAGAGCGGTCTTGTAACGCCGGCCTTCCCGCTCCCTGCGCGGGAGGTTGATGACGGATTCGCGGGCTCCGTCGAGCGAGGACTTCGGCACCCCAAACCCGGGGCCGTCTGAGGTGGAAGCGGCGGGCAGGAAATCGCGGGTGGTTTTGCGGGCGGCGAGCAGTTCGCCAAGGCGTCTGGAGGCGTCCGCGTAGGCGGTGTCGGTGTCGGTGTCGGTGTCGCCGATTCTCACCCAGGCGGTGAAGGTCTCGAGCATGTCATGCTTTTGGGCGGCCCACAGCGTCTCGTGGAACGGCAGTTGCGGAAGTCTTGCTCTGGCCTGTTCGCACAACGCCGCCAGGCGGTCGCTTGCCGCCCCCCGGGCTTTCTCGCAGAGGGCACGCACGGCGCCATCATCCGGCAATTCCATCTGGGCGCGGATGATATTTGCGATGTTGGCGTCGTCGTCATGCCAATGGTCCTGAATTTCGAGTTCGCTGGGAGTTGTCGGGCAAGGGAAGATCAGGCAGCCGGGTTGGGCCGTCTGGAACACCGCAGCGGCAGCTTTCGCAGCTTCGTTCAGCAGCCAGGATCCGCACCACAGGTCGCGTGTGCGCCGAGCGGCGCCGATCAGGCTTTGTACGGGACCTAGGGAGATGGTAAGCAGATAGCTCGCCATTACTTGCCCTCCGCGAAAAAGGCCATGAATGCCGAGAGCGGGTCAGTGCCTCGATCCAGCATGGGGCGTATCCGGCTACTCAATGCTTTCTGCGCTCCCTGATCATCAGGCCAACGTTGCGGAATGTACTGTTGCCCCTTGAACTTGAGATCCACCCTGAGGGCCGCGCGCCAACCGGGCAGCAGGAGGGCTGCGGGCAGCCATTCTCTCCCGTTCCAGTAAGGCCGCAGAATCAGCGGGCTGGCCATGCGATCACGTTTGTGATCGCGTGAAATGTCGTGGGGTTCGAGCACGTGGTCCCTCGGCTCCCTGGAACTGTCGTTCTTGGGATTGTTGAAGTGGAAAACTATCGGCAAGCCGAAGGCGGCTCGCGGAAAAGCGTCGGCATGAACGATCCTTGCCGCATGTCGGGCAGAGGACTCCCCGCTCAGAGCCCGCAGCGCATCTGCTTCAGGCCATAAGCTCCGGCCGGCAGGACTCTGCGAGTCGGCCGCCTTCTTGTTTCGGCCGACGAGTTCGCCCTGCCTAAAGTGGCGAAGTCGATCAACGGAGCGCTTCCAGGCGGTTTGTGGGTCCTTGGTCGCCTGCTGACATTCGAACATGCCGCCCAATTCCCTTACCTCTTCCGGCAATACCGGGGGCAAAGATTCGATGTGAACCGCGCCCAGTCCCCGGCGCGTACGCGCACCGATTCCACCAAACGAGGCCCACCAGCGGAGTGCGGTCTGGACTTCGACTTGCTCTTCGGTGCTGAGGCGCTTACTGGTTGCCAGATTCAGCACGAAAGTCAGCCCTTCGCGCGCCAACTCCCTAGGCTTGTTTTCAAATTCCCGATTGCCTGTCATTAGCTTGCCTTGAGCGGGAAACAGGGCATATCCACTGGCCCAGTGGCCAATCTCTGGCCACGACTTCATTTGCCCCGCTTTTTGTGGATTGGGAGGGTAGCTGTGGGCAGCCTCCAGACGGGGGGCATCAAAGTCGCTGACATGCACTTTGACCTTGCTGGCGGTCGGCTGATCGTTGCCCGCGCCACCCCAGATCGCCTCTTCACGTTGGAGCATTTCGCTAGCGCTCAGGCTCCGGGCGGAGAGTAGCCGCCACCAGAAGCGCAATTGGCCGCGTATGGCGCTGGCGCGGATTGGCATTTCCGGATCCACTTCACCCGGTTTCACGCCACCACCATACAGCGGCGTGATCAATCGGCAACGATAGGCTTGGGAAAGCCAATTCGGCTCGTCAGTGGGCAAGGTTTCAATCTGGTCGATCAATGCGCTCGGCGGCGGCGCGCTGGATAGTCTCATGCGTATTTCCCCTTGGCTTCTGTGATGCCGTGCGTATAGTACTGGTCGCCGCGTATCGCAGTCAGTTGTATTGATCCGATGGCTGGGCCCCGCGTAGGCCCCCGTTCGACACCGCCAATCTTTTTGAACGTATTTTCCAACGTGTTACGAGGAGAGCATACATGCCGTCCGTTTGGTTTGTGACCCGCCACGAGGGGGCTTATGACTGGGCAAAACAAAAAGGAATTCTTGATGATGGCGCATATGCGGTGAATCTCGTCAGCGAAATTCGCCCCGAACAGGTTGCCATGGATGACTACGTGATCGGCACCCTGCCAGTTCATCTGGTGGCGGAGATCTGCGCGCGCGGTGCGCATTATCTGCACTTGGCGATGGATGTCCCGGCCCATCGGCGTGGCACGGAGTTGTCGGCGGCCGAAATGGAGGCCTTTGGGGCGACTTGCAGGGAGTTTCTGGTCCTGCCGTCCACCGGCGATATTGCCGCCCAGTCCACACGGTTGCGCCCCGCCGCCGGCGAGGGTGTTCATGTCTGCATCGTTTCCGAACAGTATCTGGCCAACCTCTTGCCTGTTCTCAAACGCCGCCCGGCGCACGTGGAATTGATCAGCACGGACAAGGTGGAGGCCGGCCGAAAGAAGCTGGGCAACGCGCTGCTTCGTTTTGGCTACAACGAAACCCGGGTCAGTTGCCGGACGATCAATCCCGCTTCCAGCACCGACTTTGCGATTGCCCGCGCCGCGGCCAGGAAAGTTCGGGAAACATTGTTGGACAAATACCCGGGCCACACGTTGACCGTAAACGCCACGGGGGGCACCAAGATTCTCTCGTCGGCATTTCTCCTGGAGTTTCACGGCTTCGAGGTGATTTATACCGACTCGCAGAACGGGGCATGCATAAGGTTCATGGATACGCAGCCGCGCGAAGCAGAGCCCATTGGCAGCCAGATCACCCGTATCGAGGATTACCTGTACTGTCAGGGATACACGATCGAAAAGGCGGCCAGTGACAAGAAGGGCTACGCCAATACGGTTGATGCGCGTTTTTCGGTCACTGAATTGCTGTTGGCCCATCGAGGACACACCTTGAGCAAGTTCAACGATGCTGCGCAGAAAGCCCTGAGAGATATTTTTGGTCCAAAAATGGGCAAGCATGAACCTGAACCCCAAAAGAAGGCGAAGCTGGACAAAGCATTGCCCGTGAGAGCCATCCCGAAGCTGACGGACAGGGAGGCAGCATTCTGCGACAGGCTGGTCAGTGCAGGCATGCTGTTGAAAACAGAGCTTGGTGACTATGCATTTGCCGGGGCGGAGGCAATGCAATATCTGACTGGCGGCTGGATTGAAGAGTGGGCTTGGGCGGTTGCCCGCGACTGCCTGCCGGATGATTTCAAGGCAAATGTCACCGTCAGCTTTCTCGACAAATCCGAAAATTCGAGCAGCGACGACGCCTCGGACAACGAACTCGACCTCGTCGTCCTTCATGACAATCGCCTCCTTATTGCCGAATGCAAGACGATTGACTGGAAAGGTGGATCGGCCAAGCAGGAAATATTTAATAAGCTCGACGCGCTGGGTACCCATGCACGAGGGCTGTTCGGCAAGTCCATGCTCATTTCTGCCAAGCCACTGGACGAAAAAGCAAGGCGCCGCGCTGATGCCTATGGAATCCAGGTGATCGAAGCGCATTCGCTTGGCAGACTGAAGAAGGAAATCCAGCGCTGGATGGGCAAGCATTAGCGCGAGCTTTCGTCGCCCATATCAATGCTCTCCGGAGCAAGCCGGAGAGCGTATGGGCTCTTTCCCACCGAGCCGGGAAGCCTCTGGATAAAGTAGCCCTCGGCCAGCCTGGAACCTAGTGCACTGGTCAGTTTCTTGTGCAGATTGCTTCTGATTGGCGAGAACCATCCCGATTCAATGCCCGTGGCCAGTGCACGTTCCACCTGAGCCAGCTTGCCCAGGAGTTGTGGATCAAGTCGCCGGTACTCGTCCAGCAGCATCTCCAGATCCTTGCCGGCGGCACCTTTTCTGTTGATGACCAGCGGCGGCAGTCCTTCCTTGCACCGCCGTGCCATCCATGCGTAGAGGCCGTAGGGGGCGTCGGTGAGCTTTACGGCCTTGTCGCCAAAGATCACGGTTCTCTTGGCCGGCACGAAAGTAAGTTTCGTCGGCAGCGGGCGCAATACCGCCTTCACTGTTGCCGAGAAAGAGGCATCTCCGCTCAACAATGGCGCCTGTACGCCATCCCGCAGCCGTACGAAGGGGATGTCGGCAAGCCAGACTTCGGCCTGCCGGCAATCAACCGTGCGCTTGTCCGGCCCGTCGGTGTGGATTACATGCTCGTAAGGGGTCGGATAAAAGAATTCGCGATGCGACTCATAGGGCGCCGACGCAAGGACGTGGGAGAGCCTGTCCTGGTCTCGACCGAACAGCGACAGGGCATAGCCGGCGTAATACCCCATGGTCTTGCGGCCACCGGCAATTGATACATGTACTTCCGAGTTTTCATCCTGAGTGAGTTCCCGGATCCACTTCGTGATCGTGTCGGCAGCGGCTTCGTTGTCCTCGGGGGTGCGAATGTCTTCAAGCGGGCGTCCCGCTGCGTCCTCGATGAGATGAATGTGGCGCTCCGCGTCGAACGCAATGGCCGGCAGCTTGTAGTCACGACACAACTGGTGAAACCCCCCCCTTCCAGAAAGAAGATTCAGCGCGGCATGCTCCTTGCCCCGCGAGGTCGTGATCAGGTGTATTTCGTCCGGAATCCACTTTTGCTCAGCCTTAACCGCCAGGGCATAAAGAGTTTCAGTCAGTATTTGCGGAGAGAGGCCCGATACTGCAATCAGAATCCGGTTATTCATGACAGTTCCTTCATGTGGAGAGATCACAGGACGATCGTGCCGCATTGGCCTGCTGATCCGCCACAACGCAAATTTGCAACGCAGATCGCATCCCGGGGATACTTCATATCGTGCATGCACTGTTGCCTGTGTTGGCCGCCGGATAGCAATCGGGCCGGGGAGTGTCCATCATTGCAGGCAATCTGCATGATCAGCATGTGAAAAGGCTTTAGCTAGGGAACCGCAGCACGAAAAGTAGCTGCGTCGTGCCGTCATTTCAAATGATCGATGAAAACATGGCAACTCGATCAGGCATTACGCAGTGAAGTCCTCCACCTCCGCCCTTGACCGAGCAGTTCGCAATCGGAACTGCACTGATCGGTGGCTGCAATCAGATGCTTGCGCCCGCCCCCTTGTCGGTGAATGTATCTTGCGGTTGAATCCGAGCCAGTCAAGCTGAATACGATCAGGAGGTCGGCAGAACGCAATTTCGCGATCGCGCACCTCGCAGCAAGCATATCTTCGATAAAACCCCATTTCGTCAGGGCCAAGAGCTTAAACCCCAATTTGTCTCGTCAGGCGATCCGGACGAGATAATTTAGGGGTAATAAATGCCAGCACGGCAAACAATCCTGTGCTGGCACTCGATTGCGGAAATCAGTGACCAAGAGAATGCCGCATAGCATCAGCTTCGGCAGCAGTAATTTCTTCAACGGACCAAGTCGGATGCTTTGGCCCCGAAGTACGCAGGCGTACCCAGAGTATCTCGTTATCGCTAGCAAGCTCGTCCGTCCCGGAAGCCTCGGCCAAAATTGCACCAAGTTTGACCTCGACACGGAAAATAGCCGTAAACCGGTCGATTTTCCCTTCAAGCACGATGGACGGAAATATCCGGTTAAGAAGAAATCGCGTTCGTTCAGGCGCCTGCTGGTCTGACAAGAATGCTTCAACGACCTGAGACAGATCGATGTCAAGCTGCCTGCGGATGACATCCTGGTTCATCTGTTGCAGCCCATGCTCCAGTTCCTGCACCTTGCGCTCCAGGGTCAGAACATCCTCGCGTGCTTTCAAGAAGCCTTTTTCGAGAACAGGATCGTCCTCACCAATCTGGCGCAGCAATCGACCAAAACGTTCACGCGATCGTTCAGCACGATCAAGCGCAGATCGTGCCGCCAAAAGTTCTGCCTCACGCCCACCGTCCAATCGCTGCCGCAAGCAGTCGCGATAACGCTCGACAGCCTCTCCGGTGACCACTTTCTGCAGCAACCAGTTAAGCATCTGCCTCACGCCTTTGACCGAAATATACAGAGGCTGACGACCGGGCACACCGACGCGTGTCGCCTGATCGCACTGACTACAGTGCATGGTTCCGGTATCACTCTTTGCGCCATGGCGAGACAGATATGCATCGCAAGTACCGCAGCGAATGACCCCGGCTAGTGGATGTTTACCGCTGCCATAGCTCGCGCGAGCTCCTTGTCGCGGCATTCCAAGCTGTGAATCCTGTGGACAGGAAGAACTATGCATCCCCCTCGATTGACAGAGATTCCAGTCTGCCGAACTCACCAAAGCCAGTTCGCTCATCAGTCGCTGTCCATCCGGACGTTGCCTGCCTTTCTCCGCACTGAAATTGACGACGTAATAACCTTTATATATGGAGTTCTTTAGAAGCCGCTGGATCGCGCTGGCCCCCCAATATTTTCCTTTGTTAGGCGTCGCCTCACCTTTCAAGTTCAGGACGGCTGCAATCTGGTTAAGACTCATGCCCTCCTTGCGCAAGCGGAATACTTCGCGAACCACATCAGCCTGCGCCTCATTGACAGCCCACACACAGCGTCCTTCATCCGCACTGCGCACGACATCAACTTTGTAGCCATACGGCACTGCAGTAACCATTGCGCCGCGTTCAAACTCGCCTAACATGCCACGACAAACACGGTGGCGGGTCTCGTCGATAAAAAACTCGGCGAACACAGACTTGATACCAAAGAGTAGTTGTGCCGTCGCTTGTTCAGAATCGAAACCATCTGCCGTCAGCAGGCGCACACCATGCGCCTTCAGCTCTTCAAAGAACTCCAGCGCCTCTTTGGCGCTTCGTGCCAAGCGACATTGTTGATCGCAAATGATTACATTGACATCACCCGAGCGAACAGCTAGGCGCAGCGCGTGATACTGCTCACGTTTGTGCGTCGCCTTCGCGGTACCGGTGATGGCATCGTCTGCGAAGACAAGATCTTCAGATAGCGACAGACCGTAGCGTTCTGCAGTTTCGGCGCAACACCGAATCTGATCATCAATCGAAGTTTCCTTCTGACCGTCAGTTGAATACCTCGCATAAACGGCAATCCTCAGGACGACTCCCGGGGATGAGATTATCGACGCTTTGTAGGTAGCGGCGACGTTTTGGGCAATGATGCCTGGTTTAGGCGCATCAGGCCTTGTTTTTTGTGCGATATGCATTTTTCGTTCTCGCGATTAGGAGTGAGACGGAGAGCAATGTCAGCCAATACCTTCACCAAATCTTCTACCTCAGAAATAAGCGCCATATACCTTGTCCTATTGCGAATCACGTTCGCCACCTACACCCCACGCGGCCCCGTCGAACTTCCGCCAGAGGTGGTTCACCATCGAATGCGGCGGGCTACGCCCACCATGGGCCTACTAAGCCCGATGTCTTATCTTGCTCCCACCGCATCCTTCGAGCGGCGCAGCGGCACAACATTGTCAGGAAGGTCACACGCATTCCTGGTTGCTTCTGAAGCAGGAGGAAGAAGCCCTGCTCGCTTCATATGCAGCCCAGCTGGCGCTGCATCTTCTGTGAGTGGCCGACCATGCAGTAGGCGAGATACGTCCTCAGGCTGAACGTTTATGTAGCGGCTGAGCTGCGAATAAGTTTTGTGCCCGGTAATGACCTTCAACACCGGCATGTTTCCATTGAGCTCAAGCGTGAAGCGGGTCGCCGCCGTATGGCGCAGGTCGTGTATGCGAGCGTCTTTGATACCCGCCGACGCACAGGCGCGGGTCCAGGCAGCTTTTATTGTTTCGTATGTGATCGGCAGAATACGCTGTTCTGCCAGATCGTCCTGCCTCATTGCTGACAGCTTCAGCAGGATGTCCATGGCGACCGGTGTTAGTGGCACGTCCCTCGCCCCCGCCTTACCATCCTGCAACCGAACCAGACAACGTTGCCAGTCAACATCTGCCCAATTCGCATGGAATAGCGGCTCTGAAACGCGCATTGCAGTCTCTAGCAGTAGCGCAATCGCCGGGGCCACATAGGGATTGAGCGACTTCTCCAGCTGTGTGCTGACCTTGGCCCACTCTGCATTGGTGAGCACACGATCACGCGCATTGTCGATAGTCGGCATCGTCAGATGTGTCGCCGGGTTTATTGCGGGCTCGACCCAGAGCCAAGTTTTCCTCGCGTAATTGAACAGCCGGCGAATCAGGGCTCGCTCGAGGCCGACCGACGCTGCCTCGTACCCATCCAGCTGCATCACATCGACGAGATCCTGAATCTGATAATTGTGTATCTTCGCCACAGGCGTATGCGCCAGTAGCTGGATGAGTCTCTCCGTCCGCTCGGTTTGCTCAGTTTGGCGACGGCGGTAATCGTGAAGACCGTTCGGAATTTTGCGAGTCCCATCACCGGCAACCAAATTCACCTCAAAGTAGCGCCCCTTTCCTGCGGCCTCACCTTGAAGTTTGACGGCTTGAACAATTTCCAACCCTGCAGCACGCAGATAACGGTTTATTCTGTTGCTCTCTTGGCGCGCCCCTTTCAGGAATGGAAGGCGCTCCAGTGCATACATCTGGAGGCTCTGCGCCAGCGTCGTCCGCCAAGGCCCGTTATGTTTCGGCTTTCCAGCTTCAAGAATTTTCTGTCGCAACCGCTCGACTTCGCGCCGGGCTGCAGACTCGTTCGCAAAGCCCGTGCGATAGATAGACTGCCCCTTTAGGCGCAACCGAAACGACCAAACGGAACCTTCCTGATATGGTTTAACGGCCATCGCAGCCTCCTTCGACCAATAGGTTGGCCTTTAGAGAGACTGGAAACGAGATGAGGTACTGACGCGGCATACGAAACTCCTGTTGCTTGAGTTTGCGTATAGCTCAAAACCCCGAAATTCATCCACGAAACGGGATTCGACGGCTGTCGAGTCCTTGAACACAGAAATTGCCGGTACGATTTGACAGAAAACTGTCAGACGCAAGCAAAAAAATGGGGCCCACGGTTGGGGCCCCATTTTCCCGACACCCTTGCCGTCCAAGGAACAGCAAAGCGTCGAATTCTGGTGGCCAAGGGCGGAATCGAACCACCGACACGCGGATTTTCAATCCGCTGCTCTACCAACTGAGCTACTTGGCCAAAGGAGGCCGCATTATAGCGACGCCCCCTGCCTTGCGCAAGAAGATTCTCGCCTTATTTCGCATCGCTCAAGGACCGAAGGGGGGCGACTGGCGGTAGAGCTCGGCATAGTCCTCCGGTGGCGGCCGGGGCGGCAGCGGCGGTTGCCAGGCGCCAAAGACGACGCGGGCCACCGCGCCCCGGCCGCGCGGATTCGGTCGCAACATGGCACGCGCGCCGTGCTGGCTGGCGATTTCCTGGACGATGGCAAGCCCGAGGCCACTGCCTTCGCTGCTTGCGTCGTCGACCCGGTAGAAGCGCTCGAAAACCAGTTCGGCCTGCTCTTCCGAAATACCGATCCCGTCGTCCTCGATTTCCAGCAGCACGCTGACCTCGGTGACGATGGTGCGACAGGTGACGTGGCCACCGGCCGGCGTGTAGCGCAGGGCGTTGTCGATCAGGTTCTTGATCAGCTCGCGCAACATGAACTCGTTGCCGGAAATCATCGCCGGGCCGGGCGATTCAAAACCGAGGTCGATGCGCTTTTCAAGGGCGACGATCACCCAGTCCTCGACCACCTCGCGCAGCAGTTGCGTCAGGTCGGTCGGCGCGTGCTGTTGCTGCCCGAGTTCGCCGCCTTCGGTGCGGGCCAGCGTCAGCAACTGGTTGACCAGACGGCCGGCGCGATCAACGCCAGTGGCGATCTGCCGCAAGGCGTGGCGCAGTGCGGCCGGATCGGTTTCGCGGGCGGCGAACTGGGCCTGGGTCTTGAGGCCGGTGAGCGGGGTGCGCATCTGGTGCGCGGCGTCGGCAACGAAACGCTGCTGCGCCTCGACGTTGCGCTTCATGCGCTCGAGCATCTCGTTGAAGGCCTCGACCAGCGGCTCGAGCTCCTCCGGAACGCGGCGGGTGGCGATCGGCGACAGGTCGCCGGGGTCGCGGTCCTCGATCGTGTGGCGCAGCCGGGTCAGTGGCCGCAGGCCGCGCGACAGGCCAAACCAGACCAGCATGACAGCCAGCGGGATGATGATGAACTGCGGCAGGATGACACTGGCGACGATGCGGTTGGCGAGTTGCGTGCGCTTCTCGGTGGTTTCGGCAACTTCGACCAGCAGCCAGTGCCTCTCCGGCTGCTTCGGGTCGAGCAGGTAGGAATAGGCAATACGCAATTCCTGGCCATTGAACTCGTGGTCGCGGAAATACACCTCGCCCGGCTGCTGGTTGCCCCTGCCCGTCCCTTCCGGCATCGGCAGTTCGCGGTCACCGACCAGCAACTTGCGGCGCTCGTCGACGACATGGAAATAGACACTGTCGATCTCGTCTGCGCGCAGCAGCGCCCGGGTCGAGGCGTGCAGATTGACCACCGGCCGGCCGTCGACGTACTGCACCTGGCGGCTGAGCGTGGCGACCAGTTCGCGCAGCGACTGGTCATAGGGGAAGTTGGCAACGTTGTTGGCGAAGTAATGCGTGAAGGCAATGCTCAGCGGCCAGACGAAGAGCAGCGGCGCCAGCATCCAGTCGAGGATCTCGCCGAACAGCGAACGCTCGGCCTCCGGCGACGCCGCGCCGGCCCGCCCGGCGTCATTCGCCTTGCGGTCGCTCAAGACAATAACCCAGGCCGCGGACGGTGGCGATCTTGACCCCGCCGGACTCCAGCTTCTTGCGCAGACGGTGGACGTAAACCTCGATCGCGTTGTGGCTCACCTCCTCGCCCCAGCCACACAGGTGGTCGACCAGCTGATCCTTGCTCACCAGCCGCCCCATGCGGCTGAGCAGGACTTCGAGCAGACCGATCTCGCGTGCCGACAGCTCGAGCGGCACGCCACCGATCTGTGCCACCCGGCCAACCTGATCGAAGCTCAGTGCGCCACACACGATGGTCGGCGCCGTCCCCGACGAACGCCGCGTCAGCGCCCGCACCCGGGCTTCCAGTTCAGCCAGCTCGAAGGGCTTGACCATGTAATCGTCAGCACCGAGGTCGAGCCCCTTGACCCGGTCGTGCGTGCCATCGAGCGCCGTCAGGATCAGCACCGGCAACTGCGAATTGCGCGAACGCAGGCGCTTCAGCACCTCGAGACCGGACAGCTTGGGCAGGCCGAGATCGAGGATCAGCAGATCGTAGGCAACCGTGAGCAGGGCGGTATCCGCATCGAGCCCGTTGGCTGCCCAATCGACGGCGTAGCCAGCCTGCCGCAGGGAGCGGCAGAGACCGTCGGCAATGATCGTGTCGTCCTCGGCGATCAGGATGCGCATGGCCTCTCCCCCCTGGCAACGTAAGGACTGTGTAAGCAAATTATAGTAAGCTGCACGGGCTGTTCTCCTTTTATGGTCTCGGAGCCTAGGTCAATCCTGGGCTCAGGGGGTAGGCCCGACCTGCACTGGGCAACCCCCTACCTTCTTTTTCCCGGAACCCGTTCAGTCTAACAAAGAAAACGGATCGGCGTTTTCCGGGAGACCGCCCGACTCAGTGCGAACGGGCAGCCGACGCGCCAATGCCGGTTTCAGAACGAATCAGCTGATCCGGAAACAGGGCGCGTTCGCGGGCTGCCTGCGGCGAGCGGTCAAACAACGAAAGCAGCCAGATTGCCAGGAAGGCCAGCGGCATCGAGACGATCGCCGGCGAGGCATACGGAAACGGCGCCGAACCGGCCGCATGGCGCAGCACACCTTCCCAGACAGCCGGCGACAGCACGGTCAGGATGACGGCGCTGAACAAGCCGAGAAAACCACCGACGGTGGCGCCACGTGTCGTGCAATCCTTCCACAGCACCGCCATCGCCAGCACCGGAAAATTCACCGAGCAGGCGACCGAAAACGCCAGCATGACAATGTAGGCGACATTCTGGCGCCCGCAGACGATGCCCAGCAAGACGGCGATGACGCCGAGCGCGAAGGTGGACAGCTTGGACACCCGCCGCTCCTGCTCCGAAGTCGCCGCCCCCTGGCGCAGCACCGTCGCGTACAGATCGTGCGACACCGCCGAGGCGCCGGACAGGGTGAGGCCGGCGACGACGGCGAGGATGGTGGTGAAGGCGACGGCGGCGATGAAGCCAAGAAAGAGGTCACCGCCGAGTGCGCTGGCGAGATGGATGGCGGCCATGTTGGCACCACCCAGCAGGCCAGCGGAGACTCGCCCACCGACGAAATGCTCAGCGGGATGACCGATCAGCGCGACGATGGCGCCGAAGCCGATGATGAAGGTGAGGACGTAGAAATAGCCGATCCACATCGTCGCCCAGGCCACCGACTTGCGCGCCTCGCGAGCGTCGGCGACGGTGAAGAAGCGCATCAGGATGTGCGGCAGGCCGGCAGTGCCGAACATCAGCGCCATGCCGACGGAGAGCGCCGACACCGGGTCCTTGATCAGACCGCCGGGCGCCATCAGCGCATCCTTCAGCCGATGCAGCTCGGTCGCCCGGGCAAACAGCGCGTCCGGATTGAAATCGGCGCGATAGAGGACGAGCAGCGCCAGCAGCGTGGTGCCGACCAGCAGCAGGACCGCCTTGTTGATCAGCACCCAGGTGGTCGAGATCATGCCGCCGAAAAGGACGTAAAAAGTCATCAAGGCGCCGACCAGGATCACCGCGTAGGTGTATTCCAGCCCGAACAACACCTTGACCAGCTGACCGGCGCCGACCATCTGGGCAATCAGGTAGAACAGCACGACCACCAGTGAGCCGACTGCCGCCAGACTGCGCACCGGCTTCTGCGCGAAACGGTAGGCGGCGACGTCGGCAAAGGTGAACTTGCCGAGGTTGCGCAGGCGTTCGGCCATCAGGAAGGTCACCACCGGCCAGCCGACGAGCCAGCCGACGGAAAAGACCAGACCGTCGAAACCGCTGGCAAAAACCAGCCCGGAAATCCCGAGAAAGGACGCCGCCGACATGTAGTCGCCAGCGATTGCCAGACCGTTCTGGAAACCCGAGATGCCGCCGCCAGGCGTGTACAGGTTGGCCGAACTGCGGCTGCGCGCGGTCGCCAGCCGGGTCATCCACAAGGTCAGGCCAACGAAGAAGAAGAAGGTGCTGATCGCCGACCAGTTGGTCGGTTGCCGGGAGTTGACGACGAGCGCCGGCATGGCGACGGCGGCACCGGCCAGCGAGAGGCTGCCGGCGGCGAGCAGCAGATAGCGGACGGCGGGCGTCATTTCAGCGCCTGGCGCCGGATTTCCAGCGCCTCCGGGTCAAATTCCCGGTTTGCCCGGCGCACGTAGAGCACGGTCACCAGCACGGTCAAGGCGATCACTCCGAGACCGAACAGGATGCCGAGGTTGGCGGTCATGCCGCGGGCCAGCGGCCGGGCGAGCCAGTCCGGGTGAAAGGCGAGGGTCAGGATGAAGGCGAAATAGGCGAGCATGATCAAGCCCGCCAGCAAAAAGGCATAGCGATTGCGTCGCCTGAGCAGCGACCGGAAACGCGGGTTCTCGCGAACCAGCGCACAACTCACGGCGTGCTTTTGCATCGAAACCTCCCCGACCCCCCGGCCCGGTAAAGCGAAGGGCGCAAGAATAGCGCATTCCGGGTTTTGTTGCGATGCCGCAAAAACGGCTTCCGCTCAGCTCTCGACGGGACGCAGCTTGCCGCTTTCGAGGAGCAGCACCTGGTCAAAATCGGCCAGCCCGGTCGGCCGGTGGCTGACCCAGATCAGCGTGCGGCCGCGCAGCTGGTGGCGCAGCCGCGCCAGCAGCGCCTGCTCGGCGGCTGGATCGAGCCCTTCGGTCGCCTCGTCGAACAGCGTCACCGGCGCCTCGCGCAACAAGGCGCGGGCAACGCCGAGGCGGCGCCGCTGGCCGCCGGAGAGGCTGGCGCCCTCCTCGTCGATCCAGGTCGCCAGGCCATCCGGCCAGGCGGCGACGGTCTCGCGCAGGCCGACCAGGTCGAGCACCGCCCACAGTGCCGCATCGTCGGCTTGCGGCCTGGCCAGGCGCAGGTTGTCGGCCAGCGTCGCGGTGAATAGCCAGACCGTCTGCGGCGCGCAGGCGATGTGACGGCGCAGCGTCGTCTCGTCGAGTTCGGGCAGCGCCACGCCGCCAAGGCGGATCGTGCCGGCCTGCGGATCGCGCAGGCGGGTCAGCAGGTCGAGCAGGCTGCTCTTGCCCTCGCCGCTCGGCCCGAGCAGCGCCAGATGCGTGCCCGCCGGAATGGCGAGCGAAACCTCGTCAAGCAGGCGGTGCTCGGGACTGTGCCAGAAAGTGAGGCCGTCGAACTGCAGGGCGGCGTCGCCCGGCTGCGGCCCGTGCGCCGCGTAGGCCGGCGCCGGCGGCGTGTCGGCAATGGCCTGCAGGCGGCGCGCACTGGCCACCGTTCCCGGCAACTCAAGCCAGGCCTGCGGCAGGTTCTGCACGACCTCCAGACTGGCCAGCACCAGCATCAGGATCACCGCCAGCCACGGGCCATCCGGGCCAGTGCCGACGGGCAGCGCGGCAAGGACGCCGATCACCGCCCAGAGCACGATGCCGATCGCCAGCAGCAACAGCCCGCGCAAGGCGGCGCCCCGCCGTTGCTGACGCAACTGCAGGCGAACCCGCGCTGCGTCGAGGTCGAGGATGCGCTGGCGCTGCGCCTGCCAGGCCGGCGCATGCAGTGCGTAATCCTCGATGCCGTCCACGGCATCGAGCAGTTCCCGGCGCAGTTCGAACTGCGCGGCAACCAGCGCCGGCGACAGCCGGCCGCCGATCCGCCAGGCCAGCCAGGGCACAACAAGCAGCGCGAAGGCAACGAAGGCACCCCACGGCGCGAGCAAGGCCGGCGCCTGCCAGGCGAAGACGGCGGCGAGCAGCAAGAGGCTGAGCCAGGCCGCGATGCTGGGCAGCAGCAGACGCTGATAGAGGTTGTCGAGGGCGTCGATGTCGCGGGTCAGGCGGCTGAGCAGGTCGGCGCCGTGCAGGCTGCCGGTCTGCGCCGGCGACAGCCGGCACAAGGCCTGGTAGAGCCAGACGCGCAGGGCGCCGATCAGGCGGAAGGTGGCCTCGTGCGTGCTGACCCGCTCCGCCCAGCGGCTGGCGGTGCGGCTCAGCGCGAAGAAACGGACGCCGGCCGACGGGTAGAAGAAGTTGAAGATGTGCGCCGCTTCCGGGCTCAGGCCGGCAATCGCCGTCGCCGTCAGGAAGCCGCCGGAGAGACCGAGCAGGCCGAGGCTGGCGAGCAGGCTGGTGAAGGTGAGCAGAAGGCCGAGCGCCAGCCAGCCGCGGAAGGCCAGCATGCGGCCGAGGAAGGGACGAAGAACGGCAAGCGGCCCGGGCACGGAGGTTTGATCGTGCTTCATGCGCAGGCTCCCGCCAGGAATGCGTCGACTTCCTTGACCTTGCCCGGTTCCCCCTCAGCGACCAGGCGCCCGTCGTCGAGCAGGGCGACCCGCTGCACCAGCTGCAACGTGGCGGCGCGGTGGGTCAGCAGGAGCAGCGTGCGCCCCCGGGCCAATTCCTGCAGGCCGCGCATCACCAGCGCCTCGGTTTCGCGGTCGAGGCTGGCCGTCGGCTCGTCGAGCAGCAACAGGCTGGCCTGCCGCAGATGGACGCGGGCCAGCGCCAGACGGCGCAGCTGACCGCCGGACAGCAGACGGCCGCCTTCGCCGAGCCGGGTCTCCCAGCCGTCGGGCAGGCTGGCGAACCACGGCGTCAGGCCGGCGAATTCGAGCGCCGCGGCGAGCGCCGCCGGGTCGGCATCGTGGCGTGCCACGCGCAGATTGTCGGCGAGCGTCGCCGGCAACAGGCGCGGATGCTGGCTCATCCAGGCAATACCTTCGCGCCAGGCCTGGGCGTCGAGCTCGTCGAGCGGCCGGCCGTCGATCAGGACACGCCCGGCGTCGGCACTCAGCTCACCGAGGATCAGGCGCAACAAGGTGGTCTTGCCGGCGCCGCTGTTGCCGACGATGGCCAGCGAGCCGCCGGCCGGCAGGTCGAGCGACAACTCGCGCAGCACCGGCACGCCGGGCTGGTGGGCGAAGCTCAGACGCTCGAGGCGGATGGCCGGCGCCCCTTCACCCGGCGCCAGATCGCCGCCGCGGCATTGCCCCGAAGTGGCGGCGAAGATCGGCTGCAGCTGCTCGGCAGCGGCCAGCGCTTCGGCGCGCGCGTGGTAATGGGTGCCGAGTTCGCGCAAGGGCAGATAGAACTCCGGCGCCAGCAGCAGGATGAAGAAGGACAGCGCCAGATCGGGGGGCGCCTCGTAGTAGCCGAAATCGAGATGGCCGAGCAGCGAGAAGCCGAGGTAAACGGCAAGCATGGCGATCGACACCGAGGCGAAGAATTCGAGCACGGTCGACGACAGGAAGGCGAGGCGCAGCACGCTCATCGTGCGCACCCGGAACTCCTCGGCAACAGCAGCAACGCGCGGCGTCTGCGCGCGGTGCGCATCGAGCAGGCGCAGGTTGCCCAGACCGCGCACCAGATCGAGGAAGTGGCCGCTCATCCGGGTCAGCATCTGCAGTTGCCGGGTCTGGCGGGCCTGCGTACCGAGGCCGACGAGGATCATGAAGACCGGGATCAGCGGCGCAGTCAGCAGGAAGATCAGGCCAGCCGCCCAGTTCAGGGGAAAGACGACGCCCAGGATGAGCAGCGGAATGAGGACGGCGATGAACATCTGCGGCCGGTAACGGGAGAAATAGCCGTCCAGCCCGTCGACCTGTTCGAGCAGCGTCGACACCAGGCCGCCACCAGTCTGCCCGGCCACCCAGGCCGGGCCAAGCGCCGCCACCTGGTCGAGCAGGTCGCGGCGCAGCGCCGCCCGGATCTTCGCCGCCGCGCGCGCTCCTGCTTCCTCGCGCGCCCAGCCGGCAAGCGCCCGCCAGACGAAGGCAAACGGCAGGCCGTACCAGTACGCCGCCAGTTCGGCGAGCGACTTGCCATCCATCACCAAGCCGTGGATCAGCGCGGCCAGCAAGGCCGCCATGACGATGACACCGAGCCCCTGCAGCAGCCCGGCAAGGATCGCCAGTTCGCGCCAGGGCCGACCGCGTACCGCCAGTCCGTTGAGCCAGGCCTTCGTCGTGGCGTCGTTACGCAACTGTCCTCTCACCTTCCCACCATCCTCCTGCAGTGACGGCCGAGCCGCCCGATAACCCTGCTGGCAGTGTGCCCTTGGCGGCGCACCAAAGAAAACACCCGGCCGCAGCCGGGTGTTCTGTGCTTGCTTGAGCGATGCTCAGGCGGGCATTATCACATACCCATGCCGCCCATGCCGCCCATGCCGCCCATGCCGCCCATGTCGGGCATGCCGCCGGCCGGCTTGTCTTCGGCCAGTTCAGCAACCATGCACTCGGTGGTGAGCATCAGGCCGGCCACGGAGGCGGCGTTCTGCAGCGCGGTGCGGGTAACCTTGGTCGGGTCGAGAACGCCCATTTCGACCATGTCGCCGTACTCGCCGGTGGCAGCGTTGTAACCGTAGTTACCCTTGCCACGAACGACCTTGTCGACCACCACGGACGGCTCGTCGCCGGCGTTGGCAACGATTTCGCGCAGCGGGGCTTCGATCGCCTTGAGGATCAGCTTGATGCCGGCGTCCTGGTCGTGGTTCTCGCCCTTCAGGGTCTTGACCGCGGCACGGGCGCGCAGCAGGGCAACGCCGCCGCCAGGAACGATGCCTTCTTCAACGGCGGCACGGGTGGCGTGCAGCGCGTCTTCGACACGGGCCTTCTTTTCCTTCATTTCGACTTCGGTGGCAGCGCCAACCTTGATCACGGCCACACCGCCGGCCAGCTTGGCCACGCGTTCCTGCAGCTTTTCGCGGTCGTAGTCAGAGGTCGCTTCCTCGATCTGGATGCGGATCTGCTTGACGCGGGCCTGGATGGAGGCTTCGTCGCCGGCGCCGTCGATGATCGTGGTGTTTTCCTTGGCGATCTCGACGCGCTTGGCCTGGCCCAGATCCTTCAGGGTGGCCTTTTCCAGCGACAGACCGGTCTCTTCGGAGATGACGGTACCGCCGGTCAGGATGGCGATGTCTTCGAGCATGGCCTTGCGACGGTCGCCGAAGCCCGGCGCCTTGACGGCGACGGTCTTGAGGATGCCGCGGATGTTGTTCACAACCAGGGTGGCCAGCGCTTCGCCATCGACGTCTTCGGCGATGATCAGCAGCGGACGCGAGGCCTTGGCGACTTGTTCAAGCACCGGCAGCAGGTCACGGATGTTCGAGATCTTCTTGTCGAAGAGCAGGACGAACGGGTTGTCGAGCAGGGCGATCTGCTTGTCCGGGTTGTTGATGAAGTAGGGCGACAGGTAGCCGCGGTCGAACTGCATGCCTTCGACGACATCGAGTTCGTTGGCCAGGGACTTGCCGTCTTCAACGGTGATGACGCCTTCCTTGCCGACCTTTTCCATGGCTTCGGCGATGATGTCGCCGATCGAGGAATCGGAGTTGGCGGAGATCGAACCGACCTGGGCGATTTCCTTGGTCGTCGTGCACGGCTTGGAAATGGCCTTCAGTTCTTCGATGGTGGCGGCGACGGCCTTGTCGATGCCGCGCTTCAGATCCATCGGGTTCATGCCGGCGGCGACGTACTTCATGCCTTCGCGGACGATCGCCTGGGCCAGCACGGTGGCGGTGGTGGTGCCGTCACCGGCGATGTCGGAGGTCTTGGAAGCAACTTCCTTGACCATCTGGGCGCCCATGTTGGCGAACTTGTCCTTCAGTTCGATTTCCTTGGCGACGGAAACGCCATCCTTGGTGACCGTCGGGCCGCCGAAGGAACGTTCCAGAACCACGTTGCGGCCCTTCGGACCGAGGGTCACCTTGACCGCGTCGGCCAGGATGTTGATGCCTTCGACCATGCGGGCGCGGGCGGAATCACCGAATTTGACTTCTTTGGCTGCCATTTATCTAGCTCCTGAATATTGATCTGTTGAGAGAATCGACCGCAGAAATTACTTCTGCAGGACACCCATGATGTCTTCTTCGCGCATGACCAGGACTTCCTGACCATCGACCTTGACCGCCTGGCCGGCGTACTTGCCGAACAGCACGCGGTCGCCGACCTTGACGTCGGGAACGAGGTACTTGCCGGCGTCGTCGCGCTTGCCCGGACCGACAGCCAGCACTTCACCCTGATCCGGCTTCTCGCCGGCGGAATCGGGGATGACGATGCCGGAAGCGGTGGTGCGCTCGGCTTCGACGCGCTTGACGATCACGCGGTCATGCAGGGGACGGATGTTCATAGATATCACTCCTGAAATGTTGTTCTTCGAACGAAAAATTGGCCGGTCGCAGCGATTGCGATCCCGGGACCGGAGCGCGCCGCTGTTAGCACTCGCCGCCGGTGAGTGCTAATAATAGGGACGCCCTGCCGGCATTTCAAGAGTCCGGCGGATTTTTTGTTGTCGCCAATCGCTCAACACGAGCGCCGGCCTCGGCGACAACCCCGGCTCAAGCGCCGCTCACTCGACGGGAGCGAACCCATAGTAAGAACCGTAGGCCGACGGTGCCGGCGCGTAGGCGGCAACCTTGATCGCATCAGCCAGAGTGACCTGGTTGGTGAGGCCATCGACCCCCCCTTCTTCCCTGAGCCAGCGCTCTTCCACTTCCCTTTCGCTCAGTCCGTTGAGACTGAGGTTGCGGTCGAAGCGCTCGGCACGATACTCGAACGCCGTGTCATGGGCGATGAACAAGGTATGGGGGCAGGCGGTGATGCGTGTCTCGTCCGCCGGATCCGCACCCATCACCCGGATGCCGCAGAAAGGGCAGTGCACGGGCGTGTAATAGAAAGTCTTGAGTTCGGTTCGCTGGATGGTGTGCTGCATTGCGTACTCCTTGGATTCTGGACATGGGCGGCGATGGCGACGGCCGGCAAAGCCCGGCCGCGCCGGGCAATCGATCGACGCCCCAGCTTGGCAGGCGGCTGACGTTCCCGCAGTCGGGGACGGCGCTGCCGCGCCTGACATTGCTTAACTTCATTCGGCTTTTTCCGGGCTTGTCCGGAAATCGGCAACTGGCGATTCGGACGCTCCGGCCAGGAACATCTTCCGACACCAAAAGCTCAGGCAAGCGCCTGAGAGAAAAACAGAAGGATCAGGCGATCAGGATGTTGCCGGCCTGCTTGCCCTTGGGGCCGGTGGTGATGTCGAAAATCACCCGCTGGCCTTCGGCCAGCGTCTTGAAGCCAGGGGATTGAATCGCCGAAAAATGCGCGAAGAGATCTTCGCCGCCGCCTTCCGGCGTGATGAAGCCAAAACCCTTGGAATCGTCAAACCACTTGACCTTGCCTGTTGCCATATCTTGAATCTCCGGAAATTGACGGGGCCGATAGCCCCTGCCAGGGGCGAGATCAAGAGGGCGAGGTGACAGTGGGGGAATGGTGCCGCAGAACTGCGGGTACGGTACTAGACCAACAAAATGACGACACATACGGGAAATCGCTGCGGTGCACAATACACGCCACTGATCCCATCGGCAAACGATATTTGCAATGTCCATCACCACCGACGACCGGACAAGGCTTGGCGTGCCTGGGGGCTGCATGATTCGCCGCACGCCCGGAGCGAGCGTCAGAATGGACAACGAATGTCAGAAATGTCAGGCGACGCAGGCAAATGGCGCCTACAAGGCACCGCCTTGTCCGGCAGAAAACGCCCTGATGGCCTGGTACGGCTCTTGCGAAATCGGCCTTACCCGATGCTCGTCAGCGTCAGCGCAGTCGGCGAGAGAGAGCCATAGCCCAGGACAATCGCCGACATACGAAATGATGATTAGCCCCATGACTGGCCGGCAAAGAAAATAAGAAAACACTGATTGACGGTGTCAATCGCCGGAAGCTCCGGGCTGTTGCGATGGAAGTCTCCTGACGGAGCTTCCGAGCGACATCCTCAGGTGCTTGTACCCCCCGGAATCCCCCCGTCGAACGGGGACGGTTCCAGTTCGCAAGGAGATGTCATGAGTTGTGATACCGGTATCAAACCGCGCAAGACTGCCAAAAACCCTCAAACCCCCTCACCAGAAACCGTTCAGGAGAAAAAAGCCATGAGTTCCACGATGGTCCGCCGTGAAATGCCCGAATTCACCATGGAAGCCTACGATGCCAAGACCGGCCACTTCAGCAAAGTGTCCAGCGCCGATTACAAGGGCAAGTGGGCCGTCGTCTGCTTCTACCCTGCCGACTTCACCTTTGTCTGCCCGACCGAAATCGCCGCCATGAACGCCAAATACGACGAGTTCCAGAAAATGGGGGTCGAAATCCTCGCGGTTTCCGTCGATTCCAAGTTCTCGCACAAGCGTTTCGTCGAAACCGAGCCCATCCTCAAGGGCCTCCAGCTGACCATCGGCGCCGATACCACCCAGGAAGTCAGCGCCATGTTCGGTGTCCTGATCGAGGAAGAAGGCGTCGCCCTGCGCGGCCGCTTCCTGTTCAACCCGGACGGCATCTGCGTCGCCCAGGAAGTGCAGGCGGACTCGGTCGGCCGCAACGTCCACGAGTTCATCCGTCAGGTCGAAGCCTGGCAGCACGCCACCAAGACCGGCGAAGTCTGCCCGGCCGGCTGGCGTCCGGGCAAGAAGACGCTGCCGGTGAATACCGACGCGGAAAAGATGACCGGTCGCGTCGGCGACTACATCACGATCGAAGAGATCATGAGCTGAGTCCCGCCGCCCTTTCCCCGGCCAAAGCACCAGGGAAGGGGCGATGCCGGGCGGCGAAGCGCGCCGCAGCGGCGCGCCTTTTTACCTGACAAAGTTCACCAAAGCGTTTGCCGTAACGCTGGAAGCCCCATAAAATCAGTTTTTTATCATTTTCTAATATTTAAATGCTGCGCAAGAACCTGGCAGAAAACTACAGCCCGCTCTATTTCCTCGCCGCCCTGGGTGCCGGGGGCCTGGCAATTTCCTTCTTCATGTATCCGTATTTCATGATCAAGGGACGGACGACGCCGATGCCGACCTTCGAGACCATCTGGCCGCTGCTGACCGGCGACAATCCGCTGCTCGCCGGCCTGCTGGCGCTCGACCTGGCCGCCATCGCCGCCCTCGCCTTCCTGCATTTCCGCCTGCTCGCCTGGAATTTCCGCGAACTCGGCGAGTTCCGGCGCAGCGCCGCGCGCGACAACTTCGACCCGGCGCGCGGCGAACTGAGCCTGATGGCGATCCCGCTCACCCTGGCGATGACCGTCAATGTCTGCTTCGTGCTTGGCGCGCTGTTCGTGCCCGGCCTGTGGAGCATCGTCGAATGGCTGTTCCCGGGGGCGATGCTGGCCTTCCTGGCGATCGGCATCCACGCCCTGCGCATCCTGCTCGCCTATTTCGGCAACACGCTAACCAAGGGCGGCGTCGATTTCGCCAGCAACAACAGCCTGGCGCCGATGATCGCCATCTTCACGCTGGCAATGATCGCCGTCGGCCTGGCCGCGCCCGCGGCGATGAGCCAGGTTCTGGGAGTGCAGGTGATCAGCATGCTGCTGTCGCTGTTCTTCTTCAGCGCCGCCGTCCTGCTCGCCGTGATCAAGCTGGTGATCGGTTTCCGCAACATGTTCGAGCACGGCATCAACGTGCAGGCCAGTCCGTCCCTGTGGATCATCATCCCCATCGTCACCCTGCTCGGCATCGCCTGGATCCGCCTGTCGCTGGGCATGACCCGCGGCTTCGAACTGAACGAGGCGCGCAGCTCGCTGTTCGTGTTTGCCGCGGTGCTCCTTTCAGTGCAGATCCTGTTCGGCCTGATCGGCTGGACCGTGATGCGCCGCCTCGGCTACTTCACTGACTACGTCTGGGGCAGACAGGGCAACGCCGGCACCTTCTCGCTGATCTGCCCGGGCGTCGCCCTGTTCGTCTTCGGCTTCTTCTTCCTCTCCTTCGGGCTCGTCCATAGCGGCCTGGTCGAGCACCTGTCGCCGCTCTACTTCATCATCCTGCTGCCCTTCAGCGCCATCCAGATCGTCACCCTGTACGTGATGTTCCGGCTGCAACGCAGCATCCTGACCCTTGCCTGAAGCCTTTCCCGGAAACCCCATGTCGAAACACCGCAAGCTGATCTACCGACTCGCCTTCCTCGACGGCATCGCCCTGCTGCTCCTGGTCTTCATCGCCGTACCGGTCAAGTACCTGCTCGACCTGCCGCTCGGCGTGAAGATCCTCGGACCGATCCACGGCACCCTCTTCCTGTCGCTGATGATCGCCAGCCTGAGCGCCGTCAGCCGCGGTGCGCTGCGCCCCGGTCTGGCCGCCCTGCTTTTCGTCGGCGCCCTGCTGCCGCTTGGCGCCTTCTATGCCGATTACCGCCTGCGCCAGGCCTATCCGGAACTCGCCGCTTAGACGGGGACGCCATTACGCCAGACTGACCCGCACAACCCCGTCGCTCTCTTCAAAAACGTGGCGTACCGACAGAAACTTCTCGATCACCAGGCAATTGGTCCCGAGGTGCGAGGAAAGCGCCGGGGTGGTGAAACTACCCTGGCCTGCCAGGGCCATCGGCAGCAGCAACTGGTCGGCCAGATACTCGCCGACCGCCGCGCCGCTATCGCGGAACCGGCGAGCTTCGCGGGCGGCACGGTCGGCCACGGCTTCGCCCGAAAGCCCACGTTCGCCGCAAGTGGAAAACAGCTCGGTCAGTTCCGGATACTCCAGCACCACCATCAGCACATTGCCCGGCCCCTCGTTACTCGGCAGCACCCGCAACTCCTCGTCCAACGCCCCCAATGAGCTGGCGGCCCGCTGCATCTCGCGTTTGGCGACATCGACCGGCACACCGGAGACCACACCGATGGCACGGGTGCGTCGCAACTCACCACGCGCCTCCAGTTGCAAGGGCTGCCAGGCCGTGACCGGTGCCGTGGACGCCAGCACCTCGCCGCCCCCGGCCGGGTAAAAGCCGTGGCGCAGCAACTGGATGTCCAGCGTCACGCCCATGCGCCGCAGCAGCGGCTGCCAGCAGCGGATCAGGAAATCGGCCGGCGGCGCCGCCGGGTTGTGGGTGCCGCCGCTGACCCGCAGCGTGCTCGGCCCGTCGGCGAACCACAGCGCCGGCAACACCGTCTGCAGCACCAGGGTGGAGCTGCCGGCGGAACCGATGGCGAAGGCGTAATCCCCACCCCGGATCGGCCCCGGCTGGAAGCGCAAACGCTGCGAGCCGGGCGCAGCCCCTTCCACCTGCGCCCCACACACCACGGCCGCCGCCTGCACGGCCGTCAGATGCTGACGCAGCAAGCCCGGCTTCTTGCGCCCGGCGCGAATGCGCTCGATGGCAAAAGGGATGCCGGTAATCATTGACAGGCTCAAGGCCGTCCGCAAAATCTGACCCCCGCCCTCACCGCGGGAACCGTCGAGTTCTATCCATTCCATATTGTTGTTCTCGTTATCTGTCTTTCAGGAAACCGCCAGCACCGTCCGCATCAGGAAAGCATCGAGTTCGGCAGCTTCGCCTTCCGGTTTCTTGTAATTCGCATCGACCACGGTCCGCGCCAGCTCGCTTTCGATGAAGGCGTGGATGTGCGGCCAGCGCGGGCTGTATTCGGCCTCGCCGGCGCGCATCTTGAATGCCAATAGCGCATTGATTTCGTCGAGCAGCGCCGCGTCCGTCACCAGTCGCTCGGCCAGATCGGCAAAGCGCATCGGCGGCTGGCCGAGCCCGCGTTCGATCCACTGTGCCGCCAGCAGCGGACGCAGCACGTAGAGGTACTTTTTCAGGCGCACGCTGTCGCCTTGCAGGTGCTCGCGGAAATTGCGCCGCGCCATCGCCAGGTAGTGATAGCGCCCGCGCAACGGCGAAAACCACTGTGTCGCCAGCTCGCGGATACCTGCGCTCAAGGCCGCGTCTTCCCGGTAAACCACCGGCGAATCCAGCCATTCGAGCAGCACCGGATTGGCCCGCCGCAACAGGCGCAGCGCCTTGCGCAACTCCCAGCCACCGACATCCAGCTCGTCGCTGATCGGCAATTCGATCACGTCGCGCTGCGGCTCGACAGAGAGATACCAGGGCAGGCGATGGACGTAGAGGAAACGCACGTCGTAATCGCTGTCCGGCGAAGCAAAGCCCCAGCCCCGGCTGCCGGATTCGCAGGCGTAGAGCACCGTGACATCGCGTTCAGATTCGATGTCGGCAAGCGCCTGCATGACCCGGTTGCGAACTTCCGGGTCGATGGGGTGGGCGCTGAGCACCTTGCCGGCTTCCATCAATTCGGACATTTGTTATCCCTTCACACAAACCACCTGGCGCAGCGTATGCACCACTTCCACCAGCTCGCGCTGGGCGTGCATCACGGCGTCGATGTCCTTGTAGGCCATCGGGATTTCGTCGATCACCTCGCTGTCCTTGCGGCATTCGACGTGGGCGGTGGCCTTGATCTGGTCGTCGACGGTGAAGCGGCGCTTGGCTTCGTTGCGGCTCATGGTACGGCCGGCACCGTGGCTGCAGGAGCTGAAGGCCTCTTCGTTACCGAGGCCGCGCACGATGTAGCTGCGGGCGCCCATCGACCCCGGAATGATCCCGAGTTCGCCCTTTTTCGCCGACACCGCACCTTTACGCGTCACCAGCACCTCGCTTCCGAAGTGGGTTTCGCGCTGCACGTAGTTGTGGTGGCAGTTCACCGCTTCGACGTCGGCCGTGAACGGCTTGGCGATCACCTGACGCGCGGCGGCAACCACGTTCACCATCATCACGTCACGGTTGCGCCGGGCGTAGTCCTGCGCCCAACCCACGGCTTCGACGTAGTCGGCAAAGTGCTCGGAACCTTCTTCGAAGTAGGCGAGATCCTTGTCCGGCAGGTTGGCGATGTGCTGGCGCATGTCGGCCTGGGCCAGTTCGATGAACAGGTTGCCGATGGCGTTTCCCACCCCGCGCGAACCGGAGTGCAGCATGAACCACACATGATCGGCCTCGTCGAGGCAGACTTCGATGAAGTGGTTGCCGGTGCCCAGCGTTCCCAGGTGCTTGTGGTTGTTGGTGTTCTTCAGGCGCGGGTACTTTTCGGTGATGCGCGCGAAACCCGGCAGCAAGGCCGACCACATGGCGTCGACGGCGGCCGGCGGGTTTTCCCAGGCGCCCTTGTCGCGGCGGCTCTGGCGCGGCGGCGTGCGGCCGTGCGGGACTGCCGCCTCGATCGCCGAACGCAGGCCATGCAGGTTATCCGGCAGGTCGGCGGCGGTCAGCGTGGTGCGCGCCGCCATCATGCCGCAACCGATATCGACGCCGACCGCCGCCGGGATGATCGCACCCTGCGTCGGGATCACGCTGCCGATGGTCGAACCCTTGCCCAGATGCACGTCCGGCATCACCGCCAGGTGGCGGAAGATGAAGGGCATCTGCGCCGTGTTCATCAGCTGCTTGCGCGCGTCGTCCTCGACCGGCACGCCTTCGGTCCACAGCTTGATCGGCTTGCCTGCGGTCACGTCTTGTACTTGATAGCTCATGTTTTCCTCATTCTTTTTGCCGCCATGGTAGCGGCTTTATTTCATTTGCATCCGTCGCAGGGCTGCCAAAGTGCGCGCCATCGCCAACTCACCCGGAAATCCTGGACGGCGCTGGAATCCTTACTTCGCCAGCGTCACCAGCCCGTTCAGCACCTGATCGAGGCCACCGAAGACCGAGATGCGGTCGATCCGTTCGGCGACCCGTTCCAGCGTTTCCAGTTCCTTCAGGCGCAAGGCAACCGGGTTGTCTTCCATGACCTTGGCGGTGTTGAGCAGCGAACGGGTCGCCGCCGTTTCCTCGCGCCGGCGGATCACGTTGGCTTCGGCGGCTTTACCCGCTTCCACCACCTGCGCCAGGATGGTCTTCATCTCGCCCGGCAGCACGATGTCCTTGACGCCGACGCCGCCGATTTCGAGGCCGAAGCCGGCCAGCTTCCTGGCGACATGGCCGCTCACCACCTCGTCGATCAACTGCTTGTTTTCCAGCAATTCGTCGAGGTTGCGCGTGCCGACCGCCGCCCGCAGGCCGAATTGCAGCTCGCGGTAAAGGTGTTCGGCCGGCTTGGCGAGCTTGGCGAAAGCCGTGCTCACGTCGTCGAAACGCCAGGTGGCGGCGAGGTTGAGGCGCAGCCCGACCTTGTCGCGGGTGAGGATTTCCTGACCCGTCACTTCCATGGTCTGCCAGCGCATATCGACCAGTTCCAGTTGCAGGTCGCGGTTGAAGCGCCAGTAGGCGGTCACGCCCGGCGCCAGCAAGGGCTGCTGGACGCCATCGATACGCAGCAGGCCGACATGCGCCGCCGGCACCTGGACGACGAAAACGCCGTTCAACCCCAATACCGGGCGACCGCGCAAGGACGGTTGCAGCAGGCGTTTCACCATCTCCGCCGGCAAGGCGGCGCCGGCGCGCAGGTCGAGCTTTTCCAGCCGCTGCGCGAGCAGACCGCGCCAGAAGAAACGGCGCGCCGCTGGCGGCAGCACTTCGACCAGAACCTCGTTTTCATAGCGCAGCCCGACCTCGTCCTCGCTCAGTTCCATGCAGACGAAATGGCGCTCCGCCTCGGCGGGCTCGTTCTGGCGCAGGTAATCGACGAGTTCGCTATCGAGCATCGGCGTATCGGTGTGCCACACGGTCAGCGACAACTCGTTGAACGGGTCAAAGAAATAGTGGCGGCCCGGATTCAGGATGCGCTGGAAATCGCCGTTGCGCAGCAGGGCGGCCCGTTCGTTCTTTTTCACGATGAAACGCTTCAACATTTTTCTACTCCCTCTTCGTCTTCAAACATCGTCGTCAACAATCACTGCTCAAACTTGCCGGCTCACGCCGGTCCAGCGGGCGCTTCGCCTGGCTCCCGCGGGGAGGCAGCCGCTGCGGACAACCGGGGCTGGCAGCGACCCGGGCCAATCGCCCAGGCCACGCGGCCCCTGCCGCCCGACAGCGGATGCCCTGCCGCGCAAGCGGAGCGAAGCACCGGGCCGGACCGGCGGCGGGTGCTTGCGCATACCGCAGCCGGCGGGTACTGCTATAACCACTGTCGTGGAAGGACAGTTTCCGGAGCGGGAGTCGAACCCGCGTCAGACCGTTGATGAGACGGTTGCTCTACCTCTGAGCTATCCAGTAGGGGGATGACCGGGAATCGAACCCGAACGCGCCACCAGGCACCCCAATATCGCTTTCCCGCGACGGCGGCATACGGCGGAATGACCGGAAAACTCCTGATTCCACCGCACCGGCGGGGTCACAACCCCTAACCCGTCGGCCTTGCCGCAAGTCGGCGATGACTTCCCTATTGCCAGAGTCGTGCCAGCGCAGCAGAAAATCGGCAAGCCATTGATTTTCATTGGATTGATGAAAATCACGGCGATCGCAAATCCTGATTTCGCGATAGTTTGCTATAGTGATTTATAAATTTTTCCAGTCTTCAGGCGGACTGCGCCGCCAGATTCCCCGTCACCATGAAAAAAACCGTCGTCATCGGCTTTCTCGGCACCCAGCTCGACTACGCCGGCAAGGGCAGCCCGCGCTGGGACAAGTGGCGGCCGACAGTCGCCCTGTGCCAGCAGGAAGACCTGGTCGTTCATCGTCTGGAACTGATCCACGACCTGCGCAACCGCGGCCTGGCCGAGCGCATCGGCAACGACGTCGCCCGCATCTCGCCGGAAACCGAGTTCAAGCGGCTGGAAATGGAACTGCGCGATCCCTGGGATTTCGAGGAGGTGTACACCGCCCTGCACGATCTGGCGCGCAGCTATCCCTTCGATACCGAGAATGAGGATTACCTGATCCACATCACCACCGGCACGCACGTCGCGCAAATCTGCTGGTTCCTGCTCGCCGAGGCGCACTACCTGCCGGCGCGCCTGTTGCAGACCTCGCCGCCGCGCAAGAAGGAGATCGCCAATTCGGTCGGCAGCTACGAGATCATCGACCTCGACCTGTCGCGCTACGACCGCATCGCCCAGCGCTTCGCCCGGGAGCGCGACGACAACCTGTCCTTCCTCAAATCCGGCATCGCCACGCGCAACCCGGCGTTCAACCGGATGATCGAGCAGATCGAACAGGTCGCCGGCCGTTCGCGCGCGCCGATGCTGCTGGTCGGCCCGACCGGCGCCGGCAAGTCCTTCCTCGCCCGCCGCGTCTTTGAACTGAAACGCCAGCGCCAGCAACTGAAAGGCCGCTTCATCGAAGTGAACTGCGCCACGCTGCGCGGCGATTCGGCCATGTCCACCCTCTTCGGCCACAGCAAGGGGGCCTTCACCGGCGCCCAGCAGGAGCGCCCCGGCTTGCTCCGTTCCGCCGACGGCGGCCTGCTTTTCCTCGACGAAATCGGCGAACTCGGCCTCGACGAACAGGCGATGCTGCTCAAAGCCATCGAGGAAAAACGCTTCTTCCCCTTCGGCAGCGACCAGGAAGCGAGCAGCGACTTCCAGCTCATCGCCGGCACCCACCGTGACCTGCGCCAGTGGGTGCGCCAGGGCAAGTTCCGCGAAGACCTCTACGCCCGCATCAACCTGTGGACCTTCGACCTGCCCGGCCTCGCCGGTCGCCCGGAGGACATCGAGCCCAACCTCGACTACGAGCTGGAACGCTTCGCCGCCGAACACGGCCAGCAGGTGCGTTTCAACGTCGAAGCGCGGCGCCGCTACCTGGCCTTCGCCACCTCACAGGCCGCACGTTGGCACGGCAACTTCCGCGAACTCGGCGCTTCCCTCACCCGCCTCGCCACGCTGGCCAGCGCCGGCCGCATCACGGAAAGCGACGTCGCCGACGAAATCGCCCGCCTCACCGCCACCTGGGCCGACGAACCGGCGGCGGACGCCAGCGCCCTGGTGCTCGGCGAGCTTGCCGAGCAGCTCGACCTGTTCGAGCGCTGCCAGTTGAATACCGTGATCGACACCTGCCGCAACAGCCCCAGCCTTTCCGAGGCCGGCCGCCGCCTGTTCGCGATTTCCCGCGCCGGGAAGAAACAGAGCAACGACGCCGACCGCCTGCGCAAATACCTCGCCCGTTTCGCGCTCGATTTCGAGACGCTGAAGAGCGGCGCCCGCCGCTGAGCTGACGCCGCCCCCGCTCAGACGACGCTGACGACGCGCGCGGCGATGCAGCACTCGCGCTCGCGTTCCGGCCGGTAGAGCCCGGTCACCGGGCCGATGACGATCAGCGACGGCGATTTGAGTCCGGCGTCGCGCACCGCGTCGGGCAGTTCGGCGATGCTCGCGTGCACCGTGCGCTGCGCCGAGGTGCTGGCCGACTGGACGACGACGCCTGGCGTCGCCGGGTCGAGGCCGTGTTCGATCAGGCGCTGGCAGATGATGGCGAGCGCGCCCAGCCCCATGTAGATCACCACCGTCTGCTGCGGCCGGGCGAGCGCCGGCCAGTCGAGGTCGGGGCTGCCGTCCTTGAGGTGGCCGGTGGTGAAGATCAGGGTCCGGGCGTGGTCGCGGTGGGTCAGCGGAATCCCGGCGTAGGCGCCGACGCCGGCCGCCGAGGTGATGCCGGGAACGATCTCGCAGGCGATGCCGGCGGCTTCCAGCGCCTCCATCTCCTCGCCGCCGCGGCCGAAGATGAAGGGATCGCCGCCCTTCAGCCGGATCACGCTGATGCCTTCGCGGGCCAGTTCGATCAGCAGGCGGTTGGTTTCCTCCTGCGGCAGCGCGTGGTGGCCGGCTTCCTTACCGGCATAGACGCGACGCGCGCTGGCCGGCAGCAGATCGAGGATGCCCGGACCGACCAGGTGGTCATAGACCACCACCTCGGCCCGGGCGAGCAGCCGGGCGGCGCGCAGGGTCAGCAGCTCCGGGTCGCCGGGACCGGCGCCGACCAGGTAGACCTTGCCAAAAACTTCTCGTTCGATAGCCCTCATTTTTCTCCTCCGCGATGCCGATCCGGCGGCTGGACGATGCCTGCCGGCCAGCGACGAAACCACTCTATCTGCTCGCCGGACGGAAAAAATTAAGAGACATCAAGGATTTCCCCGGCATGAAAAAAAGATACTGCCCGCACCGTCAATAACGGCAGCGTGTTTCGGAGCGGTTCTCAAGGAGAGGAAAATGAAACGGAATAAATGGTTGCAACGGTCGCTGGGACTGGCAATGCTTCCCCTGGCCATCGGCGTCGCCTTCGCGGACAACGCGAAGAAGGACGCCGCGGATGTGCAGTACCACGCCGGCGGTTCGCCGCTGGCCAATGTCGAGATGTATCAGGACATCAACCCGAAGGCGCCGCCGATGACCAAGGCGGAATTCGACAAGGCCCGCCGCATCTACTTCGAACGCTGCGCCGGCTGCCACGGCGTGCTGCGCAAGGGCGCCACCGGCAAGCCGCTGACCCCGGACATCACCCTCGACAAGGGCACCGACTACCTGAAGGTCTTCATCCAGTACGGTTCGCCGGCCGGCATGCCGAACTGGGGCACCTCCGGCGAACTGACCGACGCCGAAGTCGACCTGATGGCCCGCTACGTGCAGCAGACCCCGCCGCAGCCGCCGGAATACGGCATGGCCGAGATGAAGAACACCTGGAAGGTGATCGTGCCGCCGGAAAAACGGCCGACCAAGAAGATGAACAGCTACAACCTGGACAACATCTTCTCGACGACGCTGCGCGACAGCGGTGAAATCGCCCTGATCGACGGCGACAGCAAGCAGATCATCAACATCGTCAAGACCGGCTACGCCGTGCACATCTCGCGCACCTCGGCGTCCGGCCGCTACCTGTACGTGATCGGCCGCGACGCCAAGATCAACCTGATCGACCTGTGGATGCCGAAGCCGGACAACGTCGCCGAAGTGCGCATCGGCCTCGAGGCGCGCTCGGTCGAAACCTCGAAGGCCAAGGGCTACGAGGACAAGTACGCAATCGCCGGCGCCTACTGGCCGCCGCAATTCACGATCATGAACGGCGACACCCTGGAGCCGCTGAAGATCGTCGGCACCCGCGGCATGACCGTGGACACCCAGGAATACCATCCGGAGCCGCGCGTCGCCTCGATCGTCGCCTCCCACTTCAAACCGGAGTTCGTGGTCAACGTCAAGGAAACCGGCAAGATCCTGATGGTCGATTACAGCAACATCAACGCCCTCAAGACCACCGAGATCGGCGCCGCCCGCTTCCTGCACGACGGCGGCTGGGACGCCTCGAAGCGCTACTTCATGGTCGCCGCCAACCAGTCGAACAAGGTTGCCGCGGTCGACGCCAAGGACGGCAAGCTGGCCGCCCTGATCGAAGTCGGCAAGATTCCGCACCCGGGACGCGGCGCCAACTTCGTCCATCCCAAGTTCGGCCCGGTGTGGGCGACCGGCCATCTCGGCGACGAAACGGTCAGCCTGATCGGCACCGATCCGCAGAAGCATCCGAAGCAGGCCTGGAAGGTCGTAGACACCCTGAAGGGCCAGGGCGGCGGCTCGCTGTTCCTGAAGACCCATCCGAAGTCGAAGAACCTCTGGGTCGACACCGCGCTCAATCCGGACCCGCAGGTCAGCCAGTCGATCGCCGTCTTCGACATCGACAACCTGGGCAAGGGCTATCAGGTGCTGCCGATCGCCGAATGGGCCGGCGTCGGCGAAGGCGCCAAGCGCGTGCTGCAGCCGGAGTACAACCTGGCCGGCGACGAAGTGTGGTTCTCGGTGTGGTCGGCGAAGAACCAGCAGTCGGCGATCGTCGTCGTCGATGACAAGACGCGCAAATTGAAGGCGGTGATCAAGGACTCGCGCCTGGTGACGCCGACCGGCAAGTTCAACCTGCACAACACCCAGCACGACGTCTATTGACCCGTGCCGCGCGGAACCGGCCCGGCCGGTTCCGCTTCCGGAGGATAAAGCCATGAAATTCCTGATTCTTCCCGTCGCCCTCGCCCTCGGCGCCAGTCTGCCGCTGGCCGCCACGGCGTCCGAAGCGATCGCCAAGCAGGCCGGCTGCCTGGCCTGTCACGCCAAGGACAAGAAACTGGTCGGCCCGGCGTTCAAGGACATCGCCGCCAAGTACCAGGGCGATGCCGGCGCGCCGGCCAAGCTCGCCGACAAGGTGCGCCAGGGCGGCAAGGGCGCCTGGGGGGCGATCCCGATGCCGCCGAACCCGGCGGCCAAGATCGGCGATGCCGACCTCAAGGCCGTCGTCGCCTGGATCCTGAAAGGCGGCGTCTGAGCGCCGGCCGCGCCATGCGCCCCCGCCTCGCCCTGCTGCTGCTGCTGCTGCCCGCCTGCCTCAGCGCGGCGGCGGCAGCCCCGGACGCCGCTGCCGAACGCCGGCTGGTGCACCTGGTGCGCCAGGATTGCGGCTCCTGCCACGGCCTCACCCTCAAGGGCGGCCTCGGCCCGCCGCTGACCCCGGCCGCCCTCGCCGACAAGCCGGCCGAAGGTCTCGCCCAGACCATCCTGCACGGCCGCCCCGCCACCCCGATGCCGCCCTTCCGCGGCCTGCTCGACGAAACCGAAGCAGCATGGATCGTCGACCGCCTGCAGCGCGGCTTCCCGGCCGAATGAAACGGACTCCCGCCATGCCAGCCACCCCCGCCCTCGCCCGCTGCCGCAGGTTGCTCGCCTGCCTGCCGCTCATCTTTCTCGCCGCCTGCGCCAGCCAGGCGCCGCTGCGCGGCAGCGGCGGCCTCGGCGTCGTCATCGAACGCGCCGACGGTCAGGTACAGATCGTCGATCACCTCGCCCGCCGCAGCCTGGCCAGTGTCGCCGGCCTCGGCGACCTCTCGCACGCCTCCGTCGTCTTCTCGCGCGACGGCCGCTACGCCTACGTCTTCGGCCGCGACGGCGGGCTGAGCAAGGTCGACCTGCTGCAGGCACGCGTCGAGCGGCGCATCGTCCAGGCCGGCAACAGCATCGGCGGCGCCATCTCGCAGGACGGCCGCCTGGTCGTCGCCCAGAACTACGAACCCGGCGGCATCAAGGCCTTCGACGCCGAAACCCTCGAACTGCTTGCCGACGTCCCGGCCGACTACGGTGACGGCCAGCGCTCCAAGGTGGTCGGCCTCGCCGACCTGAGCGGCAATCGCTTCGCCTACGCGCTGTTCGACGCCGGCGAAATCCGCATCACCGACCTGTCCGACCCGAAACAGCCGCGCACCCAGCGCTTCCCTGCCGGCAAGCAGCCCTACGACGCGCTGGTGACGCCGGACGGCCGCTACTACATCGCCGGCCTGTTCGGCGAGGACGGCCTCGCCCTGCTCGACACCTGGCAGCCGGAACTCGGCACCCGCCGCATCCTCGCCGGCTACGGTCGCGGCGAAGCGCCGCTGCCGGTGTACAAGATGCCGCACCTGCGCGGCTGGGCGATTGCCGGCGGCCGCGCCTACCTGCCGGCGATCGGCCGCCACGAGGTGCTGGTGGTAGACACCACGAGCTGGCAGGAAGTCGGCCGCATTCCGGTCAAGAGCCAGCCGGTCTTCGTCATGGCGCGCCCCGACGGGCGCCAGATCTGGGTCAATTTCGCCTTCCCCGATAACGGCTGGCTGCAGGTCATCGACCCGCTGACCCAGCAGGTGAGCGCCACGCTGCAGCCCGGACGGGCGATCCTGCACCTTGAATTCTCGGCCAAGGGCGAACAGGTCTGGGTCTCGGCGCGCGACGACAACGCCGTGCTGGTCTTCGACACGGCCAGCCAGCGCCTGCTTGAGACGCTGCCGGCGCGCAGCCCGAGCGGCATCTTCTTCACCCAGCGCGCCTTCCGCATGGGGTTCTGAGATGCCTGCCGACAGCCTCGCCGCCCACCTGCCGCTGCTCAACGACTACCAGCAGCGCTTCCCGCTGTGCCCCGAGCCCTTCGCGGCGATCGGCGCGGCGCACGGCCTGACGCCGGCGGCGGTGCTCGACCTCTACCGGCGCTGGCAGGCCGACGGCCTGTTCACCCGCATCGGCCCGGTGGTCGCGCCGCATCGCGCCGGGACCAGCACGCTGGCCGCGCTGGCGGTACCGGACGAGCGCCTCGACGCGGTCGCCGCGCAGGTCAGCGCCTACGCCGAAGTGAACCACAACTACGAGCGCGAACACCGCTGGAACCTGTGGTTCGTCGCCACCGCCCCGGATGCTGCGCACCTCGCCGGCGTCCTCGCCCGGATCGCCAACGAAACTGGCTGCCCGCTGCTCGAACTGCCGCTGCAGACCGCCTACCACATCGACCTCGGCTTCGACCTCGCCGCCCCGCCCGGCCGCCGGCCAGCCGCGCCGGCGACGGGCGGCGCCCCGGCCTGCGCCCTGGACGGCATCGACCGCGCCCTGCTCGGCGCCCTGGCCGACGGCCTGCCGCTGTGCGAGCGCCCCTACGCGCCGGTCGCCGCCGCCGCCGGGGTGAGCGAGGCCTGGCTGCTGTCGCGCCTCGCCGAATGGCTGGACAGCGGCCTGCTCAAGCGCTTCGGCGTCGTCGTCCGGCACCATGAACTCGGCTACGTGGCCAACGCGATGTGCGTCTGGAACGTCCCGGAAGAGCGCATCGACGCGCTCGGCCGCGAACTCGCGCGCGAACCCGGCGTCACCCTGTGCTATCGCCGGCGCCGGCAGATGCCGGACTGGCCGTACAACCTCTACTGCATGATCCACGGCCGCAGCCGCGAGGGCGTGCTGCAACTGCGCGACGCGCTGGCCGGGCGCACCGGGCTCGACCGCCACCCCGGTCAGGTGCTGTTCAGCCGCCGCCGCTTCAAGCAGTGCGGCGCCCGCTACCAACTTTCCGCCGGAGCCTGCCATGACTGAGCTCGATACCATCGACCGCGCCATCATCAACGCCCTGCAGGGCGATTTCCCGCTCTGCCCGGCGCCCTTCGCCGCCGCCGCGGCGCCGCTCGGGCTGAGCGAGGGCGAACTGCTCGAACGCCTGCGCGCCCTGCGCGACGCCGGCACCCTGAGCCGCTTCGGCCCGCTCTACCAGATCGAACGCCTCGGCGGCGCCTTCTGCCTGGCGGCGATGGCGGTGCCGGAAGCGGACTTCGAGCGGGTCGCCGGCATCGTCAACGGCTTTGCCGAAGTCGCCCACAACTACCGGCGCGAACACCGCCTCAACATGTGGTTCGTGCTCGCCACCGAAACGCCGGCGGAGATCGCCGCCACCTGCGCCGCCATCGAGGCGGCGAGCGGCTTGCCGGTGCTGCCCTTTCCCAAGGACAGGGAATACTTCGTCGACCTGAGCTTGCAGGCATGAACGCGCCCACCGCCCCCGACGCCTTCGAGCGCCGCCTGGTGCGCGTCACCCAGGAAGGCCTGCCGCTGGTGCCACGCCCTTACGCCAGCATCGCCGCCGTCCTCGGCGTCAGCGAGGCGCAGGTCATCGAGCGCCTGCAGGCGATGCTCGAACGCGGCGCCATCCGCCGCATCGGCGCCGTGCCCAACCATTACGCCATCGGCTACACGGCCAACGGCATGAGCGTCTGGGACATCGACGACGCCGCCGTCGACCGGGTCGGCGAACTGCTCGGCCGGCAGGCGGCGGTCAGCCACTGCTACCGCCGGCCGCGCCGCCTGCCGGACTGGCCGTACAACCTGTTCGCCATGCTGCACGGTCGCCAGCGCACCGAAGTGGACGCCCAACTGGCGGCGCTGGCCGCGCTGGTCGAACGCGAATGCGGCGCCGTGGTGCGCGCGCGCGACATCCTGTTTTCCAGCCGCATCCTCAAGAAAACCGGCCTGCGCCTCGGCGCCGGCCCCCGGGAGACCTGAACCATGTTCCGCATCAGCCAGTTCCTCAGGGAAATCGACCAGCCGACGCCGACCGGTCCGCGCCGCCACCCGCCCGGCCCGGTGGTGATCTGGAACCTGCTGCGCCGCTGCAACCTGACCTGCAAGCACTGCTACTCGATCTCCGCCGACAAGCACTTCCCCGGCGAGCTGAGCACCGACGAAATCAACACCGTGATGGACGACCTGCGCGCCTTCCGCGTGCCGGTGCTCATCCTTTCCGGCGGCGAGCCGCTGCTGCACCCGGACATCTACAGCATCGCCAGCCGCGCCAAGCGCCTCGGCTTCTACGTCGCGCTGTCGACCAACGGCACCCTGATCGACCGCGACAACATCGACCTGATCGACGCCATCGCCTTCGACTACGTCGGCATCAGTCTCGACGGCATGGCCGCCACGCACGACCGCTTCCGCCGCCAGGAAGGCGCCTTCGCCGCCTCGCTGGCGGCGCTGCGGCTGTGCCGCGAACGGCGCATCAAGGTCGGCGTCCGCTACACGATGACCGAGGACAACGCCCACGACCTGCCGGCGCTGCTGCGCCTGGTCGCCGACGAGGGCATCGACAAGTTCTACTTCTCGCACCTCAACTACGCCGGCCGCGGCAACAAGCACCGCGCCGACGACGCCCGCCACGCCAGCACACGCGCCGCCATGGACCTCTTGTTCGACACCTGCCTGGACAGCCTGCGGCGCGGCGAGGACAAGGAATTCGTCACCGGCAACAACGACGCCGACGGCGTCTACCTGCTGCACTGGGCGGCCCGCCGCTGCCCGCAAAGCCTGCCCCAACTGCTGGCCAAGCTGCGCCAGTGGGGCGGCAACGCCAGCGGCGTCAACGTCGCCAACATCGACAACCTGGGCAACGTGCACCCGGACACCATGTGGTGGCACCAGACCCTGGGCAACGTCCGCGAGCGGCCCTTCTCCGCCATCTGGAGCGACCCGGCCAACCCGCTGCTCGAACGCCTGCGCGAACATCCGCGCCGCCTCGAAGGGCGCTGCGCCGGCTGCCGCTACCTTGCCATCTGCAACGGCAGTTCGCGCGTGCGCGCCGAGCAGGTCACCGCCAACCCATGGGCCGAAGACCCCGGCTGCTACCTCGACGACGCCGAGATCGGCGGCGCCGCCAGCGAACGCATCCGCACCACGCCATGGACCCGCCTGGAGAAAGTCGCATGAATGCCCGCCTCCTGCTCTGCCTCGCCATCGTCTGGCCGCTCTTCGCCAGCGCCGCCGAACCCGCCGCCCTCTACCGCCAGCACTGCGCTTCCTGCCACGGTGCCGACCGCCTCGGCGGCATCGGCCCGGCGCTGCTGCCGGAAAGCCTCGAACGCCTGCGCCGCCCGGAAGCCGAAAAGACCATCCGCGACGGCCGCATCGCCACCCAGATGCCGGCCTTCGCCACCACATTCGACGACGCCCAAGTCAAGGCGCTGGCCGACTACCTCTACCAACCGGTGACGCCGGCGCCGGCCTGGAGCGAGGCCGACATCCGCGCCTCGCGCATCGAGCACGTCGATCCGGCGAGGCTCGCCGACCATCCGGTGTTCAGCGCCGACCCGCTCAACCTCTTCGTCGTCGTCGAAAGCGGCGACCACCATGTCAGCATCCTCGACGGCGACCGCCTCGAACCGATCCACCGCTTCACCTCGCGCTACGCCCTGCACGGCGGCCCCAAGTTCTCGCCGGACGGCCGCTACGTCTATTTCGCCTCGCGCGACGGCTGGCTGAGCAAGTTCGACCTCTGGAACCTGACCACCGTCGCCGAAGTCCGCGCCGGCCTCAACACGCGCAATGCCGCCGTCTCCGGCGACGGTCGCCTGGTCATCGTCGCCAACACCCTGCCCGGCAACCTGGTGGTCTTCGACAGCGAGCTGCGCCTGGTCAAGACGATCGCCGCCAGCAGCCTGGACGGCCGCCAGAGCTCGCGCGTCTCGGCGGTGTACGACGCCTCGCCGCGCAAGAGCTTCATCGCCGCGCTGAAGGACCTGCCGGAAGTCTGGGAAATCAGCTACGACGAGCAGGCGGCGCCGATCCACGACGGCCTGGTGCACGACTACCGGATGGGTGAGGCGATCGCCCGCCCCGGCTACCTGCATCCGCGGCGGACGCCGCTCGACACCGTGCTCGACGATTTCTTCTTCGATCAGAGCTACACCCACGTCATGGGCGCCAGCCGCGACGGCAAGGGCCAGGTGGTCAACCTCGACATCCGGCGCAAGGTCGCCGACCTGGCGCTGCCCGGCATGCCCCACCTCGGCTCCGGCATCACCTTCACCTGGCAGGGCAGGCCGGTGATGGCCTCGACCAACCTGAAGACCGGCGAAGTCAGCGTCATCGGCATGAACGACTGGAAGCTGGTCAAGGCCATCCCGACCCGCGGCCCCGGCTTCTTCCTGCGCAGCCACAGCCAGTCGCGCTACGCCTTCGTCGATTCGATGATGAGCCGCGAAGGGCGCAACCACCTGCAACTGATCGACAAGGAAAGCCTCGAGGTGGTGCGCGAATTCACCGCCCCGCCCGGCCAGACGCTGGCCCACGTCGAATTCACCCGCGACGGCCGCTACGCGCTCGCCAGCCTGTGGGAAATGGACGGCGCGCTGGTCGTCTACGACATGCAGACGCTGCAGGAGGTGAAGCGCCTGCCGATGAAGAAGCCGGTCGGCAAGTACAACGTCTGGAACAAGACGCGCAAGGACGAAGGAACCAGCCACTGATGGACGATTTCAGCGCCCTCTGGCTGGCCCGCGCCGCGCACGTGATCGGCGTCGTGCTGTGGATCGGCGGCGTCGCCTTCGTCACCACCACGCTGCTGCCGGCGATCCGCCGCGACTTCCCGGTCGCCGCCCAGCTCGCCGAATTCGAACGCTACGAACGCGGCTTCGGCCGCCAGGCGCGCTGGACCACGCAACTGGTCGGCGGCAGCGGCCTGTTCATGGTCTGGAAACTCGACCTCTGGTTCCGCTTCGCCACCCTCGACGCCTTCTGGATGCACGCGATGCTGGCCATCTACCTGCTCTTCACGCTGCTCCTCTTCGTCATCGAACCGCTCTTCTTCCACCGCCTGCTGCGCCACCTTGCGCAACGCGACCCCGCCCTGCCGCTGCGCCTCCTCAGCCGCCTGCACTGGCTGCTGCTGACCCTCAGCCTGCTCACCACCGGCTTCGCGGTGGCCGGGGCGCATGGGTGGGGTTGAGGGAATTGCGGCCAGTGGAATAGAACAGTTTGACGTCACTCCCGGCGTCTCGTCATGCCTGAGTCGGACTGATACAATGAACGCCGATTTTTTGGGCGTTCCAATTCATTCGCCATGAAGCGTTGCATAGTCGGTATTCGCCCCTCAGGTACGCACGATGCCACGGCGATTGAGCCTTGATGATTTACCCCAACCTTAATCCCGAGAAGGCGCTGATCTGGCGCATTGTCCATCGCGACAACCTGCCGTGGATTCTGGACAACGGCCTCCACTGCGGCAACAGTGCGCTGAAGGCGCCAGCCTGGGTAAATATCGGCAACCCGGAACTGATCGACAAGCGGGCCAATCACCCGGTCCCTTTGCCGCCCGGAGGTTTGTTGAACGACTATGTGCCGTTCTACTTCACGCCGTTTTCGCCCATGCTGCGCAACATCCACACCGGTTGGGGCGGTATACCGAAACGTCCGAACGAGGAAATCGTGATTCTGGTCTCCAGCCTGCATCACATTGCCGGACTGGGCTTGCGGTTTTTATTTACCGATAGCCACGCCTACTACCAGTGGGCAAACTTTTACGCTGACCTTGCCGATCTGGACAAGATCGACTGGCCCCTGCTGCAAAGGCGGGACTTCAAGCGGGACCCGGAAGACCCCGCCAAATTCGAGCGCTATCAGGCTGAAGCGCTGGTTCATCAGCACTTGCCGGTGTGCGGACTTCGCGGCATCGTGTGCTATACGGAAGCATTGAAACAACGTATCGAACCGGAAATACAGGCCAGAAACCTGAACCTGCCGGTTCACGCCAGAACAGGGTGGTACTTCTGATGATCACATTCACTCAAGGCAATCTGCTGGCGGCCCGCGCGGAAGCGCTGGTCAACACGGTCAACACCGTCGGGGTGATGGGCAAGGGCATCGCGCTGATGTTCAAGGAGCGTTTCGACGAGAACTTCCGCCGTTACGCTGCAGCCTGCAAAGCCAGGGAAGTGCAAACCGGCAAGATGTTCGTGACGCAGGTACACGAGTTGGATGGCCCGCAGTGGATCGTCAACTTCCCCACCAAGCAGCACTGGCGGGCGCCCTCGCGCATGGAGTGGATTGTTGAAGGGCTGCAGGACTTGAAGCGCTTCTTGGTTGAGCAGCAGGTCAAGTCCATTGCCATTCCGCCACTGGGTGCGGGCAATGGCGGCCTGGAATGGGCCGAGGTACGCGAACAGATTGAGCGGGCACTGGGCGACCTGGATATCGACATCCTGGTGTTCGAGCCCACCAGACAATATCAGAACGTAGCCAAGCGCAGCGGCGTCGAGAAGCTCACCCCGGCCCGCGCACTGATTGCCGAACTGGTGCGCCGCTACTGGGTGCTGGGCATGGAGTGCAGCCTACTGGAGATACAGAAGCTGGCGTGGTTCCTGGAGCGCGCCATCGAGCGTCACAACCCCGGCGACAACCCGCTGAACCTGCAGTTCGCGCCGCACAAGTACGGCCCCTACGCCAACCGACTTGACCATCTGCTGAACAATCTCGACGGCAGCTACCTGCACTCGGAAAAACGTATCAGCGATGCCGATCCGCTGGACGTGATCTGGTTCGACGATGAGCGCAAGGCTTTCGTACAGACCTATCTCAAGAGCGAGGCAAAAGCCTACACGCAAGCGCTGGAATCCACCGCCGCACTGATCGATGGCTTCGAATCCCCCTTTGGCATGGAATTGCTGGCTACCGTGGACTGGCTGCTTGCCCGCGAAGGCGTCGCCCCCACCGTTCCTGCCCTGCGCGCGGGGCTGCGTCGCTGGCGCGGCGGCCCGGACGCGGCGACGCGCAAGGAACGCCTGTTCGACGACCGGGCGCTGGGCATTGCCCTGAATCGGCTGACACAAGCGACCACCGTGCCGGCTTGAGAGCCGGACTCGGCAAAATCCGGCCCCCCCCTCACGCAACTCGCAAATCGAACACCGCCGGATCATCGCGGTGTTCGGTGAGCAGGCGGGCGACGCGGTCCTGCCAGATTTCGCCGAAGCGCTGCCGGGCGGCGGCGTCGGCGGTGCCGAAGGTGACGGCGGCGAGCAGGTCGGAAAGCGCCGGATCGGCGGGCACCTGTTGAGGATAGGCGGCGGCGTCGACGCGGGCGCCGGTGTCGAGGCGTTCGAAGCGCAGGTCGAGCGGGATCGTCGCCGCGAAGTTGAGCAGGCCGCGGCGGGCGTAGCGACCGCCCAGGCCCTTGAAGCCTTCGCTGCCGGCGGCGCCGGTGAGGAGACCGACGACGGCAGCGGTGACGCCAGTGACGCCTTCGTCGCGCGGCTGGCGGAAGCTGACGCGGATTTCGCCGCGCACCGGCAGTGCCGTGCCGTAGAGCAGCGCCAGCGCCCGCCAGGTCAGCCAGTAGGCGGCGGCGACGGTGGGGCAGGAATGGCCGGCCAGGCGCACCGCGTCGACATAGCCGTAATCGAGGATGCCGTCGGCGCTGGCGCCGAGCAGCCCGGCCAGCGGGTCGCGCAGGCGCAGGCGGGGAACCTGTTCGTAGAACTCAGGGAAGGACATGGCGGGTTCCTTGGACGAGGTCAGACGAGGCCGGCGCGCAGGCGGCCGATGTCGGGAACGTGGATGAGGCGGCCCTGGACGACGACCAGGCCTTCGTCGACCAGTTCGTGCAGGATGCGCGAGAAGTGTTCCTGGGTCAGGTTGAGGCGCGAGGCGATGGTGCCCTTGTGCGTCGGCAGGCGGATCGTCACCGCGCCGGCGGTGGCGACCGGGCCGGCCATTTCTTCCTCGCGCAGCAAGTAGCCGATGATGCGTTCGCGGCCGGAGCGCAGCGAGTGCGCTTCGAGGTCGCCGATCAGGTGGTGCAGGCGCATCGACAGGCCGGCGATCAGCTTGCGGCACATCTGCGGGTCGCGCGCCAGTTCGGCGAACACCGCGTCCTTGGCGATGTGCAGCAGGCGGCAGTCGGTGAGCGCCTGCGCCATCAGCATGTAGGGGCGCTCCATGAACATCACCGCCTCGCCGAAGGTCTGGCCGGGGCGGATGATCTCGACCACCTTCTGGTTACCGTCCTGGGAGATGAAGGCGAGCTTGATCTGGCCTTCCAGCGCCAGGTAGAAGCCGTGGCAGGGGTCGCCCTTGTGGAACAGGATGTTGCCCTTGTCGTAGTGTTCGCGCCGGCAGCCGGCGGCGAGGCGCAGCAGGTCGTCGGGGCGCAGCCCGGAGAACAGCGGCGTGCCGGACAGGATTTGCGCCACTTCGAGCAGCGCCGGGTCGCTGGCGGCATGGTCGTCGAAATCGGGCCGGGGAATGCAGGTCATCATGGCCTCACCTCGTCAGTTGAGCGTAGAACAGGGGAAGATGGAGCGGCAGCTCCTCCGGCTTGCGCAGCACGGCGTAGCCCTGCGGCCCGAACAGGTGGGGCAGGTAGCCGGCGCCTTCGCGGTCGATCGTCAGGCAGAAGGGCAGCAGGCCGAGGCGGCGCGCTTCGAGCACCGCCGCCCGGGTGTCCTCGATGCCGTAGCGGCTGTCGTAGAGGTCGAGGTCGTTGGGTTTGCCGTCGGACAGGATGAGCAGGATGCGCCGGCTCGCCGCCTGCGCGTCGAGCAACTGGCTGGCGCGGCGGATGGCGGCACCGAGCCGGGTGTAGTAGCCGGGGCGGATGGCCTGGACGCGGCCGCGGATGCGGTCGTCGAAGGGATCGGCGAAATCCTTCAGGCGATGGAAGCGGACCTGCTGCCGGCGCACCGAGGAAAAACCACACAGCGCGAAGGCGTCGCCGGTGGCGGCGAGCGCCTCGCCGAACAGCAGCAGGGCGTCGCGGATGACGTCGATGACGCGCGCCTCGCTCGACACCCAGGCGTCGGTGGACAGCGAGAGGTCGGCGAGCACCAGGCAGGCGAGGTCGCGCTCGCGCCGTTCCAGCGACAGGTAGAGCTGCTCGCCGGGATGGCGGCCGCAGGCGCGGTCGGTGCAGGCGCGGACGACGGCGTCGAGGTCGGCCTCGCTGCCGTCGGGCTGCCCCTTGAGCCAGCGCCGGCCGGGCTGCAGGGCGGCGAACTGCTGGTGCAGGCGGCGCGCGGTGCGGCGCAGGCGCGGCGGCAGCGGCGTCGGCACGGCATGGCGGGAGGCCAGCTCCTGCAGGCAGACGTGGTCGTCGAGCAGGCGGCTCTTGCGGTAATCCCATTCCGGCAGGCGCAGGCCGGGGCCGAGCACGATGTCGTCCTCGGCCGCCGACGGCAGATCGAGGTCGAAGCGCACCCGCGAGGCGACCCGCTCGCCGGGCGCCGCCTCGGTCAGCGACAGGCGGTCGAGGTCGGCAGCGACCTCGGCAGCGTTGGCATCGGGATCGTCGTCGACGCCGCGATTGACGCGGATGAACTCGGCCACCGAGAGCAGGCTTTCGGCGCGGAAGTACATCATGATGCCGTCGCGCTGCGGCCCGGCATCCACGCGCTCGGCGCGATGCGCCTGGGCGCCGCCGTCCTGCACCGCGCCGGCGGCCTCGGCGCCACCGTCGCCGGCCTTGCCCGGCGTGCCGGCGGCAAGGGCGCCGGCCTCGCACCAGAGCAGTACCGGTGCGGCCGGCGCGGCATCTGCCGGCAATGGCGGCCATGCGCTGACGCTGCCCGGTTCCTGCAGCGCCTGACGCAGCGCGTTTTCCAGCGCCGCCTCGGCCGGCGGCAGTTGTGCCGGCGCCAGGCGCAGCGGTAGGTAGGCGGCGACCAGGCGCTGGTAACGCGTCGCCAGACCGGGGAAATCGGCCAGCGCGGCGACCGTCGCCGCCTGGTTGCGGGTCGCCGGGTCGGCCCCGGCAAGCGCCACCGGCAGCCGGTGCAGGCAGGCCGCCTGCGCCGCCAGCCAGTAATAGAGGTCGCGGTTCAGCGCGCGCTCCGGGAACACCGCCAGCCGCGCCGGCAGGCGCAGGCTGGCGAGGTCGATGCGGGCCTGCGCCTGCCGTTCGCCGCTACCGGCGACGCGCGCCAGCCAGGAACGGCGGGCGCCATGGGCATCGTTGGTGGCAGCGGCCAGACGCAGGCCGGGGTCGCCGCCGAGGGCGCGGAAATAGATGCCGAGCGGGCGCTGCATCGCCTTCAGTTCGACGGCCGCCGCCGGATACTCGGCGCCGGCGGCGCGCGTCACCCAACGATGCCAGAGCTTGCCGACCCATTCTTCCATTTAATTGTCTCTCTCGTCGGCGAGGCGGTTGCCGGGGCGGAAGCCGGCCTCGTTGCGGCGCGCCGCGTCCGCTGCCACCCAGTGCAGCAGCGGGCCGTCCGGGTTGGTCGCCTGGCTCTCGGCGCAGGCGCTCAGGCATTGGCCACACTGGGTGCAGGTGAACATGTGGCGCTTGATGTTGCGCGGGTTGAGGCGCATCGGGCAGACCATGTCGCAGGCGGCCTGGCGGTCCGGCAGGCAGTCGTTGCAGGCGGCGCCGCGGGCGCGCTGGAAGCCGACCACCATGGCGTCGCGGTTGCCGATCCAGATCAGCGACTGAAAGAGGCCGACGGCGCAGGCGTAACGGCAGAACAGGTGGCGGGCGAAGAGGAATTCCAGGCTGAGGACAACGGTGGCGGCGCCGATGAACAGCGCCTGGTTGCGCGTCGGCGCGGCGCGCCACAGGTTGCCGTAGACCTCGGCCGGCGGCAGCAGGTAGGTGAGCAGCACCACCGCCCAGCACAGCGCGAAGGCCACCGCCGCCGGCACCACCAGCAGCCACCAGCGGCGGTCGGTGCGGCGCGGCCGGCCATCCGGCTGCCACGGCGGCAGGATTTCCTTCTCCCACAGGCTGGGTTTGCCGGAGGCGCGCAGCATCAGCGTGTTGATGGTTTCGACCACGGAAAAATGCGGGCACAGCCAGCCGCAGTAGAGCCGCCCCCAGCGGCGGGCGACGCCGAGGAACAGCGCGGCGCCGGCCAGCAGCGGCAGGAACAGGCGCAGCAGCACGTTGCTGGCGGCCTCGCCGGCGCCGATGCGGCCGGCGATGAAGTCGTCGAGCCCGAGCCGCCACTCCATGCCAAGCAGCCAGGCGTGGCCGGCATTGAGGTCGTAACGGAAGAGGTCGAACACCGGCGCCAGCACGAAGAGGACGAAGAAGCCCGCCTGCCAGGCCAGCCGTCGCCGCTGCAATCCCGCCGGCGCAGCGGCGTTGCGGATCGGGATGACCCGGCGGGCGGCGCCCCCTGCCCCGTTCATCGTCCCGCCCCGGTCAGCGGCCGAAGGTGGCGGAAACCACCTCCATCAGCGCTTCGGCGACTTCCGGATCGTCGGTCAGGCTTTCGACGATGGCGCTGCGGCAGGCCAGCACCGGGTCCATGCCGTCGCCGACGAGGAGCGCCGCGTACACCAGCAGGCGGGTGCTCGCCACTTCCTCCAGGTCGTGGTCGCGCAACTGGCGCAGGGCGGCGGCGATGCCGGCGAGGCGACGGGCGAGGTCGGCGTCGCAGCCGGTTTCGCGGCGCAGGATGGCGGCCTCGCGCTCCGGCGTCGGGAAGTCGAAGCGCAGGCTGACGAAGCGCTGCCGGGTCGATGGTTTCATCCCCTTGAGCAGGTTCTGATATCCGGGGTTGTACGACACCACCAGCATGAAGGACGGCGGTGCCGCCAGCAGTTCGCCGGTGCGGTCGATCGGCAACAGGCGGCGGTCGTCGGCCAGCGGGTGGAGGACCACCGTGGTGTCCTTGCGCGCCTCGACCACCTCGTCCAGGTAGCAGATGCCGCCGGCGCGCACCGCCCGGGTCAGCGGGCCGTCGCACCAGACGGTCTGGCCGTCGCCGATCAGGTGGCGGCCGACCAGGTCGGCGGCGGTGAGGTCGTCGTGGCAGGCGACGGTGAACAGCGGCAGGCCCAGCTTCGCCGCCATGTGGGCGACGAAGCGCGTCTTGCCGCAGCCGGTCGGCCCCTTGATCAAGAGCGGCAGGCGGTTCTTCCAGGCCGATTCGAAGACCGTCGCCTCGTCGGCAAAGGGTTCGTAGAAGGGCGCCAGATCGGCGATTGCGGCGGGGGCAGCGGCGTTCATGCGGACATTCCTTTCCAGTAAGCGAGGGCGATGACGACGCCGACCAGCAGCAGCCAGCCGACGATCAGCGCCGGCCAGAGCGGCGGCGCGCGGCGCAGCGCCATGAATTCGAGGGCGACGACGCTGCCCTTGGCGATGGCGAGCAGCAGCAGGACGGCGGTCAGTACCGGGCCACCCTGCCCTTCGCCGAGCGCCCAGGTGAGCAGCGTGGCGAGAACCAGCAGCAGCCAGAGCAGCGCGGTGCGCGCCGGCGTGCCGTGCGGGCCGGCGGAAGTCGGATCAATGGATGACATAGACGAGCGGGAAGAGGATCAGCCAGACCAGGTCGACCATGTGCCAGTAGGCGGCGCCGCTTTCCAGGCCGTTCATCGCGCCCGGGCCGTAGTCGCCGCGGCGCAGGCCGTGCCAGAGCACGGCGAGGATGACCAGGCCGAGGATCACGTGCATGAAATGGAAGAAGGTCAGCGACAGGTAGAACATCTGGAACGGCCCGCCCGACAGATTGACGCCAGCGGCGAAGGCGAGCGCGTATTCGTGGCCCTTGACGCCGAGGAAGGCGAAACCGCAGACGATGGCGCCGAGCAGCCAGGGCGCCGCCCGGGCGCCGTCGCCACGCGCCGCGCCCTGCACGGCGCGGACGACCAGGGCGCTGGCGGTCAACAGCAACAGGGTGTTGATGGCGCCGGCGTTGCGGTCGAGCAGTTGCTGGCCGGCTTCGAACAGCGCCGGATGGCGGGCGCGGGTGAAGGCGTAGGCGGCGAAGAAGACGCCGAAGGCGAGCAGCTCGGCGAGGATGAAGATCCAGATGGCGAGGTCGCCGGCTAGGTGGCGCGGCGGCGGCAGGGAAAGATCGACTTGCATGCCGCGCAGTCTAGGCGCCGCCTCCGGGCGGGGCTTTGATGCGTGCTAAATTCATCCGGCCGCGGCCAAGGTGGACAAAAAAGGGGCGGCTCGCGCCGCCCCGAAAACACCACTATCCACTCGCTTGTTATTGGGCGCCTACCCGGCTTTCGCCCTTGACGAAGAAGCTGATCAGGTAGATCACCAGGCCAATCAGGAAGATCACGCCGCTGATCTCGCGCAGCCAGTAGAACAGCGAAATCTGGTCCTGCGTCGCCATGAAGGACAGCGGCGCGGTCGAGATACGCTGCAGCCAGACCTGCAGGATGCCGGCGGCGGTCAGGAACAGGGTGATGAAGACCATGGCGATGGTCATCAGCCAGAAGCTCCACATCTCCAGCACCTGGGCCCGCGGCGAATTGGCGGCACGACCGCGCAGGATCGGCATGGCGTAGCTGATCAGCGTCAGGACGACCATCACGTAGGCGCCGTAGAAGGCCATGTGACCGTGGGCGGCGGTGATCTGCGAACCGTGGGTGTAGTAGTTGACCGGAGCCAGGGTGTGCAGGAAGCCCCAGACGCCGGCACCGAGGAAGGCCATGACACCGGTACCGAGCGCCCACAGCACGGCAGCCTTGTTCGGATGCTCGCGGCGGCGACGGTTGACCATGTTGAAGGCGAAGACGGTCATCGCGAAGAACGGGATCGGTTCCAGGGCCGAGAACACCGAACCCCACCACTGCCAGTATTCCGGCGCGCCGATCCAGTAGTAGTGGTGACCGGTACCGATGATGCCGGTGACCAGCGTCAGGGTGATGATCACGTACAGCCACTTCTCGATCACTTCGCGGTCCACACCGGTGACCTTGATCAGGACGAAGGCGAGCAGCGCACCGAGGATCAGTTCCCAGACGCCTTCCACCCAGAGATGGACGACCCACCACCAGTAGTACTTGTCCTTGACCAGGTTGTGCGGGTTGTAGAAGGAGAACAGGAAGAAGATCGCCAGACCCCACAGGCCGAGCAACAGCACCATCGAAATCGCCGTCTTGCGCCCCTTCAGCATGGTCATGCTGATGTTGAAGAGGAAGCCTAGGGCGACAATGACGATGCCGATCTTGGTGATCAGCGGCTGTTCGAGGAACTCGCGCCCCATCGTCGCCAGGATGTCGTTGCCGGTCATCTCGGCCAGCGTGGCGTAGGGCACGAACAGGTAACCGAGGATGGTCAGCGCCCCGGCGACGAGGAAGATCCAGAATAGCCCGATCGCCAGCTTGGGACTATACAACTCGGTTTCCGACTCCTCCGGCACCATGTAGTAGGCCGCGCCCATGAAACCGAACAGCAGCCAGACGATCAGCAGGTTGGTGTGAACCATCCGGGCAACGTTGAAAGGCAGGGCGGGAAAGAGAAAATCCCCGACCACGTACTGGAGGCCCATGATCAGTCCGAAGACGATCTGCCCCACGAACAGGCCGATTGCCGCCACAAAATAGGGCTTGGCAACCGCTTGGCTCTTGTATTGCATCGCGATACTCCTTGAATGTCGAAACTCGGCGGGCTCAGCCTTCGATGTTGGGCGGCCAGTTGGCGGTGTTGATCTCGGAGGCGTACTTCAGGAAGGCCACCAGATCGTCGAGTTCCTTGTCGCTCAGATGGAACTGCGGCATCTGCCGCCGTCCCGGCGCGCCGGTCGGCTGTGCCTGGATCCACGCCTTGATGAAGTCCGGACCGCGACGGACATAGACGTTGCCGAGCTCCGGCGCGAAATAGGCGCCCTCGCCGAGCAAGGTGTGGCAACCGATGCAGTTGCGCGTCTCCCAGATCTTCTTGCCGGCGATCACCTCCGGCGTCAGATTCTGGCTGTTGTCCCGCTTCGGCAAGGCCTGGTTGGTGTCATAGGTGAGAGCCAGGAATAGGAGAAAGAAGAAGACCGTTCCCCCGTAAAAGATATTCCGGGCCATCGATTTCGTGAAAGTTCCGCTCATCGTGCGCTCCTGTGGATGGTGTGGAGCGCATTGTCCGCGTCAGCCCGGCGGCCCATCCATGATGTACATCAAGAACGAAAATCCGGCGGAAACGGCCGGCTGGCGGGGGGTGCGAGCGCTTGACAGGTGGGAAAGGCTACTGGCGGGAACGGCGACGAATGTTGTGATGTTTGCCATTGGTTAATGGCTGTCAGTTGCTCGGCCAACCCAGACGTTGGCAGTGATCGAGACTTTACCGCTTCAACCATTCTCCTTACAGGGCTATTTTTCTACTTATAATTTTTCCCTATCAGGCGATTTAAAACATCAAAATATATCCCTTTAGGGATATTTCTATGTTTATTTTTTATCCCTGCATGGATAATATACAGCTTTCGACTTTGCCCCAGAGGGAGATTATCGTGGACAAGTCCTACCGCTGGCTGCAGTTGCGCCAGGCCGACAAGCAGCTGAAGCCCTGGCTCAAGAAGACCTTCCCGCCGCGGCCGCCCTGCGGCTGGATACAGACCATCCGGGAAGCCCTTGGCATGACTGCCGTGTCGCTCGCTCAGCGCCTGCACGTGAGGAACTCCACAGTGCATAAGCTTGAGAAGAGCGAGGCCGACGACAGCATCTCGCTTGCCTCTCTGCGCAGGGTTGCCGCGGCGCTCGACTGCGAGCTGCACTATGTCCTCGTGCCGAAAACACCTCTGGAGGCCAAGCTTAAGGACCAGGCAAAGGCCGTGGCTCGGAAGCACATGCTACCCGTGGCGCACACCATGTCGCTTGAGGATCAGGCCGTTGGCAGCAAGGCACAGCAGGCCCAACTGGAGCTCATAGCGAAAGAGCTGCTCGACAGCAACTGGCGCGAGTTGTGGTGATGGAGTTCACGTACCAGCCCGGGCAGACCCCGCTCGACCCGGATGAAAAAGAGGGCCTGAAGCCCAAGCACGTCTCGACGCAGGGCGAGCTCAATGAGTGGGAGCAGTTCAACATCATCAAGGGCGCCCGGTGGGCTCAGCGCCAGCTCAAGCAGGACATCCTGGATGATGTATTCCTGCGCGAACTGCACAAGCGGATGTTCAGCGATACATGGACATGGGCCGGCACATACCGCAAGAGCGACAAGAATATCGGCTGCGATTGGCGCCAGATTTCCATGCGCGTCCGGAACTTACTTGAGAATACCAGGTATCAGGTCGAACACCAGGCCATACCCCCGGATGAGCTGGTGGCGCGGTTTCACCACCAGTTGGTACTCATCCACCCGTTCCCAAACGGCAATGGAAGGTGCTGTCGCTTGATAACTGACCTCCTGCTCCGGAAGATGGGGCAGGAACCGTTTTCATGGGGTAGCGGGGGATACGCTTCTCTCGTGAGCCAGAGCGAGCTGCGGGCTGAATACCTGGCCGCCCTACGAGCAGCTGACCAGGGCGACATCGCGCCCCTTCTTGCCTTCGCGCGCAAGTAGCTCAATCCTCGCAACGGCGGCAGCGTACGTCTGCTACGACAAACAGGACTGAGTCGATAGGGTAATACAATGATGGGCACCTAAAGGGGCGCTTATCTTCGTATTGCTGACTGAATTCACAGCAGGCTGAATGACCGGAAAGGCCGAGGACCTGCCAAAGGGTTTGCCTGCCCCCCCCCAGTTCGGAACTGACTGCATAATGAACCAAGGCCTGCTTTTCAGGCAGGCCTTGATAGGTTTCAGTTTCCGACGGAAATCATTTTCTTCGCCGGACTTTATTTTTCGACATCAGAACCGCCTCACCAGCTCGCCTCACGTTCCGGCGTTGCGGTGATCTTGTGGATGCTGAGGTCGGCGCCTTCGTATTCTTCTTCCTGGTCGAGGCGCAGGCCGAAGACTTTCTTCAGCAGGCCGTAGACGGCGAAGCCGCCGGTCAGGGCGACGGCGATGGCGAGCAGGGTCATCAGCAGTTGCGGCATGAAGGCGACACCGCCGGCGCCGCCCAGCGCCTTGCTGCCGAAGATGCCGGCGGCGATGCCGCCCCAGGCGCCGCACAGGCCGTGCAGCGGCCAGACGCCGAGGACGTCGTCGATCTTCCAGCGGTTCTGGGTCAGCGTGAACATGACGACGAACAGGGCGCCGGCGACCAGGCCGACGACCAGCGCCCCCATCGGGTGCATCAGGTCGGAACCGGCGCAGACGGCGACCAGGCCGGCGAGCGGGCCGTTATGGACGAAGCCGGGGTCGTTCTTGCCGAGCACCAGCGCGGCGAGGATGCCGCCGACCATGGCCATCAGCGAGTTGATGGCGACCAGGCCGGAGATGTTCTCGATGGTCTGCGCGCTCATCACGTTGAAGCCGAACCAGCCGACGGTGAGAATCCAGGCGCCGAGGGCGAGGAAGGGAATCGACGAGGGCGGGTGCGCCGACATCCGGCCGTCCTTGGTGTAACGGCCGTAACGGGCGCCGAGGAGGAGCACGGCGGGCAGCGCGATCCAGCCGCCCATCGCATGCACCACGACGGAGCCGGCGAAGTCGTGGAAGGGCGCACCAAATGTGGTCGTCAGCCAGTCCTGGATGCCGTACATCTTGTTCCAGGCGATGCCCTCGAAGAAGGGATAGACGAAGCCGACGAGCAGGAAGGTGGCGGCCAGTTGCGGGTAGAAGCGGGCGCGCTCGGCGATCCCGCCGGAGATGATGGCGGGGATGGCGGCGGCGAAGGTGAGCAGGAAGAAGAACTTGGTCAGCTCGTAGCCGTTCTTCTCCATCAGCGTGTCGACGCCGGTGAAGAAGTGGATGCCGTAAGCGATGCCGTAGCCGACGAAGAAGTAGGCGATGGTCGAGATCGCGAAGTCGGTCAGAATTTTGACCAGCGCGTTGACCTGGTTCTTCTTGCGGACGGTGCCGACCTCAAGAAAGGCGAAGCCTGCGTGCATGGCGAGCACCATGATGCCGCCGAGCAGGATGAAGAGAACATTGCTGCCGGAATGAAAGCTATCCATGAAAACCTCCAGAACGAATCCGGCGTGGAAAGCAAGCACCATTCCAGTGCATTAATTTCTTTTCAAATCAGGGCGTTGAATTTTGCACCAAGTTGAAAAGCGCACCGCTATCGTGCATTACGGGGCGGCCGCGCCCCGCAATCGTGCATCGCCTCAGTCCAGCGGGTAGCCACGCGGCAGCAGCACCCACATGCGGCCGCGCTGTTTCATGCGGCCGGCGAGGTTGCCGGCTTCCTTGCCGAAGCCCCAGAAGAAGTCGGCACGTACCGCACCACGGATGGCACCGCCGGTGTCCTGGGCGAGCATCAGGCGGTTCAGCGGCTGCGCCGAATTGGGGCGGGTGGTGGCGAGGAAGACCGGCGCGCCGAGCGGGATCGAACGCGGGTCGACGGCGATGCTGCGTTCGGCGGTGAGCGGCACGCCGAGCGCGCCGAGCGGACCATCGTCGCTGGCCGGCATTTCGCGGAAGAAGACGTAGCTGGGGTTGGCGTTGAGCAGTTCGTCGAGACGCGCCGGGTTGGCCCGCGCCCAGGCCTGGATGCCCTGCATCGACGCCTCTTCCAGCTTGAGGTCGCCGCGGTCGACGAGCAGGCGGCCGATCGAGCGGTAGGGATGGCCGTTCTGGTCGGCGTAATTGACCCGCAGCAGGCTGCCGTCGGGCAGGCGGATGCGCCCGGAGCCCTGGATCTGCAGGAAGAAGAGTTCGACCGCGTCATCGACCCAGGCCAGGGTCTTGGCCGGCAGGCGCTTGCCCTGGGCGGCGATCTCTCCGCGCGACCAGTAGGGAACGACCTTGTTGCCTTCGATCCGGCCGCGCACGCGCTTGCCCTTGAGTTCCGGGAAGAGATCGCCGAGTTCGACGGTCAGCAGATTGTCCGGCACGCCATGCACCGGGTAAAGGTTACGCTTGTCGCGCTGGCGGCTGCCCTGCAGCAGCGGTTCATAGTAGCCGGTGATCATGCCTTCGACGGCGCTGCGGTCGTCGGTCGATACCGCGTAGGGCTGCATGACGTTCTCGAAGTAGCGGCGGATCGCCTCGGCGGAGCGGGCGTCGACCTCGGCGGCGTGGGCGCAGGCCTGCTGCCACGAGGCGCCGCCGGCGCGGCTGCGCAGCGCCTGGCAGCTTTTCAGGAAAGGTTGCCAGGCGGCGCTCAGGTCATCTTCCTGCCAGCCCGGCAGCTCGCTCCAGGCGGCCAGCGTGAACACCCGGCTGAACGCGGGGGCGGCCGGCTTGTCCGCGGCGGCCTCGGCGCAGGGCGGGCAGTCCGGCGCCTTGGCCGTGGTTTCCGGCGAGACGATGCGCGGCGGCACGGCACAGGCGGCCAGTGCCAGCGTGGCGGCGAGAATGGCGGTTTGGAGTTTTGACATGGCTTTGGTTAGAGTGAGCAACTTTTCCCGAGTATACCTGTGACGATGATCGATCCCGCCCAACTCGAACGCTTGCTGAACCGCGCAGAACACGTCCTGTCCCGCCTCGAAGGCATCCTGCCGCCGCCCCCGGTACAGCCCGACTGGGCCGGCGCGGTGGCCTTCCGCTGGCGCAAGAGTGGCGGCCGCGGCTGGCTGCAGGGCGTCGCCTACCCGCACCCGATCCGCCTTGCCGACATCGAGACGGTCGACGATCAGAAGGCGCGCATCGTCGCCAACACCCGCCAGTTCGTCGCCGGCCACGGCGCCAACAACGTGCTGCTGACCGGCGCCCGCGGCTGTGGCAAGTCCTCGCTGGTGAAGGCGGTGCTCAACGAATTTTCAGCCGACGGGCTGCGCCTGATCGAGGTCGACAAGCACGACCTGGTCGACCTGCCGGACATCGTCGACCTGGTCGACGGGCGGCCGGAGAGGTTCATCATCTTCTGCGACGACCTCTCGTTCGAGGCCGGCGAGACCGCCTACAAGGCGCTGAAGTCGGTGCTCGACGGTTCGGTCGCGGCGCCGCCGGCCAACGTGCTGATCTACGCCACCTCCAACCGCCGCCACCTGATGCCGGAGTACATGTCGGAAAACCTCGAAGTGCAGCGCGTCGGCGACGAAATCCATCCCGGCGAGGCGGTCGAGGAAAAGGTCTCGCTGTCCGAACGCTTCGGCCTGTGGATTTCCTTCTACCCCTTCTCGCAGGACGATTACCTGGCGGTCTTCGCGCACTGGGCACGGGAGTTCGGCGTCGCCGCAGCGGTGATCGCCGGCAGCGAGCGCGAGGCGCTGAACTGGGCGCTGTCGCGCGGTTCGCGTTCGGGCCGCGTGGCCTGGCAGTTCGCCCGCGACCTCGCCGGCCGTCAGCCGGAGGGCGGCGCGTGAGCGATATCGTCGAAGTCGCGGCGGCGGTGATGCTGCGCGCCGGCGGCAGCGAGTTCCTGCTCGCCCAGCGCCCGGTGGGCAAGGTTTACGCCGGTTACTGGGAGTTCCCCGGCGGCAAGGTCGAACCCGGCGAGAGCGTGCGCGACGCGCTGGTGCGCGAACTGCAGGAGGAACTGGGCATCACCGTCACCGCCTGCCACCCCTGGCTGACCCGCGAACATATCTATCCGCACGCCACGGTACGCCTGAATTTCTGGCAGGTGACTGCCTGGCAGGGCGAAATCGGCATCACCGCGCCACTTGAGCACAGCGCGGTGGATTGGCAGCGGCGCGGCGCGGCGGCCAGCGTCGCCCCCATCCTGCCGGCCAACGGGCCGATCCTGAAAGGCCTGGCGCTGCCCGAGACGATGCTCGTCTCGTCGCTCGACGCAACGACGCCGACGGCCTGGCTGGCTCGACTGGAACACCGCCTGCAGAGTTCCGGCGACGTCCTGCCGCCGCTCGTCCAGGTGCGCGACAAGACACTACCGGCAACGGAGCGCGCCACCTTTGCCGCTGCCGTGGTCGAACTGGCGCGGCGCTACGGCGCGCCGGTGGTGATCAACGACGACCCGGCGCTGGCTGCCGCCTGCGGCGCCGACGGCGTGCACCTTTCCGCGACGGCGCTTGCCGCCTGCGTGGCGCGCCCGGATTTCGCCTGGGTCGGCACGTCCTGCCACACGGCGGCGGAAATCGCCCGCGCTGGCGAACTGGGGCTGGATTACGCGCTCTTGAGTCCGGTGCTGGCGACGCCGACCCACCCCGGCGCCCCCGGACTGGGCTGGCCGGAATTCGCCCGGCGCTGCGCCGGCAACACCTTGCCGGTGTTCGCCCTGGGCGGCATGCGCGAGTCGCTGCGCGACAGCGCCCGCGAGCACGGCGCCCACGGCATTGCGCTGATGCGCGGCTGGTAGGAAAGAAGAAGCGGCGCGCCGTTCAGCGCGGCGTGCTGCTGAAGTCGATGCCCGGCGCTGCGGTTTCCTCGTCGGTCGGCGCACCGGGGATGGTGTAGCTCTCGCTCGCCCAGGCGCCGAGATCGATCTGCTTGCAGCGTTCGGAGCAGAAGGGGCGCCAGCGGTTTTCCGGCGACCACGGGGATTCCTTGCCGCACTGTGGGCAGCGGACGAGACGAGGCGGTTTCACAGGTTGCAGAAGGTCAGCTTGAATTCGACGTCGCGCTCGCAGCCACGCGCCTTCAGCTCGTTGAGCGGCGGCTTGGTGAAGCGGATGTTGAGGAAGTACTTGTTGGCGCTGACTTCGGGCACCGCGGCTTCTTCCGCCGCCAGTTCGACGCGCACCATCTGCGCCGAGGTACCGCCGAGGTTGAGCTGGAACTGACCGTTGCTGGCAACATGCTGCTTCGGCCGGCCGCTCGAACGCAGCAGGCGAAGGACGATCGCCGATGCGTCGCGCAGCGCGAACAGCGGCTTGCTCCAGGCTTCCAGCGCATTGCGCCGGGCTTCCGGCGTGCGGTGCAGCCACCAGTGGTAGGACGGCAGGTCGAATTCGCAGACGCCGCCGGGAATCGCCGCCCGGCTCTTGATGCTCATCAGCCAGTCGTTGTCGCGCAGGTACTGGCCGATCTTGCCGCTCATCGCCAGCAGCGAGGCCGACGACTGTTCGATTTCGTAGAGCGCGCCGGACAGCGCCTCTTCGGAAATGTCCGGGTTGTTGCGAAAGGCGAGCAGGGTCTGGCGTTGCCGTTCGAGTTCCTGGATCAGGTCCATCTTGAGGTCGGCGCGACCGGCGGCCTCAAGGATTTCGAACAGCGTGACGAGGGCCACGTGATGTTCGTGCTGACCGTCGGCCCGAGCGAAATACGCCGTCTTCTCGAAAAGGTCTTCGAGACGCAACAGCGTACGGATGCGCTCGTTGAACGGGTATTCGTAGGTGATCACTCGGCCGGGTTCCGGAAATCGGAAAAATTTGCTGAATTCTGAGGCATTTGCGAGCAAATCTCAACAGCCAGCTTTAAGTTCTGCCGGCAAGATGAAGATATTTTGCATGCAGTTCGGCAACCGCCCGGTAAAGAATTGTGCGCTCGCCGTCATTGAGCACGATGTCGTCGGCAATCGCCAGCCTTGCCTCACGGCTGGCCTGGGCAGCGAGGATGGCGCGCACCTCGGCTTCGCTGATGCCGTTGCGCGCCATGACGCGGACGATCTGCAGGTTTTCCGGGCAATCGACGACCAGGATGCGCCGGCAGCGTTCGCGGTAGCTGCCGGATTCGACCAGCAGCGGCACGGCGAGGATGACGTAAGGCGCCGTCGCCGCCCGGCAGCGGGCGTCGGACAACTGGCGGATCAGCGGATGGAGGATGCCTTCCAGGCGCTGGCGCACGCCGGGGTCGGCGAAGGCCAGGCGGCGCATCGCGGCGCGGTCGAGGGCGCCGGACGGATCGGCGATCGCCGGCCCGAAGGCGGCGATCAGCGCCGGCATCGCGGCCCCGCCGGGCGCCGTCAGTTCGTGGGCGATGGCATCGGTATCGACCAGCGCCGCGCCGAGTTCGACGAAGGCATCGGCAACGGTACTCTTGCCGCTGCCGATGCCGCCCGTCAGGCCGACGACGAAGTCGCTCACGGACAGCGTTTCGGCGTGCTTTTCGGCAGGGCGCCAGCGAGCGCGCTGCGCAGGGCGTCGGCACGACTGGCCGGACCGCGGATTTCGAGGCGCGGCTTGCTTTCCTTGCCGTCCTTGTCCGGCCGCTGGGCAACCCGCGCCGAACGCACCCCCTTGTCCTGCAAGGTGGCCAGATGGTCGTTGGCGCCCTTCTCGCTGCTGAAGATGCCGAGCGAGATGGCGTGACGCTGACCACCTTCCTGAATGATGAAGTAATCGGTGATGCCGATCGCCTTCAACTCGGCGGCCTTCTTCTCGGCCGCCGCCCGGTTCGCCTGCGGCGGGATCGACACCCACCAGCCACGGTTCTCGACGCTGGTTTCACGCCAGGTGAAATCATCGAAGCCACCGGCCAGGACCCGCCGCACCCGGTCGCCCTCGACCTGACTCAAGCCTTCCCAGCTCAGACAGACGACCGCCGACGCCTGGGCTTTGGCGGCCTCCTTGGCTGCTGCTTCCTTGGCTGCTGCTTCCTTGGCTGCCGCTTCCTTCTTGGCCGCAGCCTCTTTGGCTGCTGTCTCCTTCTTGGCGGCGGCTTCTTTCGCGGCCGCTTCCTTGGCAGCCTTGGCGGCTTCCTTGGCCGTCAGCGCCGGTTTTTCCGCTGGCTCTTCCTCCGGCTCCGGCACTTCGGCTTCCAGTGCCGGAGCCGGCTGCGGCAGCGCTGGCGCTTCGCCGCGAGCGACGATGCGGATGCTTTCCGGCTTGATCTGCTGCGTGATGCGCACGCTTTCACCAACCTCCGCCGAACCGATCAGTCCCTGGCTGAAGGCGTAGAACAGCAAGTTGCCGAGGACGAGCAGGAAGACGATGAACTTCACGATCTCAGCCGACCTGGGGCAGGTGCTTCAGCGATTCGACGATGGCTTCGGCCGGGTACTCGTAATCCTCCAGCTTGCCGGCGAAATACTTGTCGTACGAGGCCATGTCAAAGTGACCGTGACCGGTCAGGCAGAAGAGGATCGTCTTGGCTTCGCCGGTCGCCTTGCAGCGCAGGGCTTCGTCGATGGCGGCGCGGATGCCGTGGCAGGATTCCGGTGCCGGGATGATGCCTTCGGCGCGGGCGAACTGGACGCCTGCCTCGAAGGTGCCGACCTGCGGCACCGCCACCGCTTCCAGCAGCTTTTCGTGGAAGAGTTGCGAGAGCAGCGGCGAGGCGCCGTGGTAACGCAGGCCGCCGGCGTGGATGCCGGGCGGCATGAAGTCGTGGCCGAGGGTGTACATCTTCATGATCGGCGTGTAGCCGGAGGCGTCGCCGTAGTCATAGGTGTAAGCGCCCTTGGTCAGCGTCGGGCAGGAGGTCGGCTCGACCGCGACGCAGCGCAGGTTTTTCGCGCGCGGGTCGCCGGCCGCCTTGTCCGCCAGGAAAGGGAAGGCGATGCCACCGAAGCTGGAACCGCCGCCGCAGGGCCCGAAGATCACGTCCGGATAGAGGCCGATCTTGGCGAACTGCTTCTTCGCTTCGAGGCCGATCACGGTCTGGTGCAGCAGCACATGGTTGAGCACCGAACCGAGGGTGTAGCAGGTATTGGGGTCGGCGGCGGCTTCCTCGACCGCTTCCGAAATCGCCAGGCCAAGCGAGCCCTGGCATTCCGGGTCGGCAGCCAGCGCGGCGCGGCCGGCGTTGGTCAGATTGGTCGGCGAGGCGAAGACCTCGGCGCCCCAGGTCTGCATCATCGAGCGGCGGAAGGGCTTCTGCTGGTAGCTGACATTGACCATGAAGACGCGCACTGGCAGGCCGAACATCTGGCCGGCGTAGGCGATCGACGAGCCCCACTGGCCGGCGCCGGTTTCGGTGGTCAGCTTCTTGGTGCCGGCCAGCTTGTTGAAATAGGCCTGCGGCACGGCGGAATTCGGCTTGTGCGAACCGGCCGGCGAAACGCCTTCGTACTTGAAGAAGATCTTGGCCGGCGTACCCAGTGCCTGCTCCAGGCGCAGTGCCCGGCACAGCGGCGCCGGGCGCCATTGCGCGTAAATCTGGCGCACTTCCTCGGGAATCGGAATCCAGCGCTCGGCACTCATTTCCTGCTCGAGGATGGGACCGGGGAAGATCGCCCCCATTGCTTCCGGCGGCACCGGCTTGCCATCCGGCCCGAGCGGCGGCGCCGGCGGGTTGGGCATGTCGGCGACGACGTTGTACCAGTGGGTGGGGATTTCTTCCTGCTCGAGGTTGATGCGCAACGGTGTCATGTTTTTCTCTCTCCCTGCGGTCGGCGCCGCAAAGCCGGTAAATTACTCCAAAACCCCGCCCGGACCAAGGGCGCGGCCGTCTGATCCGGAGTAAAGTAGCGCCTGTTTTTTGCCCGCCAACCCGTGTCGACCTTGATCTTTCACCCCCTGCTCCAGCATGCCGCCAGCCCGCCACCGGCCGGCCTGATGATCGCCGTCACGGCCAGCCGTGGGGCCGCCGGCGAACTGCAGCTGGATTACCGGCTGCACGGTGTCACCATCCTCGCACTGCCGCCACCGGCCGTCGCCGGCCCGGCCGACGGCCTGTGGCAGCACACCTGCTGCGAAGCCTTCATCGCCGTGGCCGACGGCCCGGCCTACCGCGAATTCAACTTCGCGCCGTCCGGCCAGTGGGCGGTGTACGACTTCGCCGACTACCGTCAACGCAACGAAAGCTGGCAACCGCCAGCAGCACCGCAGATTTCCTGCCGCCGCGACGGCGACACGCTGTACCTGATGGCGACCGTTCCCGCCGCGCTGTTGCCGGCCAACGCCGCCCGCCTCGGTCTCAGCGTCGTCGCCGCCACCCCAGCCGGCGACAGGAGCTACTGGGCGCTGGCCCACGCCGCCGCCCAGCCCGATTTCCACCTCGCCGCCAGCTTCGTGCTGCCCCTGCCATGACGCAAAAACTCCTGTTCGGCATCGACCGTCTGCTTGCCGACTCCGATCTGCGCCGCCCGCTCGCCGGCCGCCGCCTCGCCCTGCTCGCCCACCCGGCGTCGGTCACTGCCGACCTGACGCACAGCCTCGACGCCCTCGCTGCGCTGCCCGACCTCAAGCTCACCGCCGCTTTCGGCCCGCAACACGGGATCAAGGGCGACAAGCAGGACAACATGGTCGAATCGCCGGATTTCGTCGATCCGCAACTGGGCATCCCGATCTTCAGCCTGTACGGCGAAGTGCGCCGGCCGACGGCGGCGATGATGGAAACCTTCGACGTGCTGCTGGTCGACCTGCAGGACCTCGGCTGCCGCATCTACACCTTCATCACCACGCTGCGCTACGTGCTCGAAGCCGCCGCCGCATCCGGCAAGGAAGTCTGGGTGCTCGACCGCCCCAACCCGGCTGGCCGACCGGCCGAAGGTTTCACGCTGCGCGCGGGTTGGGAGAGCTTCGTCGGTGCCGGCCCGCTGCCGATGCGCCACGGCCTGACCATGGGCGAACTCGGCGCCTGGTTCATCGCCCAATTGCAGCTCGACGTCGATTACCGCGTCATCGAGATGCAGGGCTGGCAGCCCGACGTCGCGCCCGGTTACGGCTGGCCGCTCGGCGAGCGGACCTGGATCAACCCCAGCCCGAACGCGCCCAACCTGTCGATGGCGCGCGCCTACGCCGGCACCGTCATGCTCGAAGGGACGACCTTGAGCGAAGGGCGCGGCACGACGCGACCGCTGGAATTCCTCTTCGGCGCGCCGGACATCGACGCCGCCGCGGTGCTCGTCGAGATGCAGGCGCTCGCTCCTGACTGGCTGACCGGCGGCAAGCTGCGCGTCTGCTGGTTCGAGCCGACCTTCCACAAGTTTCACGGTCAACTGTGCCAGGCGCTGCAAATCCACAGCGAAGGCCCCTACTACGACCACGCCGCGTTCCGCCCCTGGCGCCTGCAGGCGCTGGCCTTCAAGGCGATCCGCCGCCTCTACCCGGACTACCCGATCTGGCGCGACTTTGGCTACGAGTACGAATTCGAGCGCCTGGCCATCGACCTGATCAACGGCTCGCCGCTGCTGCGCGAATGGGTGGACGATCCGGCGGCGACGCCGGCCGATCTCGACGCCGCCGCGCGCGCCGACGAACAGGCCTGGCTGGCCGAACGCGAAGGCTTCCTGCTCTACCGATGAGCCCGGAATTCGCCGCGCCGCTGCTCGCCATCGAGACCCACCCGCTGCAAACGACCATCGTCGCCGTCTTCGCCGTCGTCTACCTCGGCATGTTCCTCGGCGGCCTGCCGAAGCTGAAGCTCGACCGCAGCGGCGTCGCGCTGCTCGGCGGCATCGCCGTCGTCGGCATCGGCGCGATGACGACCGAGGAAGCGGCGCGTGCCGTCCATCTGCCAACCATCCTGCTGCTCTTCGCCTTCATGGTCGTTTCAGCACAGATGCGCCTGGGCGGTTTCTACACCGAAGTCACCCGGCGCGTGGCCGCGCTGCCGCTCGCCGAACCCTGGCTGCTCGGCGCCCTGATCTTCGTCGCTGGCGCGCTGTCGGCGGTGTTCTCCAACGACATTGTCTGCCTGGCGATGACGCCGGTGGTCGCCCGCCTGTGCATCGAGCGCCGGCTCGACCCGGTGATTTTCCTGGTAGGCCTCGCCTGCGCCGCCAACATCGGCTCGGCGGCGACCTTGATCGGCAATCCGCAGAACATGTTGATCGGTTCGGTGCTGCAACTGCATTTTGCCGACTACCTGTGGCGGGCGCTGCCGCCGGTCGGGCTCGGCCTGCTCGCGCTGTGGGCCTGGCTGGTGTTCGCGCCGCGCCGCCTCACCCTGCCGCCGCCCGCCGCCCCGGTCGACGAGGCGCTGCCCGAGTTCGACCGCCTGCAGACCGCCAAGGGCCTCGCCGTCGCCACCGTGCTGCTGGTCGTCTTCCTGTGCACCGACTGGCCGCGCGAAGTCGCCGCCCTGGTCGGCGCCGGCGTGCTGCTGCTGTCGCGGCGTTTCCATTCCTCGCACGTCATGGGCTTCGTCGATTGGGAACTGCTGGTGCTCTTCGTCGGCCTCTTCGTCGTCAATCACGCTTTCGACGGCACCGGCCTGGCCGCCATCGCCGTTGCCTGGCTGGCCGGCCACGGCATCCACCTGGGCGATAGCGGGCCACTGTTCGCGGTCGGCGTCGGCCTCTCCAACCTGGTTTCCAACGTGCCGGCGGTGATGCTGCTGCTGCCGCACCTGAAAACCCCGGAGGCTGGCATCACCCTGGCGCTGGTCAGCACGCTGGCCGGCAACCTGCTGCTGGTCGGCTCGATCGCCAACCTGATCGTCGTCGACCTCGCCCGCAAACAGGGCATCGCCATCGACTGGCGCCAGCACCTGCGCATCGGCCTGCCGGTGACGGCGCTAACGCTGGCGATCGCCTGGGGCTGGCTGATTTTGTAAAACTCCCGGGAACCGAATGGCGATTCGGCACCCCAAGTCGTTTCCAGAACATCTGCAGAAATCCATGGCCAACCCGCAACTCAAAGAATTCTTCACCAGCCTTCAGTCGAGCATCGTCGCCGAACTCGAAGCCTTCGACGGCAAGCCTTTCCTGACCGACACCTGGCAGCGCCCCGAAGGCGGCGGCGGGATTTCCCGGCTGATCGAGGAAGGTGATTTCTTCGAGCGCGGCGGGGTCAATTTCTCGCACGTCACCGGCCACGCGCTGCCCGCCTCCGCCACCGCCGTCCGCCCGCAACTGGCCGGCCGTGCCTGGGAGGCGATGGGCGTCTCGCTGGTGCTGCACCCGCGCAATCCCTACTGCCCGACGGCGCACATGAACGTGCGCTGCTTCGTCGCCAGCACGGCAGGCGAGGACGATGTCTGGTGGTTCGGCGGCGGCATGGACATGACACCTTATTACGGGCAGCGCGAGGACGTCACGCATTTCCACCGTACCTGCCGCGACGCGCTGGCGCCCTTCGGCGACGATGTCTACGCCAAGTACAAGCAGTGGTGCGACGAGTATTTCTTCCTCAAGCACCGCAACGAACCGCGCGGCGTCGGCGGCGTCTTCTTCGACGACCTCAACGAGGGCGGTTTCGAGCGCTGCTTCGCGCTGACCCAGGCGGTCGGCCAGGCCTTCACCAGCGCCTACCTGCCGGTGCTGGCGAAGCGCCGTGCCTCGCCCTACGGCGAACGCGAACGCGATTTCCAGGCCTACCGGCGCGGCCGCTACGTCGAGTTCAACCTGGTCTGGGACCGCGGCACCCTGTTCGGCCTGCAGTCGGGCGGCCGTACCGAGGCCATCCTGATGTCGCTGCCGCCGGTCGTCAAATGGCGCTACGACTGGCAGCCGGCGCCGGGCAGCCCGGAAGCTGAACTCTACGAGGTCTTCCTGAAGCCACAGGACTGGCTCTGAGCCGGCGGCGGCCGGCTCACTTCAGCGTGTTCGGGGCGACCGCCGCGCGATAGTGGCGGTTGGCGTCGTCGACGCGTTCGAGCTGGTCGTCGAGACGCGCCAGTTCGAGGTGGCCGGCCTGGGTGTCCTCGACCGCCAGCGACGCTTCCAGGAAACTCTGCGCCTTGCCCCACAACCGCTGGCGCGCGCACATCCGACCCAGCGCCAGGAGCAGCCCGGCGTGCGCCGGCCGTTGCCGCAGCCAGGCTTCGCCACGGGCGATACGCGATAGCTGGTCGCCGCCGGCAAGGCTGCCGTAGATCGCTGGCAGTTCGCTCTGCCAGGCCTCGTCGTCGTTGCCTTCCAGTTGTTCCTCGATCAGTTTCTGCGCATCGGCGTCGGCTCCCGCCGCGGCCAGGCCGCGCACCGCGGCGAGGACGACCTTGAGGCTGCGTTCCGCCTCCGGCAGCTTGCGCAGGTAGGCGACCAGCGCCGCGCGGTCGGAGCCACAGCGCGCGAGATTGGCCAGATGCGCCTTGCTCGACAGCGCATTGACCAGTTCCGGTGCCAGCGCGTCGCGCTTGGCCAGTTGGCGCAGCAGTTTGAGCACGCCGTCCCAGTCGCCGAGCCCCTGGCGTGCCCGCAATTCCAGACGCAGGGCGGCGATGTGCCGCCCCTGCTTGCCCTGCAGACGCTGCAGCGCGGCCAGCGCTTCGGCGAAACGGCGCTCCTCGTTGTACATCTCGGCTTCCAGCATCAGCGTCGCCGCTTCGTTGCGCGCGTCCTGCTGCTTGGCCTTTTCCAGCCATTCCTGCTGGCGCCCCGGTTCGCCCAGGCGCTGCGCGGCGCGGGCGGCGATCAGCGCCGCCAGGGCCGGCGCCCGGCCGGCGTCGTAGGCTTCGCCGGCGCGCTTCAGGGCCTGGCCGAAACGGCCTTCGAAGAGGTGGCGCACGGCGTCCTGGAACATCTGCCCGGACTTCTCGCGCAACTGGCGCCGGCGATAGGCGCTGACCTGCCCCGGCATGCCCAGGGTCAGCGACAGCGTGCGCAGGCCGGCGTAGGCGACGACAAAGGCGAGGAGCAGCGCCAGCACGAAGAAGTTGAGCGACACCTCGACCCGCCAGGGCGGCACGACCAGCAGCACGTAGCCGGCGTTGAGGCTGGCAACAAGCGCGACGATCACCGCCAGGGCGAACAACAGGAGCAGCCAGGCCAGCCCCTTCACTGTTTTTCCCCGCTGTCGCGCAAGGCTTCCAGCGCCTGCTGGCTGGCCCGCAGGTCGGGCAGTTCGAGGACGATGTCGGCGCCGGCAAGTTCCTTCAGTTGCGCCAGGGCTGCGGCGACCGCGCGGTCATCGCTGGCAAAGTAGCGACCCAGCCAGTCCTGTGCCGCCTTCAGATCGTTGCGAAAGCTCGCCTCGTCACGCGCGAACAGCGCGAGACGGGCGCTGAGCAGACGCAGCTTGAGGTTCTCGCGCAGGAAGAAGCCCTGTTCGGGCGCCAGCAGCGGCGCTTCGTCGCGGTCGAAGCGCTGGATGCGGATCAGGTTACGCACTTCCTGCCAGGCATCGGCCAGCGCCAGGCGCCACCAGGGCAAGGCCGGCGCTGCGTCGGTCACCACCGCGACCGGCGCATCCTCGTGCGGCCGGGCATGCGCGGCGAAGGGGAACTGGTCGATGCCGCGCAGCATCTCCTCGAGACGCAGGCTGATGCCGGCGAGATCGACGCGCGGCAGGCCGTCGAGGCGAGCGATGTCGGCCGCCAGCGCCTTGCGCAAGGGCAGCAGGCTGGCCTTGTCGAGACGGGCGAGCTGGGCATCGGCGGCGCGCAGGGCAAGCAGCGCGACCGGCACGTCGCCGGCCAGTTGCAGTTGCTGTGCGGCCAGCGTCACGTCGCGCTCGATTTCGAGCAGATCGGCGGCCTCGCGGCCGCTGGCGACATCCTGGAACAGCGCCTGCAGTGCCGCTTCCTGATCGCGGCTGGCTTCCTGGCGGGCTTCGAGGGTGGCGATGCGCTCGCCCAGGCCGGCCAGCATTTCCTTGTGCGCGGCACTGTCAAGATCGGCGAAACGGCGATTGACGTCGGCGCGCAGGCTGTCGATTTCGCGCCTGCTATCGACCACATGCCAGGCCAGCACACCACCGAGCAGCAGCGCCGGAACCAGCCACAGCGCCCCCTGAGCGCCGCGGCGGCGGGGCGCCACACGGGGCGCTTCCGGCTCGACGGCGGGAGTTGAAGATTGTTCTGCGTTCATGCGCACCAATTATAAGCAAGTAATCCGCGGATCAGGCCGCTGTCGGCGCCTGCGGTGAGCACCACGCGTTTCAGACCGTGGACGCGGGCAGCTTCGGCGATCCGGGCATGTGGCACGAAGAGCGGGGTTTGCTGCAAGTATGCCCGGCCCTCGGCCGGCAGACCGTCGACCAGGTAGCGCAGCGCCTCGCTGCTGGAAACGACGATGGCATCGAGACGACCGGCGCCCCAGGCGTCGACCAGGCTGGCGAAGCCGCCGGCCGGGCCGCTGCGCCGATAGCAGGTGACGGCATCGACGCTCGCTCCGCGCTGGCGCAAGGTGTCGGCGAGCAGTTCGCGGCCACCGTCGCCGCGCAGGATGGCGACCCGGCAGCCGGCGACGGCGGCCGGCGCCAGTTCGGGCAGGGCGAGCAGGCCTTCCGAGTCGAAGCGGTCGCGCGGCGCGATGCAACCGGCGATGCCGGCGTCCTCCAGCGCCCGCACGGTGCCCGGGCCGACCGCGGCCGGGGTCAGCGTTGCCGGCCAGTCGCCGGCGGCAAGCAGGGTCGGCAGCGCGTGACTCACGGCATTGGGGCTGACGAAGACGGCCAGCCGGTAGTCGGCGAGCTGCCGGGCGAGCGTCTCAAGCTGGCCGCGATCTTCGGCCGGGGCGATTTCCAGCAGCGGAAACAGCAGGGCGTCGCCGCCAGCGGCGGCGATCAGCTTGGCCAGCGGCGCCGCCTGGTCGCGCGGCCGGGTGACGACGATGCAACGACCGGCCAGCGCGCCGGAATCCATCGTCTTCAGTGGCAAGCCAGCCCGGCGAGGATGGCGTCCGCCCCCTGCGCCCGCAGCATCTCGGCCAGTTGCAGGCCGAGCGTCTCGTCGGCGTCGGGGGCGCCGCGCACTTCGGCGCTGACCATCTGCTGGCCATCGACGCTGGCGACGAAGCCGCGCAGCCAGAGCTGGCCGTTGTCGATGATCGCGTAACCGCCCAGCGGCACCTGGCAGGAACCGCCCAGGGCCCGCGACAGCGCGCGTTCGGCCTTGACGCAGTGAGCGGTATCCGGATCGTTCAGCGGCGCGACAACGGCAGCCATCGCGGCATCACCGGCCAGCAGTTCGATGCCGAGCGCGCCCTGGCCGGGCGCCGGCAGCGATTGTTCGGCGCTGAGCACCGCCTTGACCCGGTCGGCCAGGCCGAGACGGATCAGGCCGGCGGCAGCCAGGATGATCGCGTCGTACTCGCCGGCGTCGAGCTTCTTCAGGCGGGTGTCGAGGTTGCCGCGCAGGCTCTTGATCACCAGTTGCGGATAGCGGGCACGCAGGGTCGCCTCGCGGCGCAGGCTGGAGGTGCCGACGACGGCGCCGGCCGGCAGTTCGTCGAGGCCGGCGTACTTGTTGGAGACAAAGGCGTCGAGCGGATTTTCACGGGCCGAGATGGCAGCCAGCACGAAGCCTTCCGGCATCGTCATCGGCACGTCCTTCATCGAATGCACGGCGAGATGCGCCTCACCGGCCTGCATCGCCACTTCCAGTTCCTTGATGAACAGGCCCTTGCCGCCGATTTCGGCGAGCGGGCGGTCGAGGATCTGGTCGCCGCGCGTGGTCATGCCGAGAATGACAACTTCCGAGGCCGGATTTAAACTCGCCAGACGCCCCTGGACATGGATGGCCTGCCACATGGCGAGACGGGATTCACGGGTGGCGATGACAATTTTCTGAGGAGCAGACATGAGGCAATCCTGGAATGACGGGGTCAGGCTGATCGGGGCCCTGATTCTAGCATGCCTCCCCCTGGCCTCCCCGGCCGCCGAAGCGCTGCCGGCGGCCGCTGCGCTGGATGCCGAAGCCGCTGCCGCGGCCCGCGCCGGTGGCCCGCTGATCGTCATTTTCAGCCGCGCCGACTGCAGCTTCTGCCAGACCGTGAAGCGCGACTACCTGCAGCCACTGGCCGCCGACCCGCGTTACGGCAAGCGGGTCGTCATCCGCGAGTTGCGCCAGGACAGCGACGCCGCGCTACGTGATTTCGCCGGCCGACCGACCACCCACGCCGCCTTCGCCGCCGCCGAAAAGGTCAAGCTGGTGCCGGTGGTCGCTTTCTACGGACCGGGCGGACGCCGCCTGCACCCGCCGATCGTCGGCGCCCGGCTGCCGGATTTCTACCAGACTTACCTCGAGGACGCCGTCGAGCAGTCGACTCTCGCCCTGAAAAAACCATGAACGACATCGTCAAACCGACCACGCAACGTCCGGAACACCCGGATTTCTGGTGCAGCCGCTTCGGCACCGGCGCCATTCCCTGGGATGCCGGCGGCGTTCCCGCCGACTTCGCCGCCTTCGTCGCCGCCCGGGCGCCGCTCGAAACCCTGGTTCCGGGTTGCGGCAGCGGCTGGGAAGCGGCTTTCCTGGCCGGCGCCGGCTGGCCGGTGACGGCGCTCGACTTCTCGCCGGTGGCGGTGGACAAGGCGCGCGCCGTGCTCGGCACGGCAGCGGTCGACCTGGTCTGCGGCGACTTCTTCGCCTACCAGCCGCCACGGCCGCTCGAACTGATCTACGAGCGCGCCTTCCTCTGTGCCTTGCCGCGCAAGCTGTGGGACGACTGGGCGCGCCAGGTCGCCGCGCTGCTGCCGCCGGACGCCCTGCTTGCCGGCTATTTCTTCGTCTGCGACCAGTTGAAGGGTCCGCCCTTCGGCATCCGGCAAGAGCAGCTCAGCGCGCTGCTCGAAGCCGACTTCCTGTGCATCGAGGACCAGCCGGTCAGCGACTCGATCCCGGTCTTTGCCGGCCGCGAACGCTGGCAGGTCTGGCGCCGGCGTTAAGGCGCGCCAGCAGACAGGTAGCGCAGCAGCATTTCGGCCAGCCGCTCCGGCACCACCGGCTTCGCCAGGAAATCGTCCATGCCGGCGTCAAGACAGCGTTGCCGGTCCTCGGCGAAGGCATTGGCGGTCATCGCCAGAATCGGCAGCGTCGCGCAACCCGCCAGGCGGCGGATCGCCTGCGTTGCCTGCAGGCCGTCCAGGCGCGGCATCTGCATGTCCATCAGGATCAGGTCGTAAGCCCCCGCCTCAGCCATCGCCACAGCCTGCTCGCCGTCCTCGGCAGCATCGACGACGAGGCCGAAATCCTCCAGCTGGAGCACGGCGATCTCGCGGTTGACCGGCTCATCCTCGACCAGCAGCACGCGCCGCCCGGCGTAATCGCGGCGCAGCCGGGTTTCGGCCTCGTCGAGGCCGGGTGGTGGAGGCGCCACGTTGGCGCCGCGCGCCAGGCGGACCGTAAACCAGAAGGTGCTACCCTGCCCGGGCTGGCTGTTGACGCCGGCTTCGCCGCCCATCAGCCGGGCCAGCCGGCGGGTGATCGCCAGGCCCAGGCCGGTGCCGCCGTAATGCCGGGTGGTCGAGGCATCGGCCTGCTCAAAGGCGGAAAACAATCGTGGCAACACTTCCGCCGGTATGCCGATACCGCTGTCTTCGACCTCGAAACGCAGGCTGACTGCTGCTTCGTCCTCGCCTTCGACCAGAACCCGGATGACGATCCCGCCGCGCTCGGTGAATTTCAGCGCGTTGCTGACGTAGTTGAGCAAGGCCTGCTGCAGCCGGGTCGGGTCGCCGAGCAGGGGCTGCGCCAGCGTGGCCACCTCGCTGCGCAGTGACAAGCCGCGGTCCTGGGCGCGCTCGTGTACCATCGACAGAACATTGGCGACCAGCGCCGCCGGCTGCAGCGGCAGTGATTCGAGGACGAAATGACCGGCCTCGATCTTCGACAGGTCGAGCACCGCATTGATGATTTCCAGCAGATGCCCGCTCGCCGCTTCCAGCTTGTCCATCTGCCCGGCCTGCCGCTCGTCCAGCCCGCCCTTGCGGACCAGCCGGGCCATGCCGAGGATGGCGTTGATCGGCGTCCGGATTTCGTGGCTCATGTTGGCCAGGAAAGCGCTCTTGGCGACACTCGCCGTCTCCGCCGCCTGCTTGGCCTGTGCCAGCTGGCGGGTGCGCAGCTCGACCAGTTCCTCGAGATGCCCACGATGTGCCGCCAGCTCGGCTTCGATGCGCCGTCTTTCGGTGACATCGCGCAAGCTGCACTGGATCAGCGTGCGATCAGCCAGCCGGATCGCGCCAAGCATGACTTCGGCGACGAAGCTGCGACCGTTGTCGAGACGCCGGTGCGTCCACTCGAAACGCGGAAAGCCGCCCAGCCGGGTCTCGTCGATCAGGCGCTCAGCCAGGGCCTGTGACGCTTCGCCATCTTCCTGCAGGGTCGGCGACAGGCCGACCGGTGTGCGCCCCAGCAGGTCCTCGCGGCGACTGGCGCCAAACAAGACCAGTGCGCTCGGATTGCAATCGACGATACGCGGCCCGTCGAGAATCAGGACGCATTCGGCGGTCGATTCAAAGAGCTTGCGGTAACGCAGCTCGGACAACTGCAGGGCTTCGGTCCGCTCGGCCACCCGTTGTTCGAGGGCGGCGTTGGCCTCGCGCAAGGCCTGGTCGGCGCGCCGCCAGCGGCGACTGAAACGGAAGGCGAGAAGCATGCCGATCAGACAGGGCACCAGCACCATCAGCGCCACCGACTGGATGACGCGCTGCACCTGCGGTGCGATCGCCGCGCTCAGCGCCCGCTCGCTGCGCTCCAGACTGAGGTGCCAGCCGTGAGCCAGCGGCACGACGAAGCGCAACCAGGGTTCGCCGCTGCCATCGGTGAAACGTTCGACCCCGTCCTTGCCCGCCAGCGAGCGGTCCGGCGCCTGGCCCGCGCTGGCGCCGGCGCCGGAGTCGGCAACCTTGGCACCGGCAGCGTCAAACAGTGCGGCGTGCTCGAAGGGCGCGATGTGCTCGGCGACCAGCAGGTCGGCCAGGCGGCTCAGGTGAAGGACGCCGCCCAGGTGCAGGACGATGCGCCCCGTGGCGTCGCGCACCGGGACGTCGATTGCCACCGCCGGCACCCCGTCGGCACCGAGGAAGCCCCCTGACACCACGGCCTCGCCGCTGTGCGCCGCATCGCGGAAATAGCGCCGGTCGGCCAGGTTGTACTTGCGCAGCGCGCGCTGCACGCTGAAGGGATGCGAGATGTAGTGATCGCCCTCCGGCGTCAGCACGAAGAGGACAGAGAAATTACCCTGGCGGCGCAGGTTTTCGAGAATCTCGTGTTTTTCCGGATCGACGCTTTCGGGAATGCCGTTGATGCTGCGATCGATCTGCGCCAGCGCCGGCAGATCGCGGAAGGCACGCGTCTGCGCGGCGAGGCGCAGCAATTGCAGCGGCTGTTCGATCTCGGCGTCGAGCCTTGCCGCCAGCGCGGCAACGAAGGCTCGGTTGTCGTCGATCCAGCGCTGCACTGCCCAATCAAGCAAGGAGGCGCGCAGGAAGAAGAGGAGCAGGACCAGCGACAGCAGCGTCGGTAGCAGCACCAGGGCAACGATGTGGCGTCGCTCTTCCTTCATCCTGGTCGCGCCCCCTGCCAATGATTGCAAATTTGGTGATTATGCGCGCAAGCCCCGCCAAAGCAAGACCGGGAAATCCCGCCCCCGGGGGCTTGCCGCTACGGCCCCGCCGGATCGCTGACGAAACCTATCCTGACCAGGCCGTTGCGCGCTGCGACCGCCATCACCTGCGCCACTTTTTCGTAGGGCACCAGGCGGTCGGCGCGGATGTGCAGTTCCGGCGCTTGCGCCTGGGCGGCGGCGGCGGCGCAGCGCGCGGACAGTTCTTCGAGCGTCACCGGCTCGCCGTTCCAGAACATCTCGCCGCTCTCGCGCAGGCCGAATTCGATGTGCTCGGGCTTGGTCAGGTTCACCGCGCTCGCTGCCTTCGGCAGGTCGATCTTGACCGCGTGCGTGAGCAGCGGCGCGGTAACGATGAAGATGACCAGCAGCACCAGCATCACGTCCACCAGCGGGACCACGTTCATCTCGGCCTTCGGGCCGTCGGCCTGGCCGCGGTAGCGGCGAAAGTCGCCGGCCGCCATCAGCCGCCCCGGGCGCCGCCGGCGGCTTCGTGCTTCACCGTCAGCAACACGTAGAGGTCATGCGCGAAACCTTCGAGGCGCGCCAGCCACAGCCGGTTGCGCCGGCTGAAGGCGTTGTAGGCGAGGACCGCCGGAATCGCCACGGCGAGACCGAGGGCGGTCATGATCAGCGCCTCGCCGACCGGCCCGGCGACCTTGTCGAGCGTCCCCTGGCCGGACAGGCCGATCTGCACCAGCGCGTGGTAGATGCCCCAGACGGTGCCGAAGAGGCCGATGTAGGGGGCCGCCGAGCCGGCCGAGGCGAGCACGGTGAGGCCGTGTTCGGCGGCGGCGGCTTCCTGGTCGATGGTGTTGTTCAACGTCCGCGTCAGGTATTCGGCAAGACCACCGGCGGTCGCCAGCTTGTCGTCGCCGGCCGCCGCTTCCTCGGCCGCGTCGATCGCGTTCAGCGCCAGACGGGCGAAGGCGTTGTCGATCTTCTCGGCGCGCAGGCGTTCGCCGAGTCCGCTGCGCGAACCGCCCTGCCAGAAGCGGGCGAGGAAGGCCGTCGCCTGGCGCTGCGCCAGATAGTTGGCCAGCCACTTGGTGACGATCAGGTACCAGCTCGCCACCGACAGCAGCAGCAACAGGCCGAGCACGATGCGCCCGACGCCATCCGCCTGGGCAAGAAAATGGGCAAAGCCCAGGCCTTCGACAACCGCGGGTTCCATCGATCAGTTTCCTTCCAGCACGAAATTAAAGGGTTGCAGCGCCGTCGCCTCGACCGCCTGGCCGTTGCGCCGGGCCGGTGTGCAGCGCCAGCCGCGCACGGCGCCGAGCGCCGCCTCGTCGAGCCGCGGGTAGCCGCTGCTGCGCTCGATGTTCGCCGCAGCGACCTTGCCGCGCTCGTCGAGCGTCACCCGCAGCACCACCTTGCCGGTTTCCCCGAGACGGCGCGACTGCGCCGGGTAGGCCGGCGCCTGCCGTTCCGGACAGACCACCGACAGCTCGCCGCCCAAGGCCACCGGCCCCTGCGGCAAAGGCAGCGGCGGTGCCGGCGACGCCACCTCGACCGGCGGCGTCGGCAGCGGCGCTGGCACCACCGGTTCGGCAGGACTGAGCACCGGCGCTTCAGCCACCAACTGGCGCGGCGCCGGCTTTGGCAAGGGCTTCGGCTCGGGCGGTTTGGGGGCCGGCTTGGGCGCCAACTGCTGCGGCGCCGGCGGGGCGATGAAATTGACCATCAGCGTCACCGCTTCATCCGGCATCGGCAGCAGCCGCTGCGCCATCAATGCCCACAGCGCCAGACCGTGCACCGCCAGGACGAGGGCGATGCCCAGCCAACGGGCAGCCGCTGGCGAGGAAGGAGGAAGGGACGACGGGCGCAAGATGGGCGGCGGATGATGGCGAAGCTTCGGGATGATACGCAAGAAGTCGCAGGCTGGCATCCGCCGGCCGGCCGCCGACCGGCTTTCAGAAGTTCGCGTAAAGACCCGCGGTCACCGTGCGCCCGGGCGCCAGGTAACCGATGCCGTCGTAGACCTTGTCGCCGACGTTGACGACATTCAGGCGCGCGCTGAAAGTTTTGTCCAGCGGGTAGCTGGCGGTCAGGTCGAGCGTCGTATAGGCCTTGTAGAACTTGCTGTTGATGTCGTCGGCGTAGCGCTTGCCGACCCGGTTGACGGCGGCGGACAGGTTGGCGCCGCCGGGCCAGCGGTAATCAACGCGCAACTGTCCCTGGCGGCGGGGCACGCTGGTCAGCGACTTGCCTTCGAGATCGGTGTTGCTGGAATTCTCCTCGATCCGCGAGCGGTTGAAGGTGAAGCTGGCGCTCAGCGCCAGCGCCTCGCTCGGGCGGTAAGCGGCTTCCAGCTCGAGACCACGGGTGGTGACGGCACCGACGTTGATCTTGTCGACGTTGGTCGCGTCGCGACGGACCGAGTAGATGAAGTCCTTGGCGTCGTTGTAATAGAGCGTTGCCTTGACGTAGCCGCGCTGGCCAAAATAGTAGTCGGCACCAAGATCGTAGGCCTTGACGGTTTCCGGATCGAGATCGGGATTCGCCCAGTAGGTCGTCGTGCCGCGCCGGGTGTTGGCGTAGAGGTTGAACATGTCCGGCAGGTTGAAGGCACGGCCGGCGCTGGCGCGCAGGTTGAACGACTCGTTGACCTTGAACAGGGTCGCCAGCTTGGGCGAGAAATCACCGTCGGAACGCTTGCGGTAGCTCGTGCTGGGCTGACCGACGCCGCTGTCGACCTGGTTGCCGCCGGTGGTCCAGTGATCGTAGCGGCCGGCCAGGTTGAGCTTCCAGCGCGCCGTCAGCGCCATTTCGTCCTGAATGAAGACGCCGTAACGGCGCAGGTCGCCGCGCGTATCGCGCAGGCGGCTGCTGCCCGGATAGGAGAAATGGTTGTCGACGTCGCCGTCGAGGAAATCGAGGCCCAGCGTGACCCGGTGGATGCTGCCCAGCGAGAGGGAATGCTGGGCGTTGAATCCGACGCTGCGGTCCTCGTAACGCCCTTTCTCGGAGATCGTCGCGTAGGTCAAAGGATTCAGCGTGTCGGCCCACTGCTTGCCGAAGCGGCCGTAAAGCGCGACAGAGGTGTTCGAACTTTCCCCATCGCGCACGTAGCGCACGGTCGGCACGTATTGTTCGCGTTTCGACGGCTGGTAACCCGGCGCCCCCGGGTAGTAGAAGCCGGTGGCTTCGTCCTTGAGGTAGCTGAGCCCTGCTTCGACGAAGGACTGGGCGTCGATCTCGTGCAGCAACTTGACCCCGGCGTTGTCCTTGACGGTGCCGATCTTGTCGCGATTGGCCGCCGGGATGGTGGTGTCCGGGCGCCACATGTCGTAGCCGTCGCTGGCGAAATGGCTGGCCGAGAAGCGGATCGAGGTAGCACCGAAGCGCTGCGAATGCGAGGCCAGCAGGCGCTTGCTGCCCAGGCTGCCGTATTCGGCGCCGAAGCGCGTTTTCGTACCCGGTTCGGGCGCCCGCGACAGCACGTTGATGACGCCGCCCATCGCATTGGCGCCATAGAGCCCTGAGCTGGCGCCGCGCACCACTTCGACGCGCTCGACGTCCTGGGTGCTCAGTTGCGACCAGTCGACCTGGCCGTCGTAGAGCACATTCATCGGAATGCCGTCGAGCAGCACCAGGGTCCGGCTGTTGCCGGGCAGGCCGCGGGTATAGGTCTGGGCGATGCGGTTCGGCGACGAGGCGTCCATGCGCGCCGCGTAAACGCCCGGCACGCCCTGCAGCACCTGGTCGACAGTGGTGGCGCCGGAGGCTTCGATGCGCGCCCGGTCGATCACCGACACCGCCGCCGGCACCTCGCGGATCGACTGTTCGGTGCGGGTCGCGGTGACCACGACCTGAGCGAGGCCGCGCTCGTCTTCGGCCATGGCGGTAGTCGCGGCAAGGCAGCCGCAGGCCAGCAGCAGGCGCCGGGCTGGCTCGGTCATCTGGAACATGTTTTTCCCCCTGAGATTCCGCTGCGGCCGGCCCCCTGCCGTCCGCCGTGCAGGGGCGGACTATACGGAGCGCCCGCCGGGGCCCGGAATGTGGCAAATTGCCGCATCCCGCCGGGCCACCCGACTCGGCGACCGGGAAACGCCCACTTCACGTATCATTTCCGGCTTCTCTCCGGACCCCGATCACGATGAACCGCGCAGCGCCCCAAACCATCTACCTCAAGGACTACACCCCGCCGGCCTGGTGGATCGACACCGTCGACCTCGATTTCGTCATCGCAGCCGGCGCCACCACGGTCAGCGCCCGCCTCGCGCTGCGCCGCAACCCGGCTGTCGCCGCGCAGCCGCTGGTGCTCGACGGCGAGGAACTGGAAACGCTAAGCGTCAGCGTGGATGGTCAGCCGGCAAGCTACGTCGCGACGCCAACCACGCTGACGCTGGCCGACCTGCCCGACACCTGCACGCTGACCACGGTCGTGCGCATCGACCCCGATCGCAACACCCGTTTCTCCGGCCTCTACCGTTCGCAGGACGGCTACTTCACGCAGTGCGAGGCGCAGGGTTTCCGCCGCATCACCTGGTTCCTCGACCGGCCGGACGTGATGTCGGTCTACACCGTGACCCTGCACGCTGACAAGAGCGCTTTCCCGGTCTTGCTCGCCAACGGCAACCCGGTCGCCGCCGGCGACGAGACCGACGGCCGCCACTGGGCAACCTGGGCCGACCCGTTCAGGAAACCGGCCTACCTGTTCGCCGTCGTTGCCGGCAAGCTCGACGTGCTGCGCGACAGCTTCCGCACCGCGTCCGGCCGCGACGTCCAGCTCGCCATCTACGTCGAACCCGGCAAGCTCGACCAATGCCCGCACGCGATGGCGGCGCTGCAGAAATCCATGAAATGGGACGAAGAACGCTTCGGCCTCGAATGCGACCTCGACCACTACATGATCGTCGCCGTCGGCGACTTCAACATGGGCGCGATGGAGAACAAGGGGCTCAACATCTTCAACACGAAGTATGTGCTCGCTCGCCCGGACGTTGCGACCGACGTGGATTTCGAGAACATCGACCGGGTCGTCGCGCACGAATACTTCCACAACTGGACCGGCAACCGCGTCACCTGCCGCGACTGGTTCCAGCTCTCCTTGAAGGAAGGCCTGACCGTGTTCCGCGACCAGGAATTCGGCGCCGACCTGCACAACCGGCAGACCGCCCGCATCCGCGAGGTGCGCGGCCTGCGCGCCGCGCAGTTCCCGGAAGATGCCGGGCCGATGGCGCACCCGATCCGGCCGGCGAGCTTCGTCGAGATCAACAATTTCTACACCGCCACCGTCTATGAAAAGGGCGCCGAAGTCATCCGCATGATCCAGACGCTGATCGGCCGCGACGCCTTCCGCGCCGGCATGGACGAATACTTCCGCCGCCACGATGGGCAGGCGGTGACCTGCGAGGACTTCGTTGCCGCGATGGCCGCCGCCAGCGGTTTCGACTTCAACCAGTTCATGCGCTGGTACAACCAGCCGGGCACGCCGAAGGTCGTCGTCGACGGCCATTACGACCCGCTCGACCGTAGCTACACGCTGACCTGCACGCAAAGCAACCCGCGCGCCAGCGACGATGCGCCGGCACTGATCCCGATCCGCGTCGCGCTGTTCACCGAAGAAGGCGAACTGATCACGGGCAGCGAACGCACCCTGCAACTGACCGCCAACAGCCAGTCCTTCGTCTTCAATGACATCGGCGACGAACCAGTGCCCTCCCTGCTGCGCGACTTCTCGGCGCCGGTCAATCTCGAGTTCGACTACACGGCGGAGCAACTGACCCTGCTGCTGGCCTTCGAGTCCGACCCGTTCAACGCCTGGGAAGCCGGGCAGCGCCTGGCATCGACGCTGATCCTCGCCGCCGCCCAAGCGATCGCCGCCGGCCAAACGCCGCACTGGCCGGAAAGCTTCACCGCCGCCTGCCGCCGCCTGCTGCAGACGCAACGCGAACGCGGTGCTGCCTTCGTCGCCGAAGCGCTCACCCTGCCCGGCGAAACGACGCTGGCTGAACAACTGGAGATCGTCGATCCGGACGCCCTGCACGCTGCCCGCAACGGCCTGCGCCGCCACCTCGCCGAACAGCTCGAAGGCGAGTTTTCCGGCCTTTACGCCGCGTTGACCGTCAAGGAAGCCTACGCGCCGGACAGCGAACAGGCCGGCCGCCGCGCGCTGCGCAACCTGTGCCTGTCCTACCTCCTCGAGCTCGACAGCGACGCCTTGCGCCGGATGGCCTACGCGCAGTTCCGCGAAGCCGACAACATGACCGACCAGTTCGCCGCACTGGCCGCGCTGGCCAACGTCAACGCCGCCGTCTGCGTGCAGCGCGAGCAGGCGCTGGCCGAGTTCTACGAGCGCTGGAAAGACGAAGCGCTGGTCGTCGACAAGTGGCTACAGGTGCAATCGACCAGCCGCCGGCCCGACACGCTGGCCACGGTGAAGGCGCTGACACAGCACCCGGCCTTCGACGCCGGCAACCCGAACAAGATCTATGCACTGATCCGCGCCTTCGGCGCCAATCTGGTCCGCTTCCACGCCGCCGACGGCAGCGGCTACGCCTTCATGGCCGAGCGCATCCTGCTGCTGCACGAGCGCAACCCGCAGGTCGCCTCACGACTGGCACGCAGCTTCGACCGCTGGCGTAAATTCGACGCCGCCCGCCAGGCGCATGCCCGCGCGGCACTTGAGCACATCCAGGCGCACCCGGGACTGGCGCGCGACGTGCTGGAGGTCGTGAACCGGGCGCTGGCCTGACCCCGGGCGGGCAAAAAGCGCTGGACTTGCGCCGCCCGCCCGTGGTCAAATGCATTCGACATGAAACAATGTCGCTTGGGGATGCATTGCTGGTTGTTTGGCTTGGCCCCGGGGCGATTTGAATCAAGCGGAGAGCAATGATGGGTATCCTCGATCAACTGAAAGCCTTGTTCGGCCGCCCCGCCCGGGCCCCGGAACCGCTCGCCAAGGTGGTGCCGATGCCGGTGGAAAGACGGCAGCGGCCGCGGGTCGATCCACCGCCCGGCACCTGCGTGCTGATCATCGACGACTCCAAGACGGTGGTTGCCGTGCTGCGCAAGTTCCTCCGCTCGGCCGGCCTCGACACCATCGAATGCTTCGATGCCGAAAGCGGCCTCATCCAGTTGCAGGAAAAGCGCCCGCAACTGGTCTTCCTCGACATCATGCTGCCCGGCATGAACGGTTTTGCCGCCCTGCGCGCCATCCGCCGCGACGCCCAGACGCGTGACACACCGGTGATCATGATGAGCGGCAACGAACAGGCGATGGAACAGTTCTTCGGCACCCGCATTGGCGCCGACGACTTCATGAAGAAGCCCTTCAACCGCCAGGAAGTCTTCTTCCGCATCGAGCGCCTGCTCGACGAAAATGGCATTCCCCGCCGCAACAGCCAGCCGGCCGCCACGCCGCAGCCGCCGTCCAGCCAGGCGATCAGCGCTTAAGCCGGATTGCCCAGTCCGCCCCTGGCTGCCACCCACTGCCGGCGGCTGACCGGCAGTTTCTCAGATACCCCGCGGACCAGCGCCCAACCGTAAGCTTCGGCGTCATCGCCGGCCGCTTTCTCGAAACCCGCGATCGCCCGCCGCGCCACCAGCACCGCCCGGTGCAGGCGCAGGAACTGCTCGGGAAACTCGTTCTCCAGATGGGTCAGCGATTCGTCGAGCAGGTATTCTCGCTCGACAGTGCGCGCCGCGACATACTTGAGGTCGGCACGGAAATACAGCACTTCCTCGACCGGCACCAGCAGCAAGCGGCCGCGTTCGTGGCAGGAGAGATGCGTGCGCCCGCCGCCGCGCACCGCCTGACCGATACCGGCCAGCACTGAGGGATCGGGGCGCACGCCGGGCAACTTCTGCAACGCCGTCAGCAGACGCTGGGCGCGTACCGGCTTCATCAGGTAATCGAGCGCGTTGAGATCGAAGGCCTGGACCGCGTAGTTGTCATAGGCAGTGGTGAAGATCACCGCTGGCGGCGCCGCCAGCCGGCCGAGGTGCGAAGCCAGTTCGATGCCGTCCATGCCGGGCATGCGGATGTCGCAAAGCACCACGTCGACCGCTTGCTTTTCCAGTTGCTCGAGCGCCTGCAGACCGTTCGCCGCCTCGCCGACGATCTCGCCCGGACACTGTCCGGCGATGTCGCCAAGCAGGGCGCGCAGGCGCTCGCGGGCCAGCGGTTCGTCATCGACCAGCAGGATTTTCAGCGGGGTTTGGCTTGGCATGGCAGCACGATGCGGACTTCGTAATGATGATCGTCGATCTCGGTCTCCAGCCGAGCCTCGAGATCGTAATACAGGGCCAGGCGTTCGCGGATGTTAAGCAATGCCATCTGGTTACCGGCGGCAGGCGCGACGCGACCGACGGTCGGGTTGACGATGCGGATGTGCAGTTCGTCACCGCGCCGCGCCAGGCCGACGAAGACGGTGCCGCCTTCGGGCAGGGGCTCGATACCGTGGCGCACCGCATTCTCCAGCAAGGGCTGCAGCATCAGTGGCGGGATCGGCAGGTCGAGCGCCATCTCGCCGATCTGCCAGTCCACCGTCAGGCGCTCGCCCAGACGCAACTGTTCAAGTTCCAGATACTGCCGGCCAAGGGCAATCTCGTCAGCCAGGCTGACTCGCGCCGAGGGGTCGCGCATCGCCGCGCGGAACAGGTCGGACAGCGCTTCCAGCGCTGCCTCGGCTTCCTGTGGCCGGGCCCGGATCAACGACAGGACGGCGTTCAACGAATTGAACAGGAAATGCGGCCGGATCCGCGCGTTCAGCGCTGCCAGTCGCGCCTCGGCCTGGGCCGGCGACAGCGCCCGCGAACGCAGTTCGAAATAAAGCAGCAGCAGCGCCGTGGCGATGACCGCCAGCAGGCTGCCGCGCAGGATCGCCCCGGCCTCGACCAGACGCAGTTCATGGCCGTAGGCGAAGAGCGCCGCCGCCAGCCCGCCGGCCAGCGCCAGCACGCAGACCTGGCCGACGCGCAGGCGCAGGCGCCAGAGCAGGTCGCGAGCCAGCGACAGGATGCCGAGGCCGATCAGCAGTAGCGGTTCGACCACCGAGGCCAGATCGACGAAACGGTCAACCCAGCCGGCCAGGTCGGGCGACTGGATCAGCGCGGCGACGGCGGCGAGCAGGTTGATGCCGAGCAGGACGCGCAGCATGACGCCGAAGTTGCGCCAGTCGGGCAGCGGCTGGGTCGCCGGAAAGTGCCGTATACTTGTCATTCTTCTTGCGGATTCAACCGAATTCCTCATCTCGTTTCGCGCCCCATTGTAGACCCAAGTCATGACTTCCAACGCCAACCAATACACCTGGGCCGGCCGCTTCTCCGAGCCGGTCTCCGATCTCGTCAAACGCTACACGGCCTCGGTCGATTTCGACCAGCGCATGTGGCGCCAGGACATCCGGGGCTCGCTTGCGCACGCCCGGATGCTCTCCCGCCAGGGCATCATCAGCGGCGAGGACCTGGCCGACATCGAACGCGGCATGGCCCAGGTCACTGAGGAAATCGAGTCCGGTCAGCTGGTATGGTCGATCGACCTGGAAGACGTGCACCTCACCATCGAGAAGCGCCTCACCGCGCTCGTCGGCGACGCCGGCAAGCGTCTGCATACCGGCCGCTCGCGTAACGACCAGGTGGCGACCGACATCCGCCTCTACCTGCGCGACGCGATCGACGACATCCAGATGCTGCTGAAGGCCTTCCGCAGCGCACTGGTCGACCTCGCCGAAAAGGAAGCGGCAACGCCGATGCCCGGCTTCACCCATCTGCAGGTGGCGCAGCCGGTCACCTTCGGCCACCACATGCTGGCCTATTTCGAGATGTTCGGCCGTGACGCCGAGCGCTTCGCCGACGCCAGGAAGCGCGTCAACCGCCTGCCGCTCGGCGCCGCCGCGCTGGCCGGCACGACCTACCCGATCGACCGCGAATTCGTCGCCGAGCAGCTCGGTTTCGACGGGGTCTGCGAGAACTCGCTGGACGCCGTCTCCGACCGCGACTTCGCGATCGAATTCACCTCGGCCTGCGCGCTCCTGATGATGCACATCAGCCGCCTGTCGGAAGAACTGGTGATGTGGATGAGCCCGCGCGTCGGCTTCATCCAGATTGCCGACCGCTTCTGCACCGGCTCGTCGATCATGCCGCAGAAGAAGAACCCGGACGTGCCGGAACTGGCGCGCGGCAAGACCGGCCGCGTCTACGGCCAGTTGATCAGCCTGCTGACCCTGATGAAGTCGCAGCCGCTGGCCTATAACAAGGACAATCAGGAAGACAAGGAGCCGCTGTTCGACGCCGTCGACACGGTCACTGACACGTTGCGCATCTTCGCCGACATGGCCGGCGGCATCACGGTGCGCGCCGACAACATGCAGGCCGCGCTGACCCAGGGCTTCGCCACCGCCACCGACCTCGCCGACTACCTGACCAAGAAGGGCCTGCCCTTCCGCGACGCGCACGAAGCCGTCGGCCTGGCGGTCAAGGCGGCCGAGTTCAAGGGCGTCGACCTGCCCGGACTGACGCTGGAAGAATTCCGCCAGTTCTCGCCGCTGATCGACGACGATGTTTATGCCGTACTCACCGTTGACGGCTCGCTCGCCTCGCGCAATCACATCGGCGGCACAGCACCGGCCCAGGTGCGCGCCGCCATCGCCCGCGCCCGCAACCGCCTGTGAAGCTGCGCAGCCCGGAAAGCGCCGCCGCAGCGCTTTCCGGTTAAAATAAGCGTTTTCTGATTAACCTCCCCAGGAGAACGCATGAGCAGCAAATCCTACCGCGCCGTCACCACCGACCTGACCAGGGCGCTCGGCACCCTGCGCAAGGAACTGCCGGAAGCCACGCAAGGTTTCTCGGCAATGCACAATGGCGCGATGAAGGCCGGCGCACTGAGCGAACTGCAGAAGGAATTGATCGCGCTGGCGATCGGCATCGCCCAGCATTGCGACGGCTGCATCGGCTTCCACGTCAAGGCGTTGATCCGCCTCGGCGTGACCCGCGAGCAGTTCCTGGAAACCCTGGCGGTGAGCATCTACATGGGCGGCGGCCCCGGCTACATGACGGCTGCCGAGGCGCTGCGCGCCTACGAGGAATTCACCGCCGACAAGGCCGCCTGAACGGCGCGCGTTAAAAAGCCCCGGACAGTTGCCGGGGCTTTTTTCATGCTGCCGCGCTGCTCAGGCGCTGACGACGTCGGCCAGCATCTGCTGCAATTCGCCGGCGGCGTACATTTCCTTCATGATGTCGCAGCCGCCGACGAACTCGCCCTTGATGTAGAGCTGCGGAATGGTCGGCCAGTTGGCGTAGTCCTTGACCCCCTGGCGGATTTCCTCGTCGGCCAGGACATTGACCGTGACAAAGTCGTTCACCCCGCAGGCCTTCAGGATCTGCACCGCGGCAGCGGAGAAACCGCATTGCGGGAAGCGGGCATCGCCCTTCATGTAGAGGACGACCGGGTTGCCGGTGACGGTGGCGTGGATGCGTTGTTGTACGTCGGACATGGAGACTCCAGTTGCATTACAGGTGCCCGCCGGAAACGCGATCGTTGCCGGCCAGGTCGGGTTGCGTGAATGCGTCTTGGAACCCGGCGGCGGTCAATAAGTTCCGGCTCGCCGCCCCCTGGTCGTAACCATGCTCGAACAGCAGCCAGCCGCCGCCCGTCAGATGCGCCGCGGCGCCAGCGACGATGGCGCGGATGCAGCTCAGCCCGTCGGCGCCGTCGGTGAGCGCCATCTGCGGCTCGCAGGGCAGGCCGTCGCCGGCCAGATGCGGATCGCCGGCGGCGATGTAGGGCGGATTGGCGACGATCAGGTCGAAACGCTCGCCATTCAGCGCCGCGTACCAGTCGCTGTCGACGCAGCGCACGGCGGCGCCGAGACGGCCGGCGTTGTTGCGGGCGACGGCAAGCGCCGCCGGTGACAGATCGACGGCAAGCACCTCGGCCGTCGGACATTCCAAAGCCAGCGACACGGCGACGATGCCGGAACCGGTGCCCAGATCGAGCACTCGCGCCGGCTCCCTGGTGCGCAGTCGGGCCAGCGCCAGGTCGACCAGCAGCTCGGTTTCCGGACGCGGCACCAGCACCGCCGGCGAAACCTGAAACAGGCGGCCGCGGAACGCCGCCTCGCCGACGATGTAGGCCAGTGGCTCGCCGTTGGCGCGCCGTTCGACCCAGTCCAGGAACTGCGCGGCAGCCGGCGCCGCCAGCGGCGTTTCCGGGCGCGCCAGGAGGTCGGCATGGGTGCAGCCGCTGGCGCATTCGAGGAGCAGGCGGGCGTCGAGCCGGTCGATCTTCCGCCGTGCTGCGACCAGCGCTTCGCCCAGCGTCATTGCTGCTCGGCCAGTTCGGCGAGCAGGTCGGCCTGGTGTTCGGCGGCCAGCGCGTCGAGCACTTCGTCCATGTCGCCTTCCATGATCGCGGCGATCTTGTACAGCGTCAGGTTGATGCGGTGGTCGGTGACCCGGCCCTGCGGAAAGTTGTAGGTGCGGATGCGTTCCGAGCGGTCGCCGGAGCCGATCAGGTTCTTGCGCGTGCTGGCGATGTGGCTCTGCTGCGCCCGCACCTGGATGTCCTTGATGCGCGCCGCCAGCACCTTCATCGCCGACGCCTTGTTGGCGTGCTGCGAGCGGCCGTCCTGACATTCGGCGACGATGCCGGTCGGCAGGTGGGTGATGCGCACCGCCGAATCGGTCTTGTTGATGTGCTGGCCGCCGGCGCCGGAAGCGCGGAAGGTGTCGATCCGGAGGTCGGACGGATTCAGGTCGACGTCTCCCACCTCGTCGGCTTCCGGCATCACGGCGACGGTACAGGCCGAGGTGTGGATGCGGCCCTGGGTTTCGGTTTCCGGCACGCGCTGCACACGGTGACCGCCGGATTCGAACTTGAGCCGGGAATAGGCGCCGTAACCGGCGATCCGGCAGATCACTTCCTTGTAGCCGCCGAGATCGGATTCGCTGGCCGACAACACTTCGACCTGCCAGCGCTGACGCTCGGCGTAGCGCGCGTACATGCGGAAGAGGTCGCCGGCGAACAACGCCGACTCGTCGCCGCCGGTGCCGGCGCGGATTTCCAGGATGACACTCTTGTCGTCGTTGGGGTCCTTGGGCAGCAACAACTTCTGCAGCTCGATCTCGAGCGCCGGCAGGCGCGCCTTGGCGACGGCAATTTCCTCTTCGGCGAACTCGCGCAGATCGGGATCGCCGCGCATCGCCTCGGCTTCCGCCAGATCGTCTTCGGCTTGGCGGAAAGCAGCATAATGCGCAATCACCGGCTCGATCTCGGCGCGCTCGCGCGACAGACGAGTAAACTGGGCCATGTCGCCAGCCGCGTCGGGCGACGACAGCAGGCGATCGATTTCGTCGAGGCGATCGACCAGCAGATCCAGTTTTTGACGAATGCTAGCTTTCATCGGGCGACACAATACGACGAGGGAAACGGGGCCGTAATGTTACCCGACTTGCCCCCCGGTAATACACCGAGATTGCCAGGATGGGGTTCCGTCAGCATAATTGTTCGATTGTTCAGAATGTGCGATGTCAAATTTCCCAAATTCCGTGCTCGCCCTCGCCGCCACCCTTGAGCGGGGCTGGGCCAGTTACCGCGAACAGGGCGAGTTCGATCTCTTCGTCGAATTCACCCTGTCGCTGAACGGCCTGACCGAACAACTGCATCGTCTGCAGTTGCCGGGGCTGGTGCGTGCCTGTCAGGAACTGGAAAACACCGCCCTCTCCTTTTTTGGCGAACGCGACACCCACCCCATCTCGCTCGACCAGGCGGTCGCCATCGAGCGCAAGCTGAGCGTCATCCTCAACGAACTACGCCGCCACGAGACCCCGGCCATCCTGGCCCGGCGCGTTCTTGACAGCTCCGAGGGACAGGCCGCGGAAACCTGGAACAAGCCGCGCCGCGTGGTTCTCGTCAGTCGCGCCGACCACCCCTGGTCCACCTCGCTCTCGGAACAGCTCGGCTTCTTCGGCTTCAAGCCGGAAGGCATCCGCTGGGAAGAGCAGCCGACCGACAACGAGCCGCCGCTCGCCATCATCTTCATCCCCGACGTCGAAGGCCGCGCCTATCCGCCGGCGGCGATCACCGCGATCATCGCCCTGCGCACCCGCTTCCCGACCAGTTACTTCTACTGCCTGTCGGTGCCGTCCAACCTGCAGAGCATCGTCCTCCTGCAGCGCGCCGGTGCCGATGCCTGCGTGCCGGTCGGCAACAAGGTCAGCGACGTGCTGTCGCGCATCCTCGACCTGGTCGACATGCACGAGCAGGAGATGTACCGCGTGCTGATCGTCGAGGATTCGGCCACCGCCGTTGCCCATATCCGGCGCTCGCTGACCCAGCACGGCATCGACAGCAAGGCGATCAACGACCCGCGCCTGCTCCTCGAAGTCGCCAGCGAATACCGCCCCGATGCCATCCTGATGGACATGTACATGCCCTTCTGCACCGGCGTCGAAGTCACCAGCGCGCTGCGCCAGATTCCCGAATACCAGTCGCTGCCGGTAATCTACCTGTCGAGCGAGAACGACATCGTGCAGCAGGTCGAGGCGCTGCGCCTGGGCGGCGATCAGTTCCTGACCAAGCCGGTCAACCCGATCATCCTCGCCTCGGTGGTCAAGACCAAGATCGAGCGTTACCGGGAAATGCTCTATTCCGGCCAGCACGACAGCCTGACCGGGCTGTTCAACCACTCGACCTCCAAGCTCCAGGTCGAGCGCATGCTCAATGCCGCGCAGGCCGGTGGCCAGCTGGTGGTGGCGATGATCGACATCGACCGCTTCAAGGTGATCAATGACACCTATGGCCACCCGGTCGGCGACCAGGTAATCCGCAGCCTGGCCTGGCTGCTCCGCGGCCGCCTGCGTAACACCGACCTGGTCGGCCGCTACGGCGGCGAGGAATTCCTGATCGCGCTTCCCGACATCGACCCGGAACACGCGGTCCGCCTGATCGACCAGATCCGCCTCGATTTCGGCCAGCTACCGCACGCCCACGCCCAGGGCACGCTGCGCGTCACCTTCAGTTGCGGCGTCGCCGCGCTGCCCGATTACCTGACCACCTCAACCCTGATCGAAGCCGCCGACGACGCGCTGCTCGACGCCAAGCGCAGCGGCCGCAACCGCATCGTCCTCAACCGGCCGGCGGACAGTAACGCCTGAGGCCCGCCGCCGGCGCTCAGTCGCCGTGCAGGTGGAACAAACGCGCCACCGCCTGCTGCAGACGCTGCCTTTCTTCGCCTTCGGCGGCGCCAAGGGCACTGGTCGGCGCATGCAGGAGCTTGTTGCTCAAGCGCTGCGCCAGTTGCTCGACCACTTTCTCCGGCGCCTCGCCGCGCGCCAGCAGTTTCAGCGCGTGCTCGACCTCGTGGCGCCGCATGCGCTCGGCCGAATCGCGCAAGGCGCGGATCACCGGCACCGTGTCGCGCGCCTCCAGCCAGCCGATGAATTCCTGCACCCGCTGGCCGATGATCGCTTCCGCCTCGACCACCGCCGCCTGCCGCGACTCCATGCCGCTCTCGACGATCTGCGCCAGGTCGTCGACGGTGTACAGGAAGACGTCGTCGAGTTCGCCGACTTCCTCCTCGACATCGCGCGGCACCGCCAGATCGACGATGAAGATCGGCCGGTGGCGGCGCAATTTGACCGCCCGCTCGGCCATGCCAAGACCGATGATGGGCAGCGGACTGGCGGTACAGGAGACGACGATGTCGTGCTGCGGCAGTGCGTCGGCCAGTTCGTCGAGACGGATGGCGCGACCGGCGTAACGTTCGGCCAGCTCCCGCCCGCGTTCGACGGTGCGGTTGGCAACCGTCACCTGGCGCGGCTTTTCGGCGCAGAAGTGGGCGGCACACAATTCGATCATCTCGCCAGCGCCGATGAACAGGATGCGCTGACCGGCCACCGAATCGAAGATGCGTTCGGCAAGATGGACGCCGGCCGCCGCCATCGACACGATGTTGGCGCCGATCGCGGTGGTGCTGCGCACTTCCTTGGCCACCGAGAAGGCCCGCTGGAACAGCTTGTGCAACTGGCTACCAAGGGTGCCGACGTCTTCCGCGGCGCGCACCGCATCCTTGACCTGACCGAGGATCTGCGGCTCGCCGATGACCATCGAATCGAGCCCGCAGGCAACCCGGAAGGCATGACGCACGGCAGCCGGCTGGTCATGCACGTAGAGATAGGGCGCCAGTTCCTCGTACGCCACCTGATGGTAGGAGGTCAGCCAGTCGATCACCTGCTGCGCCGATTCCGCGGCACAGTAGATCTCGGTCCGGTTGCAGGTCGACAGGATCGCCACCTCCTTCACCACCTTGGCCTGCGCCAGCTCGGCCAGCGCGTGCTGCAGCTTGTCGGCGCCGAAAGCAACGCGTTCGCGGATGGCGAGCGGTGCCGAGTGGTGGTTGATGCCTAAGGTGAAGATCACGGGAAACTGGCGTAACGAAATTTGGTGCGCGATTATACACTGCCCCGAAACCCCACCTTTCCAGGCGCAAGGGAAACTGGTAGAGCGGGCCGAGAGCGGCTATCATCCTGCGATTGCTTAGTTGCCCGATCATCATGCGCCCGATTCCCCTCATCCTCTTGCTTGCCTCCCTGCTCAGCGCCTGCGCCACCGGCAACGACCCGTCGCGCTCCCGGCAGGTCGCCCAGAGCGGCGCCCTCAAGGTTCACCCCGGCCTGCTCGGCCAGGCGGTACCGACGGAACTGCAAGGAACGAGCCCAGTCGTCACCACGGCCGCCGCAGAACCCGCCGAAACGCCGATGCGCATGGACGAGGAAGGTCTGCGCACGCAACGCAGCGTCTATTTCGACCTCGACCAGGCAGCGATCAAGGCCGATTACGACCCCATCCTGCAGGCACACGCCCGCTACCTGGCGCGCAACCCGCAAACCCGGGTGCGCATTGAAGGCCACGCCGACGAACGCGGCAGCGGCGGCTACAACGACCGCCTCGGCCTGAAGCGGGCGCAGAGCGTGCGCGCCACGCTGCTCGGCCACGGCGCCGGCAGCACCCAGGTCACGGTCAAGACCTGGGGCAAGCGCAAGCCGAAGCTGCTCGGCCGCAACGAAGAAGCCTGGGCGGAGAACCGACGGGCCGACGTCATCTACGAGCAGGACGCAGGCAAATAATGCAAACCAACCCGGCGCCCGCCGGGTTTTTTTTGCACAGTGTTTCGGGAAGGCAAAGCCCCACACGAACCAGAACTAAAGTTATATATTCGCCTCCAAACGGCAACCGCAGCGGATGAGGAAATGCGGCGGAAAAGTCCGGCCAGCAACGCATGCCCCCTGGAGCGAACATGAAAAACAACCAGCCTGTCACGCAGAACGAGGTGCGCCTGGCGAGCGATACCTTCATCGTCTCCCGCACCGACCTCAAAGGCAGCATCACCTATGTCAATAACAGCTTCGTCGAGGTCAGCGGCTTCAGCCGCGAGGAACTGATCGGCCAGCATCACAACATCGTCCGCCACCCGGACATGCCGGCAGCGGCTTTTGCCGACATGTGGAAGACGATCAAGGCTGGCCTGCCGTGGCGAGGCATCGTCAAGAACCGCTGCAAGAACGGCGATCATTACTGGATCGAAGCCTTCGTCGTCCCGATCAAGAAGGACGGCCAAGCGAGCGGCTACCTGTCGATCCGCTCGCCTGCCCCGGCTGACAAACGGGCTGCCGCCGAGGCCGCCTACCGGGCTGCCGGCCAGCAAGGTTCGCTGCCTGCCACCGGCCGCCGGACGCTGAGCCTGCGCGCCCGCATCTGGCTGGCGATGGGCGCCCTGATCGTGCTGATGGCGACGATCGGCCTCGTCGGGCTCGCCAACCTGAAAAGCACTGACGAGGAACTGAACTCGATGTACCGCAACAACCTGGTGCCGTCGAACCTGGTCAACCGGATGATGTTCCTGCTCTCGGACAACCGCTCGCAGATCATGCTGGCCCTGCAGCACGACCCGGGCAGCCAGTTCGCCAAGCTGCACGACCATCCGCTCGACCTGCACGTCGAGGCGACCCTGAAAAACCGCCAGGAGATCAACAGCCTGCTCGAACAACTGCAGGCCATCAAACTCAGCGACAAGGAAACTGCGCTATTGCAGAAATTCGGTGAGGTGCGCGAACGCTACTCCAAGGAGGGCATCAATCTCGCACGTGACCAGCTCAAGCAGGGCTTGTTCATGGACACCAACGTCACCCTGCTGCGCAGCGTCAACCCGCTCTACGCCGAGATGCAACGGGAAGGCAATGCCCTGATCCAGGAAATCTCGGATGCCGCCAACGCCCGCTATGAAGCCGCATTGAGCCACTACTACTGGGTACGCAACCTCAGCATCGGCCTGCTGCTCGGCGCCATCCTGCTGACGCTGATCGGCGGCACGCTGCTGGTGCGTAGCGTGGTCGGCCCGATCCGCAAGGCGATCCACCTCTTCGACCGGATCGCCGAAGGCAAGCTGACCGACGAGATCGACATCGACGGTCGCGACGAGCCAGGCCTGCTGCTGTGCAACCTCGGCATCATGCAGAACACCCTGAAAGCGATGCTTGACGAGATCAATAGTGCCTCGCGCGCCATCGACATCCGCTGCCGCCAGCTGGAAAACCAGATGCGCCAGGTGTCGGCGCAATCCGAGCAGCAACAGGCGAGCGTCGAGGGCGTCGCGGCGGCGACCGAGGAGTTCAGCCAGTCGGTCCAGGAAGTGGCGGCCAACGCACAGGAAACCGCCAGCGCCGCCAGCCAGTCGCAACAGCGGGTCAACGAAAGCAACGCCAACATCAGCCAGAGCATGGCTGCCACGTCGCGGGTGGTCGATGCAGTCGCCGCCTCCAACCAGATCATCGACCAGCTCAACCAGTCGATCGCCAAGATCGGCGACATCACCGGGGTCATTGCCGACATTGCCAGCCAGACCAACCTGCTCGCCCTGAACGCTGCCATCGAAGCCGCCCGGGCCGGCGAACAGGGCCGCGGCTTCGCAGTCGTCGCCGACGAAGTGCGCAAGCTCGCCGAGCGCACCACCAGTTCGACCGCCGACATCAACAAGACGGTCGGCGAAATCCAGTCGGTAACAGCGCAGGCCGTCGCCAGCATGGATATCGCGTCGCAGGAAGTGGAAACCGGCATCGGCAAACTGCGCGACAGCGTCGCTGGCCTCGAAGGCATCACCCTGTCGTCGAGCCAGGTCTCGCAGATGGCCGGGCAGATTTCCGATGCCGCCCGCCAGCAGGGGGTGGCCAGCGAGGAGGTGGCGATCAGCATGCAGCAGATCACCGACCTGATCGAGCAGAACACCAGTGCCGCCCGCCAGGCCAGCCAGGCAGCCAGCGAACTGATGCAGACCTCGCAGACCCTGGCCAAACTGATCGGCGATTTCGAATTTCAGCGCCGCTGAATCCGCGCAGCCAGCGTAAAATCGGGGGCCCGACGGCCCCCGATCTTGTTTCCAGAACCCCGATGCCTCGCTGCCTGCAAACGCTGTTTGCCCTCGTCCTGCTGCTCCTCTCCCCCATCGCTGCCGCCCAGTTGCCGCCGACCGTCGCCCAGGCGCTGCAGGCGGCCGGCATCCGCGACAGCGGCGTCGCCGTCGTCGTCCAGCCACTCGACAGCGCCGCCCCGCTACTCGCCCACAACGCCGAGGCGCTGATGAATCCGGCGTCGGTGATGAAACTGCTCACCACCTACGCCGCGCTCGACCTGCTCGGCCCGGCCCACGTCTGGCAGACCGACGCCCTGGTCGAACGCGCCCCCACGGCCGGCGTCCTTGCCGGCAACCTCTACCTGCGCGGCAGTGGCGACCCCAAGCTGAGCAGCGACCAGCTCTGGTTCCTGCTGCGCCAGTTGCGCGTGCGCGGCATCGAGCGCATCAGCGGCGACATCGTCCTCGACCGCAGCGCCTTCGCGCCAGTCGCTTTCGACCCCGCCGCCTTCGACAACAAGCCGCAGCGCGCCTACAACGTCGGCCCGGACGCGCTGCTGCTCGACTTCCAGGCGCTACGCTTCACCCTGCAACCCGACATCGCCCGGCCGCGCATCCTGCTCGAATCGCCTAGCGCCGACCTGATCGTCGACAACGGCTTGCGTACCAGCGCCGGTCCCTGCCCCGGCGACTGGCGCGACCGCATCCAGCTCAGCGTCAAGCCGGAAGGCGGCGGCCGCCGCCTCGAAGTGCGCGGCAGCTACGCCAAGCAGTGCGGCGAACGCGCCCTCAACCTCGCCCCGCTCTCCGCCGACGCCCACGCCGACGGCCTGCTGCGCGCACTGTGGCGGGAACTCGGTGGCCGTCTCGACGGCCGCGTCCGCAACGGCCGCACGCCGGCCGGAGCGATCCCGTTCGCCCGCCAGGAGTCGGCGCCGCTCGCCGACCTCGTGCGCGACATCAACAAGTACAGCAACAACGTGATGGCTCGCCAGGTCTTCCTCAGCCTCGGCAACGACGGCGCACCGGCCAGTGCCGAACAGGCGCGGCGGCGCGTCGCCGCCTGGCTGGGCACGCGCGGCCTCGACTTTCCCGGCCTGGTGCTCGACAACGGCGCCGGCCTGTCGCGCCAGGAACGGATCAGCGCCAGCCAGCTCAACCAGTTGCTGCTCGACGCCTGGCGCAGCCCGCTGATGCCGGAATTCATCGCCAGCCTGCCGCTGGCCGGCGTCGACGGGACGATGAAGAAGCGCCTCAACGGCAGCCCGGTGGCCGGCCGTGCCCACATCAAGACCGGCACCCTCGACGGCGTACGCAGCGCCGCCGGCTACGCGCTCGACGCCAGCGGCCGGCGCTACGCCCTGAGCTTCCTGATCAACGACCCACAGGCCCAGGAAGGCGGCGCCGCGATCGACGCGTTGCTCGACTGGGTCGCCGCCCGGCAATGAGCCGCCCGACCCTGCCGGCGGCCTGGCTCGACGCCGCCGGCCTCAACCGGCACTACGTCTTCGACCTCGCCGCCCTGCCCGACACACTGACCGCCGCGCTGGCGATCGCCCCCGGCGAGCGGCAACTGATCCTGCTCGGCCACGCCGGCCGTCGCCTCTGGGAATGCGTGCAGGCCGCCGGCAGCAGCGGCGATCACCCGATCGACGACTACACGGTGGCGACGGTCGAGCGCTTTTTCGCCCGATTCCTGCCGCACAGCCGCTACCGCATCGTCTATCCCGGCGGCGCCGCAATTGGCCTGCAGTCGCTCGGCAGCCTGGCCGGCTGGCATCACCCCTCGCCCTTCATGGTCGGCGTCGATGCCGTCTGGGGAAGCTGGCACGCCTACCGTGCCGCCATCGTTGCCGACAGCGCCTTCCAGCCCGGCGGCAGTGCCGGCGGCGACAGCCCCTGCGCCGAATGCACCAGCCGCCCCTGCCTCGCCGCCTGCCCGGCCGGCGCTGCCGGCGAGCCCTTCCAGCTCGCCGCCTGCAGCGCCGAACGCCTGCGCCCCGGCTCGCCCTGCGCCCACCGCTGCCTGTCGCGCCTGGCCTGCCCGGTGGGCAGCGCGCATCGCTACACTGAAACCCAACTGCGGCACAGCTACGGCCACTCGCTCACCATGCTCGAAAAGTGGTCAGTGATGCGCTAGAGTGTGAGCAAGGTGACAAGGGCGGCGTGAACAGCGCCCCAACCATGCAACACAGGGAGATAGCCATGCATCGCCGACAATTCACGCTGAGCGCTCTCGGCCTCAGTATCGCCCCGCGACTGTTCGCTGCCACCAAAACCGGGCGCAAGGTCGTGGTCGCCTTCGCCCAGGACACCATGGCCAACGACTGGCGCGCCGCCCAGGTGCGCGACCTGCGCGAGGCGCTGGCAGTCCGGCCGGAAATCGAGTTCCTGTTCAGCGATGCCGGCGGCGACACCGCCCGCCAGGTGCAGGACATCGAGAACTTTGCTGCACGCAGCGTCGACGTCCTGATCACCAGCCCGCGCGATGCCGAACTGATGCGCGAGCCGATCGCCCGCGTCCATCGCCGCGGCATCCCGGTGATCCTGCTGTCGCGCCGGGTCAATGGCGAGGAGTTCACCCACTTCGTCACCGCCGACAACCGCGCCATCGCCCGCCAGGCGGCACAGCACCTGGCACGCCGGCTGAAAGGCAAAGGCCGCATCCTAGTTCTCCAGCACATCCCGACGACGACCCCTGGGCAACTGCGTACCGAGGGCTTCCTCGACGAGCTGAAGAATCATCCTGGCCTGCAGGTCGCCGCGATCAAACGCGCCGATTCGCAGCGGGCACTGGCCATCCTCAAGGTCGAAGAAGCACTGGCCGAGAAACTCGCCTTTGACGCCATCTACGCCCAGTCGGACAGCATGGCGCTGGGTGCAATCATGGCCCTGAAGAAGAACGGCATCGACCCGAAAACTCTGCCGATCACCGGCATCGACTTCATCAGCGACGCGCGCGCCGCCATCCTCGCCGGCGAACTCGACGCCAGCTTCACCTACCCGACTTTCGGCCGCGAAGGCGCCGAAGCGGCGCTGACCCTGATCGACGGCGGCAAGCCGGCGAGCAAGGAGCGCATCGTTCCCTCAATCACCGTTACGCGTGAGAATGCCGAGCGGGTCAAACCGATTTTCTAGGTGTGCGCAAACTCTCCCTGGCACAGCGCCTCCTCCTGCTGTGGTTTGCCGCGACCATTGCCGTGTTGCTGGTCGCCGGTGGTCTGTTCTCGCTGCTGCGCAGCCAGCAGTTGCAGAGCGAGGACGAAGGCCGGCTGGTTGCCGCCTGGCAGCACCTGGACAGCGAGATCGAATACCGCGCCGGTGAATTGTCCGGGATTGCCCGCCGCCTGGCCGAGTCGGCGGAGTTGCAGGCGACCCTCAACCTGTTTCACGGCTATTTCGCCCGCGAAGGCGGCGACCCCGACATCTTCGATTTCCCGGCCCGCGAACTCGCCGGCCACCTCGCCAACAGCGGTCGCGCCAGCGGACTCGACTGGCTGGTAGCCAACGCCGGCCACGGCAGCATCGCCGGCTATGCCGGGCACCGCCAGTTCTACTGGTCACACGGCAGCAGCGGCAAGCGGCAACTGCTGGCCACCCCGCCCGACGGCAGCGATTTTGCCGCCAGCGACAACATCGCCTTCGGCCGTCCGCCCGACAGCAGCGGCAAGGCCTATCTGACCACCTGCCGCGACCGCCCCGGCATCGCCATTGCCATCGACTACCCGGTGGTCCTCAGCATCCGCCAGATGACGATCGGCCACCTGTCGCTCGGCCGCTGCCTCGACCGCGACTTCTTCGAGCGCCTGGCAGGCGAAACTGGCCTCGCCTACGCCCTCGAAGGCATGCGGCCGCTGAAATCAGCGCAGATGCCGGACGCCCTGCTCGGTCTTAGCGGCAAGCAGCCACTAACCGCAGCCACCGCCTGGCTGCCGGCCTCGCAACTGGGCCGCGCCGGCGACACCGCCTTCGCCAGCATCGCCCTCGATCTTGCCGACGGCAACCGCCAGGAATTGCGTCTGGTCCGTCTCGGCGACCATGCCAGCACGCCGACCGCCGCCCTGATCGGCTCCGGCATGGCCAGCCTCGCCCTGGTCTCGCTTGCCGTCTTCATTGCCGGCCTGCTGTTCATGCGCGACCAGGTGACGCGACCGCTGCAACGCCTGATGGCGGCAGTCGACTCAGCTCGCGCCGGCAACTTCCAGCCGCTCGCCGGCAGCATGCCGGACAACGAGCTTGGACAACTGGGCGCCGTGCTCAACGAAACGATGATGGCGCTGACCCGCGAGCAGACCCACCTGCAAACGCTGGTTTCGACGATTCCCGACCTGATCTGGCTGAAGGATGCCAACGGTGTCTATCTCGACTGCAACCCGCGCTTCGAGGCTTTCTTCGGCGCCGGCAAGGCAGCCATCGTCGGCAAGAGCGACTATGACTTCGTCGACCGGCAGCTCGCCGACTTCTTCCGCGCCAAGGACACTGCGGCAATCGCCGCCGGCGTGCCGACCAGCAACGAGGAATGGCTGACCTTCGCCAGCGACGGCTACCACGGCATCTTCCTCACCACCAAGGCGCCGATGCGCCTGGCCGACGGCCACCTGATCGGCGTGCTCGGCATCGCCCACGACATCACCCCGCTGCGCCAGGCAATGGACGAACTGGCCGAACACCGCGACCGCCTGGAAGAGATGGTCGGCCAGCGCACCGCCCAGCTCGAAGCGGCCAACCGCCAGCTGGCCGAAACCCAGTTCGCGATGGACCGGGTCGGCATCGGCATCCACTGGGCCGACCCAGAAAGCGGGCAAATCACCTACGTCAACCATCATGCCGCCAGCCTGCTCGGCTACACCCCCGAGGAAATGCTCCGCCTGACGGTCAGTGAGATCGACCGCAATTACGACCCGGCGGCCTTTGCCGACGTGGTCCGTCTGGCCCGCGAACAGGGCGCCACCCGCCTCGAAAGCCGGCAACTGACCCGGGACGGCCGGGAAATCCCGGTCAGCATCAGTCTCAACTACCGCGAAGCCTGTGCCGAGCGGCCTGCCAGCCTGATCGCCTTCATCACCGACATCAGCCAGCAGAAGGAAGCGGAAAAGGCCCTGCACGACGCCAAGGAAGCCGCCGAAGCGGCCAACGTCGCGAAGAGCAGCTTCCTCGCCAACATGAGCCACGAAATCCGCACCCCGCTCCACGCCATCACCGGCATGGCCCACCTGATGCGGCGCAGCGGCCTGCCGGACGAGCAGCGGCAACGCCTGGACAAGATCGACATGGCCGGCCAGCACCTGCTGAACATCATCAATGCCATCCTCGACCTGTCGAAGATCGAAGCCGGCAAGTTCGAACTCGACGACGCCGAGGTGCAACCCGGCGCCATCCTCGCCAATGTCGCATCGATGCTGGTCGACAAGGCAGAAGCCAAGGGCATTGCCCTGCTCACCGACAACCAGGCTGGCGCCATCCGCCTGCGCGGCGACGCCGCCCGCCTGCAACAGGCGCTGCTCAACTTTGCCGGCAACGCGGTCAAGTTCACCGAACGCGGCAGCGTCACACTGCACACGCGCGTCGACAGTGACGACGAGAGCAGCGTCCTCCTGCGCTTTGAAGTCGAAGACACCGGGATCGGCATCGACAAGGCCGCCCAGGAACGCCTGTTCAACGCCTTCGAGCAGGCCGACAACTCGATCAGCCGGCGTTTCGGCGGCACCGGTCTGGGCCTGGTCATCAGCCGCAAGCTGGCCCGGGCGATGGGCGGCGACACCGGCGTCGACAGCGAGCCGGGGCATGGCAGCCGCTTCTGGTTCACCGCCCGCCTGCAACGTGCCAGCGGGCTGACGGCGGCGAGCGTGCCGTCAGCGCCCCCGGCCGATGGCAAGCAGGAAGCGGCCGAGCTGGTACTCGCCCGCGATTTCGGCCACTGCCGGCTGCTGCTCGCCGAAGACGAGCCGATCAACCGCGAGGTCGCCCTGGCCTTGCTCGCCGATGCCAGGCTCCAGGTCGACGTCGCCGAAGACGGCGAGCGCGCCGTCGCCAAAGCCAGCAGCCAGACCTACGACCTAGTCCTGATGGACATGCAGATGCCCAAGCTCGACGGCCTCGGCGCCACCCGCCAGATCCGCGCCCTGCCCGGCTGGCAGGACATCCCGATCCTGGCGATGACGGCCAACGCCTTCGCCGAAGACAAGGCGCGCTGCCTGGCAGCGGGGATGAACGACTTCATCGCCAAGCCGGTCGATCCGGAAGTTCTTTTCCAGACCCTGCTGCGCTGGCTGCGCAGCCGGGAAATCAGGCGTTGATCGTCTCGCCGGCGTTGAGCGCCAGCCAGCCACGGACGACGCGGTAGGCGACCCAGAAGCCGAGGCCGAGGATCAACACGAAGGCAATCGGGATGCCGATGATGGTGATCAGGAACAGACCGTATACGCCAAGCCACAGCACGGTGAACCAGAAGGTCCGGATCTGCCAGCGGAAATGGCTTTCCAGCCAGGTACCGCGGACTTCGCTGCGCATCCAGTAGTTGAGGAAGACGCCGAGCAAGGACGGCAGCCCGAAGACGAAACCGCCGACGATGGTCGCCGACGAGGTGACCCCGATCAATACGGCGATGGCGTGCAGGCCGTAGATCAGATGGGTGACATTGACCAGCGACGGACGGACGCCGCCGGGGCCGGATTCGATCGGTGGGTTCATGGCTTCTCCTCGGCCAGCATCTTCTGCAGGAACAGCGCCTGGCCGGCGGCCGGGTCGAGCACGTAAGGCGCGAAACCGGCGAGCTGGTAGGAGGCCATCGCCTTGTGATTGTTCGACAGCACTTCCAGCGTCAGCTTGCAGCAGCCGAGCGCGCGCGCCCTGGCTTCGGCCCAGGCCAGCAGCGCCTGGCCGATGCCCTGGCGGCGGTGCTCGCGACGCACGACGATGTCGTGGATGTTGAGCAACGGCCGGGCGGCGAAGGTCGAAAAACCGGCGAAGCAGTTGATCAGCCCGACCGCTTCGTCGGCGGCCAGCGCCAGCCCGCCGTGGAAGAAAGGCACGCCCTTGAGGCCATCGACCAGCGCCGCCTTCACTTCTGGCTTGAGGCCATTGCCGCCGCCCATCGGGTCCTGAGCGTAGTGGTCAAGCAGGTCGAGCAAGGCCGCGGCGTGCGCCGCATCGTTGAGGTCGAGATCGACGACGCGCAGGTTCATAAGCCGAGGCTCCCCCAGAGGTTGTCTACGCGCTGCTTCACATCCTTGTCCATGACGATCGGCCGCCCCCACTCGCGGTTGGTTTCGCCCGTCCACTTGTTGGTCGCGTCGATCCCCATCTTCGAGCCGAGGCCGGCGACCGGGCTGGCGAAATCGAGATAATCGATCGGCGTGTTGTCGACCAGTGTCGTGTCGCGCACCGCGTCGAAGCGCGTGGTCATCGCCCAGATCACTTCCTTCCAGTCGCGGATGTCGATGTCCTCATCGACGACGACGATGGTCTTGGTGTACATGAACTGGCGCAGGAAGCTCCAGATGCCGAACATGATGCGCTTGGCGTGGCCGGGGTAGGCCTTCTTGATCGAGACAATGGCCATCCGGTACGAGCAGCCTTCCGGCGGCAGGTAGAAATCGACGATCTCCGGGTACTGCTTCTGCAGCAGCGGGACGAACACCTCGTTGAGCGCCACGCCCAACACCGCCGGTTCGTCGGGCGGCTTGCCGGTGTAGGTGCTGTGGTAGATCGGCTTTTTCCGCATGGTGATGCGGTCGATGGTGAACACCGGGAACTCGGCCTGCTCGTTGTAATAGCCGGTGTGGTCACCGTAGGGCCCTTCGAGCGCTTTCTCGCCGGGATGGATGTGGCCTTCCAGCACGATTTCGGCGGAAGCGGGCACTTGCAAACCGGAGCCGAGGCACTGCGTCAGTTCAGTCTTGCCGCCACGCAGCAGGCCGGCGAACTGGTATTCGGAAAGGCTGTCCGGCACCGGCGTCACCGCGCCGAGGATGGTCGCCGGGTCGCAGCCGAGCACCACCGCCAGCGGGAAAGGCTGGCCCGGGTTGGCCTGCTGGTGATCGCGGAAGTCGAGCGCGCCGCCGCGATGCGCCAGCCAGCGCATGATCACCTTGTTTGGCCCGAGCACCTGCTGGCGATAGATGCCGAGATTCTGCCGGTTCTTGTGCGGGCCTTTGGTCACCACCAGACCCCAGGTGATCAACGGCGCGACGTCGCCCGGCCAGCAATGCTGGATCGGCAGGCGCGACAAATCGACATCCTTGCCCTCCCAGACGACTTCCTGGCAGGGCGCGTTGCTGATCTTCTTCGGCGCCATGTTGAGCACCTGCTTCAGCACCGGCAGCTTGTCCCAGGCGTCCTTCAGACCCTTGGGCGGTTCCGGCTCCTTCAGGTAGGCGAGCAGCTTGCCGACCTCGCGCAGCGCCTGCACCGATTCCTCGCCCATCCCGAGGGCAACGCGCTTCGGCGTGCCGAACAGGTTAGTGAGCACTGGCATCTCGTGTTTTCGGCCGCCGGTCGTCGCCTGCTCGAAAAGCAGCGCCGGACCGCCGGCGCGCAGCACGCGGTCGCCGATTTCGGTCATTTCCAGATGGGTGTCGACCGGCACGCCAATGCGCTTCAGTTCGCCGGTCTTTTCCAGTTGCGACAGGAAGTCGCGCAAGTCATGGTATTTCAAGAAAACTCCGTCGCCCGGGATTCAGACTTCGCCGAGCAGCATGCCGTAAACATAGGCCGACAGCGCGAAATGAGCGTGGCTGTCGGTTTCGACGAAACTCAGGCCCCACAGCACCGGCATCGCCGGATCGTCGCGGTTGTCGGCGAGCGAACGAATTTCGCACAGTACCGAGAGATAGGTTTCCAGCCCCTGGATGGCGAGCTTGAACTTGAGGCGGACCTTCTCGCCGATCGGTGCCAGCCGCTGCTTGGTGCGCAAGGCGGCGCCGGTGGCGCTGAGGTTGCAGATCTTGCCCGAAGCCTGCGGCGCATCGCGGTCGACGAACTCGATGGCGGCGATCATCTGCACGTCGATGCGCGGGCTCTTGCGCACTTCCTGGACGCGCAGGTCACGCGGGTAAGCCAGGTGCATGTGCGGGAAGGGCACCGAGGTCTGTCTGACCAGCGTCGTCGAGAAGGCGAAGGCGCGCTGTCCGGAGAAGAAGCGGCCGACGAAGGATTGTCCGTCGCGCAGCATCATCAGGCCGCCGGCGCTTTCCGGCGGGGTGACGATGATCCCCTTGTTCTTCTGGTAGCCGATCAGGAAGACGACGTAGCGCGGCTGTTCCGGCGAGACTTCGAGCTGGATCGCGTCGCCGACGCGGATGCGCGAGGTGTCGAAGGCGACATCGCGCGCCTGCTTCTCGGCGTTCGACAGCAGGCGGTAGACGCCGGGGGAAACCAGCGCGTCGATCGCCTCCAGCGTATCGAAAATCTCGCCCTGACGGCGAATCTGCTCGCGGGCCTCGTTGTAGAGATTCCAGCGCAAAGGCTGGCCGACCACGATGTCGCCGAGCCCGACCCGGGCAAAATTCCCCTCATTCACTGCCATGCCTTACCTCATACCCAGTAACTGGCGACCAGCCCCGCGAAGATCGCGGCCCCCACCCGGTTGTTGTCGAGAAAGGCCCTGAAGCAGGGCATGCGCTCCCGACCGCGGATCCAGAAGAAATGCCTGAGCATCATACCTGCGGCCAGCGCCAGCCCCAAGTAGAAGGGCCAGGCCAGACCGCGCTGCGCGCCGACACCGGCGAGGATGGCCAGGGTCACCGCGTAGCAGCCCATGACAGCGGCAACGTCGAAGCGGCCGAAGGTGATCGCCGAGGTCTTGATGCCGATCTTCAGGTCGTCGTTGCGGTCGACCATCGCGTATTCGGTATCGTAGGCGACCGCCCAGAAGATGTTGGCGAGCAGCATCCACCAGGCTTCCGCCGGCACCGTCGCGAGCTGCGCCGCGTAGCCCATCGGGATGCCGAAACCGAAGGCGATGCCGAGGTAGGCCTGCGGAATGGCAAGGAAGCGCTTGGTGAAAGGGTAGCTGGCGGCCAGGAAGACGGCCGGAATCGACAGCCAGATCACCAGCGGTTTGCCAAGCGCAACAACCAGCGCGAAACTCGCCAGGCAGAGCACGGCGAACAGCGCCAGCGCCTCGCGCGTGCTGACCCGGCCGGCGGTCAGCGGCCGCTCGCGGGTGCGCTCGACGTGCTTGTCGAAATCGCGGTCGGCATAGTCGTTGATGACGCAGCCGGCAGAACGCATCAACAAGGTGCCGAGGGCGAAGACCCAGACGACGATCCAGTCCGGCCGCCCGTCGGCGGACAGCCACAGCGCCCAGAAAGTCGGCCAGAGCAGCAGCAGGGTGCCGATCGGCTTGTCCAGCCGCATCAGTTTTTCGTAGAGGTCGAGCCGGGTGCGCAAGGCCTGCCAGTTCATGGCCGCCCCTCAGTGTACGACCGGGCGCTGGGCGCGCTGCCAGGCGATCACTGCCTGCCCGGAATGCGCCAGGATGGCCTGGTAACGCTCGGCCGGCAGCGCTTGGCGCAACGCGGCGAACAGCGTTTGCGTCGCTTCCTGCGCCACGGTCGATGCCGAATTATCCTGCAGCAGGCGAATCTGGATGCTGGCCAGGGCGTCGGCCAGCAGGCGCCAGCCGAGTTCCGGCATGCGCTGGTCAAGCGCCAGCATCAGGCCGCCCAGCGGGCGGACGATGTTTGCCGCTTGCTCGCCGGTCTCGCAGGCCGCCATGGCGTGCCACAGGGCGAGGTGGATGGCGCGCCGCAATTCGATCTTGAAATCGATCGCCGCCGCCTCGTCGCCGTCGAGTTGCGCGAAAAAGCGCTGGAAACGGGCGTCGGCCTGGGCGTCGAGCGCGCTGCGCAGGGCGCCGACCAGGGCCGTCAGCGCCGGGATCGCCGTCAGCTGGAAGGCCTGGCTGTAGGCCAGCCCCCACTGGTCGAGGCCGCTGATCAGCAGGGCCAGGCGCAGGGCGCGCCCGTCGTCGCTGCCGGCAGCCCGGCACCAGTTGCTGCAGCGGCTGCCGAGATCGGCGAGACGCGCCGTGTCGTCGGCGTCGTCGCTACTCACCGCCTGCCGGAAAACGCCGGCAAACACATCCTGCGCCATACGCGCCGCCTGGCGCTGCAGATCGGTATCGGCTAGGCCCGCCAGGGAATCGGCGGGAATCGACGAAGAAAGGCTCATCTTCAAATCCACGACATGGAAAACGCCTATTCTAACCGCTCAGCGGCGCTCGCCCCGGAGCGCCAGCACGCTTTCGAACAGTCGTTCCGGCGTCGCCGCCGCGGCATCCAGCGGCGCCCCGACCTTGAGCCCGATGGCCGAGAACATGCCGCGGCGGAACGGCGTCTTCATCGCCACCCCGTCGATGCGCGAGAAGAAACTGCCCCACAGCCCGGACAACGCCATCGGCACCACCGGCACCGGGTTGGCGGCGAGGATGCGGGCAACGCCCGGCCGGAAGGGCTGCAGCTCGCCGTCGGCGGTGATGTTGCCTTCCGGGAAGATGCCGACCAGCTGGCCGTCGGCGAGCGCCGCCGCGACTTCGGCGAAGGCCTTTTCCATCAACGCGGGATCTTCCTTGGCCGGGGCGATCGGGATCGCCCCGCAGTGGCGGAAGACGAAGCCGAGCAGCGGCGTGCGGAAGATGCGGTGGTCCATGACGAAACGGATCGGCCGCGGCGACGCCCCCATCAGGATCACCGCGTCGGCGAAGCTGACGTGGTTGGCGACGAGCAGCACCGGCCCGTTCAGCGGAATGTGCTCGACGCCCTCGCAGCGCAGCCGGTACACCGCCTTGACCAGCAGCCAGGCGACGAAGCGGAGCAGGAATTCCGGCACCAGCCCGTAGATATACACCGCGACCAGCGCGTTGAGCAGCGCCGCGATGCCGAACAGCGCCGGGATCGACAGCCCGGCGCCAAGCGCCGCCGCCGCGCCGAGTGCGCCGACGACCATGAACAGCGCATTGAGGATGTTGTTGGCGGCAATGATCCGGGCACGGTGCGCCGGCTCGCTGCGCGACTGCACCAGCGCGTAGAGGGGAACGATGAAGAAGCCGCCGAACATGCCCAGCATCAGCAAGTCGAACAGCACGCGCCAGACCGCCGGCAGACTGAGCAAGGCCGTCAGCTCGTGCGCCGTCGTGCCGACCAGGCCGACCGGCGACGCGAAGTAGAGGTCGATGCCGAACAGCGTCAAACCGATCGAGCCGAAAGGCACCAGGCCGATCTCGACATGCTTGCCGGACATCCGCTCGCAGAGCAGCGAGCCGACGCCGATGCCGACGGTGAAGATGGCGAGCAGCAGCGTCACCATGGTCTCGCCGCCGCCCAGCACGTTCTTCGTGTAGGCCGGGAACTGGGCGAGGAACAACGCGCCGTAGAGCCAGAACCAGGAGGCACCGAGGATGGAGAGGAAGACGCTGCGGTTGCCGCGGGCGAAGTTGATGCTGCGCCAGGTTTCGCTCAGCGGGTTCCAGTTGATCCGCAGTTCCGGCGCCGGCGGCGGCGCCTTCGGGATGCCGCGGCTGTAGAGATAGCCGAGCACGGCGACCGCCAGTCCGCCGATCGCGATCCACATCGGCTGGGCGACGCTGCCGGCGAGCAGGCCGCCGGCCAGGGTGCCGATCAGGATCGAGACGAAGGTGCCGGCCTCGATCAGCGCGTTGCCGCCGACCAGTTCGTCGGCATGCAGGTGCTGCGGCAGGATCGCGTACTTGACCGGCCCGAACTGCGTCGATTGCAGGCCGAGCAGGAACAGCGCGGCGAGCAGCCAGGCCAGGCTGTGGAGCGCGAAACCGACGGCGGCGATGCCCATGATGAGGATTTCCAGCAGCTTGGAAAAGCGCGCCAGCGCCGCCTTGTCGTACTTGTCGGCGAGCTGGCCGGCGGTCGCCGAAAAGAGGAAGAAAGGCAGGATGAAGATGCCGGCCGCCAGGTTGCCCAGAAGTTCCGGCGCGATGCTCGTCCATTGCGCCGCCTGGAAAGTCAGCAGGACGACCAGCGCGTTCTTGTACAGGTTGTCGTTGAAGGCGCCGAGGAACTGGGTGCCGAACAGCGGCCCGAAACGTTTTTCCTTGAGGAGTCCGAATTGTCCGCTCATGCGCGCTGGCCCGAAAAGATGCGGCGGGTGTCGAACACCGCCGGCGAAAAGGAATGCCCCTGCCAGTTGAGCAGGCGCTTGAGAACGAAATCGAAGAGTAGCGGATTGTGCTCGCGCAGCGCGTCGAGATCGACGACCGCGCCCTTCGGCAGCAGCCCGGCGCGGGCCAGCGTCGCCGCCGAAATCAGCGGCAGGATGCCGGGCAGCGGGTAGTCGGAACCGTGCAGCAGGCGCGGGTGCAGATCGACGCGTTCGAGCAGGGTGCGGATCACCGCCGGCTGGCGATTACGCAGCGCGATCGCCGAGATGTCGCCGTACAGCAAGTCCTTGGCGCGCGGCTCGGCCATCGCCTTGAGGAAGAGGTCGAAGCTGGGGCGCACGCTGCCGTCGTCGTCGAGGTCGCTGCCCATGGTCGCGCAGTGGGCGACGACGACCTTGACGCCGAGGTCGAGCGCCCGACGCAGACGCAGCGGGTTGCCGAAGGCCTGCGTGTCGCTGCCCCGCACCGCCTGCTCCTCGCCGCAATGAACGATCAGCGGCGTGGCGGATTCGGCCAGCACGCGATAGAAGGCATCGCACTTCGCGTCGGCCGGGTCCATCCCCTGCGCCGCCGGCAGCCACTTGACGGCGCGGGCGCCGCCGGCAATCGCCTGTTTCAGGTCGTCGACCGCCGTCGCGTGGTAGGGATGCAGCGACGCCACCCATTCGAAGCGCGCCGGGAACTCGCGCGCCAGCTTGGCCGCCCAGGCGTTCGGCACGTAGAAGGCCGAATGCTCCGGGTGCGCCTGGCCGGCCGCGTCGTGGAAACGCTCGAAGGCGAAGAGCATGACCTTGAAGCCTTCCGGCATCGCCTCGCACAGGTTGAGCAGGCGCGCCGTGTAGGCGGCATCGACGGCACCCGGCGCATCGTGCGCGCAGCCAGCGTTCATGTAGAACAGGCGCTGCGCGTAGTGCAGCGGATGCAAGGGCGACGACAGTTGCGGCCCGACCTCGATGCCGCTGCCGCCGTCGCCCAACCCGGCGAGATGAACGTGACAGTCCCACAGCCCGGCCGGATCGATGCCGGCCCAGGCCTGCTGCAGCCAGGGACTGTCGAGCAGGCGGACGGGAATCGCCGCGCGGCAGGGATTGACCACCACCGGTTTGGCCAGGCTGGCACCGGCGGCAGCCAGGGCACCGCCAGCCGCCAGCAGGCCGAGCCAACGGCGGCGTTGTGGATTGAATTGCATCACGCCGCCTCCGCCATCTGTTTCAAGGTCACATAATCGATCTTGCCGGTGCCGAGCAGCGGCAGCGCCTCGACCCGGACGATCTTGCGTGGCACCGCCAGTTCCGGCAGGCCGAGTTCGCGCGCCTTGCTGGCCAGCGCCTCGCGGGCCAAGGCCGGGTCGGTGGTGAACAGCACCAGCGCCTCGCCCTTGCTTTCGTCGGGCTGGCTCGACACCGCGTGCGGCTTGTCCGGCGCGGTGGCGATGGCGAGTTTCTCGACCACTTCCAGGCTGACCATCTCGCCGGCGATCTTGGCGAAGCGTTTGACCCGGCCGACGATCTTCACGAAACCCTCGTCGTCGATGTCGACCACGTCGCCGGTTTCGTACCAGCCGTCGCCGGCCGCCGAGGCCGGCGGCTGCAGTACGCCCGGCTGTTCGGCCTTGAGGTAGCCGGCCATGACGTTCGGACCGCGCACGTGCAGGATGCCGCCGTTGTCTATGCCCGGCACCGGCACCAGCTTGTGCTCGATGCCCGGCAGCAGGTTGCCGACGGTGCCGGTTTTGTACGCCATCGGCGTGTTGACCGCCAGCACCGGCGCCGTTTCGGTGGCGCCGTAGCCTTCGAAGATGCGCACGCCGAACTTTTCGAACCACTGGCTGCGCACCGCTTCGGAGAGCTTCTCGGCGCCGGCGACGACGTAGCGCAGCCGGTAGAAATCGTAGGGATGGGCGAACTTGGCGTAGTTGCCGAGGAAGGTCGAGGTGCCGAAGAGCACGGTGCAGTTGCGGTCGTAGGCAACCTCCGGGATCACCCGGTAATGCAGCGGCGACGGGTAGAGGAAGAGGTTGGCGCCGGTCAGCACCGGCAGCAGCGCGCCGGCGGTTAGACCGAAGCTGTGGAAGATGGGGAGCGCGTTCAACACCTTGTCGTCGACCGAGAAGTCGATCACCGCGCGAATCTGCGCGATGTTGGCAAGAATCGCCCGGTGCGGCAGGACGACGCCCTTCGGCTTACCCTCGGAGCCCGAGGTGAACAGCACCACCGCCGCGTCTTCCGGCGAGGCGTGCAGCTCAAAGGCGTGCGGGAAGCGGATCGCCCACAGCACCAGCCACAGCTTGTCGGCGAGGCCGATGCGCTCGCGGATGTCTTCCAGGTACAGGAGTTCGATGCCCCGCAGCCCGGCCAGCTTGTCGCCGAGCTTGGCCTGCTCGACGAAGGCGCGCGAGGTTACCACCGTCTTCACCTCGGCGGCGGTGCAGGCGGCCTGCATGGCGTCGGTGCCGGCGGTGTAGTTGAGCATCGCCGGCACGCGCTTTCTGGCGGTGAGGCCGAAGATCAGGCCGATGGTCGGCACCAGGTTGGGCAGCAGCAGGCCGACCTTCTCGCCCGGCCGCGACACGCGCTCGATCTGCCGGCCGAGAATCAGCGCCATCTTCAACAGGTCGTTGTACGAATACTCGATCTGCTTCACGTCCTCCAGCAGGCGCCGGCCGCGTCCATACACCCGGGCCGCGTCACACAGCGCGCCGTACAAGGTCTGGGTGGGGCGCGAAGCGAAGATCATCTCCTGCATCAGCTTGCGCATCTGCTCGCCGGCCTTGCGCCGCCGCTGCTTGGCGGTGGGCGCCTCGGGCATCGGGAAATGCGCTTCCGGCAGCACGGTCAGGCGGATTTTCGGAAAGATCACCTTCGGGTAACTGCCCGACAGGCGCGAGAAGTAGGAGCGCGACGCGCCATCGACGCGCACCGGGATCACCGTCGCGCCGGTCTTCGCAGCGACGAAGGCGGGGCCGTCATAGACCTTCATCAGCGAACCGGTGCGGGTGATCCGCCCTTCCGGGAAGATGACCACCGGCCGCCCGGATTCAATCAGCCGGATCACCTTCTTCATCGCCATCGGGCTGGTCGGATCGACCGCCAGGTAATCGACCTGCGACAGCAACAGGCGGAACCAGAAATTGTTGGCCACCCCGGTATGCACGACGAAAACCGGATCGAGCGGCAGGTAGAGGCCAAGCAGCAAGCCATCGAGGAAGGACTCGTGGTTGGCGACGATCAACAGCTTGCGCTGCGAAAAATCGGACTGCCGGAAGCGCACATCGACGCGGAACAGCAGGCCGACCAGCAGCCGCAGAAAAGGACGCAGCAAGGCACGCATCAGGTGGACTCCCGGACGTAATCGAGCACGTTGGTGAAAGTGGTTTCCAGCGCCTGGCGGTCGATCCAGAACCACACCTCCTTGCCGATCTTCTCCGAAGCCAGCACCCCGGCCTCGTGCAAGACCTTCAGGTGATGCGACACGGTCGACCGCGCCAGCGTCGACACCTCGGCAATCTGCCCCACATTGAGCCGCTCCCCCGGCTCGAACAGCAACAGGATGCGCTGCCGATGCTCATCGCCCAGGGCAACGAAGATCCTGGACATGACGGCCCACTGGGGGGGAATGGTTTGGCTGTAGTCGTTTTTCATGTCGATAAGTTTAGTTATATCGACATGATGGAGTCAAGGGAAATTTCGGGGAGTGCTCTCGTCCGCAGCTCAAGTTGAGACTTTCGCAGCTTAGATCGAGATAGCAAACCGTTGTGCCACAATGATCTGCAGGGTTTTTTGTTGCTCAGCTTGACGAAAAACCTCGAAATCAGGCGATTTGAGTTTTTTCGATCACGTTCCAGAAACACCTGTCGCCAATACAATCTGAGCGCGTTCAAGAACGACTCTTCACCTGTTGGGCGGCGGAGCAACGGCAGCTCATCGATTGCAGCGGCCGTTAAAGGCAAATGTTGAATGCGAACTGTTCGGCCAAAGCTGCCATCTAGAAAACGAGCTGCCGATGGCAGCCATACACGAAACTCCGGACATACCCACACGTCTCGGCGCCATGAGGTACTACGACAAAAATCGAAATTGCCTATCGGTCGCGTGACTTGCGCATCGAAGGGCGACACCTTGACCGCTACGGAGGCAGGTCTGGATTTACTGCCTACGAGCCCGTGTCCGTTTCGCGTGTTCTCGCTATCGATTGAGAACAGGTAGTAGCCGTTCTGGCCTGCAAGGCTGGCTTGGTAGAAAAAGACAATTGCGGCAGAGAATATTGATCGAAAAAACATAGAAGACGGCCAGATCATGAATGCCATGGATATATCACAACTGATTTTCCTGTTACTCTCACGGTATGTTTGATCTCTACTGGCAGTTTGAGGCCATAAACTGACAAAAAGTTAAGGGATTCAGGGGGCATGGTTGGATACATCAAGTGGAGCGCCAAGTAGTAACCCTCTTGCTGCAGCCCAGCGTGAAACGTCTGGTGCGCAAACGTTCGAGAAATACGAATACCAGTACCACTGGGCACTGTGCCGGATTCTTGGCGCTCACGAAGCCGCTGATGATTACGTAGTCTTCATAGAGCTTCATGAGGATGTTGTGCTGGCCACATCCACCAATGAGACCGTTGCAAGGTTCGAATTCAGCCAGGTTAAAAATGTACTTGAATCTGGTTGGACCGCTAAAAGGATCACTTCCGTACCCAAAGCGACAGCCAAGAAGGTAACAAACTCAATTCTCGGCAAAATGATCCAAGGGGTTCGTGCAAAACCCTTCGTTGATAAGCTCAACTCTCTCGACCTTGTGGCCACTTGCGGCTTCAATTTGCCGCCCAAAACAGAAGGCCTGAAGCTTTCGATCATCACGATCGGAGATCTTCACGATGACTGCTTGAAAGACATCCAAGCAGCAATCGACAAGGAGCTAAGTACCTACCCCCTCCCTAAATCACTGAGGTTCGTTACTCCTGACTTGCCCGCAACCGGATTTCAAGATGCTGCGATTGGTCGAATCTCCAGATTGGTCGACGTAATTGCACCGGGGGCCATGTGCAACGCCTCAACGATCTATCGAGTGCTGATTGACGACTTGCACCGTAAGGGAACGGTATCTTTTGACTTTACTGACTGGAACAACCTCGTAAAGAACAAAGGGACGACCCACAGCGAGGTTGCGCAGGTTATCTCGTCCAATACAGAAAAGAAGGGATTCGAGGCCTTCGAGAGAGACTTAGACGACATCCTTAAGGATCTCGAATTGAAATCTAACGATTAAGGTTAGATCGTGATCGCGAAGCGAGCCGCGATCTGAACCGGTTGTTGAACAAGCCCGGCTCGGTTTCTCTGGAAACAGCTTTTTGTGGTCAGCCCGGAAACCGGGCTGAAGGTCCG